>NZ_JAJALJ010000001.1:2338732-3684892 GCF_020523835.1 Delftia sp. Lp-1 | reverse complement strand
GGACAGTGAAACGACTTTGCGCCGATGATAGTGCGGGTTCCCGTGTGAAAGTAGGTCATCGTCAGGCTCTTACAGCCCAAGAAACCCCGTAGCCCAAAGCTACGGGGTTTTTTGCTTGTTTGCGCAGAAGTACTTGTATCGTCGCCTGCGCGATGTGCGTGCGCCATGGTGGGCGCAAACGGCTTGAAAGATGAACATGCAACTGCAAGACATTCTGTATTCCCAAGGGTTCGGCATCCGCCGCGTGTGTTCCGGACTGGTCCAGCAGGGCTGGGTGGAACTGTGGGACACCGAGGCCAATGACTGGGTGCGTTGCCTCGACTCCACGCAGGACATCGATCCTGAAGGCCTGCGCTATCGCGTGCAGGGCGTGGAGTGGGCCTATCACGCGCTGGGCTATGTGCTGCTGCACAAGCCGGCGGGCACGGAGTGCTCGCAAAAACCTTCGACCTATCCGAGCATTTACTCGCTTTTGCCCTTGCCGCTGCGGCTGCGCCCGAACAAGGGTGCCGTGCAGGGCGTGCAGGCCGTGGGGCGGCTGGACCAGGACACGACGGGCCTGTTGCTGCTCAGCGATGACGGTCAGTTCATCCACCGCATGAGCTCGCCCAAGAAGCATGTGCCCAAGATCTATCGCGTGACCACCAAGCATCCGGTCGATGCCGGCCAGGTGCAGCGCCTGCTCGACGGCGTGGTGCTCGACGATGACCCCAAGCCCGTCAAGGCCGCGGCCTGCGAGCAGGTGAGCGAGCATGTGCTGGACCTCACGCTCACCGAAGGCAAGTACCACCAGGTCAAGCGCATGATCGCGGCCGTTGGCAACCGCGTCGAGGGCCTGCATCGCTGGAAGATCGGCGAGTTGGAACTCACCGAGGACCTGCAGCCGGGCCAGTGGCGATGGTTGACGGCCGAGGACCTGGCCAAGCTCAAGGCCAAGTGAGGCAGGGGGCCGCGTTTCCATGATGAATTGCGCTGACCCTGGCCGGGGCTGGGCCCTGTTGTGCACTGCTTTCGATGCGCCCGTGCCGGATGCGCTGCGCATCCAGCAGGACGTGCTGATCGTGGTGGATGGCCGCGGCATGATCGATGCCGTGCTGGAGCGCGGTGATCCCCGCCGCGCCGCTCTGGAGGCCGCGCATGCGGCCGCAGGCACGCTGCAGCGCCTGCCCGAAGGCCAGTACCTTTTGCCCGGCATGGTGGACCTGCATGTGCATGCACCGCAATGGCCGCAAAGCGGCAAGGCCCTGGATGTGCCGCTGGAAACCTGGCTGCAGGAGTACACCTTTCCCCTGGAAGCGCGCTACGGCGATGCCGGCTTTGCCACATCGGTCTACGACAGCGTGGTGCGCACGCTGCTGGCCAATGGCACGACGACGGCCATGTACTTCGGCACTATCCACGCCGTGGGCAACCAGGTGCTGGCCGAACGCTGCCTGGCCCTGGGCCAGCGCGCCCTGGTGGGCAAGGTGGCGATGGACGAGCCGTCGCAATGTCCTCCGTACTATAAGGACGCCAGCGCCGCCGAAGGCATTGCCGAGACGGCGCGCTTCATCGACTGGCTGCGCCAGCATCCGGACAACGCGCAGCAGCGCGTGCTGCCGGTGATCACGCCGCGCTTCATTCCTTCATGCACCGACGAGCTGCTGCGCGGCCTGGGCGACCTGGCTGGACGCACCGGCGCCCATGTGCAAACCCATTGCTCCGAGAGCGACTGGGCGCATGCCCATGTGCTGGAACGCCAGGGCCGCACCGATGCGCATGCGCTGCATGATTTTGGCCTGCTCACACGCCGCACGGTCGTGGCCCATGCCAACTTCCTCAAGGCCGATGACGTGGCGCTGATGGCGCGCACGGGCGCCTCGGTAGCGCATTGCCCGCTATCCAACTTCTATTTCGCCAACAGCGTTTTCCCCGCGCGCAGCGGCCGTGAGCAGGGACTGGGCATGGGGCTGGCTACGGACATCTCGGGCGGCTACAGCCCCAGCATGTTCGATGCCTGCCGCCACGCCATGACGGCCTCGCTGGCCTTGCATGAGGGGGTGGACCCGGCCCTGGGCGCTTCGCAGCGCGGCAGGGCGGGGCAGGGCGTGCAGGCCCGCATCGACCACGTCTTTGCGCTGTGGCTGGCCACGGCGGCGGGGGGCGATGCGCTGGACCTGCCGATTGGCCGCATCGAGCCCGGCCACGCCATGGACGCCCTGGCCATCGACTGCCAGGGGCCTGACTCCAATGTCCAGATCTGGCCCGGCGCGGATGGCCCGGTCGACATTCTGCAAAAGATCATCCACCACGCCACGCGCGCCAATGTGGCCAGCACCTGGGTGCAGGGCGAGTGCGTGCACCGGCGCCAGGCCGCCGGCGCGGTCGGCGCTGTCACTGCTGTCTGAGCGCCGCAGTCTTTGCGCTGCGGCCGTTTTCCGCATTTTTCCGTCCCATGACCGAACCGACCTCCTCCTACGAAGGGCGCCTGATCGCCCGCCCCGACGACCGCGTCACGCTGTCACAGGCCCTGTTGCTGGGCCTGCAGCATGTGATGGCCATGGACGTGTATGTCGTGCCCTTCATCATTGCCTCGGCCCTGGCGCTGTCGCAAGCCGATGCGGCGTCCATGATCCAGTCCACCTTTCTCGCAGCGGGACTGGGCACGCTGATCCAGACCGCCTGGTGCATGCGCATGCCTGTTGCGCAAGGGCCTTCCTACATTCCGCTGGGTGCCATCCTGGCCGTGGCCTTTGGCGCGGGCGGTGGCTTCGGCGGCATGGGAGCCGTCTATGGCGCGCTGATTCCGGGAGCGCTGATCGTCATTGCGCTGGGGGCGCTGGGCTGGTTCCACCGCGTGATCCGCTGGCTGGTGCCGCCCATCGTCGGCGGCACCATCATCCTCGTGGTGGGGCTGTCGCTGCTGCCGATTGCGCTCAGCGCCAACGTGTTCTCGGTCCACGGCGGCATGACGGTCAACCAGTCGATTGCGTTGGCATCGGTATCGGCGGCGCTGCTGATCGCGGCCATGATGCTGGGCCTGCGCTTTGACAACCGGCTGGGCCGCTGGATGCGCCTGTCGTCGGTGATCATCGCGCTGGCAGGCGGCACGGCCGTGGCCTGGGCCATGGGCCTGTTCGCCTGGCAGCCGGTTGCGGATGCGCCCTGGCTGACGCTGCCCAAGCTGGCGGGCATCGACTACCCGCTGCAGTTCAGCCTGCCTGCCGTGCTGACCTTTGTCGTGATCTATCTGGTGGTCATGGCGGAAACCACGGGCACCTGGTTTGCGGTCTCGGCCGTGATCAACCAGCCCATCACCAGCCGCCAGCTCGACCGTGGCGCCGTGGGCGAGGGCCTGAGCTGCAGCGTGGCCGCCCTGATAGGCGCCACGCCCGTCACCGGCTACTCCACCAATGCGGGCGTGATCTCGATCACCGGCGTGGCCAGCCGCATGGTTTTCATTGCAGCCGGCCTGGTGCTGGCCTGCCTGGGCTTCCTGGGCAAGTTCTCGGCGCTGATTGCGGCCATTCCCTCGCCCGTGATCGGCGGCATGTTCGCCGTGGTCTGCGTGACCATTGCCATGGCGGGCATCCGCATCCTGCGCCATGTGCGCCTGGACGAGCGCGCCATGCTGGTGGTGGGCGTGCCCATCATCTGCTCCTTCTTCGCCACGCTGGCTCCCAAGGACTGGGTCCAGACCCTGCCGGACATGCTGCAGTACCTGCTGGGCTCGGCCGTGACCGTGGGGGCCATGGCCGCCATGGTGATGAACCTCATCCTGCCGCGTGCGCAGGGGGACGACGCACCGGCCAAGGACCAGGTGGTCTGAACGCCGCAGGGGGCTGCGGCCGCAAACCCATGAGAAAAGGCCATGCGCAGTTGTTGCGCATGGCCTTTTTGCTGGAAGAGGCGTGAGGCGGCAGGGCCGCGGGATTCAGCGCCGGTCCAGGTCGTCGATGGATGCGCTCCAGCGGCTGTCCCAGTTGCCGCGCTCGCGCACCTGGTCGATCTGGCGGCGGTCGCGCTTGGTGGGGCGGCCGTCGTGCTGGTCGGCAATGCTGCTGGCGGGCTCGGGCGCCAGCCGGCGCTGCTCGGCCAGGCGCTCCCGCTCGGCCAGGCTTGCGGCGGTTTCTTCGTACAGGGCCTGGGCCACAGGCGCGGGGCCGCGCATGCCTGACAGGCCACGAATGACCACGGTGCGCGGAATCTGGCCCTGGCGCAGCACCACGGTGTCGCCGCAGCGCACCTCGCGCGCGGGCTTGACCAGGGCTCCGTTGACGGTGATGCGGCCCTTGCCGATCTCTTCTACCGCCAGGCTGCGCGTCTTGTAGAAACGCGCGCACCACAGCCATTTGTCCAGACGCATGGATTCGATATCGGTCATGGCGTTATTGTGCGCGCGGCGCGGGGTGCTTGCCAGTGGCCGGTTGCAGCGGAATCGCCACGTGCGCATGCAATCCGCAGACCAGGCCTTGCCGGTAGATGTTGCGCAGTTCGATGGCGCCGCCCAGCGTCTGCACGATCTCGTGGCAGATGGCCAGCCCCAGGCCCGAGCCGCTGCGCGCATTGCCGGCCGAGAACGGCTGGAACAGCCGCTGGGCCAGGTCGCTGTCTATGCCCGGCCCGCTGTCGCGCAGGCTGAGCACGGCCTGGCTGCCGGCCTGGTGCACGCTGATGTGCAGGCTGCCGGCCGCAGGCATATGGCGTATGGCGTTGTGCAGCAGGTTGCGCGTGAGCTCGCGCAGCATCCATTCATGGGCCGGCACGGGGCAGGGTTCGGTGTCTATGGAGAAGTCGATGTCCTGCTCGGCAATCAGCGGCGACAGTTCGATGGCCACGTCGCGCACCACTTCGTCCAGCAGGCTGGGGGCGGGCGATGCCGGCTCGGCGCTGTCTTCCTGCCGTAGCTGCTCGACCTTGGCCAGCGCCAGCATCTGGTTGGCCAGCCGCGTGGCGCGGTCCACGGTGGCGCCGATTTCCTCGAAGGCCTGCTCGGCCGGCACATCGCCGCGTTGGGCCGACTGCAGCTGGGCCTTGAGCACGGCCAGCGGTGTGCGCAATTGGTGCGATGCATCGCGCACAAAGCGCTTCTGGTCCGACAGCAGCTGGCGCAGCCGCAGCATGAGCTGGTTGATGGCCTCCAGCAGGGGCTGCAGTTCGCGCGGCGCAGCGGGGGCCGACAGCGGGCTCAGGTCGCCGCGCGGGCGCGAGCGCAGGTCGCTGCTGAGCTGTCGCACGGGCTGGGTGGCCCGTTGCACCACAAAGATCACGATCAGCGCCACGGCAGCCACCAGCAGGGCCTGGCGCGCCAGCGTGGTGCGCAGGATCTGCAGGGCCAGGGTCTCGCGCAGCTCCAGCGTCTCGGCCACCTGGATCACGGCCATGCCGCGCCCCTTGGCGCTGGCCACGGGCTGCAGCAGCACGGCCATGCGCACGGGCCGGCCGCGGAACTGGGCGTCATAGAAATCGACCAGGGCCGCGTAGGGCGGGCGCTGGGGGATGACGCCGTGCCACATGGGCAGCTCGCCAAAGCCCGACACCATTTCCCCGTCCAGCGTGGAGACGCGGTAGAACATGCGGCTCTGGTTGTCGGCCTCGAAGATCTCCAGCGCCGAGTAGGGAACGATGGCATGCAACTGGGCGGACTCGTCATAGCCCGTCACATCCAGCTGCTCGCTGATGCTCTTGGCCGAGGCCAGCAGCGTGCGGTCATAGGCCGTGTTCAGCGCAGCCAGCGTCTGGTGGTACAGGCTCCAGGTATTGAAGCCAATGAACAGAATGACGGGGACGAGAATGCCCGTCAGCAACTGGCGGCGCAGCGACCAGGGCTGGCGCGCGCGGGCGGGGGCGGGAAGGGGAAGACCGGGGTCGCGCATGGGCTTGCGGTGCAGGAATGCGGCAATGCGTCAGGCCGACTCGGCCTTGAGCAGATAGCCCAGGCCGCGCAGCGTGACCAGTTGCACGCCCGTGCCCGACAGCTTCTTGCGCAGCCGGTAGGCGACGACTTCCACGGCCTCGTACTGCACATCGGACTCGCCGGGAAACACCAGCGCGAACAGCCGCTCCTTGGCCACGGCATGGCCGGGGCGTGCCAGCAGGGCGTGCATCAGGGCCAGCTCGCGGGGCGTCAGCTCCATGATCTCGCCATCGCGGTGGATGGCGCCGCTGGCCTTGTCGTAGCGCAGCGCGCCCATGGCAATGGTCTCGGGCGGCGGCTTGGGCGCGAAGCTGTCGCTGCTGCGGCGCAGCAGGGCGCGCAGCCGGGCCTCCAGCTCGTCGAGGTCGAAGGGCTTGGCCAGGTAGTCGTCCGCGCCGGCGTTCAGGCCCAGCACGCGGTCGCCCACGGTGCCGCGCGCAGTCAGGATGAGCACGGGCGTGCGCAGGCCCTGGCCGCGCGCACGCTCCAGCACCTGCAGGCCGTCCAGGCCGGGCAGGCTCAAATCCAGCACCACGGCGTCGGGCTCGCGCACCAGCCACTGCGCCAGGGCCGAGGGGCCGTCGGCCGCCGTCTCCACCTGGATGCCGCGCCGGATCAGCGTGCGCTGCAGCGTGGTGCGCATGGCGTTGTCATCTTCTACGAGCAGCAATTGCATGGCCCGCACGTTAGCACCGGGCGCGATGCAGGCCATCGCGCCAAGAGCGATCTAGGGATTCCCCTAGGGGTTTGGACAGCCATTTGACAGGTAGCGAACCGATCATCGACAGCCTTACAACACAAGGAGTCAAACCATGCGTCGTGATACTTTTCTGAAGTCGCTGGCCGCACTGGCCGCCGCAGGCAGCCTGCCGCTGTCTGCTCAGGCTGCGGTCGCCGTCAAGATGATGCTGCCGGCCAACCCCGGCGGCGGCTGGGACACCACGGGCCGTGCCCTGGGCAAGGCTTTGCAGGACGCTGGTCAGGCTGCTTCCGTCACCTATGACAACAAGGGCGGCGCCGCCGGCGCCATCGGTCTCGCGCAGTTCGTCAACGGCAGCAAGGGAGATCCCAACGCCATGATGGTCATGGGCGCCGTCATGCTGGGCGGCATCATCACGGGCAAGCCGCCCGTGAACCTGACGCAGGCCACGCCGCTGGCGCGCCTGACCAGCGAATACAACGTGTTCGTGCTGCCCGCCAACTCGCCCTTCAAGAACATGGCCGAGGTGATCGCCCAGCTCAAGAAGGACCCGGGCTCCGTCAAGTGGGGCGGTGGCTCGCGCGGCTCCACCGAGCACATTGCGGCGGCCATGATCGCGCGTGAAGTCGGCGTCGATCCCTCCAAGATCAACTACGTGGCCTTCCGTGGAGGCGGCGAGGCCATCTCCGCCATCCTGGGCGGCAACGTCACCGTGGGCGGCAGCGGCTTCAGCGAGTTCGCCGAGTACATCAGCACCGGCAAGATGAAGCCCATCGGCGTGACCTCGGGCCAGCGCCTGAAGGGCGTGGACGTGCCCACGCTCAAGGAGCAGGGCATCAACGTCGAGATCGGCAACTGGCGCGGCGTGTACGGCGCGCCCGGCATCACCAAGCCCCAGCGCGACGCGCTGGTCGCCATGCTGGAGAAGGCCACCAAGAGCAAGGCCTGGGCCGAGGCTCTGCAGAAGAACGATTGGACGCCCGCGTGGCTGGCCGGCGATGCCTTCGGCGAGTTCGTGGACCAGGAGTTCGCGAGCCTGCGCGCCACCATGGTCAAGTCCGGCATGGTGTGATCGAACGGCTGCACCGGCCTCTTGCGGGGCCGGTGCGGCCACAGGCCCGCACTCCTGCGGGCCACGGCAGGCGCCAGTCGCAGCGCCTGCTTCAAGAAGCGGAAGATGCCCGCGCGCCGCGCCAGCGGCCCGCAGGCCCCGGCGGCTTAATTTTTTCCCCACGTCTGCAGCGGTGGCCGGCCCGGTCGCCGGCTCCGCTGCGGCCAGGAACTGACCATGTCCGAGTCCTCACAACCCAATCCACTTGCCACGGATGCCGCCCAGGCCGATGAGCCCAGCGGCTTTCCCTCGGTTCGCGCGCAGACCATCGTCGGCTCTGGCGTGCTGCTCGTCGCTGCAGGCCTGGCCTTCGGCGCGCTGCAGATTCCTTCCGACTCCGGCTACGGCGGCGTCGGCCCCAATTTCCTGCCCTGGCTGTGCGCCGTGGTGCTCGCGGTCTGCGGCGCCTGGCTGGTCTGGGAGGCGCGCACGGGCGGCTACCGCGAAGCCTCTGCCCCTGGCGGCCATCCACGCGCCGACATCGGCGCCTTCGTCTGGGTGTCGGCCGGCCTGATGGTCAACGCCGCACTGATCGGCACGGCGGGCTTCATCGTCAGCTGCACCATCTGCTACGTGCTGGCCGTGCAGGGCCTGCGCCGTGCTGGCGGCCAGGCCCAGGCGGGCGCACCCATCACCTGGGTCAAGGACGTGGTCACAGGGCTGCTCATCTCGGCGCCCGTGTTCTGGGCCTTCACGCAATTCCTGGCAATCAACCTGCCGGGCCTGACTGAGACGGGGTGGCTGTAATGGAAATCTTTGACGCACTGATGGCGGGCTTCGCCACCGCCATCACACCCGCCAACCTGCTGTGGGCTCTGGTCGGCTGCGCCCTGGGTACGGCCGTGGGCGTGCTGCCCGGCATCGGCCCGGCCGTGGCCGTGGCCATGCTGTTGCCCATTACCGCCAAGGTCGAGGTCACCGCCTCGATGATCTTCTTCGCGGGCATCTACTACGGCGCCATGTATGGCGGCTCCACCACCTCCATCCTGCTGAACACGCCCGGGGAGACCGCGAGCATGGTCACGGCCATGGAGGGCAACAAGATGGCCAAGAGCGGCCGCGCGGGTGCCGCGCTGGCCACCTCCGCCATCGGCTCCTTCGTGGCCGGTACCGTGGCCACCGTGGTCGTCACGCTGTTCGCGCCTTCGGTGGCCGACTTTGCCGTCAAGCTGGGCCCGCCCGAGTACTTCATGCTGATGGTGCTGGCCTTCACCACCGTCAGTGCCGTGCTCGGCCAAAGCGCGCTGCGCGGCATGACGGCCCTGTTCCTGGGGCTGGCGCTGGGCTGCATCGGCATGGACCAGATCTCGGGCGCTGCGCGCTACACCATGGGCAAGATGGAACTGCTGGACGGCGTGGACATCGTGCTCGTGGCCGTGGGCCTGTTCGCCGTGGCCGAGGTGCTGTATGCCGCCATGTACGAAGGCAAGGTCGTCGATACGCAAAACAGGATGGGCCGCGTGCACATGACCGGCAGCGACTGGAAGCGTTCGTGGCCCGCCTGGCTGCGCGGCACCGTCATCGGCACACCCTTCGGCTGCATCCCTGCCGGCGGCACCGAGATCCCCACCTTCCTGAGCTACGCCACCGAAAAGAAGCTGGCCAAGGGCGAGAACCGTACCGAGTTCGGCACCAAGGGCGCCATCGAAGGCGTGGCCGGCCCAGAGGCCGCCAACAACGCCACCGTGACCGCCGCGCTGATCCCGCTGCTGACCCTGGGCATTCCCACCAGCAACACCACGGCCGTGCTGCTGGGTGCATTCCAGAACTACGGCATCAACCCCGGCCCGCAGCTGTTCAGCTCGTCCGCCGCCCTGGTCTGGGCGCTGATCGCCTCGCTGTACATCGGCAACCTGATGCTGCTGGTGCTCAACCTGCCCATGGTGGGCCTGTGGGTCAAGCTGCTCAAGATCCCGCGTCCTCAGCTGTACGCAGGCATCCTGATCTTCGCCACCGTGGGTGCCTACGGCATGCGCCAGAGCGCGTTCGACCTGTTCCTGCTGTACGGCATCGGCGTGCTGGGCGTGATCATGCGCCGCTTCGACTTCCCCACCGCGCCCGTCGTGGTCGGCATGATCCTGGGCCCCCTGGCCGAGGCACAGATGCGCAATGCCGTGTCCATCGGCGAAGGCAGCTGGTGGATCTTCCTGCAGCGCCCCATGTCGCTGACGCTGATCATCATCGTGGCCTGCGTGCTCATCGTGCCGCGCGTGCTCAAGCGCCTGCAGCCCAAGCCCTCGCCGGAGGCGGCTGCAGGCTGATGCCAACCCGTTGCTAGCCGGCCCGGCGGTGTCACGCATGGCGCCCCGGGCCCCTGACAGCCCCTGCCTTCCGAGGCAGGGGCTTTTTTTTCGTCCGCTGGTTGATGCCTTCCATTCACAGATGGTGTTCCAGCAGACCGTCTAGTCCCACGCAGCCCTTGAATCCATGATCCCGCCATCGACAGACATCGGATTCCTTGCATGCAGCAACTCTTTCCATCGCTTTCCTCGGCCTCGGTCGCGGCCCTTCTGGCGCTTGTGATTTCCACGCCCGCCATGGCGGATCCGACGGTGCCGGCGGGTTCGGCTGAAGCCTCCAACTGGGCTGCCACCTGGCAGGCCAGCCCGCAGCCGGTCTGGGGGGCGGACTTCCTCTTTCCCACCAACCTGCCCGCTGTGCTGCAGGATCAGACCGTGCGCCAGGTGGCGCGCATCAGCCTGGGCGGGCCGCGCCTGCGCATCGTGCTGTCCAACGCCTATGGCGGCCAGCCTGTGACGGTGGGCAGGGCCACCGTGGTAAAGCCGTTGCCGGCGGGCGCCATTGACGCTGGCAGCCTGCAGGCCGTGACTTTTGGCGGCAGCGCGCAAGCCACCATTGCCGCAGGCGCATCCCTGGTCAGCGACCCTGTGGCATTGCCGCTGGCCTCGCTGTCGCAGGTGGCCGTGAGCCTGTACCTGCCCGGCGCCACGCCTGTGCAGAGTTTTCACTGGGATGGCCGCCAGACGGGCTGGATCGTGGCGGGCGACCAGTCCGCTGCTGCGGCGCTGCGGACTTCGGACCCTGGCGCAATCAGCAGCACGGCCCGCCCGCTGTTGGCGGGTATTCAGGTTGAGGCCAACCCCGCGTCGCCCGCGGCGCCCGTGGTAGCGGTGATGGGTGACTCCATCACCGACGGCGCCACGGCCAGCCTGGACCGGGACAGCCGCTGGCCGGACTTCCTGGCCGTGCGCCTTGCGCCGCACGGCGCGGCGGTGGTCAATGCCGGCATTTCGGGCGCGCGCCTGCTGTCGGATGGCATGGGCGAGCATGCGCTGGCGCGGCTCGAGCGTGATGTGTTGGCCCAGCCCGGTGTGCGCAGCCTCATCGTGCTGCTGGGCATCAACGATATTTCCTGGCCCGGCACGGCCTTTGCGCGGCAGGCGCCGCGTCCCACGCTGCAGGACATGGCAGAGGGCTATCGCCAATTGATTGCCAGGGCGCGCAGCCACGGCCTGCGCGTGATCGGCGCCACCTTGCCGCCCTTCGAGGGCGCCTTGCCAGGCACGCCGCTGGACGACTACTACCAGGCCGAAAAGGACGACCTGCGCCGGCAGGTGAATGCATGGATACGGTTGGGCGGTGCCTTCGATGCCGTCATCGACTTCGACGCCGTGCTGCGCGATGGCGCCCATCCTTCCCGCATGGCGGCGCGCTTCGACTCGGGCGACCGCCTGCATCCTGGCGACGAAGGCAATCGCGCCATGGCCGATGCGGTGGATCTGAACGCCATACTGCCGGGCCTGCTGCCGCGCTAGCTGTGAACCGGCAAGAGCTTGTTTGCAGATTTGAGCCTGGACATCGGAGCGATGGCTCCGATGCCGCTGTGCGGCCTGCCTTGGGCAAGTCATGCTGTCGGCCACGGTTGATTTCTGAGCGATGACACGGCGCCTTGCCGTAGATCAAGCCGAACCCGAGCCGGGCCGAGCCTGCGCTGCCGCCCTGCGGGCTATAAACTAGCCCGATGGGGCGGCGAGCATGCCGGCCCGCTCACCCGCCCACCCTCCATTACCAGGATGACAGACGCCTATGGACAGCCGCAATGACAGCATGGACCTGAGCGACGACAGCGTGTTCGAGAGCGCTGCGGAGCTGTTCCGTGCCATGGCGGCGCCCGTGCGCCTGAAGATCATCAGCGTGTTGTGCCATGGCGAGAAGAACGTGACCGAACTGCTCGCCGACATCACCACCACGCAACCCAACATGTCCCAGCACCTGAACACGCTGTACCAGGCCGGCGTGCTGGGCCGGCGTCGCGAAGGCGTCAGCATCTACTACTTCATCGCCAACGCGCAGGCGGCGCAGATGTGCCGCGCCATCTGCGCCCAGGTCGCCATCGCGCAGGGCTGAGCGCGGCAGACCCGCAAGCTGCAAAAAGGGATCTCAAGGGGACCCAAGGCGACTCCGCTAGGATGCCATCCATGCCGCCCACACCCACCCTGGTCCAGCCCCTGCCGCTCGATGCCGACGGCATCCTCGCGCTGGCAGCGCGCTCCATGTTCCAGCTGTTCTCCACCATGAGCCAGGGCATGTTCCTGGCCGACAGGGCAGGGCGCATCGTCTGGGTCAACGAGGGCTACCAGCGCTTCCTGCCCGACCTGGGCGTGGCCTCGGTGGACGACTTCCTGGGCCACATGGTCGAGGACGTCATCCCCAACACCCGCATGCGCCGCGTGCTGGAAACCGGCGAGCCCGTACTCATCGACCTGCTCACCAACCGCGCCGGCACCTTCGTGGTCAGCCGCATCCCGCTCAAGGACGATGCGGGCGCGGTCATCGGTGCCATCGGCATCGTGCTCTTCGACCAGCCGGAGACCACGCTGCAGCCCCTCATCAGCAAGTTCGCTGTTCTGCAGCGCGACCTGGACGAGGCCCGGCGCGAGCTGGCCGCCCAGCGCAACCGCAGCCTACGCGTGGCCGTGCAGGGCGAGCGCCGCGCCAAGTACAGCTTTGCCAGCTTTGTCGGCAGCAGCCCGGCGGCCGTGGAGGTCAAGCGCCAGGCGCGCCGCGCGGCCCAGTCGCTCAGCCCCGTGCTGCTGCTGGGCGAGACCGGCACCGGCAAGGAACTGCTGGCCCATGCCATCCACGCGGCATCGGCCCGCACCGGCGGCCCCTTCGTCACCGTCAACATCGCCGCCGTGCCGGACGCCTTGCTGGAGGCCGAATTCTTCGGCGTTGCCCCCGGCGCCTACACCGGCGCAGACCGCAAGCCGCGCGACGGCAAATTCAGGCTGGCCGACGGCGGCACGCTGTTCCTCGACGAAATCGGCGACATGCCCCTGAACCTGCAGGCCAAGCTGCTGCGCGCGCTGCAGGAGGGCGAGATCGAACCGCTGGGCTCCAACCAGCTCGTGCGCTTTGACGTGCGCGTGGTGGCTGCCACCTCGCGCGACCTGCCGCAGATGGTGCGCGATGGCCGCTTCAGGGAAGACCTTTTCTACCGCCTGCACGTGCTGCCCATCCGCGTGCCGCCGCTGCGCGAACGCAGGCGCGACATCCCGGCCCTGGTGGAAGTCCTCTCCGAAGAACTGGCCCTGCGCAACGACATGCCCCCGCCCGAACTCCTGCCCGACGCCCTGGCCCTGCTGGCCGGCCAGACCTGGCGCGGCAACATTCGCGAGCTGCGCAACGTGCTGGAGCAGGCCGCCATGCGCAGCGAAGACACCGCCATCAACGCAGAGCAACTGCGCGAAGTGCTGCGCTCATCCGGCGTGGAACCCGCCGCCCCCGCGCCCGGCCCCGAGACTGCACCCGCCCCGTCCCCTGCTCACAACAGCCCCGCCGACACCGACCTGCTTCGCCCCCTGGCCCAGCAGGTGGCCGAGCTGGAACGCAAGGCCATCACCGCCACCCTGGCCGCCAACAGCGGCAACAAACTGGCCACGGCGCGCCAGCTGGGCATCTCGCGGGCCACGCTGTATGACCGCATGGCGGTGCTGGAGCTGCAGGGCTGAGTCACCCGCCGCCTGCAAGCCGTACTGTGGCCAAGAGGCGGGGTGATTCCTGTCGCTCCCAATCCCGGAACTAACCCCGGAACCAAGCCCGGAACCAATCCCGGAACCAAGCCCGTGAACATGAAAAATCTCCTCACCCGCCTCAAGACCGCATTCAGCAAGCCCGCCCCCAAGCCCGCTCGCCAAGAGGAACACCCGCAAACCCAGCACCAGCCGCACGAACCCCAGTCGGATGCCGCAGAAGACGAAGTACTCATCAACGCCTACTGCACCGTCTGGGACCTTCCCGCGCTTGACTTTGCGCACACGCTGGCCGGGCGCCGCGATCTTGCGGACCCTGAGCTGGCGCCCCATCTTTCCGGCTTTGTCGGCTATGTGCTGGGGCGCGGCGATGGGCAGATGACGCGCAACCGCTACCACGCCATGCGCCACATCCAGCGTGTGCAGCAGCACCTGAGCCTGGGCATTGCGCCGGCCCAGCTCGACGCCTTTGCCGGCTGGGCGCAGCGCGCCAACGCCATCGCCTTTCTGACGGACGGCAGCATCCGCGATCCGCAGGGCCGCATACTGCTGGATGCCAACGGCGCCGAGCCTGATGACCAGGCTGCGCTGCCCTATCCGCAGCAGGCCTGGCATCGCAAGCAGCGCAGCGAGCAGGTGCTGGCGCAGCGCGGCTTCACGCCAGCGGCCAGCCTGCCACCGCTGATCTCCGAGCCCGAACTGCGCATGCGCGCACCCGACGAGATCGCCGCCCGCGCCTTTGCCCTGATCGCCGTGGCCGTGCGCGCCGAATCACTGAACGACGCACTGAACGGAGCACTGAACAGTGGCGAACCGCTCACGCCCGAGCAACTGTTCCAGCGCCTGCCAGCCGCCCAGGCCGCGCTCACCCCCAATGAGCGCGAATTCATGGCCACTGCCCGGCCCTCCGAAGAGGCCATCGCCAAGTTCGGCTGGCGCTACGAAGCCGCGTATTTGCTGGAATGGGCGCTGGGCCTGGTCGATGTGCTGCCGTTCCCCGGCGCCATCTGCGATGTGCCGCTCACCTCGCGCACCCTGCTGCAGGCGGGGGACCTGCAAGGCGCCCTGCATGCCGCACGCATGCGGCCCGACAGCGAAATCCTCGACGCCCTGGACCAGCACTACCGCCTGCACTGGATCGTGCGCCAGGCCCAGGTGCAACAGCAGCCCGCGCCAGCCGGGCTGAACGCCGACGTGCTCATGGAACGCCACCATGCGTTGAACTGGCTGGTGCGCTTCGAGGGCAATGACTGGGATGACGTGGATACGCCGACCTGAGGCGTGCTGCGCAGGGCGCCTGGCTGCCGCGGCCACAGCTCAACCCACGCCCAACTGCTCCAGCGTGATGCAGGCCAGCCACCTGCATCCGTCCGATGGCCATGCGGCGTCATCCGAGATGCAGCGCCCGGCGGCGTCCATCTGTATGCGGGTGACGTGGCGGTTGGCCCCGGGCCTTGAGCGGCGGGCGGGCATGGCCAGCAAGGCTTCGGGCAGCGGCTGCGCTGATGGATAGGGTTCGAGGCGCGTGAGATTTTTTGCAGAGCGCAGGCGCAGCGGTGATCGCTCCATGCCGATCACCCAGGTCCAGAAGAGCGCCGGGTAGCGAAACCTGTGACCTGGCATTTCCAGCAGCAGCATGGCGCTGCCGCCCCGCTGCATGGCTTGGGCACAACGCAGCGGAGCGAGGGCGGGGAAATTCTCAAGCTGCGCTTTCCAGCCGGGCAGCAGCAAAGCCAGAACCTGCGCCAGCTCTTGCGGGCCGGGCTGTGGCGTCAACTGCAGCGGCAACTGCACCTGCAGCCATGCCCGTTGCCGCAGCACGGCAGCGCATCGCCGCGCACACCACCAGGCGCCCAGCGGATCGGGCAGGCACTGGGCATCGGGAACCGTGGGCAGTGTGGCCCAGCGCGTCTTGCGCGTCTGTGTACCCACCTCGTAGCGCCATTGCGTATCGAAGCGCAGGCCGGGCATGAAGGTACGAATGGGAGACCTGGGCATGTGCATTGCGGCTGCAGATCCACTACCGTCAGTCCGGTGCGGGCCTGGCTGCAAGCGTGACCGTGCCAAGCCACTGGCATGGGTGCCAGGGGCCGCCCGCATCATGCAGGAGGCAGGTCCCGTCGGCTTGCACCTGGATCCGGGTGGCGTACCCGCTGGACCAGGGCAGGGTCGAGCCAAAGGGCAGGGCAAGCAAAGCCTTGGGAGGCGCCATGGCCTGCGTACCCGGTGACGGCAATGTGTCGAACGCAACGCAATCGTCGGTGCACGACAACGGCAGCTCCGGTTCGTACCCCACCACCCAGGCCCAGAAAATGCCCGGCTTGGGCCCTTCGCATTCCGGTGACTCCAGCATCAGCAAGGCACTGCCTCCCTGCTCGACTGCCTGGGCGCACAGCAAGGGCGTTCGGGCGCATTCAGCAGGTGCCTGCACGTCCCAATCGGGCAGCAGCACATCAAGGATCTGCGCCAGCTCCTCCACGCCGGGAAGCGGGGGCAGGTGAACGGGCAGCCGCAGGAACAACCAGTGGTGCTGCTCCAGAACCACGGCGCACCGGCGAACGCACCACCAGGTGCCATAAGGGTCGGCCGGGCCAGCAAGGTCGGAGGCCATAGGCAGCTGTGTCCAGCTGGTCTTGCCGGCTTCCGCACGCCTTCTGTATTGCCAGTGATCATCAAAGAGCAGGCCGCTGATGAGGCGTTGACCGGGACTACTTGGCTCCAGCGGAATTTCCCGCTCGTACTGCTCTGGCGTGAGATTGGAGTTCTGCATTTCTTCGGGTCAGGAAAGCCGGTCAGAAAAAGCCGGTCAGGAGAAGCTGCCGTTGACGGCAATGTCGTCGCTCAGTGGCTCCAGCGTGATGGCCGCCGTGCAGCGGTACCGGCTTGCGCGCGCATCCAGGCCATCCACATCACACAGCCCCTCGCCATCCACCGTCACCCTCAAGGCGTGATTCCATGCCAGGGGCGAGCCGAAGGGCCAGATCAGCAGCGCGCCAGGGCGCCCGGGCATGTCAAAGGCTGAAATGCGCTTGGCGCGCTGGAACCTCTCGTGCATTTCCACGCCGATCACCCAGGCCCAGAAAACGGCTTGCACGCCATCGCTTGAATCCTCGGCCTGCAGTTGCAGCAAAGAGCAGCCACCGGCAAGCAGCGCATCGGTGCTGCGCAGCAGCGGCGCCTGTGTCGAGGGGTCATCCAGCACCTTCACGTTCCAGTCCGCAAGCATTGCGCCCAGGGCCAGCGCCACATCGCCACATTCCGGCTGCGCAGGCAGGCCCGAGGGCAGATGCGCGGAACGCCAGGGCCTGCGATTGAGCACTGCAACGCACTGGCGCACGCACCACCAGGCCCGCTGTGGATCTGCTGCAGCCATGCCGCCTGCCCGGGTTGCCGGCAGTCGTGCCCAATAGGCTCGGCCTGAAGGCGTGAGCGCCGAGTAGGTCCACAGTCCGTCAAAGCGAAGCCCTCGGGTGAAGCGGTGGGTGAGGTGCGTGGTCTCAGCCACAGGACTTCTCATCATCGTGTGCCGAAGGCTGGGCACCGTACGGAGTCTTGATGCCGCAGCGGTCCCCGATGCGCATGAGCGCCATACCCAGGGATGTGCGCGGCTCTTTGGTCTTGCCCAATGCGAGGTCAGAAATCGTTGCTTGACCGCAGCCCACTTCGCGGGCGATCTGGCTTTGACTGACACCCTTCGCAGCAAGTCTGGCGAGGTAGTCTTTCCATTCCATAGTTTCATGCTATCGAAAAGTCGATTTTTTTACAATCGAATTTGACATATCGGTTTTCCGTAAGCTACGGAGCATGTCAACCGATTTCGGCCAACGCCTCAAAAGCGCTCGCAGTCTCGCGGGCCTCACCCAAGCGCAGCTGGGCCGCCAGGCGGGCATGGGGCAATCGACCATTGCTGACCTTGAGAGAAGCGGAAACGGCACCTCCAAAACAGCCACGCTCGCGTCCCTGTGCGGTGTCTCGGCCCTGTGGCTGGAATGCGGCAAGGGCCCCATGTCGGCCGGTGCCGCGGCGCTGCAGCGCCAACTGCCCCAGGGCACGCGTCGCTATCCCCTGCTTGGCCTGCAGCAGACAGGCTGCCGCAGCGCACAAGACGCCATGGACGATGCCGACGATGAGCAGTTCCTGGGCATCGAAGTCGCCAGCGACAACGCATCGCCCCGTGCGTTCTTCGTGCGACTGGAAGACAACGCCATGGCCCCGGAAATCCGGGAAGGGGACCGCGTGCTCATCGATCCCGCCCTGCCGCCGCGGCCCGGGGACTGCGTGCTGGCCACCGACTCCCGGCAACAGGCCATCTTGCGCAAGTACCGGGTGCGCGGCCTGGACAAGGCCGGTGCGGAAATCTTCGAACTGGTGCCGCTCAACGAAGACCATCCCACACTATCCAGCGATGAGCAGGCGCTGCAGTTGCGCGGCACCGTGGTGGAGCATCGCCGGCGGTTCCAGGCCCGATAGCAGGGCCGAGGCCTTGGCACCGCTGCGGCGGCCCTGGTGCTGCCGGCTGCCGCGCCCGTGATTCATGGATGGCGGCAAGCGACAAGCGGCTTGGGAAAATCTTCCGACGCGGGCAGGCATCAACACAGTGGGCGCCCCTGCAGGAGGCCGGCATGGCCGACTTGGTCGACTTGGCCTCGTTCTCCGAGTTGGCCGCGTTGGTCGTCTTGCGCGGGCGACAGCGTCACGGCGGCAAGGCAGCGGCACTCGCGCCACTGCCCGTCAATGCCATCCACATCGCAGCGCCCGTCGCTGTTCATCTGCACCCGCGCCGCATAGCCGCAGGCCCAGGGCATGCTCCAGCCAAAGGGAATGGTCAGCAGCGCGACAGGGCGGGGCGCGCGGCTTGCGGGCCATGGCTTCACCGGCGCGGGCCGCATCTTCTGATGCATCTCCACGCCAATCACCCAGGCCCAGAACGTGCTCTGCGGCCGCTGGTGCAGCGCCTCTGACTGCAGTTGCAGCACCGCTCCGCCCCCGGCCATCACTGCCTGGGTGCAGGACTGCATGGACATGTGCCCGGCCCCTGCGCTCAGTTGTACCTGCCAGCGCGGCATCAGCGCGTTCAGGGCCAGCGCCACATCTTCCGGCCCCGGCCGCAAAGGTATGTCTGAAGGCAGATTCACCGACTGCCACATCTCCCGCCGCAGCACGGCAGCGCAGCGCCGCACACACCACCAGGCGCCATGCGGATCAGCCCTGCCCGCATCAGGCTGCCCCAGCGGCAGCCGCGACCAACAGGCCCGGCCCGATGGCGCGCGGGCGGCGTACTTCCATTGCGCAGCGAAGCGCAGGCCAGGGGTGAAGTGGTGGGTGATGTGCATGGATGTAGGCGTCTGCGTCTAGTTGAAGCTTGTGCGGCCAAGTTGATCCAGAGTTTGGACAGCTTCACCGAAAGCGGTATGAGAAGTTTTAAGTTGAGCCATAGGCTGGCTCTTCAAAACTGGCGAATTCAAGTGAATTTGCACTAACTCTATCGTACCGAAATCGGTATAGCAAGACCAAAGAATGCTGCCCATGCGCAGCTTCGTGAACGCAACATTGGCCGAAAACGCTGCCCTGATGATCAAGGGCAAGGCGATCGGGCGCCTGCGTAGTGACATGAAGAATGCTGGATTCGACATCGGGCAGGGCACTTTGCAGCGCATCGTTGGCGGGGAAACCGGCGTGCGAATGGAGTCACTGCAGAAGTTTGCTGATTACTTCAGCGTGGACGTCGATACCTTGTTGCGAGGCCGTGTCGCGGAAGGTGAGGACTTCATCCAACTCGTCCGCCTGGATGCTGAAGCCGCGCCCGAACGCTCTCGAAAAACCAATCTTGTCGAGGAACTCGGGGCTCTCCAGTTCCGACGCGATTTTCTGCGTGCTATCGGCGTCAGCCCGGTGAACGCGGCCCTCGTCCATGTGGCAGGAACCAGCATGGAGCCCACGATCCGGGACGGTGCCGTGCTCTTGCTCAATCGTGCGGATCAAACGCCGCGCCGTGGCAGCGTCTATGCATTCGCGTGGGAAGGGCAGATGCTTGTGCGGCGCTTTCAGCGGGTGGGCGATGTTTGGCATGCCGTGGCCGACAACGCTGATAAGGGCGAGCACCCGGATATCGTCATTGCCGGGAAGGCTGAGGGCCTGGTGCAAGGGCGAGCCATATGGGTCGGGGCCAAGCTCTGAGTCTGTCCTGTCTTGATGGCTGAATCTTTCATCCGTCGCGGGAACTTGAATGCCTTGTGCATACGCTTGGAATGGGTCAGTCGCAGAGCCAAGCAATTGGGCTCTCCCTCGGAACTGATCCGCTGGCTTGGCCAGTCGTCTAGCTTCTGATCTGATATCGACCCATTTGGTGATGCTGATCTGTGGGTTGTGTGTGGCGGCTTTGCAGCGGTTGCCGACGTTCAAAGAACGGACATCGATGGCCGGTCCGGGCGCGTAGCCCCCGACGCGTGAGGCAGAATTCGGCCAACAGCAGACATTGTGTTCAGAAGATGAAGGATTGAAGTGCTTCAGAAACATGCAGCGATCGGCGATGAGGTGGTAACCGTTGCTTGTGCGGACAGCATGGCTGTTCACGCCGAATGGTTGCTCGACTGCCTGACTCGTCTCCACGGGTCTGGGCAAAGCGTAGGCGAGGAAGTGCGACTGCAGGTCGGTAGCATGCTCATGTCCTTTCGACGCCTGCCTTCAAATGAACTCGCGGTTTGCGTGCCAGATGTCGATGCGGACCCGTTCAAAGACGAGACGACCGATGTGAGCAACGCGCTGCAGGTCCTTTTCAATCAAATCTCATTAGCCAAGAAGATTGACGTCGAACCCGTTCCTACCACTTTTCAAGACAAGGTGGTCATCGACCAGGGATGCCTCAGTGCGGACAATTTGTTCATGGTGCGTAGCGCACCCAGTCCCACCGACGGCGATTCTGGCTGGTTCATCGGCCAGCAAGGGCCTCGCGAGCTGGCTCCAGCGCTCGAAGCCGTTTTCGCGTTTCAGTTGCTCAAGATGCGACCCGAGCTCGCGGCGGCATTGGTATTGCCTGAAGGCTTTCTGGTAATGGTCGACGCGGCCGGGATTTCGGTTGTAACCGATCCCGGCGACCAAACGCTCTTTACGTCGAACGACCGCTAACGAGCGACGCCAATGACCGCTTTGGGCAAGAGCGTTTGTCAGGAAAGGGTCGACAGCACTCATTCGCGGGCCGAGATAGCGGACTTCCTGCATCCCCAGTGACTGCCTGTTAGCGAGGGGCTGCTGCGGACCTGAAAACAGTCATTGGGGAAGTGACTGTTTTGGCGCTCTGAAAGAGCGCTATGACTAGGTGAGCGGTAGTTCGCCCAGCTGCAATAAGCGGCTGCAACCGCTGCAAAGCAGACATTGCTCATCGAGACTCGAACGTCAGCATAGGGGCGATCTGTGACAGTTGAAGATCAGCCATCCTCCAGACATTGAAGCTAGCTGTGGTCAATTTTGACGATCCGCCAAGCATCCTGTACGCTGTAAAGAGCCAAAACTAGAGGGCGCAACATGAGCGACTGGGACTTTCTACATGACATGCATAGCCAAGGCTACTCTGCAGATGAAATTGCAGAGGCTGCAGCAGTTGGATACGCGCCATGGCAGGTCAAGTACATCGATTTCGGGGATCAGCCAAGGAAGTCATCTTCAGAGAAAAAAGCTGTAGTACAACCTTCCCAAGCATCACCTGCCGCTCAGACAGCCAAAGCAATACAAGCCATGGAAATGCTTAGGCAGGCTGGAATCCTCACTCGGCCTCAGTTCCTAGCTTGCAAAGCTGCCATTCTCAAGTGACAAAAAGATGCCCTCAGAGCACCTTTATGCTTCATGTTAGTACCGAAGCAATCTGGGGGTGCGTGGAAATCAACAATCCGGCCGTATTGAATCGGCTAAGTCAGCTTACTCCTTGTCAGGTGCCCCTTTTCACCTCGGTCCTCGAGCGTTAGTTCCTCAAGCCCTTGCGCGCGCGAGATTTGCGGCTGGTAGCCCAGTTCGCGTCGAGCCTTGTCGATGTTCAACGTCACCTCAACGGCCGAGGGCGCCAGTGCCTGCCGGGTGACCGGCGGGCGCCACCGTCCGCCGGTCAGTGACGACAGACGTTCGCAGACGCTGGCCACGGCCCGTACCACCCAGCCCGGAACCTCCTTGGTCGGGACAGAGCGTCCTTGGCTTTGTAGCAATGCGCTGATGAACGCACGAAACTCCACGATGTCGTCATCTGTGATGAAGTAGCAGGCGCCCGTCTCGCCAGCGATCAGCGCGCGCTCGATACCGTGCACCAGATTACCGATGTGCGTCGTTGACGTGCGATAGCGGCCACCATCGATCCAGGCGAACTTCCCAGCATCCACAGCCTGCAGCAGTTGCGGAAGCGCGGTCGTGTCGTCGCGTCCCCAGATGAAGCGCGGGCGGACGATGACGACGTCTAGTCCGTGCCGCGCAGCGGCAATCGCCTCGCGTTCCGCCAGAGCTTTCGTGGCGGAGTAGCCGCCGACCGGTCTGGTGGGGATGGATCGGCTTTCTTCGGCGTCCACCAGTGGGCTTCCGTCTAGGAGCACTGACTCCGTGCTCAGGTGCACAGCCCGCCGCACGCCTGCTCGCGCAGCAGCTGCGAACACGTGGCGCGTACCTATGACGTTCGTCTGAAACTGTGCGTCCGTGGAGAGACCGTGGTCCGTATCCGCTGCGGCGTGAATCAGGGCATCGCAGCCCGCCATGCCGGTGGCTAGATTCTCCGACAGCAGATCTCCCTCGAACGGATTCGCCCCTGACGCGCGAATCGTGTCCTGTGCAGCGGGGCTGCGCGCCAGCGCGATGACTTCGACACCTTGCGAGACGAAGTGGCGGATCAGGTTGCGACCGACATAGCCGCTTCCCCCCGTCAGGAACAGGCGGGCTGGCAATCGTGCGGGATGCGATTCAGGCAATTTAGAGACAACAGCGTTCATGACTCGATACGTACTGACGTGGTTAGTCCGCGGGCCGTCTTGTCGGCCCGGGCGGGATGGGAATTGATATGGGGTAGAGCGCCTCAGCGGGGCCGCTGAGGTCTCACGAATGAATCAAGTGCGACAGGCCGGTCGACCAGCCCTTCGATCTCGCGCAGCAAGCGATCTCGCTCCGCCTTCGGGAATGTGTGGAAGTCCAAGCTCTCCAACAGCTTGAGCCCTTCCAGCGCCAAGTAGGCAAGCAGCGCGCCCCTTGGTTGCGCCGCGTCACTCTGTACTGCGTCGATGACGGCAGCCTGATTCGCCTGCATCGACTCGCGCAGACTTGCGTCCTGCACCAGCGCGGCGCTGAGGCTCAGGGCAACGGCACGTTGTGCTGTTGGCAGCGGAGCGGCGGCCGCGGCAATCCGCCCGCGGACAGTCCGGGAATCGATCTCGCCGAGACGCTCCGCCGCTTCGGAGTTGAAGGCGTTGTCCCGGACCAGTGCCCGCTGAACGAGCGCCTGGATCAGAGCCTGCTTGGACCGGTGGTCGTACAGCACGCTCGCCTTGCTAACGCCAGCTTCGGTGGCGACGGACTCCAGCGTCAGCTTCGCAGGCCCGTCCCGAGCCACAACGACTTCTGCCGCGTCCAGCAGCTTGTCCTGATCTATTACACGCGTGCGTCCCATAAGCAATCAATTTATTTCCGACTGGACGGATATTAATTGATTTTGGGGTGCAGCGTCAAAATGTGCGGCAGGCCGCCATGCTCAGAGCGAAACGCCCTGAACTGCCGCCGCCAGCGGCTCGATGGCCGACATCTCCTGCTCATCCAATGCTACGGAGGCAGCCGCCACGTTCTCGGTGAGGCGCGCTCTACGGCGCGTGCCGGGAATAGGCACGACTGTCACGTCGAACTGCCTGGCGCGAGTCTGCAGCCAGGCGAGCGCCAATTGCGCCGTCGAGATGCCACGGGCTTTGGCAAGCGCTTCCAACCTCGCCACCAGCCTCGAATTCGACGCCTGGTTGTCTGACTGGAAGCGCGGGAAGTGTCGGCGGAAATCGTCTGCTGCCAACTGCTTGCCGAACGTAGCGCCGGTCAGGATACCCCGCCCCAATGGGGCGAATGGCACGATCGCGACACCCAGCGATGCCGCCAGCGGTGCGATCTCTTGCTCGATCTGGCGGCTGAACACCGACCATTCAGACTGCATCGCGGCGATGGGGTGGACGGCATGCGCTGCACGCAACTCTTCAGCACTGACCTCGCACAAGCCGAGCGCCCGAACCTTACCGGCCTTCACCAGATCCGCCATCGCGCCCACCGAATCTTCCATGGGCACGTCAGGTGTGCGGCGGTGCATGTAGTAGAGGTCGATGGTGTCAATACCAAGACGCCGCAGCGATTGATCGACCGCATGCCGGATGTAGTCTGGGCGATTGCTGAGGCTCCAGTCATCGGGCCTCTCGACCGTACGCGTGTAGCCGAACTTGGTGGCGATCACCACGCGCTGCCGGTTGGCCTTCACAAACGGCGCGAGGAACGATTCGTTGGCGCCCAGACCGTACATGTCTGCGGTATCGAACAGCGTCACACCCAAGGCGAGCGCCCGTTCCAGTGTTGCTCGTGCCTCTTCGGTGTCAGTGGCGCCATAAAATTCGCTCATACCCATGCAGCCTAGACCCTGGATGCCCACGAGTGGGCCGTCTATGCCGAGATGAACGCAAGGGAGTTTTGTGGGAGGAGATTGCATGGCGTTGGATCCAGGTGGAAAAATCATTGTTATAAGCACGTAGTTAACTACGTGGTCAAGGAGACGGCATGCTGTTGTCGGAGTTTGCGAAGGAGGTGGGGTTGTCGCCCGAGACGGTCCGCTTCTATGTGGGGAAGGGCCTGCTGAAGCCGCGTCGCGGCGTGCTGGGTGGCAGCAACCCGTACCAAGTGTTCTCTGCCGATGACGTGACCGCGGTGCGGATGATTCAGCTGCAGAAATCGCTGGGCTATACGTTGAGCGAGATCTCGGCGCTCAACCGCGAGTACCGGCAGGGTGCAAAGTCCGCCGCACGCACGGGGCAGGTCCTGCGGCACCAGATAGACAAGTTGCAATCGCAGCGCGCAGCACTCGATGCAGCTCTCACCTTCTTGACCGAGAAGCTGGCATGGGTCGAAGCCGGCAAGCCTGGCGATGCGCCCCATTTCCCGTGCTGAGCCTCCTTGGTTTGGGGCCAGCACCATCTATTTCGGCATCAACGCGAGTTCAGCGGCGAAGCTGCTGCTTGGGAAGCACGACAGGGGCATCCGCTGTTCAAGACCCTCTCCGTGTCCATCCGGCTAAATGCCAACTGAAAGCAAGACTGTGGCTCCGCAGGCAGAAGGCACCAGTCTGGCAAATGCGCTCATAACGAGCTGAGCCCACTTTTGGGCACTTACCAATGTCCGCTTTGGGTCGAGAACCGTCGTCTGATTGTTTCCGCTGAACGTCGGCAACCAGCCTGAAGCCGTCGCTCGGAAGTCTTCGCGCAACAACTACCAGAAAGGCAGTTGATGAAAAACCTACTGCGAGGGGCAGCGATCACGGCGTTGCTGGCAACTCTGGGATGCAGCCAGTCACCGAGTGGGCGGTGGGAAGCGACGCAAAGCGTCGATGTTCTGCTGAAAAAAGGCGATCCACAGACAGTGGCATTTGTCCTCAACTCAGGGGACGTTTGCGCACTTGGCCAGCAGTGGAGCTTTGAAAAAGAGCTGCGTTACAAGGAAGTGATCTGCCCCCAAGGCAAGGGCTGGATCACTTCCGACACTCCGTTCAAAAAGCTGGGCGGCTGAGTTGGCAATGGGGCGAGCGCTCGCAGCGCCCCTCAGAAGCTATGCATCAACCCCGCAGTCACCCCCGTAGCCACATCCTTGTTCTGCCCGCCCTGAAACCCTCCACTCCAGTGCGTGCGGTCCAGTTCCGCATACAGCTTGCTGCGGCGTGAGAGCTTGTATTCCGCAAACAGCAGGGCACGGGTGTAGCCGTCTGCGGCGCGGCCGCTGCGTTCGCGTTCCACGCGGTACAGGGCGGCGGTCAGGTCCAGCGTGCTGTGGGCGGACCAGGTGGCGCCCAGCGAGTGCACGCGCTGCACGGTGCGGCTGGTGGTGGCGTTGGTCTGGCCGTCGCTGCGCGCGGTGTTCAGCGCCAGGCGCAGGTTGTCCCACTTGTAGGTTGCGCCCAGGGTGGCGGCTTTCAGCTCCCATTGGTCTGCGGTCTTGAAGCGCTGGTAGGCGCCGGAGACCGTCCAGTTTTTCGTGCCATAGGCCAAGCCCGCGCCGGCCGATGAGCGGGCGGAGCCGCCTTGCGCCGTCTCGCCAAAGCTGTACATGGCACGGGCGGTAAGGCCGCCGAAGCGGCCCGTGTACTTGACCGAGTTGTCCAGCCGGTACGAGCCGGTGGTGGCGCCCGCGCTGCCGTATTCCACGCCCAGGCCGTGGCTGCTCAGGGCCGCTGTGGCGATGTTGGGGTTGAAGGCGGCGAAGCGCATGCCCACGGGGTCCACGGGGCTGATGGCATCTGCCAGCAGGTTGGTCTGGCGGCCGGCCGTGACCTGGCCCCAGCTGCCGCCCAGGCCCACGATGGCTGCGCGGTCGAAGAATTTGCTGGAGTTGGCGGTGGTGCCGGTGTCCAGGTTCAGGCCGGTTTCCAGGTTGAACAGGGCGTACATGCCGCCGCCCAGGTCTTCGCGCCCGCGAAACCCGAAGCGGCTGGTGGTGTTGACGCCGCTGGACAGCGCGGCGCCCGAGGTGTTGCTGGCCGCGTTGGCGGCGGTGAGGCCGCTGGTGTAGCGCACGCCGGTATCGGCAATGCCGTAGAGCGTGATGCTGGATTGCGCAAGGGCCGACAGCGGTGCGGCGGCGAGGGTGATCAGCGCCAGGGTTTTGGTGTTCATGGGTGTGGCGATGGTGATGGGGCTGGGCAGCGGCATGCCGCAGCAGTGCCGTTGCAGCGCCGCTGAATGGAGGTCGAACCGGGGAGGGGTGAAGGCCCTCTCTGTGTCGAGGGCCTTGAGTGCCTTGAGGGCTTGAGGGCCCGGGGGCCTGCCGTCAGGGCTTGGCCGCCGGCTCCATGCCCGTGCTGCGCACGATGGGCGCGGCTGCGGGGGCTGCCAGGAAGCGGATCAGGTGGCGCGCCGTCTCAGGGCTCTTGGCGCCGGTGGCCACGCCTGCGGAGAAGAAGACGCGCTGCTGCACTTCATCAGGCAGGGGGCCGACGAATTCCAGCTCCTTGAACGGCAGCAGTTCGCTGACCTGCTGGAAGCCGATGTCCGCATCGCCACGCAGCACCACGGCGCCCACGCGCTCGCTGAGGATGCGGGTGGCCTTGCCCTTCATCTGCTCGGCCACGCCCAGGCGCGGGAACAGTTCGTTGGCCAGATAGGTGCCGCTGGCGCTGGCCGAGTAGGCAATGGTCTTGGCATCCAGCAGGGTCTGCTTGAGCGCGTCCACGGTGCTGATGTCGGGCTTGGGCGTGCCCTTGCGCACGCTCATGCCGATCATGGAGCGCGCCAGGTCCACGCGGCTGCCCGCCTCTACCTTGCCTTGGGCGGCCAGATTGTCCAAGGCTCCATCCGCAAGGATGACGATATCGAACTGCTCGCCGCGTGCCAGACGGCTGGGAATGGAGTCCTGCGCGTTGCCCATGGAGGCGCCGCGCGAGGTGACGACCTTGTGGCCCGTGGCCTGCTCGTACAGGGGTATCAGCTGGTCGTAGGCGGCAGAGAAGCCGCCCGAGGTGACCACGCGGATTTCATCTGCGGCGGCTGTGGAGGGCGTGGCAGCGCCCAGGGCCAGGCCCAGGCTGAGTGCGCCGCCCAGCAGCGCGCCCAGGGTGCGGCGGCGCAGGGTGGATGGCACGGAGGATGGCAGGGGGGTGGAAGGGATGGCGGTCATGGTTTGTCTCCTGGTTTTTTATGGTTGGGGAACGGCTAACGGCTGCAGAGGGGATCAATCAGCGGTGATTTTTCGCTCGCGGATGATGCGGCCCCACTTGGCGTGCTCGGCGGCGATGAACTGGCCCAGTTCCTCGCGGGTGCCCGGGGCGGCGGTCTGGCCGTGCTTGAGCAGGTTGTCGCGCACTTCGGGGGTGTTCAGCACCTTGACCAGCTCGGTGTTCCAGCGGTCCAGCAAGGGCTTGGGCGTCTTGGCGGATGCCACGAAGGCGTACCAGTTGGTGGCGTTGAAGCCGGGGAAGCTCTCGGCCACGGTGGGCACGTTGGGCAGGTAGGCCGGGCGCGTGAGGCCCGTGGTGGCCAGCGGGATCAGCTTGCCCGATTCGATGTGGGGCAGGGCTGTGGGCGGGGCTGCGTAGAAGGAGGTCACGCGGTTGCCCAGCACGTCCTGCAGGGCGGGCGCGCCGCCCTTGTAGGGCACGTGCAGGGTGTCGATCTTGGCGACATCGTTGAGCAGTTCACCGGCCAGGTGCGATGCGGAGCCGGGGCCGGTGGAGGCGAAGTCCAGCTTGCCGGGTTCGCGCTTGGCCTTGGCCACGTACTCGCCCAGGGTCTTGATGCCGGTGGCGGCAGGCACGACGAGCACGTTGGGAAAGTTCACGCCCATGGTGATGGGGGCCAGGTCTTTGAGCGGGTCGTAGCCGATCTTCATGAAGTGCGGCGCGATGGCCAGCGGGCCGATGGAGCCGAAGAGCAGCACCGAGCCGTCGGACGGGCCATTGGCCACCTGCGTGTGGGCCAGGTTGCCGCCTGCGCCGGGCTTGTTTTCCACGACCACGCTCTGGCCGATGTTCTCGCCCAGCTTCTTGGCGATGATGCGCGCCGCAATGTCGGCCGAGCCGCCTGCGGCGAAGCCGACCACCATGACCACGGGTTTCTTGGGGGGGAAGTCCTGGGCCTGGGCGGTGCCCACGGCCAGGGAAAGAAGGGCGGCCAGGGCGCCGCCTGCGATCAGTCTGCGTTGGTGCATGTCGTCTCCGTTTGTTGGTCTTGCCTGCCCGCAGGGGGCAGCGTTATCAAGGGCGCCATCCTATGCAGCGGGTGTTATTCTGTGAATTGCAACTTTTGGAAGGACTGTTGCGTGCAGCGCATCAAATTCGACATGGGGGAACTGATCGCCTTCGTGACCACGGCCGAGAAAGCCAGCTTTCGCCTGGCCGCAGAAGCGCTTTTCCTGTCGCCGCCTGCCTTGAGCCGGCGGGTGGAGCGGCTGGAGTCCGTGCTGGGCGCGCGGCTGCTGGAGCGCACCACGCGGCGTGTGGAACTGACCGAGGTGGGCCATGAATTCCTGCAGGAGGCGCGCAGGGCCCTGGCCGGCCTGGACGAGGCCGTGCAGCGCGTGGATGACCAGCTGAAGCTGCGCCGTGGCCGCGTGACGGTTGCCTGCGTGCCTTCGGTAGCCACCAATTTGCTGCCGCCAGTGCTGAAGACCTTTGCCGTGGAGCAGCCCGATGTGCAGGTGCATGTCATCGACGAGAGCGCGCAGCAGGTGGTGGAGGCCGTGCTGCGCGGGGATGCTGACTTTGGCCTGAGCTTCACGGGCAGCCAGGAGCCAGCGCTGCGCTTTGAGGCGCTCACGCGCGAACGCTATGTGCTGGCCATGCCGCGCAGCCACGCCTGGGCCGGGCGCAGCCAGGTGGAGTGGGCCGAGCTGGCGGGCAAGCGCCTGGTGTCCGTCTCCCACAAGAGCGGCAACCGCCTGCTGCTGGACCAGGTGATGGCCGGCCTGCCCGAGCAGCCCGTGGCCTGGCACGAGTGCAACCACGTCACAGGCGCCCTGGCCCTGGTGGAAGCCGGCCTGGGCCTGGCCGCCGTGCCCCAGCTGGCCCTGCGCCAGGACCACGCCCAAGTCTGCGGCGTACCCCTGACCGCGCCCGATGTGTGGCGCACGCTGGGCCTGCTGCAAAGGCGTGACCGCGTGCTGGGGCCTGTGGCGCAGGCGTTGCGGGAGTGCCTGGTGCAGGCACACATCCTTCAAGGCTGAGCTGCAGCACGCTTTGCATATGCGGCATATGCGGCATATGCGGCATATGCGGCATATCGGGCCTGCAATGCCGGCTCGTTCCTGGCTTCATTTGGCTGAATCAAGGGCGGCAAGCGCCTGTATGCCGGGATTTGCTGCGCCTATGGTGCTGGCCGTGGCAATTTTTTGCACTTTGGCGCATGAGATTTGACTGTGGGCGCAACGGCATCGCGTGCGGCCCCTGCAAACGCCCACATAACCTGAAAAATCCACAGGCGAGGCGTACGCCGGTCTACCGCTGTGGTTGTATTTGTTTCTGGAATTGCCTTGAATATGATGGACGGGAAATTCAAAATAAAGGAAAGAGTTATCGATTCCCTGAAGAGTATTCCTGGAGGAACTGATGTCGGGCTGTATTTTTTGAAATCCGATGAATGCAAGCCGCTCGGAGCGCCTGACTTAAATTTGAACATGGTTTCTTATAAAATCAAATGAATGATAAAAAATGCATGATTTAAAAAGAATTCGTGGGATGATCATTTGGGTAATACCGTTTTGCATCGGTCTCTTGTTGATGGGGTTGTGGGTTTTAGATGTTGGCTTGATTTCTGCAATAGAGGAAATTTCGGAGAGATCGGCGATGGTAAGAATAACTCCCGGAGCACCTCTGTCAATTTACATCATCATCATTTCAATCATTGTGGCTATTGGTTCAGTGCTTAAAGCCATTCCATGCGGTGCTTCGGTGGCGAAAATTATTGACCGCATTTTTTGCATGAGCAATATATTTGGAGCCTCCTTGATTGCTGTTTGTATTTTCGTGCTTACTCCGCTGCAATACTACGCTATGCCAAAAATGGGTTATGTGCGTTGCAATATCTTGGAAGATCACCCCAATATGTATTTCACTGATTGGGTCAAAAAACCAGAATGGTGCGTGCGTGGAAAAAGTAGGGAGTGGGTCAGGGAGCAGGCCGCGGTTGGCAGATAAGAAGAGGCTCTGAGCAAGCATTCAGTACTGGCCCCAGCAAGACGGGTGCGCTGGAGGCCTATGGCAAGCAGACCCAGGCCGGGTTGCTGATGGGGCTGGAGTACGCCACGGGCGGCAGCATGGCAGTGAGTGGTCGGAAGCTGGTGGTGACCGAGAAGGACGACCAGAGCAAGCTCGACTTGGGCAAGAGCCTGCTGGCCACGGCGTATTCCGATGACAAGGCCGATGGGTAAGAGGGGCGGGATCAAGCTTGAGCATGAGTGTGGCTCATGCATCTGTGAATTAAAACCATTTTACTTCATCGATTCGCATCCATACCATTCGCTCCCATTGTTCGTTTGCATTTGGGAAGCAGTCATGGTCAACACCACACCCTCGGATCGCATGGATGCCCGAGCCGGCTCCCGCGCTGAACTTGGCCATCTCGCGTGAGCGCAGCCATGTCACGTCCGCTCCGTCTGGTCGCCGTTTCCGGTGGACTGCAACGCCCCTCCAAATCTGCCGCCCTGGCAGAGCATCTGGCGGATCTGATCGCCGACGAAGTTCCGTGCGAACAACGCCTGGTGGAACTGGGCCAGCTCGCGCCGCAGCTTGCCGGCGCGGTGTGGCGCTCGCAGTTGCCCGAGAGGGTGGAGCGTGAGCTTGCGGCGGTGGAGCAGGCGGATGTGCTGGTGGTGGCCACACCGGTCTTTCGTGGCGCCTACACCGGGTTGTTCAAGCACTTCTTCGACTTCGTCCACCAGGACGCCTTGATCGACAAGCCCGTGCTGCTGGCGGCCACCGGTGGCAGCGAGCGCCATGCCCTGGTGATCGACCACCAGCTGCGGCCGCTGTTCAGCTTCTTCCAGGCGCGCACCCTGCCGCTGGGCGTCTACGCGACCGACAAGGATTTCGTGGACTACCGCCTGCACGACGAGGACCTGATACAGCGGGCCGCACTGGCGGTGCAACGGGCATTGCCGCTGGTCGAGCTGGTGCACCGCGCCAGGCCCTGCCTGGCCGAGGAAATGGCTGCGGCCTGAATCACCCCACGTTTTTTTATTTCTAAATCAGGTCATTGGATCACCATGAACGCAGAACTGCACTTCAGCCTCAAGAGCATCCGTTTCGATGAGAACTATCACCCATCGGACAGCACGCGCATTACCACCAACTTTGCCAATCTGGCCCGGGGAACGAGCCGGCAACAGAACCTGCGCCACACGCTGAGGATGATTGACAACCGCTTCAATAACCTGGCGCATTGGGACAATCCGACGGGAGACCGCTATTCAGTCGAGCTGGACATCATCTCCGTGGAGATGGGCATGGGTGCGGAGATGGGAAGTGGCGTATTTCCGTTGATCGAGATATTGAAGACCAGCATTCTCGACAGAAAATCGAACAAGCGCATAGCCGGTATCGCAGGGAATAATTTTTCTTCCTACGTGCGTGACTATGACTTCAGCGTTCTGCTGCCGGAGTACAACATCAACCGCCAGGAGTTCAGCACGCCGGACGATTTTGGCGACCTGCATGGCAAGCTGTTCAAGCAATTCGCCCGTTCGAGCACGTACAGGGAGCACTTCAACAAGCCCCCCGTCATCTGCATCAGCGCCTCTACCAGCAAGACCTATCAGCGCACCGGAAACCAGCATCCCGTACTGGGTGCCGAGTATCAGCAAAATGAGTTGTCATCTACGGACCGGTATTTCGGGAAGATGGGGATGCAGGTTCGATTTTTCATGCCGCCCAATAGCGTTGCACCCCTGGCCTTCTATTTTCAGGGCGACCTGCTGGCCGACTACACGAATCTTGAGTTGATCGGCACCATCAGCACCATGGAGACCTTCCAGAAGATTTACCGCCCCGAGATCTACAACGCCAATTGCGCGGCAGGAAAAATCTATCAGCCGACCCTGAAGAACCATGATTACTCGTTGACGCAGATTGTCTATGACCGTGAAGAGCGCAGCCAGCTGGCCGTCAAGCAGGGCAGGTTTGCGCAGGAGCATTTCATCAAGCCGTACAGGAATGTTCTTGAGCAATGGGCTGCCGATTGCGCGCTCTGACCGGCCAGACAGACAGACAGACAGACAGACAGACAGACAGACAGACAGACCATTTTTCATTCATTGCGCAGCGGCTTGGGACAACGGTCCTGAAGCACGCTGGCACCACCCCTCTTTGCCTTGAAGGAATTCTCCGATGTTTGAAACCTCTATCGCCGGCAGCCTGCCCAAGCCAGCCTGGCTGGCCGAAACCAACAAGCTCTGGCCCCAGTGGCAGGCCGAGGGCGATGCGCTTCGCCAGGCCAAGGCCGATGCAACCCTGCTGTGGATCAAGGCCCAGGAAGATGCAGGCCTGGACATCGTGTGCGACGGCGAGCAGTCGCGCCAGCATTTCGTGCATGGCTTTCTGGAGCAGGTGGAGGGCATCGACTTCGACAACAAGGTGAAGATGGGCATCCGCGACAACCGCTACGACGCGATGGTGCCGCAGGTGGTTGCCGCCCTGCGCCTGAAGGGCCGCGTGCATGCCTTCGAGGCGCAACTGGCGCGTGCGCACACCAGGAAGAAGCTGAAGTTCACGCTGCCCGGCCCGATGACCATCGTCGATACCGTGGCGGACCGCTTCTATGGAGACAAGGTCAAGATGGCCTTCGCCTTTGCCGAGCTGCTCAACCAGGAGGCCCTGGCGCTGCAGGCCGACGGCGTGGACATCATCCAGTTCGACGAGCCTGCCTTCAATGTCTACATGAAGGATGCCGCCGACTGGGGCGTGCAGGCGCTGGAGCGCGCAGCGCAGGGCCTGACCTGCACGACGGCCGTGCATATCTGCTACGGCTACGGGATCAAGGCCAATACGGATTGGAAGAGAACGCTGGGCGAGGAATGGCGCCAGTACGAGACGGTGTTTCCCGCGCTGGCCAGGAGCCGCATCGACCAGGTGAGCCTGGAATGCATCCACTCCCATGTGCCGCCCGACCTGATGAGGCTGCTGGCCGGAAAGGACGTGATGGTCGGCGTGATCGACGTGGCCAGCGACGTGGTCGAGACCCCCGAAGAGGTGGCCGACACCATCGGCCGGGCGCTGGAGTTCGTGCCGAAGGAGCGGCTGTTCCCCTGCACGAACTGCGGCCTGGCGCCCATGGGCCGGGACGTGGCGTGGCGCAAGCTGAAGGCGCTGGCAGAAGGCACGAAGCTGGCAAAGGAGCGGCTCGCCAAGGCCTGATGCCCTGCGTGGCCAAGCGCATGGGCAGAACCCTGAGGTGCAAGGGGTGCCAGGGGTTCATGGTTTGCCCTGTATCGGATTCAGGCAACTGTCTGAAGTCAAGACACTGAATCTGTTCAATGGTTGGGCAATCGCTGCCCGTGCTCTGCCCGCGCCCGCCATTGCGCCTGCTTGGCCCGCCTGGGCCTGCCTGGCACAAAGCATGCATGGTCCCTCCCCACAAAAGCAGCGGGCGCCAGCCCAGCCGCCAACCCAAGGAGACAAACCATGCAACGCCGCCCCTTCCTGCATTCCGCCCTCGCACTCTCCGCCATGGCCGCTGCGGCTCCTGCCGCCATGGCCCAGCAGGGCGAGATCCGCATTGCCCACGTCTACAGCAAGACCGGCGCGCTGGAGGCCTATGGCAAGCAGACCCAGGCCGGGCTGCTGATGGGGCTGGAGTACGCCACGGGCGGCAGCATGGCGGTGAATGGCAAAAAGCTGGTGGTGATCGAGAAGGACGACCAGGGCAAGCCCGACCTGGGCAAGAGCCTGCTGGCCACGGCGTATTCCGATGACAAGGCCGATCTGGCCGTGGGGCCCACGTCGTCCGGCGTGGCGCTGGCCATGCTGCCGGTGGCCGAGGAGTACAAGAAGATTTTGCTGGTGGAGCCGGCCGTGGCCGATTCGATCACGGGCGACAAGTGGAACAAGTACATCTTCCGCACGGGCCGCAATTCCAGCCAGGACGCCATCAGCAATGCAGTGGCCATCGACAAGGCGGGCGTGACGATTGCCACGCTGGCCCAGGACAACGCCTTCGGCCGCGACGGGGTGAAGGCCTTCAAGGACGCCATCAAGAAGGGCAAGCTGGCGCATGAGGAGTACCTGCCTGCAGCCACCACGGATTTCACGGCAGGGGCGCAGCGGCTGATCGACAAGCTCAAGGACCAGCCGGGCAGGAAGATCATCTGGATCGTGTGGGCCGGGGCGGGCAATCCGTTCAAGATCGCGGACATGGATCTCAAGCGCTACGGCATCGAGATCGCCACGGGCGGCAACATCCTGCCCGCCATGGCGGCCTACAAGAATCTGCCTGGCATGGAGGGTGCCACGTACTACTACTACGGCATTCCCAAGAACCCGGTGAACGAGGCGCTGGTGTCCATGCACTACAAGCAGTACAAGACGCCGCCGGATTTCTTCACGGCGGGCGGTTTCTCTGCGGCCATGGCCATCGTGACGGCGCTCAAGAAGACAGGTGGAGACACCAAGACCAACGGTCTGATCAAGGCCATGGAGGGCATGAGCTTCGACACGCCCAAGGGCACGATGACCTTCCGCAAGGAAGACCACCAGGCCCTGCAGAGCATGTACCACTTCAAGATCCGCGTGGACCCGGCGCTGGCCTGGGGCGTGCCCGAGCTGGTGCGCGAGATCAAGCCCGAGGAGATGCAGATCCCCATCCGCAACGGCCGCTGAGCAATGTTGCGCACAGAGGATCTGACCATCCGCTTCGGGGGTCATGTGGCAGTCAACGGCGTGAGCTGCTCTTTCGAGCCGGGCACGCTGACGGCCATCGTGGGCCCCAACGGGGCGGGCAAGACCACGTATTTCAACCTGATCTCGGGGCAGCTCAAGGCCACGGCCGGGCGCGTGCTGCTGGGCGGGCGCGAGCTGACGGGGCTGGCCCCTTCGGCGCGCACCCGCGCCGGGCTGGGGCGGGCGTTCCAGCTCACCAATCTGTTCCCTCACCTGAGCGTGCTGGAGAACGTGCGCCTGGCCGTGCAGGCGCGCGACGAGGGCCCGCACCGGCGCGGCCTGAACCTGTGGAGCATCTGGAGCGACCACCGGGCATTGACGCAGCGGGCGCTGCACATCCTCGACCAGGTGGCCCTGTCCGCCCGGCGCGACGAGGCCGTGGCCGCGCTGCCGCATGGCGACCAGCGCAAGCTGGAGGTGGCCTTGCTGATGGCGCTGGAACCCCAGGTCTATATGTTCGACGAGCCCACGGCGGGCATGAGCCATGACGAGGCGCCGGTGATCCTGGACCTGATACGCAAGCTCAAGCAGGACCGCAGCAAGATCATCCTGCTGGTGGAGCACAAGATGGATGTGGTGCGCGAGCTGGCCGACCGCATCATCGTGCTGACCAATGGCACGCTGGTGGCCGATGGGCCACCGGCCGAGGTGATTGCCTCGCCTGTGGTGCAGCAGGCCTACCTGGGTGTGATGCCGGAGCAGGGCGCCGTGAAGGAGGCCGCATGAGCGCTGCCGCCAACCTCAACCCAAACCCCAACCTGCTCGAACTGTCGGGCGTGCACACGCATATCGGGGCCTATCACATCCTGCATGGCGTGGACCTGGCCGTGCCGCGCGGGCAGCTGACCATGCTGCTGGGGCGCAACGGCGCGGGCAAGACGACCACGCTGCGCACCATCATGGGCCTGTGGCGGGCCAGCCAGGGGCGCATCGCCTTTGGCGGGGCCGACATCACGGCCCTGCCCACGCCCGCGATTGCGCGGCTGAACATTGCCTATGTGCCCGAGAACATGGGCATCTTCGCGGACCTGACGGTGCAGGAAAACCTGCTGCTGGCCGCGCGCGGCGCCTCGCGCGCCGACCGCATGGACGCGCAGCGGCTGCAGTGGATCTTCGGCATGTTCCCGGCCGTGGAGAAGTTCTGGAACCACCCGGCCGGCAAGCTGTCGGGCGGGCAAAAGCAGATGGTGGCGGTGGCGCGCGCCATCGTGGAGCCGCGTGATCTGCTGATCGTGGACGAGCCCAGCAAGGGCCTGGCACCGGCCATCATCGAGAACATGATCGCGGCCTTCGCGCAGCTGAAGGCGGGCGGCACGACGATTGTGCTGGTGGAGCAGAACCTGGGTTTTGCGCGCCGCCTGGGCGACCGCGTGGCGGTGATGGACAACGGCCGCGTGGTGCACGCGGGCGGCATGGCCGAGTTCTCGGCAGACGCGGCGTTGCAGCAGTCGCTGCTGGGGCTTTCGCTATGAACAAGCTGGATGTGGATTTCAAGCCGCTGCTGCTGGTGCCCGTGCTGGCCCTGGTGGCGCTGCCGCTGGTGGGCTCGGGCTCGACCTGGCTGACGCTGACGGTGGCGGGGCTGGCCATGGGGATGATCGTGTTCATCATCGCCTCGGGGCTGACGCTGGTGTTCGGGCTGATGGATGTGCTGAACTTCGGCCACGGCGTATTCATCGCGCTGGGCGCCTTCGTGGCCACCAGCGTGCTGGGCGCCATGGGCGACTGGACGGGGTCGGACCAGCTGTGGCGCAACCTGCTGGCCGTGCTGCCGGCCATGGTGGTGGCCATGCTGGTGGCGGGCGCCATCGGGCTGGCGTTCGAGCGCTTCATCGTGCGGCCCGTGTACGGCCAGCATCTCAAGCAGATCCTGATCACCATGGGCGGCATGATCATCGGCGAGGAACTGATCAAGCTCATCTGGGGCCCGCAGCAGATTCCGCTGCCGCTGCCCCAGGGCATGAAGGGCGCCTGGCTGCTGGGCGATGCCGCCGTGGAAAAGTACCGCGTGGTGGCCGTGCTGGTGGGGCTGGCGGTGTTTGCGCTGCTGGCCTGGACGCTGTCGCGCACCAAGATCGGCCTGCTGATCCGCGCGGGCGTGCAGGACCGCGAGATGGTGGAGGCCCTGGGCTACCGCGTGCGCCGCCTGTTCGTGGGCGTGTTCGTGGCGGGCTCGGCCCTGGCCGGGCTGGGCGGGGTGATGTGGGGCATGTACCAGCAGAGCGTGGTGCCGCAGATGGGCGCGCAGGTGAATGTGCTGATCTTCATCGTGATCATCATCGGCGGGCTGGGCAGCACGGGCGGGGCGCTGATCGGCGCGCTGCTGGTGGGGCTGATGGCCAACTACACGGGGTTCCTTGTGCCCAAGGTGGCGCTGTTTTCCAACATTGCGTTGATGGTGGCCATCCTGCTGTGGCGCCCGCAGGGCGTCTATCCCGTCGCGAACCGCTGAAGGAGTGATCGACATGCTCAACCGATTGCTTTCCGGCGACATGCCGCGCAGCCGCGTGCTGGCGGTGCTGCTGCTGTTGATTTTCCTGGGCCTGGCGGCGGCCCCCTTCGTGTTTCCGGGCGTGAAGGCGCTGAACGTGGCAGCCAAGGTGCTGATCTTCGTGGTGCTGGTGGCCAGCTTCGATCTGCTGCTGGGCTACACCGGCATCGTGAGCTTTGCACACACCATGTTCTTCGGCATTGGTGCCTATGGCGTGGCGATTGCATCGTCGCGCATGGGCGCGGGCTGGGGCGCGCTGGCGCTGGGCCTGGGCGCGGCGCTGCTGGTGTCGCTGCTGCTGTCGCTGGCCATCGGCCTGTTCTCGCTGCGCGTGCGGGCCATCTTCTTTGCCATGATCACGCTGGCCGTGGCGGCGGCGTTCCAGACGCTGGCCTCCCAACTGTCGGAATGGACGGGCGGGGAGGACGGGCTGAGCTTCAAGCTGCCCGAGTGGCTGTCGCCCAGCTTCGAGCCCTTCGAGAACGATGTGCTGGGCGTGCTGATCGACGGGCGCATCATCACCTACTACCTGCTGTTCGTGCTGGCTGTGGCGCTGGTGCTGGCGCTGCTGCGTATCGTCAATTCCCCGTTCGGCCGCGTGCTGCAGGCCATCCGCGAGAACGAGTTCCGTGCCGAGGCCATCGGCTACCGCGTGGTGGTGTACCGCACCCTGTCCAGCGTGCTGTCGGCCCTGTTCGCCTGTGTGGCCGGGGCCATGCTGGCGCTGTGGCTGCGCTATAACGGGCCCGATACCTCGCTGTCGTTCGAGATCATGATGGACTGCCTGCTGATCGTGGTGATCGGCGGCATGGGCACCATCTATGGCGCGGCGATCGGCTCGGTGCTGTTCCTCATTGCCCAGAGCTATCTGCAGGACCTGCTGCGCGTGGCCAGCGAGTCGGCCCAGGCGCTTCCCTGGCTGGCCGCGCTGCTGTCGCCCGACCGCTGGCTGCTGTGGTTGGGCTTGCTGTTTGTACTGTCCGTGTATTACTTTCCCACCGGGGTCGTGGGCCGTTTGCGTTCCCCCGCTGCCAAGGCTTGACCAGCCTGTGGCGCATTCGTGCATCAGAGAAATATCAAAAGGAGATGAGCATGTTCAAGCGTGAAGGTGTGGCATTGATGGATGGGCGAGACACAAGGCGGGCGCAGCCCTGGCGCTGGACGGCCACCGCCGTTGCGGCGGCCGCGCTGGCGGCCTGCGGCAGCGGCGAGCGAGATCCCAGCAACGACCTGCCCAAGGGCTTTACCGAGCTGGGTGCCACGGTGTATCCGGCCACGGCCACCGGCACGGGCGCCACGGCGGCCACGCAGGACTTGCTGACGGGCGGCCTGGGCAAGACGGGCCTGGGCGCCGCGGCCGCGCCCCTGTACGCGGACCCTGCCAATCCCACGGCGGCGGAGCTGCGGCGCAATGCGCTGTACTCCAACTACCGGGGCATCCTGGACCCCTCGGCGGGCGGCGGCTACGGCACGCTGTACGGCCCCAACATCACGGCAGACGGGCAGGTGACCACGGGCGAAGGGCTGATCCCCGGGCGCGAGTACCTGGCCGTGCTGGACGACGGCACGGGCCGCAAGCAGACCATGGTGGCGGTGCAGGTGCCGGACAGCTTTGACCGCAACCGGCCCTGCATCGTGCTGGGCCCGTCCTCTGGCTCGCGCGGCGTGTATGGCGCCATCGGCACGGCGGGCGAGTGGGGCCTGAAGAAGGGCTGCGCCGTGGCGCTGACCGATGCGGGCAAGGGCGTGGGCCTGCACAACCTGAGCGACGACACCGTCAACAAGCTGGACGGCACGCGCGCCACGCGCACGGATGCCGGCAGCCTGTCCTTCTTTGCCGCACGGCTGACCGATGCGGCGCGCGCCGCCTACAACGCGGCGTTTCCCAACCGCATTGCCATCAAGCACGCGCACTCCCAGCAGAATCCTGAAAAGGACTGGGGCAACGACACGCTGGCCGCGGCCCGCTATGCGCTGTACGTGCTCAATGCCCGCTATGGCACCACGCAGGACCCCGTGCCCTTCGGCAAGGACAACACGCTGGTGCTGGCGGGCTCGGCCTCCAACGGCGGCGCGGCCGTGCTGCGTGCGGCCGAGCTGGATGCGGACGGCCTGATCGACGGCGTGGTGGCCTCCGAACCCGTGACCGAGATGCCCACGCGCCAGGGCTACACCATTGCCGTGGGCAATGCGACCATGCCCAACCCGGGCCGCACGCTGGCCGAGTACACCACCTACGGCAACATCTACCAGCCCTGCGCGGCGCTGGCCCCCGATGCGGCGCTGACCGAGACATCCATCTTCAACTACATAGGCCTCACCGCCATGACGGCGCGGGCCGAGGCACGCTGCACCAGCCTGGCCGCCAAGGGCCTGGTCATCGGCGCCACCACGGCCGACCGCGCCGCCAATGCGCTGAGCAAGCTGCGCCTGTACGGCTGGACGCGTGACCACGACCGCATGCACAACGCCCACTACGCGCTGGGCAACGGCCCCATCCTGTCGGCCATGTACACCATGGCCTATGGCCGCTTTGGCGTGGATGCCAACCTGTGCCGCACCAGCTTTGCGGCCGCCAATGCCACGGGCGACGTGGTGCCCGCCACGGGGGCTGCGCTGGCCCAGAGCTTTGCCACGGCCAATGGCACGGCCAACGGCACGCCCGCCACGGTGGTCTACAACGACTCGGTGGGCGGGGCCAAGGCCTGGCAGTTTGCCGTGTCGCCCTCCACGCGCGTGGCCGACCTCGGCCTGGACAACGCGCTGTGCCAGCACGCGCTGGTGACGGGCTTCGACCCGGTGACCGGCTTCAATCTCTCCGAAAGCAGCGTGCCCACGCGTGCCCAGAGCGATGCCGTGCGCGCCGGCATCAACGAGGTGCTGCACACCGCCAAGCTGCGCGGCAAGCCCACCATCATCGTGGCGGGCCGCAGCGATGCGCTGGTGCCGGTCAACCACAATGCGCGCGCCTACACGGTGCTCAACCGGGGGCTGGACGGCAGCAACACGCGGCTGCGCTATATCGAGGTGGTGAATGCCCAGCACTTCGATGCCTTCCTGCCGTTCTCCGGCTTCGACACGCGCTTCGTGCCGCTGCATCCGTACTTCAACCAGGCCATGGATGCCGTGTGGGCCAACCTGCGCAGCAGCACCGCGCTGCCCGCCAGCCAGGTGGTGCGCACCACGCCGCGCGGCGGCCAGCCGGGCGCGGCACCCGCCATCACGGCGGCCCAGTTGCCGCCCTTCGTGGCGCGGCCCAGCACGGCCAACACCATCGAGGTCAGTGACGGGCTGATCCGCATCCCTGAGTGAGCCAGGCCCTGGAGCGGCCGGCGGCCAAGGCGGCCGGCCGCTCCTGCACAGCAGAGATTTCTCCCATGGCTTCCAAAGCATCTTCCTCATCCGCGCCCGTACCCGCTTCCTGCTACACGCAATGCGCGGGCTACGAGATCCACTACATGGACTGGCAGCCCGCGCCCGATGTGGCGCCAGCGGGCACCGTCGTCGCCTGGCACGGGCTGGCACGTACGGGGCGCGACATGGATGCACTGGCGCAGTTCCTGGCAGGCCAGGGCTGGCGCGTGATCTGCCCCGACACGCCGGGCCGGGGCCTGAGCCAGTGGAGCCGCGCGCCGCGCGAGGAATACCGGCTGGGCTTCTACGCCCGCATTGCGCGCGGGCTGTTCGATGCGCTGGGGCTGGAGCGCGCGCATTGGGTGGGCACGTCCATGGGCGGGGCGATTGGCACGGTCTGCGCCTCGGGCCTGTTCGAGCCGTCGCTGCGCGCACGCATTGCGACGCTGGTGCTCAATGACAATGCGCCGCAGCTGGCCGAGTCGGCGCTGGCGCGCATCAAGGCCTATGCGGGCCAGCCCCCGGCCTTCGACACCGTGGGCGAGCTGGAGGCCTTCTTTCGCCAGGCCTACCGGCCCTATGGCTGGCTCAGCGATGCCGAGTGGCGCAAGCTCACCGAAACCAGCGTGCGCCGCCTGCCCGATGGGCGCGTCACGCCGCACTACGACCCGGCCATGATCGAGCAGTTCACGGCCCATGACGACGACTACGGCATCTGGCCGCACTACGACGCCCTGCAGATCCCCGTGCTGCTGCTGCGGGGCGTGGACTCGGACCTGGTGCTGCCCGAGGTGGCTCGGGAAATGACCACGCGCGGCCCCGGTGCGCGCGGCCTGCTGCACTGGCAGGAGGTGCCCGGCTGCGGCCATGCGCCGGCGCTGAACGTGCCCGCGCACTGGCAATGGGTGCTGGAGCATCTGCAGCGCGGCTGAGCATCAACCCGGGCCGGGCGCGGATGTTGCTGCCGCGCTAGCATTTGCGACGGGTGCAGCCTCGCCTTCTTTTCGGGTGCGGGCACCGTCTGGGCAAGAGAGGCCTGACATGGGTTTTCTGGTGGAGCTGATCCGCGAGTACGGCTTCGGCATCGTCTTTCTCAATGTGTTCGTCGAGCAGCTGGGTGCGCCGATTCCGGCCTACCCGGTGCTTGTCGTGACCGGGGCGCTGGAAGGCGCTGACTGGGTGCGCCTGCTGTGGCTGGTGGCCGTGGCCGTGAGCGCGGCGCTGATTGCCGACCTGTTCTGGTACCAGGCCGGCAAGGCCTACGGCCACCGGGTGCTGGGGCGCATCTGCCGCATCTCGCTGTCGCCCGATGCCTGCATCCGCCAGACCGAGACCGTCTACGGCCGCTGGGGTGCAAGGTCGCTGCTGGTGGCCAAGTTCGTGCCGGGGTTTGCCTCCATCGCCAGCGCGCTGGCCGGCGTGATGGGCACGCCGCTGCGCAGCTTCGTGCTGTATGACGGGCTGGGCGCGCTGATCTGGGTGGGCTCGGCCGTGTACCTGGGCTCGCTGTTCAGCTCCACGGTGGAAGACCTGCTGGGCGTGCTCACGGCGCTGGGCCAGTGGGGCCTGTTGCTGCTGGGCGTGGCGCTGGGGCTGTTCATCGTGCGCAAGTGGTGGCAGCGCCATCGCATGGTGCGTTCATTGCGCATGCCGCGCATGTCGGTGCGCGAACTGGCGGGCCTGCATGCCCAGGGCATGGAGCCCACGGTGATCGATGTGCGCGCCCTGCCGCAGTACCGCCAGGGCCATATCCCCGGCGCCCAGTCCTGGGAACTGCGCCCGCGCGATGGCGGCGAGTCGCATGCGCACCTGCTGCCCCAGCACGACCATCCCCACGGGCTGGTGATCTACTGCGACTGCCCCAACGAGATATCCGCCGCCCGCCTGGCGCGCCAGCTGCAGCGCGCCGGCTTTGCCAATGTGCGCCCGCTGGTGGGCGGCCTCAAGGCCTGGCAGGCGGCTGGCTTCGACGTGGAAACCGCGCCGCTGCCCGTGACGGCCAGCGCGGACGAGGGGCCGGCGCCCAGCGTGCCCTGACCTTGGCCTTGACCTTGCCTTGACCTACTTGCCCGCCGGCATCGAGCAGTGCCCGCCTTGCGTGGCCTTGCCCGAGCCGGCCGCAATCAGCGGCGCCTCGAAGCGCAGGTCCACGGGGGGCGAGTGCAGGTGGTCCCAGGCCAGGAAGAGGACGAGCACGGCCCAGAAGACCGCGCGCAGGGTGTTTTGCTGTGTCATGGCGGGTCCTGTCAGAAATTGAAGTGGCGGCGGATGCGCAGGCCGAAGATGGTGCCGGCAAACGCCAGCGGCACCCAGATCCAGCCGTGGATGCTGCCCGTGGAGATGCCCGAGAGCATGGCGCCCACATTGCAGCCGAAGGCCAGGCGCGAGCTGTAGCCCAGCACCAGGCCGGCCACCAGGGCCACCATCCATTGCGTGCCCGTGAGCGGCTTGGCATTGACGGGCTTGGCGGCAGCCACCCACAGGGCGCCGCCCAGGATGCCGATGTTGGTGATGCTGGTCACGTCCAGCAGCACGGTCTCGTGCAGGCGCGCGGCGTTGCCGGGCTGGCTCCAGAACCAGTTGCCGGCCAGGTCCACGGCGCCTGTGGCATTGGCGATCTTGGCGGCCCACAGGCCGAAGCCGTAGACCACGCCCCAGGGCTGGCCCGCAATGATGAGGTTGAGCGTGGCCAGCACGGCCAGCAGCACCGCGCCCACCACCCACTTGCGCACGAACAGCGGCTTGGCCGGGCGCTTGAGCGCCACATTGGCGCCACGCACATACCAGGCCACGCCCAGCGCAACCACGGCCAGCGCCGCCAGCGTGGCCAGCAGGGCAGGGGCCCAGCCCCAGGCCGTGACCAGGCCCACGGGCTGGGTGTTGCCCAGGTCCAGCCACCAGCCCAGGTGCAGGCTGCCCAGGAAGCTGCCAATGGCGAACACGGGCAGGATGGCCGCATTCATGGGAATGCCCATGCCGGCCTTGTACAGCGTGCCGCTGCCGCAACCGTCCGCGATCTGCATGCACAGGCCGAAGACGAAGGCGCCCACCAGCAGGCTGATGCTGGGCGGGCCCAGGGCGGCCGTGAGTTCAGGATAGTGGCCCAGCAGCGGCATGGCCAGCGCGGCGGCCAGCGCCAGCAGCAGCAACTGGCCGAAGACGCCGCTGGCGTCCTTGTCCTCGATCAGCATGCGCCAGCCCGTGGTGAAGCCGAAGCGCTTGCCGGCCAGCACCGCGCCCAGGCCCAGGCCCACGGCGAACAGCGCGGCCTGGCGCACCGAGACGCTCCACAGCAGCCAGCCAAAGAAAACGGCCAGGATGGCCGCAAGAGGAAGTCGTTTCATATCATTTTTCTCCATGGCGCGGCACTTTGCTACCGGCACACTCCAAAGCCAGAGACGCCGGGCAAGAGCCGCCTCGCGGCGGGTGCGCCCAGCCGATGGCGTCGTCCCCCTTCAAGGGGGAAGGCGCAAAGCGCCTCAGGGGGTGTTTACTTGAACTTTTTTTCCCACCACTGCTTGGCGTCGTAGGCCAGGGATTCGGCGCGGCCGGGCTGGTTGGCCATGGGCGGCGCATCGGCCTGCTGCGTCCAGTCCACCATGGAGCCCGCATACAGCTTGACGCCCGGCAGGCCCGCGACTTCGGACAGGCCGAACCAGTCGGTGGCTGCCCAGTGGCCGGTGTTGCAGAAGGCCACCATGTCCTGGCCCTGCTCGCGCTTGACCTTGGCCGCGATCTGCTTGGCCGTGGCTGTATCGACAAAGGTGGAGGTGCCGGGCACGAACCACTGGTTGAAGTCCAGCTGCTGCGCGCCGGGCAGGGTGCCCGAGAGCTTGGCGGCGGGCGCGCGCGTCTTGCCTTGGTAGAAGGCGTCGGGGCGCGAGTCCACCAGGGCGGCGTTGCTGAGCTTGACGTGCTGGCCCACGTCCTCGCGCGTGGCGATCAGGCTGGTGTCGAGCTGGGGCTGGTAGCTGCTGCGGGCCACTTTGACGGCCTCGTTGTCCTGCGGGAGCTTTTGCTCGTTCCAGGCCTTCATGCCGCCGTTGAGCACGGACAGCTCCTTGAGGCCCAGCAGCTTGAGCGTCCAGTACACGCGCGCTGCCGCGCCGAAGTCGGTGGCGTCCGCGCCCGTGGAGACCACGATGGCGTGGGTGGCCGGCGTCAGCCCCAGGGACTGCACGAGTTCGGTGAGCTTGGGCAGCTCGGGCAGTTCACCGGGGTTGGTCGCGGGGCCGCGCCATTTGCCGTAGGGGGCGTTGAGCGCGCCGGGAATGTGGCGCTCGCCATAGGCCTTGGGATCGCGGATGTCGATGATGCGCACGGCGTCCTGGCCGGCGGCTGCCTGCACGCCGGCAGGGGTGAGCAGGGGCTCGGCGGCGTGGGCCGTGCCGATGGCGGTGCAGGCAAGGCCCAGCGCCAGCAGCGGGGCCGCCAGGCGCAGAGCGGGGGAAAAGGTCTTGGTCATGATGGCTGGGGCCGGTCATGGAAGACCGGCGGAACAAGCAACTGGAGTGCAATTGTCCCGCTTGCAGCATCTATATACAAAGACGCTTATGCATTCTGCTCATGAGGCAGGGTTATATGGCGCAGTGCAGAAGATGCAGAACGGCCTCAGCGCTGTGCGCCCACGGCCTTGGCGCGCTCCAGGCTGGCGTCCAGTTCGGCCTGCGGCGCCTTCTGCGTGGGCCAGCCCTGCATATGCTGCTGGGCGATGCGGCTCAGCGCCGTGATCCAGGGCGCGCTGTCGTTGAGGCAGGCAATGAACTCGAACTGCTCGCCACCGGCATGCATGAAGGCCTCGCGCGCTTCCTGGCTGATTTCCTCCAGCGTTTCCAGGCAGTCGCTGGTGAAGCCGGGGCAGACCACGTCCACCCGTTTGGTGCCGCTGCGTGCCAACTCGATCAGCGAAGGCTCGGTATAGGGCTCCAGCCATTTGGCCTTGCCAAAGCGCGACTGGAAGGTCACCAGGTATTGCGAGGGCGACAGGCCCAGGCGCTCGGCCAGCAGGCGGGCGGTCTTGCGCGATTCGCAGTGGTAGGGGTCGCCCAGGTGCAGCGTGCGCTCGGGCACGCCATGAAAGCTCATGACCAGCTTTTCGCCACGGCCGTTGCCGCGCCAGTGGGCCTCGATGCGCTGGGCCAGCGCGTCGATGTAGGAAGCGTCGTCGTGGTAGCGGTTGACGAAGCGCAGCTCGGGAATATGGCGCTGGGTGCGGGCCCAGTCGTAGACCGCGTCGAACACGCTGGCCGTGGTCGTGCCCGAGTACTGCGGGTACAGCGGCAGGATGAGGATGCGCGTGGCGCCCTCGGCCTTGAGGGCATCGAGCACGCTGGGGATGGAGGGGTTGCCGTAGCGCATGGCATGGCGCACCAGCACGTTGTGCCCGGCCTCGCCCAGCCAGCCGCGCAGCAGCAGGGCCTGGCGCGCGCTCCAGTGCTGCAGGGGGGAGCCGTCCTTCTCATGCCAGACGGTGGCGTACTTGGCCGCTGACTTGGCCGGCCGCGTGCGCAGGATGATGCCGTGCAGGATGGGCAGCCAGGCAATCCTGGGGATCTCGACCACGCGGTCGTCGCCCAGGAACTGCGCCAGGTAGCGGCGCACGGCCGGAGCCGTGGGCGCATCGGGCGTTCCAAGGTTGCACAGCAGCACGGCGGTGCGCTGGGGTTGGTCGTGGCGGAATGGAGGTTCTGGCGCGAAGCGGGAAGGCATGGGGCCGATTGTGGCAGGACGGAGCCGCCTGCCACGCGAGTCGGATGACCCGGCTGCTGCCGGCAACGGCTGCCTTCGCTATGCTCGAACCATGTCCCAAGCCACCATCGCCCCCCTCGCCGAATCCTCTCTTGACCCTGCATTGGCCGCCTTGCAGCAGCTGCGCCGCAGCGGCCGCATCCGCGCCATTTCCATCGACCTGGACGACACGCTGTGGCCCGTATGGCCAGCCATCTCGCGCGCCGAACAGGTGCTGCTGGACTGGCTGCACGCCCATGCGCCCACCACGGCCGCAGCGCTGCGCGACGTGGCCACCCTGCGCGCCATCCGCGTGCAGATCGAGCGCGATCGTCCCGACCTGGCCCATGACCTGAGCGGCCTGCGTCGCGAGTCCATCCGCCTGGCGCTGCAGCGCAATGGCGACGACGGCGCGCTGGCCGAGCCGGCCTTCGATCTTTTCTTTGCCGAGCGCCAGCGCGTGGACCTGTACGAGGACGCGCTGCCCGCCCTGCAGTTCCTGGCTGCGCGCTGGCCCGTGGTGGCCTTGAGCAATGGCAACGCCAGCGTGCATGTGGTGGGCATCGGCGAGCATTTCCATGCCGCGCTGAGCGCCAGCAAGGCCGGCATGGCCAAGCCCGATGTGCGCTTTTTCCACGCGGCGGCGGCAGCGGCAGGCGTGGCGCCTGACGAGGTGCTGCACATTGGCGACGACGCGCGACTCGACGCGCTGGGCGCCATGGATGCGGGTATGCACGCAGTCTGGCTCAACCGCACGGGCGTAGCATGGCCTCACGAGGGGTCCACGCCCCACGTCACGGTGGCCAGCCTTGCGCAGTTGTGCCAGGGGCTGGCTGACAGCTGACCCTGCCTGCCCGCGAAGCCGCGCCATGCCATGCCCACCAGCCACAGCACCGCTTTCTTCCACACCCCCGTCCTCCCCGCCGTGCGCAGCATCGGCTGGAAACACCCCCTGAGCTGGCTGGCGCGTGGCGCGCGCGACATGGCCAGGGCACCCTGGCTGAGCCTGGCACATGGCCTGGTCTTGACCTTGATCGGGTTTTTGATCTTGACGCTGGGGCACAATCGCTTTTGGCTGATGGCCGGGGCCCTGTCGGGGTTCCTGATCGTCGGCCCTGTCGTGGCAACCAGCCTCTACGCCATCAGCCGTGCGCTGGAGCGTGGCGAGCGCGCCGACCTGTCCCTGGTGCGCAGCACCTGGATGCGCTGGCAAAGCGGCCACGCGTCCAAGGCCGAGGGGCAGGGCGGCTACTGGTGCCTGGTGCAGTTCGGGCTGCTGCTGTCGCTGGCGGCCACGGGCTGGGTGCTGGTGTCGGCCTCGCTGATCACGGTGCTCTCGCCCGTGCGCATCGCCACTCCGGCGGATTTCGTGCAGCACGTGGTGCTGGCCCGCGACGGGCAGTTGTTTGCGATATGGCTGGCGCTGGGCAGTTTTCTGGCAGCGCCTATTTTTGCGTCCAGCGTGGTGGCCATGCCGCTGATGCTGGACAGGCGGGTGACGGTGCGCCAGGCCGTGCTGACCAGTTGGTTGGCCGTGCTGGCCAACCCTGTGCCTCTGGCACTGTGGGCCGCCCTCATTGTGTTGTTGACCCTGCTGGGCCTGGGCAGCTGGCTGCTGGGACTGGTGGCCGTGATGCCCCTGCTGGGGCACGCGAGCTGGCACGCGTACCGCGATCTGGTCGATGCGTCGGCCTTCCCGGCGCGTTGAGCCGGGCGGGCCCGGACCGGCCGGGCCTGCAGGGGAGGATGTAGGACGGTGTTGTCGTGATATTCGGGTATACAGAAGAACAGATCGCCCATTTCTTCCTCACCTATGGCGTGGGGGCCTTCATCCTCTTCATGGTGTTCATCATCCTGCAGCTGGCGCGCCAGTCCAAGGCAGGAAAGTTCGGCACCTTCGTGATCTTCCTGGGCCTGGGCGTGGGCTTTGTCGGCTACATCGCCAAGATCGTCATCCAGTGGTGGATGGAGAGATGATCGTCACCCCCTGAGCCGCTGCGCGGCTTCCCCCTCTCTCGCTTCGCGGGAGGGGGACGACACCCTCGCGGCGGGGCGGCCCTTGCTCGGTGTCCCAGGCTTTGGGCTGCGTCGGGTTTTTGTGCCCTGCTCAGCGCGCCTATCTTGCTGGCCTGCCTGCTCCTTGCTGCGCCTCTATTCCGCCTTGGCCCCCGCAGCCTTGATCACCGGGTCCCAGCGCTTGATTTCTGCGGCGGTGTGCTGGCGCAGGGCGTCGGGGGTGAGGCGGTCTGCGGGCGGGATGATGACGCTCATGTCCGTGAAGCGCTTGACCAGGGCGGGTTCGGCCAGGGCGGTACGCAGGGATTTGTTGAGGCGCTCGATGACAGCTTGGGGCGTGCCTCGCGGGGCGTAGAGACCGTGCCATACGGCAAGCTCGAAGCCGGGCTGGCCTGCCTGCGCGAAGGTGGGCACATCGGGCAGGGAGGGCAGGCGTTCGCGCGTGGCGACGGCGTAGCCCTTGAGCATGCCCGCCTGTATGTGCGGGCCGGTGGCCACGGGCTGGTCGCAGATGACATCGACATTGCCTGCCACCAGGTCCTGCAGGGCCGGGCCCGTGCCACGGTAGGGCACCAGGGTGGCCTCGGTGGAGGTGGTCTGCAGCAGCAGCATGGCGCACAGGTGGGAGGTGGCGCCTACGCCGGCATGCGAGAAGCGCACTTCGCCCGGTTTGGCCTTCATGTGGGCGATGAAGTCCGCCAGCGTGGCGGGCGCAAAGCCTTTGCTGCGCACCAGGATCATGGGCACGTCGCCTGCCAGCGCGATGGGTTCCAGGTCGCGCCTCACATCGAAAGCGAGCTTGCTGTAGAGCGCGGGCGCAGTGGCAATGCCCATGTTGTGCAGCAGCAGGGTGTGGCCGTCGGCCTGGGCACGTGTGACGCGGCTGGTGCCGATGGTGCCACCGGCGCCGCCCAGGTTCTCGACGATGACCTGCTGGCCCAGGTCGCGCGTCATGGCTTCGGCCAGCACGCGGGCCAGCACGTCGGTGGAGCCTCCGGCCGCGTAGGGAACGACGATGGTGACGGGCTTGTTGGGGAAGGCCTGGGCGGCAAGGCTGGCCGCTGCCAGCGCGGCGGCGAGAAGGGTCTGGGCGAGGGGATTGCGGATGAGGGGGCGCATGGGTTTGTCTCCTGGAGGCGCGTGCAGGGGCCGCCGGCTCTGTGCGGCCGGTTGTCGGTGGCGTGTTTGGTGGCGTGGGGCAGGAAGGCAAGGGCCGCATGCGGCCCTTGACGACGGCGAGACGGCGCAGGCTCAGGCCGGGGCCACGTACCTGTACAGCTCGGTGTGGTCGGCGGCGGGTCCCAGGGACTTGGAAGCCTCGGCCGCCATGGCGCTGACCTGTTCGGCCAATGCCATGGGCGTGTGCATGGCCTGGCCCAGCGACAGGGCGATGCCCACGTCCTTGGCCTGCAGCGCCAGCGAGAAGCCCGAGTTGAAGGCGCCGTTCAGCATGAACTGGTGGGCCTTGTTTTCGGTGGTGTTGTTCTTGCCGGTGGAGGCATTGATCACGTCCACGATGGTGGCCGGCGCAATGCCGAAGGCCGCGCCTGCATGGATGGCCTCGGCCGTGGCGATGAGGGCCGCTGCCGAGACATAGTTGTTCAGCGCCTTGAGCGCATGGCCTGCGCCCACGGGACCGACATGGGTGATGGCCTGGCCCATGCGTTGCAGCAAGGGCAGGTGCTGGGCGAGCAGGTCCGCATCGCCACCGACCATGATGGACAGCGTGCCCGCAATGGCGCGCTTGACGCCGCCGGAGACCGGCGCATCCAGCAGCCCGATGCCGCGCTCGCCCAGCAGGCCGGCCAGTGCCCGCGTGCGGTTGGGGTCGGCCGAGCTCATGTCGATGATGCAGGCGCCGGGCGGCAGGTGCGGTGCCAGTTCGCCGACCACGGCATCGACGATGCGGGAGTCGGGCAGCATGGTGAAGACCACGCTGCAGCCGGCAAAGTCGGCCGCGCCGGATGCCACGGCCACGCCCGCATGCTCCTGCGCGAATCGTGCTGTGGCGGCGGGCACGGCGTCCCGGATGACCAGGGCGTGCCCTGCGGCGTGCAGCAGGTGGGCCATGGGCTGGCCCATCATTCCGAGGCCGATGAATCCTATGGTGGTCATGCTGCGTGCCTCAGATATCCATCTCTTTGAAGACTTCCGAAGCCACGCGGAAGGAGTCGATGGCGGCCGGCACGCCGCAGTAGATGGCGGTCTGCAGGAAGACCTCCTTGACCTCTTCCTTGGTCAGGCCGTTGTTGATGGCGCCGCGCACATGCAGCTTGAGTTCATGCGGGCGGTTCAGCGCCGTGATCATGGCCAGGTTCAGGAAGGAGCGCGTCCTGCGGTCCAGGCCCGGGCGGTTCCAGACATCGCCCCAGCAGTACTGGGTGACCAGTTCCTGCATGTCGATGTTGAAGTCCGTGGCGTTCTGGATGGACGCATCGACATACTCGGCGCCCAGCACCTCGCGGCGCGTGGACAGGCCCTGGTCGAAGAGGGCAGGGTTCTTGGGTGCATAGGCTCGGGTCATGAAAACTCCTGATGGAAGGCGGTGAAGATGTCTTTCGGTGGAGTGGATTTAATCAGATTGTCAGACAATCCTACTTGATGAAAATCGGGATTGCCTGCCGGGCCAGGTGTGTGTATGACAATCCGTCAGTCCGTCCGGCCCCTGGATTGGCGGGTAGGATTCGTCCCATGAACCAGATGCTGCGTGTCCCCCGCGAAGAAACGTCGCTGCGCCTGCGCACGACGCAGACCCTGCGCACGGCCATCCTCGATGGCGTGTTTGCGCCGGGCCAGAAGCTGTCCGAGCGCGAGCTGTGCGAGAGCCTTGATGTGAGCCGTTCGTGCCTGCGCGAGTCGCTGCAGCACCTGCAGGCCGAGGGGCTGATCACCATCGTTCCGCACCGCGGCCCCGAGGTCACGGACATCTCGGTGCAGGAAGTGCGCGATATCTACGAGGTGCGGGCCAGCCTGGAGGGGCTGGCCAGCCGGGGCTTTGCGCTGCATGCCTCGGCAGGCCAGCGCGCCGCGCTGCGCGCCAAGCTTGGCGAGCTGGCCGTGCCCGCCGTGGCCAGCGACAAGGTGGCCCTGCTGGCGATCAAGAACCAGTTCTACGACATCCTGATCGAGGGCTGCGGCAATCTGGTGGCCGGCCAGATGCTGCGGCAGCTGAACAACCGCGTGACGGTGCTGCGGCGCATCTCCATGTCCCAGCCCGGGCGCCTGCCGCAGACGCTGGCCGAGCTGGATGCCATCGTGGCGGCAATAGAGCAGGGCGATGCGGACCAGGCCGCGCGCCTGAGCGCCGAGCATGTGCAAAAGGCCAGCCAGGGCGTGTTGCGCGCCATGGCCGAGAAGGCTGGCCCGGCCAGCTGATGCCGGAGCCTGTGCCTGGGTCTGAGCCTGCGCTCAGTCCGGCTTGACCTGGGCGCGCTTGAGCACCTTTTGCCAGCGCGTCTGCTCGGTGGCAATGAACTGCGCGAACTGCTGGGGCGTGCTGCCGATGGGCTCGGCCGCATCGCCCTGCAGGCGCTTGAGCGCGTCGGGCGCCTTGACGGCCTTGGCGCATTCGGCAGCCAGCTTGTCCACGTGGGCTCGGGTCATGCTGGAGGGGGCGAGCATGCCGTACCACTGCGTCATCTCGAAACCCGGGAAGCCCTGCTCGGCCACGGTTGGCACATCGGGCAACTGGGGCAGGCGCTGGGTCGATCCCGTGGCGATGCAGCGCACCTTGCCTGCCTTGATGAAGGGCAGCAGGGCGGCGGCGCCCACGGAGGCAGCGTCCAGCCGGCCCGACATCAGGTCCGTCATCATCGGCCCCGTGCCGCGATAGGGCACGTGCAGCATGAAGATCTCGGCCGTCATCTTCAGGTACTCGAAGGCCAGGTGCCCGGCGCTGCCATTGCCGGCCGAGCCGTAGCTGAGCTGGCCGGGCTTCTTCCTGGCGTAGGCGATGAGTTCGCGCAGGTTCTTGACCGGCACATCGGGGTGGACCACGTACAGGCTGGGCACCTTGGCCAGCAGGCTGACGGGCTGGAAGTCCTTGTTCGCGTCGTAGGGCAGCTTGTCGAAGATGTAGGGATTGACGGCCAGCGTGCCGATGTGGCCCAGGATGACGGTGCTCTGGTCATCGGCGCGCGCCACTTCCTGCATGGCGATGTTGCCGGCCGCGCCGGGCTTGTTGTCCACGAAGACGTTCTGGCCCAGGGTCTTGGACAGCTCGGCGGCCGTGGAGCGTGCCACGATTTCCGAGCTGCCGCCCGGCGCAAAGGGCACGACAAAGCGGATGGGACGCGTGGGCCAGGCGTCCTGCGCCAGCGCGGCCGCAGGCAACAGGCCCGACAGGGCCATGGCGCCCGTGCCGGCCAGCAGTTGGCGGCGGCCGAGCGGGGGCAGGTCTGCGTGGTGAAGAAAGTCGCGCGAAGGCATGTCTGGTCTCCTGGCTATCGTTGTAGTGAATGGGCAGCGGATGCGGCGCCAGCGATGGTGGCGCCGGCGGCTGTCAATCTGCTGTCAAACCAGGGTCTGCAGGCTACGGAGATACCCGGGGGATCAGGCTTTTCCCTCGGCTCCCAGGGCCTGGCCGATGGCCTCGGCCGCCTGCATGCCGCTGCGCACGGCGCCTTCGATGGTGGCCGGATACGGTCCATCCACATGGTCGCCGCAGGCCCACAGGCCGTGGCCCAACTCCATGCCGGGGCGCTGTAGCTGCGGCAGGCAGGCGAAGGTGGCGCGCTTGTCGATCACGGTGCGCAGCGCAACCAGTCCATGCCAGCCCAACTGCGCCCGGGCCTGGGCCAGCACCTGGGCCTGCAGGGTTTCGCGGTCCGATGCGCTGTCGCTGATGACGAAGGCCATCAGGCCCTGAGGGCCGCCGAGTTGCCCACGGTCGAAAACGAATTGCGCAGGCGCATCGGGCGTGGAGCGCAGCGCCAGCCAGGGCGCGCCCGGGGGCAATGTGTGCGAGGCGTCAAAGGCCTGCGCATAGACGGTGGCAATGGGGCGGTGCTGCAGGTCCTGGGCCAGCTGCGCCCAGCGCTGCAGGGCTATGCCGTCGCGTGCAGGCAGGCTGTCGTGCTCGGCAGCGGTGAGTGCCAGGCGCGCCGCCTCGGGCGCGGGGCAGGCCAGCAGCACGGCGTCGAAGGGCGCGTCTTCGCCCTGGGCTGCGCCCAGCGTCCAGTGCGGGCCCTGGGGCTGCAGTTCGGCTACGCGGCTGCCCAGGCGCACGGCGTGGCCGCGCTCTTGCAGCCACTGCGCGGCCGGCGCCGGGAACAGGCTGCCCAGGTCACGGCGCGGCACCAGGAAATGCGAGCCGCCACGGCCGCTGAACAGCGCATCGCGCAGCACGCGAAGGAACACCGTGCCGCTGGCCAGGTGAATGGGCGTGTTGAGCGCCGAGATGCACAGCGGGTCGATGAACTCGCTGACCAGGCGCTGCGGCAGGCCGGCGCACAGGTCGGCCACGGTGGCCTGCGGCGCGCAGCGAAAGCCCGCCAGCCGCCAGCGCACGGCGCGCGCCAGCAGGGCTGCACGCTCGCCCAGGCTCCAGCCGCGTGCGGTGGCAATGCCGGCCAGCGCATCCAGCGGCGCAGGCCAGTCGGGAAAGCGCAGGCCGCTGCCATCGATATAGGGCAGGGCCATGGGCTGGCGGTGCAGGGCCTGTTCAGGGTCCACGCCCACCTCGCGCATGAGTCGCAGGCTTTCGGTGTAGGCGCCGATGAGGATGTGCTGGCCGTTGTCCACGCGCAGCGGGCCCTGTGGCGTGTCGAGGTCCATGCCGCGCGCACGGCCGCCGGGCTCGCGTGCGGCCTCGTGCAGGGTGATGTGCCAGCCGCTGCGCGCCAGCATGAGGGCGGCCGCGAAGCCGGCCCAGCCTCCGCCGAGGATGGCGGCGCGCGGCGTGTCCTTGGCGCTGTCTCTGCTCACCGCGCCATGCGCCCCAGCGCCTGCATCTTCCAGGCCAGCCACAGCTTGCGCAGCGGCGGCAGGCTGATGCGCTGGTGCAGCACGCGGAAGTCGTCGGCCTCGATCTCGCGCAGCAGGGTGCGGTAGATGCTGGCCATCATCAGGCCGGGCTTTTGCGTGCGGCGGTCGGCCGCGGGCAGCAGGGCCAGGGCCTCGTCGTAGAGGCGGTGGGCGCGCTCGGCCTGAAAGCGCATCAGCGCGGTAAAGCGGTCGGAGTACTCGCGCTTGGTGATCTCATGCGCCTTGACGTCGAACTGCTGCAGCTCGCTGATGGGCAGGTAGATGCGTCCGCGCATGGCGTCCTCGCCCACGTCGCGGATGATGTTGGTCAGCTGGAAGGCCAGGCCCATCTTGTGGGCGTAGGCCGTGGTTTCTTCCTGTGTCTGGCCAAAGATGCGCGCGGCCACTTCACCGACCACGCCTGCGACCAGGTGGCAGTAGCGCGTCAGGCCCTGGAAGTCCAGGTAGCGGGTCTGCTCCAGGTCCATGCGGCAGCCGTCGATGACCGCCTGCAGGTGGCGCTCCTCGATGCCGTAGACCGGGGCGTGCGGCATGAGTGCCCGCATCACGGGATGGGAGGGCTTGCCTGCAAAGGCCTGGTGCACTTCGTTTTGCCACCAGCCGAGCTTGGTGGCGGCCACGCCGGGGTCGGAGACTTCGTCCACCACGTCGTCCACTTCGCGGCAGAACGCATAAAAGGCGGTGATGGCCGCACGGCGCTCGCGCGGCAGGAAGAGGAAGGCGTAATAAAAGCTGCTGCCCGAGGCGGCAGCCTTGTCTTGGACGTACTGATCCGGATTCATATGGGGCCGGATTGTCCCATGGACGGCTGGGAGCCAAAGCCTGGGTGTCGCAACGGCCGGCCCGCCATCACATGCGCAGGGCGCGCCACAGCAGCAGCGGGGCATCGGCCTTGCCGACGGTGGGGCGGCGGTAGAGGCTGGCGCCCTGTAGCGCATCGACCTTGTCCAGGATGCGCAGCCCGCCCTGCACCACCAGACGCAGTTCCCAGCCGATGCGGCCCGGCAGGCGGTGCACCAGCGGTGCGCCGGACTGCATCAGTGCGCGCGCCCAGGCCGACTGCTCGGCCAGCAGTGCGCGCACGGCAGGGGTCAGTGCAGCGGGCTCGGCGCGCAGGTCTTCACGCCGCACGCCATGGGCGGCGCAGTCGGCATCGGTCAGGTAGTGGCGCTGGCGTGGCAGGTCCACGCTGAAGTCCTGCCAGAAATTGATCAGTTGCAGGGCGGTGCAGATGGCGTCGCTGCGGGCCAGCGATTCGGCATCGTCCACCCCGTACAGATGCAGCAGCAGCCGGCCCACGGGGTTGGCCGAGCGGCGGCAGTAGTCAAGCAGCTCCGCGCGGTCGGCGTAGGTGGTGCCGGACTCGGTCTTGCGCACGTCCTGCGCGAAGGCGCTGAGCAGGTCGTCCATCAGCGCCAGCGGCAGCTGGTGGGCGCGTACTTGCGGCGCCAGCCCTGCAAAGACAAGAGGCCAGGCTGTGCGGGCGAGCATGGAGGCCTCGCCTTCGGTGCCCAGCGCCATCAGGTCGGCACGGTAGGCGGCCAGCGCGGCCAGGCGCTCGGACGGCGTGGCGTCGCCCTCGTCGGCCAGATCGTCTGCAGTGCGTGCGAAGTGGTAGAGCGCGGCAATCGGCGGGCGCAAGCGGGGCGGGCACAGCCAGGACGCCACGGGAAAGTTCTCGTAGTGCGTGACCGGGGCGGGGGAGGCGGGCAGGGTGGGAGCGGTGGACTTCACGGTGGCCGATTGTCGATGCTGCGCGCAAGGCCATGCATTTCACTTGACGGGCTCAAGGGCTTCTCCTAAATTACTAACCCGTCAGTCAGTAAACGGCGCCAGCCAGCTGCCGCGGCATGTTGCCCGGATCTTGCAGCCCGCAGCCGCTTTTCGCACCAGCCCTCCCGGATCCACATGCCCGACTTGCCATCGAACCCTGCCGCGCCCGCTTTGCCGCGCCATCTTCTTCTTGCCCCTCTGTGCCTGGCCGCTGCGCTGGCGCTGGGCGCCTGCTCCAAGGCCGAGCCGCCGCCCGAGCCGGTGCGCGCCGTCAAGCTGCTCACCGTAGGCGTGGGCGCGCTGGACACGCAGCTGGAGTACGCGGGCGAGGTGCGCGCGCGCATAGAGTCGCGCCTGGGCTTTCGCGTGGCCGGCAAGCTCGTTCGCCGCGAGGTGGAGCTGGGCCAGCACGTGCAGGCAGGCCAGTTGCTGGCACGGCTCGATGCCAGCGACTACCGGCTGGGAGCTGACGCCGCGCGCGCCCAGGTGGCGGCCGCGACCACGCAGCGCGATCTTGCCGCTGCCGATGTGAGGCGTTACTCGCAGCTGAAGGCACAGAACTTCATCAGCGGTGCGGAGCTGGAGCGGCGCGAGGCCACGCTCAAGTCCGCCCAGGCCACGCTGGACCAGGCCAAGGCACAGCTGGCATCGCAGAGCAATCAGGAGTCCTACGCGCAGTTGCTGGCCGATGTGCCCGGCGTGGTGACCGGCATAGACGCCGAGCCCGGCCAGGTGGTGTCGGCTGGCTCGCCCGTGGTGCGCATTGCCCAGGACGGCCCGCGCGACGTGGTGTTCGTGGTGCCGGAGGACAAGCGCGGCGCCATCCGCGTGGGCCAGAAGGTGAATGTGCGCCCGTGGTCGGCCGGCATGCAGCCGCTGCAGGGCCAGGTGCGCGAGGTGGCAGCCAGTGCCGATCCCGTCACGCGCACCTACCAGGTGAAGGTGGCACTGCCCACTTCGGACGCCGCCGCCGTGCCGCCGCTGGGTGCCACGGTCCACGCACTGCCCGAGGGCATGGGCCCCACGGGCCAGCCCGTGATCAAGCTGCCCACCACCGCGCTGCGCCAGGAAGGCGGCGGTGGCCAGGGCACGGCCGTGTGGGTGTTCGATGCCGCCAGCAGCACGGTGAAGCTGCAGCCCGTGCAACTGGCCACGGCCGATGGCAACGAGGCCGTGATTGCCGCAGGCCTGACGCCCGGCATGCAGGTGGTGGCCGCCGGCGTGCATGTGCTCACGCCAGGCCAGAAGGTCACGGTCTATCAGGACCGTTATGACAAGGCCCCGCAGCCGGCACAGCAGCAGCAACAGACACAGCCTGCACAGGCACCTGCCGCCACAGGCGCTGCGCCCAGCGGAGCGGCCCAATGAGCGGGCCCAAACACAAGGCGCCGCAGGGCGCGCACTTCAATCTTTCGCGCTGGGCGCTGGACCATGTGGCGCTGACGCGCTATTTCATCGTCGTGCTGCTCCTGCTGGGCTTTGCCTCGTATTTCCAGCTGGGGCAGGACGAGGACCCGCCCTTCACCTTCCGCGCCATGGTGGTGCGCACCAACTGGCCCGGCGCCACGGCGCAGCAGATGGCCGAGCAGGTCACCGACAAGATCGAGCGCACGCTGCAGGAGGTGCCCTACGCCGACAAGATCAGCAGCTACTCCAAGCCCGGCGAGTCGATGATCATCTTCCAGCTCAAGGACAACTCGCGCCCCGGCGATGTCCAGCAGCTGTGGTACACGGTGCGCAAGAAGATTGGCGACATGCGCTACACCCTGCCGCAGGGCGTGCAGGGGCCGTTCTTCAATGACGAGTTCGGCGATGTCTATGGCGTGATCTACGCCCTGCAGGCCGACGGATTCAGCTACGCCGAGCTCAAGACCATGGCCGACGACGTGCGCCAGCGCCTGCTGCGCGTGCCCGATGTGGCCAAGGTCGAGCTGTTCGGCGTGCAGGACGAGAAGGTCTACATCGAGCTGTCGCAGCGCCGCCTGTCGCAGCTGGGCCTGGACATGAACCAGGTGCTGGGCCAGCTGGGCCAGCAAAACGCCATCGAGGGCGCAGGCGTGCTGCAGACGCCGCGCGAGGACGTGCAGGTGCGCGTGGCCGGCCAGTTCCTGGCGGTCGACGAGCTGCGCGCCATGCCGATCCGCGGCGCATCGGGCGCGCAGCTGCGCCTGGGCGATATCGCCGAGATCCGCCGGGGCTATGCCGATCCGGCCAATGTGAAGGTGCGCCACCAGGGGCGCGAGACGATTGCGCTGGGCGTGTCCATGACCAAGGGCGGCGACATCATCCGCCTGGGCAAGTCCCTGCGCGGCGCCGTGGGCGACATCGCACGCACGCTGCCGGCCGGTGTGGAGCTGGCCAACATGCAGGACCAGCCCAAGGCCGTGGCCGATTCGGTCAACGAGTTCCTGCAGGTGCTGATCGAGGCCGTGGTGGTGGTGCTGGCCGTGAGCTTCATCAGCCTGGGCCTGCACAAGCGCGAGGGCCACCAGCCGCTGTGGAAGCGCTGGTACATCGACCCGCGCCCGGGCCTGGTGGTGGCCATCACCATTCCGCTGGTGCTGGCCGCGACCTTCCTGGCCATGTGGTACTGGAACATCGGCCTGCACAAGGTGTCGCTGGGCTCGCTGATCATCGCGCTGGGCCTGCTGGTGGACGACGCCATCATTGCCGTCGAGATGATGGTGCGCAAGATGGAGGAGGGCTACGAGAAGTACCGCGCCGCCACCTTCGCCTACGAGATCACGGCCAAGCCCATGCTGACCGGCACGCTGATCACGGCGGCGGGCTTCCTGCCCATCGGCATGGCCAAGTCCATGACGGGCGAGTACACCTTCGCCATCTTCGCGGTGACGGTGATTGCGCTGGTGCTCAGCTGGTTCGCCTCGGTGTACTTCGTGCCCTACCTGGGCATGCTGCTGCTCAAGCGCCCGCCGCACGCGGCCACGCTGCCGCCCGAGGTGGCCTCGGGCGAGGTGCCCATCGAGGAGACCAACCTCAATGCCTCGTCTGCCGAGCATGAAGTCTTCGACAGCCCGTTCTACAACCGCTTCCGGCGCGCCGTGAACTGGTGCGTGACGCACCGCTGGCTGACCATCGCCATCACGGTGCTGGTCTTCGCGCTGGGCCTGGTGGGCATGTCGCGCGTGCAGCAGCAGTTCTTTCCGGATTCCAGCCGGCCCGAAGTGCTGGTGGACATCTGGTTCCCCGAGGGCACGTCGCTGGCCGCCAACGAAGCCGTCACGCGCCGCGTGGAAGAGCGCTTCATGCAGCTGGACGGCGTGCGCACGGTCAGCGAGTGGGTAGGCTCGGGCGTGCCGCGTTTCTACCTGCCGCTGGACCAGGTGTTCCCGCAGAACAACGTCTCGCAGTTCATCCTGGTCGCCCAGGACCTGCCCACGCGCGAGCGTCTGCGCAAATCGCTGCCGGCGCTGCTGGCCCAGGAGTTCCCCGAGGTGCGCGGCCGCGTCAAGCTGCTGCCCAACGGGCCTCCCGTGCCCTATCCGGTGCAGTTCCGCGTGTCCGGCACCGATCCGCAAAAGCTGCGTGCCTATGCCGACGAGGTCAAGCAGGTCATGATCGCCAACGCCGACATGCGCGGCGTCAACGACAACTGGAACGAGTCCGTCAAGGCCGTGCGCCTGGAGGTGGACCAGGACAAGGCGCGCGCCCTGGGCGTGAGCAGCCAGGCCATCGCCCAGGCGGCCCGCGTCATGCTCAGCGGCTCCACCGTGGGCCAGTTCCGCGAGGGTGACAAGCTCATCGACATCGTGCTGCGCACGCCGTATTCGGAGCGCGACGCCATCACCGACATCGCCAACGCCTACCTGCCCACGGCATCGGGCAAGTCGATCCCGCTCACGCAGATCGCCAAGCCCGTGATGGTCTGGGAGCCCGGCGTGATGTGGCGAGAAAAGCGCATGTTCGCCATCACGGTGCAGGGCGATGTGCGCGAAGGCCTGCAGGGCGCAACGCTGACCCACGCGCTGCTGCCGGGCCTGCGTGAGATCGAGGCGCGCTGGCACGCTGCGGGCGACACGGCCTACCGCATCGATGTGGCCGGCGCCGTGGAGGAAAGCTCCAAGGGCTCGGATGCCATCGTTGCCGGCGTGCCGGTGATGCTGTTCCTCACCTTCACGCTGCTCATGCTGCAACTGCGCAGTGTCAGCCGTTCACTGCTGGTGTTCATCACCGGGCCGCTGGGAATTCCCGGCGTGGCGGCGGCGCTGCTGCTGTTGGGCCGGCCCTTCGGCTTCGTGGCGCTGCTGGGCGTGGTGGCGCTGATGGGCATGATCCAGCGCAATTCGGTGATCCTGATCGACCAGATCGAGACCGACCGCGCGCGCGGCGTGCCGGCCTGGGACGCCATCATCGAAGCCGCCGTGCGCCGCCTGCGCCCCATCGTGCTGACGGCTGCCGCCGCCGTGCTGGCCATGATCCCGCTGTCGCGCAGCGTGTTCTGGGGCCCCATGGCCGTGGCCATCATGGGCGGGCTGATCGTGGCCACGGTGCTGACACTGCTGGCGCTGCCGGCCATGTACGCCGCCGTGTTCCGCGTGCGCCGCGAGCCCACGCATTGAGGCGGCGAAAACGCAGAGGTCGCCGCTCAAATCCGGGGTATGGCAATGCACCCCGCAATTGCGGCTAGAATCTGCGCCCTGACCTAGGAGCCGCCGCGCAGGCGGCTCCCCCAAGAACCAGCGCGGGTGGCGAAATTGGTAGACGCACCAGGTTTAGGTCCTGACGCCAGCAATGGTGTGGGGGTTCGAGTCCCCCCCCGCGCACCACGCACCAACGCCGCTCAACTGCGGCGAACACTGCTCAAGCCCGCTTCCTGCAGAGGAGGCGGGCTTTTTTTCTGGGTTCTGGGGGCAAAACAGAACGGGTTGAAACCGGCACAAAACAGCGCAAAATCACATCACAATCCCGCGCAGATCCCGCTTGTGATCCCGCGCGGGCTGCAGGAGGTGGGATGGCGTATTTCCGTAAGGTGAAGAACGGCTGGCGGGCCGAGGTGGAGCGTGCGGGCATCCGGCGCACCGCCACGCGGGCGACCAAGGCCGAGGCGCAGGGCTGGGCCGTGGCCGAGGAGGCAGCCATTCTGGCCGGGGCGCGCGGGGAGTTTCCGCGGCGCACGCTGGTCGAGGCGGTGGAGCGCTATCGGCGCGAGGTCACCGACAAAAAAACGGCCAGCACGGCGCGGGCCGACCATTTGCGCTTTGATGCCTGGCTGCGCGAGTTCCCCGAGCTGGCCTCCAAGGTCTTCCACGAGATCACGGGCGACGACCTGGCGCGCTGGCGCGATGCGCGGCTGCAGCAGGTCTCCGGCGCCAGCGTGCTGCGCGAGGCGCAGCAGTTCCGTCCGATCTGGACTCTGGCGGTCAAGCAGTGGAAATGGGTGGGCAAGAGCCCCTGGCCGGAGATCAAGCTGCCGGCCAAGTCCCATGCGCGCCGGCGCACGGGGCAGTGGAGCGAGGTGCGGCGCATGCTGCGCTCGGCCAATGTCTCGCCGCGCCTGGCGCCTGTCACCGCCATGGAGCAGACGGCCTGGACCATGCTGGTGGCCCTGCACACGGCCATGCGCAGCGGCGAGATCCTGCGCATGGGCCGCAGCAATGTGGATCTCAAGCGCCGGGTCTACCACCTGCCGCACCACAAGACCGAGGCCAAGGTGGGCGAGCGCCATGTGCCGCTGACGCGCCGTGCCGTGCGCCTGCTGCGCGTGCTGGACGCCGCCGCCGAGGCTGCCGGGCGCGACGCCTACTGGACCATCAGCGACGCCAGCCGCGACACGCTCTACCGCAAGCTGCGCGACCGGGTGATGGTGGAGGGCCTGCGCTTTCACGACCTGCGCGCCACGGCGCTGACCTGGCTGAGCAAGCGCGTGGATGTGATGACGCTGGCCCGCATCAGCGGCCACGTGGATATCAACGAGCTGTTCAATACCTATTACCGGGAGACGGCCGAGGACATCGCGGCACGGTTGTAGGCAGTATGGTTGCCAGAAATATCACTCCAATATGATATGTTGACAATATTATTCTAGAGTGATAATTTCAATTCATCATCTTGAGATGATATTTTGAATGCCCTGGCCAGGAGAACACGATGGACCACCTGTTGCAACTGCCCGATCAGCTTGCGCTGCACCTGAAGTCGCTGCGCAAGGCCGCTGGCGTGAGCCAGGCCCAACTGGCACAGCGGCTGGGCGTGTCCCAGTCGCGTGTGGCGGCGATAGAGCGTGACCCGGCCGCCATCAGCGTGCGCCAACTGATGGAGATCCTGCAGCTGCTGGATGCCGATCTGCTCATGCGGCCCAGGGCGGATGCGGTGGCTTCTTCTGCGTCTGCACCTGTGCCTGGGCCTGTGCCTGCTGCGTTGAGGGTTGCCGAGCCAGCTCCACAACCGTACGCGGGTGACAACGTGCCCCGCAAGCCCGCCGACCGCCCCGTGACCTTCAAGCCGCAGGCGCTGCCGCCGCACTGGCAGGACCGCAAGCCGAAAGGGTCCTGGTGATGGCGGCGCTGGGCGTCTGGATGAATGGGGAGCGGGTGGGCACCTGGGAGGTCACGCGCACGGGCCGCCATGTGTTCGCCTATGACCCGGCCTGGCCGCAGAGCGCGCATGCGCGGCCGCTGTCACTGTCCATGCCCTTCACGCGCGACCTGACGGTGGCGGGCGAGGTGGTGGCCCATTATTTCGACAATCTGCTGCCGGATGGCGAGGGCATTCGCCGGCGCATTCACCAGCGCTTCGGGCTGCGCGGGATCGATGCGTTTTCGCTGCTGGAGGCCATTGGCCGCGATTGCGTGGGGGCCGTGCAGCTGCTGCCCGAGGGTGCCGTGCCCGACGGTTTTGACCAAGTGCGCTTCGAGCCGCTGAGCGAGGCGCAGATTGCAGAGCACCTGGCCAGCCTGGGTGGCGGGTTTGGTGCGCTGGAGGTGGACCAGGAGTTCCGGCTGTCCATTGCCGGTGCGCAGGAGAAGACGGCGGTGCTGCGCCATGGCGGCCAGTGGTGCCGCCCGCTGGGTGCGACGCCGACCACGCATATCCTGAAGCCGGCCATCGGCGTGGTGCCGCACTGGCACTACAACCTGAGCGAGTCAGTGGCCAATGAGTGGCTGTGCGCCCGCCTGCTGGCCGAGCTGGGCTTTGCCGTGGCCGACAGCAGCATCGAGAGCTTTGGCGGGCAGCAGGTTCTGTGCGTGGAGCGCTTTGACCGCGCCTGGACGGCACAGGGCTGGATTGCGCGCCTGCCCCAGGAAGATTTCTGCCAGGTGCGCGGCGTTGCCAGCGCCAACAAGTACGAGACCCACGGCGGGCCCGGCATGCTGCAGTGCCTGCAGGTGCTGCAGCATGGCAGCGAGCCTGCCCAGGATTGCGCCCGCTTCGTGATGGCCCAGCTGGCGTTCTGGCTGCTGGCGGCCACGGACGGGCATGCCAAGAATTTCTCGGTGTTCCTGCAGCCGGGCGGCCGCTATGAGATGACACCGCTGTACGACGTGCTGTCGGCCTGGCCCATCATCGGCCATGGCCAAGGCAAGATTGCCCGCCAGCGCGCCAGGATGGCCATGGCCCTGCCGGGGCGCAGCCGCCACTACCGCCTGGCCGAGATCCAGCGCCGCCACTGGAAGGCCTTGGCCGAGACCACGCGCATCGCAGGCCTGTGGGAGAGCATGGTGGAGATGGTCGAGGCGCTGGACGGCGCCATCGACCGGCTGCAGCCGCGCCTGCCGGCCAGCGTGCCGCAGCCTATGGCCCGGCAGATCTTCGACGGGGCGCGCGACCAGGCACGCCGTTTTCTTGCGGGCAGCGATCACTGAGCGCACGGCGATTGCCTGGTGCCGGCTCACCGGCGCCCCTCGGCCCAGGCCTTGACGTCGGCCATGCGCCAGTAGCGGATGCGGCGGCTGGCGTTGATGAAGGGCTTGGGAAAGTCAGGGCGCTTGGTCAGGCGCGCGGTGACGTGCTCGCGGCTCAGGCCCAGGTAGTTGGCGATGCCCTGGGTGTCCAGGCGCGGGGCGCTGTGAAAGAGTTCCATGTTCTGTTGCGTCATTGCGGTGTTCTCCGATGTCGTGTCCGGTGCTGGGGTGCTTGATCAGGTGTGGCGCGGCGTGATGGACTTGCCTGCCTTCTTGCGCTCCACACATTCAACTCGCTCGACTCGCAGCACTGGCCGGCCGCTGGCCAGCAGTGCGCAGGCCTGGGCGTGGCTGGCGCTGGCCGCCTTCAGGCGCAGCACGGGCAGCAGGCGGGCGTCGGCCAGTTGATCCAGCTGCGCGGCGTCCACACCGTGGGGGATGAGGGTGGCGCGGTAGCTGCGCAGGGCGGTGATGTTGTGGTGCAGGGTCCTCCTGGGGTGGATCAGCTGGAAAAGAAAGGGTGGTTGGATGGCGTGGCGCCGGATGCGGGGCGGTGCAGCACGGAATCGGCACCCGAATCGGGCCCGGCCGGGTTGGCCCGGTCCTCGCGCTGGAGCCCGCCGCGGCCGATGAGGGCGCGCAGCGTGTGGCCCGTGAGCCGGGCCGTACAGTTATTGAAACCAGTCCAAGCGCGCGCCAGCGGCGCGCGGGCGGGCAGGGCCGGCGGGGCCACGTCGGCGACCTCGGCGACCTCGGCACCCTCGGCGCTTTCCGCACCTTGGGTTTCCTGGAACTCCAGTGTGGCGCGCGCCACGCTGCGCCAGGCGATGCGGCGCGAGACCAGCCACTGGCCGCGCCGGGTTTCCAGGCCCACCACGCGGCCGCAGCCGGGCGCGATGGCCTCGCCGTATTGGTTGACGGCGCCGGCGGGCACGGGGCGGCGTGCCATGCGCAGGTGCCAGCGGTCGCGGGCCAGGCAGTGGCCGCCCATGGCTTCCATGTAGCGGCGCCAGTCGGCGGGGATGTCGGGCCCGTGGCGGTGGCTGGCGCCCCAGGCCTTCCAGCTGGCCTTGTCGCCGTCGATGCGGATCTGTTCGACCTGGTCCTTGCTGACACGGCGCAGTTCGCGCCAGACGCAGACGCTGGGCATGCCCACGGCCTGGAACTGGCGAATGCCCCAGCAGGCGGCCCAGGCGTCCACGCGGCGGTGGCCGGGCATGCCGCCCTGCTCCACATCCCACAGGCGGCCCTGCACCACGTCGAGGTGGTCGGCCAGGGCCGCATGGCCCACGCTCTTGGCGATGTACTTGGCCACATAGCCGGCAGCGCCGCCGCCGGTCATGCGCTTGACGTTGACGCGGTTGCGCTGGGCACCACGCTCGTCGCCATCTTCGCTGAGCCACCATTTGCGGATGGCGGCCTCGATGTGCCGGGCGTGCTCCTCGCACTCGGCCCAGACCAGGGCGTGCCAGTGCGGCGTGGCGTCATGGTGCGGCTCGGCCACGCGGATGCCGTACATGGCGATGCGCTGGCGGCCCAGGTGCGATCGCACGCGCGCCCACATGGTGCGCAGCCACAGCTGGGCATCGCGCGGCGTGCTGTGGCCGTCGTAATGGGGGTTGGGGCGCGGCCGGCCGCCGCTGCCCAGCGTGACGGCGTGAAAGCGGCTGGGCGCCGTCAGCGTGAGAAAGAGGCCGACGTGGCTGCGCGCGTCGGCATATTCCTCTGCGCCGCGGATGCGCGTCATCAGCTCGCCGCCACGGATCACGGGGTTGGCCGGCGACAGCGCGGCCAGCTCGGCCAGGGTGAAGACCTGGCCGGCCTCGTTTCGGTAGAGGCTGCGCTCCAGCGCGCGGGCGTTGCGTTCGATCTGCGCGGTGCGCCGGCGCACGGTGGCATTGCTGGCATAGCCGCCGGCGCTGCGGTTGACGATGCCCAGCTTGACGGCGCCGGCCTCCACGGTGCGCGTGACGTGGCGGCGCAGCATGCGGCGCCACCAGGCCGCGTCCAGCGCGCGGCGGATGGCGGGCTCGCCGGCCAGCGGCGTGCTTTCCTGCAGGCCCAGCATGCGCAGCATCAGCCGCACCAGGTCCACGCGTGCGGCCAGGTCCATGTTCTGGGCCTGGGCGCCGGCGTCGAGCTCACCGACTTCTTCGCTCAGGCGCCTGGCCATCTGGCAGATCTCGTAGTCGTCCAGGTTCCACTCGGCCGCACGGCCGTGGCGGCTGGCAAAGTCGTCAATGGCGGCCAGCGCGTCGTGGCAGGCAGCCCATTCGGGCTGGCCGTTGGCGTGTTGCGCGCCCTTTTGCCAGTCGCCCAGGCCCAGCAGCTTCATGGGCTGCAACCACTGCGGCGGCAAGGCTTTTTCCAGCCCCTGCATGGCGCGCTGGACCATGTGGGGGCGGGGCTTGTGCTGGTCCCATTGCTGCAGGCTGGCGGTGCGCAGCCTGCGGCCGGTGGATTTGGCGGCGAGCAGGACGGACATGGACTCAGGTCCTCAGGGCCAGCGCGCGCAGCGGCAGCAGGCAGCTGCGCAGCGCGCGGATCTGGCGGCGGATGGCGTCGCGCTCGGGCGGCGGCATTTCGCGCCAGTCGCGCAGGGCCAGCTCCTCGATCTCGCCGTCTATGCCCGCCAGCAGCACCAGGGCCATGCGGAAGTGGCTGGCCAGGCCCGCCCATTCGCGGCTTTCGGCGCTGCCGCAGCGGCCGTTGGCGCAGCGCTGCGCGGCCTCGCGCTGCAGTTCGCGCAGGCGGATGCGGCAGTCCTGGACGCTCAGGCGCTGGTAGGCCTCGGGCAGCGCGGGCGGGTCCTCGGGCCGGTATTCGGGCGCGGGCGCATCGTCTGCCCGCAGCAGTCGCATCAGATCGGAAAGGCGCAGGTCGCCGAGCTTCATGGTCTGTCCAGGTCGTTTCAGGGTGAGCGCATCCCGCAGGGCCTTCATGCAGGCTCCGCAGGTTGCGGGAAAGGGGGTGGGGTGGCGGCGGTGCAGGCGGGCTGCCCGCGCGCCGGGTGGGGCGCCGTCAGGAGCGGCGAAGGCGCCCCGGCCGCGCTAGCTGCGCGCGCCTTGGGTGGATTGGGCGGATTCGGCCGCCTGGGCTGCGCGGTGCGCTGCGCCTTCGTATTGCGAGGACGGCATGGCGTCCAGCTGGGTCTGCAGCAGCTTGCGCTTGATGTGCGTGCTCATCGGCAAGATCACCATGGGGTTGGGGATGGCGCTGGGGCTGATGGTGCGGTTGATCTCGGTGACCGCCGAGAACACATGGCCGCACTCGAAGTTGCGGCACTGGAAGATGGTCTCGCGGCTGGTGCTGGTCAGCTGCAGGCTGGTGCGGGTGTAGGCGTGTTCGTTGCAGTGGGGGCACATCATGCGCATGGCAGGCTCCTGGGGGCAGTTGGGATCGAAGACAAGGCGGTGAACAGGTCGGCGCGGGTGGCTATCGCGCCTGATCGGCCTGGGGCAGCGGCGGCATCTGCTGCTCGTACTGCTGCATGCCCATGCGGTACAGCTTCAGCGCGAAGTTGGAGGCGCTGCGGCTTTCACGGCTGGCATAGCGGGCGTGGCGTTCGCGTTCGGATGCCGTCATGCGCAGTGGCACGGGCCTGTCATGAAGCACCGGATCCGCAGGGATACCGGGCACGGCTCTGGGGGAGTGCATGGCTGTCATGTAGTATTTGGGATGGTTTGGATGGTTTGGTTACACGCTGACTGCATCATTGCTCGAAATTTCGAGCATGTCAATTGATGAATAGAAGAAATTTCGATCACATCGGTGAAAGGCTGAGGCAAGAGCGTCTGCGTCTGGACGTGGCGCAGCTCGCCATGGCCGACGCCTGCGACGTCTCGCGCGGCACCCTGGCCACCTGGGAGAAGGGCGAGCAATCGCCCAATGCGGCCGCCCTGGCCGTGATGGCGGGCCTGGGCGTGGATGTCCTGTATGTGGTCACGGGCCAGCATGCGAACGCATCGGTCCAGACCCTGGCGCCCGACGAGCGCGAGCTGCTCGATTGCTACGGCCGGGCCGACGATTCGGGCCGCGCCGCCATCATGGCCGTGGCGACCCTGGCCGCGCGCTGAACGGCCTGCGCCGGCCGCTCCAGGACTCGCTCTACCCGCCCCTCTCGCTCACTTGGCGCGCGTCTCCAGCGTCAGCTTGGAGGTGAAGCCGCCGTCGCCCAGCTCGTGCTGGATCTTGACGACCAGCCACGGCGTGTCATCGATCTCCGCCTTGAACCCCTGCAGCTTCAGCGGCGTCTGCGGCATCAGGTCGGGCCGCGCCAGCGCCAGCTTCAGGCCCATGGTGGCCTTGGCGCGGTTGATGCGGCCCATCTCGGCCTTGGCGGCGGCCTGCGCCTCGGCCTCGCTGCCGTAGGTGTCCTTCAGGCGCTTTTCGTTGTCCTCGGCGCCCTGCGTGGCGCTGCGTTTTTCGGCACGATCCGCGTCGTTCCAGTACGCGCGCACGCCGCTGTAGTCGTTGCGTGCGGCCGTATGGTAGTTGTGGCTGTCGCCCACGGCGCGCGTGAGCGTGGCGGCCTCCACGGCCTGGCCGGCAGCGGTGATCTTGCTGTCGATGGCGATGAAGGCCAGCTTGCCCTTCTTGACCGTGCACACGGCGTCGTACTGCCGCGCCAGGCGGCTGCAGAAGTTCAGGTCGCTCTCGTGGGTCTGGTCGATGTGGTCCACGCGCAGGTTCTCGAACTGCGCGTCCACGCGCACCTGCAGGCCGTTGCGCTGGGCGATGCTGCGCACGATCTGGCCCAGCGTGCTGTTGTGGTAGCTGTGCTCGGAGCGCGTGCGCAGCTGGCGCTTGAGCTCGGCCGAGCGCGCATGCACCACGATCCTGTCGGGCGCACCCTGGTGCTCCACCTCGTCCACCTCGTAGGTGCCCTTGTCGACCAGGCCGTGGCCGGCCCAGCCCAGCTTCAGCGCGATCTTGGAGCCCTTGCCCGGCATGGGCAGGCGCCCATCGCTGTCGTCCAGCGTGATGTCAAGCTTGTCGGCCTCTTCGCCGCGCGATTCGGACAGCGTCAGGTTCATCAGCCGCGTGTTCACGCTGCTGGTGATGTCGCGCCCGTCCAGGACGATTTCATACTGGGGCTTGGCGTGCAAGTATTCCTGCGTGGCCATCAGATCCACCATTCCCAGAAGTCTTCATCGGGCCAGGGATCGACGCCGCCGCTGCCTTCGGCCAGGTGGTCGTCCACGCGGGCCAGCTTGAGGTCGAACTCGATGCGGCGCGGCTTGCCGCCCGGTGTGTAGTGCGTGCCGGTCTGGCGCAGGTTTTCGATGACCCAGGCCCCCAGCGGGGCATCGCCGCGCACCAGCGCCCAGGCCTTGCCGGAGTCGGCCATTTCGGTCAGGAAATCCAGCGATGCGGCCGTGCCCCGGAACTCGGGCGCGAGCACGCCGCTGAGCGACATGCTGTCCTCGCCCGGGCCCAGCGACTGGCGGGCGGGGCGTGCGCCTACGCGGCTGTTGCTCGGATGGCGCCAGGCGCTGTCGCGCGCCATCTTGTCGAATGCCAGTGTGTCGATGCCAAAGGCAAACAGGCCCAGTGTGATCAGCATGCTCATGCTCCTCAATCGATATCGGACAGCTGCGACAGCACGCTGGAGCGCTTGGCCATGTCGCGGCGGTCCAGCTCGGCGGCCACGGCGCGGGCAATGGCCTGCGCGTCCTGGCCAGGCGCAGCGTTGACGGTGATATGGATGGTGGCGCCAGCCACCGCGGCCGGTGCCGGCGCGGGTGCAGCGGCGCTGGCCAGCGGCGGGCGGCTGTCGATGCGCACGGCGCCCGTGTCGGCCAGGGCCGGCATGGCGCCCGTGGCCAGCGTGGCCGCCGTGGCTGCGGCCGCGACACCCTGGCGCAGTGCGCCGGCGCGGCCCTGGTCGGGTGCTGACGCATCGCCGGACTTGAACCACGAGCCCACCGATGAGGCCAGGCCGCTGATGCCCTTGCCGGCCAGGTCAGAGACCACGCCGAACAACCCGCCCGTGGCGCCATCGAGGCCGGCCTTGCCGGCCTCCAGCAGCGTGCCGCCGACGCCCTTCCAGTCGCCGGCCTTGAAGGCGGTGGAAAGGCCATCCCAGTTCTGCATGATCGAGCCGCCCGCGCCCATCAGGCCGCCTGCGAGCCGGCCCATGGGTGTCATGCGCACCAGGCCCATCAGCGATGCGGCTGCACCACCCAGACTACCGCCCAGGCCACCGCCGACGGCTCCTGCGGCCCCCAGGCCGGCGCCCAGCAGGCCCATGACGGCGCCCGCACGGCCCTTGCCTGCACCTGTAGCTGCGCCTGCACCGCCGCCGAAGATGCGGCCTGCAGCGCGGCCCGCGCCGGCCAGGGCGGTGCCTATGCTGCCCATGGCAGCGCCGCGGCCCATCATGGCCAGCGACAGGACCACGGCGCCCAGCCCGCGCCTGAGCACGCCCGCAGCGTTGCTGGCCACGCGCATGCCGCCCGACAGCAGGCCCATGGCTCCGCCACCGCCGCTCATCATGGACAGGGACAGGACCACGGCGCCCACGCCGCGCCGGAGCACGCCCGCAGCGTTGCTGGCCATGCGCATGCCGCCCGACAGCAGGCCCATGGCACTGCCGCCGCCGCCCATCATGCCCAGCGACAGGACCACGGCCGCCAGGCCGCGCCTGAGCACGCCCAAGGCGCCGCTGCCTGCGCCCATGGCCGCGCCCAGCAGGCCGAACACGGTGCGCGTGAGCAGCAGCGGCGCCAGCAGGCCGAACAGCACGCTGCTCACCAAACCGACGCCTGCGATCAGCAGGCCCAGCACAGCCACGATGCGCAGCGTCCACTGCACGATCTGGGGATGCTCCTTGACCCAGGCACGCATGCCTTCGGTCATCTCGCGCAGCGTGCCCAGCACGGCCTTGAGGTCGGACTCGATGGTCGAGCCCATGTCGCTCAACAGGCCGTTGTAGCTGTCCTTGACGGACTCGTATTGGGCCGAGACCGAGTCCTTCAGGATGGCCACGCGCCCATCCAGATCCGCCTGTGACTTGAGCTGGGAGGCGATCTGCTGGTAGCCGCCCGGGCCCTGCTGGATCAGCGCCTCCAAGGCCTTGCGCGTCTGCGCGTCGCCGCCGGCCAGCTTGTCCAGCGCAGCGGCGCGCAGCTTGTCGCTGCCCAGGCTCTGCAGCTTTTGCAGCTGGGCCATCATCTGCTCGGTGCCGCCGAACTGGCCGCTGGCGTCCTTGAAGTCCAGCGACACGCCCTTGCTCGCGAGCATCTTGTTGACCTGGCCCAGTTTGGCCGGGTCCATGGAGTTCTTGACCAGGTTGCCCACGGCCTTGCCGGCGGCCTCGCCACTGATGCTGGCGTCGTTGAGCATGAGCAGCAGCGGCGCGAACATCTGTCCCGACCTTGCGCCCTGCTGTCCCAGCTGCGGCAGAGCCTTGCCGATGGCGTCCAGGCCCTTGACCATGCCTGTGGGGTCCAGTCCCAGGTGGGAGGTGCGCTGCACCGTGTCGGCCAGTGCGGCCATGTCGCCCGCGCTTGCGCGGGTGGCCTGCTGCAGCTGCGCCGCAAACTCGCCGGCCTCCTTGGCGGGCATGTTCAGCACCGCGCCCAGGTTGGCCGCCTGCCGGGCCACGCCGCCCAGCACATCCTGCGAGGACACGCCCTGGCGCTGCAGCTGGTTCATCATCGCGATGTAGTCGGCCGTGCTGCCGGGCATGTCGGTGCCCAGGCTCTTGGCCAAGTCCAGCACCTGCTGGTAGTCGGCGCCCGGCTTGCCGTTGCTGCCCGCCATGGTGGCGCGCAGCTGCGCGGCGGCCTGGTCGTCAGTCATGAAGGCCTGGCTCACGGCGCGCACGGGCGCCAGCATCTTGCCGCCCGTCTCGCGCAGCGCCTGGCCGCGATCGGCCAGGGTCTTGCTCTGCTCGCGCAGGGCGTCGATCCTCTCCAGCCGCTGGGCGGCCGGTGCTACCACCTTGCGCTGCTTTTCCATCTGGGCCGTGGTGGCGCGGATGTCGTTGTGCAGCTTGCGCTCGTGCGCGGACAGGTTGCCCGTGTCCACGCCCGCGCCGCGCAGGCCTTCGCGCATGTCCATCAGGCGCGATCGCTGCGTGGCGCGCAGCAGCGCCAGGCGCTCCTCCTCGACCTGGGCCGAACGCAGCGCGCGCAGCATGGTGCGCGAGGGCTGCTCGCCCGCGCCCGATTCCAGCCGCAGCTGGGCCATCTGCTGGCGCGCGCCGCGCAGCCGTGCCGTGGTGTCTGCCAGGCCGCCGCGCAGCGCGCGGTAGTCGCCCAGCTGGGTTTGCTGCTGCTGCAGCTTCTTCAACTGGTCGACCGTTTCCTTGAGTTCCCTGGCCGTGTTGCTGCTGGTTCTTCCCAGCAGCGCCAGGGGCTGGTGCACGCGCTCGGCCTGCTTGAGCACCTCGTCCAGGCGCAGGGTGTCAACGGCCATGGAGGGCTCCCTGGCCTGTGCGGTGTTGGCGTTGGGTGGAGGTCATTGGCAAGGGGCGTGCAAGAGAGGGGCGAGAGGCGGGCGATGGAGTGGGGGTGGTGCTCAGTCCTGGCTCAGTCCTGGCTTTCGTAGCGCTCGCGCGCCCGTTCATGCCATTGGCCGAGTTCGGCCAGCGACATGTCCTCCATGTCCGCCGGCCGCCAGTGGAAGACCATGGCCAAGTCGGCCATGGCGTCCTCTACGCGCTCGGGAATTGCTCCCTCTGCGCCTTCGGCACCAAAAAAGAGGCCACCTCCGTACCCAGGGTCACCAGGTCGGCGGGGTCCAGCTGCAGCACCTCGGCCTTGTGCAGCATGGGCTCGGTCACGCGCGGCAGCAGGGTCTGCAGCGCGGTCACGTTCATGTGCAGCAGCTCGACCAGCGACAGGCCGCGCAGCGCGCCGGCATTGGGGCGGCGCACCAGTACCCGGGCCAGGTCGCCGCCGGGGCGCTTGAGCGGCACGTCGAGCGTGATCTCGCGCGCATCGCCCGATGCGAGGGCGGCCGCATTGGCGGCAGCCTGGTTCTGGAGGTCTTCCTGGGGCTTGGTGGTGTCCATGGTGTGTCAGCGTTCGGGTGAAGAAAAGAGGAGGACCGGGCCGGCCGGCCCGGTCAGTTGAGCCAGGCTCAGATGCCCAGCGCGGCGCGGACCTGGGCCAGGCGGTCGATGCCGTTGACGACTTCGACGAAGTTGACCGGATCGATCTCGATCAGCACCTGGCCGTTGATGGACAGGCGGTAGTAGCTGACGGCCAGCTTGTACTTGATCTCGGTCTTGTCGCCGGCCTTGGCCTTGCCGGGGTCGAACTCCGAGAAGCGGCCACGCATGACCACTTCCAGCGAGTCCACGCCTTCGCTGTCATCGCCCTGCAGGGCGCCGGCGAAGCGCAGCAGCACGCCGTCGTGGCGCAGCGTGCCCCAGGTGGAGATCAATTCCTTCATGTAGCCGGCAGCGGTCAGGTCGGCCTCGATGGCCTCCATGCCGAAGTCCAGGCTGACCTCGCCGTTCATGCCGCCGGCGCGGTACTTCTCCATCTTGCGGGTGAGCTTGGGCAAGCCCACTTCGGGCATGTCGCCGATGTACGAGTTGCCATCCACGAAGGTGGCGAAATTCTTGAGAGAGCGGGGCAGTCCCATGGTGCTTTTCTCCTGTGTATCCGGTGTGTTCGGTGTATTGGGTGTGTCGGGTGCGGCCGCCGCTTACTGGCCGGTGCCCACGCGCAGGGCGAAGTCGGCGAAGTAGCGGTCGGTGATGCGCTGGCGAAAGCCCAGGTCCTCCAGCGGGGGCACGGGCGTGTAGTCGTAGTCCAGCACCAGCTTGCCGGCCTTGAGCGTGGCGGTCTCGTTGACCGTTTCGTCGTACCAGGCCTTGCCGTCCAGGATGTAGCCCAGGGCCTTCAACTCGCGGAACTTGGTGTTGATGCCTTCCAGGATGTCCTTGACCAGGCTGGGGTGCATGGGCTTGTCCACGGCCCAGAAATGCGCCTCGGCCATGGTGTCGGCCAGCACCTGCGCGGTGCGCACGCTGGACTCGAAGCGGAACAGCTCGCTGTCCGTGCAGGTGCGCGAGCCCCAGAAGCGGTGGCCCTGGCTCTGGATCAGCGTGGTGATGCCGGCCTGGTTGAGGATGCCGGCCTCGGTATCGGGGCTTTGCAGGTCCCAGTGCACATCGCGCGAGATGCCCAGCACGCCGGACAGCGGCACGTTGGACAGCGTCTTGTGCCAGCCCTGCTCCTGGTCGATGCGCGCGCGCAGGCCCAGGGCGTAGGCCACGGGCGAGGCGTCCTGCACGGCGGCGGTGGAAAGGTCCAGCGCCTTGAAGCCGGGCCACAGCAGCATCAGCTCGCGCTGGCCGAAGTGCTCGCGGTAGGCCTGGGCCTCGGCCACATCGTTGCCGATGGCCGCTGCATACGCAAAGCCGCGCAGCTTGATGGCCACGGATGCCAGCGCGTCGGTCACGGCCTGGCTGTCCAGGCCCGGCGCGCCCAGAATGCGCGGCTTGACGCCGAGCTGGGCCTGGGCCGCCAGCAGCGCCTGCAGGCCCGTGTACTGGTTGCCGGCGGTGGTGCCGATGACCTTGGCATCCTGGTCGGTGCGGCGCTCGGCCTCGGTGGCGCCTTCGCCATCAGCCACGCGAACCACGACCAGCACCGGGCGGCACTGCTCCTTGATGGCGTTCAGCGCCTGGGCCAGCGTGCCCTTGGTGCCGGCCTTGCCGATGGCCGCATCGACCTTGGTGACCAGCACCGGGCGGTTCAGCGGGAAAGTGGCCGCATCGGCGTCGCTGGCCGTGGCCACGAGGCCGATCACGGCCGTGGACACGATGCGGATGGAATTGATGCCTTCGCTCACTTCCGTGACGCGAATGCCATGATGGAACGGGGCTGTCGCCATGGTGTTCTCCGGGTTGGGGGGTGGTTGGGCCGTGGGGCTGTCGTCAAAAAGGGGTGGTCACGGCTGTTCGTGGGCTTGTACGGGGCCGTCCAGGATTTCCTGGGCACGCCCCGCGGCGATGAGTCCGAAAGCCTCGAACTGGCGCAGGCTGTCGGCCAGTTCGGGGTCGTCAAGATCGAGTTGCCGCGCCTGCTCGATGTCCTTGAGCAGTGAGCGCAGCGTGGCCGCGTTGAGACGGTCGGCCTCGCCCGCCTCGGCACGGTCCACCACGGCCCACTCCAGCGCCGTGCGTTCGACCACGGTGAAGCGGCGGCGCAGGGCGTGGGGGGTGATGTGGCGGGGGGCGGGTTTGCCGGCCGCGACGGATGCGGCCGAGGCTTCAGGCAGCGCCTGCGCCACGTCTTCCCAATGCGTGCCGGTCCAGCGGCGGCCGAGCACCGAGGTGTCGTAGCGGGGCAGGGGCAGCAGGTCGGGAGCGTTGAGCTCGGCGTGCGTTTCGGTGATGGCGAAGGCCACGCCGGCGGGGGTGAGCTGGGCGTAGTGGTGGGGCATTACTTGAACTCCACCAGTTCCCATGACATGGAGAACCCGGTTCCTGCTCCCGCCCACGGTGGAAGCGTGCAGTTCCCTTCAATTTGGGTGCCAGAAATCAAGGCAACATGTCCTCCGTTGAACATGCCTTCGGTGTTCCATGGGCGAACACCTGTGCTACCTAGATACGACAAGGCTGCTTTTGCGGGATTGACCGGTGAAATGCTGACAACCACCCTGCTAGTGCTTCCGCTACTAGTGGCGGGAATATCGATTCGACCCCTCTGAACGCTCTTGATGACAGTACTGCCGTTGACCTGGCTGCTCAGTTCCGCAACCGCGCTGCGTGCGGCCGCCAGGGAGCTGGTCAAGGCAGCAATTTCCGCCCGCGTCTTCACCAGATCGGCACTGATGACGGCATCCAGGCTCACGCGGGCACCTTTGCGCAAGCTGCGGTGTTGATGGAATCGACAGTGATGGTTTGTTTCATGCTGAAGTTCATGCAGCCAAGGCGGCCTGGTTGTCCTGGCAGGGCCTGACGCCGGCCGCCTGCACGGCCGCTGGCGCTGTGCCCGGGTTGCATTGATGTTCTCGCGGCGGGGGCATGGGCGCCAGCGACCTTGGCTGTGCCGGAGGGCTGCACAGAGGCTTGGTTTGGCGCGTCTGTCGTTTGGGTCGGGCATGGCAAAGCTCCGGTCGCAACGGCGCCGGAGCTAAGTGGATGGCAAGGAGCGAGCGTTACGAAACGGGAGTGCCCAGGTTTTTGCCTCGCTCGTTCAGCGTTTGGTTCAGTACTCTTCGATACGGATGTAACCCCCGGTCCCTGGGCTGAAGCCGCCAGGGCCGTATGAGCCTCCCCCACCTGCGCCGTATCCCGTTGCATAGCCCAACGGTATCGAGCCGTAGAGGCCGTAGCACTGGCCTCCGCTGCCCATGGTCGAATTGCCGCCTTTGGCGAACGTGCCCGCTTCTCCCGTTTCAACGCCACCCGTCCCGACTTGAGGGGGAGGGGTGTAGCTGCGATCAGAAGACCCGCCGGCTCCGCCACTGACCGCGAGCGCGCCAAGTACAGTCCTTCCGCCTTGGGCTCCTGATGTGCCGCCACCTGCGCCCACTTGGTAGGCAGCTGTGGCGGTCAGGGCCATCCGCAAACGCAGTTCGTAGCCCGCAGATCCGCCTCCATTTTGGATGTGCTGCGAACCGGAGAGATATCCGGCTCCACCTGCACCGCCTGCGCCCACTAAGGTGATGTACTGATGCGTGCTTTCCGGCAGGAACGTGTGCGTCCCCGCCCCCGACGTGTACTCCGTCACTCTCAACGGCTTGCGCGAAGAAGCTTGAGCGGTATTCAAACTCGCCAGCGCGCTCTCGATCTGCGCCAGCTTCGTCGTCAGCGCAGTCGTCTGCGCCTGCACCGTGTTGACCTGACCCTGCAGCGCCTTGACGCCTGCATTCGTGATGGGATCGAAACTCATCCCTGTACCTCCGTGGCATTGACCGCCGACACGCGCCCTGCGGCCGATCAGTCGGGTTCGGCTATGGGTGTGTTTGTGGGCGCAGGCGCTTGATCTTCGGTGGAGATCTGCCAGCCTGTGCTTGTTCTGACGGAGCCGATCGCGCAGTCGCCTGCCACTGGCTCGATGCTGTCCCACAGTGATGGCTGGCGCGTCTGCAACTCGGCGATGAATTCCTCGTCTGCAACGATGATGTTGTGCACGCGGTCGGCCTTGATCAGTGCGAAATGCAGGTCCTGCTTACTCATTCGTACCACCAGACGCGTACAAAGCCGCTTCCACCATTGCCGCCATCGGCATGCTGACCGATCCCGGACGAACCGCCGCCTCCTCCGCCTCCGCCAGAGTTGGGGGCTGCGTGGCCTCCCCGTGTCGCGCTGCCGGCGACGCCTGTGCCTCCGGCGCCGCCACCGCTGTAGCCGGGATCTCCGGGCACGACGTTTCCGTAGTCCCCGGTCGAGCTATTGCCCATAGCCAGTCCGCCGATCACACCATCGGCGCCCGGCTGGGTAGCATTGCCTGTTCCCGAGCTGCCGAATCCTCCTGCGCCGCCGGGGCCACCATATCCACTGACGCCGAAAGAGCGGCCGGCAGCCGAGCCGCGCGGGGACGGGTCGCCGACACCTGTGGGACTTTTGAACTGACGCCCGCCCATGGCCAGCAGGTTTCCGAACGAGGTGTCTCCACCATTGGCGGCCTGGCTCAGATAGGCTGCAGTCTGTCCGCTTCCGCCTGCGCCGATGACTACGCTGGTAGGGCCGCCGACGCCGCCAATCTCGAAGCGCACCGCTCCACCGGCGCCTCCGCTGTTGCCGTTGTATCCCCCACGGGCTCCGCCTTGCCCGCCGCCAACGGCCAGTATGAATACCTGGCCGCCGTTGGCCAGTAGCTTGGCCGAAGGGTAGAAGTAGCCGCTGCTCCGGAACTCTGTGAACTTGAGCTTGCCGGACATGGCGGCCAGTACTTCGGCCTTGTGTCCCGCGGCTTCATTGCGGCCGGAGTCCACCTTCTGAGCGGCCTGCTGCACGCTGTCGGCAAGCCGGCGCAACTCGGCGTAGTTGACTGCGTCGAAACTCATCCCTGTACCTCCGTCGCATTGACCCCCGACACCCGCCCCGTGGCGGCGTCGTAGGCATAGGTTTCCGTGCGCACGCGCCCGCGGTAGCTGGTCTGCTGCTGGGAGACGCGGCCGGCGCCGTCGTAGCTGACGGCGGTGGTGGCGCTGAAGCCGTTGACGCTGCGCGTGATGCTGCTGATGCGGCCCTGGGCGTCGTAGCCGAAGCTTTCGCTGGTGGCGCCGTTCGCCGGGCCCAGCGCGAGGTGCTCTGGGTTGAGCTTGACGTTGACGCCGGCCACGCCGTTGACGCTGGCCACCTTGCCGGTGCTCAGCGACTGGACGGCGGTCTCCAGTTGCTCTATGCGGTGAGCCACCACGTCCATTGCGTCCTGCACGCCCTGGGAACTGGCCTTGGTGTCGATGAGCTGGCGCGCGTTGGTCAGCGCCTGGTCAACGTCCTGCACGGCCTGGCGCAGGCGCAGCACGTCGTCTTCCAGGCGGTTGTCGGGGTGGGGCAGGGGCCAGCCCTGCGCTGTCTTGTCGTCGTGCAATGTCATATCACGATGGCTCGCAGGTTGGTGACCTGGGGACGGGCGCCGTGGCTGCCCGTGAGGACCAGGCGGACACGCAGGCGCTCGGCGCTGATGCCGGTGAGGCGGTAGCTCAGCTCCAGCACGCCTGCGGTCTGGGGGCTGGTGCTCAGGTAGGGCACGTTGGTCCAGGCGCTGCTGCCTTCGGCCTGCATCTGCACGGCCAGGGCGCTGCCGGCGGGCAGCACAGCCTCGGCCACGACGTTGAGCGTGACGTTGGTGCCGGCGTTGATGGCGGGGCTGATGTAGTCGCCCGTGGCCTGCAGGCTGCCGGCCACCAGCTGCATGCCGGGCAGCAGGTGGGCCGCGTGGTTGGTGTTGCCAGAGAGCTTGGCACGCACGGCCACGTTGCCGCTGTAGCGGCTGGCCAGCTGCACGGCCTGGCCGGGTGCGGCCTCCAGCGTGCTGCCGTCTTCCAACTGCATGGCGAAGACCAGTTGTGCGTCGGCTGCGGGCAGCATGGCGCCGGCCTGGACCATGAGGTCGGTGGCGTCCTGCACGGCGATGCTGCCCAGCTCGATGGTGCGCGTGGTGGCCGTGTGTTCGGCCGCCAGCAGCTCGAAAGTCATGTCGCGTGTCTGGTGGGGCGTCCAGGTGCTGGCATTGCTGCTGGACAGCAGCACGCCCACGCTGTAGGGCTGGCTGGTGACCCACTGCGCGCGCGCCGCGTCCCAGCCGCCCAGCTCGGCCACGGCCAGGGAGGTGGTGGCGTCGTTGGTCAGCACGACGATGGCGTATTCCACGCCCGACTCCAGCAGCACCGGCGCCCATTGCGCCTGCGTGGGCTTGGCTGCGGCGATGTCGGCGTTGATCTGGGCCGGCTTGAGCACGCATTCGGCCAGGATGCTGCGCGAAGGCACGCCGCTGGTGACTTCACGCAGTTGCACCTGCACATCCTTGTCGCCCGCCGCAGCGAACCACAGGCGCGTGCCGCAGATCTCGCGCGTGGTGCCCAGGGTGAAGGTCTGCGCCAGCGGGTCGTAGAGCTGGACTGTGATCTTGGCCACGCTGCGCTCGAGCAACTGGCCCTGGCCTGTGAAGACGGCTTCGGCATGGCTGCCGGCGCGTCCCGTGAAGTGCACGCTCTTGGTGCCCGAGGGCACGCCCGCCGGGATCCTGAACGTGCCTTTGAGTCCCTGTGCCGTGGCCACGAGCGTGCCGCCCGTCAGAGGCTGGGGCGTGACGGGAATGCCATCGAAGATCAGCTCGGTGAGGGTTTCGCCCACCGGAAAATCCAGCCAGAACTGCACATCGATCTGGCGCAGCTTTTCCAGTGCCTTGGTGGATTCGGACAGCAGCCTTTCGGTTTCCGAAGGACGTGCCTGGCTGGGCGTCAGGCGCAGGATGATGGGGTTGGCCCATTGGGTCTGCACATCGGTCCAGTAGTCCACGGCCGGCGTCAGGGTGGCTGCGCTGGGCAGCACATCGAAGGCACCATAGGGATTGACCAGCATGGAGCCGGTTCGGCCCAACTGGTCGAGCACGACCACGGGCTGGTAGGGCGTGGTCTGGGGCGCGGTGATGTCGGTGCCGATCTGGTGCAGCTTGGCGTTCATGGGCAGCTGCAGCTGTCCGCCCAGGATATGGGCGCTCTGGCTGCGCCCCGCATCGCGCAGGCCGTTGTCCAGCATCGGATCCGCAAACAACCCCTTCTTGACCCCGCTGTGCCGCCCCGACACGTCCACCGACAGCCGCAGCTCGGCCAGGTCGGCGTAGATGGTCTGGATGTGGTCCTGGTAGGCCTTGAGGGTCTGCATGGGCACGACGCGCACGGCGTCCTGGTCCACGCGGCGGTTGCTGTCCCAGCTTTGGTAGACCGAGGCCAGGGCCAGGGTGCCGCTGGGTGCGGCCGGCACCTTGGGCGACCAGGCGGCGGGCACGCCGGGCACCCATTGCAGCTGGCCTTCGCTGTTGAGCACCAGGCGGTCGTAGCGGCGCAGCGCGTAGTGGTAGCTGACCAGTACCAGGGTGTCCTTGAGCGCGCCTTCCACGGTGAAGCCCGTGGAGTCCACGGCCGTGGGCGTGGCGTTGAGCATGTACTGGTAGGTGACCTGGTAGGTGCTGCCGGGAACGGGCTCGGCGCCCGAGGGGCTCCAGTCGATCTGGCCGCCGACCAGCTTCCAGTCCGTGCCCTGCACGTAGGTGGTGCCGGCCTGGACCACGCTGTCCACGGCCAGTACGGCGTTGTCGGGCAGCGGGTCGGCCGCGCCCGTGAAGCCGCCGTGCGTGAGCGTGACGGTCTTGCGCGCCTGCACGCGCACCTGGGGCGTACCCACGGCGGGCTGGCGGTCGAAGCGGATGCGCTGGGCGGCCGTGCCGGCCGAGGTGTGGGGCTCGCTGTCCACGAAGAACAGGTCTGGCTTGGCCTCGTAGACCAGGCGGCGGCTGGCACCCAGCTCCAGCGGATGGCCGTTGACGCGGGCGGCGCCCTCGCGCACGGTGTAGACCTGCTGGCCGGTGGCCAGGTCCTCGCCCATGATCACGTCCAGGCCGCGCACCACGTAGGTGCCTCCCGCGCTGTCGCGGTCATAGCGGGCCAGGGCCTGGGTGACGGCGTCGATGTTGGGCGGCGGCTCCTTGGGCATGACGGAGCCGTCGATGATGGTCCACACGGGATAGAAGGTGCCGGCCGTGCCGTCGCCCTGCGCACCCCAGACCAGGGTCACTCGCTCGCGCAGCGCACCGGGCTCGCCATAGCCGCGCGTGCCGGCGGCGGGGTTGAGCAGTTCGGAGTCCTGCAGCTCGGTGACGGTGTCGGTCTGCAGGTAGGCGCCCACGTAGACCGTGCCCACGGTGGCCACGGTGAGCGTGCCCGGCGTGATGCCGCGCACGGCGCCGGCCACGTAGAGCGCGCCGGCCTCGATGGTGGTGGCACCCGTGTCGGCGGAGGTGATGCACTGGCAGCCGCGGACGATGTCGCCCTCCTTGAACAGCACATCGGTGATGCCGCGCAGGCGGTGCTGCTGCATGCTCTGCAGCTCGTTGAGTTCGGCCGATTGCAGCACGCGGTCGGCCGCGAACTGCAGCCTGTCGTAGCGCTTGCCGGCGTCGAAGCGGTCGTAGATCTTGGTCTGGCTCATGGGGTGCCGTTCAGAAGGGGAGGATGATTTCTTCGACCTGGCGCACGCTGCCGCTGCGAAGGATCCGGGGGCGGCGCTCCAGCGTGTACAGCTCGCCCTTGCCTGTCAGCTGGCTGGCCAGCACCCAGCGCTGGCCGGGCGGCACTTCCGTGGCGACCTGGGTGCCGAAGAACACGCCCATCTCGCGCACGTCCTCGCCCTTGGCGTCGTCGAAGCCGAAGGCCGCGCGCAGGTAGACGAAGGTGGTGGGGGTGTCGCTGACGCTGTAGCGCGCGCCGCTGGGCAGCTCGATCTCGCCGTTGTCGTCGGGCCGCGCAAAGCGCACCTCGGTGACCAGGCGGCGGCCGATTTCGTCAACCAGGGCGTTGGCGGTGATGGGTTCGGGCTCGGGCGCGGCGTCCCAGGCGGGCAGGCCGCGGCCCCAGGCGATGTGGATGGTCTGGGCGGCGACGGCCTTGGCGAGGGCGATGCGGCCCGCTTGCTGCAGAACTGCCATGTTCAGGGTTCCTCGGGTTCTTCGGTGGTGGTGGTGCGGGTTTCGAAGGATCGGCGCCAGGGCGTGCTGTCCCAGCGTCCGGTCCAGGTACGGGTGTTGTCGTGCGGGCGCTCGGTGCTGGCCCAGGGGTGCAGGCTGGCCAGGGCCAGCGGTGCGGGCGCCGTCCAGGCGCTGTGGGTGGCCATGGCCTGGGCGGGAATGGGCCGCAGCGGCGCGTAGTAGGCGGGCTCGCCCGTGGTGGTGGCGTTGACTTCGGTGATGCCCAGGCTGGCGTCGATCAGGATCTCGCTGTCCAGCGTCCAGGCATCGAGCAGCATGCGGTCGGCATAGGTGGCGATGGTGGTGACGCGGAACAGCTGCGCTGTGAGCACGCCGTCCGAAGGCGGTGCCTCGGTGCCGGTGCGGCGGGGCAGGCCCTGGCTGAGCTTGACGGGTTCGCCATACGGCGACACATCGATCCAGGTGCCGCTGTCGTTGTCCAGCATGCCGGCGTCCAGGCCCGGGCCGTGGTCCAGCCGCAGCGGGCGCAGGTCGTGGCCGTGGAAGACGCGGTAAAAGCGCACGTGCGCCGGCAGGCTGGCGCGCACCACATGGGCCACGCTGGCCAGCTCTGCGTCGCCGATGATGCGGCCCAGGTCCAGGTGCAGCCAGGCACCATCCTCGTCGAGCTGCGCGCCGTCATATCCCAGCCAGCCCAGCGCACGCTGCATGGACGCGGCCGTGCCGCGCTCGCGCAGCCAGGGCAGGCCGTTGGCGATGAGGGCGGGTACGTCGTCAAAGTAGCGGTCGAACTGGGCGATGCCCCATTCGGCCGCCAGCCAGGGCAGAAAGGCCGCAGGCTCGCCATGGGCCGGCGCAGGAAAGGCGCCGGCCAGGCCGTCCCAATTCGGGACGACCTGGTCCACGGCCTTCTCCAGCGCCGTGGCGTTGGGCGGCAGCACGTGGCGGCGGGGCGCCGTCGGGACGATGGCGGCGGTGCTCATGCCTGCAGGCCCTCGTCCACCAGCTGGACGCGGCCCAGCACCGGGTATTCGTCGGCGGCCAGCGGCGTGAGCTCGGCCGGGGCCTGGGCGTCGGGGTAGGTGACGCGGGCAATGCCGTCCACATGCAGGCGCGTGGTGATCCACGAGCGCGGCACATCGCGGCCCAGCAGCGCGTAGGCCGCGATCTGGGCGGCCAGGCCGGCCTGCAGGCGCGCCACGATGTCCACGGGCGCACCGGGCTCGCGCAGCAGGTGCGCCGTGATGTCGATGGGGTGCGGGCGCGCCAGCGATACCGACACGGGTACGCCCAGCGGCCGCGCGCCTGGCGCATTGAGGGCCGACAGCACGATGGCCAGGGTCTCTTCGGCCTGTGCGGGCTCGACCAGCCACAGCTGCACGCTCACGCGGCCGGGCTGGGGCTGCGTGGCGATGGCGCTGTGCACATTGGCGCTGGCCGTCATGGCCAGGTGCTCGTAGTGTTCGGCCGTGCCGCTGCCGGCCAGGGCGCGCACGCGCAGCAGGATGCGCTGGCGGTAGCGTTCGTCGCTTTCGCCGGGCAGTCGGGCCACGTCATAGAAGGCGCCCTTGTGGTCCAGGTCCGAGCCCTGGGCGAACGCAATCAGGTGCGCACGCGCCGCATCATTGACGCGCGCCCGGTACAGCAGCTCGCGGTAGGCGTGCGCCTCCAGCAGCTTGTTGAGCGGCTCGCTCTCCAGCGCCAGGACCTCGGCGGCCTCGGGGTGGCGCGCCAGCAGATCGGCGCGGTGGGCGTCGAGGATGCGCTCGAAATCCAGCGTCTCGACGACGCCGGGCGGCGGCAGGGCGTCCAGTGCAGGGGTCATGTCTTGCTTCATGAAAGGGTGCGGGCAATGGGCATCTGCAGGCTCAGCGGGGCCGGGCGGCGCGTGTTGTTGAAGGTGCCGATCAGCGTCAGGTCGGCGCGCCCGGGTGTGGCCGGATCACGCTCGATCACGATGCGTGTCAGGCGGATGCGGGGCTCCCAGCGCATCAGCGCGCTGGCCACGGCGGCGCGCAGGCGTGCCTGGGTGGCGTTGTTGTCGGGCTGGTCCAGCAGCGCCGGGACCAGCGACCCATAGTCGCGGCGCATCACGCGTGAGCCGATGGGCGTGGACAGGATGTCGGCCACGCTCTGGCGCAGATGCTCCATGCCCTCGATGCGGCGGCCTGTGTGGCGGTTCATAGCGGCCCCTGCGTGATGGCGTCGCCCGCCCTGACGCCACCATGTCGGTGGCGCAGCAGGCTGATGGGGCCGGTGGTCACATCGGGCGCGCCGGCCAGGCCTTGCGCATTGACGGTGGCCGAACCGCCACCGGCCTGCAGGCTGATGCCTTGCTCGTCGATGCTGATCACCGAGTTGCCCACGCGCAGCGTGATGCCGTGGGCCACGTTGATGTTGAGACGGCCCGTGGTGCTGTCGTGCTCCATGAAATCGGTGGGGCTCCACTGCGTGTGGCACACCCCTTCGCGGTCGCTGGGCTGGGCTGCGGCACTGCTGTAGATGCCGGTCAGCGCCACGGCGCCCAGCAGGTCGCCGCCGGGCGACAGCAGCACGCACTGCTCGCCCACGGCCGGTGGCCACCAGACGCTGGCGTTCTCGCCCGCGGCGCGCAGGGCCAGCCAGGGAATCCAGTTGGTGGTCAGGTTGCCGGTCTTGACGCGGCAGCGCGCAGGGCGCGCATGGCGGACTGCGGCGATGGTGCCCGTGCGGATCAGCCCCTCCAGACGGCGGATGATCTCGTACGGGCTCTCGGTTTGTGCGACGGGCGAATCCATGGCGTTCATGGTGCCGGCCGGGCCCTTGCGTGTCGCCGTGTGCCGGGCGTGGCGCACGCCGCCACATGCAGCCCGGCATGCGGCCCGGCATGGAGCAGGGCCACGCCTCAGCGCGGGTCGTAGTTCCACTCGGCCACCTTCTCGCCGAACAGGAACAGCTCCCACAACTGGCGCTGCGCAATGTCGAGCTGGCCCGGCGGCTCGGGCTTGTAGATCAGGTCGAAGGCACCGGGGCTGCCCTCGCGCGGGCGCGCCAGCACGGCCTCCACCAGGTCGATCTCGATGGCGAGCTGCTGCGGCTGCGAGGCGGCTGCAGGGTCCGTGGAAGGAGGCGCAATGTCGAAGCGGATCGCCTGCTCGCGCCTTTCGGCATGGTCGAACAGGTCGGGCTGGTGGCGCCGCGCCCAGACCAGCAGCGGCACGGTCACGGCATCGATGCTGCCGGTGAAGTCCGCAATCACCAGGCTCAGCGTGTAGCGGTATTCCCAGGAAAGGGACGGCGTGCCCGTGTTGACCACACGGCCCCTCTGGATGGTGAAACGGATGTTCCCCGGCGACTGTTGCAGCTGGGGCAGGGCAGCGACGAGTGCATCGCGCAGGCTAGCGGGCTTGAGCATGGCGTGGGTCCTGGGTCATGGCGCTGGTCAGCGCGAGTCCGGCGTCGTAGGCGCGCTCGCAGGCGCTGCCTCGGTGGCGGGCGTCGTCAGCAATGCGCGCCAGCGCTCCCGCTCGCTCGTCAGCGCGGCGCTGCAGCTCGGCGAGCAGATCGAGGGCTGCGGTGTCTGGCGCGCACTGTCCGGCAGTGGCGCGAGCCTGGGCGGCGGCACGGTGGGCGGTGAGGTAGCTGGCGAGGTCGCCGCGCAGCCGGCCAGCAGCAGCGCGGGCAGCATCGGCATCCGCCGCAGCGCGCGCCAGGGCCAGGTCCGTGTCGCGTGCAAGAAAGTCGAGGCGTTCACGGTAGGCTCCTTCCCGTTGTCGATAGCGTTCGGATGCGTGCAGCGCGGCGGTGGCAGCGGCCTGGCGGTCGGTCGCCAGATCCGTGCGTGCCTGCGCCGCATCGCGCTCGGCACCCAGCCGCGCCAGCGACTGCCAGACCAGCAGCGCCGCCAGCAGCAGGGCCAGCAACTGCCAGGCATGGGTTTGCAGGCGGTCCATCAAGGCTGGACCTCCATGCAGGCCGCGTGGCGCGCCTGCTGGCGTGTCCACACGCCGCGGCACACCTTGTTGCCGGGTGCCGAGCAGTCAAAGCGCCAGCGCGTGGGCCGGCCTGCGCCATCCCATCGATAGGCACTGAAGCCCTGCAAAGGCTGGCTGCTGGTCATGAATCGCCAAGCCAGGTAGGACTGGCAGGCGCCGGCGTAGTCGCCAGCCCGTGTCCTGGCCAGCATCGAGGAGCTGCGCCAGGCCCCGCAGCCGTACTGGCCTGCGAAGTCCACCGCCTGGGCGAACTCGGCCGGGTGCATCCGCGTGTCACCCAGCGAATCGCGCACGCAGGCGCCGTACTGCTGCTCCAGCAGGTTGATGGCCAGCTCGCGCGCCCTTTCGCGGGTGATGGGCGGGTCGGCCAGGGTCACGCGTGTGCCGTCCTCGTAGCGCGTGGCGCCATGGCCGATGGTGGGCACATCGCCGCGAACCGGGATGATCGGATCTGCGCTGAAGCCTTCTGCGGCAATCCAGGCCGCGAGAATGGCCGCGCCAATGCCCAGGCCTGCCGCTGGCATGCGCGCTGTGCTCATGGGGCCGCTCCGGTGTCTGTGGCGGTCGAAGACGCCTTCCTGCGCGCGGCGTCCTCGGCCTGGCGCGCGCGCCGGTCCTCGCGTTCATTGCGCCAGCGCCACAGCAGATACGCGGCCTGCAGCAGCACGTAGACGATGGTCAGCGCGGTGGCGGTATGGGTCATGGTCCAGCCATTGGCCACGTTAGCGGCCACGACGGTGACGGGAGGCGCGGCCTTGGCGCCTTCCAGGGCGGCGGTCCTGACGATGGTTTCTCGGTCCATGTCAATCCCAGAAACTGATCAGGGGCAGGCTGGGGGCCTGGGCGGGTTCGGTCAGCTCGACGGCCAGGCCAGCGGGCAGATGGGGACCGTGGGCCGACAGGCCCGGGTTGCGCTCCAGCGTGGCTTCCACCACGCCGCGCGTGGCGCCCAGCTGGCGCATGCACAGCTCGTCCAGCGTTTCGTATTCACGGGCAATGGCCAGCATCAGGCGCGCTCCCTGTGTGCATGGTCGGCGGGAGCGGCGGCACGGGCCGGCGGCGGTATCGCCTGATCCGGCGCGGGAAAGGGAATGGCAAGACTCACTGAAGCTCCTCGTGGGCCGGCCCGCGCGGACCTGTTCCTGGTGCACCCGCCATGCGTGTGGCTGCGGATGCCGGGAACGCCTCAGGCCACCGGATCGCGGTGGCACCGGGCAGGCGGTAGGCCGGGTCCGGCGCGCGGGCCGGGTATGAATGCCATGTTTGCCGACGGGAGCAGGCCCGGCAATCGCTGCAACCTGTGCGCGCTGCGGGCACGCCAGCGGCCATGCCGAACGCAGAAATGACAAGACCCCGCAGGGCGGGGTCTTGTCATGGTGGGGGTGAGAGGGTCTAGCAGCGCTTGCTGCCAACTACCTGGCTGCGATGCAGATGGTCGGACAGGTCACCCGCCGCCGCGCTGAGCTTGCGTGACACGGGCAGCAGCAATGCGGTAATGGCCGAGGCGTGCACGGCCGTGCCCCGGGCTGCAGCCAGCAGCTCGCAGATGGCGGCCACTTGCTCGCTGGCGCTTTCCACATCGTCCCTGACCGTCTCAATCTGGTGCTGCATCGCGTCTTCTTTCTACTGTATGCACATACAGTATAGGTCGAATGACCAGATGTTTCAATTTGACGTGACCCTTTTTCATCTGCTGATTGGCGATGACTGGCAGAGCCTTTGGTCGGGCTGCGCGCATGTTGGGTTGGCGTGTGCCGGGCGGCCTCGAAAGCTTTTTATTGGCCCGCACGGATCCCGCGCAGTGAATGCAAGTAATTGTTTTTGAATGATTGACGACCCGCCCCCCGCGCACCACGCACCAACGCCGCTCAACTGCGGCGAACACTGCTCAAGCCCGCTTCCTTTAGAGGAGGCGCATTGGCCAGGCGGATTGCGGGATTCCCCTGCAAGAGCGCGCGTCTGGAAGGCAAAACCGCCTCGTTTATAATGTCCGGCTTCGCTTACATCACGGGTTGAGCGAACCATGTGCGGTCCCCAGCGGCCAGGTGCATGTGATGTAAGCCCTTGAAATCTGAGGTGCCGCGCGGCCGACTGGCTTGGCTCGCGTCGCACCGTGACTTTTGCGCAATACGGTGCGGGCTGTACAGCAGCCGGCACGGTCCAATCCCTCATAGGAACAAACATGGCCGTTACTGTTGAAACCCTTGAAAAGCTCGAGCGCAAGATCACGCTGAGCCTGCCCCTGAACTCCATCCAGAGCGAAGTGGAAAACCGTCTGAAGCAGGTGGCGCGCACCGTGAAGATGGACGGCTTCCGTCCCGGCAAGGTGCCGATGAGCGTGGTGGCCCAGCGTTATGGCTACTCGGTGCAGTACGAAGTGCTCAACGACAAGGTTGGCGAGGCTTTTGCACAGGCCGTCAACGAAGCCAAGCTGCGCGTGGCTGGCCAGCCCCGCATCTCCGAAAAGGAAGGCGCTCCCGAGGGCGAGGCCCAGTTCGAAGCCATCTTCGAAGTGATGCCTGAAGTCAAGATCGGTGACCTGACCTCGGCCGAAGTCGAGAAGCTGACCGCCGAAGTGGACGACGCCGCCATCGACAAGACCGTGGACATCCTGCGCAAGCAGCGCCGCACTTTCGCACAGCGCGCCCAGGCCGATGTGGCCGTGGACGGCGACCGCGTGACCGTGGACTTCGAAGGCAAGATCGACGGCGAGACCTTCTCCGGCGGCAAGGCTGAAGACTTCCAGTTCCTGGTCGGCGAAGGCCAGATGCTCAAGGAATTCGAAGACGCAGTGCGCGGCATGAAGGCTGGCGAGTCCAAGACCTTTCCGCTGGCATTCCCCGCCGACTACCACGGCAAGGACGTGGCCGGCAAGACCGCTGATTTCCTGGTGACGGTCAAGAAGATCGAAGCCGCCAACCTGCCCGAAGTGGACGAGGCTTTTGCCAAGGCACTGGGCGTGGCTGAAGGCACGGTCGAAGGCCTGCGCGCCGACATCAAGAAGAACCTGGAGCGTGAAGTCAAGTTCCGCGTCCAGGGCCGCAACAAGCAGGCCGTGATGGACGCCCTGGTGTCCAAGGCCGAGCTGGAACTGCCCAAGGCTTCGGTGCAGGCTGAAGTCGCACGTCTGCTGGAAGGCGCCCGCGCCGAGCTGCAGCAGCGCGGCATCAAGGACGCCGAGAAGGCCGAGATCCCTGAAGACGTGTTCCTGCCCCAAGCCGAGCGCCGCGTGCGCCTGGGCCTGGTGGTGGCCGAGCTGGTGCGCGCCAACGAGCTGCACGCCACGCCCGACCAGATCAAGGCCCACGTGGAAGAGCTGGCCGCCAGCTACGAAAAGCCCGAAGACGTGGCACGCTGGTACTTCGGCGACCGCCAACGCCTGGCTGAAGTCGAAGCCGTTGTCATCGAAAACAACGTGACCGAGTTCGTGCTGGGCAAGGCCAAGGTCTCCGACAAGGCCGTGTCCTTCGACGAACTGATGGGCCAGGCCTGAGGGTTTGAGCACCGCCTGCCTGCCGCTTCGTGAGATCGGCGGGCGGGTTGGCATCTGCGGGGCTTGTGCTTTGGCGCACAAGCCCCATTTTCTTTCCGGATACGGCTAAAGTAGCCCCCTAGTACTGGAGAAAACATGAGCGCATTGGAAACTCAGGGTTTGGGCATGATCCCAATGGTCATCGAACAGTCCGGCCGCGGAGAGCGGTCGTACGACATCTACTCGCGCCTGCTCAAGGACCGGGTGATCTTCCTGGTGGGGCCTGTCAATGACCAGACGGCCAACCTCGTCGTGGCCCAGCTGCTGTTCCTTGAAAGCGAAAACCCCGACAAGGACATTTCGTTCTACATCAACAGCCCTGGCGGCTCCGTGAGCGCCGGCCTGGCCATCTTCGACACGATGAACTTCATCAAGCCCGATGTGTCCACGCTGTGCACCGGCATCGCAGCCAGCATGGGCGCCTTCCTGCTGGCCGCTGGCACCAAGGGCAAGCGCTTTGCGCTGCCCAACTCCCAGGTCATGATCCACCAGCCGCTGGGCGGCATGCAGGGTCAGGCCACCGAGATCGAGATCCACGCACGCGAGATCCTCAAGACCCGCGAGCGCCTGAACAAGATCCTGGCCGAGCGCACGGGTCAGCCGCTGGAAAAGATCCAGCACGACACCGAGCGCGACTACTTCCTGTCCGCCGAGGAAGCCAAGGACTATGGCCTGGTCGATCAGGTGATCAACAAGCGCTCCTGAAGTCCGGAGGCTGCATGAGAATGGGCGGCGTTTTCCCCCTACGGAAAACGCCGCTTTCCATTTGGTTATCATCCTTTTCCATATTTCTGTAACAAGGCACCGACCCCATGGCCGAGAAAAAAGGCTCCTCCAGCGAAAAAAACCTTTATTGCACCTTCTGCGGCAAGAGCCAGCATGAGGTCAAGAAGCTGATCGCGGGTCCGTCAGTCTTTATCTGCGACGAGTGCATTGATCTCTGCAACGAGATCATCCGCGACGAGCAGCCCAGCACCGAGGCCAAGGACGGCCGAGGCGACCTGCCCACGCCCGCCGAAATCAAGGCCAACCTTGACAACTACGTAATCGGCCAGGACCTGCCCAAGCGCACGCTGGCTGTCGCCGTATACAACCACTACAAGCGCCTGCGTCACAAGGACAAGGCCGGCAAGGACGAGATTGAGCTGGCCAAGAGCAACATCCTGCTCATCGGTCCCACGGGCTCCGGCAAGACGCTGCTGGCGCAGACGCTGGCGCGCATGCTCAACGTTCCCTTCGTCATGGCCGATGCCACCACGCTGACCGAAGCCGGCTACGTGGGCGAGGACGTCGAGAACATCATCCAGAAGCTGCTGCAAAGCTGCGAGTACGACGTTGAGCGTGCACAGCGCGGCATCGTCTACATCGACGAGATCGACAAGATCTCGCGCAAGTCCGACAACCCCAGCATCACGCGCGACGTGTCTGGCGAGGGCGTGCAGCAGGCCCTGCTCAAGCTCATCGAAGGCACCATGGCCAGCGTCCCTCCGCAAGGCGGCCGCAAGCATCCGAACCAGGACTTCCTGCAGATCGACACGACCAACATCCTGTTCATCTGCGGCGGCGCGTTCGCGGGCCTGGAGAAGGTCATCGAGAACCGCACCGAGGCGTCTGGCATCGGCTTTGGCGCCACGGTCAAGAGCAAGAAGCAGCGTTCCATCTCGGAAGTGTTCCAGGAGATCGAGCCTGAAGACCTGATCAAGTTCGGCATCATCCCCGAGCTGGTCGGCCGCATGCCCGTGGTCACGGCTCTGGCCGAACTGGGCGAAGACGCCCTGGTGCAGATCCTGACCGAGCCCAAGAACGCCCTGGTCAAGCAGTACAGCAAGCTGCTGGCCATGGAAGGCGTGGAGCTGGAGATCCGGCCTGCCGCGCTCAAGGCCATCGCCCGCAAGGCGCTGGCGCGCAAGACGGGTGCCCGTGGCCTGCGCTCCATCCTGGAGCAATCGCTGATCGGCACCATGTACGAGCTGCCCAATGCCGACAATGTCGAAAAGGTAGTGGTGGACGAGTCCACCATCGAAGACGGAAAGGCGCCGCTGCTGGTTTACCGCGAAGCGGCCAAGAAGGCCTGATGCGCCGCCGCCTGCAAAGGTCCGGCAGCGCAAGTCCCTGCGTCCCGAAATCCTTTCGGGCCGCAGGGTTGAAATACACCGGTGTGCGGACCATCTTCCGCTGACAAACCGAGGATTCCCATGTCAGGACATACCCCTTTGCCTTCCACCCCCCTAGACCTGGCGCTGCTGCCGCTGCGCGATGTGGTCGTGTTCCCCCACATGGTGATCCCGCTGTTCGTGGGGCGCGCCAAGAGCATCAAGGCGCTGGAGCTGGCCATGGAGGGCGACCGCCGCATCATGCTGGTGGCCCAGAAGACCGCCTCCAAGGACGAGCCCACGGCCGCTGACATGTTCGATGTCGGCTGCGTCTCCACCATCCTGCAGATGCTCAAGCTGCCCGACGGCACGGTCAAGGTGCTGGTCGAAGGCCAGCAGCGCGCGCTGGTCAAGCAGGTCATGGATGAAGAGACCCACTTCGTGGGCTCCGTCGTGCCCGTGGCGCCCGAGGCCGAAACGCACAAGCCCAGCGAGATCGAGGCCCTGCGCCGCGCCGTGACGCAGCAGTTCGACCAGTACGTCAAGCTCAACAAGAAGATCCCGCCCGAGATCCTCACCTCCATCGCCAGCATCGACGATGCCGGCCGCCTGGCCGACACCATTGCCGCGCACCTGCCGCTCAAGCTTGAGAACAAGCAGGCCGTGCTCGATCTGGTGGACATCAAGGAGCGCCTGGAAAACCTCTTCGAGCAACTGGACCGCGAAGTCGACATCCTCAACGTTGACAAGCGCATCCGCGGCCGCGTCAAGCGCCAGATGGAGAAGAACCAGCGCGACTTCTACCTGAACGAGCAGGTCAAGGCCATCCAGAAGGAACTGGGCGAGGGCGAAGACGGCGCTGACATCGAAGAGATCGAGAAGAAGATCAAGCTGGCCCGCATGCCCGCCGAGGCGCGCAAGAAGGCCGAGGCTGAGCTCAAGAAGCTCAAGCTCATGTCGCCCATGTCGGCCGAAGCCACCGTGGTGCGCAACTACATCGATGTGCTCACGGGCCTGCCCTGGAGCAAGAAAACCAAGATCAAGCACGACCTTGCCAATGCCGAGGACGTGCTCAATGCCGACCACTTCGGCCTCGAAAAGGTCAAGGACCGCATCCTTGAATATCTTGCTGTGCAGCAGCGTGTGGACAAGGTCAAGGCGCCCATCCTGTGCCTGGTCGGACCTCCGGGCGTGGGCAAGACTTCGCTGGGCCAGTCCATCGCCAAGGCCACGGGCCGCAAGTACGTGCGCATGGCGCTGGGCGGCATGCGTGACGAGGCGGAAATCCGCGGCCACCGCCGCACCTACATCGGCGCCATGCCGGGCAAGGTGCTGCAAAGCCTGGACAAGGTCGGCACGCGCAACCCGCTGTTCCTGCTGGACGAAATCGACAAGCTCGGAATGGACTTCCGTGGCGACCCGTCGAGTGCCCTGCTGGAAGTGCTGGACCCCGAGCAGAACCACACCTTCGGCGATCACTACGTCGAGGTGGACTTCGACCTCAGCGACGTGATGTTCGTGGCGACCTCCAACTCCATGAACATCCCGCCGGCGCTGCTGGACCGCATGGAAGTGATCCGCCTGTCGGGTTACACCGAGGACGAAAAGGTCAACATCGCCATCCGCTACCTGCTGCCCAAGCAACTCACCAACAACGGTGTGAAGGACGGCGAAATGCAGGTCGAAGAGTCCGCCATCCGCGACATCGTGCGCTACTACACGCGTGAAGCCGGCGTGCGCTCGCTGGAACGCGAGCTCTCCAAGATCTGCCGCAAGGTAGTCAAGGGACTGCAGCTCAAGAAGCTGGAGCCCACCGTCGTCGTCAATGCCGACAACCTCACCGACTACCTGGGTGTGCGCAAGTACAGCTACGGCCGGGCCGAGCACAACAACCAGGTCGGCCAGGTCGTGGGCCTGGCATGGACCGAGGTCGGCGGCGATCTGCTGACCATCGAGGCCGCCATCATGCCCGGCAAGGGCGTGATCTCGCGCACCGGCTCGCTGGGCGACGTGATGAAGGAGTCCGTGGAAGCCGCCCGCACCGTGGTGCGCAGCCGCTCGCGCATGCTCGGCATCAAGGACGAGGCCTTCGAGAAGAAGGACATCCACGTGCACGTGCCCGATGGCGCCACGCCCAAGGACGGCCCCAGCGCGGGTGCGGCCATGACGACGGCCTTCGTCTCTGCGCTGACCGGTATCCCGGTGCGTGCCGATGTCGCCATGACCGGCGAAATCACGCTGCGCGGTGAGGTCACTGCCATCGGCGGTCTCAAGGAAAAGCTGCTGGCGGCCCTGCGTGGCGGCATCAAGACGGTGCTGATCCCCGAAGAGAACGTCAAGGACCTCCAGGAGATCCCCGACAACGTCAAGAGCGGCCTGGAAATCATCCCCGTCAAGTGGATCGACCAGGTCCTCAAGGTGGCGCTGGAGCGTGTGCCCGAGCCCTTGTCCGAAGAGGAGGCCGCAGCGCCGCCGCCAGCGGAATCCAAGCCTGTGGAGCCAGCCGTCAAGCACTGAAGATGAAAAAATGTAGCGTTTTTCCTGAACCCTCCAAGAACTACGCTACAATTCATTCCATCGCAGCAAACGACGTTGTAGAATGTCAGGCTTCGGTAGAAATGCGGGAATAGCTCAGTTGGTAGAGCGCAACCTTGCCAAGGTTGAGGTCGACGGTTCGAACCCGTTTTCCCGCTCCAGATTTTGAACATGCCTTCGGGTGTGTTCGGTTCTGGTGGCGGTTGGCTGCCAGAATGGATGATTCAAGCGGGAATAGCTCAGTTGGTAGAGCGCAACCTTGCCAAGGTTGAGGTCGACGGTTCGAACCCGTTTTCCCGCTCCAGTTTTGGATGTGCCTAGTGCACATCCGATTCAGGTGACGGTTGGTTGCTTGAATTTTTTGCGGGAATAGCTCAGTTGGTAGAGCGCAACCTTGCCAAGGTTGAGGTCGACGGTTCGAACCCGTTTTCCCGCTCCATTTTTAAAAACTGCAGCAGTGCTGCATGTTTGATAGTGATCTTGGCGCGATAGCAAAGCGGTTATGCCCCGGATTGCAAATCCGGTTAGACCAGTTCGACTCTGGTTCGCGCCTCCAAAAATTCATTGCAGACACAGTGTTCAAAAGGCCCCTCGGGGCCTTTTTCTTTTTCTGCATCACGGATCGTTGTTCGTCCTTGGTGCCATGTCTCCACAGTGGCCTCGACTTGGCTGGCGCATCTTCTTCTCTTCCGATTCAGTGCCGTGGCAGTGCTTCACGCTCTGTGCATCGACAGCATGGCTGCATGCCTGTTTTGGTCATCCATTGCTGATCTGGTGAATTTAATTGTTTCCATTTGTTTTGAATGGACGGCCGTCATTGAAATTTGGCATTGCTTATCCATTGAGAAATTGCAAGAAATTGCAAATGGGTTGTCATTGCCGGTAGATTGAATTGGCGGGTCGTGGATATGATGCGCGCTTCATTTATCGGGAAGGGTTATGAAGATCAAGTTATTGACGGCGATTGTTGCCAGCGGCGTGGTGCTGGCGGGCTGTAAAACCATGGAGTCTGCCGATGTGGGCGGGTTGCTGGATTCGGGCTCCACGGCCATGAAGGCCATGACGCTCACGGATGACGACGTGGTCACGCTGTCCAATGATTCCTGCGCAGCCATGGATGCCCAGAACAAGGTGGCAGATGCAAAGAGCAAGTACACGCTGCGGCTGAACAAGGTGATTGCCGGCATGCCGCAGGCTGTCAATGGGAAGAAGGCTGTCTACAAGGTCTATATGACGCAGGACATGAATGCCTGGGCCATGGCCAATGGCTGCATCCGTGTCTACAGCGGGCTGATGGATCTGATGAACGATGACGAGCTGCGTGGCGTGATTGGCCATGAAATCGGGCACGTGGCACTGGGTCACAGCAAGAAGCGCATGCAGACGGCCTATGCGGCTTCGGCTGCACGCTCTATTGCGGCCAATAGCGGCAATTCGGCGCTGGCCTCGCTGTCGCGTTCGCAGGCGGGTGATCTGGGTGAAAAGTTCATCAATGCCCAGTTCTCGCAGTCGCAGGAGTCGGCGGCTGATGACTACTCCTTCGATCTGCTCACGGAAAAGAAGATGAGCCGCCAGGGGCTGGTCACATCGTTCCAGAAGCTGGCCAAGCTCAGCGCTGGCAGCGGCGGCAGCTCCATCCTGAGCTCCCATCCGCCGTCTGAACAGCGGGCCAAGCGCATGCAGGATCGCATCGACGGCAAGTAGGCGTCGACGGTGAAGCAGCCTGCCGCCGCAAGGTGCAAGGCAGGCTGCGATCTGCCTTGATGCAGATTTTTTGCGGGCTTCTTCCGAAGCACCAAAAATCTGCGCTAGAATTCAAGTCTGCTCTGTGAAGCACACAGCTTTACAGATACGCGGGAATAGCTCAGTTGGTAGAGCGCAACCTTGCCAAGGTTGAGGTCGACGGTTCGAACCCGTTTTCCCGCTCCAATTCAGAAAAAAGGGAAGCGGTAACGCTTCCCTTTTTCGTTGGTGCTGCAGTTGCAGGTGTGAGCAGTTCGCGCTGACCTGTGACGCTGCGGTGCAGGGCCCCGATGGTGAAATTGGTAGACACTGCGGACTTAAAATCCGCCGCTTCCGAACAGGGGCGTGCCGGTTCGATCCCGGCTCGGGGCACCACAACCCAATACGGACTAGGCATTGTTGCTATCTTTACGGTAGCGGATTGAAGCAGCCAAGGCGCCTGCTGTTCCGCAAATTCAGGCGTCGGGCCGCAATGTGCATCGACGGTCCTGCCCGCTTGCTGCGCTGCACGGTGTCCATGCCTTGCCAAGTCCTTGCCCGTTGGCATAACGTGCGAGAATCCATTCATCAGGCCCCGGGCTGCTTGCCTGGATGGCGCGGCTCGGGCAGACAGTGATGGCTATGCCTGCATGCGTTCCGTTGACGTTGATCGTGGCACATGGTGCGGCGTGACAGGTGTGGCCAAACTCATCCCAGACGAGAACATGTCGAATTACAACGCTCCATTTGAAATCCACGTGCACGGCCAAGTGCTGCTGCGCCCCGACACGACCTACGAGCAGTTGCAGGAAGCGCTGGGTCCGCTGTGGAAGTATGCGGGGGCCCGTTCCCTGGCCGATGGCGCTGGCAGCGTCTATGAGGAAGAGCCAGGCATCCAGTTCGATACCAAGGAGCGCCTGCTCCAGGTGTGCTGGACCGTGCGTGGTGACGAGGATTTCCGCCAGTCGCTGGACGACATGTGCATGGGCATCAACGAGCTGGCCGAGCAGGGCGCGGCCATCGAGGTGACCTTCTACGACACCGAGTTCGACGAGGAAGAGGAGTCCGAAGAGGCCGAGTCGCGCGACGACTTCGTCATGCTCTTCGTTGGTCCGACGCCTGCGGCCATCATGCAGGTGCAGCGCGATCTGCTGGTGCAGGACGTGGTCAACCTGATGGAGCGCCATTTCGACGGCTCCGAGCTGGGTGGCGTGGTGCAGGAGATCGACAAGCTCTTCTCCCAGCGCTTCGACGCCCTGGTCAGCTCGCTGGAGATCGGCAAGCCGCCGCGCGGCATGGGCGGATCGGGTTCGGGCCACGGCGGCAACCGCCGCCCCCGCCACCTGCATTGAGCGCAAGGCGCTGCCCCGCGCAGCGTACAGCCATGGCGGCACAGGCGAGCACGCCCAAGTATTCCGGAGCAGTCACCGAGACCGTACGCCGCCAGCGCGAGCAGCGGCGCGAGGTGGCCGGTGGCGCGCTGCCTCTTCCCTACCTGTCCGCCTACCCGGCCGCGCTGCAGTCACAGGTGCGTGGCTGGCTGGCCGATGACAAGGCCGAGGCCTGGCTGCTGCGCAAGCATCCCGAGGCCCATGCCGTGCGCACGGACAAGAGCCTCTATGACTACGTGGATGGCCTCAAGGGCCGGCACATGCGCAATGCCGGCACGCTGAACAAGGTGGCCTACGACGGCCGCATCCATGTGGTCCACAACGCCCTGGGCCTGCACACGCGCCGCACCGTGGTGCAGGGAAGCCGCCTCAATGCCCGGCATGAGATCCGCATCGGCGCACTGTTCAAGCAGGCGCCCGAGGCTTTCTTGCGCATGATCGTCGTCCACGAGCTGTCCCATCTGCGCGAGCCCGACCACGACAAGGCCTTCTACCAGCTGTGCACCCACATGGAGCCCGACTACCACCAGCTGGAGTTCGAACTGCGCCTGTACCTGAGCTGGATGGACCACTCGGGCCGGCGCCTGTGGCAGGCGCAGCCCTGAGTCAAGCGGCCGTGGGGACGGCGCTGGATTCGCCGACCTGAACGGACGAGCAGCATTGCGCGGGCAGCTCCAGCCAGCGCGATGCGGCCGATTGCAGGGCCTGCAGCGATCCCGTGGTCATCAGCTGGACCTGGCCCTCTGCCGCTGGCAAGGGGCCTGATTCGCTGGCCAGGGTGCCCAGGCGATCCAGCACGCGCCGCGTCTGGCGTGCCACCGGAGCGCCGGTGTCGATGAACTGGATGTCCGGCCCCAGCAGCGTGCGCAACTGCTCGCGGGCGAATATGTAGTGGGTGCAGCCCAGCACCAGGGAATCCATCTCGCCCGTCTTCTGTCCGAAGCTGCCCAGGGCATTCACGTACCTGGCGCACAGTTGCGCGACCTCGGTGGCCATTGGATCGGCGGGAACGGGTTGCTCCGTGCTTTCCTCGATGGCCTTGGCCAGTCCGTCGCAGGGCTGGACATGGAATTGCACGCGCTGGCCATGGTCGGCCACCAGTCGTGCAAAGCGTGCGCTGCTCACCGTGCCGCGTGTGGCGATCACGCCCACATGGCCGGTCTGGCTCGACAGCGAAGCGGGCTTGATGGCGGGCTCCACGCCGATCAGGGGCAGTTCGGGCATTTCGGCGCGCAGCATGTCCACGGCCGCTGCCGTGGCCGTGTTGCAGGCGATCACCAGCACCTTGATCTGGTGCTGCTCGCGCAGATGGCGCGCAATGGTGCGCGTGCGCTGCTGCACGAAGGCATCGCCGCGTGCGTCGCCATAGGGTGCATTGCCGCTGTCGGCCAGGTAGACGAAGCGCTCATGCGGCAGTTCATGGCGCAGCGCCTGCAGCACGCTGAGGCCGCCGATGCCGCTGTCGAAGACGCCGATGGGAGAGGCCGGGGAGGTCATTTGGAGATCCGGATAGAGGCTTTTGGAGGCGGCGCCCAGTATGCCCGCTCGGGCGCGTTCATGCTGCGGCCATGGCTTGCTGCTGCAGCCATTGGGCATGTGTCAGGCGATACAGGCAATGCCTGCGCAGCGCATGGCCTGCCGGCACCTCCGGATGGTCGAAGTCATGGGCGTCGCGCTCCATGCCCAGGCGCTGCATCACCGCTTGCGAACGCAGGTTGGACAGCGCGGTGAACGAGACGATGGACTCCAGATGCAACGCGCCGAAGCCGTGCTCCAGCGCCGCCCGTGCGCCTTCGCTGGCCAGGCCCTGGCCCCAGAAAGGCCGGGCGAGCCGCCAGCCGATTTCCACGCAGGGCGAGAACGGCAAAGACGCGGCGGGAGTATGCAGTCCGATGAAGCCCATGAACTCGCCGCTGGCAAGGTGCTCTGCCGCCCAGAAGCCCCAGCCGCGTTCCTCGATCAGTGCCTGGATCCTGTCTGCCATGGCATCGCTTTGTTCACGGCTGAGCAGTGCAGGAAAGTGCTCCATGACCTGTGGATCGGCATTCAGCGCGGCAAAGGGCTGTCGGTCGCCGGTCCGCCACTGGCGCAGTATCAGGCGCGGTGTCCGCAGGGTCGCTACAGGGGAATGTGTGGTGGTCATGGTTGGAGAGGGCGCTGCAGTACCAGCAGATACGCGGCTGCATGGCCGTGGAAGGAGTGGGGGATGAAGCCTGCCTCGCCTGCCAGCTTTTCCACGCTGGTGCGGCGCTGGAAATGCGGGTCGAAGACCAGTTCGGCCACGGCCAGCAGGCCACCGGGACGCAGGCTCTGGAAGATATCGGCCAGCGCGGCCTGGCGGTCCGGGATCTCTCCCAGCACGGCGGCCATCACGGCGCGGTCGTGCTGCTCGGCTGCGAGCTGCCCCTGGCCCAGCGCAGCCGCCTGGGTGCGCACATTCTCCAGCCCCTGGGCGCGTGCCTTGGCCGCCACCTGTTCAAGCATGGCCGGCTGCAGGTCCACGGCCAGCACCTGTCCCTGCGCGCCAACGGCACGCGCCAATGGCAGGGTGACGCGGCCCGGGCCGCAGCCGGCATCCAGCACCTTCATGCCTGGCTGGATCTGCAGTTGCCCGACGATGAAGGCGGCCTTGTTGCTGGCCGCGAAGGGGTTGTCAAGCTCGACCATCCAGCGCAGCCAGGACGGGCAGGGCAGGACATGGCGGCGGGAGGACAGGCGCCAGGCCAGACTGGTCACGGCCAGCAGGGCGATGAGGACGAGCGCGATGGTCATGTTGAATGGGCTGTGTTGCAGGCAGCGGGCAGTCTGTCACAAATGCCCGCACCAATGAAAAGACCGCCCGAAGGCGGTCCCTTTGCGCTTGGCGCCGGCTTCAGGCCGAGGCGATCTCAATGGTCTTGAACTCGCCGGATGCGATGCGCTTTTGCCATTCGGCAGGGCCCGTGATGTGGGCGCTGGTGCCACCGGCATCCACGGCCACGGTCACGGGCATGTCCACCACGTCGAATTCGTAGATGGCTTCCATGCCCAGGTCCTCGAAGCCCACGACCTTGGCGTTCTTGATGGCCTTGGACACCAGGTAGGCGGCGCCGCCCACGGCCATCAGGTAGGCCGACTTGTGGTTCTTGATGGACTCGATGGCCACCGGGCCGCGCTCGGCCTTGCCGATCATGGCGATCAGGCCGGTCTGCTCCAGCATCATGTCGGTGAACTTGTCCATGCGGGTGGCCGTGGTTGGGCCTGCGGGGCCCACGGCTTCGTCCTTGACCGGGTCCACGGGGCCGACGTAGTAGATCACGCGGTTGGTGAAGTCCACGGGCAGCTTCTCGCCCTTGGCCAGCATGTCCTGGATGCGCTTGTGGGCGGCATCGCGGCCCGTGAGCATCTTGCCGTTGAGCAGCAGGGTGTCGCCGGGCTTCCAGCTGGCCACTTCTTCCTTGGTCAGGGCGTTGAGGTCCACGCGGCGCGACTTGTTGTAGTCAGGCTCCCAGTCGATCTTGGGCCATAGGTCCAGCGAGGGTGCGTCCATGTAGACCGCGCCGGAGCCGTCCATCACGAAGTGCGCGTGGCGCGTGGCCGCGCAGTTGGGGATCATGGCCACGGGCTTGGAGGCCGCGTGCGTGGGGTACATCTTGATCTTGATGTCCAGCACGGTGGCCAGGCCGCCCAGGCCTTGCGCGCCGATGCCCAGGGCGTTGACCTTCTCGTACAGCTCCAGGCGCAGTTCCTCGACCTGGTCGAGCTTTTCTCCGCGCGCGGCCTTGGCCTGCAGCTCGTACATGTCCAGGTCTTCCATCAGGCTTTCCTTGGCCAGCAGCACGGCCTTCTCGGCGGTGCCGCCGATGCCGATGCCCAGCATGCCCGGCGGGCACCAGCCCGCGCCCATGGTCGGAACGGTCTTGAGCACCCAGTCCACCAGGTTGTCGCTGGGGTTCATCATGATCATCTTGGACTTGTTCTCCGAGCCGCCGCCCTTGGCGGCCACGGTCACGTCCAGCTTGTCGCCGGGCACGATCTGCACGTTGATGACGGCAGGCGTGTTGTCCTTGGTGTTCTTGCGCGCGAACAGCGGATCGGCCACGACCGAGGCACGCAGCGTGTTCTCGGGGTGGTTGTAGCCGCGGCGTACGCCTTCGTTGATGGCGTCTTCCAGGCCGCCCGTGAAGCCTTCCCAGCGCACGTCCATGCCCACCTTCAGGAACACGTTGACGATGCCGGTGTCCTGGCAGATCGGGCGGTGGCCGGTGGCCGACATCTTGGAGTTGGTCAGGATCTGGGCCATCGCGTCCTTGGCCGCCGGGCTCTGCTCGCGTTCGTAGGCGCGGGCCAGGTGGGCGATGTAGTCGGCGGGGTGGTAGTAGCTGATGTACTGCAGGGCGCCTGCGATCGAATCGATCAGGTCCTGCTGGCGGATCGTGGTGGTCATCGGTGGGGTGTCTTTTTGATCGGGGGAACAGGGGAGGGGAATCCCGGGGGCGATTATCGGCGCTGCAGGGGGAAAAGTGCACGCAATGGGCGCAGTCTTGTACAAGAGTCGAGGGGTTTGCCTGGACAAGCCCGCCTCGGCGACACCTCAGTGGGGGACGGATGCGAGAGGTTCCCATTTACGGAGTTACCATGAGCGGGTTTTTGCCATTGCGGCCCTGCCAGCCAGATATCCCCGAGCCACGTCCTGCGCGGCCCGCCGACCTGCCTCCAGCCAACTGCGCCGCGTTGTTTTCACCAAGGAGTCCATACCAATGACCGCGACCCGCCAGGAAAAAGACACTTTCGGACCCATAGCCGTCCCCGCAGACAAGCTCTGGGGTGCGCAGACGCAGCGTTCGCTGCAGAACTTCGACATCAGCGGAGAGCAGCAGCCGCGCGAGATCATCCACGCGCTGGCCCAGGTCAAGAAGGCCTCGGCCACCGTCAACCACAAGCTGGGCCTGCTGGACGAGAAGAAGACCCAGGCCATCCTGGCCGCCGCCGACGAGGTGATCGCCGGCAAGCACCCGGACGAGTTCCCGCTGGTGGTCTGGCAGACCGGCTCGGGCACGCAGACCAACATGAACGTCAACGAGGTGCTGGCCAACCGCGCCAGCGAAATCCTCGGTGGCGAGCGCGGCGAGTCGCGCCTGGTCCACCCCAATGACGATGTGAACAAGAGCCAGTCGAGCAACGACGTGTTCCCGACGGCCATGCACGTGGCTGCCGTCACGGCCATCGAGCAAAAGCTGCTGCCCGCCATTGCCCTGCTGCGCAATACGCTGCAGGCCAAGAGCGAGGCCTATGCCGACATCGTCAAGATCGGCCGCACCCATCTGCAGGACGCCACGCCGCTGACGCTGGGCCAGGAAATCTCGGGCTGGGTAGCCCAGCTGGCCCATGGCGAAAAGCATGTGCGCGCCGCGCTGCCGCACCTGTACGAGCTGGCGCTGGGCGGCACGGCCGTGGGCACGGGCCTGAATGCGCCCAAGGGCTATGCCGAGGGCGTGGCGGCCGAGCTGTCCCAGCTCACCGGCTACCCGTTCGTGACGGCGCCCAGCAAGTTCGAGGCCCTGGCCTCGTGCGACGGCCTGGTCCACGCCCACGGCGCGCTCAAGACGCTGGCCGCCAGCATGATGAAGATCGCCAACGACGTGCGCTGGCTGGCCTCGGGCCCGCGCAGCGGCCTGGGCGAGATCTCCATCCCCGAGAACGAGCCCGGCTCGTCCATCATGCCCGGCAAGGTCAATCCCACGCAGAGCGAAGCCGTGACCATGCTGGCGGCCCAGGTCTTCGGCAACGACGTGGCCATCAACTTCGGCGGCGCCTCGGGCAACTTCGAGCTGAACGTGTTCCGCCCCATGGTCTCGCACAACTTCCTGCAGAGCGTGCGCCTGCTGGCCGATGGCATGAAGAGCTTCAACGACCACTGCGCCGTGGGCATCGAGCCCAACCGCGAGCGCATCACCGAGCTGGTGCAGCGCTCGCTGATGCTGGTGACGGCGCTGAACCCGCACATCGGCTACGACAAGGCGGCCTACATCGCCAAGAAGGCGCACAAGGAAGGCTCCAGCCTGCGCGAAGCAGCTGTGGCATCGGGCCACCTGACTGGCGAACAGTTCGACGCCTGGGTGATCCCTGCCAAGATGGTCGGCAATCTGTAAGACCTGCTGATGCAATCAAAAAAGGGGAGCCGGCCGGCTCCCCTTTTTTTGCTTCATGGCCTGGCTCAGTTGTCCGCCTGCGGGCGGCGCACGGTGCGGAACACGTACTTGAGCGCATCGCCGATGGTGCTTTCCCAGACCGGCCATTCATGCTTGCCGTTGACGATGCGCAGCTCGGCAGGCTGCTTGTTCCTGCGCAGCTGGGCGTAGAGCTGGGCGGCGTCGGACTCGATCATGAATTCATCGTCGTCGCCCGAGTTGATGTACATGGGCACGCTGATCTTGCGGGCAAGAAAGCTGTCCCACAGCACAGGGTAGTTGTAGCTCTTCCAGACCGTGGTGCTGTACTGGCCGCCGGTATTGGGTTCGGCAAAGACCTTGACCGAGCGTGCCGAGGAATCGGCGGGCGGCTCGGGGTTGTAGATGGCGGGGCTCAGCAGGGCGGCGGCCTGGAATTTCTCGGGGTACTTGAGCACGTAGCGCAGCGCGCCATAGCCGCCCATGGACAGGCCGCCGATCACGCGGCCATCGCGGCTGGTGAGGGTACGGTACTTCTTCTCGACATGGGGGACGAGGTCCTGGAAGAAGGCCGTCTCCATGGGCTCCTTGAGGTCCACGTACCAGGTCGTTCCCGCGTCGGGCATGACGATGATGGCGGGCGGGATCTCCCCGTTCTGGATCAGCTGGTCCACCGTGCGCAGCAGATTGCCCTTGACGGGCCAGTCGTTGCGCTGTCCGTCATTGCCGTGCAGCAGGTACATGACGGGGTAGCGCAGCCTGGACTGGGCGTCGTAGCCCGTGGGCAGGTAGACGTTGTAGGTCCAGCTGCGCTGCAGCGTGGCGCTCTTGAACTCGGCGGCCTCGATGGAGCCGGCCTGGGCGGCTGTGCCGGCCAGCAGCGCGGCGGCTGCCAGCGTGCCGGTGGCGGCCTGGCGCAGGACGGTGGAAAAGGAAAGTTGGCGCATGGTTTTTGTCTCCTGTGGGCCGTGGCCGCTGGCCACGGCTGCGCCAATGTAATCGAGGGCCTGTGCGCCTCGGGCCCGCATGCGGGCGGAGCGTCGCCTGGGGGACTGTGGCCCTCAGCCGGGGCGGCCCTCGCCCGGGCGCCCATCAGCCGGGCGCACGCTGCGCGTGGCGCAGCGCGCTGCGAAAGCCCAGTTGCCCCAGCACGCAGGCCACCACCAGGGCCAGCGCTGCCGACAGCGCCGGGTTGCTGCCCAGGCTGGCGCCAAGCGTGCACAGGCCGCCCACGGCCATCTGGGTGCTGCCGTAGACCCCGGCGGCCGAGCCCGTGAGGCGCGGATGCACGCTCAGCGCGCTGGCCAGCGCCGCAGGGCTGGTCAGTCCCGAGCCCAGCGCGAACAGCACCATCAGCCCCACCACGATGGCCGGCGTGAGCTGGTTGAACAGGGCCAGCAACAGCAGCATGGCCGCGCTGGCCAGGCTCAGCAGATTGCCGTTGAGCATCAGCCGCTCCAGGGGCCAGTGGCGTATCAGCTGGCGGGCCAGCGCATTGCCCACGGCCATGCCGCCCATGAGCAGGCCCAGGTAGATGGCCACCTCATGCTTGGTGGAGTGCAGTTGCTCGATGAAGACGAAGGGCGCTGCCGCCAGGAAGGCATAGATGGACGTGGTGGCGCAGCCGCCGCCCACGGCAAAGCCCACGAAGGCAGGGGAGCGCAGCAGGCTGCGGTAGTCGTCGCGGATGGTGCCCAGGTGCAGGCGGCCCGTGGGCTGGCCGGTTTCCGGCAGCAGCTTCCAGATGGCGAAGGCCGTCACGCCGCCGACCACGGCCAGCGTGCCGAAGATGGCGCGCCAGCCCAGGGCGTCGTCGATGGCCGAACCGATGGCCGGCGCGATGCCGGGGCCGATCATCATCATCAGGTTGAGCAGCGCCAGGCTGCCCACGGCGTTCTCAGGCGTGCTTGAATCGCGCGCAATGGCTCGGCCCAGGGCCAGGCCCGCGCAGCCGCCCAGCGCCTGGAGCAGCCGCGCGCCGATCAGCCAGGGGGCGGACGGGGCGAGAAAGGCCGCCAGGCTGGCCAGCGCATAGAGGATGAGCCCGGCCAGCAGCATGGGGCGGCGCCCCAGGCTGTCCGACAGCGGGCCATAGATCAGCTGGCCCACGCCCAGGCCCAGGATGTAGACCGTGATGGTCAGCTGCATCTGGCTGGCGCCGGCCTGGAGCTGGCGTGCCGCATCGGGCAGGGCGGGCAGGAACATGTGCATGGCCAGCGTGCCGACGATGGTCACGATCACCAGCAGCCACAGCGGCGCCTTGCGGCTGGCCGCTGTATGGTCCTGGGCAGGTGGCAGCGAAGAGTGCTCGGCCGCCATCTCAGGCAGCCTGCTCGTCGGGCAGGTCCGTGTCGGAGGTGGGCTCGGCGGCCATGGCCTCCAGCAGGCGCTGCAGCGTGGCGTAGGCCGCGTCCAGCTCCTCGGGCGGCACGGCGCCCAGCACCTGGGCGCGCGCCTGCTGCAGCAGGCCCTGCACGGCTTCTACCTGGGCATGGCCGGCTGGCGTGAGCTGGATTTTTCTGACGCGGCGGTCGCTGTCGTCCACGCGCTCTATCCAGCCCTGGGCGGCCAGGCCGTCCACCAGCCGCACGACGGAGGAGCTGTCCAGCGCCAGGGAGTGGGCCAGATCCTTCTGGCGCATGGCCTCGGGCGAGCGCGCCAGGTGCATCAGCGGCATCCACAGTGCCTGGGTCAGTCCCATGGGGGCCAGCAGCCGGTCCAGCGTGCGGCGCCACTGTTTGTTCACCTGCCCCAGCGTGAACATGAAATGCCTTTGCACGGCGGCGGGGTCGGCCTGCGTGGGCGGGAAGGGGGCGGAAGGGGACGACATCGGGTGATATTCAAATAGTTGGCATCCCAATTATCTGCATATCAACGATGTCGTTTGCGGGGCCGCCCTGATACATCCGCATGCATCAGGGTCTTGCCCGCGGTGCCGGGGCTGTATGCCGAGGCTGTGTGCCGGCAGTTACATGCCCAGCGACTTGAGCAGTTCGTCGGTGTCGGTGCTGGCGGCCGGCGCGGGCGCTGCGGCCGGGGCGCTGGCGGCGGTCTGGGCCATGAGCGCATCGGGATCGGGGCGCTCCTGGGGCTCGAAGTCCACGACCTTGATGAACTCGGTGCGGTCCATGGCCAGTTCGAGATAGAAGATGTTGTTGTTGCCCGTGTAGAAGGTCACGCGGCGCGCCTCGGGAGAGTCGAGGTTGGCGTCCACGCTGAGGTTGACCTGCTTGTTCAGGCGGATCATCTTGGGCTGGCTCTGGGTGATGTAGGTCTGCAGTTCGCGCTGGACCTTGCTGGTGAAGTCGCCCACCACCTGGTTCATCAGCTCGCCCATGACGTTGCTGACATCGTCGGAGGTGTAGGAGCTGGCAAGGTCCTCTTCACCCATGCCCATGCTCAGCATGTAGCTGCGGTACAGCTCCATGGCGGCGGCGGCCGAGAAGTTGATGATCACCAGGCCCGAGAAGCCGCCGTCCACCAGGACAAAGCAGCCGATGTCGGGCTTGAGGCTGGTCTTGGTGATGCGTTGCACCATGCCCGAATACTGGATCTGGCACTGCGTGGCCACCTGGAGCACGCGCGAGACGGAGTTGCAGAGGCTGATCAGCACGTCTTCCGTGCCATGGACGATGGGATGTTGGGGCTGGTTCATGAGGTCAACGGGACAAAATTGTGAGCGATTATGGGTGCAAGTCCGTTGTTGCGACCATTTGTAACTCCGAAGGCGTATTCTGGATGCCGGATCGGGCAGCCCGCCGGGTCCGCACCTTTGATGCAACGGAGGTTGGACGATGAGAGCGCAGCAGCATCTGACCCGGGTTTCGCTGGACGCACTGCGTCCCACGCAGATGACCATCGGCGCCGCCGAAGTGCAGACCAAGCGCGCCCAGTGGAGCCGCCTCAGGCGCAAGGAGCGCGTAGGCCTTCTGGCCTCGCACTGGTTTCCTGCCGTGCTGGGGCCGCGTGGCCTGCACTACATCGTTGACCATCACCACCTGGGGCTGGCGCTGACGCAGGAGTCCGTGGAGCAGGTCTGGGTCATGCAGCTGGCCGATTTCAGCGAGGCCGATCCGCTGATGTTCTGGCGCCTGATGGAGTTCCACCAATGGGCCCATCCGTATGACGAGCGCGGCCGCCGATGCGACTGGGCCAAGATGCCCGAGCAGCTGGACCGCCTGCGCGACGACCCCTACCGCAGCCTGGCCGGCGCCGTGCGCAAGGCCGGTGGCTATGCCAAGGACACGGCGCCTTTCGTCGAATTCCTCTGGGCCGATTTTTTCCGCACGCGCTTTGCACCCAAGGACCTGCGCAGTGGCAAGAGCGATGTCGCCTTGCCCGATCAGGCTCTGCATGAGGCCCTGGGCCTGGCGCACGGCGCCGAAGCGCGCTACCTGCCGGGCTGGTCCGGCGTCGTTGCTCCGCAATCCTGATGCGTGCCCCTGGCCTGCCTGCCTTGGCCGATTGGGGCGCCGGCCTGTCCATCGCCGGCCTGCTGCTGCCCGAGGCCGTGGCCTATTCCGGCATCGCCGGCCTGCCGCCGCAGGCCGGGGTGATTGCGCTGTTCGCCGGGCTGCTGGCCTATGGCCTGCTGGGGACCAGCCGCTTCGCCATCGTCTCGGCCACATCCTCCTCTGCCGCCGTGCTGCTGGCGGCCACGGCGTCCATGGCCGGCACCTCGCCGCAGCAGCGCATGCTGCTGGGCGTGGGCATCGTGCTGCTGACGGGCCTGTTCTTCGTGGTGGCGGGGCTGGCGCGGCTGGGCGCGGTCTCCAATTTCATTGCCAAGCCCGTGCTGCGCGGTTTTGCGCTGGGGCTGGCGCTGACCATCGTGGTCAAGCAGATCCCGCACGCCGTCGCCTTCCAGCCCGTGCATGGCGATCTGCCGCGCTTTGTCTGGGAGCTGCTGGCCGGCTGGCGGCACTGGAATGGAGCGGGTCTGGTGATGGCCGTTGCGGCGTTGCTGCTGATGCGTGCGCTGGCCCGCTGGCGTGCCCTGCCTGCGGCCTTGCTGGTGATCGCGGCCGGCATTGCGCTGGATGCGAGCGGCTGGTGCGCGCGCTGGGGCATTGCGGCCGTGGGGCCGATACGGCTGGATTTCTCCAACACCGGCATTCCCTCGCTGTCGCGCACCGAATGGTTGCGCCTGGGCGAGCTGGCCTTTGCGATGGCGCTCATCCTCTATGCCGAGTCCTATGGCTCCATCCGTACCTTTGCGCTGCGCCATGGCGACCGCGTCGATGCCAACCGCGACCTGATGGCGCTGGGCGCGGCCAACCTGCTGTCGAGTGTGTTCCATGGCATGCCCGTGGGCGCGGGCTACTCGGCCACCTCGGCCAACGAGGTGGCGGGCGCGCAAAGCCGCTCTGCGGGCCTGGTGGCCTGCGCCGTGGTGGGCCTGGCCGTCTGGCTGCTGCTGCCCTGGATAGAGCGCACGCCGCAGCCGCTGCTGGCCGCCATCGTCATCCATGCGGTGGGCCACACGCTGAACCCTGCCGCGCTGCGCCCTTACTTCGCCTGGCGGCGGGATCGGTTGATCGTGGTTCTTTCCTTCTTTGCCGTGCTGGCGCTGGGCGTGCTCGACGGGTTGCTGCTGGCCATCGCGGCCAGCCTGCTCATGCTGCTGCAAACGCTTTCCCGCTCGCATGTGAGCTGGCTGGGCAGGCTGGGGGACACGCATGACTTTGTCGATGCCGCACGCCATCCCGACGCGGTGGTGCCGGCCGGCCTGCTGATCGCGCGGCCCGAGGCGCCGCTGTTCTTCGGCAATGCCGACCCCGTGTTTGCGGCCATCCGGGAGCGGCTGCAATCCCTGCCTTCGCCCCGCGGCGTGGTGCTGAGCCTGGAAGATTCGGCCGATCTGGATGCCACCAGTGTCGAGGCGCTGTGCGACTTCGCGGCCCAGTTGCGGCAACTGGGCGTGCCGCTGGCCCTGGCCCGCGTCAAGGACCCCGTGCGCGACCTGCTGGCGCGCGTGGGCAATCCGGCCTTGCCGCACGCCAGCTATGCGGGCTGGAGCGTGGACGACGCCGTGCGCCAGTTGCAGATCCCTGCGTGATCCCCGCCCCGGCGCAGCACCTCAGCCCGCCGCCTGGGTGGACTCGCGCACGATGCAGCGCCCCTGCATGATCACCTTGCGCAGCGGCAGGTCGGGCGTGTGCAGCCGCTCCATGAGCAGGCCGAATGCGGCGCGGCCCATGGCCTCCACCGGCTGCTCGATCACGGTGATGGCGGGGGCCACCAGTTCTGTCCAGCGCTCGTTGTCGAAACCGGCAAGCGCCACATCGCCGGGGATGCGCAGGCCTGCGGCGCGTATCGCGCGCAGGCAGCCTTCCAGCAGCAGGCTGTTGCTGGCCACGAAGGCATCGGGCCGCTGCGGCTGGCGCAGCCATTGCGCGACCTCGGCCTCGGCGGCATCGCTGGTCGGAGGCAACTGGCGCAAGTCGGGCGCCAGGCCCGCATCGTGCATGGCGGCCAGATAGCCGTCGCAGCGCTCGCGCGCCGTGCTGCTGGTGCTGCCGAAGACGCCTGCAATGCGGCGGCGGCCCTGGCCCACCAGATGCCTGACCAGGGTGGCGCAGGCCTGGGCGTTGTCCAGCACCACGCTGTCATGGAAGGCCGGGGCGCCCGCCCGGTCCACCAGGACGACGGGAAACTCCAGCTGCATGCGCTCCAGCTTGTGCAGGCTGGCCTGGGTGGGCGCAAAGATCAGCCCCGCGATGCGCTCTTCCTGCATGAGCTGCAGGTACATGGCTTCGCGCTGCGGGTCTTCGTCGGTATTGCACAACAGCACGCGCCGGCCCTGGCGATAGGCCTCGGCCTCGACTGCGCGGATCAGGGCCGTGAAAAACGGGTTGCGTATGTCGGCCACCAGCACGCCCATGGGCCCTGCGTCGCGCGCGCGCAGCCGGCGCGCCATCAGATTGGGCCGGTAGCCGGTGGCCTGCACGGCGGCGGTGACCCGCGCCCGGACCTCCTCGCTCACCGAGCCGCCCGCCAGCGCGCGCGATACCGTCGATTTGGAAACCCCGGCCGCACGGGCCACATCGTTGATGCTGATGCTCAATGCAATCGTTCCCGTTGGTTGTGGTGTGCTGCAGAGGATAACTCCAAAGAAATGCCGAGTTATGGCCGGATTATGGCCGGGTTATGTTGCAGTGCAGATTGACTGATGATTGGGAACGTTCCCACAATCCGCGCCATGATCAATGCCCATTCATCCCTCCCGGCGGTTGCACCCACCGCTCCTGCGGGCCTGCAGATCGCCGTGCGCCTGGACGCCAGGGTGCGCGACAAGGCCGACGCCATTGCCCAGGCGGCCCGGCTGCTCCAGGACCTTGGCTGCGTGGCCCCTGGCTATGCCACCGGCATGCAGGCGCGCGAGGCCCAGGCCGAAACCTTTCTGGGCCACGGCGTGGCCATTCCCCACGGCCGCGCCGAAGACCGGGCCCTGGTGCTGCGCGACGCGGTGGCCGTGCTCCAGGTGCGCGAGGGCCTGGATTGGAATGCAGGCCAGAACGTGCATCTGGTCGTGGCGGTGGCGGCACGCTCCGATGCCCACATCACCTTGCTGCGCCGCCTGGCCGGCCTGCTGCAGACACCCCGGCTGCAGGCGCTGTTCACCACGGGCGATGCGCAGCAGGTCATTGATGTACTCCAGGGGCAAGCGGACCCGGCGCCGCCTGCCGCTCGCCCGGCGGCAGTGGACCTGGTCGAGGTGCGCGAATGGACCATTGCCTATCCCAACGGCCTGCATGCGCGGCCTGCCACGCGCTGGGCGGAGGCGGCGCGCGGCTTTGCCTCGCGCATCCAGGTGCGCCATGGCGACGAGGTGGCCGATGCGCGGCAGATGGCCAGCCTGCTACAGCTGGGACTGCGCGAAGGCGACAAGGTCACCGTCTCGGCCGAGGGCCCCGACGCCAGTGCCGCGGTCCAGCGCCTGTGTGCCGTGGCCCAGGCCTTGGTGGCCCAGGAACGTGCCGATGCCGACGCCGCTGCGCGCAAGGCGGCCGAATCGCCCGCCACGGGCTGGCTGCCGCCGCTGGCACGGCCTGCCTTTGTGGGCCTGGGCGCCAGCCCGGGGCTGGCCGTGGCCCGCATCCACCAGTGGCGTGTGGAGGCCGCCGAGATCCCCGACCTGCCCGAGCCGCTCAGCGTGGGCGGTGCGCGGCTGCATGCGGCGCTGGCCGAGACGCAGGGCCAGCTGCGCGCCCTGCATGACGACACCCGCCGCCGCCTGGGCGAAGGCGATGCGGCCATCTTCAGCGCGCAGGCCCAGTGGCTGGGCGACACCGGACTCATCACGCGCGCCTGCCAGTTCATGGTCCAGGGCCACGGCGTGGCCTGGGCCTGGGACCGCGCCGTGGAGGAGGGGGCTGTCCGTCTCCAGGCGCTGGACAACCCCGCACTGGCTGCGCGTGCCGCCGATCTGCGCGACGTGGGCCGGCGCGTGCTGGTGCAACTGCAGCCCTCGCTGGCAGCGGCGGGACCGGATGGCCTGCCGGAAGGCGGCTGCATCCTGGTCGCGGCCGATCTTTCGCCCTCGGAGACCGCCCAGCTGGACACGGCGCGCGTGGCCGCGTTGGTCACGGCGCAGGGCAGTCCCACCTCGCACACGGCCATACTCGCGCGCACGCTGGGGCTGCCGGCCGCCGTGGCGGCGGGCGGCGGCGTGCTGGGCATGGCCGATGGGGCCCTGGCCATCGTCGATGGCGCCAATGGCCGCATCTACCTTGATCCCTCGGAGCAGGACCTGGCTTCGGCGCGTGCCCACATGGCCGAGCAGCGGGCGCTGCAGGAACGCGTGGCAGCGCAGCGCAGCCTGCCTGCCATCACCACCGATGGCGTGCGCATCGAAGTCTGCGCCAACGTCAACCTGCCCGAGCAGGTGCCGCTGGCCCTGTCCCAGGGCGCCGAGGGCGTGGGTCTGATGCGCACGGAATTCCTGTTCCTGGAGCGCGGCAGCACGCCCGGCGAGGACGAGCAGTACGAAACCTACCGCGCCATGGCGCAGGCGCTGGAGGGTCGGCCGCTGATCGTCCGCGCGCTGGACATCGGCGGCGACAAGCAGGTCGCCCACCTGGAGCTGCCGCGCGAGGACAACCCCTTCCTGGGCGTGCGCGGCGCGCGGCTGCTGCTGCGCCGCCCCGACCTGCTTGAGCCCCAGATGCGCGCCCTGTACCGGGCGGCCCGCGATGGCGCAAGGCTGTCCGTGATGTTTCCCATGGTCACCAGCGTGCAGGAGCTGCTGGCGCTGCGCGCGGCCTGCGAACGGCTGCGTGCCGAACTGGACGCCCCGGTCCTGCCGCTGGGCATCATGATCGAGGTGCCCGCCGCCGCCGTGCAGGCCGACGCACTGGCCCGCCATGCCGATTTCTTCTCCATCGGCACGAACGACCTGACCCAGTACGTGCTGGCCATGGACCGCCAGAACCCGCAACTGGCGGCCGAGGCGGACAGCCTGCATCCGGCCGTGCTGCGGATGGTGCGCGCCACCGTGCAGGGTGCAGCCACCCGCGCGCGCCCCGTGGGCGTCTGTGGCGGACTGGCCGGCGACCCGTTCGGTGCGCTGCTGCTGGCCGGGCTGGGGGTGGGCGAGCTGTCCATGACACCCAACGACATCGCCGGTGTCAAGGCCGGGCTGCGCGCGGCCAGCCTGCGGCAGTTGCAGGCGCTGGCAGACAGGGCACTCGGCTGCGAGGATGCCGCGCAGGTGCGGGCACTGGCCAAGGAGGTGACGGCATGAACGCCCCGCAAGCCATCACCGTGACCCTGAACCCGGCCATAGACCAGCTTGTGACCCTGGAGGCGCTGCTGCCCGGCCAGGTGCAGCGCGCATTGGGCAGCGTGCAGGCGCCGGGCGGCAAGGGCATCAATGTTGCCGCCGCCTTGGCGGGCCTGGGCGTCTCCACGGCCGCGCTGGGCGTGCTGGGCAGCGACAACGCCGGCATGTTCGAGGCCTTGTTCGCCCAGCGCGGCATTGCCGACGCCTGCCTGCGCGTGCCGGGCCAGACGCGCACCAACATCAAGCTGGTGGCCGACGGCGGACGCCAGACCACGGACATCAACCTGCCAGGCCTGGCCTTGGCCGAAGCGCATCTGCACGCCGTCATGTCCGCGCTGGCCCGGTATCTGCGGCCCGGCCTGGCCGTGGTGCTGTCGGGCAGCCTGCCCGCCGGCCTGCCTGCGGACAGCTGGGCCCGGCTCCAGGCCCAGGCCGTGGCCGCCGGTGCCGACGTGCTGCTGGACACCAGCGAGGCCCCCCTGGCCGCCGCCCTGGCGACGGCCCCCCATGCGGCCATGCCCTGGGCCATCAAGCCCAACCGGGAGGAGTTGCAGGCCGCCACAGGCCAGCGCCTGGACGGCCGCGACACGCTGCTGGCCGCCGCGCGCAGCCTGCTGGACAGGGGGCTGGGGCTGGCCGTGGTGTCCATGGGCGAGGAGGGCGCGCTGTTCGCCAGCGCGCAAGGTGCGGTGATTGCGCGGCCGCCGCAGCGCGCGCGCGGCAGCTCCGTGGGCGCGGGCGATGCCATGGTCGCGGGCATGGTGGCCGCGCGGCTGCGCGGACTGGATCTGGCGGACACCGCACGCCTGTCCACGGCCAGCGCGCTGGCCTGGCTGCAGGCAGCGCCCGCGCGCGAAGTCGATGCCAACCGCGTCCAGGCACTGGCTGCCAGCGTGCTGCTGGAGCCATGCCAGTGGCCGTGATCCCCCATTCTTCAGGAGCTTTCATGAACCCTCTTTTTGTGGTGATCGCAGCGGCCGGGCACGACGCCGAAGCGCTGCTGGCCGCCGAAGCCCTGCGCCATGCGGCCGGACAGCGTCCCTTGGCCGTGGAAGTGCGCGCCAGCGGCGGTGTGATCGGGCTGCATGCGCCCGATGCCGCCGCGCAGGCCGGGCAATTGCTGATCGTGGGGGATGCCGGCACCGATGACGATGCAGATACCGACGCCGATGCCTCCCGCTTCGTGCAGGCCGCCGTCGAGCGCTGCAGCCTGCGCGAGGCGCTTGATGATCCGGCCGGCGTGCTTGCACGCTGCGCTGCCGCCAGTCCCGCAGCACAGCGCATGGGCGAGAGCCTGGGCAAGCGGATCGTGGCTGTCACCTCCTGCCCCACTGGCATCGCCCACACCTTCATGGCGGCCGAGGGACTGCAGCGCGGCGCGGCGGCGCTGGGCCACGCCATGCGCGTGGAGACACAAGGCTCGGTGGGTGCGCTCGATGCGCTGACGCCGCAGGAGATTGCCGAGGCTGACCTGGTCATCATCGCCGCCGACCGCGAGGTCGATCTTTCCCGCTTCGCGGGCAAGCCGCTGCTGCGCAGCGGCACCAAGCCGGCCATACGCGACGGCTCGGGGCTGATCGCCAAGGCGCTGGCCGAAGCCACCGTGCATGGTGCCGCCGTAGGCGCTGCTGCAGGCGGCGCCGCGCCCACGCCGGCCCGGACCCAGGGCGGTGCCTATCGCCACCTGATGACCGGCGTGTCCTTCATGCTGCCCTTCGTCACGGCGGGCGGCATTCTGATCGCCATGGCCTTTGCGCTGGGCGGCATCTATGTCCATGACGATGCGCACCAGGGCACGCTGGGATGGACGCTGTTCCAGATCGGCGCCAAGGGCGGCTTTGCGCTGATGGTGCCGGCACTGGCCGGCTATATCGCCTATTCCATTGCCGACCGGCCCGGCATTGCGCCGGGCATGATCGGCGGGATGATCGCGTCCAGCATGGGGGCGGGGTTCATCGGCGGCATCGCGGCCGGCTTCATCGCCGGCTACGGCGTGGCCTTCATGGCGGCGCACATCCGGCTGCCGCAGGCGCTCAAGGGCTTGCTGCCCATGCTGATCCTGCCTGTGCTGGGCAGCCTGTTCACGGGGCTGCTGATGTTCTATCTGGTCGGTGCACCCGTGGCCGAGCTGCTGCAGTGGCTGAGCGCCTGGCTGCGCGGCATGCAGGGTGCCAGTGCCTTGCTGCTGGGCCTGTTGTTGGGCGCGATGATGGCCTTTGACATGGGCGGGCCGGTGAACAAGGCCGCCTATGCGTTTTCCACGGGAATGATCGCGAGCCAGGTCTACACGCCCATGGCTGCAGCCATGATCGCCGGCATGACGCCGCCGCTGGGGCTGGCCCTGGCCACCCGCCTGTTTGCCGACCGCTTCACGCGCGAGGAGCGCGGCAGCGCCGCCTCGGCCGGCGTGCTGGGCCTGGCCTTTGTCACCGAGGGGGCCATTCCCTATGCGGCGCGCGATCCGCTGCGCACGATTCCGGCCCTGGTGCTGGGCTCGGCCGTGGCCGGCGCCGTGTCCATGCTGGCGGGGGTGGAGCTGAAGGTGCCGCATGGCGGCATCTTCGTCGCGCCCATTCCCAACGCCGTGACCCACGTGGCCATGTATGCGGTGGCGCTGGTGGCGGGCGTGGTGGTCACGGCCATCGCCCTGCGCATGTTCAAAAGGCCCGCCGAAGCGGGCCTTTGAAGCGGGCCTTTGAAGCAGGAAGCCGGGGGCACGTCTATAGCGGCTCCCCCCGCAGCGTTCAGCGGGCTGCGGCGCGGGCCTGTTCCAGCCAGCCGTCGAAGGTCTTCTGGTGGGCCTTGATCCAGCCGTCCACATGGCGGTTGATGTCCGAGGGCTTGTTCTGGCCCTGGCTCATCATGTGGTTCTGCGCGCTGATGTCGCCCACGGGCAGCTGCATCAGCTCGAACAGCTTGCCGGCGTCGGGGTGCTTGTCGGTGAAGGCCTTGTTGGCCACGATCTGCTGCTTGTTCACCACGAAGCCGTAGTTCTTGCCGTTGGGCAGCTTGGTATCGAACTTGGCCTGCTCGCCGGGCAGCGAGGAGAACGGCACCTCCAGCCACACCACGTCCTTGCCGGGCTTGAGCACGTTGCTCACCCAGTAGGGCGTCCAGGTGTAGTAGAGGATGGGCTTGCCGGCCTTGTAGCGCGAGATGGTGTCGGCGATCAGCGCCGAGTACGTGCCCTGCTTGTGGGTCACGGTGTCGCGCAGCTTGTAGGCCGTCAGGTGGTGCTCGATCACGGCCTCGCAGCCCCAGCCCGGCGTGCAGCCGGTGAGGTCGGCCTTGCCGTCGCCGTCCGAGTCGAACAGCTTGGCGATCTTGGGGTCCTTCAACTGGCCGATATTGGTGATCTTGTATTCGTCGGCCGTCTTCTTGTCGATCAGATAGCCCTGGGCCGCGTTGTCCGAGTAAACGCCCTTGCGGAACAGCTTGGCATCGCCGCCCGCGTTCTTGTAGTAGTCGGCGTGCAGCGGGTTCCAGTGCGTGGCCAGGAAAGTGGCATCGCCATTGGCAATCGCCACGTGGGCCGTGGGGTACTCGACTTCCTGGAAGGGCTGCACGTCGTAGCCCAGTTTCTCCAGGGCCTTCATGACGATCAGGGTCTGGAAGCTTTCTTCGGCGATGGAGCTCTTGAGCGGCGACACCTTCACGCCCTTGCCGGGCTGGTCGCTGGCGGCCGATGCGCCTGCGCAGGCCAGTGCGATGCCGGCAGCCATCGTGGCGGTGCGCAGCCAGTGGCTGGCAGTGGCAGTTGGCAGTCGATTGTGGTTCAGGGCTTGGTTCATCCTCGGGTTCCTCCGTTGTGTGATGAAAGGGGAGTGGGCGGCCAGCCTGGCTGGCCGCTTTTCGGGAAGGCGGCGCGGCAGTGGGCCCATCCGCGCCGCAGTGAAGGCATTCAGCTGGTGCTGCCGCGATGGACCGGCTTGTTGCCGGCGCCCAGCAGGCGGGCAATGCAGCCGGCGGGGCCGCTGTGCCACCAGCGCGCACCGCCACGGGTCGTCTGCCCCATGGCCTGGGTGATGCGGTCCAGCACGATGGCCAGCAGCACGATGCCCAGTCCGCCCACGGTGGCCAGGCCCATGTCCAGGCGGCCGATGCCGCGCAGCACCATCTGGCCCAGGCCGCCCACGGCGATCATGGAGGCGATCACCACCATGGACAGCGACAGCATCAGCGCCTGGTTCACGCCGGCCATGATGGACGGCATGGCCAGCGGCAGCTGCACCTTCCACAGCAACTGCCAGGGCGATGCGCCATAGGCGCGGCTGGCTTCGATCAGGTCGGGGCGCACCTGGCGTATGCCCAGGTTGGTCAGGCGGATCAGCGGCGGCAGCGCGAAGATGATGGTCACGATCACGCCGGGCACGTTGCCGATGCCGAACAGCATCACCACGGGCACCAGGTAGACGAAGGCCGGCGTGGTCTGCATGGCGTCGAGCAGCGGGCGTGTCCAGCGCTGGGCACGGTCGCTGGAGGCCAGCAAAATCCCCGCGGGCAGGCCGATGACCATGCAGAACACCAGCGAGGTCAGCACCAGGGACAGCGTCACCATGGCCTCGGGCCAGATGCCCAGCATGGCGACCACCACCAGCGAGATGGCGGCGCCAATGGCCATGGCGCGGCCCGCGAACTGCCAGGCCACCAAGGTCAGGATCAGGATCAGCAGCGGCCAGGGCAGGGCCAGCATGGCATCGGTGATGCCCGACAGCGTGCCGTCGATGGGCGTGCGCACGGCCTGGAAGAAGGGGCGGAAATGGTGGACCACCCATTCCAGGCCGCTGTTGATCCAGCCCTGCACGGGCAGGCCGTCGGTGGTCAATTGGTGCCAGAGGCTGGCATGGGCGTCGTCGGGAACGCCCGAGCCGGCCGAGGCGCCCAGCCAGTCACCGCCTGCAGCATCACCGCCGCTGGCGGCGCCCCAGGGATCGGCCGAGGCAGCGGGTGCCGGCGTGGCAGCGGTTGCCCAGGGATCGGCGCTTGCAGAGGCTGCAGACGCTGCGGAATCGGTGGAAGCAGGGGCTGCGCTCGCATCGGCCCAGGGATCGGTGGCGGCAGCGGTGGTGTTCGGGTTCAGGCTGTTGGTTGCATCGCTCATGCGGCATCTCCTTGTCGTTGTTCAATCGGCTCCACGGTCGGCGCGACGGTGGGGGCGTTGGAGGCCGGGAAATGCGGGTTGAGCGTGACCGGCGGCACGATCTCCTGCGGCGGCGGCACGGGCGGCGTGTCGCGGTCCAGGAAGCGCAGCATGGTGGTGCGGCTGACCACGCCCATGAACTGGCCGTCGTCGCTGGTCACCGGCAGCGCGCACGGCGCAGCGGCCACGGGGCCGAACAGCTCGGCCACCGGCGTGCCTGCAGACAGCGGCTCGACGTTGGGCAGGAAGGCGTGGCTCAGGCCCAGCATGCCCGGGCGGCCATGCAGTGCGTCGCGCAGCGATTGCGAGGACACCACGCCCAGGAAGCGCCGGCGCGCGTTGACCACATAGGCGTAGTCGCGGTCGGAGTCTTCCAGCAGGCGCTGTGCCGCGCGGCAGCCGCGGTCGCTGTGCTCGGACACCACGGTCAGCGCCTGGCGCGCGATGTCGCCGGCCTTGAAGACCGAGGCCGCGTCCACGCCGCGCACGAAGCTGCGCACATAGTCGTCGGCCGGGCTGCGCAGGATCTCGTCTGGCGTGCCGACCTGGATCACCTGGCCGTCCTTCATGATGGCGATGCGGTCGCCGATGCGCATGGCCTCGTCCAGGTCATGCGAGATGAAGACGATGGTGCGGCGCTGGATCTGCTGCAGGCGCAGCAGCTCGGACTGCATCTCCGTGCGGATGATGGGGTCCAGAGCCGAGAAGGCCTCGTCCATCAGCAGGATGGACGGATCGGACGCCAGCGCCCGGGCCAGGCCCACGCGCTGCTGCATGCCGCCCGACAGCTCGTCGGGGTAGCTGGCGCCCCAGGCGCCCAGGCCCACCTGCTCCAGCGCGGCCTGGGCCTGTGTCTGGCGCTCGGCCTTGTCGGCACCAGCCAGCTCCAGGCCGAAGGCCGTGTTGTCCAGCACCGTCATGTGCGGCATCAGCGCAAAGGACTGGAACACCATGGAGATGTCCTTGCGGCGCAGGGCGCGCAGGTCGCGCTCGCTCAGGGCGTTGATATCCTGGCCATCGACGACGATGCGCCCGGCCGTGGGCTCGATGAGGCGGTTGAGCATGCGCACCAGGGTGGACTTGCCCGAGCCCGACAGGCCCATGACGACGAAGATCTCGCCGGCCTCGATGGTGAAATTGGCGTCGAACACGCCGATGGACTGGCCCGTGCGCTCCAGGATCTCCTGTTTGCTCAGGCCCTGTTGGACGAGGTCGAGTGCGGTCTTGGGGTCGTCCCCGAACACCTTGAACACATGATCGATGATGATCTGCTTGGCCACTGTGGCGTTCTCCTTTTGGGTGAGATGGAACACAGTCCAGCGTCCTCGACGGGCGAAGACGCTGGCGCGCAAGCCAAAAATGAAGCCCTGATGCCGTTCGCTGCAGAGGACTGCCGTCCCCCGTTGCTGGGATTCAAACAGGTGCGAAAGCACCCGAGGCGGCTCGAATGGCACGCGAAGCGGTGCGCAAGAGCCAGAAGTCGAGAGCAGCCGGCGGCGAGGCGCGCGGTGTCTCAGTCGGGCATCGTGGCTGAAGATCAGCCAGCGCGATGCCCCACAACATCAGGACCGAGTTTCGGCCCGGTTGACGGGGCTGTGCCGGGAGCACAACGATCCGCCGGGGTGTATCGGCAGGCCGTGAAGACGGTGCCGATGACCTGCTTGGCAGGTTGTAAAGAAGCCGAAATTATATAAAACAGGTTTTACTGCGTCAAAACGCATGAGCCGAAGAAGGCCTGTTTTGGCCTGTTTCACGCCCTTGAGGACTGCAATCCAGCCGGGATTTGCTCACTTAATGAGAGCGGGTGAGACAATATTCACAAGGCATATGCTGTCATCGATGAATAAAATCGGTCAAGCGTCAGCTTGAGGAAAGCTTCAGGCCCGATCTGCGGCAAAAAGCGTGCCTGGCGCGCTGGCCGGCCGGGCGCCAGCAGGTGTCCGACCCGTTGCCTGCGCCCGCCCATGAAAAAAGCCCCGCAGCGGCTGGCGCTGCGGGGCTTTGGTGCGGGATGCCGACGGGCTCAGTGGTTGCTGGCCGTGCTGTTGATCAGCTTGTCGGTATAGGCGATGGCCAGGGCGCTGGCCAGGAAGGTGACGTGGATGATGGTCTGCCACATCAGCACCTTGACGTCGTAGCTGCCCGCGTTGATGAAGGTCTTGAGCAGGTGGATGGAGCTGATGCCGATGATGGACAGGGCCAGCTTGACCTTGAGGATGGAGGCGTTCACGTGGCCCAGCCACTCGGGCTGGTCGGGGTGGCTGTCCAGGCCCAGGCGGCTGACGAAGGTCTCGTAGCCGCCCACGATGACCATGATCAGCAGGTTGGAGATCATCACCACGTCGATCAGTGCCAGGACCACCAGCATGATGATGGTTTCGTTGAGCGCGCCGATGGGCGCATCGTGCTTGTAGCCGATGCTGGTGATCAGGGCCTGCAGCGCCTCCTGGTTGCCGAAGGCGGCCTCGATCAGGTGCCACAACTCGAGCAGGAAGTGCCAGACGTAGACGCCCTGGGCGGCGATCAGGCCCAGGTACAGCGGCAGCTGCAGCCAGCGGCTGGCGAAGATCAGGGAAGGCAGGGGACGCAGGGGGGAGCCGGGGGCTCGATTGGAGTTTTGCTGGCGGGCCATGGTGGTCGGTCGCGCTTGTCTGGTGTGGGAGCGTGGATGGGAGGGGACAATGGCCGTGGAAAACGGGCGCGCGATTTTAGCGGCGAAACAGGCCATTGCCAGTGACAGCCGGGAACTGCGGGGAATCCCCAGGTAGACGCGCCCAAGGGGGTTTCAGTCAGTGGCATGTAAGACCGGCCCCCGACAGTCACACCACAATTTTTATTTGGCCAGCCCAGGAGACAAGCAAGCATGAGCACCGCAACAGCATCCCCCATTGAATCGGTCCTGGTGGAGAACCGGGTCTTCCCGCCGCCGGCAGACTTCGCCGCCAAGGCCCGCATCTCCGGCATGGAGCAGTACAAGGCGCTGTGCGCCGAGGCAGAGAACGACTACCAGGGCTTCTGGGCCCGCCTGGCGCGCGAGAACGTGGTCTGGTCCAAGCCCTTCACCCAGGTGCTGGACGACAGCAATCCCCCGTTCTTCCGCTGGTTCGCGGACGGCGAACTCAACGCCAGCGCCAATTGCCTGGACAAGCACATGGGCACGGACGTCGAGCACAAGACGGCCATCATCTTCGAGGCCGATGGCGGCGAGGTCACCAAGGTCAGCTACCGCGAACTGCTGGAGCGCGTCTCGCAGTTCGCCAACGCGCTCAAGGCGCAGGGTGTGCAAAAGGGCGACCGTGTCCTGATCTACATGCCCATGACCATCGAGGGCGTGATCGCCATGCAGGCCTGCGCGCGCATCGGCGCCACGCACAGCGTGGTGTTCGGCGGCTTCTCGGCCAAGGCGGTGCAGGAGCGCATCGTGGACGTGGGCGCCGTGGCCGTGATCACCGCCAACTACCAGATGCGCGGCGGCAAGGAACTGCCGCTCAAGGCCATCGTGGACGATGCGCTGGCGCTGGGCGGCTGCGAGGCCGTGCGCCATGTCTTCGTCTACGAGCGCACGGCCACGGCCTGTGCCATGACGGCAGGCCGCGACAAGACCTTCGGCGAGATCCTGGCGGGCCAGAGCACCGAGTGCGCGCCCGTGGCCGTGGATTCCGAACACCCGCTGTTCATCCTCTACACCAGCGGCTCCACGGGCAAGCCCAAGGGCGTGCAGCACTGCACGGGCGGCTATGTGCTGTGGGCCAAGCAGACCATGGAGTGGACATTCGACCTCAAGCCCAGCGACGTGTTCTGGTGCACGGCCGACATCGGCTGGATCACCGGCCACACCTACGTGGCCTATGGGCCGCTGGCCGCTGGCGCCACGCAGATCGTGTTTGAGGGCGTGCCCACCTTCCCCAACGCGGGCCGCTTCTGGCAGATGATCGAGCGCCACGGCTGCACCATCTTCTACACGGCGCCTACGGCCATTCGCTCGCTGATCAAGGCCGCCGACGGCGATGCCGCCGTGCATCCGAAGAACTCGGACCTGTCCAGCCTGCGCCTGCTGGGCAGCGTGGGCGAGCCCATCAATCCCGAGGCCTGGATGTGGTACCACCGCAATGTGGGCGGCGAGCGCTGCCCCATCGTGGACACCTTCTGGCAGACCGAGAACGGCGGCCACGTGATCGCCCCCATGCCTGGCGCCACGCCGCTGGTGCCGGGTTCGTGCACGCTGCCGCTGCCGGGCATCATGGCCGCCATCGTCGACGAGACCGGCCATGAACTGCCCAACGGCGCAGGCGGCCTGCTGGTGGTCACCAAGCCCTGGCCCAGCATGATCCGCACCATCTGGGGTGACCCCGAGCGCTTCAAGAAGAGCTACTTCCCGGCCGAGCTGGGCGGGCAGACCTACCTGGCCGGCGACGGCGCCGTGCGCAGCGAGGACCGGGGCTACTTCCGCATCACGGGCCGCATCGACGACGTGCTCAATGTCTCGGGCCACCGCATGGGTACGATGGAGATCGAGTCGGCCCTGGTGTCCAAGACCGACCTGGTGGCCGAAGCCGCCGTGGTGGGCCGCCCCGATGACCTGACAGGCGAGGCCATCTGCGCCTTCGTGGTGCTCAAGCGCTCGCGTCCCACGGGCGAGGAGGCCAAGCAGATCGCCAAGGAGCTGCGTGACTGGGTGGCCAAGGAAATCGGCCCCATCGCCAAGCCCAAGGACATCCGCTTTGGCGACAACCTGCCCAAGACGCGCAGCGGCAAGATCATGCGCCGCCTGCTGCGCTCGATTGCCAAGGGCGAGGCCATCACCCAGGACACGAGCACGCTGGAGAACCCGGCCATCCTCGACCAGTTGGCCGAGACGAACTGAGGTCCGACACGACCGCCATGAAGAACCGGAGCCCTGGCTCCGGTTTTTTCTTGGCTGGACTGCGGGCGGCGCCCTGTCTTGCAGTCCTATTTTGTGTGGACCGACAGCTCAGGCATGATGGTTGCAGTACAACCGAAGCTGTTGATTTCACCACTGCCGAGGGAGGCCTTTCACCATGAATCTGAGAACCCTGTCGCTGCTGATCACCGTGGCCCTGATTGCGCTGCTGGCGGCATTCAACTGGAACACGCTGGCCGCGCCGTCCGTCGTGTCGCTGGGCGTAACCGACGTCCAGGCGCCGCTGGGCGTGCTGATGCTGGCCCTGACCTGCCTGCTGGGCGTGTTCTTCGTCGCCTATGTGCTGTGGCTGCAGGGCTCGGTACTGATGGAGGCGCGCCGCCACGCCAAGGAAATGCAGGCCCAGCGGGACCTGGCCGACAAGGCCGAGGCTTCGCGTTTTACCGAGCTGCGCACCGTGCTGGAGGACCTGCATGCGCGTGACAAGGAAGTGCTGATGGCGCGGCTGGACGGGCTGGAGGCCCATCTGGTGCAGCGTGCCCAGGAGTCGGACAACAGCACGGCCGCCTATGTGGGGCAGCTGGAGCAGCAGGTTCGCCTGTACCAGCAGCCCGGCGCAGGCGCTCCGGACTACAGGTAGGCGGCCCGCGCCCGGATTCACGGGAGGACCATGAAAAAAACCGCGCGACTTGCGTTGCGCGGTTTTTTTCGTTGCGGGCCCCGAGGCAGGAGGCCGGCGGAACTTACTTCAGCGACAGCACCCAGGCGGCCAGCTTCTTGGCGTCGGCATCGTTGACCTGGGGGTTGGCGGGCATGGGAACCGGACCCCAGACGCCGCTGCCGCCCTTCATGATCTTGGCAGCCAGCTTGTCCACCGCGTCCTTCTGGCCTGCGTACTTGGAGGCCACATCCTTATAGGACGGGCCCACCAGCTTCTTGTCCACGGCGTGGCAGGCCATGCAGTTCTTGGAGGCGGCAAGAGCCTGGTCGGCCATGGCGGGAGCCACGGTGACGACGGTCAAGGCCAATGCGATCAATGTCTGCTTCATCATGAGTTCCTGGGGGTTGTCGGGAATAATTATGCGAAACATTGTAGTGGGCGCGCATGCCTGATGCGTTACCTCGTGTGAAGCACCGTCTGGTGAAGGAGAAGTTATGTATCTGTTGGGAATCGCGGTCTTGCTCACTCTGCTGAAGTTGGCCGATATCGAGCCTGTGGCCTCCTGGTCCTGGTACGTCATCCTGGGCGCCTATGGCGTGACGGCAGCCTGGTGGGCCTGGGCCGACACCTCTGGCTACACCAAGCGGCGCGCGGCCGACAAGATCGAGCAGCGGCGCTTGAAGCGCATCGAAAAGAATAAGGAAGCCATGGGCACGGGCACGCGCTCGCGTTCGCGCCGCTGAGGGGCCTTGAACGACGGCGCAGGCTTCGCGGCAGGCGATGCCTGGGGTCTGCAAAGGGGCGGCCCATGCCGGCCGAGGCATTCCTGTGCCCCAGCGGTGCGGCGGGCGCTGCGCCATAATCTTCGCCCAGACCCTGGCCTTCCCCACAGGACCAGGGATGGACCGAGACGACAGACAACTGGATTCCCCATGCCCGCATACCGTTCCAAGACTTCCACCGGCGGCCGCAACATGGCCGGTGCGCGCGCCCTGTGGCGTGCCACCGGCATGAAGGATGGCGACTTCGACAAGCCCATCATCGCCATCGCCAACTCCTTCACGCAGTTCGTTCCGGGCCACGTCCACCTCAAGGACCTGGGCCAGCTGGTGGCGCGCGAGATCGAGGCCGCAGGCGGCGTGGCCAAGGAATTCAACACCATCGCCGTGGACGACGGCATCGCCATGGGCCACGACGGCATGCTTTACTCGCTGCCCAGCCGCGACATCATCGCGGACTCGGTGGAGTACATGGTCAACGCCCACTGCGCCGACGCGCTGGTGTGCATCTCCAACTGCGACAAGATCACCCCCGGCATGCTGATGGCCGCCATGCGGCTGAACATTCCGGTGATCTTCGTCTCCGGCGGCCCCATGGAAGCGGGCAAGACCAAGCTGGCCAATCCCAACACGCACAAGCTGGAGTTCAAGAAGCTGGACCTGGTCGATGCCATGGTGATCGCGGCCGACTCCAACTACACCGACGAGCAGGTCGCCCAGGTCGAGCGCTCGGCCTGCCCGACCTGCGGTTCCTGCTCGGGCATGTTCACCGCCAACTCCATGAACTGCCTGACCGAGGCGCTGGGCCTGTCCCTGCCCGGCAACGGCACGGTGCTGGCCACGCATGCCGACCGCGAGGAACTGTTCAAGCGTGCCGGCCGCCGCATCGTCGAGCTGGCCCGTGAGTACTACGAGCAGGAAGACGCCTCCGTGCTGCCGCGCTCCGTGGGCTTCAAGGCCTTCGAGAACGCGATGACGCTGGACATCGCCATGGGCGGCTCCACCAACACCATCCTGCACCTGCTGGCCATTGCCCGTGAAGCCGAGATCGACTTCACCATGGCCGACATCGACCGCCTCTCGCGCTCCGTGCCCCAGCTGTGCAAGGTGGCGCCAAACACGCAGAAATACCACATCGAGGATGTGCACCGCGCCGGCGGCATCTTCGCCATCCTCGGCGAGCTGGCCCGCGCCGGCAAGCTGCACACCGACGTGCCCACCGTGCACGCCAAGACCCTGGGCGAAGGCCTGGCGCAGTGGGACATCACCACCACCCAGGACGAGGCCGTCAGGCACTTCTACCTGGCAGGCCCGGCCGGCATTCCCACCCAGGTGGCCTTCAGCCAGAACACGCGCTGGCCCAGCCTGGACCTGGACCGTGCAGAAGGCTGCATCCGCTCCTACGAGCACGCCTTCTCCAAGGAAGGCGGCCTGGCCGTGCTGACGGGCAACATCGCCCTGGACGGCTGCGTGGTCAAGTCGGCCGGCGTGGACGAAAGCATCCATGTGTTCGAAGGCACGGCCCACGTGACCGAGTCGCAGGACGAGGCCGTGCAGAACATCTTGGACGACAAGGTCAAGGCCGGCGACATCGTCGTCGTGCGCTATGAAGGTCCCAAGGGCGGCCCCGGCATGCAGGAAATGCTCTACCCGACCAGCTACATCAAGTCCAAGGGCCTGGGCAAGGAGTGCGCACTGCTGACCGACGGACGCTTCTCGGGCGGCACCTCGGGCCTGTCCATCGGCCACTGCTCGCCGGAAGCTGCCGCTGGCGGCGCCATCGGCCTGGTGAAGAACGGCGACCGCATCCGCATCGACATTCCCAACCGCAGCATCAACGTGCTGGTCTCCGACGAGGAACTGGCCCGCCGCCGTGCCGAGCAGGATGCCAAGGGCTGGAAGCCCGCCGAGCCGCGCCCGCGCAAGGTGTCGGCCGCGCTCAAGGCCTATGCCAAGCTGGTGATGTCGGCCGACAAGGGCGCCGTGCGCGACCTGTCCCTGCTGGACGACTGACACCGGGCAGCACCGCCGCCAGGCGGTGCGCACCCGATGAAAATGAAAAGGGATGGAAGGCCTTGCGGCTTTCCATCCCTTTTTCTTTTCTCTTCTCTCAGGCCCTTGAGGGCTCTTGTTTCATCGCGGGGCGACCGGCTTGCCGTTTCATCGTGGCTGCCGGTTTGCTTTTCATCGTGGGGCGACTTACCAACTGTTATTTGTGTGCGGTGTGTATAAAACTGGCGAACCCCAAGCCAGAGACACCGAGGAAGGGCCTACGCCGGCCGCGCCGCCCCGCACCGAGGGTGTCGTCCCCCTCCCTTGCGAAGCAAGTAGAGAGGGGGAAGGCGCGAAGCGCCTCAGGGGGAGCTTCATTCAGGCCGGCTCGCCCATCTTGCTTTGCAGGTAGTTGGGCAGACCGATCTTCTCGATCAGGCCCAGTTGCTTCTCCAGCCAGTAGGCGTGGTCTTCTTCCGTGTCGCGCAGCTGGGCCAGCAGCAGGTCACGGCTGTTGAAGTCGCTGTGGCGCTCGCACAGGGCCATGGCCGAGCGCAGGCTGTCACGCACGCGGTATTCGGTGGCCAAGTCCTTGCGCAGCATCTCTTCGACGGTCTCGCCGGGTGTGAACTCATGCGGGCGCATGTCGGGGCGGCCGCCCAGGAACAGGATGCGGCGCAGGATGGCGTCGGCGTGCTGGGTTTCCTCTTCCATCTCATGGCCGATGCGCTCGAACAGGCGCAGCAGGCCCTGGTCTTCGTACTGGCGCGAGTGGATGAAGTACTGGTCGCGCGCGGCAAGCTCGCCGCGCAGCAACTCTATGAGGCATTCGATGACTTCTGGTTGGCCTTGCATGTTCTTCTTCTCCTGACTGTGTGAACGCCGCAAGTATCGCGTGAACCGGCCCTTGGGCCAAAGCGCGCGCTGCAATTCCCCGTGGACGGCGCATTGCATGCATGCGCGACGCAGAAGCATTCGCATCGCGGCAGGCTGGCGGGGGGATGGGGCTAGGGTAAACGCTGTATTGCGGGCTTCAATAATAGTTATTTATCATAACGATTATGGAGCCGAAGCATCGGTGTCCAAAACCCCATTTCCCCTTTGCACAAGGAAGCGCAATGAGCACCGAACGTACCGAAGAACAGACCGTGTCCTGCACCGTCACAGGCCGCGTGGCCTGGGTGAAATTCAACCGCCCCGAAAAGCGCAACGCCATGAGCCCCCAGCTCAATCGCCAGATGATGCGTGTGCTCGACGACCTGGAGTTCCGTGACGACGTGGGCGTGGTCGTGCTTGCAGGCGAAGGCACGGCCTGGACGGCCGGCATGGACCTGAAGGAGTACTTCCGCGAGACCGAGGCCACCGGCCTGGCCGGAACCCGCAAGGCCCAGCGCGAGAGCTATGGCTGGTGGCGCCGCCTGCGCTGGTTCCAGAAGCCGACCATTGCCATGGTCAACGGCTGGTGCTTCGGCGGCGGCTACGGCCCCCTGTTCGCTTGCGACCTGGCCTTTGCCTCGGATGACGCCAAGTTCGGCCTGTCCGAAATCAACTGGGGCATCCTGCCCGGTGGCGGCGCCTCCAAGGTGGCGGTGGAGCTGCTGTCCTTCCGCCGTGCCATGTACCACGCCATGCTGGGCGAGAACATCGACGGCCGCACGGCCGCCGAGTGGGGCCTGGTCAACGAGTCGCTGCCGGCCGATCGCCTGCAGGCCCGCGTCACCGAAGTGGCCGAGGCCCTGCTGCAGAAGAATCCCAGCGCCCTGAAGGCCACCAAGGACGCGATCCGCCGCGTGCGCGACATGAGCTACGACAACGCCGAGGACTACCTGGTGCGCGCCCAGGAAGCCGCCAACAGCTACGACAACGAAGGCCGCAAGGAAGGCATGCGCCAGTTCCTGGACGACAAGACCTACAAGCCCGGCCTGGGCACCTACGACCTCTCGAAGCAAAAGTCCTGAAGACCCGCACATCCTGAGTGGCCGCGCCCTCGCTGCTAGGGCGCCTGCCGCCAACCCATTGGAGACAAGAATGACAACGACAGAGATGGCGGCCGCCCTGCGGCCCGACATCGGCAGGCTGCTGAGGCCGCGTTCCATCGCCATCGTCGGCGCCTCGGCCACGCCGGGTGCGCTGGGCGCATCGGTGCTGGGCAATCTGGAGCGCAACGGCTTTGCCGGCGACATCCACCTGATCAATCCCAAGCGCAGCGAGATCGCCGGGCGGGCCTGCCTGGCCTCGGTCGATCAGCTGCCCGAAGGCGTGGACGTGGCCGTGCTGGCCATCCCCCAGCCCTTTGTGCTGGACACGGTGCGTGCACTGGCGGCGCGCCGCGTGGGCGCGGCGGTGATCTTCTCGGCAGGCTTTGCCGAGGCGGGCGAGCGCGGCATGGCCGAGCAGCGCGAGATCGCGCGCATTGCCGCCGAGGCCGGCATGGTGGTGGAAGGCCCCAACTGCCTGGGCTGCATCAACTACCTGCAGCGCGTGCCGCTGACCTTTGTCGAGGTGAATATCGACGCGCAGCAGGCCGATGCCACGCGGCCCGCCATTGGCGTGGTCTCGCAAAGCGGCGCCATGATGACCGTGCTGTGCACCACGCTGGCCAGTCGCGCGCTGCCGCTGTCGCACGCCATCTCCACGGGCAACGAGGCCGCCAGCCATGCCGAGGACTATGTGGACTTCCTGCTGGAGCAGCCCTCCACGCGCGTGGTCGCCATGATCGTCGAGCAGTTCCGCCAGCCTGCGCGCATCCTGGCCGCCGTGGCCCGCGCGCGCAGCCTGGGCAAGTCGGTGGTGCTGCTGCATCCGGGCAAGAGCAGCGCGGCGCGCGCCTCGGCCGCCACGCACACCGGCGCCATGGCCGGCGACTATGCGCTGATGCGCACCAAGCTGGAACGCGCAGGCGCCGTGTTTGCCGAGACACTGGAGGAGCTGGGCGACATCGCCGAGATCGCCATCCGCTGCCCCGTGCTGCCATCGGCTGGTGCGGCCGCTGCAGCCGGTGCAGCCGCTGCAGCGGGAGTTGCCGTGCTGGGCGAGTCCGGCGCCTTCAAGGCGCTGACGCTGGACTGGGCCGAGGAACTGGGCCTGGCCCTGCCCGCCATCGGCGACGACGACTCGCCCGCGCTGCGTGCGGCACTGCCCGAGTTCGTGGGCGTGAGCAACCCGCTGGACCTCACGGCCCAGGGCCTGGTGGAGCCGGACCTGTATTTCCGCACGCTGGATGCGCTGTTTGGCGATGCGCGCTTTTCCACCGTCCTGGTCGGCCTGATCCAGGGCGACCCGGTGACCTGCGGCATCAAGATGCCGCCCGTGCTGCGCGCCGTGCGCGAGCTGCGGCCGGCCAAGCCCGTCATCGTGGCGGGCCTGGACGAGGGCGCGGCCGTGCCTGCCGAGTTCATCGCCGAGATGCGTGCGCTGGGCGTGCCGTATTTCCCCAGCACCGAGCGTGCCCTGCGCGCCGTGCAGCGCCTGACCGCCTTCAGCCAGCGCAGTTTCGAGCGAACCGATGCCCAGCCCGTCGCCCTGACCCTGCCCGCAGGCCGCACGGTGGTGCCCGAGTACGAATCCAAGGCCGTGCTGGCACAGGCCGGCATACCCTTTGCGCGCGGCCGGCTGGCCACCTCGGCCGAGCAGGCCGTGGCGATTGCGTCGGAGATCGGCTGGCCCGTGGCGCTCAAGGCGCAGTCCGCCGACCTCAGCCACAAGAGCGATGCGGGCGGCGTGATCCTGAACATCGCCGATGCGCAGGCCATGGGCGAGGCCTGGGGGCGGCTGCATGCCAACGTGGCGGCCTATGACAGCGCCATTGCGCTGGACGGCGTGCTGATCGAGGCCATGGGCCAACGTGGCCTGGAGATGATCATCGGCGCGCGCAACGATCCGCAGTGGGGCCCGGTGATCCTGGCCGGCCTGGGCGGCGTGACGGCCGAGATCATGCGCGATGCGCGCCTGCTGGACGCCGACCTGTCCACCGGCGAGGTGCTGCGCGAACTGGACCGCCTGCAGGGCGCGCCGCTGCTGCACGGCTACCGTGGCGCCCCGGCGCTGGACCGCCAGGCGCTGGCCGAACTCATCGTGCGCCTGGGCCAGGTGCTGCGCGGCACGCCGGCCATCCGCGAGATCGACCTCAACCCCGTCATCGTGCTGCCCGAAGGGCAGGGCGTGGTCGCGCTCGATGCGCTGATGCTGGTCGAGCACAGCGCCGGCTGATGCCCGCGCAAGGGCTGGCGCGGTGCGCCGGCCCTTTTCATGCGCAGCCCTGTCTCGCTTTCCCGCTTTCTTTTTTCCGCTTTCCCTTCCTCCACAGGAGGTCTCCATGAGCCTGCCTTACCCGCCGGGCCGCGTGTCCACGCCCGCGCCGGCCGAGTCGAACGGACTCGGCTATGCCTACTACGTCACCATCATCCTGCTGCTGGCCTACACCCTGTCCTTCGTGGACCGGCAGATCCTGGGCCTGCTGGTGCAGCCCATCAAGAAGGATCTGCAGCTGTCGGACTGGGTGTTCAGCATCGTCCACGGCTTTGCCTTCGCCATCTTCTACACCTTCGTCGGCATCTTCCTGGGGCGCCTGGCCGACCGCTGGAACCGCCGCAACCTCATCGTCATCGGCATGGCGATCTGGGTGGTGGCCACGGCGGCCGGTGGCTATGTCACGGGCTTTGTCTCGCTGTTCGTGGCGCGCATGTTCGTGGGCGTGGGCGAGGCGGCGCTGTCGCCGGCGGCCTATTCCATGCTGGCCGACTACTTCCCGCCCGAGCGCCGCGCGCGCGCCATGAGCATCTACACCTCGGGCGTGTACATCGGCTCGGCCACGGCCTTCATCGTGGGCGGCCTGGTCATCCAGGCCACCAGCCAGGCCGGCGAGGTGGTGTTCCCGCTGCTGGGCAGCTTCAAGCCCTGGCAGGCGGCCTTCATCTTCGTGGCCCTGCCCGGCATTCCGCTGGTGGCGCTGATGTACACCGTGCGCGAGCCGGTGCGCCGCGGCCTGCAGGCGGCAGGCGCCTCCGCCAGAACTGCCGCTGCAGCAGGCCCCGCGCCCGATCTGTCCCATGTGTTCCGCAACAAGCGCGCCTTCCTGCCGCTGCTGCTGGCGCCGGGCATCACGGCCATGATCACCTTCGGCGTCACGGCCTGGCTGCCGGCCACCTTCATCCGCCAGTGGGGCTGGACGCCCGGCGAGATCGGCCCCGCCTACGGCGTCATCATCCTGACCTTCGGCATTGGCGGCATGCTGCTCAGCGGCTTCCTGGCCGACTACCTCACGGCGCGCGGCAAGCAGGTGGGCTCGATCGTCATCTCGCTGGTGGCCACCGGCGTGCTCATCGCCAGCGGCCTGGTGCTGGCCTTTGCGCCTTCGCCCACCGTGGCCCTGGTGGCCGTGGCGGTCACCACCTTCTTCCTGGGCATGCCGGTGGCGCTGGCGCCGCCCATCCTGCAGGCGGTCACGCCCAACCAGTTGCGCGGCCAGGTGACTTCCATCTACCTGCTGCTGATCAACCTGATCGGGCTGGGCCTCGGTCCCTTCCTAGTGGCCTTTTTCACCGACTTCGTCTTCCACGACGAAAAGCTCGTGGGCCTGTCGCTGGGCCTGGTGTCCGCCCTGGCCGCGCTGCTGTCCGTGCTGTGCCTGGCCAGTGCCATCGGCCCCTACCGCCGCCTGGTCGCGGCCACGGAGGGCCGGGCATGAGCGCGCAGGCATCACATTGCTCGCATTACCAGCCGCCGCTGCAGGACATCCGCTTCGTCCAGCAGCACTGGCTGGGCGCCGAGGGCGACTGGCACCGCATGCCGGCCCATGAAACCCTGGACCAGGAGACGGCCGATATGGTGGTCGAGGCGGCCGGGCGCTTTTGCGCCGACGTGCTGGCGCCGCTCAACGGCCCGGCCGACCTGCAGGGCTGCCGCCTGCAAGAGGGAAGGGTGCGCACGCCCGACGGCTTTCCCGAGGCCTATGCGGCTTTCGTGGAAGCCGGCTGGCCGGCCCTGGCCTGCGCGCCCGAGGCCGGCGGCCAGGGCCTGCCCCAGCTGCTGGATGCCGCGCTGCACGAAATGCTGGCCTCGGCCAACCATGGCTGGACCATGTACCCGGGCATCCTGCACGGCGCCTATGCCTGCCTGCACGCCCATGGCGACGCGCACCTGCGCGCCACCTATCTGCCGCACATCGTCAGCGGTCGCTGGCTGGCCACCATGTGCCTGACCGAGCCCCAGGCCGGCTCCGACCTGGGCCTGCTGCGCAGCCAGGCCCGGCCCCGGGGCGATGGCAGCTACCGCCTGGACGGCAGCAAGATCTTCATCTCGGGCGGCGACCAGGACATGAGCGAGAACATCGTGCACCTGGTGCTGGCGCGCCTGCCCGATGCGCCGCCGGGCACGCGCGGGCTGTCGCTGTTCCTGGCGCCGCGCGGCATTCCCCAGGACGGCGGCGGGTTCCTGCCCAACGCCATTCACTGCGACGGCATCGAAAAGAAGATGGGCATCAAGGGCAGCGCCACCTGCGCCATGCGCTTCGAGGGCGCCCAGGCCTGGCTGGTGGGCCAGCCCCACCAGGGCCTGGCCGCCATGTTCGTGATGATGAACTCGGCCCGCCTGCACGTGGGCCTGCAGGGCCTGGGCCATGCCGAGATGGCCTGGCAGCTGGCGCGCGCCTATGCAGCCGAGCGCCGCCAGATGCGCGCCCAGCCCCGGCCCGCCGATGCGCAGGGCCCCGCCGATCCCATCGCCCTGCAGCCGGCCGTGCAGCGCATGCTGGCCGACCTGCGTGTGTGGACCGAAGGCATGCGCGCCATTGCAGGCTGGGTGGCGCACCAGCTGGACCTGGCCGAACAGGCGCCGGATGCCGAGGAGCGCGCCCAGGCCCATGCGCTGGCCTCGCTGCTCACGCCCGTGGTCAAGTCCTTCTTCACCGAACGGGGCTTTGCGCTGGCCAGCGAGGCGCTGCAGGTCTTCGGCGGCTACGGCTATGTGCACGAGTACCGCATAGAGCAGACGCTGCGCGATGCGCGCATCGCCATGATCTACGAGGGCACGAACCAGATCCAGGCGCTGGACCTGCTGCAGCGCAAGGTGGCGGCCAGCGGCGGGGCCGCGCTGGCACCGCTGCTGGCGGCACTGCGCGAGGAGGCCGCTGCCTGCGAGGCGGCGGGCATGGAGCCCGGCCTGGCCGGCGCGCTGCGCAGCTGGAGCGATCGCACCGAAGCGCTGACGGGTGCGCTGTGCGCCCGCGCCGCAGGCGACGCCCCGTTGCTGGCGCGCTGCGCCGAGGACTATCTGCGCCTGGTCGGCACGCTGTGCATGGCCTTTGCCTGGGCGCGCGCGGCGCGTGTCAGCCAGCCGCTGGCCGATTCGGCACTGCGCCGCTCCAAGGCGGACAGCGCGGCCTGGTTCTTCGCGCATGGGCTGCTGGATGCGGAGCACTGGCTGCGCCGCACCGAGTCCGCCGCCCGCACGCCGCTGCCGGCCGCCGTGGCCTGAGCGGGCAGCCGGGGCTTTTATGATGGAACGCCGCACCGGCCCTGAAGATCCGCAGGCGCCGGGGCGGCTTTGCCTCGGTGTGCCTTCTTCCTCTTCCAGATCCGTGTCCATGGACAGCTCCTCCGAACCCGCCGTCGATCAGTCGCGCCTGCAGCGTTTCCTGGGCTACCGCCTCACGCGCGCGGAAATCCACATCCACAAGCTGTTCGCGCGGCGCGTGGCCGAACTGGACCTCAAGCCCAGCGAGTTCTCCATCCTGGTGCTGATCCACTCCAATCCCGGCATCTACCTGCGCCAGCTGGGCGAGGCGCTGGACATCTCGCCCTCCAATCTGGTGCCGGTGGTCGAGCGCCTGGTGCAGCGCGGGCTCATCGGGCGCCAGCCCGATCCGCGCGACCGCCGGCTGCAGCAGCTGCACATGACGGCCGAAGGCAGCGCGCTGCAGGCGCGGGCCGAGGGCGTGGTGGTGCAACTGGAAGACGAGCTGGAGCAACTGCTGACCTCCACCGAGCAGCGCCATCTGTTCGCGGCCCTGGACAAGCTCATGGCCATCCAGGAAAGCCAGCCGGGCTGAACCGCCGCGCCGCCAGCTTTCCAACCCCTGGCCGGCGCCGGCCATGCGGCGCTGCGGCACAATGCCGACCATGCTGATGTACCCGCAGATCGATCCCGTGGCCCTGCAGATCGGGCCCCTCGCCGTGCACTGGTACGGCCTGACCTATCTGGCCGCTTTCGGCCTCTTCCTCTGGCTGGGAACGCGCAGGCTGCGCCACCCGCCCTTCGTGCGCATGCAGGGCGACCGCGCCTGGACGCGCAAGGACGTGGAAGACATTCTTTTCCTGGGCGTGCTCGGCGTGGTCGTCGGCGGCCGGCTGGGCTACTGCCTGTTCTACAAGCCGGGCTACTACCTCAGCCACCCGCTGGAGATCTTCTATGTCTGGCAGGGCGGCATGAGCTTTCATGGCGGCCTGGTCGGCGTGATCGCCTCCATGGTCTGGTTCGCGCGCTCGCGGGCCCGCTCCTGGCTGGAGGTGGCCGACTTCGTCGCGCCCTGCGTGCCCACGGGCCTGGCGGCCGGCCGCGTCGGCAACTTCATCAACGGGGAACTGTGGGGCCGCTTCGCCAGCCCCGAGCTGCCCTGGGCCATGGTCTTCCCGCAAAGCGGCTCCATGCTGCCGCGCCACCCCTCGCAGGTCTACCAGTTCCTGCTGGAAGGCCTGCTGCTGTTCGTGCTGCTGTGGCTGTATGCGCGCAAGGAGCACAAGCCGGGCCAGGTGGCGGCGGTCTTCCTCGTCGGCTACGGCGCCTTCCGCTTCATTGCCGAGTACTTCCGCGAGCCCGATGACTTCCTGGGCCTGCTGTCGCTGGGCATGAGCATGGGCCAGTGGCTGTGCGTGCCCATGGTGATCGGCGGCATCGCCATGTGGTTCTGGGCCGCGGGGCGCCCGGCCTATCCAGCCCAGGCGGGCAAGCCGGCCTGAGACCGGCGGTACGCACGGATACGAAGCGGGCCTGGTGCCCGCTTTTTTTTTGTGCAAGGTTGACGGGAGATGGGGCAGGAGCATGCATGGGGATAGCCCGAAGACAAGAACGCGACATCGGCGTACACGGTCTGCCGTGCAGACTCTCATAATGTGAGCAGCAAAAGATTGTCATTGGCCGATTGGCGGCATGACAGTCCCGTGACCGCTTGACATGGAGGAACTTCTGAATGGGTCTGGCTACTGACTGGATTGCCCGCAATGTGTCCCGCTTTCGCAGCACCGATGCGGCTGCGCCTGCAACAAAGTCCGAGGGCGAGGCAGCCAAGGGTCCCGCGCCGCGCGGCACGGTCCAGCGCCTGCAGGCCACCCTGCGGCGCGGCCAGGAAGTGCTGTCCCCGCGCGAGCTGCGCAAGCTCATGGAAGACCTGCAGGCTGCCGCCGATGCCGGCCTGAGCGATGTCGAGGGCGGCCGCCATGCGCAACTGCTCATGGACTGGTACGCCCAGGCCGAGCTGCCCGCGCACAAGGATTTCTGGGCGCTGATCGTCGAGCAGTTCGGCCCCGATACCGAAGCCCTGATGGCCGCGCGCAAGCGCTATGACACGGCGGCCAGCGATGCCGAGCGCGGCCAGGCCGAGATGGACCTTCGCCGCGCGCTGATGTCGCCGCGCACGCGGCTGCTGCAGCGCTTTGCCCAGCCCCAGGGCGGCATGGGCTTTCTGGTGGACCTGCGCGCCGAACTGCTGGCCCTGCCCAAGGCGGAGCAGCAGCGCTTTTCCGCGCTGGACGCCGAGCTGGAGCATCTGTTTGCCAACTGGTTCGACGTGGCCCTGCTGGAGCTGCGCCGCCTGAGCTGGGACTCGCCGGCCTCGCTGATCGAAAAGCTCATCCAGTACGAGGCCGTGCACGACATTCGCAGCTGGGCCGACCTCAAGAACCGCCTTGACAGCGACCGGCGCTGCTACGGGTTCTTCCACCCGCGCATGCCCACCGTGCCGCTGATCTTCGTGGAGGTGGCGCTGGTGGACCGGATGTCCGACAGCATTGCCCCGCTGCTGGACGAGACGGCGGCGGCCTCCGACCTGGGCCGTGCCACCACGGCGATCTTCTACTCCATCAGCAACACCCAGACCGGCCTGCGCGGCGTGAGCTTTGGCGACTCGCTGATCAAGCATGTGGTGGAGACGCTGACGGGCGAGTTCCCCCGGCTGCGCCATTTCGCCACGCTGTCTCCCATTCCGGGCCTGCGCGCCTGGATCGCCAAGCACGGCGATGCCATCCTGGAGAAGATGGACGAGCGCCAGCGCAAGGCCTTCGAGCTCAAGGCCGGCGGTATGGGCGCCGAGCACCTGCTGGCGGCGCTGGATGCGCCGCAGGATCTCAAGCCCGACGCACCGGTGCGCCGCGCACTTCTGTTCTGCGCTGCCCACTATCTTGGGCGCGAGACGGCCAAGGGCCGGCCGCTGGACCCGGTGGCGCGTTTTCACCTGGGCAATGGCGCGCGCGTGGAGCGGCTCAACTGGGCGGCCGACCTGTCGGCCAAGGGACTCAAGCAGTCGCTGGGGCTGATGGTCAACTACCTCTACGACCTCAAGCGCCTGGACAAGCATCGCGGCCTGCTGGCGCAGGGCCGCATACCGGTGTCCTCGGACATCGAAGCCCTGTGCAAATGAAAAGGGGCGCGGCGCAGGCCGTGCCCCTTTTCTTGCACAGGGACTGCTGCGCCTGACAACGAAGACAGCCTCAAAGAGGCGACAAGGAGACAAGTCATGCAAGCTTCCCACCCCACGGGGCGGCGCGCGGTGTTGCGCGCAGCCGGGGCCTCGATGGCCGCGCTGGCCCTGCCCATGGCGGCCCGCGCGGCGGCGGACTGGCCGTCCAAACCCGTGAACCTGGTCGTGCCGTTTCCGGCCGGCGGGGGCACCGATGCCTTTGCCCGCCCGTTCTCGGCCCAGTTCGCCAAAAGCGCGGGCAAGACCCTGGTGATCGACAACCGCGGCGGCGCAGGCGGCACCCTGGGCGCCAGCTACGCGGCCAAGCTGGCGCCGGACGGCTACAACTTCTTCATGGGTGGCACCCACCATGTGATTGCGCCATCCATGTACCCGCGCCTGGACTATGACCTGGAGCGCGACTTCATCCCACTGGCCCTGCTGGCCAGCGTGCCCCAGGTGCTGGTGGTCAACCCGCGCAACGTGCCGCACAAGACCGTGCAGGAGTTGCTGTCCGACCTGCGCAAGCGGCCGGGCAAGCTCAACTACGCCTCGGCGGGCGCGGGCACCTCGCACCACCTGGCCGGCGAGCTGTTCAAGCTGCAGACCAATACCTTCATCACCCACATTCCCTATCGGGGAGCAGGCCCGGCGCTGCAGGACCTGATCGCCGGCAATGTGGACATGATGTTCGACGGCCTGGGCTCGTCGGCCCAGCACATCAAGAGCGGACGCATCCGTGCGCTGATGGTCTCTGGCGACAAGCGCAACCCCGCCTTCCCCGACGTGCCCTGCGCGGCCGAGTCCGGCCTGCCCGACTACACGGTCACGACCTGGTACGGCCTGTGGGCGCCCAAGGGCACGCCGCAGGCCGTGCAGGCCCAGGTCATCGACCAGGTGCAGCGCATAGGCTCGGCCGAAGAGATCAAGTCCATCTGGGCGCGCAACGGCGCCGACTACGGCGGCATGAACCAGCAGCAGTTCGCGGCCATGGTGCATGGCGAGATCGCGCGCTGGGCGCAGGTGGTCAAGGCCTCGGGCGCCAAGCTGGAGTAGCGGACGAGGGGCCGGTCAGGGCAGGGGCAGGGCGGCGGCATGCGCGTGCATGTCACCACCCTGTCACGGGCCTTGGCTACGGTCCATCCCTTCTGAGATCCATCCTGGGAGGGAATATGAACAAGGCAGACAAGGTCCGCTCGCCCGCATCCGTGCTGCTCGCGCTGGTCCTGGCTTTCGGCACGGCCGCGGGCCTGGCAGGCTGCGGCGGCAGCGACGACGGCCCCGAGACCATCGGCTCGCTGCGGCTGATCGGCGACTACAGCATCAGGACCAAGACACTGTTCGACGGCGTGGAGTTCGGCGGCATCTCCGGCCTGGACCGCGCGCCCGATGGCAGCTACTGGGCCATCTCCGATGAGCGCGGCGGCGAGCGTGGCACGCCGCGCTTCTACAACCTGGGCATTCAGTTCGATGACAAGGCCATTCAGGCCGTGACCATCCGCAAGATGGTCACGCTCAAGGGCCGCGACGGCCAGCCGCTGCCCAGCACGCGCCGCACCGTGGACCCCGAAGGCATCCGCGTGGCGCCCAACGGCAACCTCTACGTGTCCAGCGAGGGCAACTTCAGCACCGACCCCGCCAGCCTGTTCCAGCCCTTCGTGCGCGAGATCAAGGTCGACGGCAGCTTCGTGCGCGACTTCGAGACGCCTGCGGCCTTCAACTACGTGGACAACACCACCAGCGGAGGGCGCAACAACAAGCTGTTCGAGGCCCTGGCCGTCACGCCCGACGGCAGCGTGTTCACGGCCAACGAGGATGCGCTGGTGGAAGACGGCCCCCTCACCACGCTGGCGGCGGGCAGCGTCATCCGCGTCCTCAAGCTCGATCCGGCCACGGGCAAGTCGGGCGCGCAGTATGCCTACGCATTGCCGAAGATTCCGCTGGACAAGGCCGCCAGCGGCAGTTTTCCGCCGGACAACGGCCTGCCCGAGCTGCTGGCCGTCTCCAACAACGAGTTCATCGCCATCGAGCGCGCCTTTGCCGATGGCGTGGGCAACACCATCCGCCTGACGCGCGCCACCATCGAGCCGGACACCACCGATGTGCGCAGCTTCAAGAGCCTGGTGGGCGCCAGCTACAAGCCCATGAAGCGCGAGCTGCTGCTGGAAATGCCCGTGACCTACCAAGGCGTCAAGCTCGACAACATCGAAGGCATCTCCTGGGGTCCGCGCCTGGCCAACGGCAACCGTACCCTGGTGCTGGTGGCCGACAACAACTTCGCGGACAACCAGGTCACGCAGTTCCTGGCCTTCGAAGTGCGGCCCTGAGCCCTCTTCGCGCTACCTTGACTTGCGCGGGCGCTCGTAGCCCGCCTGCGCGGGCGCGCCCAGCACCATGTCGGTGAAGGCGCTGCCGCCTGCGCAGATGTGCTGGCGCATGGCCTCGGCGGCCACCTCCGCCTGGCCTGCGCAGATGGCGGCCACCACGGTGGCGTGTTCCTGCTGCGAGCGCGCAAGCCGGCCAGGCTTCTCGAACATGCGGCCCCGGTAGGGCGTGATGCGCAGCCGCAGCAGCCGCGTCTGCTCCACGATGAAGTCGTTGCCGCTGGCCTCGTATATCAGTTCGTGCAGCTGCATGTTGGCCTGCACATAGCCTTCGGCATCCTGCGCCTGGGCGCAGGCGGCGGTGTGCGCCAGCGCCGCCTGCAGCCGCTCGCGCAGCTGCGCATGGATGCGCGTGGCAGCCAGCCGGGCCAGCACACCTTCCAGCTCGGCCAGGCCTTCCATCATCGCCACCAGCTCGCGCGCATCCAGCCGTCGCACATAGATGCCCGAGCGCGGAACGATCTCCACCAGCCCCTTGGCCACCAGCAGCAGCAGCGCCTCGCGCACGGGGGTGCGCGAGGCGCCGAAGCGTTCGCACAGGGCCGGCTCGTCGATGGCGTCGCCGGGCCGCATGGCGCCCGAGCGCAGCTCGTCTTCCAGCGATTGCCGTATACGCTCCTGCAGGCTGGACGTGGCCGGGGTTTTCTCCAATGGCTGCTTGGCTGGAAGCATTTTCTAATTCAAATATATCTGATTGACTGACTGATACATATGACACCCAGACTCGACATCCAGGATCACCTGGCCACCATCACGCTGCAGCGTCCCGAAGCGGCCAACAAGCTGGCCCCGGAAGACCTGGGCGCGCTGGTCGCGCACATGGAGCATATCAACCACCGCGACGATGTGCGCGTGGTGGTGCTGCGCAGCGAAGGCAAGTACTTTTGCAGTGGTTATGATATATCAGAGATCCAGGGCAGCCAGACCGAGGGCAGCAGCTTCGGCGAGATGGTGGACGCCATCGAACAATGCCGCGCCGTGACCGTGGCCGCCATCCACGGCGGCGTCTACGGCGGCGCCACGGACATGGCCCTGGCCTGCGACTTTCGCGTGGGCAGCACGGCGGCCGAGATGTTCATGCCGGCCGCGCGCCTGGGCCTGCATTTCTACGCGGGCGGGCTGGAGCGCTATGTCTCGCGCCTGGGCCTGGACACGGCCAAGCGGCTGTTCCTGACCTGCGAGCGCATCCAGGCCCCGGAGATGAAGGCCTGCGGATTCCTGACCCATCTGGCCGATCCCGCCGCCTTCGCCGCGGCCGTGGAGCAGCTCACCGGCACGCTGGCCGCCATGGCGCCCATCCCCCTGTTCGGCATGAAAAAGCACCTGAACCTGATCGCGCGTGGCCGCCATGACGTGGCCGAGATCACGCGCGAGGTGCAGCGCAGCATCGCCTCCGAAGACCTGCAGGAAGGCGGCCGGGCCTGGCGCGAGAAGCGCAGTCCGGAGTTCAAGGGGCGCTGAACCGCATCCTCCCGCATACACGCAGATTGCCCGTGGTGCTGCCTACCGCCCACAGCCCACGGAACCGGCGCGGCCCAACTCGGGGACACCGAGGAAGGGCCGCTCCCGCACCGAGGGTGTCGTCCCCCTTTGGGGGAAGGCGCGCAGCGACTCAGGGGGTATCAATAAACAGGAGACAAGCCATGTTCAAGCGTTTTGCACTGTCGTTGCTGCTGGCCGGATTGGCCGGTGGCGCGATGGCCCAGTCCTATCCCGCGCGGCCCGTCACGCTGGTCGTGGGATTTCCGCCCGGTGGCGGCGCCGACGCGGTGGCGCGCATCGTGGCCGACAAGGTCGGCAAGATCCTGGGCCAGCCCCTGCTGGTGGACAACCGCCCGGGCGCCGGCACCACGCTGGCCTCCGAGCATGTGGCGCGTGCAGCGCCCGACGGCTACACGCTGCTGCTGGGCAGCGCCAATATCTATGGTTCGGACCAGCTGCTCTACAAGAGCGCGCGCTATGACCGCGCGCGCAATTTCACGGGCATCACGCGCTGGAGTTCGGCCCCCATGCTGCTGGCCGTGCGCAAGGATTTTCCGGGCCAGGGCGTGGGCGATCTGGTGGCGCTGGCGCGCAGCCAGCCCGACAAGCTCAGCTATTCCTCCTCGGGCGCAGGCGTGATCACGCACCTGGCCACGCTGTCGTTCGCGGGCGCCAGCGGCGGCCTGCGCATGCTGCATGTGCCGTTCAAGGGCGGTGCGCCATCGATACAGGCCGTGGCCGCCGGCGATGTGGACCTGACCTTCGGCACGCCGCCCTCGGTGCTGCCGCTGGCCCAGGCGGGCAAGCTGCGCATGCTGGCCGTGAGCACGGCAGAACGTTCGCCGCTCTTCCCCGACCTGCCGGGCATGAAGGAGTCCGGCGTGCCGGGCTTTGACTACACCTTCTGGTTCGGCCTGTTCGCACCGGCGGGCCTGCCCGAGGAGGTGGCCAAGAAGCTGTTCGATGCCAGCACCAAGGCACTGGAAGACCCCGATGTGAAGGCCAGGCTGGCCAAGCAGGGCAATCTGGCCGCGCCCTCGGCATCCCTTGAGGAATTCCGTGCCTGGGCCCTCAAGGAAGGTCAGGAGTCCAAGGCCCTGACCCAGCGTTCCGGCGCCGGATTGCAGTGAATATGAATGATCAAACCATGAATGAACAAGCCACGGGCCTGCCGCTGGAAGGCCTTACCGTCATCGACCTCACGCGCGTGCTGGCCGGCCCCATGTGCACGCAGATGCTGGCCGACCTGGGCGCGCGCGTGATCAAGGTGGAGCAGCCCGGCACGGGCGACGATGCGCGCGGCATCGGGCCGTTTGTGGACGGGGGCTCGGCCTATTTCCTCTCCGTCAACCGCAACAAGGAATCCATTGCGCTGGACCTCAAGCAGCCGCAGGACCGCGAGGTCTTCGAGCACCTGCTGCAAGGCGCCGATGTGCTGGTCGAGAACTTCCGCCCCGGCACCATGGACAAGCTCGGCTATGGCTGGGAGACCCTGCATGCGCGCCATCCCCGGCTGGTGATGACGTCGGTCTCTGGCTTCGGCCAGACAGGTCCCTACAGCGGCTTTCCTGCCTACGACATGGTGGTGCAGGCCATGAGCGGAATGATGAGCGTGACCGGTCACCCGGGCGCCGGGCCCTGCCGCGTGGGCGTGTCCATCGGCGACCTGGGCGCGGGGCTGTATGCCGTCATCGGCACGCAGGCTGCGCTCATGCGCCGCGCCCGCACGGGGCAGGGCGAACGTGTCGATGTCTCCATGCTCGACTGCCAGGTAGCCCTGCTGGAGAACCCCGTGGCGCGGCTCGGTGCGCTGGGCAGCGTGCCGGGGCCCATGGGTACGCGGCATCCGTCCATGGCCCCCTTCGATGTGTTCGCGGCGCAGGACGGCTGGTTCGTCATCGCCGTGGGCAGCGATGCGCTGTTCCGCAAGCTGTGCAGCCTGCTGCAATTGCCCGAACTGGCCGGGGACGCGCGCTTTGCCGGCAATGCCCTGCGCTGCGAGCACCAGGCCGAACTCAAGGCTGCGCTGGAGGCGCGCCTGCGGGACAGTCCCAGGGCGCATTGGCTGCGCCTGCTCACTGATAATGGCATCCCGGCGGGGGAGTACAACAGCGTGGCCGATGTCGTCGAGCACCCCCAGGTGCGCGAGCGCGGCATGCTGGCCCAGGTGCAGGCCCCCGGTGGCCAGACGCTGCGCGTGGCGGGCAACCCCTTGCTGGCCGCGTGCGATCAGCCCCTGGTGCGCAGGCAGCCGCCCGCGCTGGACGCGGACCGCGAGCGCATCCTGCGCGAGCTGTCCGTGGCGCAGCCTTCGCCCAACCATGAACGTGCCTGAGATTTCCCTGCTTCCCGCGGACTCTTCCTTCTTCTTCACAGCCATGACCAACCGCAATCTGTTCGCTGCCTTGCGCGCCGCCTTTCCCCAGGATCTGCAGAAGTGGGCCGTAGAGGCCATAGGCGCGGACGGCGCCAGCCTGTTCTACAGCTGGGCCGACCTGGACCGTGGCAGCGCGCGCATGGCCAACCTGCTGCAGTCGCTGCAACTGCCGCCCGCCAGCCGCATCGCCGTGCAGGTGGAAAAGTCGGTCGAGGCGCTGATGCTCTATCTGGCCACGCTGCGCAGCGGCCATGTCTTCCTGCCGCTGAACACGGCCTACCAGAGCGCCGAGATCGAATACTTCGTGGGCAATGCCGAGCCCGCCGTCGTGGTCTGCGCGCCAGGCAATTTCGGCTGGGTCTCCAAGATCGCCTTCACCTCGGGCGTGGCCCATGTCTACACCCTGGGCGACGACCGCAGCGGCACGCTGCTGGAACGCGCGGCCCACCATGGCGACGAGCATGAGGTGGTGGAGCGCGGCGAGGACGACCTGGCCGCCATCCTCTACACCAGCGGCACCACGGGCCGCAGCAAGGGGGCGATGCTCACGCACGGCAACATGCTGTCCAACGCCGAGACGCTCAAGGACTACTGGGGCTGGCAGGACGGCGACGTGCTCATCCACGCGCTGCCCATCTTCCATGTGCACGGCCTGTTCGTGGCCATCCACGGCGCGCTGATCAATGGCAGCCCCATGATCTGGCTGTCGAAGTTCGAGCCCGGCACGGTGATCTCGCGCATGCGCGACGCCACTGTCTTCATGGGCGTGCCCACGCTCTATGTGCGCATGCTGGCGGACGCGCGGCTCACGCGCGAGGCGGCGGCCCACATGCGGCTGTTCATCTCGGGCTCGGCACCCATGCTGGTGGAGACGCACCGCGACTGGCAGGAGCGCACCGGCCACGTCATCCTGGAGCGCTACGGCATGAGCGAGACCATCATGCTGACCTCCAATCCCTACCGCGCCGACGCGCACAACGGCGGCCAGTCCGAGCGCCGCGCCGGCACCGTGGGCTTTGCGCTGCCCGGCGTGGGTGTGCGCATCGTGGACGACGCAGGCGAGCAGGTGCCCGTGGGCGAGATCGGCAACATCCAGGTGCGTGGCCCCAATGTGTTCAAGGGCTACTGGCGCATGCCCGAGAAGACGGCCGAGGAGTTCACGGCCGATGGCTGGTTCCGCACGGGCGACGTGGGCAAGCTCGACGAGCGGGGCTATGTGAGCATCGTGGGCCGCAGCAAGGACCTGATCATCTCGGGCGGCTACAACGTCTATCCGGCCGAGATCGAAGGCTTCATCAACGAGCTGCCCGGCGTGGCCGAAAGCGCCCTGGTCGGCGTGCCGCACCCGGACTTCGGCGAAGTGGGCGTGGCCGTGGTCGTGCCGCGCCCCGGTGCCGCCCTGGAGCCCCAGGCGGTGGTCGATGCGCTCAAGGGCCAGCTGGCCAATTTCAAGATTCCCAAGCGCTGCTTCGTAGTGCAGGAGCTGCCGCGCAACACCATGGGCAAGGTGCAGAAGAACCTGCTGCGCGACGAACATAAGCAGCTGTTCGCCTGAGTTGGCGCCAGGGTGCGGATTGCGCCCTGGTCTGATTGAAAAAGCAAAAGGCATCGGCGCCGCCGATGCCTTTTTTTGTGTGGCGGCCGCCGAGGCTGCCGCTACCCTTCAACGCAGGACGAGCACGGGGATATGGGTGTGCGTGAGCACATGCTGCGTCTCGCTGCCCAGCAGCAGGCGCTGCAGGCCCTTGCGGCCGTGCGAGGCCATGACGATGAGATCGCAGTCGCGGCGCTTGGCCACGTCGATCACGCTTTCGGCGACCAGGTCGGACTTGACGATCTCGGTGGTCACGTTGACCTTCAGAGCCTGTCCCTTGGCATGGATGGCATCCAGCACGGTCTGCGCGTTGGAAGTCCACTGGCCTTCGATGCGCTCGATCTGCTTGAGGTCCACGGTCTCGCCGCCCTCGAAGTAGCTGCGCGGATAGTGTTGCACCACCTGGACGACGACGACGCTGGCGCCGCACAGCGCGGCAAGGCCCAGCCCGCTGTCCACGGCCTTGTCGGAAAGCTCGGAACCGTCGGTGGCGATCAGGATGCGGTTGTACATGCGTGCTCCTTTCGTGTGTGCTGATGGGTGGGATGAAGTCAGCATAGACCCAACCATGAGTTAACGGTTGATTAATGTCAATACGCTTATCATGCGGCCCGATTACGCTAAGAACCATGCCCCACACCACGATAGCCCCATCCAGCGAGGCGGCAGTGGCGGCGCTTGATTCAGGCCCCTCGCACTCGCAGCAGGCCACCGCCCGGCTGCTGGATGATCCGCAGGAGTGGAGTTCGTTCGGACGGCCCGCAGGCCCCGCAACTCCCGCCGACCCTTCCAAGGAACCTACCGACTTTCCCGCCTGGGATTCGCACGTCGTTCTGGAAGGCATGCACTGTGCCGCATGCGCCCTGACCATCGAGGATGCGCTGCGTGCCGTGCCCGGAGTGGAGAAGGCCGAAGTCAGTGCTGCCACGCGCCGCGCCCGTGTCACCTGGCGCCACGCGCAGGTGCTTCCCTCCGAGTGGATGGAGGCCGTGCGGCGCGCCGGCTACCAGGCGCTTCCCGCACGCGATGCCTTTGCGCGCGAGCGCCGCCAGGCCGAGAGCCGCCGTGCGCTGTGGCGCTGGCTGGTGGCCGGCTTTTGCATGATGCAGGTCATGATGTATGCGTGGCCCGCCTACGTGGCCCGCCCCGGCGACCTGTCGCAGGAGATGGAGGCGCTGCTGCGCTGGGCCTCCTGGGTCATCTCGCTGCCCGTGGTGCTGTTTTGCTGCGGCCCCTTCTTCTCCAGCGCGCTGCGCGACATACGCCAGCGCCGTGTGAGCATGGACCTGCCCGTGGCCCTGGGCATGCTGATCACCTTCGTGATCAGTTCGCTGGGCACCTTCGATCCTTCGGGCCCCTTCGGCGAGGAAGTCTTCTACGACTCGCTGACCATGTTCGTCTTCTTCCTGCTGTCCGGCCGCTGGCTGGAGCTGCGCCTGCGCGACCGCACGGCCGGCGCGCTGGAGGCGGTGATGAACCGCCTGCCCGATGCCGTGCTGCGCGAGAACGCAGCCGGCCATTTCGAGCGCGTGGCCACGCGCCGCCTGCGGGCGGGCGACCGGGTGCGCGTGCTCAGTGGCGAGGCCTTCCCGGCCGACGGCACCATCGTGCGCGGCCGCACCCATGCCGACGAGGCCCTGCTCACCGGCGAGTCCACGCCCGTGCTGCGTGCCGAGGGCGATACCGTCACGGCCGGCAGCTACAACCTGGATGCCGTGGTCGATGTGCGCGTGGATGGCGTGGGCGCCGATACGCGCTTCGCCCAGATCGTGGGCCTGATGGAAAGCGCCTCGCTGCAAAAGCCGCGCCTGGCCCAGCTGGCCGACAAGGTGGCGCGGCCCTTTCTCGTCGTGGTGCTGCTGGCTGCACTGGGCGCCGCCATCTGGTGGTGGCCCACCGATCCCGGCAAGGCCATGATGGTGGCGGTGGCCGTGCTCATCGTGACCTGCCCCTGCGCGCTGTCGCTGGCCACGCCCGTGGCCATGCTCACTGCCGCCGGCACGCTGGCGCGCAGCGGCGTGCTGGTGCGCAACCTGCAGGGCCTGGAGGCGCTGGCCGCCGTGGACACCCTGGTGTTCGACAAGACCGGCACGCTCACGCGCGATGGCCTGGCCCTGTCGTCCTTCGAGCCTGCTGCGGGCGAAGACGCCGACGAAGTGCTGGCACTGGCGGCGCTGCTGGCGCGCCAGTCCATCCACCCGGCCTCGCGCGCCATTGCGCAGGCTGGCGCCGATGCCGCCACCGACTGGAAGCTGGACACCATGCAGGAAATGGCTGGCCTGGGCCTGGACGCCTGGGTGCAGCGCCCCGGCGCGCGCCGCCATCTGCGGCTGGGCTCGGCCCTGCACGCAGGCCTGGCCGGGGAGCAGCCCGTGCAGGGTGTGCTGCTGGCCGAGGAGACCTCGCAGGGCTGGCACACGCTGGCCCGCTTCGTCCTCAGCGAGGACGTGCGGCCCGAGGCCGCCGCCGTGGTGCAGGCGCTGCACCGGCATGGCGTACAGGTGATGCTGCTGTCCGGCGACCGCGAGGACGCGGCCCGCGCCATGGCGGCGCGCGTGGGCATCACCCAGGCCGAAGGCGGCTGCAGCCCGCAGGACAAGCTGGAGCGCCTGCAGCAGGCGCAGGCTGCCGGCCACCACGTGGCCATGGTGGGCGACGGCCTCAACGACGGCCCAGTTTTAGCTGGAGCGCATGTCTCTTTTGCTTTTGGTAGAGCAGTGCCCCTGGCACAATCGCGCGCAGATTTCGTTGTTCTGGGTGACAGCCTGGAACTGGTACTCCAGGCATGCCTGTTGTCGCGCCGCACGCTGCAGGTGGTGCGCCAGAACATGGCCTGGGCAGCCGCTTACAACGCGGTGTCGATTCCGCTGGCCCTGGCGGGCTTCATGCCTGCCTGGGTGGCCGGCCTGGGAATGGCACTGAGTTCGCTGCTGGTGGTGATGAATGCCGCGCGCCTTGCGCGCAGCCTGCCACTGGCTGCAACGAAACACACGGGCACGCCTGCTGCGCCCGCAGCGTCCGTCGCGATAAAGACGGGCTCCACCGCAACGGTGGGGAGGTTCTGATGGAAATACACCCCCTGAGCGGCTGCGCCGCTTCCCCCTCTCTCGCTTCGCGGGAGGGGAACGACACCTTCGCCGCGAGGCGGCTCTTGCTCGGTGTCACTGAGCTGGATCGCGCCCGTTCTGGGGGCAAGGCGTGGCGCGTCAGCGCCACGGGGAACTGACCATGGATATTTTGTATTTGCTGATCCCGCTGTCGGTGGTGCTGGTGCTGGCCATCCTTGCGGCCCTGTGGTGGGCCGTGTATCGCGGGCAGTTCGAGAGTGTGGAGCAAGAGGGTGAGCGCATTCTTCGGGACGATTGACGTGGGTCAACACGCCCGGGAGCGAAGAACGTAACACTTTGATAGCAATCTAAGGGGTGCACGATGGATAGTTCAAATAAAAACGCTGTCTATTACGACGATTCCGTCGTAAGGCAGTTCTCTATCATGGCCGTCGTCTGGGGGGTGGTAGGCATGGCTGTCGGGGTGTTGATCGCCTCGCAGCTGGCCTGGCCGGAACTCAACTTCGGCATTCCATGGCTGAGCTACGGACGCCTGCGTCCGCTGCACACGAACGCCGTGATCTTTGCCTTTGGCGGATCGGCGCTGTTCGCAACCAGCTACTACGTGGTGCAGCGCACCTGCCAGACGCGGCTGTTCATGCCCAAGCTGGCCAGCCTGACGTTCTGGGGCTGGCAGATCGTCATTCTCGCCGCCGCCATCAGCCTGCCGCTGGGCTACACCCAGGGCAAGGAGTACGCCGAACTGGAGTGGCCGATCGACCTGCTGATCGCCGTGACCTGGGTCTCGTATGCCATCGTGTTCTTCGGAACCATCGGCATCCGCAAGGTCCGTCACATCTACGTGGCCAACTGGTTCTTCGGCGCCTTCATCATCGCCGTGGCACTGCTGCACATCGTCAACAGCGCGGCCATTCCCGCCGGCTGGATGAAGAGCTACTCGGCCTACGCCGGCGTGCAGGACGCGATGGTGCAGTGGTGGTACGGCCATAACGCCGTGGGCTTCTTCCTGACCGCAGGCTTCCTGGGCATGATGTATTACTTCATCCCCAAGCAGGCTGGCCGTCCGGTCTACAGCTACCGCCTGTCCATCGTCCACTTCTGGGCGCTGATCTTCACCTACATGTGGGCGGGTCCTCACCACCTGCACTACACCGCGCTGCCCGACTGGACGCAGTCCGTGGGCATGGTGTTCTCGCTGATCCTGCTGGCTCCCAGCTGGGGCGGCATGATCAACGGCGTGATGACGCTGTCGGGCGCATGGCACAAGCTGCGCGACGACCCCATCCTGCGCTTCCTGATCGTGTCGCTGTCGTTCTACGGCATGTCCACGTTCGAAGGTCCGATGATGTCCATCAAGACCGTCAACGCGCTGTCGCACTACACGGACTGGACCGTGGGCCACGTTCACTCGGGCGCCCTCGGCTGGGTGGGCCTGATCACCATGGGCTCGCTGTACTACCTGATCCCGCGCCTGTTCGGCAAGACCAAGATGCACTCGGTGGGCGCCATCGAACTGCACTTCTGGATGGCCACCATCGGCATCGTGCTGTACATCGCCGCGATGTGGATCGCCGGTGTGATGCAGGGCCTGATGTGGCGCGCCGTCAATCCCGATGGCACGCTGACCTACACCTTCGTCGAAAGCGTCAAGGCCAGCTATCCGTTCTACGTGATCCGCGTGGCCGGTGGCCTGCTGTACCTGGGCGGCATGCTGGTCATGCTGTGGAACACCTGGAAGACCGCGATCTCGGGCCGTTCGGTGAAGGTGGCCGTGCCTGCCGTCGTGGCCCACGCCTGAGCGTCTAGGAGCATTACTCATGTCCGATCACAACAATAGCGCTCCCAAGAGCTTTTCCCACGAGAAGGTGGAAACCAACAATTTCCTGCTGATCGTTCTGACCCTGCTGGTGGTCGCCGTCGGCGGCATGGTGGAAATCGTTCCGCTGTTCTTCCAGAAGTCGACCACGGAAGCGGTGGCGGGCCTCAAGCCCTACACGCCGCTGCAGCTGATGGGCCGCGACGTCTATCTGCGCGAGGGCTGCTACAACTGCCACTCGCAGATGATCCGCCCCTTCCGCGCCGAGACCATGCGCTACGGCCACTACTCAGTGGCTGGCGAGTTCGTCTATGACCACCCCTTCCAGTGGGGTTCCAAGCGCACGGGTCCCGACCTGCACCGCGTGGGCGGCAAGTACAGCGACGAATGGCATCGCATCCACCTGAACAACCCGCGCGACGTGGTTCCCGAGTCCAACATGCCTGCCTACACCTGGCTGGAAAAGAACAAGGTGGATGACACCGTGGTCGCCCAGCACATGAGCGCGCTGCGCAAGGTGGGCGTGCCCTACAGCGACGAGGAAATCAGCGGCGCTGCCGAGCAGGTCAAGGGCAAGACGGAAATGGACGCCGTCATCGCCTACCTGCAGGTCCTGGGCCGTTCGGTCAAGTAAAGGAGAGCGACATGGACATCACCACCATGCGCATCGTGGCCACGCTGGCCTCGCTGGCCTGCTTCATCGGCATCTGGTGGTGGGCGTTCGCCCGCCGCAACCAGGCCCGTTTCGACGAGGCCGCCCAGCTGCCGTTCGAGCAAGACTGAGTCCCTCCACCAGAACGAGAACTTCCCATGAGCGATTTCGTAAACAACTTCTGGTCGATCTATGTCACGGCGATCACGCTGGGCGGCATCATCGGCTGCCTGCTGCTGCTGTATCTCACCGCACGCAAGAAGGTGGTCCCATCGGCCGACAACACCACGGGCCACGTCTGGGACGAGGACCTGCGCGAGCTGAACAACCCCATGCCCAAGTGGTGGATGTGGCTGTTCATCATCACCTCGGTGTTCGGCTTCGCCTACCTGGCGGCCTATCCGGGCCTGGGCTCGTTCGCGGGCAAGCTGGGATGGACGCAGCTGGGCGCCTATGAAAACGAGATGGCCAAGGCCCGCGCGGACCTGGAGCCGCTGTACGCCAAGTTCACGAGCATGAGCACCGAAGACATGGCCAAGGATCCCCAGGCCATGGCCATCGGCGAGCGCCTGTTCATGAACAACTGCGCACAGTGCCACGGCTCGGATGCACGCGGCGGCAAGAGCTTCCCCAACCTGACCGATGGCGACTGGCTGCATGGCGGCACGCCCGAGAAGATCAGGGAAACCATCACGGGCGGCCGCATCGGCATCATGCCGCCCATGGCCGCTGCCGTCGGCACGCCCGACGATGTGCGCAACCTCTCGCACTATGTGCTGAGCCTGTCGGGCAGCCCGCACGATTCGCTCAAGGCCTCGCTGGGCAAGTCCAAGTTCACGGCCTGCGCTGCCTGCCACGGCATGGACGGCAAGGGCAACCAGGCCCTGGGCGCGCCCAACCTGACCGATGACATCTGGCTGCACGGCTGGGGCGAGGCCGCCATCACGGCCATGATCAACAACGGCAAGCACAACGAGATGCCTGCCCAGAAGGACAAGCTGACCGAGGCGCAGATCGCGGTGCTTGCTTCCTATGTCTGGGGCATGTCGCACAAAGACGGCGCAGTCCGTCAGTAAGCACAGGGGCGGCGCTGCGGCGCCGCCTTTTTGCGTTTTGAGTTTTCAGATATTTCAAAAAAACAAAGGAACCCACCATGAAGCCCGAGAGCGGGGATGACACCGGGAAGCCTCCCCGCAAAGTCATTCCGATCACGCCGGCCACGCCTGATCCGGGCGAGCTGGTGTCGATGTTCGAGTCGGAAAAGAAGGTCTACCCGCGCTCCATCAGCGGTGTCTTCGCACGCTGGCGATGGGCCCTGGTGTTTCTCACCCAACTGGTTTTCTACGGCCTGCCCTGGCTGGAGTGGGGCCAGCGCCAGATGGTGCTGTTCGACCTCGGAACGCGGCGCTTCTATCTCTTCGGGCTGGTGCTGTACCCGCAGGACTTCATCTACCTGGCGGGCCTGCTGATCATCTCGGCGCTGGCATTGTTCCTGTTCACGGCCGTGGCCGGGCGCCTGTGGTGCGGCTTCTCGTGCCCGCAGACGGTCTACACCGAGATCTTCATGTGGGTGGAGCGCAAGGTCGAAGGCGACCGCAGCGCGCGCATGCGGCTGGACAAGAACGGCTGGACCTTCGAGAAGGCCTGGAAGAAGTCGCTCAAGCAGTTGCTGTGGATCGCCATTGCGCTGTGGACCGGCTTCACCTTCGTGGGCTACTTCGTGCCCATCCGCGAGCTGGGCGGCGAGCTGCTGGCGCTGCAGGGCAGCTGGCAGATGTTCTGGGTGCTGTTCTACGGCTTTGCCACCTATGGCAACGCGGGCTACATGCGCGAGCAGGTCTGCAAGTACATGTGCCCCTATGCGCGCTTTCAGAGCGCCATGTTCGACCGGGACACCATGATCGTCAGCTACGACACGGGCCGGGGCGAGCCGCGTGCGCCGCGCACCAAGAAGGTGGACTACAAGGCCCAGGGCCTGGGCGACTGCATCGACTGCAAGATGTGCGTGCAGGTCTGCCCCGTGGGCATCGACATCCGCAACGGTTTGCAATACGAATGCATTGGCTGCGGCCTGTGCATAGACGCCTGCAATTCCATCATGGACAAGATGGAGTACCCGCGCGGCCTGATCCGCCTGACCACGCAGAACGCCATGGCCGGCCTGTGGCGGCGTGCCCAGGTGCTGCGCCGCATCTTCCGTCCGCGCGTGCTGATCTACTCGGCCGTGCTGATCGGCTTGAGCGTGGCCATGATCGTGAGCCTGGCGCTGCGCCAGTCGGTCAAGGTGGACGTGATCCGCGACCGCGCCTCGCTGTCGCGCATCGTGGCGGGCGGCAAGCTGGAGAATGTCTACCGCCTGCAGATCATGAATGCCACCGAGCAGGCCCAGCGCTACCGCATCAGCACCCATGGCCTGGACGGGCTGGAGCTGGCGTCCGAGCAGGAAGTCGAGGTCGGCCCGGCCGAGACGCGCGGCATTGCGGCGCGCCTGCAGATTCCCTACGGTTCGGCCGAGCCGGGCTCGCACACCGTATTCTTCGATATCGATGCCGTGCATTCGGGCGCGGGACGCGCGTCCGAAAAGGCCGTCTTCCTGGTGCCCCGGTGATGTTCCTGGCAGGCGCGGCACGGTCCGCGCCTGCCGCCTGAAAGAAAGAGGTTTCCCATGTCTTCCAGTCCCGCAGTGTCCGCGCCCGCGCAGGCTCCATCGCACCCCGACGCCGGCAAGCCCTGGTGGAAGTTCGGCCATGTCTGGCTGGTGGTGGCCGGCCCGGCGGCCGTGGTGGTCGCTGCCGTGATCACGGCCATCATCGCCATCAATGGCGCCGATCCCGTGATCGACCCCGACTACTACCGCAACGGCATCACGATCAACGAGCGTGCCGATGGCGTGCGCGAAGTGCCCAAGAGCATGGCGCCCGCCGTCACCGGCCGCAACCATGCGGCCACGCCCGCGCACGATCACCCCACGGACCGCTGATCGCCGTGCACCCCTGCAAGAGGCCGCAGTCGCGGCCTTTTTGCATGGCGGATCGCATCTCCGGCATGCGCGACGGGTGAGGGTTTCCTACAGGCGTGCAGGGCGCTGCGGGGCTTGGCGCCATGCGTTGGCGCGGCGCACAATGAAGGCGACCCCTCGACAGCACAAGGAGATCGCTGATGTTGGCCCAACGCTGGATGTGGATTGCCTGGCCTGCCTTTCTGGCAGCCGCCGTGATGGAGATGCTGGTTTTTGCCTTTGTGGATCCGCTGGAGCTGCATTGGCTCGGCGACCTGGGCTGGTCGCGCCAGGGCATCTACACGCTGGCCTTCTTCGCCTTCTGGGGCGTGACCATGCTCTCCAGCCTGATGACCACCATGCTGGGCCGCTCGGCCCGCGATCTCAATGACGGCGTGGTCTCCGAGCCCGACCCGGACCTGGCCATGCAGGGGCTGGGGCGGGACTGAGCGAGAGCCCGCCGCAATGAACAAGGCCCGCTGTCGCGGGCCTTGTTCATTGGCGGATGAATGCTTGCCGCCCTTGCAGCCTCACTGGCACTGCTGGCTGTTGACGATGCGCTTGAGCGCCTCCGTGTCCAGGATGCGCAGATGGCGCTGGCGCACCTCGATGATGTTGTCGTCCGCGAACTTGGAGAAGGTGCGGCTCACCGTCTCCAGCTTCAGGCCCAGGTAGCTGCCGATTTCCTCGCGCGTCATGCGCAGCACCAGTTCGGACTTGGAAAAGCCCCGCGCATGCAGGCGCTGCACCAGGTTGAGCACGAAGGCGGCCAGGCGCTCTTCGGCGCGCATGCTGCCCAGCAGCAGCATCACGCCGTGCTCGCGCACGATCTCGCGGCTCATGACCTTGTGCACATGGTTTTGCAGGGCCGTGACCTCGCGCGACAGGTCTTCCAGCTTGTCGAAGGGCATGACGCAGACTTCGGCGTCTTCCAGCGCGACGGCATCGCAGGTGTGGTGGTCGTTGACGATGCCGTCCAGGCCGATGATCTCGCCGGCCATCTGAAAGCCTGTGACCTGGTCGCGTCCGTCCTCGGTGGCCACGCAGGTCTTGAAGAAGCCGGTGCGGATGGCGTACAGCGAGGTGAATGTCTCGCCGTTGCGAAACAGCAGGCCTCCGCGCTTGACCTTGCGGCGCGTGGCCACGATGTCGTCGATGCGCTGCATCTGCTCGGCATCCAGGCCCATGGGCATGCACAGTTCGCGCAGGTTGCAGTTGGAGCAGGAGGCTTTGATGGTCTGAAGGTTCATGGAGTGATAAACATCAGCGGCACACAGCGTGCCGGCGGTGACCTCGTGGATTGCGATGAGTTGGATCAAATTGTCGCAGCAGTCCCTCAAACAACTCTTGATATGAGTCAAGGACATGACCGATGTGCTGCGGCACAGTCGAGGTATTAGAGGAAAAAACCCATGACCGCTGTCACCCCAGAGCTGCTGCGTCGCTTTGACGTACCGGGGCCCCGATACACCTCGTTCCCTACCGCCGACCGCTTTGTCGAGGCCTTTGGTGCAGAGGACTATATCCTGGCGCTGCAACAACGCAAATCGAGTACCGCAGCGCGTGCCATGCCTTTGTCGCTGTATGTGCACGTGCCCTTTTGCGAGTCGCTTTGCTACTACTGCGCCTGCAACAAGATCGTGACGCGCCACCACGATCGCGCCGCCGTCTACCTGGACTACCTGGCGCGCGAGATGGCCTTGCATACGGCCCATTGCGGCAAGGGCCAGACCGTCAGCCAACTGCACCTGGGCGGCGGCACGCCCACCTTCTTCTCCGACGACGAGCTGCGCACGCTGATGGGCCTGTTGCGCGAGCATTTCAAGCTGGAGCCGGGTGGCGAGTACTCCATCGAGGTCGATCCGCGCACCGTCAGCGTTGAGCGCCTGGCCGTGCTCAAGGAGCTGGGCTTCAACCGCCTGAGCTTCGGCGTGCAGGACTTCGACGAGCAGGTGCAGATCGCCGTGCACCGCGTGCAGCCGGCCGAGCAGGTGTTCGAGCTGGTGGCGGCCGCGCGGCAGCTGGGCTTTGCCTCCATCAACGTGGACCTGATCTACGGCCTGCCCAAGCAGACGCCCGAATCCTTCGAGCGCACGCTGGCCCAGGTCAACGCGCTGCGGCCCGACCGCATCGCGCTCTATGCCTATGCCCACCTGCCCGAGCGCTTCAAGCCGCAGCGGCGCATTGCGGCCGAGGATCTGCCCCAGGGGGCCGACAAGCTGGCCATGCTGTCGCGTTCCATCGCCGCGTTCATGGACGGTGGCTATGTCTACGTGGGCATGGACCACTTCGCCCTGCCCGAGGACTCGCTGGCCGTGGCCAAGCGCCAGGGCCGGCTGCACCGCAACTTCCAGGGCTACAGCACCCAGCCCGACTGCGACCTGATCGCGCTGGGCGTGTCGGCCATCGGCAAGGTGGGCGCCAGCTACAGCCAGAACGCCAAGACGCTGGAGGAGTACTACGACGCCATCGACGCCAGCCACCTGCCCGTGGTGCGGGGCCTGGCGCTGTCGCGCGACGACCTGGTGCGCCGCGCCGTCATCATGGCCATCATGTGCCAGGGCGCCGTGCTGTTCGAGCCCATGGAGCAGGCCTGGCTGCTGGGCTTTCGCGAGTACTTCGCGCCCGAGATGGCGGCCCTGGAGGACCTGCAGGCCAAGGGTCTGGTGCAGATCAGCGACGAGGGCTTCCAGGTCACGCCCATGGGCTGGTACTTCGTGCGCGGCGTGGCCATGCTGTTTGACCGATATCTGCAGGCGGACAAGAACCGGGCGCGGTTTTCGAGGATCATCTAGGCCCCATGCTGTTGTCGCTGCTCTGGACCGCTTTGATCATGGGGCTCGTCGGCGGGCCCCATTGCCTTGCCATGTGCGCTGCGCCCTGCGGCGTGGTCACGGGCGGGGCGGGGCAGGGCGGCGGCTCGCAGGTGGTGGCCGTGCATGGATTGCAAAGCCGGCTGTGGCTGCGCACGGCGCTGTTCCACGGCGGCCGTCTGGCCGGCTATGCCAGCCTGGGCGCTGCCTCGGCCCTGGCCATGGAGAGCCTGTCCTGGCTCACCAGCCAGACCACGGCGCTGCAGCCGTTCTGGACACTGACCCATGTCGCCGTGATGGCCTGGGGCCTGGCCATGATGGTGCAGGCCCGCCAGCCCGCCTGGCTGGAGTCAGCCGGCCGCGCCGCCTGGCGGCGCGTGCAGCCCTGGGTGTCGGCGCCGGGCGGCACGCTGGCGGCAGGCTATGCCTGGGCGCTCATGCCTTGCGGACTGCTGTATTCGGCCGTGCTGGTCGCCGCGCTCAGCGGCGGCCCGTTGCAGGGCGCGCTGGCCATGGCGGCCTTTGGCGTGGGCAGCGGCCTGTGGCTGGTGGCCGGCCCCTGGCTGTGGCGGCTGGGCCGGCAGCGCCTGAACGGTCTGCGCGCCGAATGGGGCACGCGCCTGGCCGGCCTGATGCTGGTGGGCGTGGCCGTCTGGGCGCTGTGGATGGACCTGATCTACAAGCCCAGCCTCTGGTGCCGTTGAGCAACAGCTGAGGCCAGACTTGGCACCTGGGGTCGCGGATTGGCTGCGAGGCCCTCAGAACTGGAGATAATGCCCGAATCATCGGCTTACATATTGCCGATTCCTTCAGCCTCGGGGCCGTTGCCGCGCGTGAACCATTCCGTCCTCATCGATATCCGAGACCTCCGTCCGGGCATGTTTGTCCAGCTCGATGTTGGGTGGCTGAACCATCCCTTTCCGGTCAGCAGCTTCAAGATCACCTCCAGCGCACAGATCCAGACCCTGAAATCCCTGGGCCTGGAGGTGGTGCGCTGTGTCCCGCACAAAAGCGACACCTGGCCCGCCGAGGTGCGCACCCCGCCGCCGCAGGAGCTGCCGCCCGTCGTGGTGGCCCCCGAGCCTGCACCCACCGAACCTGCGCCAGCACCGCTGCTGCTGTCCGTGCCCGACTGGCGCGGCCGGCTGGAGGACTGCAATGCGCGCTTTCAGAAGGTGGAGCGCGGCTATGTGGCCATAGAGACCACCATCGCCAGCGCGCCCGAGCAGGCGCGCATGCCCACCGAGGCCCTGGTCGATGGCTGCCTGGCCGAACTGGCGGGACCACAGGACGTGGCCATTCACCTGCTGTCCGATGGCGTGGGCAGCAGCCAGAGCGTGCATGCCGTCAACGTGACCGTGCTCAGCCTGCTGCTGGGCCGGGCCCTGGGCCTGCAGGAATCGCTGCTGCGCGACCTGGGCCTGGCGGCGCTGCTGCATGACGCGGGCAAGCCCGTGGCCGGTGTCGAAGGCATGCACGGCCTGGCCCTGGAGCCTTCCGTGCCCGACGCCCTGCGCGAGCGCTACGAGCGCCATGTGGGCGAATCCGTGGCCATTGCCATGCGCATGGGCCTGTCGGCCCAGGTCACCACGGCCATCGCCCAGCACCATGAATGGGCCGACGGCACGGGGTTCCCGCTGAGCCTGGTGGCCGAAGACATGGAGCTCACGGGCCAGATCCTGGCCCTGGTCAACACCTATGACCGCCTGTGCAACCCTGGCGATGCGCAGACGCCGCATACGCCGCACGAGGCCCTGTCCATGCTGTTCAGCCGGCTGCGCGACAAGTTCGCCGCGCCCGTGCTCAATGGCTTCATCCGCATGATGGGTGTGTTCCCTCCGGGCTCGGTGGTGGAGCTGACCGACGGGCGCCATGCCATGGTCATGTCCGTGAATGCATCACGCCCGCTCAAGCCCTCGGTGATGGTGCACGATGCCGGCGTGCCGGCCGCGCAGGCGCCCGTGCTGGCGCTGGAGCTGTTTCCCGAGCTGGGCATACGCCGGGGAGTGGCGCCCGCGCAGCTGCCGCGCGATGCGCTGGACTACCTGTCGCCGCGCCGGCGTGTCTGCTATTACTTTGAACGGGCGGTGGAGTTGGATCCATCGAAGGTGGCGTCTTGAACAAGCAAGCGCTCAACCGCGCCTGGCCCCGTCTGCTCGATGCACTGCAGGAGGCCCTGTGGCTGATCGATGCGCGCACCCTGAAGGTGCTGCGCGCCAACGCCGCCAGCGAATCCGTCACCGGCTATGAGGCCGATGCGGCCCCGGGCCTGCCCGTGCAGGTGCTGGCCGCCACGCCGCAGCAGCAGGCTTTCTGGAGCGATCCCTTCAACTGGCAGGCCGGAGCCCAGTTCATTGCCGAGGTGCGCCGCGCCGATGGCCAACTGGCGCCCGTGGAGATGCGCGTGCGCGCGCTCGACGGCGAGGTGCTGCTGGTCAGCATGCTGGACCGGCGCGAGCAGGCCTTGCACGAGGCCGAGTTCGAGAGCCTGCTGGGCGAGTTGCGCGCCACGCTGGAGTCCGCGGCCGACGCCATCCTGGTCTGCGATCCCGATGGCCGCATCCGCGCCTTCAACCATCGCTTTGCCACGCTCTGGGGCATTCCCGAGGCGCTGCTGGTGCGCCGCAACGACGTGGCCATCCTCGACCACCTGGCCAGCCAGGTGCGCGATGCCGAATCCTATGCGCGCCAGCTGAAGCTGCTGTCGGCCCAGCCCCTGATGGAGGCGGCCGACGTGCTGGACCTGCGCGACGGCCGCATCCTGGAGCGCCGCGCCGTGCCCCAGCTTCGCCGGGGCCTGCCCATGGGGCGGATCTTTTCCTTCCGCGACATCACGGCCGAGGCCCAGACCCAGGCGGGCCTGGAGCTGGCCGCGCGCGTCTTCGAGTCCAGCCTGGACGGCATCTTCATCGCCGACGGCTACATGGATGTGGCCCGCACCAACCCGGCCTGCGAACGCCTGCTGGGCGGCATGCCCGTGCAGGGGCGCACGGTGGAGTCGCTGTTCGAGGCCGCCGAAGGCCAGGCCGACACCCTGGGCGACCTGGCCCGCATCCAGTGGCACCAGGGCGGCTTCTGGGAGGGCGACCTGTGGCTGCGCCAGGCCGGCGGCGCGCGCTGCGCCGTGCGCCTGTCCTGGGTGCCGCTGCGCAACGCGCAGGGCGACGTGGTGCAGAGCATCGGCTTCATGCGCGACCTCACGCAGCAGCGCGTGGCCCAGCAGCGCATTGAACAGCTGGCCTACAGCGACGCGCTCACCGGCCTGCCCAACCGCCTGAACCTCACGGAGCGCGTGGATGCAGCCATCGAGGCCGCGCGCGCAGGCGGCACGGTGTTCAGCATCCTGTTCATCGACCTGGACCGCTTCAAGATCATCAACGACTCGCTGGGCCACCAGTTCGGGGACCGCGTGCTCAAGCTGGTTGCGCAGCGCCTGAGCGACTGCATGCGGCCCGTGGACATCCTGTGCCGCCTGGGTGGCGACGAGTTCGTGCTCTATCTGCAGGGCTGCAACGCCGAGCTGGCCGCTTCGGTGGCCAAGCGCATCCTGCAGGAGATGGAGCGCCCCTTCCTGCTCGACGGCCTGGGTTTCTCCGTGCAGTGCAGCATCGGCGTGGCCCAGTACCCGGCCGATGGCCTCACGCTGGATGAACTGATCCGCCAGGCCGACACCGCCATGTACCGCGTCAAGGAGCGGGGCCGGGGCCATTTCAGCTTCTACCAGCCGCAGATGAGCGCCGGCCTGCTGTCGCGCATGAAGCTGGAGCACGCCATGCGCCAGGCGCTGGAGCATGGCCGCATGGCGGTCTACTTCCAGCCGCAGGTGCACATAGACAGCGACCGCATCGTCGCGGCCGAGGCGCTGCTGCGCTGGACCGATCCCGAATTCGGCGTGGTCTCGCCGGGTGTCTTCATCCCGCTGGCCGAGGAGTCGGGCTACATCGTCACGCTGGGCGCCTGGGTCATGGAGCAGGCCGTGCAGGAGGCTGCACGCTGGCAGCAGCAGGGCATGCCCATCAAGGTCTCGGTCAACGTGTCGGCGCTGGAGTTCCGCCAGTCAGGCTTTGTCGAGCGGGTGACCGAGCTGCTGCGCAGCTACGGCCTCACACCCCAGCTGCTGGAGCTGGAGCTGACGGAAAGCATCTTGCTGCAGGACGCCCAGGACATGGCGCTGCGCGTGTGCCAGATCGCCGATCTGGGTGTGGGCATGGTGATTGACGACTTCGGCACCGGCTACTCCAACCTGGCCTACCTGAAGAAGCTGCCCATCTCCAAGATCAAGATCGACCAGAGCTTCGTGCGCGGCCTGCCCAGCGACGAGGGCGACCAGGCCATTGTGGGCGCCATCATCAGCCTGGGTCTGGCGCTGGGCGTGGAGATCGTGGCCGAGGGCGTGGAAACGCACGAGCAGCTGACGGCCATCCACCGCATGCAGGGCCACTACTTCCAGGGCTTTCTGTGCGCGCCTGGCCTGCCGCGCGAGCAGTTCGGCGAATGCCTGCAGGCCCAGCGCGCCGGCATTGGCGCCATCGCCTACCGGCAGAGAATGGCCCAGGCCGCGAGCACTCAGTTGCCTGCGCTCAAGCCCTTCCAGAGCATGTAGGCCGCCAGGCCGAACAGCAGCGTGGCAAAGATGCGCTTGAGCTGGCCCACGGGCAGCCGGTGCGCGGCCCGTGCCCCCAGCGGTGCCGTCAGCACGCTGCAGCAGGCCAAGGCCAGCAGGGCCGGCAGCCACAGGTAGCCCAGCGAGTATTCGGGGCGCCCCGCGTCGCCCGCGCCGGTGAAGATCAGGCCCGCCGCATTCACCACGGCAATCGGAAACCCCAGCGCCGCGCTGGTGCCCACGGCCATGTGCATGGGCACCGAGCAGCGCATCATGAAGGGCACGCTGATGAAGGCCCCGCCCGCACCCACCAGCCCCGAGATGAAGCCCAGGCCCGTACCCGCGCCGTACAGCCCCAGCGGGCCGGGCAGGGCGCGCGTGGCCGCGGGCTGGCTGTTGCTGCGCAGCATGCGCAGCGCCATGTAGCCGATGAATACGCCAAAGAACAGTGCCAGGTACTTGCCGCGCAGCAGCGCGAAAACGCCCAGGCTGGCGAGCAGGCCGCCCGTGATGATGCCCGGCGCCAGGCTGCGCACGATGTCCCAGCGCACGGCGCCGCGCCCATGGTGGGCGCGCAGGCTGGAGATCGAGGTGAACACAATGGTGGCCATGGCCGTGGCGATCGCCATCTTCACGGACAGGTCAGGGCCGACCCCGCGCTTGTCGAGGAAGTAGGTCAGAAACGGCACGAGCACCATGCCGCCGCCCACCCCCAGCAAGCCGGCCAGGAAGCCGGAGCACAGGCCCAGCAGGGCCAGTTCGAGAAACAGCAGGTCAGGCATGCGGCAGAAGGTCGGTAGTGGATGGGCGGGGAGGGGAGGGCAACAAAAAACCCGGCGCACCATGGAGGTGCGCCGGGTTGGAATCAGGTGTCTGCAAAGACCACCGGGCCGTCATCCTGAACCGGGGTTCAGGGGGGCAAGGGCAGCCAGACGTTGGGTTCATCTAACGCGAGACGATCACGCTCGAATGGCAATGTACCAAGCCCGGGCTCATAGAGCATTGGTCCAAGGAACTATAAAGCCCGGCGGGTTTGCAGACGCCTCCATTCTACGGCGATTGAGCAGGCCCGCAATCAAGTTCTTTGAACGGCATGGGCTTTCCATTGACATGGCCGATGCCATGAAAAACGGCCTCCGAAGAGGCCGTTGGATGGACGGGAAGTGCAGCGGCTCAGAGCAGCCGTGCATCGCCTTCCAGAGCCTGGTCCAGGCGCAGCACCAGTTGCTCGGCAAGGGCCTGCTGGCGCTGGCGCTCGGCCAGTTCCTCGGGGCTGGGCTCGGGCGGCATGGATTGGGCGGCATGCTGCGAAGTGACCTCGTCATGCAGGGACTGCATTTCGGCCTGGGCCGTGGCCATGGCGCTTTCCTGCGCTTCGCGGTCCAGCACGTCGAAGGCCATGTTCAGCGCGGACAGCACGGCCACGCGCTCGCGCGAGCGGACCTTGCCGCTGTCGCGGATCCGGGTCATGGCCGTGTCCACACGGCGCACGGCCTCGAGCAGACGCTCTTCCTGGCCATCGGGGCAGGTCAGCACATAGCTTTGCTGCAGGATTTGCACTTCGATCTGCTTCATGGGCGTTCGGGACGTCGGCGGTTGCGAAGGGGGTCAAGCCCCCTGGTTGGAGGGCAGGCGCTCGATCAGGGCATCGACGCGGGCCCGTGCGGCGTTGAGCCGCGAGCGCAGTGAATCACGCTCCTGGGTCAGGGCCGCCACCTGTTCGGCGAGTAGCGCATTCGTGCGTTGCAGTTCCTCGTGGCGAACCAGCAGGCGCTCCACGCGCTCTGCAATGTGGTCGAGGGAAGTCTGGGAGGTCATAGACGCTGAGATTGTAGGACGTGCGAACGAAGTGAGCGCATTCCGTGGAAGTATCCGAGGAAACCTGATAGCAGGGGGGCTTAGAAGGCTTGACGTCAGCGCCGTGCTCAGGTATTCGAGCGCAGGCGGCAGACTGTCTCACAAAATCGTAGCGCCATGTGTAGGACACGTCTGCTTCGGCGGGGTGTAATGCGTAAGCATTGGTTGCGGGCGCGGTGCGGGTAGGGTGCGGATACGGCGGGGGTGCGCACTACAATGCGCCGCGTTGGCGGAGCGGCCGGTTCAAGGCAGCGTCGCACGGAGCAAACAAATACACATGAATATTGACCTTGGCCGGGGCGGGGCACGCTGCCCGGCGCTGCTGATCACTTCCACGGCCTCGGGCCAGGGCAAGACCACGCTGACGGCTGCGCTGGCGCGGCTGCATGCGCGCCAGGGGCGCCGCGTGCGCGTGTTCAAGTGCGGCCCTGACTTCCTGGACCCGCACTGGCACGAGCTGGCCAGCGGTGCGCCCGTGCACAGCGTCGATCTGTGGATGACGGGCGAGGCCGACATGCGTGCGCGCCTGCACGCCGCCGCCTGCGAGGCCGACCTCATCCTGGTGGAAGGCGTCATGGGCCTGTTCGACGGCACGCCCTGCGCGGCCGATGTGGCCGAGCGGCTGGGCCTGCCGGTGCTGGCCGTGATCGACGCCTCGGGCATGGCCGGCACCTTTGGCGCACTGGCCCATGGCCTGCAGCACTACCGGCCCGGCCTGCGCTGGGCCGGCCTGCTGGCCAACCGCGTGGGCAGCGCCCACCATGCCGACCTGCTGCGTGCCGGCCTGCGCGAGCCTTCGTTGTGGCTGGGCGCGCTGGCGCGGGTGCAGGGCGCAGGCGCCACCTCGCTGCTGCCCGAGCGGCACCTGGGCCTGGTTGCCGCGCATGAGCTGGACGATGCCCTGCAGCGCCTGGACGTGGCCGCCGATGCGCTGCTGGCCACGCCGCTGGGCCAGTTGCCCTGGCAGGCCGAAGCCGGGCAGGGCGCCAGCTGGCAGGACTGGTCCGTGGACTTTGAACCGTGCCCGGAACCTGCCGAAGCCGTGCAGCCCTGGCTGGCGGGCCGCACCGTGGCGGTGGCGCGTGATGCGGCCTTCAGCTTCATCTACCAGGCCAACCTCGACTGCCTGCGTTCCATGGGTGCGCGGATTGCCTTCTTCTCGCCCCTGGCCGCAGAGCGCCTGCCGCAGTGCGATGCGCTGTGGCTGCCCGGCGGCTATCCGGAACTGCACCTGGACGCGCTGGCCGCCCATGCCGCGCTGCGCGGTGACATTGCCGCCCACGTGGCAGCCGGCCGGCCGGTCTGGGCCGAGTGCGGCGGTATGCTGGCGCTGTGCGAACGACTGACCGACACTGCGGGCCGGACCACGGACCTCTGGGGCCTGTTGCCCGGCCATGCACGCCTGCAGCCGCGCCTGGCCGGCCTGGGCATGCAGCAACTGCCCACGCCCTGGGGCCTGTTGCGCGGCCATACCTTCCACTACAGCCGGCTGGACACGTCCATGGCCGAGGCCGGGCGCAGCAGCCGTCCGGGCCAGGCCCCCCAGCCCGACCGGGGCGAGGCGCTGTACCGCCAGGGCAGCGTGCACGCCAGCTATTTCCATGCCTGGTTTGCCTCGCAGCCGCGCGCCGTGGCGGCGCTGCTGGGCGCTGACATTCCCGCAGGCCAGGCGTCATGACCGACCAGATCTCCACCTATTCGCTTGCGCGCAGCCAACTCATTCTGGGCGGCCAGAAAAGCGGCAAGTCGCGCCGTGCCGAATTGCTGGCCCGCGCCTGGCTCGATGGCGCCCTGGACCGCGAGGCCGCGCTGATCGCCACCGGCCAGCCCTGGGACGACGAAATGCGCGAGCGCATCGCCCGCCACCGGCGCGACCGCGCCGAGCGCGTGCCCGGCATGGTCACGCTTGAGGAGCCGCTGGACCTGGCCGCCATGCTTGCGCGGCACAGCACGCCGCAGCGCCTGCTGGTGGTGGACTGCCTGACGCTGTGGCTGACCAACTGGATGATGCCGGCCCAGCCTTCCGAGGAACTGGCGCGCGGATGGGCGGGCCAATGCACGGCCTTTCTTGCCGCCTTGCAAGCTGCGCCCGGCCCGGTGATCCTGGTCGGCAACGAGATCGGCCTGGGCGTGATCCCGCTGGGATCGCAGGTGAGGGCCTTTGTGGATGCGCTGGGTGTGCTCAACCAGCGTGCGGCGCAAAGCTGCGAAACCGTCACGCTGATGTGCGCCGGCCTGCCGCTGGCGCTCAAGGGCCCGCAGCCGTGAGTCCATGGCGTCCCGCCCTGTGGGGCCTGGCGTTGGCACTGGCGCTGTCTGCGGCGCAGGCTGCCATCCGGGTCACGGACGGGCGGGGCGTTCCGGTGGAGCTGCCACAGCCGCCGCAGCGCATCGTCAGCCTGCTGCCCTCGCTGACCGAGACCGTGTGCGAGCTGGGCGGCTGCCAGCGCCTGGTCGGCGTGGACCGCTATTCGAACTGGCCGGCCCATGTGAAGACCCTGCCTGTGGTGGGCGGCGGCATGGACCCCAATATCGAGGCCATCGTCGCGCTCAAGCCCGATCTGGTGCTGGTGTCCATGGCATCGCGCTCGGTGGCGCGGCTGCAGGCATTGGGCCTCAAGGTCGTGGCGCTGGAGCCGCGCACCCATGCCGATGCGCAGGCCGTGCTGCGCACCGTGGGTCAGTTGCTGGACCTGCCGCCCGCGCAGGGCGCCGACCGCGTCTGGTCCGCCATCGAGGCGCGCATGCAGGAGGTGGAGCGCAGCATGGCCCCCGCGCTGCGCGGGCAGACCGTGTATTTCGAGGTCAACCGCGGCCCCTTTGCCGCAGGCGAGTCTTCGTTCATCGGCGAGACCCTGGCGCGCCTGGGCATGCGCAACATCGTGGGAGCGCAGCTGGGGCCGTTCCCGCGCATCAACCCTGAATTCGTGGTGCGCGCCGATCCGGACTTCATCCTGGGCGGCGACCGCAGCCTGGGCACATCGGGCGAGCCCTATCCGGGCTGGGGCCGCCTGCGTGCCATGCAGGCCGGGCGCGTCTGCCGCTTTGTGCCGGCCGAGCTGGACGTGCTGGTGCGCGCCGGCCCGCGCATGGCCGAGGGCGCTGCACTGATGGCGCGTTGCCTGAACGGGGCCGCACAGTGAGGCAGGCCCGCAGGCTCCACCGCGGCCTGGCCGCGCCCTGGATGGCACTGGCCCTGCTGGTCGTGAGTGCCCTGCTCATGCTGCTGGGTGCGGGCGTGGGCAGCACGGGCTGGGAAAGCGTGTGGGCAGCGCGCAGCGATCCGCTGTCCTGGCAGATCGTCACCGAGATCCGGCTGCCCCGCACGGCGGGCGCGTGGCTGGCGGGCGGCCTGCTGGGGCTGGCCGGGGCCATCGCCCAGGGCGTGTTCCGCAATCCGCTGGCCGATCCCTATCTGCTGGGCAGTGCCTCGGGCGCCTCGCTGGGCGTTGCATTGAGCATGGCGGCGCTGGGCGCCTCGCCCTTCGCACTGGCGGGCTTGGCGCGCCTGGGTGTCACGGGCGCGGCCTTTGCGGGCGCGGCCCTGGCCGTGCTGCTGACCCTGGTGCTGGCCCAGGGCGTGCACAACACCATGCGCCTGCTGCTGGCCGGCGTGGTGGTGGGGGTGGTGCTGGGCGCGGCCGCATCGCTGGTGCTGCTGATGAACCCGGACATCATGCAGGCCATGCAGGCCTTCATGCTGGGCAGCACCTCCTTCATCGGCTGGGGCGCCTGCGCGCTGATGCTGGCCGTGCTGCTGGCCACCGCCCTGGGCGCCTGGTGCCTGGGCCGCGTGCTCGACGGCCTGTCCCTGGGCGAGGCCACGGCCCACAGCCTGGGCCTGCCGCTGGCGCCGCTGCGCATGGTGCTCATCTTGCTGCTGGCGCTGGCCACCGGCACGGCCGTGGCGCAGACCGGGCTGATTGCCTTCGTCGGCCTGGCCGCGCCGCATCTGGTGCGCTCCATGGTGCGCTCCATGTACCGCTGGCTGCTGGTGCTCAGCGCGGGCATGGGCGCCGTGCTGCTGCTGGCCGCCGACTTGCTGGCGCGCTGGCTCATCGCCCCGCAGGAGCTGCCCGTGGGCGCGCTCACGGCCTTGCTGGGCGGCAGCTACCTGCTGTGGCTCATGCACCGCCGCCACGCCCTGCGCGGCGGGGAGGGCGCATGACGGCACTGGCCCCCGCCCTGCAAGCGCGCGCCCTGAAGGTTCGCCTGGGCGATCGACAGGTCCTGGGCGGCCTGAACCTGGCCCTGCCCACCGGCCGCTGGACCGCCATCGTCGGCCCCAATGGCGCAGGCAAATCCACGCTGCTGCGCGCCCTGGCAGGCATGGAGTCCGGCGCTGGCGTGCAAGGGGAGGTGGAGCTCCTGGGCCGCCCGCTGCGGCAATGGAGTGCGCGGGAACGGGCCTGCTCGCTCGCCTGGCTGGGCCAGAACCAGCCCGTGGCCGGCGACATGCGGGTCCATGACGTGGTCATGCTGGGCCGCCTGCCGCACCAGGGCTGGCTGGCTGCGCCCGGCGCTGCCGACCATGCCGCCGTGGAGCAGGCCCTGCGCCAGACCCAGGGCTGGGACTGGCGCATGCGCAGCGTGGGCAGTCTCTCGGGCGGGGAGCGCCAGCGCGTGCTGCTGGCGCGCGCCCTGGCCGTGCAGGCCCGCGTGCTGCTGATGGACGAACCCCTGGCCAACCTCGACCCCCCGCACCAGGCCGACTGGCTCGAATGCGTGCAGGCCCTGGTCGCCCAGGGCCGCACCGTGGTCAGCGTGCTGCATGAGATATCGATGGCCTTGCAGGCCCAGGACCTGGTCATTCTCGACAAGGGGCAAGTGGTGCACCAGGGTGCCTGCGCCGACGCGGCCACGCATGCGGCGCTGGAGGCCGTGTTCGAGCACCGGCTGCGCATCCGCGCCGTCGACGGGCAGTGGCTGGCCCTGCCACGGCTGCGGGGGCAAGCTGCGGCTCCCTGATCGCCTGTTGGAAAAAATGTCTCTCCATGCGCCGTATCTGAGCCGCTGGGCTCTGACCATCGATGGCCAGCCCCTGTACACGCCGCGCGGTGTGTTGCTGCCCGTGCGCCAGGGCGGCACGCCCGCCATGCTCAAGATTGCGCTGGAGCCCGAAGAGGTGGCCGGTGCCCGCCTGATGGCCTGGTGGAATGGCGATGGTGCCGCGCCCGTGCTGGCCCATGAAGGGCCGGCCTTGCTGATGCTGCGCGCCACAGGACCCGAATCGCTGGTGGAGATGGCCCGTGGCGCGCGCGATGAGGAGGCCACGCGCATCCTGTGCACCGCTGCCAAGCGCCTGCACCTGCCGCGCGCCAAGGCGTTGCCACCCCTGGTGCCGCTGACGCAGTGGTTCCATGCATTGCTTGCACAAGGCCATGGAACCGCCAGCCTGCTCGGCCTGTGCGCCACCACGGCGCGCGAGCTGCTGGCCGCACCGCGCGACGTGATCGTGCTGCATGGTGACCTTCACCACGGCAATGTGCTGGACTTCGGCCCCCTGGGCTGGCTGGCTATCGATCCCAAGGGCCTGCACGGCGAGCGCGGCTTTGACTACGCCAACATCCTGAGCAATCCCGACCGCGCCAACGCACTGGCGCCGGGGCGCTTTGCGCGCCGCATGGCCACCATTGCCGAAGTCTCGGGCATAGAGCAAAGGCGCCTGTTGCAATGGGTGCTGGCCTGGTCAGGACTGTCTGCGGTCTGGAGCATGGAAGACGGTGACGATCCTGGCGCTGCGATGGCTGTGGCGCAAATGGCGGCTTCGGCCTTGGGCTAGTCGCGACCGGCTTTCCTCGACCGAGGTGCCTCCAGATACGCGCCGCTGGCAAACAATTGCTCCTCGGCCTGGTCGATGCGCTGCACCACGCCCTTGCCGGCGCGGCTGGCCAGCAGTTCCACCAGGGCCTCGGACAGCGCCACGGCCGAGGTGATGGAGGGGAAGAACGACGGGCTGTGCAGCGAAAACAGCAGCGTGGCGTCGGCCAGCAGCGCCAGGGGCGAGGCGGGGCTGTCGGTCAGCGCCACAATGCGGCAGCCCGCATCCCTGCCGGCTTGGGCCACGGCCAGTGCCTCGCGCGAGTAGGGCGCAAAGGCGACTACCAGCAGGGCGTCGCCGCGCTCCATGGCGCGGCACTGCATCTCCAGCGTGCCGCCCTGGCCGTCCAGCAGGTGCACGCTGGCGCGCAGCAGCCGGTACACATAGACAAAGGAAAAGGCCACGGGGTAGCTGGCGCGAAAGCCCGCCACATGCACGCTGCGGGCCTTTTCCAGCAGTGCGCAGGCCTGCTGCAGCGCATCGCCCAGGCGCCGCTCGGTGGCCTCCAGATTGCGGCGGTGCACTTCGAAGGTCTCGCCCACCAGGTCATGGTCGCCAGCGCGGCCCACCAGGGCCTTGGCGCGCTGGCCGTAGGCCTCGTCGCTGCCCAGCCCCATGTCCTGCGCGAAGGCCTGCTTGAGCTGCGGCCAGCCGTCAAAACCCAGCCACTGCGCAAACCGCACCAGCGTGGCGGGCGGGCTGCCGGCGCGCGTGCCCACGCTGCGCATGGAGGCCGTAACCACATCGTTGGGATGCTCCAGCACGAAGCGGGCCACCTGTTGCAGGGCCGGGCTCAACTCGGCAAATCGCTGGCGGATGTCGTCTTGAACGGACATGGGTTTTCAGGAGAAAAGGGGGAAAAGGGCGGTGTTGGCTGCGCCGACTGTAGCCCAGGCGCGGTCTGGCTTGGAACGGCTGTTGTTGAAATCTCTGTTGACGGAACAAATGTTCCGCCAAATAATGTGATGAAACATTTGTTCCTTGAAAGAACTGCCATGAGCCATGTGTTCCATCGCCATCTGCACCACACGCCCCCCGTCGCCGTCGCCGCCAGCGGCCTGGAGATACGCGACGCGCAGGGGCGTAGCTATATCGATGCCTCGGGCGGCGCGGCCGTATCCTCGCTGGGCCACGGGCATCCCGACGTGATCGCCGCCATGCATGATCAGATCGACCGGCTGGCCTATGCCCACACCAGCTTCTTCACCACTGCGGTGGCCGAGGAACTGGGGCAGGAACTGGTGCGCGGCGCGCCCGAAGGCACCAGCCACGCCTACCTGGTCAGCGGCGGCTCCGAGGCCGTGGAGGCCGCGCTCAAGATGGCGCGCCAGTACTTCGTGGAGATCGGCCAGCCCGAGCGCACGCACTTCATCGCACGCCGCCAGAGCTACCACGGCAACACGCTGGGTGCGCTGGCCGTGGGCGGCAATGCCTGGCGGCGCGCGCCGTTCGCGCCCATCCTGGTGCCGGCCACCCATGTCTCGCCCTGCAATGCCTACCGCGACCAGCGCGACGATGAAACTCCAGAGCAATACGGCCAGCGCCTGGCCGACGAATTGGATGCGGCTATCGGCGTCCACGGCCCGCGCAGCGTGATCGCCTTCGTGGCCGAGACCGTGGGCGGCGCCACGGCCGGCGTGCTCACGCCCGTGCCCGGCTACTTCAAGGCCGTGCGCGAGGTGTGCGACCGCCACGGCGTGCTGCTCATCCTGGACGAGGTCATGTGCGGCATGGGCCGCACGGGCACCCTGCATGCCTGCGAGCAGGAAGGCGTGGTGCCCGACCTGATCACCGTGGCCAAGGGCCTGGGCGGTGGCTACCAGCCCGTGGGCGCGGTGCTGGCGCAGGGGCGCATCGTCGATGCCATGTCGCGCGGCAGCGGCTTCTTCCAGCACGGCCATACCTACCTGGGCCACCCGGTGGCCTGCGCGGCGGCGCTGGCCGTGCAGCGCGTGATACGGCGCGACGGCCTGCTGGACAAGGTGCGTACCGATGGCGAAGCCTTCGGGCAGATGCTGGCGCAGGCCCTGGGCAGTCGCCGCCGCGTGGGCGAGCACGTTGGAGACATTCGCGGGCGCGGCTTCTTCTGGGGCGTGGAGCTGGTGGCCGACCGCGCCAGCAAGGCACCCTTCGATGCGGGCCTGAAGCTCAACGCCCGCATCAAGACCGAAGCCATGCAGCGCGGCCTGCTGTGCTACCCCGGCGGCGGCACGGCCGATGGCCGTGCGGGCGACCACGTGCTGCTGGCGCCGCCCTTCATCGCCACGCGGGAACAGCTGCAGACCATTGCCACGCGCCTGGCCGAGTCCATCGAGGCCGCACTCGCCCAGGTTCTCTGATCCGTTCCTGCGCTTGCGCGCATTTCCACGCATTTCCACGCTTTCCCCAACCCCGCCACAGGAGTGTCCCCATGACCCCATCCCGCCCGACCCTGAAGCGCACGGCCCTGGCCGTGACCAGCGCCCTGATCGCCGCGCTGCTGCCGCTGGCCGCCAGCCATGCCCAGGACAGCGGCACGCTCGCCAAGATCCAGCAGGCCGGGGCCATCACGCTGGGCTACCGCGAGTCCTCGTTCGGCTTTTCCTATCTGGATGGCGATCTCAAGCCCGTGGGCTACAGCATGGACATCTGCCGGCGCATCGTGGACGAGGTCAAGGCCCAGCTCAAGCTGCCCGCACTGCAGGTGCGCTATCAAGCCGTGACCTCGGCCAACCGCATCCCGCTGGTGGCCAACGGCACGGTGGACCTGGAGTGCGGCTCCACCACCAACCTGGTGGAGCGGCAAAAGCAGGTGGCCTTCTCGCCGGATATCTTCCGCTACAACGTGCGCATGCTGGTGCGCGTGGACTCGGGGCTGCGCTCCGTCGCCGACCTGCAGGGCAAGACCGTGGCGACGACGGCGGGCACCACGTCCTTTCGCCTGTTGCGCGAGGCGGACCGAGGCCGCAACCTCGACGTCACCAACCTCTCGGGCAAGGACCATTCGGACTCCTTCATGCTGGTGGAGAGCGGCCGTGCCCAGGCCTTTGTGCTGGACGACATCCTGCTCGCCGGCCAGATCGCCAATGCCAAGAACCCGCAGGACTACCTGATCACCGGCGAAAGCCTGCGCACCGAGAACCAGGCGCTGATGCTGCGCAAGGACGATGCCGGCTTCAAGGCGATCGTGGACCGCGTGGTGACGGGCATGATGCAGTCCGGCGAGATGGAAAAGCTCTACAACCGCTGGTTCATGTCGCCCATCCCGCCCAGGAACATCAACATCAACTACCCGCTCAACGCCGAGACGCGCGAGGCCTTCGCCCATCCCTCGTCCAAGGGCATCTGAACTTATTGCACGCATCCATGACCCGCATCGCCCTCATCCACGCCCTCAGCCACTCCGTCGCTCCCATCAACGAAGCCTTTGCGCGCGACTGGCCCGAGGCGGTTCGCATGAACCTTCTGGACGACAGCCTCTCGGCCGACCTGGCGCGCAACGGGCGCGGGCTGGACGCCGCCATGCACGAGCGTTTCCAGCGCCTTGCGCAGTACGCCGTGGACACGGGCGCGCAGGGGATCTTGTTCACCTGCTCGGCCTTCGGCCCCTGCATCGAGGCCGTGGCCGCGCGCCATGCGCCGCTGCCCGTGCTCAAGCCCAACGAGGCCATGATCGAAGAGGCCGTGCAGGGCCAGCAGGGGGCCTTGGGTTTGATCTCCAGCTTCGCGCCCACGCTGCAGTCCATGCCGCCGGAGTTTCCGGCCGGCATCGAACTCGTGCCCGCCCTGGCCGATGGCGCCATGGACGCGCTCAACCGGGGCGACACCGCCACGCATGACCGCCTGGTGGTCGAGCAGGCCAGGGCCCTGGCCGCGCGTGGCTGCACGCGCATTGCGCTGGCCCAGTTCAGCATGGCGCGTGCCCGCGCCGCCTGCGAGGCCGCCACGGGCCTGCCCGTGCTCACCACGGTGGACAGCGCCGTGCGTGCCCTGCAGCGCCGGCTGGGCGTCCGCCTCGGTTAAAGTGGCGCTCCGCTGCAGCGCATGCCCGCCGCAGCGCGTGCAACTTTTGAGGATGACAGACCCATGCAGATCGAACAGGCCCCGACGGAAAAGCCCTATGAAAAGCCCGAAGGCGAACGCCGTGGCCTGGTGCTGGTGAACACCGGCGACGGCAAGGGCAAGAGCACGGCGGCCTTCGGCCTGGCCCTGCGCGCGCATGGCAGGGGCAAGTCCGTCAAGATCTTCCAGTTCATGAAGGTGCCCACCGCGCGCTTTGGCGAGCACCGCATGTTCGAGCAACTGGGCATGCCCATCGAGGGACTGGGCGACGGCTTCAGCTGGAAGAGCCAGGACCATGAGCGGTCGGCCCAGATCGCGCGCGAGGGCTGGGAGCGTGCGCGCACCGCCATCCTCTCGGGTGATCACTTCCTGGTCGTGCTCGACGAAATCACCTATCCGCTGATCTATGGCTGGCTGCCGCTGGAGCCTGTGCTGCAGGCCCTGGCCGACCGCCCGCGCCATGTGCACGTCATGCTCACGGGCCGCCGCTGCCCCGAGGAAATCATTGCCGTGGCCGATACCGTCACGCGCATGGAACTGGTCAAGCACGCCTTCCAGGCCGGCATTCCCGCCCAGCGTGGTATTGAGGACTGATGCCGCCCGCAGGCCCGGCCTGCGGCGGACAATGGCGGCATGAGCAGCGAAACGCAATCCCGGGCGCCAGAGACCATTCCCGCCCAACCCTTTGCCGAGGCCGAGCGGGCAGCCGTCTACCGCGCCATCCATGAGCGGCGCGACATGCGCCACTTCTGCGGCGGCGAGGTCGCGCCCGAGGTGCTGCTGCGCCTGCTGCGCGCCGCCCACCATGCGCCCAGCGTCGGCTTCATGCAGCCCTGGCGCTTCATCCGCGTGCGCGATGCGCAATTGCGCCAGGAGATCCATGCCGTGATCGAGCAGGAACGCCTGCAGACCGCGCGTGCGCTGGGCGAGCGCGAGGAAGATTTCATGCAGCTCAAGGTCCAGGGCGTGCTGGATGCGGCCGAGGTGCTGGTCGTGGCCATGCCGCCAGGGCGCGAGGCCCATGTCTTCGGCCGGCGCACCCTGCCCGAGATGGACGTGGCCTCGGCCGCCTGCGCCATCCAGAACTTGTGGCTGGCCGCGCGCGCCGAGGGGCTGGGGCTGGGCTGGGTCTCGCTGTTCGATCCCGAGGTGCTGGCCGCGCTGCTGCAAATGCCCGTGGGCAGCCGGCCGCTGGCCGTGCTGTGCCTGGGCCCCGTGTCGGCCTACTATGCCGAGCCCATGCTGCAGCAGCAAAAGTGGGCCAGCCGCGCACCGCTGCAGGACATGCTCTACGACGACTTCTGGGGCCAGCGCGCCGCCGCCCCACAACCGCAGGCATGAGCGACAGCCCTTCCTGGCAACTGCTGGGCGCCGCGCTCAGCCCGCTGTGGTGGTGCTGGCAGGCGCTGTCGCAGCCGCAGGCCCAGGTCCAAGCCGAACCCTGGGCGCGCCACGCCCTGGCCGCCGCGCTGGCCGTTCCCGTGGCCCTGCTGATCGACCGGCTCTGGGGCGAGCCGCCCGTGTGGATGCACCCCGTGGTCGCCATGGGCCGGCTGCTGGGTGCGGTTGGGCGAAGAATTGCCCCCCGCGAAGAACATGTGCGCGACTGGCCACGCTTTGCGCTGGGCGCCGTCGCCTGGTGCCTGCTGGCGCTGCTGTTCTTCGCCATCTACGCGTTCATCCAGTGGCTGCTGCCGCCCATGCCCTGGTGGCTGGGCGCCCTGGTGCTGGGCGTGCTGCTCAAGCCGCTTTTGTCCTGGCGCATGCTGCGCGACGAGGTGCTGGCCGTGGAAGCCGCACTGCAGCAGTCCCTGCCCGCAGGCCGCGAGCGCCTGACCTGGCTGGTCAGCCGGGACACGGCGCAGCTCGACGCAGGCCAGGTGCGCGAAAGCGCCATCGAGACCCTGGCCGAGAACCTCAGCGACTCGGTGCTGGCGCCGCTGTTCTGGTTCGCCGTGGCCGGCCTGCCGGGCGCGGCCCTCTACCGCTTTGCCAATACGGCCGATGCCATGTGGGGCTACCCGGGCTGGCGCGGGCAGGGCGATGACCGGCGCCACTGGCAATGGGCCGGCAAATGGACGGCGCGTGCCGATGACCTGCTCAACTGGATACCGGCGCGCCTGACTGCCCTGCTGCTGGCCTTGTCCGGCCTGGCTGCTGGCCGGCGGCCGGGCTGGGGTGCGCTGCGCCAGGACGCGCGCGTCACCCCGTCGCCCAACGGCGGCTGGCCCATGGGCGCCATGGCAAGGCTGCTGGGCGTGCGCCTGGGCAAGCCCGGCGTCTACGTGCTCAACCCCGCAGGCCGCGTGCCGCAGGCGGCCGAGCTGCAGCAGGCCGTGGCGCATGCGGGCCGCGTGGTCGCCATGCTGGTGGCTGCAGGGGTGGCCGCCGCCCTGGTCCTTGGATGGGCGATGGCAGGAAAGTCACCATGAAACCGATCCCAGTCACCCACGGTGGCACGGATGCGCTGGGCGTGCCCGCGCACGATTTCTCCACCAACCGCAATGCCTGCGGACCTTGCCCGCAGGCGCTGGACATGCTGGCCCAGGCCCACGCGGCCCAGTACCCCGACCCGCAGTACACGGCGCTGCGCGCACGGCTGGCGGATTTTCATGGTGTGCCGGCCGAGCGCATTGTCATTGCGGCCAGCGCCAGCGACTTCATCCACCGCATCACCATGCATGCAGCGCGCGAAGGCGCGGCCGTCGCCAGCCTGCCGGCCCACCATTACGGCGACTACGCCCACGCGGCGCAGGTCTGGCGCCTGCCCCTGGCCGCGCGCGACGGCATAACCGAGGCCGGCCCCGGCCTGCACTGGGCCTGCGCACCATCGAGCCCGCTGGGCCAGCCCGAGGAGGTCTGGCCGCTGTGGAGCGAGCCCGCACCGCCCGGCACCTGGCGCGTGATCGACTGCGCCTATGCCCCCCTCAGACTGGAGACGGGCATGGAGCCCGCCGTGCCCTTCCAGGTGCTCGATGCCTGGCAGATGTGGACTCCCAACAAGGCCCTGGGCATGACCGGCGTGCGCGCGGCCTACGCCATTGCGCCCGAAGCCGTGCCGCACGACGAGATCGATGCCTTGCGCGCCCTGTCACCATCCTGGCCCGTGGGCGCCCATGGCGAGGCCATGCTCACGGCCTGGACCGCACCGGCCACCCGGCAATGGCTGGCGCAAAGCCTGCAACGGCTGCGCGATTGGAAGGCGCAGCAGCTCGATCTGGTGCAGCGCCTGGGCTGGCAGGTACTGCCCGGCTCGCAGGCCAATTACTTTGTGGCGCGCTGGCCGCAAGCCCAGCAGGGCGACGCCATGCAGACGCGTCTGGCCCAACTGCGCGCGCAGGGCATCAAGCTGCGCGACTGCGACAGCTTCGGCCTGCCCGGCTGCGTGCGCATGGGCGTGCTGGCGCCCGCATCTCAGAGCGCCTTGCTGGCTGCCTGGCAGCCAATGGAGAAACACCATGCAATCGAATGAACCCGCCGCCGTGAATCTGCCCCTGCCCACGCCCAGCCAGCGCCCTGCGCTGTGCGTGATGGTGCTGGGCACCAGCAGCGGCGCCGGCAAGAGCTGGGTCGCCACCGCGCTGTGCGCCTGGTACCGCGCCCAGGGCTACAAGGTGGCGCCCTTCAAGGCGCAGAACATGAGCAACAACGCGCGGGTGGTCTCCGCGCCGGGTGGTGCCTGGGGCGAGATCGGCACGGCACAGTACTTGCAGGCCCTGGCCGCAGGCTGCGCGCCCGATGTGCGCATGAACCCGCTGCTGCTCAAGCCCGAGGCCGACATGCGCAGCCAAGTCGTACTGCTGGGCCGGGTCAGCGAGGAACTCTCGGCCTTGCCCTGGCGCGGCCGCAGCGCCCGCGTCTGGCCGCAGATCGCCGAGGCGCTGGACAGCCTGCGCGCCGACAACGATGTGGTCGTCATCGAAGGCGCAGGCTCCCCCGCAGAAATCAACCTGCATGCCAGCGACGTCGTCAACATGCGCGTGGCGCGCCACTGCGGCGCGCACTGCCTTCTTGTATCCGACATCGACCGTGGCGGCGCCTTCGCCCACCTCTACGGCACCTGGGCGCTGCTGCCGCCGGAAGAACAGGCGCTGATCCGCGGCTTTGTGCTCAACAAATTCCGGGGCGACGCCAGCCTGTTGGCGCCCGCCCCGCAGATGCTGCAGGAGCGCACCGGCGTGCCCACCGTGGCCACCATCCCCATGCAGTTCCAGCATGGCCTGCCGGAGGAGGATGGCGTCTTTGACGACCGTGGCTCTGGAGGAGGGGCGGGGCGCGCCGTGCACACCTCCATCGCCATCATTGCCTACCCGCGCATCAGCAACCTCGACGAATTCCAGCCCCTGCTGCAGGTGCCGGGCCTGCGCGTGGTCTGGGCGCGCACGCCGGCCCAGCTGGCAGGCGCGGACTGGATCATCCTGCCCGGCTCCAAGGCCACGGCTGCCGATCTGGCCTGGATGCGTTCCCAGGGTCTGGATGCCGCCGTTGCTGCGCACGCTGCGGCAGGCCGGCAGGTGCTGGGCATCTGCGGCGGCCTGCAGATGCTGGGCGAGGCGCTGATCGACCTGCATGGCGTGGACGGCAACGCCGCCGGCCTGGGTCTTCTGCCGCTGACGACCCTGTTCGCGCCCGACAAGACCGTGCTGCCCGCCAGCGTGCAACTGCCGCCGCTGCCGGGTGCGCTGGCGCCATTGGCTGGCGTGCAGGCGCAGGTCTATGAAATCCACCACGGCCAGACCGGGGTGCGCCCCGACATGGTGGCCTCTGGCAGTGCCGTGGCCGAGCCCGTGCCCGGCCTGCTGTGGCACAGCCCCGATGGCCGCATCGCCGGCTGCTACTGGCACGGCCTGTTCGAGAACGCCGAGGTGCTGCGCGCCCTGTGGGGCGCCGAGGTGCCCACGCTGGACAGCGTCTTCGCGCGCATGGCCGAAGGCGTGCAGCGCTGGTTTGCGCACCAGGCTTGACCCAGGTCAGGGGCCGCTTGCAGGGGGCGCGGCAAGCTGTAGGCCATGGCCTGCATGCGCAGCCGCGCTGTACCGATAAATGGGGAGCTGGAAAACACGCATGCTTGGGCCTTGACTTTTTTCACGAGGAATGGAGTGAAGCTATGAAGAACCCATGGATTCGTCCCCTGCAGCTGTGTATTGGCGCCGCCGTGCTTGGCATGGCCGGACTGGCCACTGCCCAGCCCGCCCCTGGCCCCGATGGCATGCCGCCCCCGCCGCCCGCTGCGGAAAAGGCCAAGCCCCACCACCACAAGAAGCACGCGGAGCCCAAGGGGCCCGCCAAGCGCGGCTATGACCGCCGCGACCCTGCCCAGCACGAGGCTGCAGCCGTCCAGGAGCAATCGCGCCGAGGCGGCGTCCAGTCGGGCGACCACTTCCAGCGCAATGCCGTGGCCCGCTGCGATGTCTTCAAGAACGAAGGCGACCGCCGCTCCTGCGTGGAGCGCGTCAAGGACGGCCAGGTCAGCGGCTCCGTCGAAGGCGGCGGCGTACTGCGCGAGTACACGGAACAGGTTCCTGTAAGGCAATAACAGCGCTGGCTGTTGTTCACCTGAGAAAACCCGCCGGGCCACGAAGCCGGCGGGTTTTTTTGTGGGCGAATGCAGGCGGCGGCAGCTGCATTCAGGTCAGAAGCACCACGTTCAGGCCATGCACTCTCTGGAATGCAGGCTCCCGCGTCAGCAGCCTGTGGTGTGGTCTCTGCTGCAGGCAGCCGGTCGGTATCGAATCTCGACCGCAGAGACCTGGCCCGCCGCCACGCCCCTGTCCACCGGATTTGACCTGGGTCATACAAACCCATTCCACCTGCCCCGGACCGGCGCGCACCGGCAAGGCATTTCTATGATGGCGCCGTACTTCCCATATGGAAAAAGGATTCAACCCATGCAAGCCTTCCGGATCGTGGTCATTGGTGCGGGGCAGACCGGCACTCCCTTGCTGCAGCAATTGCTGGACGCGCCCTTCGTGCAGTTGCTTGGGGTGGCCGACCTGGATTTGAACCAGCCCGGCATCGCACTGGCACGCGCGCGCGGCGTGCCGGTCACCACCCGGTTCATGGAACTGGTGGACGCGGCGGTGGACATCATCATCGACGTGACCGGCTCCCTGCAGGTGCGCGAATCGCTGCGCAGCAAGATGGTGGAGACCGGCAACACGCACACGCTGATCATGCATGAGGCGATTGCGCTGCTGATGATGTCGCTGTCGGCCGGCCGGCTGGTGGTCGGCAAGCACAGCGATCTGGAGTATTCCTGAACGCAGGCGGCGGATACGCAGGACAGCTATCCGCCCCATCCTCCCGTGCCTGGCGGATGACGGGCTGCCGCAGCAGACGCTACAGCTACAGCCACTCCTTCATCCATCCCAGCCCCTCGCTGGTAGCGTGCGCCGCCGCGCCGCGCGCGGGGCGGTATTCGCAGCCTATCCAGCCGTCGTAGCCCAGTTGGTCCAGCAGGCGGAACAGGTAGGGGTAGTTGATCTCGCCCACGTCGGGTTCGTGGCGTTCGGGCACGCCTGCGATCTGCACATGCCCCACGCGGCCCGTGGGCAGGTACTGGCGGATCTTCATGGCGAGGTCTCCCTCGACAATCTGGCAGTGGTAGAGGTCCATCTGGACCTGGACATTGGGCTCTGCGATGTCGGCCAGCAGCGCGTGGGCCTGGTCCTGGCGGCTCAGGAAGAAGCCTGGCATGTCCCGGCCGTTGATGGGCTCCAGCAGGATGGCGATGCCGTGGGGCGCGGCCAGCCGTGCGGCATGGCGCACGTTGGCGATGTAGGTGGCGCGCAGGATGTCATCGCTGGCGCCTGCGGGCTTGAGCCCGGCCATGACGTGGATGCGCGGGCAGCCCAGGGCCTGGGCGTAGGCCACGGCGCGTTCCATGCCCTGGGCAAATTCCGCCTCGCGCCCGGGGATGCAGGCCAGGCCGCGCTCGCCCGCGCTCCAGTCGCCGGGCGGGGCGTTGAACAGCACCTGCTGCAGGCCGTGGTCCTGCAGGCGCCGGGCCAGTTGCTCGGGGGCGAAGTCGTAGGGGAACAGGTATTCGACGGCCTGGAAGCCGTCGCGCGCGGCGGCCTCGAAGCGGTCAAGAAAGTCCAGGTCGTTGTAGAGCATGGACAGGTTGGCGGCGAAACGGGGCATGAAGGTTTTCCTGAAAACGGAGGCTGAGTGTGGCATCAGGCGCTTGCCAGCGCGCCGAAGGCCTTGGTGAAGAAGTCCGTGGTGCCGAAGTTGCCGGACTTGAGCGTGAGGTGCAGCCCCTGCGGCGCCAGGGGCGAGGCGGCATGGCACCAGGGCACGCCAGGGTCGATCTGCGGCCCTATGCGCATCTGCTCGATGCCCAGCGCCTGCACGCAGGCGCCCGAGGTTTCTCCGCCCGCCACGACAAGCTGGCGCACGCCCATCTCGACCAGCCCCCGGGCGATGGCGGCGATGGTCTGTTCGACCAGTGCGCCGGCCTGCTCCACGCCCAGGCGGCCCTGCACGGCCTTGACGGCCGAGGATTCGGCCGTGGAGTAGATCAGCACGGGGCCGCTGGCGATGTGCTGGCGGGCCCAGGCCAGGGCCTTGCCGGCTTCGTCCTCGCCAGCGGCGATGCGCAGCGGCTCCAGCGCCAGGGCAGGGCGCCCCGAGGCGATGAAGTGCGCCACCTGCGCATTGGTGGCCACCGAGCAACTGCCCGAGACGACCGCCTGCAGGCCGGTGGCGGTTGGCAGGGCAGCGGCCTGGGCCGTGGGCTGGATGCCGAAGTTCGCGGGCAGGCCGATGGCCACGCCCGAGCCCGCCGTGACCAGGGGCATGCCGGCCAGAGCCGGGCCCAGGCGCAGCAGGTCGTCGTTGGAGACGGCATCGACCACGGCCATGCCCACGCCCTCGGCCTGGAGTGCGGCAATGCGCGCGCGGATGGCGGCCTCGCCCTGCGCGACGGCCACATGGTCGATCAGCCCCACCTTGCGCCGTGTCTGCGCCTGCAGCACGCGCACCAGGTTGGCATCGGTCATGGGCGTGAGCGGGTGGTTGCGCATGCCGCTGTCGCTGAGCAGCACATCGCCCACGAACAGGTGGCCCTTGAAGACGGTGCGCTGGTTGTCGGGAAAGGCAGGCGTTGCGATGGTGAAGCCACAGCCCAGCGCGTCCATCAGCGCATCGGTCACGGGGCCGATATTGCCCTGCGGCGTGCTGTCGAAGGTGGAGCAGTACTTGAAGTAGATCTGCGGCGCGCGGCCATTGGCGCCCTGGGCCTGCAGCCATTCGAGGGCCTGCAGCGATTGCGCAATGGCATCGGCCGGCGCGATGGTGCGCGACTTGAGCGCGACAACGACGGCGTCCACGCCCTCGTCCACCGGGCCGGCAGGCACGCCAATGCTTTGCACCACGCGCATGCCTGCGCGCACCAGGTTGTTCGCCAGGTCGGTGGCGCCCGTGAAGTCGTCGGCTATGCAGCCCAGAAGAAGGGTCATGGGGATTCCGATGGAGCCTGGGGCAGGGTGATGCCCGGAAAGATCTTGATGACGGCACTGTCGTCCTCGCGGCCATGGCCGGCGGTGGATGCCTGCATGAACATCTGGTGGGCCGTGGAGGCCAGGGGCAGCGGGAATTTGCTGTGGCGCGCGGTGTCCAGCACCAGGCCCAGGTCCTTGACGAAGATGTCCACGGCCGACAGCGGGGTGTAGTCGCCGGCCAGCACGTGGGCCATGCGGTTCTCGAACATCCAGCTGTTGCCGGCGCTGTGGGTGATGACCTCGTAGAGCGCGGCGGCATCGACGCCTTCGCGCAGGCCCAGGGCCATGGCCTCGGCCGCTGCGGCAATGTGCACGCCGGCCAGCAGCTGGTTGATGATCTTGACCTTGCTGCCCGCGCCCGCGCTGTGGCCCAGGCGGTAGACCTTGGCGGCCATGGCATCGAGCACGCCTTCGCAGGCGGCATAGGCCTCGGGGCGGGCGGCCGTCATCATGGTCATCTGGCCCGACGCGGCCTTGGCCGCGCCGCCCGAGATGGGCGCGTCGATGTAGTGCACGCCCTGCGCCTGCAGCCTGGCCTCCAGCGCCACCGACCAGTTGGGGTCCACGGTGGAGCACATGACGAAGACGGAGCCGGGCTGCAGCGCGGGGGCGATGCCGCCTTCGCCGAACAGCACGGCCTCGGTTTGCTGAGCGTTGACCACCACGCTGACGACGATGCGGCAGGCGGCGGCCATGTCGGCCAGCGTGGCGCAGGCCGTGCCACCTTCGGCGGCGAAGGCGGCTGCGGCCTCGGGGCGGATGTCGTGGACATGCACGTGGTGGCCGGCGCGGCGCAGGCTTTGCGCCATGCCGGCGCCCATGGCGCCCAGGCCGATCACGCCGACGGCGCGGGGTATGGCGGTGGTGTGGTTCATGGCTGGAGCAGGGGTGTCAGGTCATCGGCGATGTAGGCGCGCACGATGGCCGCAAAGTCCTCGTCGCCGCGCAGGCCCAGCTGGTTGGCGCGCGCGGTATCCCAGCGGCCGGGCCAGCTGCCGACGATGCGCTCGACCTTGTCGTCGGGCTGCCAGCTCACGCGGTTGGCCACTTCGTCGCCAGCCACTTCGCGCAGCGCGCGCACCATGTCGCCTGCGCTGACGGACACGCCGGGCAGGTTGATGGGGCGGCGGTCGGCGACGGCGCTGGCATCGAGTTCGCAGCCTGCGACCAGGGCCTCGACGGCGCGGCGCGGGGACAGCAGCCACAGGCGCGTGGTGGCACCCACGGGGCAGTTGGCCGCTTCGCCGTTGAGGGGCTCGCGGATGATGCCGCTGGCAAACGACGAGGCCGCCGCATTGGGCCGGCCCGGGCGCACGCTGATCGTGGGCAGGCGCAGCACGCGGCCGTCGACAAAGCCGCGCCGCGTGTAGTCGGCCAGCAGCAGCTCGGCAATGGCTTTTTGCGTGCCGTAGGAGGACTGCGGGTTCAGGGCCGTGCCGTCCAGCACGGTGTCGGGCAGGTCACCCCCGTAGACGGCCACCGAGCTGGTGAAGACCACGCGCGGCATGTGGCCCACTGCGCGGCAGGTCTCCAGCAGGGCGCGCGAGGCATCGAGGTTGATGCGCATGCCCAGGTCGAAGTCGGCCTCGGCCTGGCCGCTGACCACAGCGGCCAGATGGAAGATTACGGCCGTGTCCTGGTCTATGGCGCCGCGCAGCACCTGCGGGTCGGCAATGTCGCCCACCAGGGAGCGCACGCGCGTGTCGTCAATGGCGTGGGTGGCCACCACGTCGAGCAGGTCGATCTGGTGGATGGGCCAGCGGGTGCCGGCCAGCGTCAGCGAGCCTTGTTCGAGCAGCTTGCGGGCCAGGCGCTGGCCCAGGAATCCGGCGCCGCCGGTGATCAGTACTTTCATGTGTCTTGGGGCTTGGAGCTTGAAGGATGGGAAGAAAGGCCGGTCAGCGGTTGACCATCTTTGCGGGGGTGAGCCAGACCGCGATGGCGCCCACCACGAGCACCCCCGCCAGCACGAACATGCCGGCCTGCGTGGACTGGGTCAGGTCCTTGAGGTAGCCGATCATGTAAGGGCTGGCGAAGCCCGCGAGGTTGCCGACCGAGTTGACGATGGCAATGCCCGCCGCCGCCGCCGTGCCCGACAGGAAGGCCGTGGGCAGCGACCAGAACAGCGGCGCGCAGGTCAGCACGCCGGCTGCGGCCAGCGACAGGAAGATCAGGGAAAGAACGGTGTTGTCGGCGAAGAAGGCCGTCATCGCAAAGCCCACGGCGCCCATCAGCGCGGGCACGATCAGGTGCCAGCGGCGCTCGCGGCGCTTGTCGGCGCTGTGGCCCATGAGGTTCATCACCACGATGGCGCACAGGAAGGGAATGGCACTGAGCAGGCCGATGTTCAGCGCGCCCGTGACGCCCGTGGACTTGATCAGCGTGGGCATCCAGAAGGTCAGCCCGTACTGGCCTGCGACAAAGGCGAAGTAGATCAGGCACATCCACCAGACGCGGCGGTCGGCGAAAACGGCCTTGAGCGAATGCTTCTGGGCGCCTGAGTGCTGCTGGTCCAGCTCGATCTCGCGCGCCAGCAGCTGCTTTTCGGAAGCCGTCAGCCACTTGGCGCTGGAGATGCCGTTGTCCAGATAGAAGATGGTCACCACGCCGATCACCAGGGCGGGAATCGCCTCGATCAGGAACATCCACTGCCAGCCGTGCAGGCCATGGTCGCCGTGGAAGGCCTGCATGATCCAGCCCGACAGCGGGTTGCCGAAAATGCCGGCCACGGGGATGGCCGACATGAACAGCGCCACGATCTTGGCGCGCCGGTGGGCCGGGTACCAGTAGGTCAGGTACAGGATCACGCCGGGGTAGAAGCCCGCCTCGGCCAGGCCCAGCAGAAAGCGCAGGATGTAGAAGCCCGTGGGCGTTTCCACATACATGAACATGGCCGACAGAATGCCCCAGGTGATCATGATGCGGGCGATCCAGACGCGCGCGCCCAGGCGGTGCATGAGCAGGTTGCTGGGCACCTCGAAGAGGAAGTAGCCGATGAAGAACACGCCTGCGCCCAGGCCGAACACGGTCTCGCTGAAGCCCAGGTCCTGGGACATCTGCAGCTTGGCAAAGCCCACGTTCACGCGATCGAGGTAGGCGATCACATAGCACAGCATCAGGAACGGCACGAGGCGCCAGAACACCTTGGCGTAGGCGCGTGCCGTCTCCAGCGAGTCGGGCTGGCGCGGGGCGGCCCCGGCCTGGCCGGATGCGATATCCGTTGTCGTCATTTCAAGTCTCCCTTGGGTTCGCCGCTTGATGCGCCGCCTGGCGGCTGCGCGGCTGTGAATGGGCTGGGTGGTGGAATGCGGCCGTGGGCGCCGCGGTGCAAATCAGTAGCGCGCCCCGAAGGTGGTGCGCAGCTCGTCGATGGCGGCCGCGTCCAGGGGCTGCGGCCGGGGATGGGTCATGAGCCAGAGCCTTGCGGTCTCCTCCAGCTCTTCCAGCACATGGCTGGCCTGCTCCACCGAGCGTTCCCAGACCACGGGGCCCAGGCGCTCGAACAAGGCGCCGCGCACCTGGCCGGCCAGCGCGGCCACCTCGGCGGCGGCCTGCGGATCGCCGGGCCGGCGGTAGCGGATCAGCGGGATGCGGCCCACCTTCATGACCTGGTAGGGGGTGATGGGCGGCAGCACCTCGTCCTCGCGCCAGACGCCGGACAGCGTCAGCGCCACCAGATGCGTGGAATGCGTGTGGATGACGGCACGCGCCTCGCCGTCATTGGCGTAGATGCCTCGATGCAGGACCAAGGTCTTGGAGGGCTGGGCGCCGCTGACCCACTGCCCGCTGGCATCGACCTTGGACAGCTCGGCCGGGTCGAGCCGGCCCAGGCAGGCGTCGGTGGGGGTGATCAGCCAGCCGTCATGCAGGCGCGCGCTGATGTTGCCGGCCGCGCCGACGGTGTAGCCGCGCTGGTAGAGGCTGGCGCCGGTGGCGCAGATCTGCTCGCGGATGCGGGATTCGTCGCTCATGGGTGAACGCCCAGGCAAAGGCCAGGTGTGTGGGGTGCAAAAAGAGGTATGACTGATATTGTCATCAGGTCATCATACAAATTTTGCGCAAAAACCCAAACAAGGTGAAAACCCTTGGCCATGCGCCAAGGGACGGTTTCGGAGGTTCAGGGCTTGGCGGCCAGGATGTCGCGGGCCAGGCGTTCGCCGTCCTGCTCCCAGAAGCTGGCGTCGGCGCGGTGAATGCGGTCTATGGCGTTGCCCATGTGCGTGGCGGCGGCCTTGCGCGCGGCCTTGGGGTCGCCAGCCTCAATGGCCAGCACGATGCTGTGGTGCTCGCGTTCCACGGCCTTGCCGAAGTCCTCGCGCCGCGCCTCGTTGGCGCGCGTGATGCGCATGGCGCCGCGCAGGAACTGCGACAGGTAGTCCAGCGTGCTGATCAGGAACGGGTTGCCCGAAGCCTGGGCAATGGCGCGGTGAAACGCCATGTCCTCCTCCACGCCATCACGGCCCAGCCGCACGGCCTCGGCCAGGGCACTCTCCGCATCGTGGATGCGCTGCATGTCCTCTTCGCTGCGCCGCCGCGCCGCGAGTTCGGCCACCTCGGCCTCCAGTGCGCGGCGCACCTCGGTGATCTGGATCAGCGCATTCCTGCCAGCCGCCGGCAGGCCTTCGAAGTCCAGTGGCTCTATGCCTGCCGCCTTCACGAACACGCCGCTGCCCTGGCGCGATTCCACCAGGTTGCGCGACTTGAGCTGGGACACCGCCTCGCGCACCACGGTGCGGCTGACCTCGAGCTGCTGCACGAGCTCGGCCTCGGTCGGCAGCTTCTGCCCCGGCTGCAGATTGCCGGCGCGGATGCGCGCCTCCAGCTGCCGGGCAACCTGGTCCGCAAGCTTGAGACCGGGCTGGATGGCCGAGAAGGAAACCGTCATGGAGGGGGTGGGGGGCTGGGGAGACACGTGTGGCAGCGATTGTCTCAGAACGGTGCGGCCTGTACGGCCTGCTGCGGCAATCGACGCCCAGACCGTCCATGGCGGCAGGAAAGAGACCGATGGTTCTGCCGGAGTTGCGCGGCGCGCCATACTTGCGCCTTTGCAATCCGCCCGCCACGCCCGCCCCGGGCCAAGGCCGCTTCGCCATGTCAACGCCCACCCCGCATTCCGCTGCACCCACAGAACACTCGCACGATGGCGCCAATGCTGCCACTACCGCTATAGCCGCTATTCCCGCCATCGCCTCGCTGGCCGATGCCGCCTTCACCCAGCGCGTGCAGCACGCCATAGACCACAAGACCAAGCCGCTGGGCGCACTGGGGCGGCTGGAGCAGCTGGCGCTGCGCATTGCCTGCATCCTGGGCCAGGACAGGCCGGTGCTGCAGCAGCCGCAGATGCTGGTGTTCGCGGCCGACCATGGGCTGGCTGCGCGCGGCGTGTCGGCCTATCCGGTGGATGTGACCTGGCAGATGGTCGAGAACTTCATGGCCGGCGGCGCCGCCGTCAGCGTGCTGGCACGCCAGCATGGGCTGGCGCTGAACGTGGTGGACTGCGGCGTGGCACGCGACTTTCCCGCGCGCGAGCAGGACCCCGACGACAAGCTTCCCCAGCCCGGCCAGCCGCGCCTGTGGCGCCGCAAGCTGGGCTACGGCACGCGCGACTGCAGCCAGGGCCCGGCCATGACGGCCACCGAATGCGCCATGGCCCTGCGCAACGGCATGGCTCTGGTGCGCCAGCTGCCGGGCAATGCGCTGCTGCTGGGCGAGATGGGCATTGGCAATACCTCCAGCGCATCCTTGCTGCTGGCGCGGCTGTGCGGCGAGCCGCTGGCCGAGGTCACGGGAGCGGGCACCGGCCTGGATGCAGCCGGGCTGGCCCGCAAGATCGGGGTGCTGCAGGAGGTGCTGCAACTGCACGCCCAGGCCACGCAACCGCTGGACGCGCTGGCGGCCATGGGCGGCTTCGAGGTTGCCACCATGGTGGGCGCCGTGCTGCAGGCCGCTGCCGAGCGCCGTGTCATCGTGGTCGATGGCTTCATCACCACGGCCGCCGTGCTGGTGGCCAGCCGCCTGCAGCCGGCCGTGCTGGAGCGCTGCGTGTTCTCGCACCGCTCGGGCGAGCCCGGCCATGTGCGCATGCTGGCCCACCTGGGTGCCGAGCCGCTGCTGGACTGGCAGCTGCGTCTGGGCGAAGGCTCGGGAGCGGCCCTGGCTTGGCCGCTGCTGGTGTCGGCCTGCGCCATGCTGGGCGAGATGGCCAGCTTTGCGCAGGCAGGGGTGAGCACGCGTTCGGAGGAGGCATAGCCGCTGGAGCCGCGCCGCGGCTAGCGCGGTAACGCAGCTGCCGCCAGCTTGCCCAGCCGCCTGACCAGTGCGCCGAATCGCGCGGCATCGGTGTTGCCATAGCCGATCACCAGGCCGTTGTCCTGCGGCAGCGGCTCCATGGCGAAGGACGAGAGGGCGCCCGGGTTCATGCCGGCGCGCCGCGCCTGCTCCACGATGGCACGGTCGGACAGGTCCGGCGGCAGCCGCACCGTCAGGTGCAGGCCGCCGTGGCCGCCCAGCACCTCATGCTCCACGCCCAGTTGCGTGGCCAGCGCCTCGCGCAGGGCTGCCTGGCGCTCGCGGTACAGGCGCCGCATGCGGCCCAGGTGGCGCGAGAACTGGCCGCTTTCCATGAAGTCCGCCATGGCCAGCTGCTCCAGTCGATGGCCGCCGCGCAGCATCTCCTGCACCGCCGTTGCGGCGCTGGCCGCCAGGGCCTGCGGCAGCACCACAAAGCCCAGGCGCAGTGCCGGGAACATGGTCTTGCTGAAGGTGCCCACATAGAGCACCGGCGCGTCCGGCACCTGGCCCTGCATGGCTGCGATGGGCGTGCCCTGGTGGCGGAATTCGCTGTCGTAGTCGTCCTCGATGATCCAGGCCCCCGCGCGGCGCGCGCGCTCCAGCAGGTCCAGCCGGCGCGCCACCGACAGCACGGCGCCCGTGGGATATTGGTGCGACGGCGTGATCTGGATCAGCCGTGGAGGATGGCTGTCCCACAGGCCGGGGGCAATGGCTGCGCCATCCGCATCCACGCGCAGTGTGCTGACGCACAGGTCTCCCCCCGCAAAGGCCGACTTGGCGCCCCGGTAGCCGGGCTCCTCCAGCCAGGCATGGTCGCCCGGGTTGGTGAGCAGTTGCACGCACAGGTCCAGCGCACCCTGGGCGCCTTCGGTGACGATGATGCGCGAGGCATCGCAGCGCACGCCGCGCGAGATGCGCAGGTGCTGCGCAATGGCCTGGCGCAGTGCGGGCTCGCCCGCAGGATCGCCATAGTCCAGCGTGGCGTTGGCGGGAAGGCGCAATGCGCGGTCCTGCGAACGGCGCCAGGCGGGCAGGGGGAATCTGTCCAGCGCGGGCGTGCCCGGCGTCAGGGGCAGGCTGCGGTCGATGGCATGGCGCGTGGGCGCGATGCGGTCCAGGCGCCGTGCCGTGCGGGGTGCGCAGGGGGGCGCGGCGGCCGCCTCGGCGGCTGCCGTGGAATGGGTGGATACAGCCGCCACGCGCGTGCCCTGCCGGTCGGCGACCACATAGCCTTCGGCCGCCAGTTGCTCGTAGGCGATGAGCACGGTGTTGCGCGAGACTCCCAGATCCTCCGACAGGGCGCGCGAGGCCGGCAGGCGGTCACCGGCCGGCAGGCGGCCCGCCAGGATGGCCTGCTTCAGGCGCTGGATCAGTTGGCGCTGGCGGGGAGCCGCTCCAGGGCCGGATTGCAAGGGACTGGTCAGCAGGTCGGAGGCGTGCATGCAATGGGTGGCGTGGCACCATGAAATAAGGGGAATATGGCGCTTTCAATGATGCCACGCCAGCGCTATCGTGGCCCTGCCAAATGACCTGACCAGGAATCTCCCATGCCCCCCGCACTCAATGCCCACTCCCAACCCGTAGGCCACGACCTTCCCAACTGGACCCCGCGCCAGCGCCCGCCCCGCACGCCCATGCAAGGCCGCTACTGCCGGCTGGAGCCGCTGTCCGCCGCGCGCCATGCAGCCGATCTGTTCGATGCCTTCAGCCAGGCGCCGGACGCCAGCGACTGGACCTACATGTCGGTGGGCCCGTTCGCGGATGCCGAGGCCTATTTGCGCTTTGCCGAGGCCGCCCAGGCCAGCGATGACCCGCTGCACCATGCCGTCATCGACCTGGCCACGGGCCGTGCCATCGGCTCGCTGGCGCTGATGCGCGTGGACACGGCCAGCGGCGTGATGGAAGTGGGCTTTGTCTGCTACTCGCGCCAGCTCAAGCGCACGCGTGCGGCCACCGAGGCGCAGTTCCTGCTGATGCAGCGCGCCTTCGACGAGCTGGGTTACCGCCGCTACGAGTGGAAGTGCGACAGCCTGAATGCGCCGTCGCGTGCCGCAGCGGCGCGCCTGGGCTTCCGGTTCGAGGGGGTGTTCCGCCAGGCCGTGGTCTACAAGGGCCGCAGCCGCGACACGGCCTGGTTCTCCATCATCGACAGCGAATGGCCGGCGCTGCGCGCGGCCTACCAGCGCTGGCTGGAGCCGGGCAACTTCGATGCGGGCGGCGGGCAGGTCCTTTCGCTGTCCAGCCTGATGGAGCAGGGTGCGCCGCAGGCTCAGGAGACGGCAGGCGCGGCGTAGTAGGCCTGCAGCACCTCGATCAGGGCCTGCGCATGGCGCGGCAGCCGGCCCTGGTCGCGCACGAGGATGCGGCGCTCGCGCACGCTCCATGCGTCGGTCAGATCGATCAGCGCCAGCCCCATGCTTTCGCGGTTGCGCCGCGCGGCGCTCTCGGGAACGATGCCTATGCCCACGCCGGCGCCGATCATGCGGCACATGGCGTCGAAGCTGGACAGCTGTATGCGCAGCTTCATGGGCTTGCCCAGGCGCTCGGTCACACCTGCCAGAAATGTCTGCAGTGTGCTGCCCTGCTGCATGCCGATGGCGTCCTCGTCCAGCGTCTCGGCAAACGCAATGCGCTTGCGCCGCGCAAAGCGGTGGCCGCGCGGCGTGGCCAGCACCAGCCGGTCGGTGCTGAAGTGGATGGTCTGCAGGCCCAGCGTATCCACCTGGCCGGCCACGATGCCCAGGTCGGCCCGGCCGTCCAGCACACCGCGCGCGATCTCGGCGTTGGGCCGCTCCTGCAGGTCCACGTTCACGCGCGGGTGGTCGGCAAGAAAGGCGGGCAGGATCTCGGGAAGAAAGTCGGTCACGGCCGTGGTGTTGGCAAACACCCGCACATGGCCGCGCAGGCCGGCGCCGTACTCCTGCAGGTCGTGGCGCAGCTGCTCGGACTGCAGCAGCATGCCGCGCGCGTGGTGCAGGAAGGCTTCGCCGGCCGGCGTGGGGCGCACGCCGCGCGCCTCGCGGTACAGCAGGGGCATGCCCGCCTGCTCCTCCAGCGCCTTGATGCGCAGGCTGGCTGCGGCCAGGGACAGGTGCTGCCTTTGCGAGGCGCGCGTGAGGCTGCCCAGTTCGGCGGCATGCACGAACAGGCGCAGGTCCGTCAGGTCGAAGTGCATGAGGGGCATGAAGGGCGAAGAGGGCATGGGCTGGATCAAGGCTTTGTCAATTCCGAAGGCCGGGTCAGGAAATGCGCGATTGTGCGCTGGCCCGGCACGGGCAACCATGCGGGCTTGCGACAAGACCAAATGGAGACATGACCATGCCGGATTCTTCCTTTCCCCTGCCGTCGAGCCTTTTGCGCCGCCGAAGCCTGGTGGCCGCCGCGCTTGCCTTGCCCGTGCTGGGCCGTGCCCAGGCCTGGCCCGCGCGGCCCATCGTGATGATCGTCCCGCAGGCGCCCGGCGGCACCAATGACATCGTGGGCCGGCTGGTGAGCCAGAAGCTGGCCGAGGTGCTGGGCGCCAGCGTGGTGGTCGAGAACCGGCCCGGCGCGGGCGGCAACATCGGCACCCAGGCCGTGGCCAAGGCGCCGCGCGACGGCCATACGCTGCTGATGACCATCAGCAGCAGCCAGGCCATCAACCCCGCGCTGTACCGCAAGCCGGGCTTTGATCCGGTGAAGGACTTCCGGCCCATCGGCCTGATCGGCTCCGTGCCCAATGTGCTGCTGGCCCATCCCGGCTTTGCGGCCAAATCCGTGCCCGAGCTGATCGCCATGGCCCGGGGCCGGCCCGACGAGTTCCGCTATGCCTCGGCCGGCAACGGCACGCTCAACCATCTGCTGGGCGAGATGCTCAACAGCATGGCGGGCATCCAGCTGCAGCATGTGCCCTACAAGGGCGTGGCGCCCGCGCTCAACGATGTGCTGGGCGGGCAGGTGCCGCTGCTGTTCGGCAGCCTGCCATCAACGCTGCCCCATATCCAGGCCGGCCGGCTGCGTGCGCTGGCCGTGAGCGGCGCGACGCGATCGCCGCTGCTGCCCGATGTGCCCACCATTGGCGAGACCGTGCCCGGCTACAACGGCACGCTGTGGGTGGGTCTGTTTGCGCCTGAAGGCGTGCCCGCGCCGGTGCTGGCGCAGTTGCAGGACGGCATGGCGCGTGCGCTGGCGGCCGGCGATCTGCGGGGCAAGCTCGAAGCCTCGGGCGTGGAGCTGGCCGGGCCGGCGGACAGGCCCGTGCCACCCGCCCAGATGGCGGCCCTGCTGCGCGAGGACATCGCCAAGTGGGCGCGCATCGTCAAGGCATCCGGCGCATCGCTGGATTGACGCAAGGCCTCAGCCCTGCGGCTCCATGGCCAGCGCGAACAGCTCGCTGCGAAAGTGGATGCCCAGCCGCGCGAAGGCGCGGTTGCGGTAGGTCTTGACGGTGGGCAGGCTCAGGCACAGGTCGCAGGCAATGCCCTCATGCGTCATGCCCTGCAGCAGCCGGGCGCAGACATCGAGTTCGCGCGGCGTCAGGTCGGGCTGTGCCTGCAGCAGGCGCATGCGCAGGGCCGGCAGTGTCTGCCGCTGCCGGGGCTGGCTGGGTGGGGTGGCCGGGGCCGAGGCCAAGGCCGTTACCACGGCGGGCTGCGCCTGCGTCAGCGCGATGTGCTTGTGCGCCAGGGCCAGCAGCACGGGCGCCATGCTCCCGAAGCGGTCGATCTGCGCATCGCCCAGTGCCCTTTGGTGCTGGTGGCGATAGAAATTGACGGCAAACACACCGCCGTCGTCCTGATGCTCGACGATGGACACGCGCTCGGCCATGCCGTGCGCGTCGTAGACCAGGGCGCGGTGCTCGCCTTCCACCTCCTGGGCCGTGATGTGGCACAGCGCCGTGCTGCGTGCCGGGCCGGCGTCGCCGTGGTTCCAGGTGCTGTCGCGCAGATAAGGACCCGAGAGATAGGCCCACCAGCAGTCGCGCGTGGTGTCGCGCGCCTCGCTGCTGGCCGACAGGAACAGCTGCGGCCGGCTGCGCGGGCCCGTGCGATAGACCGACCAGGAGGCGGCGGGCAGCAGCGGGTTCATGGCCTCCAGCACCTGCCGGGCGAAGCCGGGCTCGCCCAGGCTGGCGACCATGTGGCCGATGGCGTGGCTGGGCGCGTGGCCGGACGCATGGCAGGACGCATGGGCGCCCAGGGCGCTGGCGTCAGGGGTGTCGGAGGGGGCGGTCCAGTGTCTCAAGGGAAGGCAGGGGAGGGCAGGGCGTTGTCATCTTCCGGGATGACGGCCGGCCCGGGCAATGGTGCTTATGCTAGGTCCGATTCCATCCACCGGAGCCCCAGAACCATGCCAGATGACGTGCCGCAGCTTGCGGCCTTGCCCGATCCGCGCTTTCGATTCTTCGCCGACCTGAGTGTGCAGGTAGGCCCGCCGCAGGAGGTCGGTGCCACGGCGCACGGCGGGCGCCGACTGATCCCCATCCTGGGCGGTACGGCCCGGGGCGACGGCTGGAGCGCGCGCGTGCTGCCCGGAGGCGCGGACTTCCAGCGCATCGTGCACGGCGGGCTGGCCGAGCTCGATGCGCGCTATGTACTGGAGACCGATGCCGGCGACCTGATCTATGTCTGCAACCAGGCGCTGCGCAGCGGCGACCCGGCGCACATGGCAAAGCTGGCGCGCGGCGAGCCCGTGGACCCCGCGCACATCTATTTCCGCTGCGCGCCCCGCATGGAGACGGCCAGCCGTGCGCTGGCCTGGATCAACGAGCGCCTGTTCTTCGGCACCGGCGCGCGCCATCCCGATCGCGTGCAGATGCGCTTTCACGAACTGCTCTGAGCCGCGCCTTTCCTCTCTCGATACCCACAATGCAGGAGACAAGACACATGAAAAACCAGGCATCGAAGTCGCGCCGCACCGCCGTGGCCTGCGCACTTGCCGCCGTGCTGGCCACCGGGCTGGCTCCCTGGACCGTGGTCGGCGCCCAGCCGGCCTTTCCGAGCAAGCCTGTGCGCCTGCTCGTCGGCTTTCCTGCGGGAACCGGGCCGGACATCGTGGCGCGCCTGCTCGCGCAGAAACTCTCCGAGCAATGGGGCAACCTGGGCGTGGTCGTGGACAACAAGCCGGGCGCTGGCGGCCTCATCGCCGCCAGCGAGGCGGCACGCGCCGTGCCTGACGGCTACACGCTGATGCTGGGCGAGACCGGCCAGCTCAGCATTGCGCCCAACACCTACCAGCGCCTGCCCTACGACCCGCAAAAGGACTTTGTGCCCGTCAGCCAGGTCGTCACCTCCGACTTCGTGCTGCTGGTCAATCCGCAGAAAGTGCCGGCCCGCAATGTGCCCGATTTCGTGGCCTGGGCGCGCCAGCGCAAGGAGCTGTTCATCGCCACCTTCGGCGCCGGCACGCCCGGCCATTTCGGCGCCTTCATGTTCGGCAATGCCGTGCAGCTCAAGCCCGAGCCCGTGCACTACAAGAACACCAACGATGCCCTGGGCGGCCTGTTCAGCGGCGACGTGCAGGCCGTCTTCGCCACGGCGGCCCTGGCCGCGCCCCAGGTCAAGGCCGGCAAGCTCACGGCCCTGGGCAGCACGGGCGCCACGCGCACCCAGTCCATGCCCGAGCTGCCCACCATCCGGGAGCAGGGCTATCCGTCGCTGGAGTTCAATTCCTGGTTCGGCGTGGTCGCGCCCGCCAAGACACCGCCCGAGATCGTGGCCAGGCTGCAGGCCGACATCGTGCGCGCCCTGCAGCAGCCCGACAGCCGCAGCCGGCTGGAAGAAGCCGGTTTCCGCGTGACGGGCACCACGGGCGACGAGCTCGCCCGCATCATGCGCGCCGACACGGTCACCTGGGGCAAGGCCGTGGCGGCCACGGGCTTCAAGGCCGATTGAAGCTCAGCGCTTGCCCGCAGCCGGCGCAGGCGTCTTGGGCGAGTAGTCGCAGTACGACGCCACCACGCATTCCCAGCAGCGTGGCTTGCGGGCCTGGCAGACGTAGCGGCCCAGCAGGATGAGCCAGTGGTGCGAGTCCACGGCATAGGCCGGGGGCACGCGCTTCATGAGTTGCATCTCCACGGCCAGCGGCGTCTTGCCCGGTGCCAGGCCCGTGCGGTTGCCCACGCGGAAGATGTGCGTGTCCACGGCCATGGTGGGCTCGCCAAAGGCCACGTTGAGCACCACGTTGGCCGTCTTGCGGCCCACGCCGGGCAGGGCTTCCAGTTCCTCACGCGTGCGCGGCACCTGGCCGCCGTGGCGCTCGACCAGGATCTGGCAGGTCTGCATCAGGTGTTTGGCCTTGCTGCGGTACAGGCCGATGGTCTTGATGTATCCCTCCAGCCCTTCAAGTCCCAGGTCCAGGATGGCCTGGGGCGTATTGGCCACGGGAAACAGCTTGCGCGTGGCCTTGTTCACGCCCACGTCCGTGGCCTGGGCCGAGAGCAGCACGGCAGACAGCAGCTCGAAGACGTTGGTGTATTCCAGCTCGGTCTGGGGCGAGGGATTGGCGGCCTTGAGCGTGGCGAAGAAGGGTTCGATGCTGGTGGTTTTCATTGTGGGGGCGCGTATCCATCGATGTGGCGTGCATTGTCATGCAAGCGCGGGTATTTGAAAGTGCGTAACAGGGTCTAGGAATGTTCTGATTTTTCATGTCTGCCAGGGTCAGATCGTCTGGTTATGCAGATGTGGCGTTGACTGGCCAAGGCCGCATCGCAATAGTCGGCCGGATCGATTCCACCGACACCAGACATCCAGACATCACGCCACCAGGAGGGGGGCGACCACATGGCCACTCGCAAGATATCCGCTTCTCCCGCGCTCGCATCGTCACAGGCCCTGCTGGGCAATGTGCGGGACCTGATCGAGGCCGCGCGGCTTCGCGTGGCAGCCAACGTCAACAGTGAACTCACCCTGCTGTACTGGCACATCGGCCAGCACATCCATGGCCATGAATCTGAGGTGCGGCAGGCAGGCTGCAGCGATGAGGTCCTGCCGGTGCTGGCCGGGCATCTGGTCCAGGACTATGGCAGCAGCTTCTCGGAGAAGAACCTGTGGCGCATGAGGCAGTTCTCCACTGCGTTTCCCGACCAGCCCCTGGTCATCTCGCCGACCCGGAAATTGAGCTGGGCGCATTTCATTGTGCTGATTGCGATCAAGGACCCAGTGCAGCGCGAGTACTACGCCAGCATGGCGAGCCTCGAGCGCTGGAGCGCACGCACGCTGCGCAGCCGTATCGACTCCCAGCTCTATGAACGCCTGGCGCTGCCCTGCGATGCCGAGGCGCTGATCGCGCAGGAGCCGGTCACGCCGCGCAGCACCGAGCGCATGTCGCCGGCGCTGTTCATGCGCGATCCCTACATCTTCGACTTTCTGGGGCTGCACGATGCCTGGCAGGAGGGCGACCTGCAGGCCGCCATCATCCGCGAGATGGAGGCCTTCCTGCTGCGGTCGGGCACGGGCTTCACCCTGGTGGCGCGGCAAATGCACATGCATATGGATGAGCAGGACTTCCACCTCGATCTGCTGTTCTACAACCGCAAGCTGCGGCGGCTGGTGGCGGTGGAGCTGAAGGTGGGCGAATTCACGGCCGAGGACAAGGAGCAGATGGAGCAATACCTGCGCTGGCTGGACCGGCATGAGCATGAGCAGGGCGAGAACACGCCGATGGGCATGGTGCTGTGCACGGGCAACAGCTCCGAGCAGATCGAGCTGCTGGAGCTGGGACTGCGCGGCGTGCAGATGGCCGAGTACCTGCCCGGCCTGCCTGAGCGCCAGACGCTGGCACAGCGGCTGCGGCAGGCCACGCGCCGGGCGCAGTGGCATTGGGCGCAGCGCCAGCTGGAAGGCGGGCCGGCCTGAGCGCCTGCCGCTGCGCTTGAGACCCGTTCCCCTTCTTCTTCCTTCGTTCCCTTCTCCTCTTCCTCCTACCCAGGCGGCAGCAGTTCCCGCAGGTGCTCCACAAAGGCCCGCACGCCCTTGGACAGGGTGCGTCCGGACAGCGTCTGCAGCTCGATGGCGCGCGCATTCATGCCGCGCTCGCGGATGGGCGCCGCATGCAGCTCGCCTCGTCGCACGCGCTCGCGCATGGTGACCTCACCGCCCAGCGACAGGCCGCCGCCGTGCAGCACGAAGTGCACCAGGGTCTCGAACTGGCCGCTGACCAGGGCGGGCTCGAACACCAGGCGGCGGTGGCTGCAGGCGATGTCGAACAGCTGGCGCGCGGTGTTGGCGTCCTCGGGCAGGGCAATCGCATGGGGATGCATCTGGGCCAGGGTGATGCTGGCATGCCGGGCCAGCGCATGGTCGGGCCGCATGATGGCGACCACGGGCGAGACCTGGCGGTGCCAGACCTCGATGTCACGTGCCGCCGCGCGGCTGTAGGTCAGGCCCACATCGGCCTTGCCGCCCAGCACGGCCTGGGTCACGGCGGCAGGGGCTTCCACGCGCAGGTGGAACTGCATGCCCGGGTACTGTTCGCGGAAAAGCGCCATGGCGCGTGGCAGGAATTCGATGGCAAAGCCGCCCGAGCTGCACACGCGCACCACGCCCCGGCGCAGGCCCTGCAGGGCCTCGATGTCGGAGACCACACGGTCGGCCTCCAGCGCACCGCGGCGCGCGTGGGCGGCCAGCAGTTCGCCTGCCGGGCTGGGCGCCATGCCGCGCGGGCGGCGCTCGAACAGCGGCACGCCCAGCATCTCTTCCAGTCCGGCGACCTGGCGGCTCACGGCCGAGGGCGAGACATTGAGCCGCGTGGCGGCTTCGCTGACCGAGCCGCTGCGCACCACTTCGAGAAAGTAGCGCAGGGCCGTGTCCTGTAGGCGGTTGGAAAGCATGGTGGCCTGCTCGTGGTTTGCAAAAAACGCAACGATAAGCCAAGAAAAAGGCGATTGTCGAAATAATTTCGCCTGCTTATGCTGACTTCGTTCTGTCACAAAAACGAGGAAATCCATGGAGTCAAACGCAAGCACCGCAACGCAGCAGCCGGATCTGGCCACCGGGGGTGGCAGCGTCGTGGAGATGTCGGCCGTCGCGCTGTCCAAGGCCATCCAGGGCCGCGATCTGTCCTGCGTGGAGGTGCTGGATGCCTATTGCGCACAGATCGACCGCCTCAACCCTGTGGTCAACGCGCTGGTATCTCCGCTGGACCGCGACTGGCTGCGCGGCCGCTCCCGCGAGCTGGACACGCTGCTGGCGCGCGGCCAGAGCCTGGGGCCGCTGCACGGTTTTCCCCAGGCACCCAAGGACATCATGCCGGCGGCCGGCATGGTGACGACCAAGGGATCGCCCATCTTCGCGGGCCAGGTCTCGCAGACCGATTGCGTGGTGTTCGAGCGCATGCGCGCAGGCGGTGCGCTGTTTGTGGCGCGCAGCAATTCGCCCGAGTTCGGCCTGGGCGGCCATACCTACAACCCGGTCTACGGGACCACGCGCAATGCCTTCGATCCTTCGCGCTCCGCTGGCGGCAGCAGCGGCGGGGCCGGCGTGGCCGTGGCGCTGCGCATGCTGCCCGTGGCCGATGGCTCGGACATGATGGGCTCGCTGCGCACGCCGGCCGCCTTCAACCATGTCTATGGATTGCGCACCTCGGTGGGCTGCGTGCCGCATGGCCCTTCGGAAGAGGTGTTCTTCCAGCAGTTCAGCGTGGCCGGCCCCATGGCGCGGGACATTCCCGACCTGGCCCTGCTGCTGTCCGTGCAGGCAGGCTTTGATGCACGCCTGCCGCTGACCCGCCGCAGCGAGCCGCCCAAGGACTGGACCGCCCAGCTACAGCGCGACTGCAAGGGCCTGCGCATCGGCTGGCTGGGGGACCTGGGCGGGCACCTGCCCACCGAGCCCGGCCTGCTGGAGACCTGCCGCGCGGCGCTGCAGCATTTCAAGACCATCGGCTGCACGGTGGAAGAGGCCGTGCCGGCCTTCGACTTCGAACGCCTGTGGCGCGCCTGGATCGACCTGCGCAGCTTCAGCGTGGCCGGTGCCAACGCCGCCCTGTACCGCGACCCGGTCACGCATGCCCTGCTCAAGCCCGAGGCCCTCTGGGAAATCGAGCGCGGCCTGGCGCTGCCGGCCATGGCGGTCTATGACGCGGCGCGTGTGCGCTCGGCCTGGTACGAAGCCCTGCGCCGCCTGTTCGACAGCTACGACTTTCTGGTGCTGCCCTGCGCCCAGGTCTTCCCGTTCGATGCGGCGCTGGACTGGCCGCATGCCGTGGGCGGCCGCGAGATGGACACCTACCACCGCTGGATGCAGACCGTGGTGCCCGCCACCATGGCCGGCTTGCCGGCCCTGGCCGCGCCCGCAGGCTTCGGGCCGCAGGGGCTGCCTGCCGGGCTGCAGATCATCGGCCCGGCGCAGGCCGATCTGGCCGTGCTGCAGATCGGCCATGCCTATGACCAGGCCGGCGGCTTCTCGCGCGTGCGCAGCCCGCTGCTCGACTGAAACCGCCGCATCGATTTTTCCCAGGTTCCCGTTCCCTCGTCCCCCAGGAGATCCGCGCCATGGCCTTGTCCCGTTCCCGTTTTCTGTCGTGTCTGATGGCCGGTGCCACGGCACTTGCGCTGCCCGCAGCCAAAGCCCAGCCCCAGTCCTACCCGGATCGTCCGATCAAGCTGGTCGTGCCGTTTGCGCCGGGCGGCGCCACCGACATCCTGGGCCGGCTGCTGGCCACTTCGCTGGGTGAACGGCTGGGCCAGCCCGTGGTCGTGGAAAACCGCCCCGGTGCAGGCACGGTGGTGGCTGGCGCACTGGTGGCCAAGGCGCCGCCCGACGGCTACACGCTGCTGCTGGGCGCCAGCACCACGCTGACGCTCAACCCCGCCATCCGCAACCCGCTGCCCTATGACCCGCTGCGCAGCTTCACGCCGCTGGGGCTGGTGGCCGACATGGGCCTGGTGCTGGTGGCCCATAACGAAACGCCTGCACGCACGCTGCCCGAACTCGTGGCCCTGGCCAAGGCCGACCCCGACAAGCTGTCCTACGGTTCCTTCGGCACGGGATCCTCGGTGCACTTCGGCGGCGAAATGCTCAAGACCGCCACGGGCATGCGCATGGTGCATGTGCCCTTCAATGGCAGCTCGCCCAGCCTCACCGCGCTGATGGGCGGCCAGGTGCAGGTGGCCGTGGACACGGTGGTGGCCACCACGCCGCTGATCAAGGCCGGCAAGATCCGTCCCATCGCAGCCCTGGGCCCCCAGCGCCTGGCCCTGCTGCCCCAGGTGCCCACCGTGGCCGAAAGCGGCTACCCGGGCTTTGCCATGGACACCTGGTTTGCCTTCCTCGCCCCGGCGGGCCTGCCCGCACCCATCCAGAAGAAGCTGGAGAAGGCGCTGGCCGACGCCATGGCCGAGCCGGCCATGAAGAAGAAGCTGGTGGACATCGGCCTGTCGCCCGCATGGGGTCCGGCCAGCGCGCTGCAGGAGCGCATAGAGCGCGAACTGCCGCAAATGCGCGCCGTGGCCGCCAGAGCCGACATCAAGGTGGATTGAACGCAGCTGCTTTCCGGGAGAGAGGGGGGCAGGGCGCGAATCGACTCAGGGGGCTTCTAATCGTGCAGGAAAGCTGCGGCAGGATTGGCGACAATGCAGGCTTCGCCTTTTCATTGCACCGACAAAGAGACTCCTGCCCATGCAATTCGCCGACCGTCTGAACAACGTAGAAACCTCCGCCATCCGCGAGCTGTTCAAGCTGCTGGGCAAGCCCGGCATCATCAGCTTTGCGGGTGGTTTCCCGGACAGCGCCATGTTCGACGTGGCCGGCATCAGCGCCGCCTCCCAGGCCGCGCTGCAGCAGGAGCCGGGCGCCGCGCTGCAGTACGGTGCGACCGAGGGCTACCAGCCGCTGCGCGAGCAGATCGCCGCCTTCATGGCCGGCAAGGGCGTGCGCGAGCTGGCCCCCGAGCAACTGGTGGTGACCACGGGCAGCCAGCAGGCGCTGGACCTGCTGGGCAAGACCATGATCAACCCCGGCGACAAGGTCATCGTCGAAGGCCCGACCTTCCTGGCCACCATCCAGTGCTTCCGCCTGTACGGCGCCGAAGTCATCAGCGCGCCCATCGATGCCGAAGGCGCCCAGGTCGATGCGCTGGAAAAGCTCATTGCCGAGCACCGCCCCAAGCTGGTCTACCTGATCCCCACCTTCGGCAACCCCAGCGGCGCCATGCTGAGCCTGGAACGCCGCAAGAAGGTGCTGGAGCTGGCCGTCAAGTACCAGACCCTGGTCGTGGAAGACGATCCCTACGGCGACCTGTATTTTGGCGAAGCGCCTCCGCCCAGCCTGCTGGCGCTGTCCAGCGAGGTGCCCGGCAGCCGCGACTGGCTGGCGCACTGCGGCTCGCTGAGCAAGGTGCTCAGCCCCGGCCTGCGCATTGGCTGGCTGGTGGCCCCGGCCGAGCTGCTGGGCCGCGCCGTGATGTGCAAGCAGTTCAGCGATGCCCACACCAGCACCTTTGCCCAGGCCACGGCCGCGCAGTACCTGAAGTCCGGCGCCATGCCCGCCACCCTGGCCCATGTGCGCGAGGTCTACGCGCGCCGCGCCAAGGCCATGGGCGATGCGCTGCGCGAGCACCTCGGCGATGCCGTGGAATTCCTGCAGCCCCAGGGCGGCCTGTTCCTGTGGGTACGCCTGACCGGCAAGGGCGGCGCGCTGGCCGATGCCGGTGAGCTGGCCAAGCGGGCCATTGCCCAGGGCGTGGCGTTTGTGCCGGGTGCGCCGTTCTTTGCGCAAAACCCCGATGCCACCAGCTTCCGCCTCTCGTTTGCCACGGCTGACGAGGACAAGATCCGCGAAGGCATCGCCCGCCTGGCCCAGGCGCTCAAGGCATGAGCGTGGCTGACGACGCAGAACATGGCGGCGGGCACGCAGACGCCGATGCCCTGCAGGCGCGCGTGATGGAGCTGGAGATCAAGGCCAGCTACACCGAAGACCTGCTGGAGCAGCTGAACCTGACCATCTACCGCCAGCAGCAGCAGATCGACCGGCTGCTTGACGAGCTGCGCGACCTGCGCCGCCGGGTGCCCGAAGGCGGACCCGCCGGCGGCGCGACCAATCTGCGCGACGAGCTGCCCCCGCACTATTGAGTGCGCAGGGCTGCTGCGTGCGAATGCCCAGGCCAGCCCCTGCCTGGGCATTTCTTCATTCAAGCGGCTTGTTGGCCACGTGCTTCATCTTGCCCAGGAACAGGCGCAGGAAAAAGCCCGCCATGATCAGCATGAAGACGATGGCGCCCAGGCTCATCAGGCCGTAGTCGGTGGAAAAAAGATCAATCATCAGCTTCACAAGTCCTCCTGTGGTTTGTTGGTATCGGTGGGGTCCCGATCCAACTATCGCCGTGGCTTGGCGCGGAGGGCTTGTGATGGGTCAACGCGGCGGCGGGGTGGGTTTGCGGCAGCGCAAAGGGGCAAGCCCGGGCAAGCCCGGGAACTGGGCATGGGGTAGTAGTCCATCATCCAGGGCGAGCTAGGCCCATCACCCCCGCATGAACGGCAAGGGCACCTCCGCAGGAATCGGGCACGCATAGGGTCTGCCGCCCCGGCGCTCAAGCAGCTCCGTCTTGGCCTGGGCAATGCGTTCGGGCTGCTCCAGCAAGGCGATGGCCGTGGCCGCCAGCACCTGGGCGGCGCGCACCATGCCTGCGTGGGCCAGGCCGGACTGGCCTTGCGAGACCATTTGCCAGGAGTGCAGCGGCGTGCCGAAGGCGTAGCAGGCCACCCAGGCCTGGACGGTGGGCGTGATCCAGCTCACATCGGCCACGTCGGTGGAGCCGAACAGGGTGTCCTCCACGGCAGGATCGTAGGGCGCCAGGCCTTCGAACACCGCCGGCACCTTGCCGCGCAGCACGCTGGCCAGCGGGCGGCTGACCTGGTCCACGTCGTTGCTGTCCAGCGTGGCCTGGAAGTCTCCGGCCAGGCGATGCAGGCCGGGGTCCACGTGCAGCGGGCCCAGGGCCTGCATCTGCGCATACATCACCTGGTTCAGCGTGCGGTTCTGCAGCAGGTTGGAGCAGGCCTTGTCAAAGACGATCTCCAGCCGGCAGTCCGTCATCAGCGCGGCGCCGCGTGCCACGTTCTGCACGCGCTCATACAGCGCTGCTGCCTCGTGGTTGCGCGCGGCCCGCACCAGGTAGAGCACCTCGGCGCGCGCCTGGACCACGTTGGGCGACAGGCCGCCCGAGTCGGTGATGGCGTAGTGCACCCGCGCATCGGTGGGCATGTGCTCGCGCAGGTAGTTCACGCCCACGTTCATCAGCTCCACGGCGTCGAGCGCGCTGCGGCCCAGGTGCGGGGAATGCGCGGCATGCGCGGCCTTGCCGTGGAAGATGAATTTCGCCTGGATGTTGGCCAGCGTGCTCTGGCTGAACACGCCGGTGAAGCTTGCCGGGTGCCAGGTCAGCGCCGCGTCCACATCGTCGAAGACCCCGGCGCGCGCCATGAAGGTCTTGCCCGATCCGCCTTCCTCGGCCGGGCAGCCGTAGTAGCGCACGCGTGCCTTGGCACCGCTGCGGCGCAGGTGCTCCTGCAGCGCAACGGCCGCGAAATGCGCCGAGGTGCCCAGCAGATGGTGGCCGCAGCCGTGGCCTGCCAGGCCCGGGCTGTCGGTGGAAGGCGTGCAGACCAGGGCGCCGCTTTGCTGGTTCAGGCCCGACAGCGCGTCGTACTCGCCCAGGAAGGCCAGCACCGGGCCCTCGTCGCCCCATTCGGCCAGGAAGGCCGTGGGAATGCCGGCCACGCCGCGCGTGATGCGAAACCCGGCCTGCTCCAGCGCATCGATGTGCAGCCGGGCAGAAGCGGTTTCTGCATAGCGCAGTTCGGCCAGAGACCAGATGCTGTCGGCCAGGGCCGCCATGCGCGGGGACTGCTGCTGGAAGAAGTCCTGGAGATGCTCGACTGCGCTCATTCCGGCTTCACTCCTGCCTTGTCCAGCAGCGCCTTGTTGCGCTGCAGTTCGCTGGCGATCTGGGCGGGGAAGCGGGCCTGGTCCATCTCGGTGACCGAGGCGCCCAGCAGCTTCAGGTGCTTTTGCACCTCGGGCAGGCGCACGGCCTTCACCGACGCATCCTGCAACTGCCGGACGATGGCCGGTGGCGTGCCGGCCGGCACGACCAGCCCGAACCAGCTGATGCCCAGTTCGTTGAGCTGCGCGTAGCCCAGCTCCTTGAAGGTGGGCACATCGGGCAGGTCGGGCGAGCGGCTGTCGCCCGACAGCGCCACGGGGATGAGCTTGCCGCCCTTGATCTGGGGCATGGCCGAAGGCAGCTGGTCGGTCATCACCTGCACCATGCCGGCCAGCGCATCGTTGAGCGCCGGCCCGTTGCCGCGGTAGGGCACGATCTGCACCTGGGTCTTCATGGTCTCGTTGAAGGACGCCACCATCAGATGGCCCAGCGTGCCCAGGCCCGGCACGCCCGCGCTGTAGGCGCCGGGCTGGGCGCGCAGCTTGGCCAGAAAGCCCGGGAAATCCTTGACGCCCATCTTGGGGTGGACCATGTAGACCGACGGCATGGTTACCAGATTGGCCACCGGCAAAAGCCTGCCTTCCAGCTTGGCGGCGCGCGTGTACAGCGAGGGATTGATGGTGGCCGTGCTCACCGTGGCCATGCCGATGGTGTAGCCGTCAGGCGCGGCTTGGGCCATGCTTTCGGTGCCGATCAGGCCGCCAGCGCCGGCCTTGTTGTCCACCACCACGGGCTGGCCCAGCGTGCTGCGCAGGCCCTCTGCGATCACGCGCGCAACGATGTCGGTGGAGCCGCCTGCTGCAAAGGGCACGATGAGCTTGACCGGCTTGTTCGGATAGGCGTCGGCCGCATGGGCCGTGGAGGCCGTGTGGGCCAGGGTGAGGCCGCACAACACGGCGGCAAGACCGGACGTGCCCAGCGAGAGCAGGGTGCGCCGCGGCAGTTGAAAGAGGGGTTTGGCTTGCATGGCATGGGTTCCATCTACGGGGGAAGGAGCCGCAGGCCTGGGCCGCGCCGGCTCCCGATGCAGGCGACTATAGAAATACTGCCGCCCGCGTGGGCCACGGTATTTGTGCCAAGCTATAAGCCGTTCCGATAGCTTGCCCTGCGCCGCCTGTGGCGCGCCAGGGCCTGCCTGGGGAAAACACTGAGACTCCCATGAGCAATGACTTCGATGACCGCGACGGCCTGGACGATGCGGCCACGCCCCAGGGGCGGCTGCTGTATTCGCGCCTGACCAAGCATGTGCGCCTGCGCCAGCTGCAGCTGCTGGTGGCGCTGCAGCAATGCGGCTCGGTGGTGCAGGCCGCCGCCACGCTGCACATGAGCCAGTCGGCCGCCACCCAGGCGCTGGCCGAGATGGAGCGCGTGCTGGACATCCGCCTGTTCGAGCGGCATGCGCGCGGCATACGCCCCACGCTGGCCGGCCAGACCCTGGTGGACACGGTGCGCGGCGTGCTGGCCGCACTGGAGGAGGTGGCGGAATCGCTGGCCGCCATTCGCCGGGGCGCGGCGGCCGCGCTGCGCCTGGGCGCCATTCCGGCGGCAGCCCTGGCCATTCTTTCGCCCCTGCTGGCGCGTTTTTATGCCGAGCACCCCGAGGTGCATGTCGATGTGCACGAAGACGCCAGCACCCGGCTGCTGTCCCAGCTGCTGGGCGGCGGGCTGGATGCGGTGTTCTGCCGCGAGCCGGCGCTGCTGCCCGGCCCCTTCGCCTTCGAGCCGCTGCTGGCCGACACGGCCGTGGTGGTGGCCGCACGCTCGCATGCACTGGCCGGGCGCCGTGACGTGCCGCTGCAGGCCTTGACCGGCGCGCGCTGGGTGCTGCCCACGGCCAACATCGCCGTGCGCGGGATTTTCGAGGCCGAGGTGCTCCAGGCGCTGCCCGATGCGCCCTGGTTTCCCGTCTCCACCGTTTCCCTGCCGATACTGGAGGGCCTGTTGAGCCAGCCCGGCGCCGTGGCCCTGGTGCCCCTGAGCATTGCGCCGGGCCTGCAGACCCATGCGCGCGTATGCCGGCTCGATGTGCGGCTGACGGGCAGGTTGGCGCCCCTGGGCGTGGTCTGCCGGCGCGACCAGGCGCCCGCCCTGCTGACCGAGATGCTGTCGCTGTGCCGGCAGATGCTGCCAGCGCCACCGGCCCGCTGAATGCCAAAAGCTGGCGACATGGTCTCTTGCCGCCCCCGCTTGCGGCCACAATACTGTCCGCGCGAAAACACGGCAGCATGGCCGCACCAGACAACAGAAAGCACGCAGAGGACCGCATGATCAATTGGTCGCTAGACGCCGATACCGTCACCCACAGCATCCAGCTGGCGCTGGCGCCGGTGTTCTTCCTGACGGCCGTGGCCGGCATGATCGGCGCCGTGGCCGGGCGGCTGGCCCGCATCATCGACCGCGCGCGCAAGCTGGAAGAACTGCTGCGCAACCCGCAGGAAGAGGACTTCATCGCGCGCAGCCTCACGGAACTGCACTTTCTGCGCAAGCGCGGCCGGCTGGCCAATGTCTGCATAGGGCTGCTGACCGTCTGCGGCTTTTGCATCGGCCTGACCATTGCCCTGCTGTTCCTGGGCGAGGCCTACGGCATCAACGGCCATGGCTATGCGGTGCTGGGCTTTCTGTTCGGCGTGCTGATGTTTCTCTCGGCCCTGGCCTGCTTTCTCTGGGAAACCATCATGGCCACCAGCCTGCTGGACTTCCACACCCTGACCCGCGTGCGTGCGGCCGTGCGCACCATACAGCGGCCCGAGCCTGCCGGGCCCGGGGCGCCGGCCCCGAGCCCTGGGCCGGGCAGCGAACCCTGAGCGCGGCTGCCGGGCCACGCTGCGCGGCTGCTACCAGCAATCGCGCGCAGGCAGGGTGCCCTTGCGGACCCCGCCCACGCCCAGGTGGTCGTAGGTGAAGGTATGGCATTTGTCGCTGAGCTGGCTTCGCAGCGGCGAGGCAATGAGGGTGTAGCTCGATGCGGTGGGGTCAGGGCTCAGCGACAGTGTGTAGAAACCGTCGGGAGATCGGCTGGCATAGACGCCGGTGCCCCCCAGCGTCGCACCCTCGTAGGTCAGGTTGGCGGAAAAGTACTTCTCCATGGCGCCTGCGGCCTCCAGCAAGGCGCGCCTGCCATCGGTGCGGCGGGACTTGCGCAGGTATTCGGCATAGCTGGGATAGGCGATGGCCGACAGGATGCCGATCACGGCCACCACCACCATCAGCTCGATCAGGGTGAAGCCGCGTGCCGCCCGGCGGCGGCCGGGCGTCGGCAACGGGTTGTTCTGCATGCCCATGGTCAGTCCAGGCCCAGTGGATGGATGTCGGCCGGGGTGTCCTCGCGCCAGGAAATGCGCCTGTTGCTCAGCGGCCCCTTGCTTTCGGCCAGCGACTGCAGGCCTGCGGTGCTGTTCATGACCTTGGTTTCCTGCTTGCCGTTGTTCAGGATGGCGGGCTGCGAGCTGATGCCCTCCAGCCGCGCGCCCCCGGTGGCGCGGTCGTTGTCGCCGTAGCGGTCGCTGCCGTCCACCGTACCGTCGCCGTTGATGTCGAACAGGCCGTCGGCATACTTCTCCGCGCCCTGGCCGTCCAGCGAGAGTTCCATCAGCCAGCTATGGCCGCCTGCCGTACACATCTGCGTGCTGGGCACGGCCGTGGTGAAGATGATGCGGTCGCGGCGCAGCATGGGATGGGTGATCAAGCGCTCGCCCGCGTCGGCCAGGGGCATGATCCAGTTCCTGTTGCCGGGGCGGCCGTCGGAGATCAGCCGCAGGGACATCTGCGTGGTGCGGCCATCGCCGTTGGCGGCGCCGGCGTCGACACTGGTGACCTTCAGCACGCTGTGGCTTGCGGAGGAGCCCCCGGCGCCCTCGTCCAGCAGGCTGAAGAAGTACTGGGATGCGGAGGCCGGGGCCGCAGCGTCATGGTCGCCGACCTCGAAGCTCTTGCCCGTGCCGTACAGCAGCTGCACGTGCGATTGCAGCGTGCCGTGGCTGATCTTGGCCTCGGGCCGCGTGGTGATGGGCTGCCCGTGGAAGCTGCCGCCCCAGGGGGTGGTCATCGGTGCAGGAGTGCCGTTGACCGACGGAACGATCCCGTCCCCGTCCTCGCTCGCGGCCATGAGGTCGAAGCGCCACATGTTGCCCTGCAGGTCTCCCGCATAGACGCGGTCCACCAGCCCGTCGTCATCCAGGTCCACGGCAGCCGGCGTGCTCAGGCCATTGGGCCACCTGCGCGTGCTGTCTTGCACGCCTCGGCGAGTGTCCCATTTCCTGTGCAGCGCGCCGGTCTCCAGGTTGATGGCGTACAGCACGGCATTGCCGCTGGTGCTGGCCGCGCCGTCCGCCTCCACATTGTTGTAGCCGTTGCCGAACAGGGCCATCCAGCCTGCCCGTGTCCTGGCGATGGAAGGCTGCGCGAAGCTGAAGCCCATGTCCATATCGAAACCGGCCGGTCGGTTGCTGCCCGGTGCGCGCCGGTCGCGGTCGCCGAACTCCCACAGCACGACGTCCTTGGCGGCGGCTTCGGTGATCGCATCGGGATCGGTGATGTCCAGCGCGTACACGCCCTGGCCCCCTGCGCCCAGACCCCCCACGAGGATGGTGCGCCACCGGCCGCCGATGAAGGCATCGGCCACCATGGGCGAGCCGTCCACGTAGAAGCGGTGGCGGTAGTTCGGATCGGACAGCTGGCGCAGGTGGGCGATCACGGTCGAGGGGACATAGGCAAAGAGCTCCTGCCCCGTGTCCGCGTCGAAAGCATGCAGCATGCCGTCGTTGGCTCCCACGTAGACCATCTTGCGGCGATCGGCCCGTGCCTTGCGGAATTCGCGGTAGGAGGCCTCGGTGTAGGGCATCTCGGGCGCGCCCACATACACCGGGGCCGAGTTGACGATGTCGCCCAGCAGGCTGGTGCGCCTGCGCAGGGGTCCACGGGGCGCTTCCTGCGCCTGGCTGCCCCGCAGGTAGGCCAGCACGTCGGGCGCTCCGATCTGCCTTTGCTGCTCGGGGTTCAATTCATCCCAGGCAAAGGCCACGCCTTGGCGCGTGTCGGGCCGGTAGCTGAGGATGCGGCGTGTCGCAGGAATGCGTGCCTCCCACTGCGCCTGTTCGGCCACCGTAGTGCCAGTGATGCTGTGCGCTGACAGCGTGCCGCTCCAGTCGCGGGGATCGAAGCGGGCCTGGTAGATCCTGGTGCTGCTGGACACGTTGGTGGAGTTGGCCGCCACGGCGGCCACGCTGGAGGAGCGGGCGGCGATGTCGGCGAAGATCGCCTGCAGGGCGGTATCGAGGGTCGCGGGGTCGTTGGCCGCGAAGGCGCGCTCCGTGCCCCCGGCGGCGGCCACCTCGTTCAATTGCTCGGGATTGGTGCCGAAGGGCAGGGCGAATCCGATGACGAAGGTCTCCACGTTGGCCTCTTGCCTGAGGCGCCGCGCGGCCTCTGCCGTCTGGCGCAGGCCGGCCGCCATGTCCTGGATGATGGTGCCGTCGGGCCGGGTCGAGGGCAGGCCGTCGGTGAGCAGCACCAAAAAGTTGCGGCCGCAGGACTGGGGCAGCGGATAGCAGGCGGGCACATAGCCCTCTGCCGCATCGCGCCAACTGCCCCCCTCGCCCTGGAAGTAGTCGAGCGCCGTCAGCAGCGTGCCCTCCAGCGGCGTACTGCCCGCGTTCTGCAGGGGCAGGGCGGGATTGGTCGGCCCGTTGACCACAAACTGCGAGGTGGCCAGCTTGCGATCCAGCGCGGCCCTGTGGGCGCCGTCCAGCGGCCGGATGGGCTGGTGCAGGAAGCCGCGGCCTGGAAAGCGGCGGGAACCGTCATTGTTGCGCCACCCGTTGCTGAACCAGGCCGAGCCTATGGGCGTGAGGAACATCTGCCTGCCGAAGTCGAAGATGCCCTGGGCGAAGTCGGAGTCGGTGGCCTCGAAAGGTCCCTCGAACCAGAAGTCGCCATAGCCCGCAATGTCGGTGTCGTTGGCACCGGTGACATTGTCGGTACCTATCTTGCTGCGGAAGCAGGCATAGCGGTCCCAGGTGCCATCGGGTGTCTCGGTTGTGCGGAAGCCGTCGGGATTGGCGGGCGTGGCCGCGGCGTTGGCTGTGGCGGAAAAGCAGTGGGCGGCCGTGTTGCCGAGGCCGTACATCGGCAAGGCCACGTTGAAGTGGATGAAGCGCCCAGGGTCGTTGGGGTTGGGGAGGCGGAAGCGCTTGTTGTCGGGGCTGGCGCGCGAGCCTTCCCAGTCCCGGTTCCAGTGCCTGGGGTTGTAGCTGACGTCGTACAGCGAGTTGCCCAGGCTGGTGATGTCAACGCGGTCGTTCTGCTGGTAGGCCATCAGGCCCAAGTTCATGCGCCCCTGGTGGCGTTCAATGATGGTGCGGGCCGCGGTGCGGGCGATTTCGGACTTGCTGTTCGCACTGTCGCTGCCCACGGCCCAGCCGTTGGGTGCCTCGTCCATGCTGTTGGAGTTGTCCATGATGAGCAGCACGTTGGGCGTGGCGTTCTGCGTGGCCATCAGGGGCACCTGTGAGATGTTCAGAGGCACGGGGCGCGCCGGCTGCTGCGCGCGGGGGCCGACCATGCAGGCGAGCAGCAGCATCGCCACTGCCGCCGGCAAGAGGGGGGTGCTGGGCTTTTGCAGAGGGAGTTTGCGCATGGTCTTTCCTTCAATTGATGTACATGCTTTGCAGCACCACCCGCGAGGCCGGACTGCCATCGGCGCGCCGGGCCGCTCCCATGCCGATGGCCGTCACGCGAAAGACGGGAGGGCGGCCCTGGTCGGCGCCATAGCCCTGCACGACCACGCTTTGAGCAGGGGTCTCCAGCCGCTCGATGAGGTAGCGCGGTGTCGGTGCTCCCTGGGGGCCGGGGGCGGTCTGCCCGGTGTGCGTGCCCAGCGCCACGCCCAGCGTGTCCTGGGCAATGAGCGCCTCGGACCACGAGCTGCCGTCTTCCCTGGGCAGGCACAGGCCCGCTGTGCAGGCATCGTCAAAGGCCTCCAGGGCCGGGTTGCGGGTGGTGATGTCCTGCTCTCCGTCGCGCAGCGCGGCCTCGGCGGCCTGGAAGGCGATGTGCCAGTCGTTGCGGTTGCCCGTGGACCGGCCCTGCAGCAGGCCCATGTTCATGGCGGCCAGCGACAGCATCACCAGGGCCATCATGATGATCATGGTGGTGATGAGCGCCAGGCCGCCCTGTGTCCGTGTTTGTGTCCGTGTCCTTGCCATGCTCATTCCACCCGGTTTCGCAGCGTGAAGACCGCGCTGAATTCACGGTACAGCCGCCGATCGGCTGCGGTGGTGCGCTGGGGAGCGCCGTTGCTGTCGCGATAGAAGGTGTAGCTCTGGGGTGCGTGCAGCAGCGCACCCATGCCAGGCGCGGAGGCCATGAGAAGGCGCACTTCCACGGCGCGCACGGCAGGAGGCGGTGGCGGCGGAGTCGGGCCCGGCGTCGTCGCTCTGCCGGCCAGGCCGGAGCCGGTGTTGTTCCATACGCTGTTGCCGGGAGCCTTTTGCTGCACGGCGGCCGAGGGCTGGCCGTGTATGGCCTCGATCTTGAGATCCACGGCCCCTTCGGCCAGCATGCGGCAGCTCAGGTTATTGGCTTTGCCTTGCTCGGGCTTGGGATCGATCAGGCTGCTGGAGCAGTGGATGAGGCCGGTGGCGCTGCCGTCCTTGAGCCGCCCGATGAAGAACAGGTCATTGACTGCGGGCAGCACGCGTGCATCGCGCTTGAGGGGCGTCAGGCCGCAGGCGCCCCGGTCCGGGGAGAAGCCGGAAATTCCCGATCCGGGCGGGGGCTTGATGCAGGTATCCAGGAGCGCCCGGCGGGAAATGTAGGTCTGCGAGCAATCGGTCGCGACGACCACATCGTTGTCGCTCAGTTGCTGGCTGCTCTTGTGCGTGCCCGTACCCGCGGTCCTGAGCACGTCCGACCGGGCGCTGGCCTGGGCAGGGACATCTTCCGCGAAACTGGTCCAACCATCCTGTGCCTGTCCGCGCCGGATGCCTATGGGGTCCAGCAGATTCCAGTGGCGCCCGAGCCTCAGGGGCTCGGCGATGAAGGGGGGAACCTTGCTCAAGGCCGTGCTGCAGCCCGTGAAGCCCGCATTGCGCACCGCCTGGCCCATCACGCCAAAGCTCAGGCGTGCATCGCTTTGCATGCGCGCCAGTGCATTTTCATGGCGCAGCAGGCCTCTTGCGTTCACATACAGTCCCGCCAAGGCGGCCAGGAGAAACAGGGCGATGACCACCGCCACCATGAGTTCCACCAGGGTCAGGCCCTGTTGCGGGCCTTGCTGCGGGCCACGGGATGCCAGCCGATCTCTCATGGGATGACCTCGATGCTGTGTTCTTCGGGGTTTCCATCCCCGCTGCGGGGATGGCTCCAGGTCACGGTGATGAGGGTCTTGCCTTCGGCAGTCTTGACGCTGCCCTGGCCCTGGGCCAGGGCGTTGCCCAGGTCCCTTTGCCACAGGCACAGCCGGTACTGGGCATGGGCCTTGTCGTCGCCGCCTTCGCCAGGGTCGCTGCAGGATCTGGGCGCGGTGCCGCCACCGCCGTCGAAGTCGCCTGCCAGTGCGCCCCGGCGGTTGGCGCGCAGGCGTTCCACCATCTCGGCGGCCTTTTGCACGGCCGCCGTGCGCTGGTAGGAGGCATTGAGGTCGCCCAGGTTCTGATAGAGCCCCTTGAGGGTGCCCAGCAGGCCGGCGGAAATGACCACCAGGGTGACCATGACCTCCACCAGCGTGAAGCCTGCCTGCGATGCCGCAGCTGCGGCGGGGGTGGGAGCGGGGTGTGGATCCTTCCTGTCCATGCGAAGTCCTCGCTTGTGTTCAGAGGCTGGCGGCGCAGCCTATGGCTGGCGGCTTGCTGCTGCCAGAGGCGCGGGGCAGCGGGTCGCGCGGCGCCAGGTCCTGCAGGCCACCGGCATACATGGCGATATGGCGGGCGGGCAGGTGCCGGGCGCGACTCGGGCAGGCCGTGAAGGTCACGTCGGGGTTGCAGGGGTAGGCCACGCGGTGGACCTGCTCGGCGCCCGGTGCGCCCTGGCGGGCCGTGGGCCAGCAGATCTGCCCGTCCGGAAGCGCGTGTACGGCGTGGCCCGCCGATTTCATGCCCTGGCCGCCCGTCGGATACCAGGCGAAGAGATCCACGCTGCGCACGCTGGGAAACACCCTGAGGACCTGATCGTCCTCGTCGATCACGCGGGGGGTGCTGCCGTCGCTGAAGGCGATCAGCTCGCCGGACCAATCCTGGAGCCCCTGATAGGGGCCACTGCCGATGGCGGTGTCGCTGCAGGCCTTGCGGCCCGCGCTGGCAGGGCAGATGGTGATGCGCTGGTTGCGTCGTCCCGCCTCGTGCTGGGCCATGCGCAGGGCCGCGGACAGGCGCATCAGTGCGGACTCCTGCTGGCTGGCCTGCACCATGTCGTTCATGTTGGGGGCGGCAATGGCCAGCAGGATGACCATCACGGCCAGGGTCACCATGATCTCCACCAGGGTGAAGCCCTGGTGGCGCCCTGCGGGCGGCGCAGGCATGCCGCCGGCTTCGCGGCGCCGCTGGCATGCCGCATGCGCAATGAATGGAATGCGCAAATGAAAAGCGAAGGAGTACTCCTGCATTGCCTGTCCCGTGTATTCGTTCCTGTGTATTCCTGTGGTGTTCATAGGCGAATCCTGAATATCCGGCAATGGAGGCATTGCCGGAGATGCCGATTTCCTGGATATGGCAAGTATTTCGAGGCGCGTCTATTGCCAGCGTGATTTTCAAAAAGAGTGGCGGCTTTATGAAATTGCCTTGAGACCCGCGAATTCTCTAGGCTCACTGCAAATGATGTCAAGGCTTTTCAGAAAATCTGAGTCCTTCTTTTTGCCCCCGGGACGCTTGTATCTGCCTTATAGGAATGCTCCTATTTGATTTCTAGGACTGTTCCTGTTTGTATTTTCCGGGCGTGCGCGGGATTATCTGATGACGCCGGTATTTCAGCGGCTTCAATGAATGGAAGACCTGTTTTTTCCGGTATTGCGATGATCCCGGGCCGGCAAAAACGCATTGGCCGGGGATGTGGATTCGACGGAGTGGGCGAGGCGGGGAAAGAGGGGGGGGCGTCGATGGCCCCCTCACTCCATCGGGTCAAGACAGGCGGCTGCCGCCTGGATCACGCAGTCCGTCAGCCGCTGCAGGCTGGCCTGTGCATTGCGCGCATGGGCCCAGTACATGGGAATGTCCAGGTCGTTGCCGGGCAGTAGCTCCACCAGGCTGCCTTCGGCCAGTTGCGCGCCGATCATCAGCGGCGGGTGCATGCCCCAGCCCATGCCCAGCTCGCAGGCCCGCGTATAGCCCTGGTTGGAGGGAAGAAAGTGGCGCGGCGTGTTGCGCCGCCCCTCTGCGCCCAGGCGTTGCAGCCATTGGTCCTGCAGGCTGTCCTTGCGGCCGTAGCTCATCATGGGCGTGCGCGCCATGGCCTCGGGCGTGATGCCGTCCTTCAGGTAGCGGCGGATGAAGTCGGGGCTGGCCGCCGCCACGTAGCGCATGCGGCCCAGCGGCCAGGTATTGCAGCCGGGAATGGCCGAGGAAGTGGCCGTGACGGCAGCCAGCACCTCGCCCTCGCGGATGCGCTTGGCCGTGTGGTCCTGGTCGTCGATGCTGATGTCCAGCAGCTCGTTGCCGTCGCGCGTGAAGGCGGACATGGCATCCATGAACCAGGTGGACAGCGAGTCGGCATTGACGGCCAGCTTGAGCGTGGGCAGGGCGGTCTGGCCCTCGGGGACCAGCTCCGGGTTCTTGCGGCGCAGATCGTTTTCGAGCAGGGCCACCTGCTCCAGGTGCAGGCACAGCCTGCGGCCCGCATCGGTGCCCGAGCAGGGCTGGCCGCGCAGTACCAGCACCTGGCCCACACGCTCCTCCAGCAGCTTGATGCGCTGGGAAACGGCCGAGGGCGTGACATGCAGCTTGCGCGCCGCGCGCTCGAAGCTGCCTTCGCGCACCACGGCCGCCAGGGCTTCGAGTCCGGCGTAGTCGAGCATTTAGATATTCTTCATTTGGTTGAGTAAATGTAATTTTACTTAACCATTTGCCGACCAGACAATCCCGGCCATGTGGACTGCAAATGTTTCTTCTTCCTGGCTGGCGGGCTTCACGGTCTGCCTGTCTCTCATCGTCTCCATCGGCGCCCAGAACCTCTATGTGCTGCGCCAGGCCGTGCACGGTCAGCATGTGCGCGCCTGCGTGGCCTGGTGTGTGGTGAGCGACGTGGTGCTCATCGGCCTGGGCGTGGCGGGCATGGCCCGGCTGCTGGGCGACAACCCCGACCTGGCCCGCTACCTGACGCTGGGCGGCGCCCTGTTCCTGCTGGCCTATGGGCTGATCGCGCTGTGGCGCATGGCCATGGCGCCCGATGCGCAACTGGCGGCATCGGGCGGGCAACTGGCCCCGCGTGGCCTGCTGGGCGTGGTCTCCACGCTGGCCGTGATCACCCTGTTCAACCCCCATGTCTATCTGGACACGGTGCTGCTCATGGGCTCCATCGGCGCGCGCCAGGAAGGCGTGCTCAAGTGGGTCTATGTGGTAGGCGCCGCATCGGCCAGCCTGTCGTGGTTCGTGGCGCTGGCCTTTGCGGGCCGCCGCATGAAGCGCCTGTTCGAGAAGCCGCAGGCCTGGCGCGTTCTCGATGGCGTCACGGGCGTGATGATGCTGGCGCTGGCCTGGTGGGTGGCTGGCAGCGCGTTGGCACCGGCAGTTGGCTGACGGCGCAGATCAGTCTGCGGCCGGGGCTTCCTCGCCGGGCGCCCAGGTGCCCACGGCCTCGATGAGGTTCCAGCTGTTGCATTCGATGCAGTAGTGGCCCGTGGCGCCGGTTTTCTGGCTGGTCGCCTCGATGACGACCTTGTGGCCATGGCGCTGGGCCTCGGACAAGGGCTGGATCTTGTCGTAGTTGTATTGCTCGGCCAGGTCGCCCCGGAAGGAAATGGTGATGCGGTCGCGCTTGGGATAGTAGTCACGCTCGTACTTGTCGAGGGTGCGTGTGGCGACGAGGCGGGCCATGCTGTCCGGTGAAGGTGCGCTCAAAGCAGTCTCCTGGTGTATGTCTAGGTTGTGTCAACTTGTTTCATTGTCGGGCTTGTGTTCTGCCATCGGCAACTGCAGCCCGGTCTTGATGCGTTCCAGAGCGATCGAGGTGGTGTAGCGCCGGATGTTGTCGTCTCCGGAGAACAGCCGCGCCGCCAGCGCCTGGTACTCCTGCATATCGGCAGCCGTGACGATCAATGAATAGTCGGCTTCCCCGGTCACGTAGTAACACTGCTGCACGGCGGGCTCGCGCGCCACGCGCGCGCGAAAGGCCAGGGACAGGTCCGGGCGCTCGTTGGCCAGCTGCACGTTGATGAGCACGGTGAGCGGACGCCCCGTGCGCACGGGATCGACCACGGCCACGTTGGCCGTGATCACGCCCAGCTCCTGCAGGCGCCGTATGCGCCGCTGCACGGCCGGTGCCGAAAGGTGGACCTGCTCGGCAATGAGGCGCTGCGGCGTGAGGTTGTCGCGCTGGAGCACGTCGAGGATGGCGCGGTCAAAAGTATCGAGTGCGATGGCGGGCATGGGGAAGGGGCGGAAAACGGATGCGGGGCGGTCGGAAAGAGCGAATGTTGCGCGAAGAGGCCCCAAAACGAGCCTTTTGCATCGCTGGCCTGCAATATCGTACGTGCCATGACAACAAACACCACATGGAACCGCGCCTGGCCCCTGCTGGCCGTGCTGGGCTCGGTCACGGCACTGGGCGTGGGCACTTCACTGGCCAAGCAGCTTTTTCCGGTGCTGGGCGCCCAGGGCACTTCGGCATTGCGCGTGGGCTTTGCCGCGCTGATCCTGGTGGCCATCTGGCGGCCCTGGCGCTGGACGCTGGCCCGCCCCCAGGCGTGGGCGCTGCTGCGTTTCGGCGTGGCGCTGGGCGCCATGAACCTGCTGTTCTACATGGCGCTGCGCACCATTCCCTTTGGATTGGCCGTGGCCATCGAATTCTCCGGTCCGCTGGCCGTGGCCATCTACCACTCGCGCCGGCCGGTGGACTTTGTCTGGCTGGCGCTGGCCGTGGCGGGGCTGGCCCTGATTTTGCCGATAGGGGGCGCTGGCGCGGGCGGATTGGTGCTGGAGCCCGTGGGCATTGCCTGCGCCGTGGGCGCTGCCATCTGCTGGGCGCTGTACATCCTGCTGGGGCAGCGCCTGGGCAGCATTCCCAGCGGCCAGGCCGTGTCGCTGGGCCTGGTGTTCGCCGCCATGGTGGTGGTGCCTTTCGGCGTGGCCGAAGCGGGGGCCAAGCTGCTGCAGCCGTCCATCCTGGCCTTCGGTCTGGTGGTGGCGGCCATCTCCAGCGCCTTGCCCTATACGCTGGAGATGATGGCCCTGCGCCGCCTGCCACCGGCCACCTTCGGCATCGCCCTGGCCACGGAGCCTGCGATTGCCGCCCTCATGGGCATGCTGCTGCTGCATGAGCACCTGTTGGGGACCCAGTGGCTGGCCATCGCCTGCATCATGGGCGCGGCCATGGGCAGCGCCATCACGCGGCCCGCTGCGGCGGCCAAGGCGCCGGCCGAGGTGACGCCTGCAGGTTGAGTGGCGATACCAGGGAGGGGAAATGAAAAAAGCGCTGCCGAGGCAGCGCTTTTTTTGCGGAGACAGGATGCAGCCGACCGGCTGCATTCCCTGCGCCTCAGAACGCAGGAACGACAGCGCCCTTGTACTTCTCGAGGATGAACTTCTTCACGTCGGGCGTGTGCAGCGCGTTCATCAGCTTGGCGATGTTGGGATCGTTGGCACGGTCCTGGCGCGAGACCACGATGTTGGTGTAGGGCGAATCGGAGCCTTCGATGAACAGCGCATCCTTGGTGGGATTGAGCTTGGCCTCGATGGCGTAGTTGGTGTTGATCAGGGCCAGGTCCACGTCAGCCAGCGCGCGTGGCAGCAGCGGGGCTTCGAGTTCCTTGAACTTGAGCTTCTTGGGGTTCTTGGCCACGTCCAGCGGCGTGGGGGTCAGGCTCTTGGGGTCCTTGAGCTCGATCAGGCCCTGCTTGGCCAGCAGGATCAGGGCGCGGCCGCCGTTGGAGGGGTCGTTGGGGATGGCGATGGTGGCGCCGTCCTTCAGATCCTTCACGTTCTTGATCTTCTGCGAGTAACCGCCGAAGGGCTCCACGTGGACCTTGCCATTGGGCACGGCCACCAGCGAGGTCTTGCGGTCCTTGTTGTAGCTGTCCAGGTAGGGCTGGTGCTGGAAGAAGTTCACGTCCAGCTGCTTGTCCTCGACGGCCGCATTGGGCTGCACGTAGTCGCTGAATTCCTTGATCTGCAGGTCGATGCCCTGGGCCTTCAGGGCCGGCTTCACATGGTTGAGGATTTCTGCATGGGGCACGGCGGTGGCGCCGACCTTGAGCACGTCGGCGGCCTGGGCCGTCAGGGCCAGCGTGGCAATCGCGATTGCGGAGAGGGCTTTCTTCAACATGACCGGAGGACTTTCTTCAACGGGTTGCAAAAACGCCGCAGGCCCGGTGGAGTGGTTCTGTATCGGGCGGTACGGCAGGCAGGCGCATAGTCTAGTGCGGCGCCAGCAGCCGCAATGAACAATTTTGCTATTTGGTTATAAGGCTGTGGCTTTTTATGCGGATTCTTGCGATGCTGCAGCGCGTACCATCGCCGCCATGGACTCCGAAATGCTGCAAAAGCTGGTGCAGGTGCAAATGCCCTATGGCAAGTACAAGGGCCGGCTGATCGCCGACCTGCCCGGCAACTATCTGAACTGGTTCGCACGCGAAGGCTTCCCCAAGGGAGAGCTGGGCCAGTTGCTGGCGCTGATGCAGGAGCTGGACCACAACGGCCTGTCGCACCTGCTGCAGCCGCTGCGCGCCGGGCCGCGTTGAAGCAACTACCCTAAAAAGCAAAAGGCCGCGACGGGCGCGGCCTTTCCGGGGGAAAACGCAGGCGGTTTACTTGGCGGCAGCGCGGGCGGCTTCGGCCTTGGCCTTGGCTTCGTCGGCCTTGCGCTGCAGCTCGGCTGCCTCGGTTTCAGCTGCCTTGGCCTTGGCTTCGGCTTCCTTGGCGGCCGCATCCTTTTCAGGGGTCATGGCGCCGGCCAGCGCATTGCCGGCCATGGAGCCGGCCACGGCGCCCACGGCAGCGGCGCCCAGCGTGCCCATCATGCCGGAGCCGCGTGCTGCGGGAGCGGCAGCCGCGCCAGGTGCAGCAGCAGCGGGGGCGGCCCCAGCCGCAGGTGCCGCAGCGGGGGCTGCCCCAGCGGTCGGGGCTGCAGGCGCGGCCGGTGCGGCGGGGGTGGACGGAGTCGCCGCCTTGCTGGCGGTGGGTGCCGCAGGCGCTGCGGGCTGAGCGGGGGCCTTGCCGATCGACGCCGGGCGCACGGACTTGCCGCCGCTGCCCATGCGCTTGGCCTGGGCCAGCGTGGGCACGGTCAGCGATGCAATGGCCAGGGCGATCACGGAGGCAGTGGCGCGGAACGAAGTCTTCACGGAGTTTTTTCCAATCATGGTGGTCATGTACACGGTCGGCGCAGGCGGGCCCGCGCCGGTCGGCGCGCCACAGGCTGCCCGTATGCAGGCAGGCCTGCGGCCTTGTGTGTCACATGGGGATGGGGGAGGAGATTCCAAGCACCGGCGCGCGGATGCGCCGGCGTGCAGCCTGCTGTTGTAGGTGGGCCACCCGGCGCTGGGGCGGTGGCCTATGGGGCTGCGTGAAGCATTGTAGAAAAGACTGGGGCTTGCCGGAAAAGCAAGCCCACAGAACATTCTCAGCTATTGATTGCGGAGCGGCGCAGCGGCCTGCGCGCGCCCTGCCGCCCGTTTTCAGCGCAGGACTTCCAGCAGGCGGTCCAGGCCGCCTTCGGTGATGGAGACCTTGGCTTCGTTGCGTACGCGCGGCTTGGCGTGGTAGGCCACGGACAGGCCTGCGACCTGCATCATGGGAATGTCGTTGCTGCCGTCGCCCACGGCGATGCACTGGTCGGGGCGAATGCCCAGCAGCGAGGCGACTTCCAGCAGGGTGCGGCGCTTTTCGGCGCCGTCGCAGATGTCGCCCCAGGGCTGCTCGATCAGGCCGCCGGTCAGCGCGCCGTCACGCATCTCCAGCACGTTGGCTCGCACGAAGTCGATGCCCAGCATGCCGCGCACATGTTCGGCAAAGTAGGTGAAGCCGCCCGAGACCAGCAGCACCTTCAGGCCCGCAGCCTGGGCTGCGCGCACCAGGGTTTCGGCGCCCGGGGAGAGCTTCAGGCGCTCGGCCAGCACGCGGGCCATGTCGGCCTCGGTCACGCCGACGAGCTTGCCCACGCGCTGGCGCAGGCTGTCCTTGAAGTCGGTGATCTCGCCGCGCATGGTGGCTTCGGTGATGGCCGAGACCTCGGCCTTCTTGCCGGTGGCATCGGCGATTTCGTCGATGCACTCGATGGTGATCAGCGTCGAGTCCATGTCGAACGCGATGAGCTTGTAGTCGGCCAGCTTCAGTGGCGGCTGGATGCCGCGGATCAGCAGTCCGGGCGCGAATTCGGTGACATCGGTCATGGGTGGGGCAGCAAAAAGGGGACGGGCCGCCGGGCTGGCGGGAAACAGGCGCAAATCATATCCAGTGGCGGGCCTGCCGTCAGGCTGCGGGCGGCTGGCGCAGGTAGATGGCGTCCGACCAGGTGGCCAGCCATTGGGGGCGAAACACCACGAAGATGGCGGTGACCATGCCGGTGACCACGGCATCGCCCCAGGCCATGAGCCAGCGCGCGATGCGAGACAGATCCTCGTTGACGCCGGGCAGGGCGTGGCCCGCCGCCTGGGCCAGCAGCGCGGCGATGAAGACGCACAGCACCGTGCCCGCAAAGCCGCGCGCGAGGATGTAGACAAAGATCTGATGCGGCAGCCAGCGCCGTAGCGCCGCGCCCCAGAGCATGGCCAGCGTGGCGGGCACGATGCCCTGCCAGACCGCGATGCCCAGCGCGTCGCCCCAGCCCAGGGCCGGCGACAGCAGGGCGGCCAGCCCGCCCACGATGAGCAGCAGCGGCACGGACAGCGGCCAGCCCAGCATGAGCACCACCAGCGGCGCCGAGGACCACTGCAGTTGCAGCGGCATGCGGTGCAGCGTGGGCAGGGCCCAGATCCAGGGCAGCAGCACGAGCACGCCCAGCAGCGGCGTGACCAGGGGCGAGGCCATGCGGTCCTGCGGGCCGCCCGGACCCGGGCGGCCGGCCAGCATGCGCCAGGGGCGCAGCCACAGCGCGGTGGCCAGGGCCAGCAGGGCGATGCTCGCTTCGAGGAACATGGCTGGAACGACGCGTTCTATGCGGGCTGGGCCGCCTTCGCTTCCACCAGCGGCTGGCCCAGGCTGCGCAGCACGTCGCGCACCATCTGGGCGCGGTCCTTGGGGTTGTCCAGGGCACGCTCGATGCGCAGCTTCTCGTTGCCGGCCAGCTTGATGTGCTTGTTCTTCTGGATGAGGTGGATGATGGCCATCGGGTCCACGGGTGGTTGGGGCTTGAAGGTGATGTTGATGACGCCGGGCGCCGCATCCACCTTGACCACGCCGTAGGGCTGGGACAGCACGCGCAGGCGGTGCACGTCGATCAGCGTCTGCGCCTGGGGCGGCAGCTTGCCGAAGCGGTCCACGATTTCTTCGAGCAGGGTGTCGATCTGGTCGCTGGTGCGGGCCGTGGCCAGTTTCTTGTAGAAGGACAGGCGCAGGTGCACGTCGCCGCAGTAGTCGTTGGGCAGCAGGGCCGGCGCGTGCAGATTGATGTCGGTGGAGGCCGACAGCGGGCTGAGCAGGTCGGGTTCCTTGCCGGCCTTGAGGCTGCGCACGGCCTCGGACAGCATCTCGTTGTAGAGCTGGAAGCCCACCTCCATCATGTTGCCGCTCTGGTTCTCGCCCAGCACCTCGCCGGCGCCGCGGATCTCCAGGTCGTGCATGGCCAGGTAGAAGCCCGAGCCCAGTTCCTCCATCTGCTGGATGGCCTCCAGCCGCTGCTGGGCCTGCTTGGTCAGGCTGTCCAGGTCGGGCACCATCAGGTAGGCATAGGCCTGGTGGTGGCTGCGGCCCACGCGGCCGCGCAGCTGGTGCAGCTGGGCCAGGCCGAACTTGTCGGCGCGGCTGATGAGGATGGTGTTGGAGCTGGGCACGTCGATGCCCGTCTCGATGATGGTCGAGCACAGCAATATGTTGTAGCGCTGGGCCACGAAGTCGCGCATCACGCGTTCGAGCTCGCGCTCGGGCATCTGGCCGTGGGCCACGGCAATGCGTGCCTCGGGCAGGATTTCCTCGAGCTTTTGCTTGCGGTTCTCGATGGTCTCGACCTCGTTGTGCAGGAAGTAGCACTGGCCGCCGCGCTTGAGCTCGCGCAGCACGGCCTCGCGGATCACGCCCGTGCCCTCGTTGCGCACAAAGGTCTTGATGGCCAGGCGCCGCTGGGGCGCGGTGGCGATGACGGACAGGTCGCGCAGGCCTTCCAGCGCCATGCCCATGGTGCGCGGGATGGGCGTGGCCGTCAGCGTGAGCACGTCCACCTCGGCGCGCATGGCCTTCATGGCTTCCTTGTGGCGCACGCCGAAGCGGTGCTCCTCGTCAATGATCAGCAGACCCAGGTTCTTGAACTGCGTGGACTCCGACAGCAGCTTGTGCGTGCCCACGACGATGTCCACCGAGCCGTCGGCAATGCCCTTGACGGCCGCCGTGATCTCCTTGCCCGAGCGAAAGCGCGAGACTTCGGCCACCTTGATCGGCCACTTGGAGAAGCGGTCCACCAGGGTCTGGTAATGCTGCTCGGCCAGCAGCGTGGTGGGCGCGAGAAAGGCCACCTGCTTGCCGCCCGTGATGGCCACGAAGGCCGCGCGCAGCGCCACCTCGGTCTTGCCGAAGCCCACGTCGCCGCAGACCAGGCGGTCCATGGGCTGGGGGCTGATCATGTCCTGGATCACGGCGTGGATGGCAGCGCGCTGGTCCGCCGTTTCCTCGAAGCCGAAGTCGTTGGCGAACTGCTCGTAGTCCTGGGGCGAGTAGCGGAAGGCATGGCCCTGGCGTGCGGCGCGGCGCGCATAGATGTTCAGCAGCTCGGCTGCCGAGTCGCGCACCTGCTCGGCCGCCTTGCGCTTGGCCTTTTCCCACTGCGTGCCGCCGAGCTTGTGCAGCGGCGCGTCCTCGGGCGAGACGCCCGTGTAGCGGCTGATCAGCTGCAACTGGCTGACAGGCACGTAGAGCACGGCGTTGCCCGCGTACTCCAGGTGCAGGAACTCCTGCACGGCCGGCGTGCCGTCAGGGTTCTTCTGGCCCATGTCCATGTTGACCAGGCCCTGGTAGCGGCCGATGCCGTGGTCCGAATGCACCACGGGGTCGCCCACCTTGAGTTCGGACAGGTCCTTGATCAGCGCCTCCACATCGCTGACCTGCTCCTGGCGGCGGCGCCTGCGGCCCGTGGGGCTGGTGGCGAACAGCTCCGTCTCGGTGACGAAGTCCAGGCCTTCCTCCACCCAGGCAAAGCCGTTCATCAGCCCGGCCGTGGCAATGCCCACCTTCTCGCCCGCATCGCCCTGGAACTCGGCCAGCGAGTCGAAGACCGGCGGGTTCACGCCCGAGGCGCGGAAGAAGTCCAGCAGGCTTTCGCGCCGGCCATCGGACTCGGCCAGCAGCAGGATGCGGTGGGCGCTGCTGGCAATGTGCCTTTGCAGGCGCGCCAGCGGGTCTTCCGCGCCGCGCACCACGGACAGGTCCTCCAGCTTCTGGAAGATGGCGCTGTCGGCCACGTCCTCGGTGCCTGGGCGCAGCGCGAGCTGGGCGTGCTCCTTGGCGCGCGTGTAGAACTGGTCGGCGGACAGGAACAGCACCTCGGGCGGCAGGGCCGGGCGCTCGGGGTCGCCCTGCACCAGGCGGAAGCGCTCCTTGGTGTCCTGCCAAAAGCGCTGGAAGGCCGGCTCCAGGTCGCCATGCATCACCACGGTGGCATCGGCGCCCAGGTAGTCGAACACGGTGGCCGTTTCGTCGAAGAACAGCGGCAGGTAGTACTCGATGCCGGCCGTGGCAATGCCTTGGCCCATGTCCTTGTAGATGCGGCTGCGCGTGGGATCGCCCTCCAGCAGCTCGCGCCAGCGCTGGCGGAACTTGGCGCGTGCGTCCTCGTCCATGGGGAACTCGCGGCCGGGCAGCAGGCGCACCTCGGGCACGGGGTAGAGGCTGCGCTGGGTGTCGGGATCGAAGGTGCGGATGGAGTCGATCTCGTCGTCGAACAGATCCACGCGGTAGGGCTGCAGCGAGCCCATCGGGAACAGGTCGATCAGGCCGCCGCGCACCGCGTACTCGCCGTGGCTGACCACCTGGGAGACATGCTGGTAGCCGGCCAGCGTCAGCTGGGCCTTGAGTTTGGCCTCGTCCAGCTTCTGGCCGCTCTTGAACTCGAAGGTGTAGCCGGCCAGGAAGGAGGGCGGCGCCAGCCGGTACAGCGCCGTGGTGGCGGGCACCAGCACCACGTCGGCACCATGCTCCTTGTCGCGCTGGTTGATGCGCCACAGCGTGGCCAGGCGCTCGCTGATCAGGTCCTGGTGGGGAGAGAAGCTGTCGTAGGGCAGGGTCTCCCAGTCGGGGAAGAGCGCGCAGCGCAGGCCCGGGGCGAAGAAGGCCATCTCGTCGATCAGCCGCTGGGCATCCGAGGCGTCGGCCGTGACGATGGCCGTCACCCGGCCTGCAGCCTTCTCGCGCTCGCCCAGGCGGGCCAGCAGCAGGGCGTCGGCGCTGCCCACAGGGCGGGGCAGGGTGAAGCGTTTTCCGGGAGTGAGCTTGGGCAGTTCCATGGTGCTTGGACGTGGGCGCCGCAGCGCCTGGGCGAAGTAACGACAAAACCCCTCGGCACGCGCAGAGGGGTATCGAACCATTTTAGCCAGCACGCATGACGGCCATGCAGGCATGCCCGCATGTCCATGGTGGCGCATGGCCGTCACTACAATGCGCCACCATGACAGATCTGCTTGCGGCGGCTGCGCCCGCGTCCCTGGAGCCGGCCCGCCTGTGGGCCTTGATCCCCTGCGCGGGCACGGGCTCGCGCGCCATCGCACCCGATGCGCCTGCGCCTGAACTGCCCAAGCAATACCACCTGGTGGCCGGTGCGCCCATGGTGGCGCACACGCTGGCCGCCTTTGCGGGCACAGCGCGCGTGCACCACACCCTGGTGGTGATCGCGCCTGGCGATGATTTCTGGCGCCAGGGCCTGCCGGGCCCGTCGCCCACGCGCTACTCCACGGCGGCTTGCGGCGGCGCCACGCGGGCCGAATCCGTGACCAACGGCCTGAAGGAGCTGCTGGCGCGCGGTGCGAGTGAGCATGACTGGGTGCTGGTGCACGACGCCGCACGCTGCCTGGTGACGCCCGAACTGATCGATGCCCTGATCGACGCCTGCGAGCACGATGCCGTGGGCGGCCTTCTGGCGCACAAGCTGCCCGACACGCTCAAGACAGCCGTGACCGGGCCCGGCGGCGTGCGCGTGGCGGGCACGGTGGACCGCAGCGACAAATGGCTGGCGCAGACGCCGCAGATGTTTCGCATTGCGCCGCTGCTCGACGCCCTGGAACACGCGGGATCGGCCGTGACCGACGAGGCCAGCGCCATGGAGGCCGTGGGCCAGCGCCCGCGCCTGGTGCCCGGCGGTGCGCAGAACTTCAAGGTCACCTATCCCGACGACTTTGCGCTGGCTGCCGCCGTGCTGTCGCAGCGCGCGCATGGCGCGACGCTGGAACGCTACCGGGGCAAGCGCGACCAGCCGCAGGCGTCGGGCAATCCGTTTTTCTGAACCTGGAATGTTTCACATGAATTTTCGTATTGGCGAGGGCTGGGACGTGCATGCCCTGGTGCCCGGGCGCAAGCTGATCCTGGGCGGCATCGAGGTGCCGCATGAACTGGGGCTGCTGGGCCATTCCGATGCCGACGTGCTGCTGCACGCCATCACCGACGCGCTGCTGGGCGGGGCGGCGCTGGGCGACATCGGCCGGCATTTCCCCGACACCGACCCAGAATTCCGTGGCGCCGATTCGCTGGTGCTGCTGGTGGAGGCGGCGCGCCGCGTGCGCGCCACGGGCCTGGAGATTGGCAACATCGACAGCACCATCATTGCCCAGGCCCCCAAGCTGGCGCCGCACATTCCTGCCATGCGCGAGCGCATCGCCACGGCGCTGGGCCTGGCGCTGGACCAGGTCAACGTCAAGGCCAAGACGGCCGAGAAGCTCGGACCCGTGGGCCAGCAACAGGCCATGGAGGCGCGCGCCGCCGCCTTGCTGTTCCGCGCCTGAACAGCGGGGTGCCATCCCCATGCAAAAGGCCCCGGCGATCGGTCAACGATCGCCGGGGCCTTTGTGTCTGCCGAACGTATCTGCCGAACGCGCGCTGCGGGCTCAGTCTTCTCCGTCCAGGGCGCCGTCCTGCGCACGCGGAGGCAGCTGGCGCTTGATCTGCGGGCGCTGCAGACGCTGCTCGGGCTCGGCACCCTTGGCCACGCCTGAGGCACGCTGCAACTGCACATGGGCGACCAGCCCGCCCGTGGAGGAGTTGGACAGCGCAAACACGCCGCCCATGCGCTGCACCGTCTTGTCCACGATGGACAGGCCCAGGCCCGCGCCCGCTGCGGCCGTGCGCGCGGAGTCGCCACGGAAGAAGGGCTGGGTCAGGCTGGCCAGCTGCTCGGGCGGCACGCCACGGCCATGGTCGCGGATGCGAATCACGACCCAGCTTTCGCGCTCAGATGCGGTCACATCCACGTGCGTGGTTTCGGTCTCGGGCGTCTTGCCGTAGCGGCGAGCGTTCTCGAACAGGTTGGAGATCACGCGCGCCAGTTCCACCTCGTCGGCCAGCACGTAGACGCCTTCGGGCACGGCCATGCTGATCTGCAGCTCGCGGTGGTCCTGCACCGCATAGACGCAGGACGACACCACGGCATGCAGGTTGACCGGGTTGAGGGTCACATGGTCGGGGCGGGCGTAGTCCAGGAATTTGTCGATGGTGGCGTCGAGCTGCACGATGTCGGCCACCATGTGCTCGCGCGCCACGTCGTCCACCACGCTCATCTCGGTCTCCAGCCGCAGGCGGGCCAGCGGCGTGCGCAGGTCGTGGGAGATGCCGGCCAGCATCACCGCGCGGTCCTGCTCCAGCTGGGCGAGTTTCTGCGCCATGCGGTTGAAGCCGATGTTGACCTCGCGGATCTCGCTGGTGACGGCTTCCTCATCGAGCTGGCTGGCGTCAAAGTCGCCATCTCGCACGCGGTTGGCCGCATAGCTCAACTGCTTGAGCGGCCGGTTGATCAGGCGCGCGATAGCTGCCGCCCCCGCCAGGGACAGCAGGCCGGCCGTGATCAGCCAGATCAGCCAGGTGCGTCCGCTGGCCGGCGTGAAGCGCGAGCGGTCCATCAGCAGCCAGGTGCGGTCGCCATTGATGGTGAAGCCCACCCACAGCCCCGGTTCGCCATTGACGCTGCGCGCCACGATGGTGCCGTAGCCCAGGCGGCGCGTGAGCTCCTCGGTCAGGCGCTTGCCCAGCGTGCTCTGGTCCAGCAGCTCGAAGCTGTCGCCAGGCTCGCGCGGCAGAATGCGCACGCCTTCCTGGTCGGCCATGGTCTTGATCAGCGAGACACGGTTGATGGCATCCGAATGCACCAGGGCCGCGCGGCTGAGGTTGACCAGCGAGGCGATCTGCTGGGCGGTGTGCAGCGTGCGCGGCTCGAACTCGAAGGCGCGCAGCGTCTGCAGCCACGCCAGGATGCTGCCCACCAGCAGCAGGGCCAGCAGGCAGAAGGTACGCCAGAAAAGATTGAGTCCCAGCGGAGAGCGCGCAGTCATGCGCCGCTCGTAGTCGAGCGGCGCAGGGCTGGTGGCGTCGTGGGGCGGGACGGTGAAGGAACTCATGGAATGCGGTTCGTCATTCTAGGGGCCGGCTGCGAGATTACGCCTGTGCCGGCCAGCCTGCGTTACCGGTTGTCTCGGTCGACAGGGTGAGGTTTTGGCGCTGCGCATTGTCAACGGCACATAAAACGTTACGGCCCCAACCCAGGGACGCCGAGCAAGAGCCGCCTCGCGGCGAGGGCGTCGTCCCCCTCCCGCGGAGCGAGAGAGGGGGAAGGCGCGCAGCGCCTCAGGGGGTGATGCATTTCAGTTCGCGCCGTCCGGTACGAACACGTAGCCCACACCCCAGACCGTCTGGATATAGCGCGGTGCGGCGGCATCTTCCTCGATCAGCTTGCGCAGGCGCGAGACCTGCACGTCCAGGCTGCGGTCGAAGGGCTCGAACTCGCGGCCGCGCGCCAGCAGGGCCAGCTTCTCGCGCGACAGCGGCTGGCGCGGGTGGCGCACCAGGGCCTTGAGCATGGCGAATTCGCCCGTGGTCAGCGGCAGTTCCTCGCCGTTCTTTTGCAGCACGCGCGTGCCCAGGTCGAAGGTGAAGGGGCCGAAGCTCACCACCTCGTTGTCGCCGGAGGGCGCGCCCGGCGCTTCCTGCGGCGGGCGGCGGCGCAGCACGGCATGGATGCGCGCCAGCAGCTCGCGCGGGTTGAAGGGCTTGCCCAGGTAGTCGTCGGCGCCCACTTCCAGGCCCACGATGCGGTCCACGTCCTCGCCCTTGGCGGTCAGCATGATGATGGGCGTGCGGTCATTGGCCGAGCGCAGGCGGCGGCAGATGGACAGGCCATCCTCGCCGGGCATCATCAGGTCAAGCACGATCAGGTCCACGGTCTCGCGCAGCAGGATGCGGTTCAGCGCCTTGCCATCTTCGGCAATCATGATCTCGAAGCCTTCCTGCGTCAGGTAGCGGCGCAGCAGGTCGCGGATGCGCGCATCGTCATCCACCACCAGGATCTTGTCGGTGCGGTTGGTCGTAGTGGCCATGTTCATCCTCGGTCGGTCATTTGTAACAGCCGCCATTGTTACCAGCTTGCGCTGAAAAGTCTGGTCAAAACCCCGAACTTTTGCCGTGTGTTACAGATGTTGCGTTTAAATTTAGAACGGAAAATGTGTCTTTAGAATATTTAACTATGGGTTCATCGCGTTGATGCATTTATCGTTGCAATAATGTTGTGAATGACGGGGCGAATAGGCCTGAACGGCTCCATACCTGTCACCATCTGGCGGCATGCCGTAGCGAAAGGGCGGCATGCAGTTGTATCCCTGAACTACCTTTCATTTCAAAGGGTGAACGCATGAGCAAGCTTTCCAAACAGCTGTCCCGCCCCTGGGTCAAGTCCGTGGTCGCGGCCACTGCGCTGGCCTGTGCCAGCGGTGCCTGGGCGCAGAACGCCGCCTCGGCGCAGGCACAGCCGGCCAATGTGGTGCAGTTGTCTGCAGAAGGCTCGGTGGATGTGGTGCAGGACCTGCTGACCGCTACCTTGTCGGCCACGCGCGAAGGGCGCGATGCGGCCACGGTCCAGTCCCAACTGCAGAAAGTGGTCGAGGCCGCCATGGCAGTGACCAAGCGCAGCGCCCAGTCGGGCCAGATGGATGTGAGCACCGGCAGCTTCGGCATCTATCCGCGCTATGGCAAGGACAACAAGGTGGAAGGCTGGCAAGGCCGCGCCGAGATTCTTCTGCAGGGCCGCGACTTCGCGCGCATCACGCAGACGGCGGCCCAGGTGCAGGACATGACGCTGTCGCAAGTGGGCTTCGGCCTGTCGCGCGAGGCCCGTGAAAAGGTCGAGGGCGAGGCCCAGGCCAAGGCCATCGAACAGTTCAAGCAGCGCGCCTCCACGCTGTCCAAGAGCTTCGGCTTTGCCAACTACAGCCTGCGCGAGGTCAACGTGAGCAGCAGCGATACCTCGGTGCCCATGCCGCGTCCGCGCATGATGGCCATGTCCGCCAAGGCTGCCGGCGCGGAAATGGATGCCGTGTCCGTGGAAGCGGGCAAGGCGCAGGTGATGGTCCACGTGTCGGGCTCGGTGCAGATGTACTGACCGGGTGACCCGTCCATGAAAAAAGGAGCGCCGTGGCGCTCCTTTTTTGGCAGTGGTTCTGTCTGGCCGCGATTACTGCGCAGCCCAGCCGCCATCCATGTTCCAGGCCACGCCGCGCACGTTGGCGGCAGCGGGCGAGCAGAAGAACACGGCCAGTTCGCCAAGCTCCTCGGGCGTGGTGAACTGCATGGAGGGTTCCTTTTCGCCCAGCAGCAGCTTCTTGGCTTCTTCATTGCTGATGCCGTGCTGCTCGGCCTTGGCGTCCACCTGCTTTTGCACCAGCGGCGTCAGCACCCAGCCGGGGCAGATGGCATTGCAGGTGATGCCGGAGGTGGCATTCTCCAGGGCCGTGACCTTGGTCAGCCCGACAATGCCGTGCTTGGCCGCCACATAGGCGGACTTCTGCGCAGAGCCCACCAGGCCGTGCACCGAAGCCACATTGATGATGCGGCCCCAGCCCTTGCCGCCATCGGCCGCCTGCATCATGGGCAGGACCAGGCGCGAGGTGTGGAAGGCGCTGGACAGGTTGATGGCGATGATGGAATCCCAGCGCTCGGGCGGGAAGTCTTCCACGCGTGCCACGTGCTGGATGCCGGCATTGTTCACGAGGATGTCGATCTGGCCGAAGTTGCGCACGCTGTACTGGACCATGTCCTCGATGTCTGCCACGCGGCTCATGTCGGCACCGTGGTAGGCGACCTGGGCGCCGGCGGCCTGGCCTGCGGCCAGCACTTCGGCACGGGGGCCGTCCACATCGCCGAAACCATTGAGCACGATATTGGCGCCCTGGCGGGCCAGCGCCTTCGCGATCCCGAGGCCGATTCCGCTGGTCGAACCGGTCACGAGGGCGGTCTTGCCTTTCAACATAGAGAGTCTCCGAATGAATGTACGATGCAACACAGCCATTATCGGCGCCGGCTCCGCGAATGCGTTTCCATGAATCATCCTACGCTGAACTACGTATCCTGCCCGGCAGTTGCCGGGCGTGCCTCACCCTGGAGCCGTACTGCCAGCTCGGCTGCTCAAGATAATGCGTCGCACCGCATGGCCTATTGGGAATGGAATCGCACCGGCGATCCGCACCATCCCCATGTCGTGGTCTGCGTGCACGGCCTGTCGCGCCAGGGGCGTGACTTCGACGTGCTGGCCGAGCGGCTCAGCGAACGCGCCCGCGTGATCTGCCCCGACGTGGTCGGGCGTGGCGAAAGCGACTGGCTGCAGGATCCGGCCGCCTACCAGGTGCCTCTTTACGCAGCTGACATGCTGGCCTTGCTGGCCCAGGTGCATGCGCAGGCGCCTGTCGAACAATTGGATTGGGTGGGCACCAGCATGGGCGGGCTGATCGGCATGGCGCTTGCAGGCCAGCCGGGGCTGCCGCTGCCGGCGCCCATCCGCAGGCTGGTGCTCAACGATGTGGGGCCTGTCATCGAGTGGTCTGCCCTGGAGCGCATAGGTCAGTACCTGGGCAAGGGCGTGCATTTTGAAAATCTTGAACAGGCAGCCCATGCGCTGCTCTTGATTTCCGAAGGCTTCGGCCCACATAGCGAAGGGCAATGGTTGCGATTGACGCGACCTATGATGCGGCCGGCCGCCGATGGCGGTCTTGTCTTGCACTATGACCCTCAGATTGCAGTGTCCCTGCAGCAGATGACGCCCGAGATGGCCCAGGCCGGCGAAGCGCTGCTGTGGCAGCTGTATGACCAGATCAAGGCACGCGTCTTGCTAGTTCGTGGTGCGCAGTCCGATCTGCTGACTGCGGCCACGGCGCAGGCCATGGCGCAGCGCGGCCCGAAGGCGCATTGCGTGGAATTTGAAGGGGTGGGGCATGCGCCCACCTTCGTCGCAGCAGGGCAGGTGGCCTTGCTGTGCCGGTTCTTATGGGGAGAAGAGCGCTTGCCAAGCACCATGAATCTTGCCGAGCAGGCCAGGGAGAGTGACGAATGAAGACCGCCAGCAGCGAGGCCGCCGTGCAGGCGCCTTCGCCCGCCGCAGCCGCGCCGGGCCAGGTGCCGGCGGTTCTGCCGCACCTGATCACGGCCACGTCGCAGACCCTGCCCGAACAGGTCAATGCGCTGGCCCGCGCGCGCACCTTTGCCGAGCCGCTGATCGCCACCGAGACCATGGAGTCCGGCGAGAACACGATGGCCCATGCCGATGCGGTGGCCGCCATCCTCAAGACCATCGGTGGCTCCGAAACGATGCAGGCGGCGATTTATCTGGTGCATGCCAGCGTGCACCTGAATCGTCCGCAGGAAGTGATCGCCAAGGCCTTTGGCGAGAATTTCGCCACCCTGGCCGTGGAAACCAACAAGCTCATGCGCGTGCAGCAGCAGGCGCGCGGCGCCGAGCTGGGCGGCCAGTATCTGGACGATGAGGCCACGCAGACCGAGAACGTGCGCAAGATGCTGCTGGGCTTCTCGCGCGATCTGCGTGTCGTGCTGCTGCGGCTGGCCTCGCGCCTGCAGACGCTGCGCTACTACGCGGCCAGCAAGCGCCCGGTCTCTCCCGGTATTGCGCGCGAGGCGCTGACGGTGTTCGCGCCGCTGGCCAACCGGCTGGGCATCTGGCAGATCAAGTGGGAACTGGAAGATCTGTCCCTGCGCTTCCTGGAGCCCGAGACCTACCGTGAAGTGGCCCGCCTGCTCGATGAAAAGCGCGTGGAGCGCGAGGCCTACATGGAGCAGATGCGGGCGCGGCTGGAGGCCGATCTGCGTGCGCACAGCATCAGCGCCACCGTGCAGGGCCGGCCCAAGCACATCTACAGCATCGTCAAGAAGATGCGCGGCAAGTCGCTGAACTTCGACCAGGTCTTCGACATCCGCGCCATGCGTGTCGTCGTGCCCACGATCAAGGACTGCTACGCCACCCTGTCCTGGGTGCATGAGCAGTTCACGCCCATCGAGGCGGAGTTCGACGACTACATCGCCAAGCCCAAGCCCAACGGCTACCAGTCGCTGCACACCGTAGTGCGCGACGAGACGGGCCGTGCCATCGAGATCCAGATCCGCACCCAGGCCATGCACGACCATGCCGAGCACGGCGTGGCCGCCCACTGGGCCTACAAGGAGGCGGGCACCAAGGGATACGCGGGCGTCACCGCCAGCAGCGAGTACGACGCCAAGATCGCCGTGCTGCGCCAGCTGCTGGCCTGGGGCAGCGACCTGGCGGGCGCGCACCATCGCGGCCTGTTCGAGGACCGCATCTACGTGCTCACCCCCGACGCGGCCGTCATCGAGCTGCCGCAGGGCGCAACGCCCGTGGACTTTGCCTACTCCGTGCACACCAGCCTGGGCCACCGCTGCCGTGGCGCGCGGGTGGACGGCGCCATGGTGCCGCTGAACACGCCGCTGCAAAACGGCCAGACCGTGGAAATCACCACGGTCAAGGAAGGCCGCCCCTCGCGCGACTGGCTCAATGCCGACCTGGGCTATCTGACCAGCAACCGTGCCAAGGCCAAGGTGCGCGCCTGGTTCAATGCCCAGGCCACGCACGAGACCGTGGCGCGCGGCCGCGAGGCGGTCGAGAAACTGCTGCAGCGCGAGGGCAAGACGGCCGTCAAGCTGGAGGAGCTGGCCGTTCAGCTCGGCTTCAAATCGGCCGATGCCTTGTTCGAAGTCGTCGGCAAGGATGAATACTCGCTGCGCAACATCGAGACCGTTCTGCGTCCGGCCGAGGCGGAGGAAGAAGTCGAGGAATTCTCCCCGGTGCGCAAGGCGCGCGGCACGGACTCGCCCAAGGGCGGCGTGCTGGTGGTTGGCGTGGACTCGCTGATGACCCAGCTGGCAAAGTGCTGCAAGCCTGCGCCGCCGGACGACATCCGGGGCTTTGTCACGCGCGGCAAGGGCGTGAGCGTGCACCGCTCCGACTGCTCCAACTTCCGCGAGATGGCGGCGCGCAATTCCGAGCGCGTGATCGATGTGGCCTGGGGCCAGCCCAAGGCGGCCACCGTGGCCTCAGCCGTCTACCCGGTCGATGTGTCCGTGGAGGCCGCCGACCGGCAGGGCCTGCTGCGCGATATCTCGGAAGTCTTTGCGCGCGAAAAGACCAATGTCATTGGCGTGCAGACCCAGTCCGTCAAGGGAACGGCCTGGATGACCTTCACCGTGGAGGTGGCCGATTCGGGCCGCTTGAGCAAGGTGCTGGGCATCGTGGCCGCCGTGGCGGGCGTGCGTTCGGCGCGGCGGCGTTGAGCATGTTCAGGCATTTTTGCCTGGACGCTGAAAAGCCGTGCTAGAATCGCTTTCTCGAACAAACACAGGCGCGTAGCTCAGCTGGTTAGAGCACCACCTTGACATGGTGGGGGTCGTTGGTTCGAGTCCAATCGCGCCTACCAATTTTCCATTGCCAGATGGAATGCAAAAAGCCTTCTGATCACTCAGAAGGCTTTTTTGTTTGTGCGTTCTCCCCGTGGTCTTGCCTTGGCCTGTCTTGTGATCGAACATGCATCACTTTGGGAGACATGGATGATCAAGACAGTTTCGCCCGAGGCGGCCGCGTCGGCCAGCGTATTGATCAACCAGCGCATTGCCGAGCTGGGCGGCTGGCGCGGCGAGGTGCTGGCGCATGTGCGCCGGCTCATCGTGCAAACGCTTCCGGACGCGGTGGAAGAGTGGAAATGGTCGGTGCCGGTCTGGTCGTGCAGTGGCATTCTGTGCACGGGCGAGGCCTACCAATCGGCCGTGAAGCTCACCTTTCCCAAAGGCGCATCGCTGGCCGACCCGCAGCACCTGTTCAACGCCAGCCTTGAAGGCAAGGTGCGCCGTGCCATTGATATCCGCGAGGGCGAGGAGATCGATGCGCAAGCGTTCAAGGACTTGGTGCGCGAGGCGGCCGCCCTCAACGAGGCGGCTGCCAGGAAGAGGCCGCCGAAAGGATGAAGGTCCGCGCTCAGGTGCCGATGCCGGCCTGTGCCTGCAGGTAGTCGTTTTGCAGCAGGTACATGCGGATGGCGTTGCGGTACTGGCCGTTGGCGAAGAACTCGTCGATCAGCACGCCTTCCTGCACGAAGCCTATGCGCGCGTAGATGTGGATGGCCTTCTCGTTCTCCTGGTCCACATGGAGAAAGATCTTGTGCAGGTTGAGCGTCTTGAAGCCATAGTCCAGCGCCAGCCGCGTTGCCTGGGCTGCGATGCCCTGGCCTTGCTGCTCGGGGGCGATGATGATCTGGAATTCGGCGCGCCGATGGATCAGGTCGATCTCCACCAGCTCGACGAGACCGGCGCGATCGCCCTGGTGCTCGACGATGAAGCGGCGCTCGGTCTGGTCGTGCACGTGGGCGTCATAGAGCGCGGAAAGCTCGTCGAAGGTCTCGTAAGGCTCCTCGAACCAGTAGCGCATGATGGCGGCGTTGTTGTTGAGCAGATGCACGGAGCGCAGATCTTCGCGCTCCAGGGGTCTCAGGCGGATGCTGTGATTCATGCGCTCATTGTGCGAGAGCCGCGGTATCCGGCTGCAGGCCACGGATTACCAGCCGGTAGATCAGGTCGGCCGCCGTGTCGTAGTCGTCGGCGGTCAGTTCCGGCCGGCCCAGCAGCAGTGCGAACTGGGCCTGCTGGTCGGCATAGGCCTGGGTCACGGACCAGAGGATGAACATCAGGTGGGTAAAATCCACGCGGGCAATCTTGCCCTGCGCCACCCAGCGCTCGAAGGCCTGCACGTCTGCCGCCAGCGCCGGGCCCACCTGGCTCGCTATGGCCTGTCCGAAGCGGGGCGCGCCAGCCATCACCTCGCGCGTGAAGACACGGGAGCCATGGGGCCGCTCGCGCGAGGACTGCAGCTTGGCCCGGATGTAGATGCGCAAGGCCTCCGCAGGGTCGTCGCCGCGCAGCAGGTCGGACATGCCGGCCAGCCACTGCGTCAGCACGTCGCCCAGTACGCGCAGGTACAGCTCCTCCTTGCTGGCGAAGTAGTACAGCAGGTTGTGGCGGCTCAGGCCGGCGTCGTGCGCGATCAGTTCCAGCGATGCGCCTTCGAAGCCGTATTGCGCAAAGTGAAGTTCGGCCGTCTGCAGGATGTTCAGTTCCTTGCGCAGGCGTGCCGCCGTGGGTTTGCGCGTGGCCGATCGCGCCAGGGAAGGGGGCGCATTGTCAGAAAGGGTTGCCATTGCGCAGATGGTAAGTCGGGATAAGTGGCGCCATTTTGGTGCGATTGTCTGGCATCTTTCTTGCTGACGACTTTCTGGGTGATTTTACTGATTGGTAAATTTTTTCACCCGCGTAAATTCCGTTCCACCCCCAGTGCGCCCGACAAGAGGCGTCACTTACACATGCGAGGACCACGATGAAACCTCCGAAGACTGTGTTGTTGGATCCGGGGCCGTTCAGGAGTCCTTCCTGCGGCCCGCCTTGCGTTGTCCGAGATGGCCCGGCGTGCACCTGCATGCCGCGGCCCCTTTCACGCCCTCAATCCTGACTCTGGAGGATGCACCATGGATAGCCCCGCGCAACGCGCCTGCGGCATTGCCGCCGGCCGACTGAACCTGGCCGATTACGCGGCCAATTTCTCCGACGCCCATCCCGCTCTGAACCGTTCCCAGGCCTTGATCGAGGCCGAGCGCTGCTACTACTGCTATGACGCGCCGTGTACCACGGCCTGCCCCACCAGCATCGATGTACCGGCCTTCATCGCCCGCATTGCCCAGGACAACGTCCGTGGCGCGGCGCGCGAGATCCTGACGGCCAATCCGCTGGGCGGCATGTGCTCCCGCGTCTGCCCCACGGAGCAGCTGTGCGAGCAGGCCTGCGTGCGCAATACCCAGGAAGACAAGCCGGTCGAAATTGGTGCATTGCAACGCTATGCGACCGATGCCTTCATGGCCTCCGATGGTGCACCGCTGTTCCAGCGTGCCGCCGCCACGGGCAGGAAGGTGGCCGTGGTCGGGGCAGGGCCTGCCGGCCTGACCTGCGCCCATCAGCTGGCGCTGCAGGGCCACGAGGTGGTGCTGTTCGATGCCCGGCCCAAGCTGGGCGGGCTCAATGAATACGGCCTGGCCAGCTACAAGACCCCCGGTGATTTTGCGCAAAAGGAAATCGACTGGCTGCTGTCCGTGGGCGGGATCACGCCGCGCAACAACCAGCGGCTGGGGCGAGATTTCACGCTGGATTCGCTGCTGGCAGAGCATGACGCCGTGTTCCTCGGCCTGGGTCTGGCGGGCGTCAACGCGCTGGGCGCGGCCGAGCCGCAGGCCGAAGGCTTGCGCAATGCGGTGGACTTCATTGCCGACATCCGCCAGGCGGCCGACAAATCCACGGTGCCGGTGGGCCGGCGCGTAGTGGTGATCGGCGGCGGCATGACGGCGGTGGATGCATCCGTGCAGGCCAGGCTGCTGGGCGCCGACGAGGTCACCATGTTCTATCGCCGGGGCAAGGATGCGCTGTCTGCCTCCTGGGTGGAGCAGGAATGGGCGCAGACCCATGGCGTCAACCTGCGGCTGTGGGCCGCGCCCCAGGAGATCCTGGTGCAGGACGGCAAGGTCTGCGGCGTGCGCATGGCCAGCACCCGCATGGAGGGCGACAGGCTGCAGGTGACGCAGGAGGTGTTCGACGTGCCGGCCGACATGGTGCTCAAGGCCATTGGCCAGACCTATGTGGCCACGCCGGCGGGCGCGGCCATTGCCCTGCGTGACGGCCGCATCGACACCGACGACGAAGGCCGCACCAGCGTGCCGCGCGTTTGGGCCGGCGGCGACTGCCGCGCCGGTGGCCAGGACCTGACCGTGCAGGCGGTGGAGCACGGCAAGGTCGCCGCGCGAGCCATGCACCAGGCGCTGACCAGCGCCGTGGCGGCCGGGGTTTGAGCGGCTGTGCCCGCGCTTTTCAAGGAGCATTGACATGGCAGACATCAGCAGCCGCTTTCTGGGCATTTCCAGCCCCAATCCGTTCTGGCTGGCCTCGGCCCCGCCCACGGACAAGGAGATCAACGTCACCCGCGCATTCGAGGCCGGCTGGGGCGGCGTGGTGTGGAAGACGCTGGGCGAGGACCCGCATGTGGTCAACGTGAACGGGCCGCGCTACTCCACCCTCATGGCGCAGGACCGGCGCGTGATGGGCCTGAACAACATCGAGCTGATCACCGACCGGCCGCTGCGCACCAACCTGGAGGAGATGACCCGCGTGAAAAAGGCCTGGCCTGACCGCGCGCTGATCGCCTCGCTGATGGTGCCCTGCGTGGAGGAAAGCTGGAAGCGCATCCTGCCCATGGTGGAGGACACCGGCGCCGACGGGCTGGAGCTGAACTTCGGCTGCCCGCACGGCATGAGCGAGCGCGGCATGGGCGCGGCCGTGGGCCAGGTGCCCGAGTACATCCAGATGGTCACGCAGTGGTGCAAGCAGTACAGCCGGCTGCCCGTGATCGTGAAGCTCACGCCCAACATCACCGACGTGCGCTTTCCCGCGCGTGCGGCCAAGGCCGGCGGCGCGGATGCGGTGTCCCTGATCAACACCATCAACTCGCTGATGGGCGTGAATCTGGACACCCTGGTCATGCACCCCAGCACCGACGGCCAGGGCTCGCACGGCGGCTACTGCGGCCCGGCCGTCAAGCCCATCGCCCAGAACATGGTGGCCGAGATCGCGCGCGATCCGCAGACTGCGGGCCTGCCCATCTCGGGGATCGGGGGCATCACCACCTGGAAGGACGCGGCCGAATACATTGCGCTGGGATGCGGCAATGTCCAGGTGTGCACGGCGGCCATGGTCTACGGCTTTCGCATCGTGCAGGACATGTGCGACGGGCTGTCCAACTACATGGACGCGCACGGCTTTGCGCGCATCGAGGACTTCCAGGGCCGGGCCGTGCCCACGGTCAGGGACTGGAAGGACCTCAACCTCAACCACATCGACAAGGCCGTCATCAATCAGGACAGCTGCATCCAGTGCGGGCGCTGCCACGTGGCCTGCGAGGACACCTCCCACCAGGCCATCACCTTCAGCAAGGAGGGCGGTGTGCGCCGGTTCGAGGTGGATGACACCGAATGCGTGGGCTGCAACCTGTGCGTGTCCATCTGCCCCGTGCCCGAGTGCATCACCATGCGCAGCCTGCAGCCGGGCGAGGTGGACCCCCGCACCGGCCAGACGGTCACCGGGGAGTATGCGAACTGGACCACGCATCCGAACAACCCCATGCGCCAGGCCGTGACGGCGCAGGGCTAGAGGGGGCATTGCGGCAGGTCGGCGCACGGCCCGCATCCGGGCCGACCTGGCACGAAATGCGCTTGATGGAAAAGGTCAGACCCTGGATCAGCAATGGATTGGTGATTTCTCTCTTCGAGAAGGAGCTTCGCAATGTCGCATGCCCCGCATTCCGGTGAGTCCACAGGCAGCCTGTGGAACCACGACCTCGCACCCACGCTGCCTAGCCAGCGCACCTGGACCTGGTACCACTTCGCCGCCCTGTGGATAGGCATGGTGATGTGCATTCCGGCATACACCTTGGCCGCCAGCATGATCACGAACGGAATGTCGTGGTCGCAGGCGGTGATGACGGTGTTCCTGGGCAATCTCATCGTGCTGATTCCCATGCTGCTCATCGGCCATGCCGGGGCCAGGTACGGCATTCCCTTTGCCGTGCTGGCCCGTGCCTCGTTCGGCACCCATGGCGCCAAGCTGCCGGCCTTGCTGCGGGCCCTGGTGGCCTGTGGCTGGTACGGCATCCAGACCTGGTTCGGCGGCATGATGATCTACACCCTGCTGGGCGTGCTGCTGGGCCATCCGCTGGAAGGCGAGAAGATCGCGGGCCTGGGCATCAATGTGGGGCAGCTGGTGTGCTTTCTGGTGTTCTGGGCGATCCAGTTCTACTTTGTGGTGCATGGCATCGAGTCCATCCGCAAGCTGGAGACCTGGACAGCGCCGCTCAAGATCCTGATCTGCTTCGTGCTGCTGGGATGGGTCTACCAGAAGGCCGGCGGCTTCGGCCCCATCATGGAGCAGCCTTCGCAGTACGCGCCGGGCGGCCCCAAGGCGGGCCAGTTCATGTCGGTGTTCTGGCCGTCGCTGACGGCCATGGTGGGCTTCTGGGCCACGCTGGCCTTGAACATTCCGGACTTCACGCGCTTTGCCAAGTCGCAGAAGGACCAGGTGGTGGGCCAGGCCATCGGCCTGCCGGTGCCCATGGGGCTGCTGGCCATGCTGGCGGTGGTGGTGACCTCGGGCACCGTGGTGATCTACGGCAAGGCCCTGTGGGACCCCGTCGATGTTGCCAGCCGCATGACGGGGGCGGCCGTGCTGATCGCGCTGATCGTGCTGCTGATCGACACCGTGAGCGTGAACCTGGCGGCCAACCTGGTCGGGCCGGCCTATGACTTCTCCGCCCTGGCGCCCAAGAAGATCAGCTACCGCGTGGGTGGCTACATGACGGTGGCCATTGCCATCGTGATGATGCCCTGGAAGATCCTGGAATCGACCGAGGGCTACATCTTCACTTGGCTGATCGGCTACTCGGCCCTGCTGGGGCCGATCGCGGGCATTCTGATGGTGGACTACTTCCTGGTGCGCAAAAAGCAGCTGGTGGTGGAAGACCTGTACAGGGAAGAGGGCGTCTACCGCTACTCCAACGGCTGGAACTGGGTGGCCGTGGCGGCCTTCGCCCTGGGCGTGGCGCCCAACCTGCCCGGCTTCCTGCACGCGGCGTTCCCCGCTGCATTCCCGAACGTGGGTGATTTCTTCAAGCATGCCTATGACTACGCATGGTTCATCGGCCTGTTCATTGCCGGCGTGGTCTACCGCATCGGCATGGCGGGCCAGGTGACCAAGGGCGCACCCGCGCTGAGCAAGGCATAGGCCGGACCAACCAACAGGAGGCATGACGCTATGGGTCAATCACAGGGTTCGGTATGGGTGCGTGGCGGCACGGTGGTGAATGCAGACCGGCAGGAGAAGGCCGATGTGCTGTGTGTGGATGGGGCGATTGCGGCCGTGGGGCCGGATGTGGCGGCCCTGGTGCCGGCCGGGGCGCAGGTGATCGATGCCTCGGGGCAGTTCGTCATGCCCGGCGGCATCGATCCTCACACCCACATGCAACTGCCCTTCATGGGCACGGTCACGGCCGATGACTTCTACACCGGCACGGCGGCGGCGCTGGCCGGTGGCACCACCAGCATCATCGACTTCGTCATTCCCGATCCGCAGGAGCCGCTGCTGGACGCCTACCGCAAATGGCGCGGCTGGGCCGAGAAGGCTGCGGCCGACTACTCCTTCCACGTGGCCGTCACCTGGTGGAGCGACAGCGTCCATGCCGACATGGGTACGCTGGTGCGCGAGGAGGGCATCAACAGCTTCAAGCACTTCATGGCCTACAAGAACGCCATCATGTGCGACGACGAAACCCTGGTGAACAGCTTCAAGCGCGCGCTGGAGCTGGGCGCCATGCCCACGGTGCATGCCGAAAACGGCGAGCTGGTCTACCTGCTGCAGCAGGAAGTGGCCAAGATGGGCATCACCGGGCCCGAAGGCCACCCGCTGGCCCGCCCGCCCATGGTGGAGGCCGAGGCGGCCAACCGCGCCATCGCCATCGCCGGCGTGCTGGGCGTGCCCATCTACGTGGTGCACGTCAGCTGCACCGAGGCGGCGCAGGCCATTGCCGCTGCCCGTGCGCGCGGCCAGCGTGTGTATGGCGAGGTGCTGGCCGGCCATCTGGTGATCGACGAAAGCGTGTACCGCGACCCCGACTTCGCCAAGGCGGCGGCCCACGTGATGAGCCCGCCCTTCCGGGCCAAGGGCCACCAGGAGGCCTTGTGGCAGGGCCTGCAGTCGGGCCAGCTGCACACCACGGCCACCGACCATTGCACCTTCTGCGCCGCGCAGAAAGCCATGGGCCGGGGCAACTTCGCCAAGATCCCCAACGGCACCGGCGGCGTGGAAGAGCGCCTGGCCGTGATCTGGGATGCGGGTGTGAACACCGGCCGGCTGACGCCCAGCGAATTCGTGGCCATCACCTCGGCCAACACCGCCAGGCTGTTCAACATCTATCCGCGCAAGGGCTTGGTCGGCGTGGGGGCCGACGCCGATCTGGTCGTCTGGGACCCTGCCGCCACCCACACCCTGTCGGTCAAGACCCAGCATTCCAAGGGCGACTACAACATCTTCGAGGGGCGCACCGTGCAAGGCATGCCCAGCCACACCATCAGCCAGGGCGTGGTGGCCTATGCGCAGGGCGATCTGCGTGCCGAGATGGGCAAGGGGCGCTATATCAAGCGCCCGGCCTTCGGCCCCAACTTCGACGCGGTGCAGCGCCGCGCCGCCACGCTGCAGCCCACGGCCGTGGCGCGCTGAAGCCCGCATGACAAGGAGACCGCAATGGATGCAGATACCCAAGTGAAGCAGGACATCGCGCAGCTGCGCGTCAACGGAAGCCGGCTGTGGGATTCACTCATGGAGCTGGCGCAGATCGGCGCCACGCCCAAGGGCGGCGTCTGCCGCCTGACGCTGACCGACCTGGACCGCCAGGGCCGTGATCTGGTGACCCGCTGGGCGCGCGAAGCGGGCATGACGGTGACCATCGACAAGATCGGCAACGGCTTCATGCGCCGGCCCGGGCGCGACAACAGCCTGCCGCCCATCATGACGGGCAGCCACATCGATACCCAGCCCACGGGCGGCAAGTTCGACGGCAACTACGGCGTGCTGGCGGGGCTGGAGGTGGTGCGCACGCTCAACGACCACGGCATCGAGACCGAAGCGCCCATCGAGGTGGCCTTCTGGACGAACGAGGAGGGCTCGCGCTTCGTGCCGGTGATGATGGGCTCGGGCGTGTTCGCCAATGCCTTCACGCTGGAGCATGCCTATGCGGCCACCGACTCCGAAGGCAAGACCGTCAAGGGCGAACTCGAGCGCATCGGCTATGTGGGCAGCCAGGAGCCGGGCGACCACCCGATCGGCGCCTACTTCGAATCCCACATCGAACAGGGCCCGGTGCTGGAGGACAACGCCAGGACCATTGGCGTGGTCACCGGCGTGCTGGGCATTCGCTGGTATGACTGCGTGGTCACGGGCATGGAAGCCCATGCCGGCCCCACGCCCATGGCACTGCGCAAGGATGCGCTGCAGGCCGCCGCGCAGCTCATGCAGGAAGTGGTGGCCTGCGCCCACCGCCATCCGCCCCACGGGCGCGGCACGGTGGGCATGGTGCAGGTCCATCCCAACAGCCGCAACGTGATCCCGGGGCAGGTCAAATTCAGCATCGACCTGCGCAACGCCACCGATGCCGACTGCGAAGCCATGGACGCCGACATCCGCGCCGTGGCCGACCGCATCAGCCGGGAAACGGGCCTGCCCATAGCGATCAACCTGGTGTCCAGCTACCCCGCCCAACCCTTCCATGCCGACTGCGTGGATGCGGTGGCGCGCGCCGCCAAGGCCCTGGGCTACTCGCGCATGCCCGTCGTCTCGGGCGCCGGGCATGATGCGGTCTACATGGCGCGGCTGGCACCGGCCGGCATGGTATTCATCCCCTGCAAGGACGGCATCAGCCACAACGAGATCGAGGACGCCACGCCGGCCGACATCACCGCAGGCTGCAATGTGCTGATGCACGCCATGCTGGAACGCGCCAGGGTGCTGTGATCGGAAAAACTGCGCAACTTGCCCGGAAGCCCTGTTTTGCACTGCTATACTTGCGGCTTCAACAAACGACAGGCGCGTAGCTCAGCTGGTTAGAGCACCACCTTGACATGGTGGGGGTCGTTGGTTCGAGTCCAATCGCGCCTACCAAACAAAGCAGTCTCACCAGGGGCTGCAAAAAATCCCGCTTCAAGCGGGATTTTTTTTGCCCTGACGGCGGCGAGGCGGCAAGGCAGCCATTCGCTCTGTCGCATGCGTTGATCACCATCAGGGTTACTGCTGCGCCAGGTGCTGTGTGCGCTGCCTAGAATCTGTTGCAGTGCAATAGATCAATTGCCCGTACAGCACGTACAAGAGGAGAAGCATTGCAATGCAAGAGACGACAACAGCCGCCGCCCCCAGCGCCCAGCGCGTGATCAAGAAATACCCCAACCGCCGTCTCTATGACACCAACACGTCCTCCTACATCACGCTGACGGAAGTCAAGCAGCTGGTAATGAGCAACGAGCCCGTGGTGGTCAAGGACGCCAAGAGCGGCGAAGACCTCACGCGCAGCATCCTGCTGCAGATCATTCTGGAAGAAGAGGCCGGCGGCGCGCCCATGTTCTCCGAGACCGTGCTGGCCAACATCATCCGTTTCTACGGCCATGCCATGCAGGGCTACATGGGCTCCTACCTGGAAAAGAACGTGCAGATGTTCACCGACTTCCAGAACAAGCTGGCCGAGCAGGCCCAGGGCACCTCGCCCGAGGCCTGGAGCCAGTTCATGCGCATGCAGCCGCCCGCCATGCAGAACATGATGAGCAGCTACATGGAGCAGTCGCAGAACATGTTCACCCAGATGCAGGACCAGATGCAAAAGCAGACCGAGCAGATGCTGGGCGCGCTCGGGATCAAGCGCAATAGCTGAGCTTGCAGGGATAAGTTCAGGGGCGGTTTACCAAGTTCTCGCAGAACTGGGACAATATCGCCCCTATGACCCCCACGAGCGACGCAACAACCATGACAACCCCTGCAGGCGCGGCCGCTCCGCGCGTGGGCTTCGTGTCTCTTGGGTGCCCCAAGGCACTCACGGACTCCGAACTCATCCTTACCCAGCTCAGCGCCGAGGGCTACCAGACCTCCAAGACCTTCGAGGGCGCTGACCTGGTGATCGTCAACACCTGCGGCTTCATCGATGACGCCGTGCGCGAGAGCCTGGACACCATTGGCGAGGCGCTGGCCGAGAACGGCAAGGTCATCGTCACGGGCTGCCTGGGTGCCAAGGCGGGCAAGGATGGCGGCAACCTGATCCAGGAAGTGCACCCCAGCGTGCTGGCCGTGACTGGTCCGCACGCCACGCAGGAGGTGATGAATGCCGTCCACACCCATCTGCCCAAGCCGCACGATCCCTTCATCGACTTGGTGCCGGGCGCCTTTGGCGAGGCGGGCATCAAGCTCACGCCCAGGCACTACGCCTACCTGAAGATTTCCGAGGGCTGCAACCACCGCTGCACCTTCTGCATCATTCCCTCCATGCGCGGCGACCTGGTTTCGCGTCCGGTAGGCGATGTGCTCAAGGAGGCGCGTGCGCTGTTCGAGGGCGGCGTCAAGGAGCTGCTGGTGATCAGCCAGGACACCTCGGCCTATGGCGTGGACGTGAAGTACCGCACGGGCTTCTGGGACGGCAAGCCGGTCAAGACGCGCATGCTCGAACTGGTGCAGACGCTGGCCGAGATCGCCGAGCCCTATGGCGCCTGGGTGCGCCTGCACTATGTCTATCCGTACCCTAGCGTGGACGAGATCATTCCGTTCATGGCCACGGGCCGCGTGCTGCCCTATCTGGACGTGCCTTTCCAGCACAGCCATCCCGATGTCTTGAAGCGCATGAAGCGCCCCGCCAACGGCGAGAGGAACCTGGAGCGCCTGCAGCGCTGGCGCGAAATCTGCCCGGATCTGGTGATCCGTTCCACCTTCATCGCGGGATTCCCCGGCGAGACCGAGCAGGAGTTCGAGCACCTGCTGCAGTTCCTGCGCGAGGCGCAGATCGACCGCGCGGGCTGCTTTGCCTACAGCCCGGTCGAAGGCGCTGCCGCCAACGAGATTCCCGGCATGCTGCCCCTGGAAGTGCGCGAGGAGCGCCGCGCGCGCTTCATGGCCGTGGCCGAAGAGGTTTCCACTGCGCGCCTGCAAAAGCGCGTGGGCCAGACCATGCAGGTGCTGGTGGACAAGTCCGTGGGCCTGGGCAAGAAGGGTGGCGTGGGCCGCAGCTATGCCGATGCGCCCGAGATCGATGGTCTGGTGCACCTGCTGCCGCCCGAGAAGGCCAGCAAGACCTACAAGGTGGGCGACTTCGTGAAGGCGCGCATCGTGGGCACGCAGGGCCACGACCTGGTGGGCCAGCCTGTGTAAGGCCTGCATTCGCATCCCTGAAAAGCGGGCAAGGTTTTCCTTGCCCGCTTTTTTTGTCCTTGATGGTCCAAGGCCTGATTTTGATCAAGGCATCCGGGTCGCTTCGCTGATATGCTGTACCTACTTTGACGCAAAGAAAGGATGGCGCGAATGAACAGGACCATGAAGGCCGCCGTGGTGCGGGAGTTTGGCAAGCCGCTCACCATCGAGGAAGTCCCGGTGCCCAGGCCCGATCCCGGCCATGTGCTGGTGAAGATCGAGGCCTGCGGCGTCTGCCATACCGACCTGCATGCGGCGCAGGGCGACTGGCCCGTCAAGCCCAATCCGCCTTTCATCCCAGGCCATGAAGGCGTGGGCTATGTGGCCGCCGTGGGCGCGGGCGTCACCCATGTGAAGGAGGGCGACCGCGTCGGCATTCCCTGGCTGTACACGGCCTGCGGCCATTGCGAGCATTGCCTGGGTGGCTGGGAGACGCTGTGCGAGCAGCAAAAGAACACCGGCTACTCCGTCAACGGCGGCTTTGCGCAGTACGCGCTGGCCGATGCCAACTTCGTGGGCCTGCTGCCCGGCAGCGTGGACCTCATCGAGATCGCACCCGTGCTGTGCGCGGGCGTCACCGTCTACAAGGGCCTGAAGGTCACGGACACCAAGCCCGGCAACTGGGTGGTGATCTCGGGCATCGGCGGCCTGGGTCACATGGCCGTGCAATATGCCAAGGCCATGGGCCTGAACGTGGCGGCGGTGGATGTGGATGACGACAAGCTGGCGCTGGCCAGGCGCCTGGGCGCACAGGTCACGGTCAATGCCATGACCACCGACCCTGCGGCCTACCTGAAGAAGGAGATCGGCGGCGCACACGGCGCCCTGGTGACGGCGGTATCGCCCAAGGCCTTCGAGCAGGCGCTGGGCATGGTGCGGCGCGGCGGCACGGTGTCGCTCAACGGCCTGCCGCCCGGCAGCTTTCCGCTGCCCATCTTCAACATGGTGCTCAGCGGCGTGACCGTGCGCGGCTCCATCGTGGGCACGCGGCTGGACCTGCAGGAGTCGCTGGACTTCGCGGCCATGGGCAAGGTCAAGGCCACCGTGTCCACAGACCGGCTGGAGAACATCAACGACATCTTTGCGCGCATGCATGAAGGCAAGATCGAAGGGCGCGTGGTGCTGGACCTGAACGCCTGACGCCTTGCCCGCCCCAAAAAAACAGGCTTCCCTCGGGAAGCCTGTTTTGCATGGCGCACGCCCTACACCATGCGGCGGATCGGGCGCTTCTTCCAGACCAGCTTGTAGTAGGCGGTCTGAAGGCACAGCGTCAGGGTGTAGGACAGCGGAAGCGCCATCCAGATCCCCATCAGCCCGAAGCTGCGGCTCAGCCACCAGGCCATGGGCAGCTCCAGCACGGCGAGCACCATGATGGTGATGGCCGTGGGAATGACCACATCGCCGCTGGCGCGCATGATGGACGACAGGGCGATGAAACAGCCCAGCAGCAGGCCGCTCCACAGCACGATGTACAGCAGCTCGATGGCCAGCACCAGCACCTGCTCGTCGGTGATGAACATGCCCAGCAGCGGCCGTGCGAACAGGCTGCCGATCAGGGCCAGGGCGGCGCCCAATGCCAGGTTCATGCGGATGGCCGTGGCCGTGATGGCTCCCAGCCGCTCGCTGCGGCCCGCGCCGATGGCCTGGGCTCCGAGGATGGAGGCCGTGATGGCGACCGAGATCACGGGAAACTGCGCAAATGAGTTGATCTGGTTGACTGCGCCATAGGCGGCCGTGGCGCTGGAGCCGAAGCCGTTGACCAGCGACACGACGACCAGCCCGGCCATGGACGAGGCAATCATCTGCACGCCCGTGGGAATGCCCACGCGCAGGATGCTCTTGAGCAGGGTCCTGTCAATGCGCATGGCCTTCCACAGCGCGGCATTGGGCGCCAGCGGGCTGCCGATGCGGCGCAGCCGCCAGCCCAGCCAGGCCAGCGCCAGGGTGAAGCCCAGGATCATGGATACACCTGCGCTGGCCACGCCCAGGCGCGGCAGGCCGGCCCAGCCCGCGATCAGCGCCGGGGTGCAGGCCAGGCCCGTGCCCGTGGAGATCAGCAGGGCCAGCATGGGCGAGACCGTGTCGCCCACGCCGCGCAGCAGCGAGGTGGCCAGCAGAAACACGAACAGCCCCGGCATGCCCAGCAGCACGATGCGCGAGTACAGCGTGGCCTGCTCCATGATGTCGGGCGGCGTGCCCAGCAATCGCATCAGCGGCTCGGTGAACAGCCCGCCGAACAGGGCCACGATGGCGCCAAACAGCAGGCCTATGCACATGGCTGTGCCTGCAATCGCGCGCAGCTTGTCGTGCATGCGCGCGCCGTAGGCCTGGCCGATCAGCACCGAGGAGCCCGCGCCCAGGCCGATCACGAAGGCGATGAAGAGGAACATCACCGGAAAGAAGGCCGCGACGGCGGCCAGCGCCTGCACGCCCAGCATCTGGCCGATGAAGACGCTGTTGATGGTGCCCGACAGCGATTGCAGGATGTTGGCCAGCACCATGGGGCCCAGGAACACCAGAAAGGTGCGCCACAGCGGCTGGCTGCCGGCAATGGGCGGCCCGCCAGGGCTGGATGCGGCAGGCGCGGCGGCCTGGGGCAGGGGTTCGGTTGGTTTCGTCATGTTGTGTCTGGTAATGCGACGAGAAAAGCAGTGAGGTCGGGCCGGTTCAGGTTTTCAGTCCTGGGCTGGTGCCGCAGGTGAGCCCGCCCACACGGGGCCGCCCAGTTGCTGCAGGTAGCTTCGCACATCCTCGGGCCAGGCGGCGGTGTGCTGTGCAAAGGCTTCGGCCTGGCGTGCAAACAGGGCGCGGCTGGCGTCCTCGAAATGGGGCAGGTCGCCCGCCATCTCGCTCATGAAACGGTAGACGGCTTCGGTGGCGGCGCGCACGGCATCCTGTGCGGCGTGCTTGCCGCGCGCCTCGTCCACCAGCCTGCGCAGTGCGCCGGAGGCGCCGCCGGGCTGGCGGTTGAGCCATTCCCAGTGCCGTGGCAGCAAGGTGACTTCGCGTGCCACCACGCCCAGCTTGGGGCGGCCCACGCTGCGGGGCGCGGCGGCTTGACCGGGTACGGGCGATGCGGCCAGCTCGCTGCGCCAGTCCAGGTCCAGCCGCATGCCGCTGTGGTCGTCGAAAACCCACAACGGCGGTGCCGATCCACTGCCCTGCGCCTGTTGTTCATGGCTTTGCAGGAACTGCAGGACGGCAGGCCTGTCCCCCTGGAGCAGACGGCCATGGCCCTGGAAGATGGTGTAGCTGGGTGCGGGCTCGGCGCCCGCCATGCAAGAGTCGGTAGTCATGCGGTGGATATTAGCCGGGTAAAATTTGCAAGTCAATTAAATCCGGGTAAATATCTGCATGGATACCGCGCGCCCAAAGAAAAAGCCCCTGGCAGAGACTGCCAGGGGCTTCGCAGAGGGAACTGCAAGCGTTGTTTAGACGCGCTTGCGGTATTCGCCCGTGCGGGTGTCGATTTCGATCTTGTCGCCCTGGCTCACGAACAGGGGCACGGGCACTTCGAAGCCGGTGGCAATCTTGGCGGGCTTGAGCACCTTGCCCGATGTGTCGCCCTTGACGGCGGGTTCGGTCCAGGTGATTTCGCGTTCCACGGAAGTGGGCAGTTCGCAGGAGATGGCCTTGCCGTCGTAGAACACGACTTCGGCTTCCATGCCGTCTTCCAGGTAGTTGATGGCGTCACCCATGTTGGTGGCTTCCACTTCGTACTGGTTGAAGTCTGCATCCATCCACACGTACATCGGATCGGCGAAGTAGGAGTAGGTGCACTCCTTCTTGTCCAGGATCACGTTGTCGATCTTGTCGTCGGCCTTGAAGACGACTTCGGTGCCCATGTTGCCCAGCAGGGACTTGAGCTTCATGCGGACGGTGGCGGCGCCGCGGCCACCGCGAGCGTATTCGGTCTTCAGGACGATCATCGGGTCCTTGCCGTGCATGATCACGTTGCCGGCGCGGATTTCTTGAGCGATTTTCATAGCTTGCTTGGCTGAGGTTGAGCCGCTCAACAGGGCAGGCAAGCGAAGTCGCTGGGACGGTGCGCCTGCCGCAGTTCCGCGGCGGGTGCAACCCTGGTTGGTCGATGGCGGCCGGCTGGCGGTCGCCCGCAGCGGCGCCTCCAGGGAGGCAAAACGTGCATTCTAGCTTTTTTCGGTCACGAAAGCTTGTAGCTGCTCAATCAATGGGGTCTGTTGCAGCAGCCGCAAGCGTGCCGCCTGCACGCATTCCTGCCATTGCTGCAGCAGCGCAGGCGTGATTGCGGGCAAGGTGCTTGCCGGTGCCATGCCGTTCCAGGCATGGTGGAGGGCGCGCAGGCTGGCTGGTGCCTGCAGCCAGTCAAGAAAGGCGTCGAGCTTGTCGTGATGGGCATCGTCGTGCTGGGGATAGATGTGCCAGACCAGCGGTTGGCCCGCCCACAGCGCGCGTACCAGCGAATCCTCGCCACGCACCAGGTTCAGGTCGCAGGCCCAGAGCATTTCATCGAACTGAGGTTGGGGGCAGGGCTGCAGCGCATGCCGGGTCACCGCGCCTTGTTTCGTGGCGGGCACGCTGGCCATGGCCTGTTGCACGGCGGCGGTTGCGCGCCCCGGGGTCACCAGCAAATGCGTGGCCTGCGGCGCAGGAGGCGCTGCATGCAGTTGGGCCAGCCATTGAGGCAGGGCAGGGGGCTCGTAGCAGAACAGCGAGATGGCGCAATCGCCGGTGCCTATGCCGTGGCGTGTGCGCCAGGCCTGCCGGCCCTCGGAAGCAAAAGCTGCCTGGCGCGCGGCCAGGTCCGGCTCGCGCAGCAGGCCGCCCGTGGCGGCCGTGAAGCCCGGGTAGAAGAACCAGCGCGTCAACCCCGCAGCCGGCCCCGACATCAGCGGCGAGGGCAGGCGGTGGCAGTGCTCCACATAGTCCTCTGCCGACAGGTATTCGAGGTTGATCCACAGCGGTGCCCGGCGCGCGATGGCCGCCAGAAAGGGCGGCGGGATCTCGCAGCCGAAGGCCTCGATGACCACATCACCCATGGACTGCGGGACATCCTGCGCCTGCGTGGGCCAGCCGTGCACGCTGAGCCCGGCCGGGTGCGGCCGGGGAGCCATCCAGGCCAGGGCGCTGGCGTCGTCCATCCACAGCCGCACGCGCTGGCCGCGTGAGGCCAGGTCGGCCGCCGCGCGCCAGCACACGCCGATGTCGCCAAAGTTGTCTATGACCTGGCAGAAGATGTCCCAGGTCCGTGCGGCGGCCTGCTCTGGCAGAGGGGCCGGGGGGATGGGGTTGAAGGCAAGCATGGGAATCAGGGTTCGCACAGGTGTTCGACCAGCAACTGCGCCACGGGCGGCAGTGCCTCTTGCGAGCGCACGCACAGCATCAGCTGGCGCTCGGCCCAGGGCTCGTCCAGCGCAATGCAGCGCAGCGGCAGGGCGCCCAGGTACAGGCGTGCGCTGCCTTCGGGCAGGATGCCGACGCCCAGGCCCGAGGCCACCATCAGGCACAGCGCGTCATAGCCCGTGACCTTCATGCGCAGCCGGGGCTGCAGGCCCAGGTCAGCGGCCGCGCGCGTGATCTGGTGGTTGAGCGCGCTGCCGGCGTGCATGCCCACCAGGTCATGGTCCAGCACCTGGGCCAGCCGCAGCGAGCGCCGCCGTACCAGCGCATGGCCCTGGGGCACGATGACGATGAGGCGATCGCGCCGGTACGGGCGCAGGCGGATCTTCTCTCCATAGCTGCCCTGGTTGAGGATGCCGATGTCGGCCTCGTTGTCGGCCACGGCGCGTGCGATGTCGCTGCTCACGCGCTCCTGCAGGCGCACGTCCACATGCGGATGCTGGTCCAGGAAGCGCTGCAGCTGGGAGGGCAGGAACTGGGTGATGGCCGAGATGTTGGCCATCACACGCACATGGCCGCGCAGGCCACTGCCGTACTCGCGCATCTGCTCGCCGATGCCGTCCAGGTCGTTGAGCACGCCGCGCGCCATGTTCAGCAGTGCATAGGCTGCGGCCGTGGGCACGCTGCCGCGGTTGCTGCGGGTGAACAGCTCCACCTGCAGCTGGCTTTCCAGCTCGGCCAGCCGCCGGCTGGCGGCCGAGGGGGCGATGTGTTCGCGTGCGGCGGCGCGTGCGATGGCGCTTTCCTCCATCACGGCCACGAACAGGCGCAGCGAAATCGGGTCAAGTTTCATGGGGTGGCGATTATCTCCCGGCCCCGCCCGGCTGGGTTCTGCCATGCCGGTTTGCGATGGCAGCGTCGCGCTTGAGCGTTTTGCGGCCGGCGCGGACGGCGGCAAGATCGGCGCCGCGGCAATGCCATCGGAGGCTGGCCGCAGGAGACAAAGAGGAAGCGCTAACCCATGACACAACAGACAAGGCTGGTTCCCACCCCCGGCGCACTCAACGGCGTGCGCGTGGTCGAGATGGGGCAATTGATCGCAGGGCCGTTCTGCGGCAAGACGCTGGGCGAGTTCGGCGCCGACGTGGTCAAGATCGAGGCGCCGGGCGCGGGCGATCCGCTGCGCAACTGGCGCCTGATCAAGAACGGCACCTCGGTCTGGTGGCAGGTGCAGTCGCGCAACAAGCGCTCGGTGGCGCTGGACCTGCGCCAGCAGGAAGGCCAGGACATCGCACGGCGCCTGATCGCCGAGGCCGATGTGCTGGTCGAGAACTTCCGCCCCGGCACGCTGGAAGGCTGGGGCATGTCGCCCGAAGAGCTGCATGCGCTCAACCCTGGCCTGGTCATCCTGCGCATCTCGGGCTACGGCCAGACCGGCCCCTACCGCGACCTGCCGGGCTTTGGCGTGATCGGCGAGGCCATGGGCGGCCTGCGCCACCTGACGGCCGAGCCCGGCCGCGTGCCGGTGCGCGTTGGCGTCTCGATAGGCGACACGCTGGCCGCGCTGCATGGCGTGATCGGCGTGATGATGGCCCTGTACCACCGCAAGGTGAACGGCGGTGCCGGCCAGGTCATCGACGTGGCGCTGCACGAGGCCGTCTTCAACGTCATGGAAAGTCTGCTGCCCGAATACAGCGCCTTCGGTGCCGTGCGCGAGGCGGCGGGCAGCGCGCTGCCGGGCATTGCGCCGTCCAACGCCTATCCCTGCCAAGACGGGTGGGTGCTGGTGGCCGGCAATGGCGACTCGATATTCAAGCGCCTGATGGCCACCATCGGCCGCCAGGACCTGGCCGACGACCCGCAGCTGGCCGACAACGCGGGCCGCGTGGCGCGCATCGCCGAGATCGACGCCGTCATCGGCGGCTGGACGCGCTCGCAGAGCGTGCAGGCCGTGATGGACCAGCTGGCCGCCGCGCGCGTGCCGGCCGGCAAGGTCTACACGGCCAAGGACATTGCCGAGGACCCGCACTACCGCGCCCGCGACATGATCCTCAGCCAGCACACGCGCGATGGCGACGACATCGAGGTGCCGGGCATCGTCCCCAAGCTCTCGCTCACGCCCGGCACGGTGCGCAGCAGTGCGCCCCATGTGGGCGATGACACCGATGCCGTGCTGGCCGAGGCCGGCCTCACGGCCCAACAGATTGCGCTGCTGCGCAGCAAGGGAGTGATCCAATGAATGCCGTCCACCCCACGGATGTCTGGCAGGGCGCGGGCCGCCGCGTTTTCTTCAACGAGGTCGGCACGCGCGACGGGCTGCAGATGGAGCAGGCCTTTGTCCCCACCGAGGACAAGATCGCCCTGGTCAATGCGCTGTCGCAGGCCGGCCTGTCCAAGATCGAGGTCACGGCCTTTGTCTCGCCCACCGCCATTCCCGCGCTGCGCGATGGCGAGATCGTCATGCGTGAGATAGAGCGCCGCCCCGGCACCGTCTACACCGCCCTGGTGCCCAATGCCCGCGGCGCCGAGCGCGCCATCGAGGCGCGCACGGACGAGCTCAACCTCGTCATGTCGGTCAGCGAAACCCACAACCTGTGCAACCTGCGCATGCAGCGCAGCCAGTCGTTCGCGGCGCTGGCCCAGGTCGTGGCCACTGCGCAGCAGGCGGGCGTGCCGGTCAACGTCTCGCTGTCGTGCTGCTTTGGCTGCCCCATGGAGGGCGATGTGCCGCAGCAGGAAGTCTTCGACTGGGTGCAGCGCTTTGCCGACCTGGGCGTGCAGGGCATCACGCTGTGCGACACCACGGGCATGGCCTTCCCGACCCAGGTGCGTGCCATGGTGGCCGCCTTCCGGCAGCGCTGGCCGCAGCTGGGACTGACCCTGCACTTCCACAACACACGCGGCATGGCCCTGGGCAATGTGCTGGCCTCGATCGAGGCGGGCGGCGACCGCTTCGACGCCTCCATCGGCGGCCTGGGCGGCTGCCCCTACGCGCCCGGCGCATCGGGCAATGCCTGCACCGAGGACATCGTCCACGCGCTGCAGCTCATGGGCTACTACACCGGCGTGGACCTGGCGCAGATCGTCGCGGCCGCGCGCAGCCTGCCCGCGCTGATCGGCCATGACACGGCCAGCCAGATCGCCAAGGCCGGTGCCCGGCTGGACCTGCACCAGCCGCCAGCCGACTTTGCAGCCATCCGCGAACGGGCTTTGGCCAAGGGCTGAGGCCGGCGCGCATTCTCATTCACAAGAACCGAGCAAACCAAGGAGACAAAGATGAAGAAGATTCAACGCAGACAGATCGCAGCCGTGGCCATGGCCATCGCAGGACTGGGCCTGGGCGGCACAGCCGCGCTGGCCCAGGGCGGCTACCCCGCCAAGACCATCACCATGATCGTGCCGGCCGCAGCCGGCGGCACCACCGACCTGGCGGCGCGCATGGCGGCCCAGGCGCTGGCGCCCGTCATCGGCCAGTCGGTGGTGGTGGACAACAAGGGCGGCGGCAACGGCTCCATCGCAGCCAGCCTGGTCAAGCGTGCCGAGGCCGATGGCTACACCCTGCTCATGCAGTACTCGGGCTACCACGTCATCTCGCCCCACCTGACCAAGGCCCGCATCTGGGAGCAGGGCGACTTCCAGCCCGTGGCCAATGTGCTGTCGGCGCCGCAGATCATCGTGGTGCGCTCCGAGCTGCCCGTGAAGACGCTGGCCGAACTCGTGGCCTATGCCAAGGCCAACCCCGGCAAGCTGAACTACGCCTCGTCGGGCAATGGCTCGCTGCAGCACGTGACGGGCGCCATGCTGGAGCAGCAGGCCGGCATCAAGATGGTCCACGTCCCCTACAAGGGCACCGGCCCCGCGCTGCAGGACCTGCTGGGCGGCCAGGTGGACCTGACCTTCGGCACGGCGCCGCCCTTCATGCCCCATGTGCAAAGCGGCAAGCTGCGCGTGCTGGCCGTCACCGGCACGCAGCGCCTGCCCAGCCTGCCTGATGCGCCCACCACGGCCGAGGCCGGCTATGCGGGCGTCAACGCCACCTCCTGGTTTGCCGTGTTTGCGCCCGCCGCCACGCCCAAGCCCGTGATCGACAAGCTCACGGCCGACCTCAAGAAGGTGGTGGAGAACCCGGCCTTCAAGCAAAAGGCACAGGAGCAGGGCGCCACGGCGGACTACATGAACCCGCAGCAACTGGGCACCATGGTCAAGACCGAGTGGTCCAACTGGGCCCAGGTGGTCAAGTCCTCGAAGATCGAGGCCGAGTAAGAGCCCGGGGGCCCGCAGGCCCGCTGCGGCGGGCCCGGGCAGCGGCCACAATAGGCGCATGTCCGAATCCCATTCCGATGAACTGCTGGCCCAGGTGGCAGCGCTGCCGGGCCTGCCCGGCGTCTACCGCTATTTCGACGCGGCAGGCGGCCTGCTGTACGTGGGCAAGGCCATCAACCTCAAGCGCCGCGTCTCCAGCTACTTCACCAAGAACCATGGCGGCACGCGCATAGGCCACATGGTGGGCAAGATCGCCCGCATGGAGACCACGGTGGTGCGCTCCGAGGCCGAGGCCCTGCTGCTCGAAAACAACCTGATCAAGACGCAGCACCCCAAGTACAACATCCTGTTTAGGGACGACAAGAGCTATCCCTACCTGAAGATCACCGGCGTGGCCGCGCGCGACGGCCAGGCTGGCGAGCCTGCCCACCAGCGCTTCGCGCGCATGGCCTACTACCGTGGTGCCGTGGACAAGCGCCACCGCTACTTCGGTCCCTATCCCAACGCCTGGGCCGTCAAGGAAAGCATCCAGTTGCTGCAGAAGGTCTTCCGGCTGCGCACCTGCGAGGACACGGTCTTTGCCAACCGCTCGCGCCCCTGCCTGCTCTACCAGATCAAGCGCTGCAGCGGCCCTTGCGTGGATCTGATCTCGCCCGAAGCCTATGCGCTGGATGTGCGCAATGCCGAGGCCATGCTGCGCGGCGAAACCCAGGAACTGCTGCGCCAGCTGGAGGCCCGCATGATGGAGCACGCCGGGCGCATGGAGTACGAGCAGGCCGCCGAGGTGCGCAACCAGATGACGGCACTGTCGCGCGTGTTGCACCAGCAGGTCATAGAAACCGCCGACGACCGCGACGTGGACATCCTCGCCGTGAAGGTGCAGGGCGGCCGCGCCTGCGTCAACCTGGCCATGGTGCGCGGTGGCCGCCATCTGGGCGACCGGCCGTACTTTCCCGCCAATCTGGGCGATGCCGCCTCGGTCTACGCCGGCGAGGAAGAGGCCAATCTTGCCGAATCCGCGCGCCCGGTCGAGGACATCGTGCTGGAGGCCTTCATCGCCCAGCACTACACCGGCGTGGCCGTGCCGCCCGTGCTCATCGTCAGCCACCCGGTGGACAAGAAGCTGCTGGCCCTGCTGAGCGAGCAAGGCGGCGTGCGCATCACCGCCGTGCAGCAGCCGCGCGAGCAGCGGCGTATCTGGCTGGAGATGGCGCAAAAGAACGCCGACATCCAGATGGCCCGCCTGCTGGCCGAAGAAGGCTCGCAGCAGGCGCGCACGCGCGCGCTGGTCGAGGCGCTGGACCTGGCCTGCGAGAACCTGGACGAACTCACCATCGAATGCTTCGACATCTCGCACACGGCGGGCGAGGCCACGCAGGCCTCCTGCGTGGTCTTCCATCACCACAAGATGCAAAGCAGCGAATACCGGCGCTTCAACATCGAGGGCATCACGGGCGGCGACGACTATGCCGCCATGCGTCAGGTGCTGACGCGCCGCTACAGCCGCGTGGCCGAAGCGCAAAGAGAGGCGGGCGGTGCCGAGCTAACGGGCAAGCAGCCGCAACTGCCGGACCTGGTGCTGGTCGACGGCGGCAAGGGCCAGGTCAGCATGGCGCGCGAAGTCTTCGAGCAACTGGGCCTCGATGTCTCGCGCATCGTGGGCGTGGAAAAGGGCGAGGGGCGCAAGGTCGGCCTGGAAGAACTGGTCTTTGCCGACGGGCGCGAGAAGATCTACCTGGGCTACGACTCGGCCGCGCTGATGCTGGTGGCCCAGATCCGCGACGAGGCCCACCGCTTCGCCATCACCGGCATGCGCGCGGCGCGTGCCAAGGTGCGCGTGGGCGGCGGCAAGCTCGAAGAGATTCCGGGCGTCGGCCCCAAGAAGCGAGCGCGCCTGCTGCAGCGCTTTGGCGGCGTGCGCGGCGTGTCCGAAGCCACCGTCGAGGACCTGTGCAGCGTGGACGGCATCTCGGCCGCGCTGGCTGAAGATATCTACCGTGCATTGCATTGAAATGACCGTCCCGCAGGCTGCACCGCGGGCCTTGAAACAGAACCTCAAACACCAAGGTACGTGACACAATGGCGGCCATGTTTCTCACAATCCCCACCTTGATGACCTGTACGCGGATCGTCGCGATTCCGCTGATCGTCGGGGTGTTCTACGCGCCGTTCGATGTGGCGACCCGCAACCTGGTCGCCACGGTCATGTTCATCGTCTTCGCGGCCACCGACTGGCTCGACGGCTACCTGGCGCGCAAGCTCAACCAGACATCGGCCTTCGGCGCCTTCCTCGACCCGGTGGCCGACAAGTTCCTGGTCTGCGCGTCGCTGCTGGTGCTGGTGCACCTGCAGCGCACCGATGTGTTCGTGGCCCTGATCATCATCGGCCGCGAGATCGCCATCTCGGCCCTGCGCGAGTGGATGGCGCACCTGGGCGCGGGCAAGAGCGTGGCCGTCCACATGCTGGGCAAGCTCAAGACCACGGCGCAGATGGTGGCCATTCCCTTCCTGCTGTACGACGGCCGTGTGTTCGGCATGATCGACACCGGCGTCTGGGGCCAGGTGCTGATCTGGGTGGCGGCGGTGCTCACCGTCTGGTCGATGGTGTACTACCTGCAAAAAGCCCTGCCCGAGATCCGCGCGCGGGTCACGCACTGAGGGCCTTTCCGGCCGTTCCCGGGATCCTGCGCCAGACACGTCAAACTGTCTGGCGTTGCTATTTTTTTGGAAGCATTTGAATCAGGCAGGGCAGCCGCTGCGGCGTCGTGGATGCGAAGCGGTGAGGCGCATTGCAGCACTGGCAAGGCCTGCAGCGGACAAGTCCATTGTCAACCCTTGTCAATTCGTGAAGCCGCTAGCCTGCGCCGGGCGCAAAAAACCGGCCGCAAAGCCAAAGCTGGCGCCAAAACCGCATAGAATCGTCCCCTGTCGCTGCGATGCGCAGCGTGCATTGACACCTGGAAGGTCGATGGCTTTAATTCACCGATGTCTGCCCCGAGGCAGGCGTCGAACGGCAAGCCAGATTCCGTATCCGTCGCGCCGGGTTTCTGGTCGAGCCAAGTTGGTGGCCGCAGAGACATCCCATTCACTTATTTCTCCAGAGGCATCTTGTGAATAAAACCGAACTGATTGAGCACATCGCTAACAACGCCGACATCTCCAAGGCTGCGGCTGCTCGTGCACTGGATTCCACGATTGAGGCTGTGAAGAAAACCCTCAAAAAGGGTGGTACAGTGTCGCTCGTTGGTTTTGGCACATTCGCCGTTGGTAAGCGCGCTGCTCGTACGGGCCGCAACCCCCGCACCGGCGAAACCATCAAGATCAAGGCCGCCAAGGTTCCAAAGTTCCGTCCGGGCAAGGCATTGAAAGATGCCCTGAACTGACACCAGTCAAGGTGGGGTGCTTAGCTCAGTTGGTAGAGCGGCGCCCTTACAAGGCGTAGGTCGGCGGTTCGACCCCGTCAGCACCCACCAAGAACAAAAGGCGAACGAAAGTTCGCCTTTTCTATTTCTGCCATTGAAAGACGACAGACCATGTTCGAATCCATCCGCAAGCATTCCAAGTTCGTGATGATCTTGTTGTTCTTGCTGATCATTCCCTCGTTCATCTTCGTGGGTGTGAACCAGAACTACTTCACAGAGTCCAGCGTCATCGTCGCACGTGTCGATGGTCATGAGATCAAGCAGGCCGACTGGGAGAACGCGCACCGCATGGAGAGTGATCGCCTGCGCGCCGAGAACCCCAACATCGACCCCAAGCTGCTGGACTCGCCGCAGGCGCGCTACGCCACGCTGGAGAAGATGGTGCGTGACCAGGTGCTGGCCGCTGCCGTGCAGAAGATGCACCTGGCAGCGTCCGATGCGCAACTGGTGCGCACGCTGCAGGAGATTCCCGCGATTGCCGCGCTCAAGAAGCCTGATGGCTCGATGGATGCCGAGGCCTACCGCGCCCTGGTCGGATCGCAGGGCCTGACGCCCGAAGGCTTCGAGGCCAACCTGCGCCGCGAGCTGTCCATGAACCAGGTGATGGGTGGTGTGACGGGTACGGCCTTTGCGACCGACACCCAGGTCAAGCAGGCCATCGATGCGCTGTACCAGCGCCGCGAAGTGCAGGTGGCCCGCTTTGAAGCCAGCGCCTACGCCAGCAAGGTCCAGCCCACCGAGGCCGACCTCAAGGCCTACTACGATGCCCACACCAGCCAGTTCCAGCAATCGGAGCAGGCCAAGGTGGAATACCTGCTGCTGGACGTTCCCAGCATCGAGGCCGGCATCACGCTGAGCGAAGACGATGTGCGTTCCTACTACAACCAGAACGCCGAGCGCCTGGCCGGCCCCGAAGAGCGCCGTGCCAGCCACATCCTGATCAATGCAAGCAAGGATGCGCCTGCTGCCGAGCAGGAAAAAGCCAAGGCCAAGGCCGAGGAGCTGCTGGCCGAGCTGCGCAAGGACCCCAAGCGCTTCGCCGAACTGGCCAAGGCCAATTCGCAAGACGGTGGCTCCGCTGCATCGGGCGGCGATCTGGGCTACTTTGGCCGCAGTGCCATGGTCAAGCCGTTCGAGGACGCAGCCTTCGGCATGAAAGTGGGCGACATCAGCGACGTGGTGCACAGCGACTTCGGCTACCACATCATCTCGCTGGTGGACATCAAGAAGCCCAAGGCTCCGAGCTTCGAGCAGATGCGTCCCAAGCTGGAAGCCGAACTCAAGCAGCAGCAGGCCCAGCGCAAGTTCGCCGAACTGGCGGAAGGTTTCTCCAATGCCGTCTACGAACAGTCGGACAGCCTGCAGCCCGTGGCCGAGAAGTTCAAGCTCACCGTGCAAAAGGCAGACCATGTGACGCGCCAGCCCGGCCCCAACGTCAAGGGCCCCCTGGCCAATCCCCGCTTCCTGGAAGCGCTGTTCTCCAGCGACTCGCTGAACAACAAGCGCAACACCGATGCGGTGGAGCTGGGTTCCAGCCAACTGGTGGCCGGCCGCGTGGTGGAGTACACACCTGCCCGCACGCTGCCCATGGCCGAGGTCGGCGACAAGCTGCGCACCCTGTACGTGGCGCAAAAGTCCGCCGAACTGGCCAAGGCCGATGGCGAGGCCAAGCTTGCAGCATGGAAGGCCAAGCCTGATGCGGCGCAACTGCCTGCCGCCAAGGTGATCAGCCGTGACCAGCCCGAAGGCCTGTCGCGCGAAGTGGTGGATGCCGCCCTGCGCGCACCGACCGCTCAGCTGCCTGCCTGGACGGGTGTCGACATGGGTGCCCAAGGCTATGCCGTGGTCAAGATCAACCGCATCGTCGAGCGCCCGGCCGATGATGCACAGGCTGCTGCCGCGCAGAAGCAGGACTTCCTGCGAAGCTCTGCGGTCGCAGAAGCTATGGCATACTACGAGCTTCTCAAGAAACAGCTCAAGGTGCAGATCAAGGTCCCGCGCCCCTGATGAGAGAAATTTCTAGCAAAACAGAAATTTCAGAAATCAAGCAGTTTTTTGGAATAGAATAGCGTTCTTCTACGGTGGCTGTAGCTCAGTTGGTAGAGTCCAGGATTGTGATTCCTGTTGTCGTGGGTTCGAGCCCCATCAGCCACCCCAAATAAAAAAATCCCCAAAGCAGAAATGCTCTGGGGATTTTTGCTTTGGGCGGCAGGGGGACTGGTTGTCCCCGAAAGCTCCAGGGACGCCGCGCAAGGCCCCTGCCGGCTGCGGCTGCATGGAGGATGGCGGCATCCTGCACGTTGCCCGCGTCCCCCGATGCGCCTTTGTTCCTGCTGCTCCCGATCCGTCACGCAACGCCTGTTCCAAAGCATTTGCCTGCTGGTTTTTGGCATATAATCGAATGCTTCAACGGTGGCTGTAGCTCAGTTGGTAGAGTCCAGGATTGTGATTCCTGTTGTCGTGGGTTCGAGCCCCATCAGCCACCCCAAACAAGAAAATCCCCAGTGCAGAAATGCACTGGGGATTTTTGCTTTGGGCGAAAACTTTATCTTCCTCGGGTTGGAAGCAGGCGGGATATTCGCATGGCCAATCGCGCTGCGGCTGGATTGCAGCCGCTCATGCTGCCGTGGATTTTCAGGCGCTTGATGCGAGGCCTGCCTGCCTGACTTCGCGATCTGCCGTACCGCCACCGTGGCCATGCCCGTTGCGCGGGCCGTTCCGCCGAGCTTGCGTGCGCGGACGGCGGGCCGGGCTTGCTGGATGGGGTATTGCGCTCTGCGCAGGTTTTTATAAGACAAGTCCTATATTTGTCCCATGACCTGTGTCAATAGGTGTTTTGCATTGCTATTGAATTACGATTGCAAGCATCAATCAAGAGCAATGGCGCAGGGCTTGCAGGCCTGTCGCATGGTCCCCCGCCAACGAGAAGCACGCTTGCATGAAAAATCCCGGTTACACACGCAACGGCTGTCCAGGCGGCAGGTGGCAACGGCCCCGTGGCTTCACCCTCATCGAGATGATGGTTGTGGTGGCGCTGGTCGCGATTCTGGCCGCTCTGGCCGCTCCTTCCTTCATTGCTCAAATAGCCAACCAGCGCGTCAGCTCGGCTGCGCTCGAGTTGCAGTCGTTGCTGCAGCTGGCTCGCTCCGAAGCGGTCTACAAACGGGTGGAAAGCAGCTTCGTGGGCGCGGGGCAGACATGGTCCGCCAAGTCGGGAGGGCAACTGGTGCGCGAGGCCCGGGTGCCTGATGCCGTGACCGTGTCGCCCTCCGGTGATTCTTCCCAGGGCGTCCTGTTCGAAACCACGGGGACCGCCAAGCAGTTCTCCGGCGCCAGCACGCTGTACACGCTGACCGTCACGGCTCGCCATGCCACGCGCATGCACTGCCTGAGAGTGACTCGCGCCGGGCTTGTGCGCCAGCAGCGGCTGCCTGCCGGCGGCAGTTGCTGATGCGCGTGCAACGGGTCTGCAACATGTCCATTCCTTTTTCTTCTCGCAGGCAACGCGGCGCAGGCCTTATCGAGGTACTCGTCGCCGTGCTGCTGGTGGCCGTGGGGCTGCTGGGCGCCGTGCGCATCCATGTGCGTGCCATTGAATACACCGTGGATACCGAGCGGCGCCAGATGGCATCCATGCTGGCTTCCGAACTGCTGGAGACCCTGCGGGGGGATACGGCCACGGTCCTGGACGCGAAGGGCGCGCCCGTGGCGGAACTGGGCGGCTACCAGAAGCTGGAGGGTGCCGCGATGCCCTCGGCCCCGGCGGCCTGCCAGCCTTTGCCGCAGCCGCGGGAGCAGCGCCTGGCCTGCTGGGGCGATCGGGCCCGCAAGCTGGTGCCCGATCTCACCGCGGACCGCATCGACAGCTCCTTCGCCGTGAGCGCCGATGCCGATGGCCTGGTGTCCGTGACGGTGGCCTGGCCGGTCAAGAAAGGCCAATGTCTGGATGGAAGCGACAATGAATTTTGCACATTCACGCTGCGGTCGCGGCTTTGAGCGCGGGCCGGGCGCATGGGCGTGCCGCATGCGCATGCCGTCCCAGGCGGGCCTGTCCCTGGTGGAGATTCTGGTGGCGCTGGCCATCGGCCTGTTCCTCGTGCTGATTGCCACCACCATCTACATGCAGGGGCTGTCGAGCTTCGGTTTTCGCGTGGGGCAGAGCGAGAATCTCGGCAACAGCCGGCTGGCGCTGGCCGTGCTGGACTCCGAGTTTTCCAAGGCAGGCTACAGAAGAGACCCTTCGCAGGCGATGTTCGACGCATTTCCTGCCGATTCCTCGCCCCATCCCAACGGCTGCCAGTTCGCCCAGGGACAGGCGCTCTACGCGGCTGACGCGCAGAGCATCTGCCTTCGCTTCCAGCCCCGGGACGCTGCGGAAACCGATTGTGCGGGCACGCCCGCGAACCTGGGAGCCGCCGGCCCCTATGACGCTCCGGCGCCGGCGACCGGCATGTTCGCGGAGAAATACACCGTTGAAAGTGGTGTGCTGGTCTGCCGGGCAGCGCAGGAGGTTGTGCCGCTTGCCGATGGCGTGCGGGCGGTGCATTTCGAGTTCGGCATCGATCGGCAGACAGCGCCCGGCGCGATACGCCGGGTCGATGCCTTCGCGGCCACGTTGCCCGGGCAGCAGGAAGCCATCCGTTCCCTGCGCCTTGCCCTCTTGCTGGAAAGTTCCGGCAAGGTGACGCAGGGCATGGCCTCCACCGTCTGCGAGCGTTGGGCGCAACTGGGCGGCGCCGCGGCCCGATGCGATGCGAATGCCGGCGCCCTGCTGCAACTGGCCACCGGCACGCTCACCCTGAGGAATCTGATGCCATGACCGCGCTGATCGGAGCCCGGAGCCGCCGCTGCATGTCCTGTGTCCTGCACGGGCGCCAGCGCGGCAATGCCTTGCTGGTGTCCATGATCATGCTGCTGCTGGTGTTGTTGCTGGCGGTGGTCGGCATGCGCGTGGCCACGCTGGAGGCGCGCATCGCCGCCAACATGGTGGATAGCCAGCGGCTGTATGAAACCGCGGATGGCACGCTGCGAGAAGGCGAGCGCAAGCTGCTGGAGCATGCCGTCGCACTCAAGCCCTGCAATGGCGCCGGCACTCCGGTGGCCGAGGGCAGCGGCATTCCCTGCTCGGTGTCCGACGTGCGTACGGACTCCATCGGGCTCGGTACGGATTTTCGGACGACCAAGGCCAAGGCGGCCGGGTTTCAGAAGCCCGATGGGTACTGGTATCCCCGATACATCACGACCGCCTGTCCCAAGTCGGGTAGTGCGACGTCCGCGCTGGATGCACCCGCCACCGGCTGCACGGACTTCTATGAGGTCAATGCCCAGGCCACGGAAAAGTCGCAGGCCCAGGCCTGCGGAGCGGATGCGCTGTGCCTGCGGTCCAGCGTCAACATGTTCATAAAGTAAGCAGGGGGAGGGAGCTTCAATGGCTCGCATTGCAAGTTGGAAAATCATGCATGGCCCGAGGGCGCGCCAGGGCCGGGCACGCGCGTGGCCGGCCCTGGCGCTGTGGACGTGCGCACTGGCACTGACCAGTACGCCGGCGCATGCCCAGGGGCGTGCGGACACCGTGCTGTCCCAGATGCCGCTGTTCGTGAACCAGGCGTTGGCGCCCTTGAACATGCTGGTGATGGGGCGTGACCACAAGCTGTACTACGAGGCCTACAACGATGCCTCCGACCTCAACGGCGACGGTGTGATCGATGTCGGGTACAAGCCGAACCAGATCGACTACTACGGCTACTTCAACAACAACGTCTGCTACAGCTATTCCAAGGGTGTTTTCGTGCCCTCGCAGGCAGCGACCGGAAGCAACAGGAAAAAGTGCTCGAACAACTGGAGCGGCGACTTCCTGAACTATCTGGGCACATCGCGCATGGACGCCATACGCCGCGTGCTCTATGGCGGCATGCGTGCGGAGGACACGGCTTCGCGCACCGTTTTGCAGACCGCCTACATTCCCAGGGATGCGCACAGCTGGGGCAAGGCCTATGACCCTGCGCGGGATGCCAAGGTCTACAGCATTTCGGACTATGCGCCGCTGCGCCCGCCGGCGGTCGGCACGCGCCATCTGTTTGCCGTCACCACGCTGAAGGAGACCACTGACGCCGTCACCCAGTTGCGCGTGCTCAATGACTCCTCGTTCCAGATCTGGGATTGGGTGTCCCAGGAGGGCTTTGCAGGGCAGAGCAACTGTGCAGGCGGCAATTCGTGCGCGCGAGGCAGCAGCAGGATCACCGACTACAACCTGCTTGTGGAGGCCTGCTCCAGCAGCAATGTCCAGTTGCTCGAGGCCAGCTGCAAGGCCTATCCCAACGGCGGCAAGACCATCTACAAGCCCACGGGGCTGCTGCACGACTTCGGAGAGAACGGGAAGATGTACTTCGGCCTGCTCACAGGCTCGTACGAGAAAAACATCGCCGGCGGCGTGCTGCGTCGCAATATCAGCAATTTCGCAGAGGAAGTCGACCCTCAGACGGGCCAGTTCAAGACGGGTGTCAATGGCGTGGTCGCCAACATAGACCGCCAGCGCCTGATCGGCTACACCGGCGGCAAATACGTGGAATGCGGCTGGATCACGTCCGGCCCCATCAGTTCGCTGGACAAGCCTTCGAAGTGCGCCATGTGGGGCAATCCCATCAGCGAGATGATGTTCGAGACCATGCGCTATTTCGGCGGCGCATCCCAGGCCCTCGGCATCTATGACTACGCCGGCGGCTCCTCCAAGGATGCGTCCCTGGGCCTGTCCAAGCCCGCCTGGGAAACGCCCTACAGGGCCAAGGCCGAAGGCGGGGGCGGCTACCAGTACTGCTCCCGTCCCGTCATGACGGTGCTCAGCGACATCAATCCCTCCTACGACGGCAAGCTGCCCGGCAGCCGCTACGCGAGCGTCGGCGCCAGCGCCCTCAATGGCTTCAATGTCTCAGACGAGGTGGCGGCCATCGGCTCGGCCGAGCGCATAGACGGGAAGAACTTCTTCATCGGCCAGTCAACGTCGGCCAATGCCGACCAGGCTCCTTCGGTCAAGACCATTGCAGACCTGTCCTGGGCGCGCGGCCTGTCTCCCGAGGAGCCCAGCAAGGAAGGCACCTACTATGCCGCAGGCGTGGCCCGTTTCGGCGCCAGGAATGCCATCTTCGGCAACAGCCAGGGCAAGAATGCGCTGAGGACCTACTCCGTGGCCATTGCGTCACCGCTGCCGGAAATACGCTTTCCGATCGGCGGCAAGCGCTTTGTGACCATTGCGCCGTTTGCCAAGACCGTCTCCGGCAGTGCCGGTGGCAGCACCGTGAACAATGCGGTCTTCACGCCGACCAACCAGATCGTCGACTACTACGTGGTCAACATTGCCAACACGGGCAAGGCGGACATCGATGCCTCGGTCAATGGCGGGCGGCCCTATGCGGAGTTCCGCATCAACTACGAGGACGTGGAGCAGGGCGCCGACCATGACATGGACGCCATCGCGCGCTACACGATCGCGCTGCAGGCCGATGGCACGGTGAAGATCGACATGGTGTCCGAGTACGCCGCTGGCGGCCTGGGGCAGCACATGGGCTATGTGATCTCGGGTACCACCAAGGACGGCATGTACCTGGAGGTGCGTGACAAGGACACCGCCTCGGCCTACTACGCCTACAACACGCCCCCCAATCGCGATCCGGGCTACTGCCGGGGCAGCATCTCGGCCCAGCAGCGCACGGAATGCTCGAACCTGGGGCTCACGGCCACCCGCAGCTTCACTCCCGGCAATGCGACCGACGCGGGCAGCTTCCTGAAGGGGCCGCTGTGGTATGCCGCCAAGTACGGTGTGCCGGACCGCGACCCCTCCAAGATCACGGGAGATCCGGACAACTATTTTCTGGTGACCAATGCCGGCACGCTCAAGGACCAATTGACCAAGGCGTTCAACGACATCCTGCAGAGCATCAGTTCCGTGACGGCGGTCAGCGTGGACATGCCCACTGCGACACTGGGCGAAGGCGCCGACCTGTACCGGACCACGTTCGAGGTCCAGTACTGGAGCGGCGACGTCATCCGCGAGAAGCTCACCACCAGCGACAGAACGCTGGTCTGGAGCGCGGCGGAACTCCTGTCCGAGCGGTCCGCCGATGACCGCAAGATCTACTATCCCAGCAGGACCGGCAGTGCCGTGTCGCTGAGCCCTTTCACGTACTCCAGTCTCAGCGGGCAGCGTTCCGATGCATCCTGGCTGGCCGTGCTCAACACGGACCCGGCCACGAACTCCGCCGATGGCCAGGCAAAAAAGCGCATCGAGTTCCTGCGTGGCGAGGTGCGCGATGACTTGCGCGTGCGCAAGCCCCTGGCCAGCGGAAAGCTCAATGTGCTGGGCGATATCGTCAATTCCTCGCTGGTGCGGGTCAAGGGCGGCCTGTACCGTGCCTCCGCCGCGGACAAGCTGGAGGGCAGCACCACCTATGCCGCCTTTGCCGCGAAACAGGCTGCCAAGGAGATGCTGTATGTGGGCGCCAACGACGGCATGCTGCATGCCTTCGACGCGGCATCGGGCAAGGAGGAGTTCGCCTTCATTCCATCGGGCGTGAAGAATTCGCTCAATGTCCTGACGTCCCGGTATGGCGCGGGCGGCGCTCCCCACCGCTACTTCGTGGACGGGACGCCCGTGGTCTCCGATGTCTACTTCGGCAACGCCTGGCACAGGGTGCTGGTCGGCAGCCTGGGCGCGGGCGGGCGACAGGTCTTCGCGCTGGACGTCACGGACCCCACCTCCCCCCGGTTGCTGTGGGAGTTCGGGGTTGAACAGGACGAACGCATGGGTTACTCGATGCCCGCGCCTGTCGTGGCGCGGCTCAACGACGCCGGCCGGTCCATGGGCAAGTGGGTGGTGTTCCTCTCCAATGGCTACCAGGCGTCGAACAGCGCCTCCGGCGAGTCCAGCCTGTTTGTGCTGGATGTTTCCAGTGGCGAGGTCATCCGGCGCTTTGACTTCGCGGCAGGCATGACGGCCGCGGAGTTGAGCGCGCTGCCTGCGCCGAAAAACGGCCTGTCGCGCGCCGCCGTGGTGGACAACAACGGCGATGGCAAGGTGGACATGGCTTATGCCGGTGATCTTGCGGGCAATGTATGGCGCGTGGACCTGGCCAGCGGTGCCAGCGGCTCATGGAATGCGCAACTGTTCTTTGTGGCACGCGAGTCCGAACGCAGCGGCGGCAAGCGGCTGTCCATCACCACCGCACCCTACGTGGTGCGGCACTCCAGCGGCAAGGGCGATGTGGTGGCCTTCGGCACGGGCCGCTTCATGACGGATGACGACAAGCTGGACATGCGCCGGCAATCGGTGTTCGGTATCTGGGATCGCTACGGCACACCCGCCACGACTGCGCCGCAGCCGCTGCCTACCGCCGGCAAGGGGCGCGGGGATCTGCAGGCCCAGCAGTTCACCCAGGTGAGCGGCTTTCCGGGCAAGTTCGCCCTGTCGGCCAACCCGGTCACCTGGTACAAGGACGCCACCAGCACCGCCGACTCCAATGTGCACAGCTGGGGCTGGTACGTCGATCTGCCGCGCGACGGAGAAAGACTGGTCTACGACATGAGCCTGTACGGGCGGGGACTGGTGTTCACCTCCATCCGGCCACCGCTGGGCGACCCTTGCTCCGCAGGCCTGGCTAGCACGATCTACGCCATCGATCCCGACACCGGGGGCAAGACCGACTATGTCGCCTTCGATGTGAACGGCGACGGCATCTTCAACGCCTCCGACAACCTGGCAGGCCAGCAGGTCAACGGCTACGAGGTGGGGCCGGGCAAACCCACCATCAGCGGCGCGAAGATCTTCGACTCCAGCGGAAAGCAAAGCGGGGCAGGAGGCGCAGGCAAGAGCGGGGGCGACGATATCAACAGCGGAGTGGACCGGGGGCGACAGAGCTGGCGCCGCCAGCCCGCGAACCCGTGACCGCCATCCCATCCACTACACACCCATCCACTACACACAGGGGCCTGCCGGCCCCGGCCGTCTGGCTGGCCCTGCGGGCCCCCAAGGAGAAATGCGTGCGCAGCAAGCTACATGGATTCACGCTGATCGAGCTGATGATCACGGTGGCGGTGGTCGCCATTCTTTCGGCGATCGCCTACCCCTCCTACCAGGAATACGTGCTGCGATCGCGGCGCGTGGAAGCGCAAAGCCTGCTGGGCGAGGCCGCCGCCCGGCAGGAGCGCTGGCGGGCGCAGAACGGCGGATACACAAGTTCCGTCGCCAACCTCAGGCTGCCCTGGGGAGACAAGTCCGAGAACGGCCACTACACCCTGACGATGGCCACGGCCGCCAATGACGGCGGCTACACGCTCAAGGCCACGCGCACCGGCCGCCAGGCATCGGACAGGCGCTGCGGCGACTACACCCTGAACGCCCTGGGCGTGAAGGGCATCTCGCCCTTGGGAACGGTGGGAGACTGCTGGCGCTGAGCGCCACCGGGGCCGGGGCCTCAGTCCTGTGCCTCATCCACAAATTCCACCATGGCCGCCGACACCTCGAACTGCTGCTGCACAAAGCCCAGCATGCGGTAGTAGGTGCTGTCGGTTCGGCCGTAGGCAAGCGTCCCCAGCCGAATGGCGGCCGCCGCCATGTTCCAGTGTTGGGCGAAGGCCTCGCGCTCCATGGGCCCCGCTGCGCGCAGGCGCCTGATGTGCTCCAGCGCCAGTTCCACGGCCAGCTCCACATCGGCATCGGTGCCGTCGTCGTCGTAGTTGGCGTTGTCGTGTTCGCCTGCCACGCGCACCAGGAATTCCAGGGATCGCTGCATGAAGGCCAGCGCGGTCCGCATGGTGCAGTGGGTCCTGCGATGCCTGCGGCAAGCCTTGGCTTTTCCCGCTTGGCGAGTGGTGAGGGAAGGGGGTGGTCGGGAAGCGGGTGAAGATGCGGTCATGGTTCTTGCTCCGGGCTCATTGAGCACCACACGCTGCCTTACGAAGGGCGACGGGTGGACGAGATGTTCGTAACACGTCCGGAGCCGTGCGGCCATCCTCGCGGGTAGGCCCATCTCGCCCGAAACCATGCAGGCTGGCGCGCACGGGCGCACCAGCCTCTTAAATTTGGGCATGACAAAACCCCGCTTGAAGGTGGGGGCTGCAACCTCTCCAGATAGGTGTTACGACACACCGGGCCTTTCGGCTTGGCGACAAGTGTAATGACTTCTGCCCCTGGCCTGGGAGACGCCGCAAGCCTGCAGTCCGGCTGACAAACTCGCGGGGCGCTGGCGCGCCATCCTGCCCTGGGCAAGCGGCCTCTTACCCGTGCCGTGCTACTGCAGTCAGGTGCGTTGCGAATCCAGCTGCTCACCGTTCCTGGCCACTTCCTGCGCCTTGGAGTAGCTTTCGATCAGCAATTGGTACGGCGGAAAGATGGCGCTGTAGGCCTGCGCCCACTGCAACGCGTCCTCACGGTTCCAGGTCTTTTGCACCTCCGAGCACACCGCCGCCGTGTCCATCGGCACGACACCAGCCTGCACGATGCGCGCCAGCGTGATCTCCTGCGCCATTTTCGAGTAGGTCCCCGAGGCGTCGATCACCGCGAAGACCTGGTAGCCCTCGTGCACTGCGGCGATGCTGGGGAAGGCCATGCAGACGCTGGTGATCGTCCCCGCGATGATGAGCTGCCTGCGCCCAGTGGCCTTGACGGCAGCGACGAACTCCGGGTTGTCCCAGGCGTTGATTTCGCCCTTGCGCGCAACGTACCGGGCATGCGGGGCGTACTGGTGGATCTCGGGGATCAAGGGGCCGTTCGGACCCTGCGGCACCGATGCGGTGGTGATGACCGGGATCTTCGCCAGTGTCGCTACCTTGGCGAGTGTGGTGGCATTGGCACGCACCTCGGTGAAGGGCATGTCCTTGATGGTCTGGAACAGGCCGCTTTGATGGTCGATCAGCAGCATCGCCACATTGTCGGGATCGATGACCGGGCGGGCGCCGTTGAAGTTGGCGATGGTTTGGGGTGTGCTCACGGTCTTCTCCTCAATTGCCCTGGGTGAGCATGGTGTGGCTCGTGATCAGGTTGCGGTAGTCGGGGATGTGGTTGGAAAACAGAGTGCCCAGCCCCTGCACGTCGTTGCGCCAGTCGCGGTGCAGTTCGCAGGCAGCGCCGAACCAGCTCATCAGTTGCACGCCGGCCTGCGACATGCGATTCCACGCCGCATCGCGGGTGATGGGGTTGAAGGTGCCGGAGGCGTCAGTGATCACGAAGACGTCGAAGCCCTCCTCGATGGCCGACAGTGCGGGGAAGGCCACGCACACCTCGGTCACCACGCCGGCGATGATGAGTTGCTTCTTGCCCGTGGCCTTCACGGCCTTGACGAAGTCCTCGTTGTCCCAGGCGTTGATGTTGCCGGGCCGGGCGATGTAGGGCGCCTGGGGAAACTGGCTCTTGAGCTCCGGCACCAGCGGTCCGTTGGGGCCGTTCTCGAAGCTGGTCGTCAGGATGGTGGGCAGCTTGAAATAGCTGGCGATGTCGGCCAGCGCCAGCACGTTGTTCTTGAACTTGTCCGGGTCGATGTCGCGTACAAGGGATAGCAGGCCGGTCTGGTGGTCTACCAGCAGCACGGCGGCGTTGTCCTTGTCCAGGCGGACGTAGGGCTTGGTCATGGTGAATCTCCTTGGGTCGCCGAGACAAAGGTCTTGGCTGACGGATAGAGAATAGGATTTGAACGATGAACGCGGTAGTCGTTAATATTTGCCATCAGAGTCCTATCTGAGGAACGATGAAGGCGGTGTGCAATGAAAGACCTGAACGACCTCTACTACTACGTGCAGGTGGTGGACCACGGCGGCTTTGCGCCCGCGGGCCGCGCGCTGGGGATGCCCAAATCCAAGCTGAGCCGGCGCATCGCGCAGCTGGAGGAGCGTCTCGGCACGCGCCTGATCCAGCGCTCCACGCGGCGATTTGCCGTCACCGAGACCGGCCAGACCTACTATGGCCACTGCAAGGCGATGCTGGTGGAGGCCGACGCCGCCGACGAGGCCATCGCGCTGACCCACGCCGAGCCGCGCGGCATCGTGCGCATGACCTGCCCGGTGGCACTGCTCGATGCGCGCATCGCCGACATGCTGGCGGCCTTCATGGCCGCGTACCCGCGCGTGGAGATCCACCTCGAGGAAACCAACCGCCGCGTGGACGTGGTGGGCGAAGGAATCGACGTTGCCATCCGCGTGCGCCCGCCGCCGCTGGAAGACAGCGACCTGGTGATGCGCATGCTCGCCGAGCGCGGGCAATGCCTGGTGGCCTGCCCGCGGTTGTTGACAGGCGGCATCCCCCAGGTGCCCGCCGACCTGGCAGGCCTGCCGAGCATGGACCTGGGCCTGCCGCAGCACGAGCATGTGTGGCACCTGATCGGCCCGGACGGCACGCAGGCGGCCATCCGCCACCGGCCGCGCCTGGTCACGCGCGGCATGCTGGCGCTGCGCGCGGCGGCCTTGGCGGGGGTGGGCGTGGTGCAACTGCCCTCGATGATGGTGCGCGAGCAGATCGCGCGCGGTGAGCTGGTCCACGTCATCCCGGGCTGGGCGCCACGGCGCGAGATCATCCATGCGGTGTTCGCCTCACGGCGCGGGCTGCTGCCGGCCGTGCGGGCGCTGCTGGATTTTCTGGCAGAGCGGTTTGAGGCGCTGGACGAAGACTGAGCTGCCGGGAAGCCGACTGGCTACCACCCGGAGCTCCATCTTCATCGCTGACAGATGAACGATCCGGCCGGGTACCTGGATGCCTTCCACCTCCGGAAGCTGCTTTTCCAGAGCGACCAGATTGTCAATCAGTCGGGACCGTGCGATCACGCGGCTGTCGTGTTGCATCTGCGCCGAGCGGACGCCAGGAGACAGCTCTTGTGCGCCATCGATCCTGCCCGTAGAGCACGGCAATGTCCCGGTGCTTGCCGTTAGTCAGGCACGTCGAACCCACGCCGGATGGCATCACGTCACGCGTGTATCGCGCCACCGGGGCGCCGTTGGACGACATCGGAAGCTAGATGTACCTGAAGTCCGAGACCAGTGCGGGCCCTTGGACTTCTTTGGACGTATTGGGATTTCTTGGGATGCCAGGATGGCCTGCCCGGAGGGACTCGAACCCCCGACCTATTGCTTAGAAGGCAATTGCTCTATCCGGTTGAGCTACGGGCAGGTATGGCCGCTGACGGGCCAGCGCGGATCATACCCGCAATGGGCGGGCGCTCAGGGCTTGGCGGCGTGCCCTGGCGCCCTGGCCGTCATTCGGCGTCGTCTTCTTCCTCGAAAACCACCGAAGGAGGCGCCATCACGCGCGCCATGTCGGTCATCGTGGGCACCAGGCCGCGTGCAAGGTAGCTGTAGGGCGTGTCGGGCTCCAGCGCTGCAGCGGCAAGATTGGCCATGGGCTGGTTCATCGTCAGGTAGTAGCTGCCCACTGGCGCTTCGACGGCGCCGCGCGTGAGCGCATAGGCGCCGCTGGCGGGCGTGGCCGAGCGGGCTTCGTTATACGAGTCGGCCAGCAGCTGGCCGGGCTCGGCCACCTTGAGCACCTGCAGGCCCAGCAGGCGCAGCCTGTCCACGGCGGGCTGGGCGCTGGCGGACAGCCAGTAGCCGCAGGAGCGCGGGCGCGACAGCGTGGTGCGCGGCTGCAGTGAAGCGTTCCAGTCCACGCGCACCTGCTGGTCGGTGCCCGTATCGGGCTGGATCATGGTGAGGGTGCGCTGCTCGGGGGTCTGCTCGGCCAGTACGGCCAGTTGCTGGTGGCAGGCAAGGGAGGCGGTCTCGCGGGCCACGAAGGCCTGCACCTGGGTGAGGTCCTTGGCGCGCTCGGCGCTGGAATGCAGCATGCGTGTGGACGCGGTGACCAGGGTGTGCACGCGCCGCTGGATGTGGGCGCGGCCCAGGTCCGAGCCACGGCTGCTGACCAGGTAGCCCACCGAGTTCTTGAGCCCGCTGACGTTGCGCAGCGAATCGGGCGCGAGGCTGCCCATGGAGATGGACTTGTCCTGCAGATCCTGGCTGGTGGTGTAGTACCAGTCGCTGCTCAGCCCGGCCTGCGACAGCGCGGTGCGCAGCGGCGCCGTGTACCACTCGCGCGCAGCCTTGGTCACGAATTCATTCTGGTTGGCCGCGGCCGAGTACTGCAGCAGGGCGTCGTAGCGCTGTATGGCCTGGTACTTCTGCAGGAAGATGCTGGCGGCGGGGAATTCCTGCAGGTCCACCACGGCGACGGGGCGGTAGTCGCGCGCCAGCGTGGCCAGGGCCTTGGCCTCCGGCGTGTTCAGGAGCAGGTGGTCATGGGCGATGTCGGTGCCATCGGCTGCATTGCGCGTGCCGGCTTCCACGGCGTCGGGGTTGGCGCGCGGCACGAGGATCACGTTGATCTGCTGCAGCAGCGGCTCCAGCAGGCCGCCGGGAGCGAGCTCGCGGGCGATGATGAGCAAGGCCTCCGTACCCGCAGGTTCGTCGCCGTGCTGGCCGGCCACGAGCATGACCGTGGGGCGGCGGCTGTCATAGAGCGCCGACGGCTGAATGCCGGGTGCGCGCGTGGCCACCAGTGCCTGGATGGGGCTGCCGCGCTGCGAGCTGCCGGGCTGCACGATACCCAGGCGCGTGTCGCGGCCCAGGGATTTGCTGGCCTGGCTGTTCAGCCAGGAAGACAGTTCGCTGGCCGTGGTGAACTGGTTGCGCTGCGGTGCCAGGCCCGGTGTGTCGTAGCGGGTGGCTGGATCGGGAAAGCGCGCAGCCACGGCCGCGTTGTAGGGCAGGGGGACCAGGTTGTTGGCCGGCGCGATGGGCTGCGTGGTCGCCTGGGGCACCACCGGGGTGGCCGGGGCCGGCCGGGTGGGGGCGGGCGCCTGGGGCTTGGAGGTGGTGGGCCATGGCGGCAGCGGGGTGCTGGCGCAGGCGGAAAGCAGGGCTGCGCACGCCAGGGCCGACCACCGCAACCTGTCCTGTGGCAGCTCCGAATCGGGGCGCTGGCTGGAGGGGGTGGCGTGTGGGGTCTGCAGTGTCATGGAGTGGCCTTGAGGAACCAGTCGGGGGAGTCTTTGGAAATCCGGGAAAAGGGCGCGGCCTTCAATCGCCGCAGGCCGCAATGCTATCGGGATGATAGCCATGCAGGCTTGCGGCGCGCTGTCGGCTGAATGCGCAATCTGCGCCATGTGAAAAGGGCTGCAGCCCCGGGGAGATGCAGCCCTTTTTTGTTGGCGGATTCCTCGGCTTGCCGCAGGGCATGCCAAGGAGCCGTGGTGCAGGTCAGCGACCGTAGCCGCCGCGCGAGGGGCCGCCACGGCCACCGCCGCCGAAGCCGCCACCACCGCCGCCGCCGCGGTTGAAGCCGCCACGGCGGCCGCGTTCGGCCATGGTGTCCACGCTGGTGCGCATCGGATCGGGCTGGCCGCCACCTGCGCTGCCACGGGGGCCGCTGCTGCGTGCATGGCCCAGCTGCGTGCCCAGGTGGGCATCAGCGCGCGGGGGTTGGTCATCGAAGCGACGGACACCGCCGCCGCCTTCGCCGTCAGGGCGCGGGCCGCGCCTGGGGGCGTTCTGGGGGGCTGCCTTGGGACGGTGGGCGGCGCCGGAGCCATTGCCCGGACCATCGAAGCGATCGCGGCGCGGCTTGTTGTTGGCGCTTGCACCGGCGTGGTTGCGGCCACGGCCCTGGCCGCCGGCGTTGCCTTCGGATCGGCCTTCGTCCGAGCCGGCCTTGGGAGCCTGACCACGGCCACCTGCGCGGCCGCCACGGTCGGGCTGGGTGGCCTTGGTGGTGCGGATGCGGTCCATCATTTCCTGGCGCGCAGCCTTGGCGGCGGCCTGCATGACGTCACGGCTGGGCGGCTTGCCCGCACCGCCCCAGATGGTCTGGCGGCCCATGGCGATGGGTTCGGCCACTTCGTCCTCTTCAGGGCCGAAGCCTTCGAGCACCTGCACAGGGATTTCCTGCTTGGTGAAGCGCTCGATGTCCATCATGAAGCCTTCTTCGTCCATGCAGACCAGGCTGACGGCGTGGCCTTCGCGACCGGCACGGCCCGTGCGGCCGATGCGGTGCACGTAGTCCTCGGACACGTTGGGGATCTCGTAGTTCACGACGTGCGGCAGCTCGTCGATATCGATGCCGCGTGCAGCGATGTCGGTGGCGACCAGGGCGCGCAGCTCGCCGGTCTTGAAGCCGGCCAGGGCCTGGGTGCGGGCGCTCTGGCTCTTGTTGCCGTGCAGCGCCATGGCGCTGATGTTGTTCTTGGTCAGGAATTCGGCAACGTTGTTGGCGCCGAACTTGGTGCGCGTGAACACCAGAACCTGGCTCCAGTTGTTCTCGTTGATGATGTGCAGCAGCACCTGCTTTTTCTTGCCGCGGCCCACGGGGTGGATCACCTGGGTGATGCGCTGGACCGTGGTGTTGCTGGGCGTGACCTGGATGGACTGCGGGTTGCGCAGCAGGCCGTTGGCCAGGTCGCGGATCTCGTCGCTGAAGGTGGCCGAGAACAGCAGGCTTTGCTTGTCCTTGGGCACCAGGGCCAGCACCTTCTTGACGTCATGGATGAAGCCCATGTCCAGCATGCGGTCGGCTTCGTCGAGCACCAGGACTTCGACGGTGGACAGGTCCATGAAGCCTTGCTGCTGCAGATCCAGCAGGCGGCCCGGCGTGGCGACCAGGATGTCCACGCCCTTCTTGATGCGGTCGATCTGGGGCTTCATGCCCACGCCGCCGAAGATGACGGTGGAGTTGATGTCCAGGTACTTGGCGTAGCTGCGCACCGATTCCTCGACCTGTGCGGCGAGTTCACGCGTGGGCGTCAGCACCAGGGCGCGGATGCCCTTGCCGCCGAACTTGTTGCGCGGCACCTGGCCTTGCGAGAGGCGTTGCAGCATGGGCAGGGTGAAGGCAGCGGTCTTGCCAGTGCCGGTCTGGGCACCTGCCAGCAGGTCGTGGCCGGCGAGTACCGCAGGGATGGCCTGTGCCTGGATGGGAGTCGGGTTCTCGTAACCCTCCTCAAGCACGGCCTTCAGAATGGCGGGAGCCAGATTCAGTTCTTCAAATGTCATGTGATCAAAGATGCGCCCGTCCGGGGCGCTGGGTATCTGCCTGTCGAGGCAACCAGGGCGGTTGCCGGACCAGTCGTAGGCGGATGTAGTTCAATGTCGGGAGCCTGGAAAACAGCGTCCATCGTCCCCAGCTGGAATGCTGATGTCACGGGCAACTGGAACCCATGACGCAGGGTATTGTCGCATGCGCCGATAATCACGGCTGGCGTGCAACCGATTTGTTGCCCGGTTTTTGCAGAAATCAACGATTCAAGTACTCGGACCAGAATGGCTCAATACGTTTTCTCGATGAACCACCTCACCAAGACCGTGCCGCCCAAGCGGCAGATCTTGAAGGACATCTCTCTCAGCTTTTTCCCGGGCGCCAAGATCGGCGTGCTGGGTCTGAACGGCTCGGGCAAGTCCTCGCTGCTCAAGATCATGGCTGGGGTGGACAAGGAATTCGAAGGCGAGGCGCTGCCCATGCAGGGCCTGTCCATCGGCTACCTGCCGCAGGAGCCGCAGCTCAATGCGGAGCACACCGTGCGCCAGGCCGTGGAAGAGGCCATGGCCGAAGTCAACGCGGCCCGCTCGCGCCTCGATGAAATCTACGCCGCCTATGCCGAACCCGACGCCGACTTCGACGCGCTGGCCGCCGAGCAAGGCGAGCTCGAAGCCAAGATCGCCGCTGCCGGCACCGACTCCGAGCACCAGTTGGAGATCGCTGCCGACGCCCTGCGCCTGCCGGCCTGGGATGCCGTGATCGGCAAGCTGTCCGGTGGCGAAAAGCGCCGTGTAGCCCTGTGCAAGCTGCTGCTGTCCAAGCCCGACATGCTGTTGCTTGACGAACCCACCAACCACTTGGACGCCGAGTCCGTGGAATGGCTGGAGCAATTCCTGCACCGCTTCACCGGCACCGTGGTGGCCATCACCCACGATCGCTACTTCCTGGACAACGCTGCCGAGTGGATTCTGGAACTGGACCGTGGCCACGGCATTCCCTACAAGGGCAACTACTCCGAATGGCTGTTCCAGAAGCAAAGCCGCCTGGAGTCCGAGCAAAAGGGCGAGGAAGCCCGCGCCAAGGCCCTGAAGAAGGAACTGGAGTGGGTTCGCCAGAACGCCAAGGGCCGCCAGACCAAGTCCAAGGCCCGTATCGCGCGCTTCGAGGAACTGAGCGATTTCGAATACCAAAAGCGCAACGAAACCCAGGAAATCTTCATTCCTGTGGCCGAGCGCCTGGGCACCCAGGTCATCGAGTTCAACAACGTCACCAAGAGCTTTGGCGACCGCGTGCTCATCGACAACCTGACCATGAACATCCCCGCTGGCGCCATCGTCGGCATCATCGGCCCCAACGGTGCCGGCAAGTCCACGCTGTTCAAGCTGATCGCGGGGCGCGAGCAGGCCGACTCCGGCGAAGTCATCGTGGGCCAGACGGTCAAGATGGCCTATGTGGAGCAGACGCGTGACGCGCTGGCCAACGACAAGACGGTGTGGGAAGACATCTCGGGCGGGCTGGACATCATCAACGTCGGCAAGTTCCAGATGGCCTCGCGCGCCTACGCTGGCCGCTTCAACTTCAACGGCCAGGACCAGCAAAAGAAGGTCGGCAACCTCTCCGGCGGCGAGCGCGGCCGCCTGCACCTGGCCAAGACGCTGATCCAGGGCGGCAACGTGCTGCTGCTGGACGAGCCCTCCAACGACCTGGACGTGGAAACCCTGCGCGCGCTGGAAGATGCGCTGCTGGAGTACGCGGGCACGGTGCTGGTGATCTCCCACGATCGCTGGTTCCTCGACCGTATCGCCACGCACATCCTGGCCGCCGAAGGCGATTCGCAATGGGTGTACTTCGACGGCAACTACCAGGAGTACGAAGCCGACAAGAAGAAGCGCCTGGGCGAAGAGGGCGCCAAGCCCAAGCGCATGCGCTACAAGGCACTGAAGTAAGCATCAAAGGCAAGCCTCAAAGCGCCTCCGGCACGGGCTGGAGCCTGTATTCTTCGGGCCATGAATCCTCCACCCGTTTCTGTTGCCGCGTTGCAAGCCTGCTTGGTGCAGGCCGTGCGTGGCTCGGAGGCGCTGATCCTGCGGCTGCTGCAGCGCACGGCGCATGCCATGGAGCAGGCCGACCAGCCGGGCTCCGGCCTGCCGCGCCGCGCTGAAATTCCCGAGGCGCTGGAGCTGCTGGCCCGCCACCGGGCGCCCATGCTCAAGGGCTATGGGCGGGCGCTGCTGGAATGCTTTGGTCAATCCGGCGGCGCTGCTGCCTGGCCCCCTGTGCCTGGCATGTCCGGTGCGTCAGGTGTGCCCGGCACCACCGATTTCGCCTCCCTCTCCCTCCTGGACGATTCCGTGCTGCAGTCGCAGCTGGCCCACCAGCGCCTGCTGCAGCATGTGGCGCCGCAGGTGGAGATCGCGCTGGCCGAGCTCGACGCCCTGGTCAGCGCCGTCCAGGGCCTGGACCGTGTCCAGCCCGAACGCAATCCGCTGCGGCCCCACAGCTATGTGCAGGCGCTGCAGCGCGTGATCGACGACACCGGGGTGGACCCCGGCTCCGCCGCCTGCTGGCTGGGTTTCATGCGCGAGCACCTGGGTGCGCTGCTGGTGTCCGAGTACGGCCATATCGCCCAATCCCTGCGTGACAAGGGGGTGCAGCCTGCGGCCTATGGCCTGGCGCCGGCACAGGCCCCTTTGCCCGAGGCGGGGCGCCGCCATTCCGACCTGCCGGGGCAAAGCCGCTGGCGGGCGCCTTCCCACTATGGCGATGCCGTGGCCCAGAGCCGCGCTTATGGCTCCTTTGGCCAGCAGGCCCAGGAAGATGAGCTGACGCGGCGCCTGGTGGCGGCCCTGCTGTCCGATCCACGCTGGATGGATTCGCACCGCGAGGCGCCCACTTCGGCGCCTTCTTCCATGTTGGCGCTGGCCCACACATCCTCCTATTCCGTGCCCGGGCAGGTTGCGCCGGCCATGGACGGCGCAAGCCGCCTGCAGACCACCGCCTGGCAGGGCAGCGAGACGGCACCCACCGTGCTGGCGGCGCTGCCCGAAGGCTGGACTTCGCTGAGCTGCATGGCGCTGGAGTCCGTGCAGCACCACTCGGCCCAGCTGGAGCAACTGATGCAGGCGCTGCAGCCGCCCGAGCAGCAGGAGCCCGCACCCGGCGTGCGCGCCGACGACGGCGCCGCGCTGCACACCCTGCAGCGCATGATGCGTTTCATGGCGGCCGACACGCGCCTGCTGCCTTCCGTGCAGCGCACCGTGGGCCGTCTGGAGCCGCTGCTGCAGCAGCTGGTGGTCCAGGACGCGCGCTTTTTTGAAGACCGCAGCCACCCCGCGCGCCAACTGCTTGATGAGCTGACGGCACGCAGCCTGTGGTTCGACAGTGAATCCGCGCCCGGCTACGGTCAATTCCTGCAGGTGGCCGATTCCGCCGCCATGCGGCTGGCGGCCCTGCAGCGTGCCGATGCGTCGGCCTTTGCCACGGTGCTGCAGCAACTGCGCGACGGTTGGGGCGGCAGCGGCATGCAGCCCGTGGGCCCTGGCGAAATGCCGGAAGGCGGCACGGTGACCGGACCTGTCTCGGCTGCGCTCAGGCATGTGGAAAGGCGGGGCGTGGACCCGCGCTGGCCCGAAACCGCCATGCCCAGGGCCGAGCAGATTGCAGCCGCCATCCGGCGCCTGCCCAGCGCCCAGGGCGTGCCCGATGACATTCTGGAATTCGCCACGGGACCCTGGGCCGAAGTGATCGCCAGCGTTCAGGAACCCGTGGACGGCAGCGAGGCCCGGGACCCCGGCGGCTATCTGGCCCTGGTGCCCAGCCTGCTGTGGAGCGTGTCGGCCCATGCGGGCCGCGATACCGACCGCCTGGTGGCGCTGGCCCCCCGGCTGCAGGCCCGGCTGCGCGCCGGCCTGCGCAGCGTGGGGCGTACGGAAGAGGAAATCCAGGCCTTTGCCGCGCGCCTGGCCGGCCTGCACCAGGATGCGCTGGATGCCGGTGTGGTCCGCCAGCCCATAGAGAGCGTGGACATTTATCTGGACTCCGTACCGCCGACCATCTACGGGTCGGACTCGGTGCTGGCGTCCCTGTCTTCCTCCACTGGTGCGGCAACGCTTGGCCAGACAACGCCAGGCTCCCTGGCGGCCCGTTTGCCGCAGTCGTTGTTTGGCGTGGCGGCCTCCCTGCCGGTGCCGCTCGATGTGCGGCAGCCGATGGCGGACGATATCGGCGCGCTGACCGAGCAGGATCTGGAACTGCCCGAGGCGCTGCAGGATGAGCTGCCGGCCACCCCGGCCACCCCGGCTGCACAAGCGCCGCAGGCCTTTGCGGGGCTTACGGGGCTTGCTGGGCTTGCCGCGCAGGCTGCGTTGGCCGGTGGCGAAGCCGCCCCGATGCCTGCCGAGCCCGCGCTGCCCCTGGAACCACCGCCGCCAGTGGCTCCCGTGGTGTCCGAAGACTGGGCGCTGGGCACCTGGGTGGAACTGTCCAACGCCCGGCAGTGCATTCGCACCCAGCTGACCTGGGTTAGTCCGCAGCAGACGCTGTTCCTGTTCACGGCCACCGATGGCAGCACCCAGTCCATGACGCGCCGCATGCGCGACAAGCTGCTGGCACAAGGGCAACTGCGGCGCGTGGACTGAGGCGCCTGCCGGACATGCGCCGGCGCCGATGGGGACGAATCGTGCCCAATTCGGGCCTTGCGGAGGTTGAGGCCTGAGGCCTGTCAAAAAGACAATGTCCTGCATCGGTGCGCTCCGGATCACGGGGCGCATCACCGAATAGACCCCACCAGCAGGAGACAGGAACCATGGCGCGTTTGAGGATAGGCATCGTCGGAGCAGGCATTGGCGGACTGGCGGCAGCCAATGCGCTGCACCAGGCAGGGCATGAAGTATTGGTGTTCGAGCAAAGCCGGCAGTTTCTGCGCGTGGGCGCGGACATCAACCTCACGCCCAATGCCGTGCGCGCCCTCGATGGCCTGGGCGCCGACATTGCCGCCGCCGTGCGCGCCAGCGCCGCCCGGCCCACGCACCGCATCAGCCGCAACTGGGACACGGGCGAGGAAACCTCGCGCCTGACCATGGGTGACGAGGCCGAGCGCAAGTACGGCGCCCCGCAGTTGACCATCCACCGCGCCGATCTGCTGGCCGCGCTGGCCGATGCCTTTCCGCTGGACCAGGTGCAGTTGGGCAAGCGTGCCAGCCAGATCACGCAGACGGGGCAAGGCGTGGACATCGCCTTCACCGATGGCAGCGAAGTGGCCGGGCTGGACGCACTCATTGGCGCGGACGGCATCCACTCCGTGGTGCGCGCGGCCCTGTTCGGTGCCGAGAGCCCGCGCTTCACGGGTGTGGTGGCCTTCCGCGCGGTGGTGCCCACCGAGCGCGTGCGCCATGTGCCCGACATCCAGGCCTTCACCAAATGGTGGGGCGCCACGCCGCAAAGCCAGATCGTGACCTTTCCGCTGAACCAGGGGCGCGACACCTTCATCTTCGCCACCACGGCCCAGGATTCCTGGCACGAGGAATCGTGGACCACGTCCGGCAGCGTCGAGGAGTTGCGCGGCTTCTACGCCGATTTCCATCCCGACGCCCGGGCTCTGCTCGACGCCTGCGATGGCGTGCTCAAGACCGCGCTGTACGAGCGCGATCCCCTGCCGGCCTGGTCGCAGGACCGCATCACGCTGCTGGGCGATGCCTGCCACCCGATGATGCCCTTCATGGCCCAGGGCGCAGGCATGGCCATCGAAGACGCCGTGGTGCTGGCCCGCAACCTGGATGCCGCCCCGGGTCCGCAGCAGGTGCCCGAGGTCCTGGCGCGCTACCAGGCCATGCGCATGCAGCGCACCAGCGAGATCCAGATCGGCTCGCGTGGCAACAACTGGCTGCGCGCCGGTGGCAATGCCGATGGCGTCTACGGCTACGACGCCTGGGCGGTTGCGCTGCAGGTCTGAACCCGGTCAGGGCCGGCAGGCGGCCAGCTCCCTGGCGCAGGGCAGCTCCAGCCCTTCTGCCGTGGTCAGCGACTGCGCTGCCAGCACGGCGCGCACCGTGGCCAGGGCCACGGCCTCGGCGGCCATGGCGGACAGGGTCAGCATGCCCAGCGAGTGCTCGGCCAGGCCCGTGCCCAGGGCGAACAGCGTGTCGCCATCGCTCATGGTGTGCACGGGGCGTATGGCGCGTGCCAGGCCGTCATGGGACACCACGGCCAGGCGCTGGGCCTGGACCTTGGTGATGCGCGCATCGGTGGCAATCACGCCGATGGTGGTGTTGGTGCCTGCCAGCAGCGGCCGGGGCTCTTCGCCGCGCAACAGGGCACGGCAGGTGTCGTGCAGCTGGCGGCCATCGGGGCTGCGCGCGCCGGCCAGCAGCGCGCCGCTGTGGGGGTCGACCACATCGCCCACGGCATTGCAGGCGATCAGGGCGCCCACGGTGACGCCATGCACGGTCAGCGAGGCCGTGCCAATGCCACCCTTCATGGCGCGATCCATGCCGAAGACCTTGCCCACGCAGGCGCCCATGCCGGCGCCCACATTGCCCTCGGCAGGCCGCGCGGCGCTGGCGGCCTGGCAGGCCGCATGGCCGGCATCGGCACCCGGGCGGATGCGGCTGTCGCCCACCGCCAGGTCGAACAGCACGGCGGCCGGCACGATGGGCACGCGGCCCACGCCCACATCCAGCCCTATGCCCTGCTCATCGAGCCAGCGCATGGCGCCGCTGGCCGCGTCCAGCCCCCATGCGCTGCCGCCTGAGAGCATGACGGCATGCACCTGCTGCACCAGGTTGGAAGGATGCAGCAGGTCGGTCTCGCGCGTGCCGGGGGCGGCGCCACGCACATCGCAGCCCCCCACGGCGCCGCCGCGCGCCAGCACGACGGTGCAGCCCGTGGGGCGGCGGGCATCGGTGTGGTGGCCTACCTCGATGCCCTGTACGCGGGTGATGGAGCCGGGGTCTGAGTCGGTGCTTGGCATGCGCTGCTCTGCTCGGTGATGGACAGGCCTTCACCTTAGCCGAAACGGCAGCCCTGCACCCGGTCTTCAGCGCAGCACTTCCAGCTGCGTGACCACGAAGGCGCCCTGGTCCTGCTCGGCGCGAAAGCGCACCTTGTCGCCGGCCTTGAGGGCGGGCTCGGGTGCAGCCACGCGCAGCTGGAAGACCATGGTCATGGGCGGCATGCCCAGGTTCTTGAGTTCGCCGTGGCGCAGCGTGACCTTGCTGGTGCGAGCATCCCAGCGCGTGACCTCGCCTTCGCTGAGGTCCTGGCTGGCGGCGGCAGGTTCGGTTTCGGCAGATTGCGCGCCATGCGCCGCATGGTCGTGGGCCGTGGCCTGGGCACCGGCCCAGGCCGGGATCAGCGCGGCGGCAAGGGCCAGGCGCACGGCAAGGGCGGTACGGGACGTACGGGAAACAAGGAGGGCTGTGTTGTGCATGGTGTGCTCCGGGGTTCAGCGGTAGCTGGTGAAGGTGCGGGTGGAAACGTCGCTGTTCATGAGGTTCTTGGTGATCAGCAGCACCTCGTAGGGGTCCTTGCGGCCGCCGTACTCGGGGCCGTCCATGCCAGGGCTGCCCACGGGCATGCCGGGCACGGCAATGCCCACCGCCTTGGGCTTTTGCTTGAGCAGCTTGTGCACGTCGGCCGCAGGCACATGGCCTTCGAGCGCATAGCCTTCGACCAGGGCCGTGTGGCAGGAGCCCAGGCGCGCCGGAATGCCCAGCTTGGCGCGCACGGCGCTGTTGCCGGTGTCGTGCACGGTGACGGCAAAGCCGTTTTGCTCCATGTGCACCACCCAGTCCTGGCAGCAGCCGCAGTTGGGGTCCTTCCAGACCTCGACCGGGATGCGGGCCGTGGGGGCAGCCGCCCACAGCGAAGGGGCGGCGAATGCCGCGCAGGCCAGTGCCATGCGGCGCAGCGCACTGCGGCGCGGGTGGGCGGATGCCATGCGTTCATGTTTCATGGGGTGCTCCTGAAGGGGGGAAGAAGCGGCGCGCTCATTGCGTCACCGTGATGGTTCCGCGCATGCCGGCCTGGTAGTGGCCGGGGATGAGGCAGGCAAAGTCGAAATTGCCTTCGCGGTTGAAATTCCAGACCAGGTCGCCGGATTTGCCGGGCGAGACATGGGCCATGTAGGGCTCGCCGTGCTCCATGGTGGGGAACTTGAGCATCATCTGCGCGTGCTCGTCCAGCGAGGCTGGCGTGCCCAGCACGATCTCGTGCATGACCTGGCCCTTGTTGGCCACGCGCAGGCGCACCGTCTCGCCGCGCTTGACGCTGATGCGCTCTGGCGTGAAGCGCATGTTGTCGCTCATGTGCAGGGTGATGGTGCGCCGGGCGGCCGAGGCATCGCCGGCAATGCCCCAGGGCTTTTGCTCCTTGATCGCGGCGGCCTTGGGAGCGTCATCGTGGGTTTCGCTGCCATGGGCGAAGACGGCAGCGGGGCCGGCGAGCAGTGCGGTGGCGAGGAGGAGGGCAAAGGTGTTCATGAGGTACTCCTTGGATGGCATCAGTGGTGCTCATGGCCCGCACCGGGCTTGCGCACGCTGGGTGCGCCGGGGGACTGGCCGGGCGTGGTCTGGCGCGGTGCGGAGGCTTCGGCCGCGGGCCCCTTCCACTCATAGGCCACGCTGCCCTTGGGGTGGGTGAACCAGCCCGGGTCGCCGTAGTCGTTGGCGCCCAACTGCTCGCGCACCTTGAGGGTGGTGAACATGCCGCCCATCTCGATGGGGCCGAAGGGGCCCGTGCCGGTCATCATCGGGAAGGTGTTGTCGGGCAGGGGCATTTCCATGGAGGCCATGTCGCCCATGCCGCGCTCGCCCATGACCATGTAGTCGGGCACGATCTTCTGGATCTTGCCGACCAGGCCCCGGTGGTCCACGCCGATCATGGTCGGCGTGTCATGCCCCATGGCGCCCATGGTGTGGTGGCTCTTGTGGCAGTGCAGGGCCCAGTCGCCCAGCTCGTCGGCGATGAACTCCACCTGGCGCATCTGGCCCACGGCCACGTCGGTGGTCACCTCGGGCCAGCGCGCGGACCGGGGCACGGGGCCGCCGTCGGTGCCCGTGACCTCGAATTCGTGGCCATGCACGTGGATGGGATGGTTGGTCATGGTCAGGTTGCCCACGCGCAGGCGCACCCGGTCGCCGCGCCTGGCGACGACGGGGCTGATGGCGGGGAACACCCGGCTGTTGAAGGTCCAGATGTTGAAGTCCGTCATCTCGGCCACGCGCGGCGTCATGGAGCCGGGCTCCACGTCGTAGGCCGACAGCAGGAAGGCGTAGTCGCGCTGGACCTCGGCGATCTGCGGGTGGGCCGCCTTCGGATGCGTGATCCACAGGCCCATCATGCCCATGGCCATCTGCACCATCTCGTCGGCATGCGGGTGGTACATGAAGGTGCCGGGACGGCGCGCCGTGAACTCGTAGACGAAGGTCTTGCCGGGCGGGATGTGCGGCTGGGTCACGCCGCCCACGCCGTCCATGCCGTTGGGCAGGCGCTGGCCGTGCCAGTGCACGGTGGTGTGCTCGGGCAGGCGGTTGGTCACGAAGATGCGGACCTTGTCGCCTTCCACGACCTCGATGGTCGGTCCCGGGCTCTGGCCGTTGTAGCCCCACATGTTGACGAAGAAGCCCGGAGCCACCTCGCGTACCACGGGCTCGGCCACCAGGTGGAATTCCTTGACGCCTGCGTTCATGCGCCAGGGCGTGGTCCAGCCGTTGAGCGTGACCACGGGGCGGTAGGGGCGGCCGTTGGGCGGTGCCAGCGGGGCGGCGGTTTCGGCCGAGGACTGGGTCGCTGCCTCGGGCAGGGCGGCCAGGGCCACGCGGCTGACGGCGGCGCTGGAGACAGCGGCCACGGCCGCGCCGGTGAAGAAGTTGCGGCGGTTCATGTCAGTGGCTCGCTGTGTTCGTGGGAGTGGGTGCGGCGGCGCTGGATGCGGCCTCGACCGTGCCTGGCGAGGTTCCGGCCAGAGCCAGCTGCAGGTCGGTGTCGGCCAGCCAGAAGTCGCGCTGGGCGTCGGTGGCGGTGGCCACGGCCTGGGCGCTGTTGCGGGCCTCGGCCAGCAACTCCCAGACGCTGACGAACATGCCGTTGTAGCGAAGCATGGTTTCGTCCTGGATGAAGCGGCGCAGCGGCAGCACCTCGGTCTGCTGCTGGTGGGCCAGGTCCCAGGCCGTGCGGTAGCGCATCCAGCTGCTGCGCGCCTCGGCCCGCGCCTGGATGGCGCCTTGCTGCAGTTGGGCCGCGCTGCGCTGGACCTCGGCACGTGCGCGGCCGCTGGCGGCGCCACCCCAGTCGAACAGCGGCAGGGGCAGGTCGATCTCCCAGCCGCGTGTCACATCGCTGTGGCCGGTGGCCCGGTCCGTGGCGGTGTTGCGGTTGTAGCCCAGGCCGATGTCGCCGAACATGGCGCCCAGGCGTGCCCAGCCACGGCGCTCGGCCAACTGGTCCAGGTCGCGGCGCAGTGCGCGCAGGTCCAGGCGCTCGCGCAGCGCGGTGGCTTCGGCATCGTCCCCGGCGCGCAACTGCGTGGCGGCCTGCGGGATGGCGGGCAGCTGGTCGGGCAGCTTGAAATCGATGCGCCGTCCCCACAGGCCCATCAGGCGGGCCAGTTGCTCATGCTCGGCCGTGGCGGCAAGGCGCGCACGCGCCAGCTGGGCTGCGGTGTCCTGCTGGATGCTGAGCTCGCGTGCCTGCTGCAGCCGGCTGAAGTTGCCCACGCGGGCCATGCGGCGCGCCAGCTCGGCCCCGGCCTCGGCCGCTTCGTGCATGCGCTCGCTGGACGCCAGTTGCTGGCGTGCGGCCACGGCGCGCAGCCAGGCGCGGCGAGTGTCGGCGGCCAGCCGCAGCACATCCTGCGCGGCGGTCAGGGTGGCCTGTTCCATCTGCATGCCCTGCCAGCGGCTGCGCCAGGGCAGGGTGATCAGGCTGACCAGGCCAAAGCTCAGCTGGCGCTCGATCTCGCGCTCGTCGCTGTTGACCATGCGGCCCAGAGCCAGCGTGGGGTTGGGCAGGGTCAGGGCCTGAACGCGTTCGGCATCCTGCACGCCCAGTTGCGCCAGGCGCGCTTGCAGGCCGGGGTTGTTGAGTAGTGCGATGCGCACGGACTGGTCCATGTCCAGCGGCTGGCGCAGCCACTCGTCGATGCGCTGCTGCGCCGCGTCGCGGGCCTGCAGATCGGTTGGCGGCAGTTCGGCGCCGTCCGGCAGGCGGCTGGCGGTATGGGATTGGACCGCGCCGCGCAGGCCGTCGGGCGAGATGCTGGCGCAGCCGGCCAGGGCCAGCACGGCAGCCATGGCGCCGACCAGCCGGGTGGGGGCGAAGAGGGTGCGCTTCATGGCCGGCCTCCGTGCTGCATGTGAGAGCCGTGCGGGGACGGCGCAGGCGTGGATCGACCGCCCTGGGCGGCTTCCCAGCGCAGGATGTCCATATGGCCGTTGGAAAACTCGGCCACGGCCGCATTGGCCTGGCGCCAGTCGGTCAGCTCGGTTTCCACGGCGCCACTGGCCGGCAGCGCGGCATGGCGCAGCGGCAGGCTGGCCGCAGCCGGATCGATGGCGCCTGTCAGGCCTGCGGAGGAAGAGGCCGGGGGGAGGCTGCCGTCATGGACCTGGGCCCATGCAGCGGGGCTGGAGACGGCAAGGGCTGCCAGCCCGAAATGGATGAGGGGGATGAGGGGGGCGAGAAAATGCGCACGGCGCATGGTGATCTCCTGAATGCGAAACGGACAACGCATCCGCGGCCGAGTGCCCTGCCATGCCCGTAAGCGGGCTGCCCATGGAGGGGCGGCAGGGATGGCGCGGACGCACTTCGGGCGTCAGGCTTCAGGAAATGGGTGGCTTGATGGCCTGCAGCTTGGCCGCGCTGGCAAAGCGCGTGCTGCCTTGGGGGCGCAGTGCGGCGGACGGCGCTGCGCCGTCCGAACCGATCTGGCCAGGAGTGAAAAGGGCCGAATGGCAGATGCCGCACAGGGTGCAGCTGGGACCGTGTTCATGTTCGCCGCAGCTGCCGCCCGCAGGGCCGCCGGCCTGGGAGGAGCAGTCTGCACTGTGCTCGGCGTGTGACGTATGCGAGGGCTGCTCCGTGGCGTGTGCCGGATGCCGTTCATGGCTGTCCGGCGACTGCGCGATCTCCGGCGCATGGTGGTGGAGTGCCGAGTCCGACGCCGATGCGACGGCCGGAGCCGGGACGCCCATCACCGGAGCCGCCCCCATGGCCATGGCGTCGCCCAGCAGGCCACGAAGGACCAGCAGCAGGACCAGGACAATGGACAGGGGGCGACGCATAGGCATGGATGATACCGGACGGTGCTGCGAAGTTCCTCAGGTGCGGGCCCTTCGCCCGGGCGGGCGGCGTGTGGCGCGCAGGGCCTCGGCGATCAGGGCCGATACGGCGGGCGGCATGTCCATGGGCAGGGTGGCAGGCACCGTGGCGCGGCCTGTGTTGCCGCGCGGCAGCCGGTCCATCAGGTGGCCTGCAGGCACCAGGGCCAGGCGCAGCAACTGGCCTGCCACCTCCCCGCCATCGCGCAGCTGCAGCGCATGGCGCAGCATCCAGCAGTGGGATCGCCAGTGCAGGCCCAGCAGTTGCTGGCCCAGCACATGGCTGGCCTCCAGCAGCAGCCAGCGCTGTGCGGGCGCCTGGTCCTGGCTTGAACGGAAGCTGTGCAGCAGGTGGGTGAAGGCGGCGCGGCGCTGGGCGTCGGTCATGCCGCCTCCCTGTCGCTGCCCCAGCGGCGCAGCCGCAGGCCGTTGGCGACCACCAGCAGGCTCACACCCATGTCCGCCAGCACAGCCAGCCACATGCTGGCGTTGCCGGCCAGGGCCAGTGCGAAGAACACCAGCTTGACGCCCAACGACAGGGCAATGTTCTGCCAGAGCACGGCGTGGGCGCTGCGTGACAGCTCCACCACTTCGGGCAGGCGGCGCAGGTCGTCGTTCATCAGCACCACATCGGCGGTTTCCATGGCCATGCCCGTGCTGTGCATGCCGCCCATGGCAAAGCCGATATCGGCCTGGGCCAGCGCCGGTGCGTCGTTGATGCCGTCGCCCGTCATGGCGGTGGGGCCGCGTGTGCGTTGCAGCTCGGCCAGTGCGTCGAGCTTGTCCTGGGGCAGCAGGCCGCCGCGCGCATCCTGGATGCCGGCTTCGGCAGCGATGGAGCGCACGGTGGCCGTGTTGTCGCCGCTGAGGACCACGGGCTGCACGCCCAGCGCCTGCAGGCGCGCCACGGCCTCGCGGGCCTGGGGTCGCAACGGGTCGGCTACGGCGAACAGGGCCCGCACGCCGCTGCTGTCGGCCAGCAGGGTCACGGTGCGGCCCTGGGCTTCGTGCATGGCCAGGCCGGCGCGCAGGGCGGCGCTGTCCCAGCCTTGCTCCTGCACCCAGCGCAGGTTGGCCAGGGTCCAGGGCTGACCATCGATCTCGGCCTGCACGCCACGGCCGGGCAGGGCCAGCAGCTTGCTGACCGAGGCCCGTGCGGCATCGGCGGCCACGCCGGCATCGGCCTGGAGGCCGGAAGCAATGGCGCGCGAGACCGGGTGGTCCGAGCGGCCGGCCAGGGCCAGGGCGCGCGCGGCGGGCAGGGCGGGGCCCGGGGTGGCGTCCTGGGGGGCATCCTCTTCGCTCCAGGACTTCCATTCGACGAGCTTGGGGCTGCCCGTGGTCAGCGTGCCGGTCTTGTCCAGGGCAATGGCGCGCAGCTTGCGGGCCGATTCCAGCGCCTGGCCGCCCTTGATCAGCAGGCCGCGGCGTGCCGCGGCCGTGAGCGCGCTGACCACGGTGACGGGGGTGGACAGCACCAGGGCGCAGGGGCAGGCGATGACCAGCAGGGCCAGGGCCTGGTAGGCCGCGTCATGCCAGCTCCAGTCCATGACCAGCGGTGCCAGCACCGCCAGCGCAATGGCCAGCACCAGCACGATGGGCGTGTAGACGGCGGCAAAGCGATCGACGAAGCGCTGGGTGGGCGCCTTGGAGGCCTGGGCCTGCTCCACGGCGTGGACGATGCGCGCAATCAGGCTGTCATTGGCCGCCGAGGTGACGCGCATCTGCAGCTCGCCATCCTGGTTGATGCTGCCGGCGTAGAGCTCGTCGCCCGGGGCCTTGTCGGCCAGGGCGCTTTCTCCGGTGATGGGCGCCTGGTTGACCGAGCTTTGGCCTCGCAGGACCACGCCGTCCAGCGGCACGCGCGCGCCGGGGGCCACGCGCACGGTGGCGTCCAGCGCCACGTCGGCGGCGGCCACGCGCTGCACGCTGCCATCGGGCTGGAGCACGTCGGCCGTCTCGGGCGCCATCTGCAGCAGGCTGCGGATGGCATTGCGCGCCCGGTCCATGGCCTGGTCCTCGATGCGCTCGGCCGCGGCGTACAGGGCCATGACCATGGCGGCCTCGGGCCACTGGCCGATGGCGAAGGCACCCGTGACGGCAATGGCCATCAGCGCGTGGATGCCCAGCTTCAGGCGCAGCACGTCGCGGATGCCGGCCTTGTAGACGCCCAGGCCCGACAGGGCAATGGCCAGCACGGCCACGGCCATGCCGCCGTATTGCAGGGCCGGCACGCCCCCCTGGGAGCCGCTGAACCAGTGGGCGGCTTCGGCCAGCACGGCTGCAATCAGCGCGGCCGTGATGCGCGGCCAGCCGGGCAGCACGCTGTGGTCGTGGCCGGCATGGGGATCGCTCTCGTCGTGACCGTGGTCATGGTCATGGGCGTGGGCGTGATCGTGGCCATGGTCCTCGCCATGCGCATGCGAGTGGCCTTGGGCCTTCTTGCGGGCCGGCGTGGGCTGGGTGATGGTGAAGGGCGCGCAGCAATCGGTGCCGCAGGCGGAAGACGGCGAAGTCGAGGCGGGCTTGGAAAGGGCAGGGGAGGCTTTCAGGGCCTCGTTGCCCTGAGGGCTTGGCAGGCGATTGGAGTTCATGCGAGCATTGGAAACGGTGAAGTCACTTCAAGGTCAAGCATGTCACAGCATGAATCTGCGCGCTGGCGCATCGGCGAGGCGGCCAAGCGTTCCGGCGTGGCCGCCGCCAACATCCGCTACTACGAGAAGGAAAGGCTGCTCAGTGCAGGCGTGCGCGAGGACAACCAGTACCGGCTGTACAGCGACAGCGATGTGCACCGGCTGCGCTTCATCCGCCTGTGCCGTGCCATGGACATGTCGCTGGACGAGGTCCGCACCCTGCTGGCGCTGGACGGCGCCAGCAAGGCCGACTGCGTGGCTGCCAACGAAACCCTGGATGCCCACTTGGGCCATGTGCGCGAGCGCCTGGCCGAGCTGCGCGCGCTGGAGCATGAGCTGATGCAGCTGCGCAGCCAGTGCGACGGGTCGGCCAGCTACTGCCATCTGATCGAGGCCCTGCATGCCCAGGCTGACGAGCCGCTGGCGCCTGCCCTGGGCAGCTCCGGCGCCAAGCGCCATGTGTAGCGCCGTCCGCAGCTGCCTGTCTTGCGCCGGCGTCCGACGGACCGTCCCGGTACGGCTCGCTATCATCGCCCGATGAGCCTCAGCCACGCAGCCCTGTCCCTTCCCGACCGCATCTGGGCGGCGCTGCGCGACCATGCGCTGGCCTGGTGGCGCAGCGTCTACCTGGGCGCCGTGCTGCTGGTGCTGGCCATGTCCCCTTCCAGCTACCGGCGCGGCGCACGGCGTGCCATGGCGCACCAGATCTATGTGCAGACCGGCCCCATCCTGCTGGGATTCACGGCGCTGGCGGCGCTGTTGTGCGCGGTGATCACGCGCATCGTCATCGTCACGGCGCTGAGCTATGGGCTGTCGCGCTATGCGCTGGAGATGGTGGTGCGCGTGCTGGTGATCGAGCTGATCCCGCTGACGGCCGCGCTGTTCGTGGCCATGCGCTGCACCATTCCCAATGGCACGCTGATTGCGCAACTGCGCGCGCGGGGCCAGCTCCAGGCCTGGCAGGAGCGCGGCTCCGACCCGCTGCGCATGGCCCTGGTGCCGCGCGCGGCCGGTGGCGTGTTTGCCTCGGTCACGCTGGCCGTGCTCAGCTGCGTGGTGGCCCTGGTCACCGTCTACCTGAGCGTCTATGGCTTCACGCTGGCGGGCCTGCCCGGCTATACGCGCATCTTCGGCCAGATCTTCACGCCGGCCGTGACCCTGGTCTTCGTGCTCAAGACCTGGTTCTTCAGCCTCACCGTGGCCATCATGCCCATGGCCTCGGGCCTGTATGCGCCGCTGCGGCGCCACCGGCTGGGCGGCGCGGCGCTGGGCGGCTTTGCGCGCATGTTTGCCGTGCTGCTGGTGATCGAGGTGATCTCGCTCATGGGCAACTATTACTGAGCACGCCCGCTGAACTCCACGAACCCCACATGCACGGCAAGGCCCGTGCCAGAACAAGGAATGCCATGACCGATACGCGGCGCACGCCGCCAGACCCCTGGGACGGCGAGGAAATCGAGGCCCTCAAGCCCGTGGCGCACCTGCGCGCCAAGGCCGCGGGCCTGCTGCTGTTCACGCTGGTGCTGATTCTTGGATCGGCCCTGTACCTGCTGTACTCGCGCGGCGTGTTCGACGCCACGCAGCGCCTGGTGCTCACGGCCGACGACTCCGAGGGCGTGAGCGTGGGCATGGACATGACCTTCTCGGGCTTTCCGATCGGGCGCGTGCGCCGCATCGAGCTGGCCGAGGACGGCAATGTGCGCATCCTCATCGACGTGCCGCGAAAGGACGCGCACTGGCTGCGCGAGTCCAGCGTCTTCACCCTGGTCAAGGGGCTGGTGGGGGGCACCACCATCAAGGCCTACAGCGGCATCCTCAGCGATCCACTGCTGCCCGACGAGGCCGTGCGCCCCGTGCTGCGCGGCGATGCCACGGCCGAGCTGCCGCAGATCATGTCCACGGCCAAGGAAGTGCTGGGCAACATCGCCCAGCTCACCGCGCCGGACTCGGCCCTGGGCGGGTCGCTGACCGAGCTGCGCGGCCTGGCCGGCCGGGCCCAGGGGCCGGGCGGCGTGCTCGGCGTGGTCATGGGCAGCGAGCAGGAGGCGCGCAAGGTCACGGCCCTGCTGGACCGCGCCAATGCCACGCTGGCCCGCATGGAGCGCATGGTGGCGCGGGCCGACAGCCAGGTGTTCGATGCCGGCGGCGTCATGCCCGAGGTGCGTTCCACCGTGGTGCAGCTCAACGGCTTGCTGGCCGACACCCGCCGCACGCTGGGCAAGGTCGACGCCGTGCTGGCCGAGGCCCAGGCCGTGGGCTCCAATGCGCGCGAGGCCACGGCCGACCTGGGCGCCCTGCGCGCCGAGGTGGAGGGCAACCTGCGCCGCCTGGAAGGCGTGCTGGCCGACCTGCAGCGCAAGTGGCCGTTTGCCCATCAACCGGAGTTGAAGCTGCCATGAGTGCTGCCGCCAAGAAACTTTCTGCCGCAACCCTCCTGGCGCGCCATGCCGTCGCCGGCGCCGTGCTGACCCTGGTGCTGGCCGGCTGCAGCAGCCGCCCGCCCGCGCCGGACTGGGCGCTCAATGCCGAATCTGCGTCCCAGCGCGCATCCACCGCCTACCTGGAAGGCCGCCAGCGCGTGCAGGCCATGGAATGGGACAAGGCCCGCACCGAGGTGGCCGCCACGGGCCGCACCGACCTGGCCGCGCGTCTGGAGCTGATGCGCTGCGCGGCCCAGGTGGCCAGTCTGGAATGGGATGACTGTCCCGGCTACCAGGCGCTGGCGCTTGACGCGGCGCCGGCCGAGGCAGCCTATGCGCGCTATTTGCAAGGCAGGCCCCGGCCCGAAGACGTTGCGCTATTGCCAGAATTACAGCGCCCCGTGGCGCAGGCGCTGCTGGGTGCACCTGCCTCCGCGCTGGCTGCCGTGGGCGCCATCAAGGAGCCGCTGCCGCAGCTGGTGGCGGCCGGCGCGGCCTTACGGGCGGGTGCGGCACAGCCGCAGTTGCTGGAGCTGGGTGCCGAAACCGCCTCGGCCCAAGGCTGGCGCCGTGCGGTGATGGCCTGGCTGCTGCTGCAGGCCAGGGCCCATGAGCAGGCGGGCGAGGTGGACAAGGCCCAGGCCGTCAGGCGCAGGCTGTCGCTGCTGGAGAAGACGGCCAGCAGTGGGGGCACATCGGCCGGCAAATGAAAACAGCGCCAGTCCGAAAGGGATGGCGCTGGGCAGGCATTTGCAGGCGTTTGCAGGGCTTACATCGACGACAGCAGGGCGCCCGGGTCTTTTTGCAGCAAGGTGTCTGCGGCCGGGGCGGCGCTGTCCAGCCAGAAGGTGGCAACGCTGGCGGCCAGGGCAAGCACGACCGTGGCGGTGAAGGCGATGAAGGGATGACGTCCGAAGGGGCTGGGTCTGCGCATGGTGGACCTCCTGTCTGGCAGCGCAGGCAGAGCATTGGGCTGGGCCTGGACTCCATTGCACACCGGATTGCGCAGCGCGGCTGTCGGACAATCGCTTTCTCTCTTGACGTTTGTAAAAAACTGCTGAGAGAAAATTTCTATCGATTTTCAAGAGGCCGAAAAAAAAGCGAGGCAGAGCCTCGCTGAAAGTTCGGGACGTAAGTCCCTGGCCCGTGCTGGCAGGCCAGGCGTCGCCTTAGAAACGGTGGCGGATACCCGCGATCAGGCTGGTGCCCGACTTCAGGTCCGTGATGCGGTCGTGCATCAGCACGGTGTACACATCGGTGCGCTTGGACAGGTAGTGGTCGTAGCCCAGGCTGGCCGTGGTGCGCGTGGAGTCCACGGCGCCGATTTCGGCCTTGGTGCGGGCCAGGGCTGCCTTGATGGTGCCGGCGCTGGTCACGGGCACGTCCAGGCCCAGCGAGTAGGTGCTGTTCTTGCGGTCCAGATCCTTGACCTTGGCCTGGCCGTAGGTTGCGTACAGCTTGGCCACTTCGAAGTTGTAGGTGCCGCCCAGCATCCAGTCGGTCTTGGTGGGCATCACGGCCAGGCTCACGGGATTGCTGATCTGGGCGCGCTCGTAGAAGGCCACCAGGCTCAGGGGGCCGCCGAAGTACATGGCGTTCACGCCGATGTTCTTCTTGCCGGAATCGCCGCCCTTTTCACCGAACTGGTAGTGGACGTTGGCCTGCAGGCCGCCGAACTTGGGCGTGGTGTAGACGACCTGGTTGCTCCAGCCGGTGTCGGACGGCGTGGTCAGGTTGGCCGAGCCCCAGGCTGCCGTGCCCACGTTGGCGTGCAGCACCAGCGGGGAGATGGTGAAGGAGTCGCCGAAGGGGTTGGTCAGGATGGTGGGCAGGAAGTTGGGCGACATGCCGCGGCCCAGACGCACCGTGCCGAAGCCGCCGGACAGGCCGACGTTGGCATCGCGCGAGAAGTACGGGTCACCATCGAAACGGCCGGGGCTGCCAGTGTCCACACGCATGAAGGCCGTCAGCTGGAAATCGACCTTCAGGCCGCCGCCCAGGTCTTCCTGGCCCTTCATGCCCCACCAGGAGGTGGTCATGCCGCCCGAACCCACGACACCCTTGCCGCTGGCATCGCCAGCCATGCGCATGGAGCCGGCATAGGCGTCCACCAGGCCAGTCAGCTGGACCGAGCTTTGGGCGTGTGCAGCGCCGGCGCAGGCCAGTGCAGCGGCCAGTGCGATGAAGGAACGTTTCATGTTGAGGAGTCTTTCATTGTTAGAGAGTGGAAACGGGTGGCCAGTGCTGTGACCGGGGCAGACGATGAACCAATCGCCCGGGCTGGGCTACGTGGCAAACCTGGGACAGTGGCGTTTTCGCATCAGGGGCGGGCTGGCGTCGGCACGTCTTTGCGGCCTGTGTGCAAGGCGGTCTTGACTGGCTAAGCCGCGTATTACAACGCATCCGAGCCATCGCGCCAGCCAGGAAGTGGTGTCTTTGACACAGTTATGACGAAACTTAATTTGTGTTTTGCACTCTCGCGGCTTGAACACTGCCGTGCACTGGGATGGGGCCGGGGCACCAGGCCTGTGCAGCAGGTCGTTGCAAGAGGGCTCAAAGGTCAATTCAGGGCTCCTTGTTCGTCGGTTGGGCGGTGGATTTGTGCCTGTTGCCAGGCCTTTGGCTGCAACTGATTGCAAACAGCGTGCCAGCTTGCAACCCGGCCATGGGCCAGGCATGGGCCCCATGAGCCGGGCATGTGCTTCCAGACGTGTCAGACTCGCGCCCATGTCCGAATCCACCCTGCTCGTTGCCGATGACCACCCGCTGTTCCGCGCCGCGGTGATCCATGTGCTGCGCGAGGCCTTGCCGCAGTTCGCCGTGCTGGAGGCCGCAAGCGCCGCCACGCTGGGCGCGGCGCTGCAGCAGCACCCCGAGATCGAGCTGGTGCTGCTGGACCTGGCCATGCCGGGGGCGCGCGGCTTTTCGGCGCTGCTGCATGTGCGCGGCGAGTACCCCGATGTTCCGGTGGTGGTGATTTCTTCCAATGACCACCCGCGTGTGATCCGCCGTGCGCAGCAGTTCGGTGCTGCGGGCTTCATTCCGAAATCGGCGCCGGCCGAGGCCATAGGCACGGCCCTGCAGGAGGTGCTGGACGGCGGCAGCTGGTTCCCGCCCATGGCCGCCGAGCGCTCCGAGGCCGACGCCGCGCTGGCCGCGCGGCTGGCCCAGCTCACGCCCCAGCAGTTCCGCGTGCTGCTGTGCCTGGCCGACGGCCTGCTCAACAAACAGATCGCCCACGAGCTGGGGCTGGCCGAGAACACCGTCAAGGTGCATGTGACGGCCATTCTCAAGAAGCTGGAGTGCTACAGCCGCACGCAGGCGGCCGTGCTGGTCAAGAGCCTGGAGAACGACGGCACGGTCTGAACGCCAGTCCCTGCCGTGCCACGTCTATCGGTGGCGCAGCAGCATCTGGCTCATGAGCGCGCGCAGCGCGGGCGGGCGCACGGGCTTGGCCAGAAAGCCCCAGCCGCGCTCGGCCGCCTGGCGGCGCACCATGCCGTCGCGCTCGGCCGTGACCAGTATCACGGGCGGCGACTGGCCCCAGCGCTGGCACAGCTGCGCGTAAACATCGGGGCCGTGCAACTGGCCCAGGCGCACATCGAGCAGCACCAGCTGCGGCGCTTCGCCGGGCGCGGCCAGCGCCAGCGCCTCGGCCGGGCCACCGGCCAGCGGCACGTTGCAGCCCCAGCGCTGCAGCAGGGCGCGCATGGCGGTGCAGGACTGGGCATCGTCTTCCACGTACCAGGCGCTCATGCCCTGCAGCGGTGCGTCCTGGCCTGCCTCGCCGGAATGCGTGGCCGCGGCGATCTGCGGCACGGCTGCGGGATCGCCCAGCGGCACGCAGACCCAGAACACGCTGCCCCGGCCCAGGTGCGAGCGCAGGCCGATCTCGTGGCCCAGCAGGCGGCCCAGGCGCTCGACGATGGCCAGTCCCAGCCCGGCGCCACGGTCGTCGCCATGGCCTTCGTCCAGGCGGCGGAATTCCTCGAAGATCTCGTGCTGCAGGCTTTCGGGAATGCCCGGTCCCTGGTCGTGCACCTCGATGCGCAATTGCTGGCCCTGGCGCCTGCAGCCGATGACGATGCGGCCCTGGCGCGTGTAGCGTATGGCGTTGGACAGGAAGTTCTGCAGGATGCGGCGCAGCAGGGCCTCGTCGCTGCGCACCACGCAGCGCGTGTCCACCGCGCTCAGGCGCAGGCCCCGGCTTTCGGCCAGGATGCCGAAGTTGTGGCGCATGACCTGCAGCAGCGGGCCCAGCGCGAAGTCACGCACGCGCACCTCCAGCTGGCCCGATTCCATGCGCGAGATGTCCAGCAGGCTGCCCAGGATGGCGTCCTGCGCGGCCAGGGCGCCGTCGATGCTGTCGGCCACATGGCGGCCCGCGTCGTCATGCAGATGGCTGCGCAGCAGGGAGCTGAACATGCGCGCGGCGTTCAGCGGCTGCAGCAGGTCGTGCACGGCGGCGGCCACGAAGCGGGTCTTGTAGCGGTTGGCCTGCTCGGCCTCGCGCTTGGCTTCGGCCAGGTCGCGCGTGCGCTCGGCAATGCGCTGCTCCAGCGCATCGGCCAGCGAGCGCAGTTCGCGCGCGGCGTTCTTGTAGCTGGTGATGTCGGCGTAGCTGGTGACGAAGCCGCCATCGGGCAGCGGGTTGCCGCGGATCTCCAGCACCGTGCCGTCGTCCTTGGTGCTTTCGCGCAGATGCGGGCTGCCGCTGCGCAGATGCTGCAGCCGCCGGTGGATGGCCTCCTCGATGGGGCCGGGCCCCAGCAGGCCGCGCCGGGCGTTGTAGCGGAACAGGTTCTCGATGGGCTGGCCCGTGCGCAGCAGTTCGGAGGGAAACCGGAACAGCTCCACGTAGCGCGAGTTCCAGGCCACCAGGTTGAGGTCGGCATCGATCACCACCACGCCCTGGGGCAGGTGCTCCAGGCTGCGGCTCAGGCCCGTGTCGGCCTGGCGCGCGGCCTGGACGATGCCGTCCTGGGCCGTGCGCAGCTCCTGGGCATGCTGGCGCAACACGGTCTCCAGCTCCAGGCGGCTGCGCAGGCGCAGCGCGGCCAGCCGCCTGCGCTGGCGCACGAACAGCACCAGCAGGCCCAGGGCCAGCCAGCCGCCCGCAGCGGCCGCCGCCGCCCAGCGGCTGGCCACGGTGCTGGCCTGCGTGTCGTGCAGCAGGTGCAACTGCCAGTCGCTGCCGGGCAGGGGCAGGGTCTGCCACAGCGTGGTGCCGGGCAGGGCGGGCTCCTGCATCTGCACCAGGCGGCTGCCTTGCTCCAGGCCCTGTCGCACCCGGTAGCGCATGGGGTGCAACTCCTGGTCGATGTACTGGCGCGTGGCGGCCAGGTCCGCCTCGTCGATGGGGCTCAGGGGGGACAGCAGGCGGTAGCGCCAGTCGGGCTGGCTGGCCAGGAAGACCACGCCGTGCTCGTCCGAGGCCATGACCACGTCGGGCGTCTGCAGCCATTCGCGCTCCAGCTCCAGCAGCGCGATCTTGATCACCACCAGGCCCGCGACGGCGTTCTGTTCGTCCAGGATGGCCTGCGACAGGAAGTAGCCCGGCAGGCCCGTGGTCAGGCCGATGCCGTAGAAACGCCCGCTGCCGCGCGACAGCGCCTGCTGAACATAGGGCCTGAAGCTGTAGTCCACGCCCACGTTGCTGCGCGTCTCGCGCCAGTTGCTGGCGGCCAGGGCCGTGCCGTGGCGGTCGATCAGGGTCAGCGTGGACGACTGGCTGGCGCCGTTGGCCTGCTCCAGCTTGCGGTTGAGGGCATCGACCTCGGCGGCGGACAGCGGATGGGTGAGGGCGGCGCGCAATTGCGCGTCCAGCGCCAGCACCTCGGGCAGGGTGCGGTAGCGGTCTATGCGCTGGCCCAGGGCCTGGGCGTAGAGGCTGAGCTGGCGCTGCACGCTTTCGGCCTCGCCGCGCAGGGCGCGGTGGTAGACCAGCTCACCGGCCAGCAGCATGCAGGCGAGCATGCCGCCGAACAGCAGCAGCAGGGTCCAGAAGGAACGGCGTGAAGGGCGTCGAACGGGTTGGGGCATGGTGGTCTGGACCCGATTGGGCGCCAGCTTGGTGCCTTCCAGGGGCGGGAAGGGGTTGGGGATTACCCTGATTCTGCGTGCATTCTCCCTGGGAGAGCACCTGCGCCTAATACCAATAGGTTATCGGCGCCGGAGCACGCCAGCGGTACAACCTGGACCTCGCCGCACCTTGGTGGTGCGTCCACCCCCACACAGTCCCGCCGGAGCCGCACCATGCATGCCGTCCCCACCCACGCCGCCAGCCCCGAGCGGCTGCCTTTCTACCGCCAGCTGTATTTCCAGGTGGTGGTCGCCATCGTGGCAGGCGTGCTGCTCGGCCACTTCGAGCCCCAGTACGCCGAGCAGTTCAAGCCGCTGGGCGATGCCTTCATCAAGCTGGTGAAGATGATCATCGCGCCGGTGATCTTCCTGACCATCGTCACCGGCATTGCGGGCATGACGCACCTGCGCACCGTGGGCCGCGTGTTCCTCAAGGCCATGGCCTACTTCCTGTTCTTCTCCACGCTGGCCCTGGTGGTCGGCATGGTGGTGGCGCACGTGGTGCAGCCCGGCGCGGGCATGAACATCAACCCGGCCGACCTGGACCAGGCCGCCGTCAAGGGCTATGTGGCCAAGTCGCACGAGCTGACGCTCACCGGCTTTGCCATGGACATCATTCCCAAGACGCTGGTCAGCCCCTTCGTGGGCGACAACATCCTGCAGGTGCTGTTCGTGGCCGTGCTGTTCGGCATCTCGCTGGCCATGGTCGGTGATGCGGGCAAGCCCGTGCTCAACTTCCTGGAGGCGCTGACGGCCCCCGTGTTCAAGCTGGTCGGCATCCTGATGAAGGCTGCGCCGCTGGGAGCCTTTGGCGCCATCGCCTTCACCATCGGCAAGTTCGGCCTGGGTTCGCTGGTGAACCTGGCCTGGCTGGTGGGCTCGTTCTACATCACCTCGCTGCTCTTCGTGGTCGTGGTGCTGGGCTTCGTGGCGCGGCTGTGCGGCTTTTCGGTGCTCAAGCTGGCGCGTTACCTGAAGGCGGAACTGCTGCTGGTGCTGGGCACTTCGTCCTCGGAATCGGCCCTGCCTTCGCTGATGCAGAAGATGGAGCGCGCCGGCTGCGGCAAGTCCGTCGTGGGCCTGGTCGTGCCCACGGGCTACTCCTTCAACCTGGACGGCACCAACATCTACATGACGCTGGCCGCGCTGTTCATCGCCCAGGCCACCAACACCCACCTGACGCTGGGCCATGAGATCGCGCTGCTGCTGGTGGCCATGCTCAGCTCCAAGGGCGCTGCCGGCGTGACCGGCGCTGGCTTCATCACCCTGGCCGCCACGCTGGCCGTTGTGCCCGAAGTGCCTGTGGCCGGCATGGCCCTGATCCTGGGCGTGGACCGCTTCATGAGCGAGTGCCGCTCGCTCACCAACTTCATGGGCAACGCCGTGGCCACCGTGGTGGTCTCGCGCTGGGAAAACGAGCTGGACTACAGCAAGCTCAATGCGGCCCTGGACGGAGAGCCTGAGAAGGCCCTGCCTTCCGAGGCCGCCGTGGCCAAGGCCTGAGAACGCCCTGGCCAGGGCAAGGGCCGGTAAAGGCCCACCCGACGATGCCTCGCGCCGCCCAAGGGTGGCGCGAGGCATTTCTACTCGATCTAATGGCAGCAAGTCCTTGCCTGGTTCGGGCCGGCAGGACATCTGCACGGGCGTTGTCCCCTTGGCTCCAATTCATCGTCGGTTCTGATTCAACCCTCAGCCCGGCCGGGTCAAGTCCGGGTGGGCCGGCTCTTGCGGGGCGGCTGCCGCGCCGCTTGGCTGTATTCTTGGTGCTTCGCTTCACGCAGCCTTGCGGCCGTTCCCACCATGCATTTGTCCAGACGCGAATTCCTCGGCGCCGGCGCGGCCGCCGCCTGTGCCTCGCTGGTCGGTTGCGCGGCCTCGGCGCCCGTGTCGGGCAGTTTCCTGCAGCCGTGGCGTAGCCATCTGGAGATGCCGCGCGACCAATGGCGCCAGCGCCTGGCCGCCACCCAGGCGCTGGGCTGCCGGGAGCTGTTCGTGCAATGGAGCGGCCTGCAAGGCGATTCCGAGGCGGACAGCTGGATGCTGGCCGACGCGCAGATCGCCGACTTGCTGGACATCTGCACCGAACTGGGCATGGGCGTGCACCTGGGCCTGCCTTATGACGAGCGCTGGTGGAAGCAGATCAGCCTTTCCAACGCAGCAGGCCCCGCGCCCTACCTGGCGCATATCGCCGAGCAGGGCGCCAGCCACATGTACACCAGCACCTGGCCGCGCCATGCGGCCTTTCGCGGCTGGTACATCCCCTACGAGCTGGAGCAATACCACTGGGCCGCGCCCGAGCGCATCGAGCTGCTGGTGAGCGCACTGCAGCCACTGGCGCAGGCGGCAGCGGCCACGTCCGGCCAGGTGCCCGGCATCTCCACCTATTTCAGCCAGCTGCAGACGCTGGGCAGCCTGCCCACGCTGTGGAGCATCCTGCTGGACCGGGTGTCCCTGCGCCCCATGGTGCAGGACGGCGTGGGCGTGGCGGGACTGCGCAACTACGAGGCGCTGGCACCGCTGCAGCAGATGCTGCTGGAGCGCAGGGCGCCGTTCGACCTCATCGTGGAACTGTTCGAGCAACTGCCGCCCACGCGGCCCGATGGCTCGGACTTCCAGGCGCGCACGGCCAGCTTCGAGCGCGTGCGCCGCCAGTGGGACGTGGCCCGCGACTACGGCGCCCAGCGCGTCGTCGCCTTCGCCATCGACCCCTGGGTGCTGAACGACACGCCAGAGGCCCGGCAACTGCTGCGCGAGTGGAAGGCCGCCGCCCGCTGAGCGCGGTGGCTGCCGGGTCAGAAGCGCTTGCCGATGATCTCTCGCAGGATCTCGCTGCTTCCGCCGAAGATGCGCAGCGCCCGTGCATCGGCCCAGGCGCGGCCAATGCCGTATTCGGCCATGTAGCCGTAGCCCCCGTGCAGCTGCAGCAGCTCGTCCAGCACCTGGCCCTGCAGCTCGGTGGCGTTGAGCTTGGCCATGGCGGCGGTGACGGAGTCCAGTGAGCCTTCCATGTGCTGGGCCAGGCAGTCGTTCAGGAAGACGCGCAGCATGGTGGTCTTGGCCAGGGCGTCGGCGAACTTGAAGCGGGTGTTCTGGTAGTCAAGCACGCGGCGCCCGAAGACCTTGCGGTTGCGCACGAACTCGGCAGCCTCATCCAGCATGCCTTCGGTGGAGGCCGCCGCACGCAGCGCGATCGCCAGCCGCTCCTGCGCCAGCTCCTGCGTCACATGCTCGAAGGCGGCGTTTTCGCGGCCCAGCAGGTGGTCGGCCGGCAGGTGCAGTTCGTCGAAGAACAGCTCGCAGGTGTCCTGGCTGTGCTGGCCTATCTTGCGCAGGGCGGGACCCTTGCCCAGGCCCTTCATGCCTTCTTCCACCACGAACAGCGACAGGCCGCGCGCGCCCAGGTCGGGCTCGGTGCTGGCCAGAACCACCATCAGGCCGGCGTTGACGCCGTTGGTGATGAAGGTTTTCTGGCCATTGAGCACGTAGCCGTCACCTTCACTGTCGCTCTTGCGGCGGGCGCGCGTGCGTACGGCCTTGAGGTCGCTGCCCGCGCCGGGCTCGGTCAGGGCGATGGCGCCGATCAGCTCGCCAGTGGCCATGCGCGGCAGCCAGCGGTCCTTCTGCACCTGCGTGCCGAAGTTCCAGAGATAGGGCGCCACCATGTCGGAATGGATGGAAAAGCCGATGCCCAGGCAGTTGGCGCGCGCCAGCGCCTCGATGACCACGGCCGCGTGGCCGAAGTCGCCGCCCTGGCCGTAGGGCGGGGGCAGGTCGCAGTTGAGCAGGCCGCTGTCGCCGGCCTTGCGCCACAGGGCGCGCGGCGTGATGCCCTCTGCCTCCCAGTCATTGATGTGGGGCAGGATCTCGGTGGCCACGAATCGGTCCACCTGTTCCTTGAACAGCAGGTGGTCTTCACGCAATACGGAGCGGGTGCGCATGTCTGTGTCGGTCTCCTTGGGCTGGGTCAGGGACGATAGGTGTCGGTGGCGCTGGCCTGGCCGCGGAGCACGGGTGCGGCGGCCGTACCTGTCATGAACAGGCTGTAGTGGTCGCCCGGCTGCAGCTGGGGCAGTGCCAGCGGCGCGCTGGCCGCAGTGGAGCAGGTGGCGGCGAGCTGGGCGCTGACCGGGTTGATGGAGCGGCTGGCCGACTTGGCGGGCGCCACGCCCGTGAACAGCGGCGTGCCCGTCCCGGCGATCTTGAGCCCGCCTTCGGTGCAATCGTCGATCAGGTTGTAGAAGCGCAGCTCGGCCTTGAGCGCGTCCTGGCTGCCTCCGGAGTCGTCGATGGACGTGAAGCGCGTGGCCGCGTTCTTGCCCTGGCGCTGTGGCACCAGGGTGGTGAAGCTGCCCGGCGCCACCTTCATGCTGCCGGCGCTCTTGCCGTCCAGCTGGATGGCAAAGGGCGTGTCGCCCTTGACGATGGCGTAGCTGCTGGCCGGCTTGCTGCCGGACAGCGTCTGCTCGGGGCCGTCGCCTATCTTCACGCGCAGGCTGCCCGCGTCGGGGTGGACCACGCGCACGAAGGACGAGCCTGCGGGCGGGCGCGCCGCATAGAGCTGGGCCAGCGTGCCTTCGGCATGCGCGGCAGGCAGGCAGGAGAGCCCGGCCAGGCCGGCCAGGGCGAGCGCGACGGTACGCATCACGGGGGAAAAAGCGGAGGTCATGCCTGCGGGTCCTTGGTTTCCTTGGCGGGGCGCATGCGTGCATCAAGGTACATGCGCTCCAGTTGCTTGCGGTCGGCCTTGTCAGTCTGCGTCAGCGGGAAGCCGTGGCAGGCCAGCAGTTCCGACGGAATCATGTAGGGCGGCACGCGCTGGGCCAGCAGTTCGCGCCATCCGGCCAGGTCTTCGGGCAGGGGCTGCATGCCGGGCGGGCCGCTGCGGTCCAGGTCCACGAAACCGATCATGCGCACGATGAAGCCATCGGACCGCTTGAGTGCCACCGCCGCGCCTGCGCGCACGCCGGGCAGGGTGGCCAGCACGGCATCGACCTCGGCCAGCTCGATGCGGTAGCCGTGCATCTTGATCTGGTCGTCGCGCCGGCCGTGGAAGGTGACCAGGCCCTCGCCGTCGATCTCGCCCAGGTCGCCCGTGCGGTAGCCGCGCTTGCCGTTGCGCATGAACATGCGTGTGGCGTGCAGGTCGGGGCGGTTGAGGTAGCCGCGCATCACGTGGTCGCCGGCCACGCAGATCTCGCCTTCGTCCAGGAACACATCGGCATAGGGCTTGGCCCGGCCGATGGGAAAGGGCAGCGGCGCGCGCTGGCGCAGCGCGGGGTCGATCTCCACCCAGGTGGTGGAGCAGGTGGCCTCGGTGGGGCCGTAGGAGTTGATGATGCGCGCCTGGGGAAAGCGGCTCCACAGCGCCTCGGCCACGGTGGGCGTGAGCGATTCGGCGCCGAAGACGAAGACGCGCAGGTCGGGCAGGTGCTGCTGGTCGAAGTCGGCATCCAGCAGCTGCTGGCGCACGAAGGAGGGCGTGGATGCCCAGACGTTCACATGGGTGCCCGCCAGGTAGGCGGCAAAGGCCTGGCGGTCGGCAATGGTCTCGCGCGCGCACAGCACGCAGGCGCCGCCCGTGACCAGGGCGCCCATCCAGTTGAACAGCGAAAAGTCGAAGCTGAACAGCATCTGGTCCATGAAGACCGGCGCCTCGCCCAGGGCCAGGCAGTCGCGTATCCAGCCGGCGAACAGGCCCAGGCTCTCCCGCCCGATCTGCACGCCCTTGGGATCGCCCGTGCTGCCCGAGGTGAACATGATGTAGGCCAGCGATTTTTCCTGCAGCGGCTGCGCGGCGATGCCGGTGTCCAGGAAGCTGCGGGCCTGCGCGTCGTAGTGCAGGCCGGCCTGCACCAGCGTGGCGATGCGCGCCATGCGCTCGGGCGGGTTGATCACGTCCACCGGCACGAAGGGCACGCCCAGGCGCAGGCAGCCGAGGATGGCCACGAGGAACGCGGTCTCCTTGTGCCCCGTGATCAGCAGCGGCTCGTCACGCCGCGCGCCGCGCGCCAGCGCCTGCTGCTCCCATTGCGCCACGGCCTGGGCCAGTTGCTGCCAGTCCAGCGTGCCGGCGGCATCGATCACGGCGGGCCGCGCGGTGTCGGCGCCAGGCTCGGTGAAGTCGAAGCGGTCAAAACTGAATCGCATGCGGGCTCCTTGTTGCGCAGGGACAAAGGGACAGTGCGGCGGCGTGCAGGCGCTGCATCAGGCCTTGCGCTGCTCGGCCACGTACTGCGCCAGCGTGTGCACGGATTCCAGGTGCAGGTCGATCTCCGATGGCGGTATCTTGACGCCGAATTCCTTTTCGATGGCCAGTGCCACGTCCACGGCGGACAGCGAGTCCACCAGGCCCGATTCGAGCAGCAGCGTATCGGGCTCGACCGAGGTCAGGATGATGGCGCCGATGATCTGGGCAATCTTGGTTTCGATGTCATTCAGGGACATGGTTTTTCTCCAACAGGTGTTTCAGAACTGGAAATACAGGAAGCGGGTTTCCTTGTGCAGGTTGACCAGGCACAGGAAGAGCAGGACCAGGGTCACGGCCGTCCAGCTCGCGCTGGGGCGCCAGCGCATCCAGGCGCGGGGCGCTTCCTGCACCTTGAACATGGCGGGCGAGAAGCGGCCCAGGATCTGGTGGGCATTGGGCGTGAACCAGGCAATGGCCAGCAGCAGCAGCACCAGGGCCAACTGCATATGGTGGCCTATGGCCAGGCGGATGGCATCGCCCAGTGACAGGCCCTGGACGTGGGATAGCGACTCCAGCGCCTCCACGCCGCGCAGGCCGGCCATGCCCTTGAGCAGCAGCATGGCGTCGCCCACGCCGTGGGCGCGGAAGAAGGTCTGGGCGATGAGCACGGCGATGAAGGTGATGACAACGCACAGCGCCTGCACGCCCCGGCCCGACTTGCGTGCGGCGGCCGGCTTGCGGCTGACCACGAAGATGCGCCAGGCATGGTTGACCGACAGGTAGAAGGCATGCAGCAGGCCGAAGATCACGTACTGCAGGCCCGCACCGTGCCAGATGCCCGCCAACCCCATGGTGAACAGCGTGGGCACGACGATGGTGGCCGCAAAGCCGCCGGGCGTGCGCGCGGCGCTGGAGCCCACGGACAGGCCGCGCTTTTCGCGTGCGCGCGAGATGGCCATGGCCACGGGGTAGTACAGGTAGGCCGTGAGGTAGCGCGTCAGCGTCATGTGCCAGCGCGCCCAGAAGTCGATGATGCTGCCGGCCTTGTAGGGCGAGTTGAAGTTCAGCGGGAAGCGGATGCCGAACATGCGCGCCAGGCCCAGCGCCATGTCCGAATAGCCCGAGAAGTCGAAGTACAGCTGCAGCGCGTAGCTGAGGCTGGCGCCCCAGGCGGCCCAGAACTGCAGCTCGCCGGGCGCGGCGAATCCCGCGTCTGCATAGGGCGCGATCTCGTCGGCCAGCAGCACCTTCTTGGCCAGGCCGATCACGAACAGCGTGCCGCCGATGGACAGGTTGTCCGCGCGGAACCGGTAGTTATCCGGCTGCGCGAACTGCGGCATCATTTCCTTGTGGTGCAGGATGGGCCCCGCGATCAGGTGCGGGAAGAAGGTCACGAACAGCACGTAGCTGAGCAGGCTGCGTTCCTTGACGATGCCCGAGCGGCAGTCCAGCAGATAGCCGATCTGGGTGAAGGTGAAGAACGAGATGCCCAGGGGCAGGATCAGCTCGTGCATGCCGCCCTGCGTCAGCCCCCATTCGCCCAGGAAGTTGAACAGGGTGGCGAAGTACTTGTAGTGGAACAGTGCCGCCAGGTCCGCGCCCACGCCCAGGGCGGTGACCAGCCCCTGCAGCCGCGCGCGGCCCGCAAAGCGCAGGATCAGCAGGCTCACCACGTAGTTGAAGGCGATGGACAGCGCCAGCAGGGCGACGAACTGCGGGTTCCACCAGCCGTAGAAGACAAAGGACGTCAGGCACAGCCAGAACGCGGCCAGCCGCAGGCTGATGGCCCCGGCCAGGTAGTGGCCCGCCAGCGCGATGGGCAGGAACAGCAGCAGGAAAAGATAGGAATTGAACAGCATGTAGCGGGCGGGGTCACGCAGGCGGGGAGGCGGCGTCCATCTCCTTGAGCGCCGCTTTTTCATCGTCCGTCAGGGGCAGGGACAAGGTGTTTTCCGAGAACTCCCAGATCACCAGCCGCAGGCTGGCCGGCCAGGAGGCGCGGCGCTTGAGCGCGGCCACCATGGCGCCGCTGAACTGGCCGCCGTCCATGCTGAGGTTCCAGACTTCCTGGCCCAGCGCGCGGCCGAGCTGCGGCGCGAAATTGCTGCGCAGCCCGTTGGAGCTGCCGGCTAGCAGCACCTGCACGGGCGGCGTCTCGTCCAGCAGGCCGCCGCCGCGCACGGGGGTGATGGCCTGCGGGCGTATTTCGTCGCGCTGCGGGCGCCAGCCTGCCGGTGCGTCGGCCAGGCCGGCCAGGGCCAGCAGGTCACCGGGCAGCGGCTGCAGCGGCCCGGGCGCGGATTCCTCGAAGGCCTGGGCGCCGCGCTGCCCGCCCAGCAGCGGCAGCGCGGCCTGGGCCACGGCCAGGGCGGCGGTGCGCGCGCCCTCGGCATTCATGTGCACGTCTGTGCGAAAGAAAACGGGTTGCGCCTGCTCCTGTGTCTGCAGGGCAGGGCGCAGATCGGCGAAGGCAATGCCGTCGGCCTGCAGGCGCTGCTGCCACAGGTCCAGGCGCTGGAGCATCACGGGAGCCACGGGCAGGCCGCACAGATGGGCGGCCTCGATGCGCGACTTGTCGGGCACGGCCACCACCAGGGTGGCAATGCCTTTGTCCCGCAACTGCCGCGTCCAGTGGCGCAGCAGGCGCTGGCGCGCCTCGAAGGGCGCGGCGCCCGTGCCGGGCTGGGGCCGCAGGCCGTCGCGGTAGAACATCCATTGCGGGCAGCCCAGGGCCACCTGCGCTCCCGTGTCGCCCAGCAGGCGGTAGCGCAGCGCAGCCTGGCCGGTTTCCAGCGAGGACTGCGCAGGCAGGCGCAGGCCCTTGTTCAGCGCCGCGCCCGCGCGGCCATCCAGCCAGGCGGCCAGTTGCAGCTCGCCGGCCTTCGGTCCCCCGCTGGCCAGCGTCCAGCCGCCCCAGGCCAGGCCCGACAGCAGCAGGGCGCCCCAGATCCAGGCGTTGCGCCGGTGTCCTTTGTCGGTTTGCAGTTCTTGCGCGGTGGGGTCCACGGTGTCAGCCCTTGAGCGCGGCCCGCAGCCGCTCCAGCCAGGTGGCGTTGGGCATGAGCGAGGCGTTGTCCCACTGGCCGGCCGCGTTGGGGCCGTAGCTGTAGGTGGGCTCGAACATCTGCCACACCAGCACCTGGGGCTTGTGGGACTTGAAGGCCGGCGACTCCAGGTACTCCAGCAGCATGGTCCACTGGCCCACGTTGCCGGGCTTCCAGTTCAGCGAGACCGGGCGGTCCAGCAGGTTGGAGAGCTTTTGCGGAAAGCCGAAGTAGGGCTGGACCATGCTGTGGCCCGTCACGTGGACGGGCGCGGGCTCATCGTCGAGCAGGCCCTTGGCCGGAGCCTGGCGGCGCACGGTATAGACCTCGCGGCCGATCTGCTTGCGCTCCTCGGCGGTCAGAAACAGCTCGGCCAGGTCGCCATAGCGGCGCTCGGTGACGGTGTCGCCCAGGGCCAGGCCGCTGCCGGCGCTGCCTGCCAGCTGGGGCACCTCGCCTTGGACCATGCGGGCGGTGGCCTCGGCCGTGGCGTCGGCTGCCGCCTGGGTCCAGTGCTGGTCGGTGCGGTAGAACACATCCTTGCCGCTGTCGCGCACGGTGCGCAGCACGGCCTCGTCGTCAAAGCTGGGAATGCCGGCGGCCTGCAGCGCCTGCAGCACCTGCTTGTAGCGGCCCTGGACATCGGCGCTCATGGCCTTGCCGTCGGGCATCTTGTCGGCATAGAAGCGCACCTTGTCGGGCAGCAGCAGCACCTGCAGCTTCACGCCGCGCGCGGCCAGCAGGTTGCGCGCCTCGGTGATCAGCCGCGTGGATTCGGTGATGCCGGCGCGGTCCACCTGGGTCAGGCTGCCCCAGCCCGGAAACAGCCAGCCATCCTTGCCCCTGAGGACGATGGAGGAGCTGTCCTGTGCCTGTGCCTGTGCCTGTGCCGTACCCTGCGCTGCCAGCGCGCCCAGCACCAGTGCGCAGCCGGCCAGCCCGCGTGCGGCGCGCGCCATGCCCGAGCGCAGTCCGTGCAGGGCGGGGCGGGGTGCTTGCTTGGTCGAATCCATGGGAGCTTTCTCCTTTTCTCTTGTCTGTGTGGTGGTGGCGGCGGCGGGGCAGGGCTTTCAATAGGACAGCGTCAGCGTCATGAAGAGGCCCTTGGCCCGGTCGGCCTGGCCGCCGCCGATGTTGAAGCGGTATTGCATGGACCAGTCCACATAGGACTGGGCCGTGCTGTAGTGGCTTTCGCGGAACCATTGGCGCAGGCTGACGCCCACGCCGGCGCTGGCCGACCAACTGCTGCCATTGCCTTGCAGGGCCAGGGTCTGTCCCTGCTGGGCGGCCAATTGGGCTGCGGTGGGCGTGGCGCCAGGGGCGGCCTGCAGGGAACGCACTTGCACGCGGTTCCTCTGTTTGATCCAGTCGGCCGCGACCACGCCGAACGGGAAGATCACCAGGCCCTGGTTGATGCCGTCGGCGCGGAAGCTGCGGCCGATGCGGGCCTCGGTGGAGAAGAACCATTGCTCGCGCTTGTAGCGGCCCGAGCCGTCGCCCACCAGGGCCCCATTGGTCTGGTCTGTCAGCGTGAAGCGCGAGGCCATGCTCTGGTTGGCATAGCCGGCCTGGCTGTAGCCTTCCATGGTGAACCAGCTGGAGCGGTCCGTGCGCCGGCCCGTGCCCTCGTAGAAGCCATGGGTGACATAGGCCAGCCAGCCGCCCTGGCCCGCGCCCGCGCTGTACTTGGCCGATATCGGGTTGCCCAGCGCAGGGCCCGTGGGGTTGAGCGGATCGCGCCCGCTCATCAGGCAGCGCAGCTGGGGCGATTCAGGCGTGATGAAGCCCGAGCGCGTGGCGGAGCCGATGTTGAACTGGCGCTCTATGCCAAAGGTCAGCGCGTACTTGGTGGACGGCGTGAAGCGCATGCCCAGCGAGCCCGTGGTGGTGGGCAGGCCAGAGATGCCGCGGTTGTCGCCCGCCTGCACATTGATGGGCAGGCCCGTGCAGGGGTCGATGGCGCTTTGGCCCAGCGTGGTGCCGCCGCCGTCATGCAAGGTGCTGCCCAGCCGCCCGTAGACATCGAAGATGCGCGTCGATGAGTTCAGGAAGTTGGACGGGCGCCAGTAGGCCTCGGCCGTGCCGAAGACCGCATCGCCGGCCTGCGTGAGGATGCCGTCCGAGAACGCACGCCCCGCAGGCCGCGCACCCCGGTAGCCCATGGAGACGATGGCACCCCACTCGCGTGCGTAGCCGGAGACGGCGCTGCGTGCGTTTTCGCGCTGGCCGGGCGTGAGCTTGGCGGTGCCGGCGTCGTCCAGGTCGATGGCTTCCTTGAAGGTGCGCACGGCGCCCCGGTTGTCGCCGGTGCCGGCCAGCGCATAGCCTTCGTCCAGCATGGCGCCCGCTGGCGCCTCGCCCGTGGCGCGCGCCGCGCGAAAGTCCTGCAGCGCCTTGGCCGGCTCTTCCTGGCGCGAGTACAGGTAGCCGCGCTGCATCAGCAGCTGGGGGTCGTTGGGGGTGAGGGACAGGGACTTGTCCAGCCGCAGCAGGGCCTGGCCCTGCTGGTCGCGGTCGCCTGCGGCCAGCGTGGTGGTCAGCAGCTTTTGCAACTGCTCGTTGTCGGGGTCCTGCTCCACGGCCGTTTGCGCATGTTCGATGGCGGCCTTGTAGTCCTGGCGCGCGTAGGCCGCATAGGCCTGAGCGCTGGGGCCGCCCGTGCCCTGGGCATCGGAAGGCTGCAGCTCGCAGACCGTGCCATAGGGCGTGTCGCGGCAGTCCTGCAGGGGCGGCGGATAGTCGGCCATGGCCAGGGTCTGCGAAGCGCCGCGCGTATCGGCCACCATGGGCGTGTCGCGGCCGGGGCGCAGGTCATCGGCTTGCTTGAGGCGGCGGGCCACGGATTCATCCTGTGCCGGCATGGGCGCCAGCAGCGCGCGGGCGCGTGCCGCGTCGCCAGCGGCCAGGGCCGCGTCGGCCGCGATCAGGCGCAGGTTGGCCGATTGCTTTTCGTCCAGCCAGTCCTGCTTGAGCACGGCATCGAAGTCCTCGTTGGCTTGCGTGGTCTTGCCCTGGCGCTGGCGTATGTAGCCGCGCATGCCCAGCGCGGCCGTGTCCTCGTTGTCCTGCGCCAGGGCCTCGTCTGCGGCCTTTTCCGCGTCGGGCAACTGCTCGGCCAGCAGCAGCGAGGTGATCAGCAGCAAGCGGTGCGATGCCGTTCCCGGCGCCAGCGCCACTGCTTCGCGCGCAAAGGGCACGGCCTGCGCCGGGTTGTTGGCGATCAGCGCCTGGTAGGCCTTTTGCGCGGGCAGCACGGCCTGGCTGCGGCGCAGGGTCTGGCGCTTGGCCACCAGGTCGCTTTTGTTGGGGGGCTCCAGGGCCAGGGCGGCATCTGCGGCCTCGATGGCGGCGCCCAACTGGTCCTGGGCCTCCAGCGCGCCTATCCACAGCAGCGCCCACTGGCCCTGGCTGGGGTCCAGGCGAAAGGCCTGCTCGGCTTTGCGCGCGCTGTCTGCGTAGTTCCTGGCGTTGTAGTCGGCGTAGGCCTCGGTGGCGATGGGAAAGGCCTTGTTGTAGGCCTCGGAGGCCGTGGCCGCGCCGCCACCTGCGGCGGCCCCGCCTGCCGCAGCCATGCGCACATTCGTCTCGGCCTGCTGCAGCGTGGCCTCGTCCAGCCCGGCGGCGCGGGCCGAGGCGATGGCCTTGAGCGCTTCCTCGTTCTTGCCCTGCTTTTGCAGCGAGTAGATCAGCAGCATGCGCAGGCGCAGCAGGTCGGGGCGCAGCTGTACGGCCGATGCGGCGGCGCTGGCGGCCCGTGCAAAGCGGCCGGCCTGATAGTGGGCATAGGCCTGGTTGGCAAGCTGCCATGCGCGGCCCCTGAGCGGCGCCTCGGCCTTGACGGCTGCTGCGGCCTGCGGCCAGGCCGGCGGCGCGTTCCAGCCGGCGCCCAGCAGCGCGGCCAGCGTGAGAGGGCGAACGAGGGGAGCGAGATGCTTCATATGCCGGCCCTTGGAGTGCTTGGAATGCCTTGTGCGGGAATGTCGGGATGCACCGTGGGGTCGGTGGGCTCCCCCTGCTGGAAGCTGATGGCCTCGCGCAGCGTGGCCTCGTCCAGCCAGCCCTGCTCCATGAGGATGGCGCCCAGCGGACGGCGTTCGCGCTGCTGTATCTCCAGCGCGGTGGCCAGCCGGGTTTCGTCGATGGCCTGCCATGACAGCAGCAGCTCGCCCAGGCGCTGGCGCTGGTGGCTCAACTGGTCGGGGGACGGGAAGTCGTGCATGGTCTTGTCCCAGGCCAGCCGCTTGCCCGTGACCAGGTGGACGATGAACAGCTTCCAGGCGCGCGCCGCTGCCATGGCATTGATGAAGTTGCCGATCACCATGCGCGGGATGGACAGCATGGCGTGCTCCCAGCCGTACAGGCGCGAGACGAACCAGGCGCGCTGCACCACGCGCAGCAGCAGGGCGATGACGTTGACGCTCATCAGCGTCACCAGCCAGCCATTGGGAGCGAACAGGGACGGGTAGTACACCGTCCACCAGCCCATGTGATCGGCCAGCAGGAACAGCAGGAAGTTCAGCAGCAGCAGATAGGCCAGGATGGCCACGAAGGAGGTCACCAGCCCCTTGCGGTCGCGGAACAGCAGGTACTTGGTGGACAGCGGCCCGGCCCAGCCGACCTGGCTCCAGCCCTGCAGGCCGATGCCCAGTGTCCAGCGCGCCTTTTGCCGGTAGGCGGTCTTGAAGGTGTTGGGAAAGAACTCGCGTATGCCCAGCGGCATGGTCAGCGTGGACACCTTTTCCTTGCCCAGGCCGAACAGCGGCTTGCGCCGTATCACGTAGTCCACGGGGAACTTGCCGAAGATCTGCTTCATGCCCCGGCGTGCCAGCCGCGCGCCGATGTCGTAGTCCTCGGTCAGCGTGTCGGTGTTGAAAGGCTGGTTGTGGGTCTCGGCCGCCAGCTCCTCCATCGCCTTGCGCGAAAAGCAGGTGCCCACGCCGGCCGAGGGCACCATGTGCGACATGCTCTCGCGCACCACCAGGTCCTTGGTGTGCCATTCGGCGAATTCGTCCATGTAGGTGCCGGCCACCAGCTCGTACCACTCGCGCTCCAGGGAGGTCACGGGCAGCTGGATGAAGTCCATGCGCGGCAGCAGGTAGTTGTAGTACTTGAGCTCCAGCGGGTGCAGCACGTCTTCGCTGTCGTGCAGGATCAGGCCGGCAAAGGGCTCGGGCTGCAGCGTGTTCTGCTGAAAGATGGCCTGCACGATCCAGTTGAGGCAGTCGGCCTTGCAGGTGGGGCCGTCGTGGGGCACCTCCACGCGGACCAGCTGGCGGTAGCGCCGGCGCATGCGCTCGACCTCGTTCTTGGTGCGCTCGTCGTTGCGGTAGGTGCCCACGAAGATCATGTAGTTCTTGTAGTCCAGCGTACCCACCATGCTCTCCAGCATGGGCGCGATCACGTCGTACTCCAGCCAGGCCGGCACCATGATGGCCAGCGGCTTTTCCTCGACCTCCTGCAACTGCTGTGCCTTGAGCGGCTGATAGCGGCGCTTGATGGTCAACGCGCGCCAGGCCTCGCGCACCCAGTACCAGGCGTCGATGAACAGGTCGTCAATGCTGGACAGCAGGATGACGACGGCCACCACGGCGCTGACGATCTCCAGCGCATGGTAGTAGTCGGCCACCAGGTAGGGCCAGTAGAGGGAAGAGATCATGGCGATCGCCTCATGCCGTCGTCATCGTTGCCCGGGCCGGGCTCAGTGCTTGGACTGCTTGCTGCGCGCCACCGCCCAGGCCAGCACCACCAGCAGCAGCACCACGAACAGCGCGATGGCGATGCCCGGAACGCTCCAGGACAGGAAGTTGCGCCATTCGTGGAAGGCGCTTTCGTGCGGGCCCGACGGAATGCCGGTTTCGGGATTGCTGCTGTCCACCCAGGCCAGCGGGCCGTCGCCACCGATCACGGCGATGTTGCCGCGATTGAGCAGGAAGGGCTCGCCCAGGCCGCCCGTCCACTCGCCGATGGCATGCCACAGCACGCCCTGCTGGCCGCCTGCCGTGACCACTTCGGCCGAGGACAGTTGCTTGAGTCCCTTGATGTCCAGCCAGTCCGCCGACTTGCCGCGGATGCGCAGCTGCTGCCGGTCCGTCACCGTCACCAGGGGCTTGGCGCCGTCCACCGGCACTTCCATGGCGACAAAGGGCATGGAGGGCTTGGCCGTTGCATCGGCCTGGGCCACGACCAGCTCGGCCTGCGAAGCCGACAGGCCGCTGGCGGCCGCCAGGTTGGCCATGCGCTCCAGCGCGGCAGGCGCCGCCGACAGATAGCTGGCGGGCACCAGGAACTGCGACTTGGCGCCCAGCAGCGGCAGCAGGCCGATGAAGCTGCCGTTGGCCTCGGCCTTGCCGGGCGTCACGTAGCTGATGGCCGGCAGCACGCTGGCGGGGTAGGGCTGGGGAATCTCGTTGCAGTCGGCCGAGTAGGGCTGGCGCTGCACGGACACCCGCAAGGTGTTGTTGATGCCCAGCGCATAGCCGGGCACACGGGCGCGCAGGCGTTCGGGCTGGCCGTTGGCCTCCAGCTGGCGGGCCGACAGCAGCATGCCGTTCCAGAACAGCGTGGCCACGGGGCGCGTGGCCGAGGCGCCGGGGGCGGCGGCCACGTACAGCGTGATCTCGCCCGGCATCTGGCCCTGCGAGGCCACGGCGCTCAGCGGGAAATTCATCGTCCAGTCGCCGCGCGACAGCACGTCGAAGCTGTCGGGACTGCCGCCCAGGCTGGACAGGCGTATGCCCTTGGCCTCGTCCCATTGCGGGGGCTGGGCCGCGGCCACGGTCACGTTGTCGCTGACCAGCAGGCGCTGCAGGGCGGCCTCTTGCAGGCCGGCCACGCGCGCACCCGCGTCGGCGGCCACGGCCAGCACCATCTGGCGGCCCATGGGCAGGGCGCGCAACTGCTGCGAGGCCAGCGCCTCGTTGGCCAGCGGCGCGCGCCGGGCGCGCCATTGCTGCAGGGCCTGGCCCGCATCGGGGTCGGCCGCCAACTGGGCCTGCAGGGCCGCGAAGGCGGCGGTCAGGCGCTGCTGCAGTGCCTTGTCGGCCACCACGATGTCTCCGCTGACCTGGGCGGCCCCCAGCATGAGCAGCGCGCCCAGTTCGGCGTCACTGGCCAGCTTGTGCTGGGGCTCGGCGCCGCGCAGTGCGGCAAAGGCGGGCACGCCGGCCAGGGCGGCGGGAACCTCCAGGCCGCGCAGGTCCAGCGTCTCCCCCACGGCGGGCAATGCGTTCACCGTCATGCGCCTGTTGTTGCGCTGCAGGCTGGCGCCAATGCGCCAGGCACTGTCGAACGAGGCCTGCTCCAACTGCCTGCCTGCCACCAGCACGGTGGTGCGCACGGGCAGGGTGTTCCAGACATCTTCGATGCTGCGCACATCGCGCGGGTCCACGCGGTAGCTCAGCCGTGTCTGCGGCGAGATGGTCAGGGAGTTGGCCAGGGAATGGTTGTCATCGCATCGCACCTGGCCGTTGCGGCTGCGCCAGTTCACGCCCAGCCGCACGAAATCGCTGGCGCGGGCCTGCTGGGCGACGGGCAGCGTGCGCTGCAGCATGCCGTCACCATCGGGCACGGTCTGCGACACGGCGGGCGTGCCGTTGAGCGAGATCACCACGGTCGAGACGCCGGGCTCGCCCTTGAGGTAGCGGCTGTCGAAGGCAATGCTGGCATCGCCCAGCGGCAGGCCGCGCGGCACGGGCAGGTAGAAGTCCTGGGTGGCCGTGCCGGCCAGCACCACGGGATCGACGATGCCCAGCTCCTTGAGCGTGACGCTGCGCTGCAGCCCGTCGCTGGCGCCCAGCTGGCGTATGGCGTCACCCAGCGCCGAGGCCGAGGCCGTCTGCGCGAACAGGGCGCCCAGGCCCAGCAGCGAACCCAGCGCCCAGCGGGCACCGGTGCGGGAAAGCGATTGGCGGATGGTCGGTTGCATGGGGGCCTCTTTTCTCACTTCGGTGCTCGATTCGTAATGCGCTTCGTGGACGTGGTGCGCGGGTGGTGCGTGCGTGGTTCAGGCCGGCGCCATGCCCTTGGTCACGGCGGCCGTGATGCCCGGGACGGCCGCGCCGCCTGTGTGTCCGGCGGCAAACTCGTCGAAGGGCTGTCCCAGCAGGGCGCGCACGATGCGCTGCGAGGCCTGGCCATCGCCATAGGGATTGATGCGGCGCGCAAACGAGGCGTGGTGCCCCTCGTCGGCCAGCAGCCGGTTGACCTCGGCCACGATGCGCGCGCGCTGCGTGCCCACCAGCAGCACGGTGCCGGCCGATACGGCCTCGGGCCGCTCGGTCACCTCGCGCATCACCAGCACGGGCTTGCCCAGGTAGGGCGCCTCTTCCTGCACGCCGCCGGAGTCGGTCAGGATGATGTGGGCGCGCTGCATGAACCAGACGAAGTCCACATAGTCCAGCGGATCGATGAGGCGGATGTTGTCCATGCCGCCCAGCGTGCGCATGACCACTTCGCGCACGGCGGGGTTGAAGTGCACGGGGTAGACGATGAGCAGGTCCGGATGGCGCTGCGCCAGCTCGGCCAGCGCAGCGCAGATGTTCTGGAAGCCTTCGCCGAAATTCTCGCGCCGGTGTCCCGTGACCAGCAGCAGAGGGCGCTGCGCATCCACCCAGGGATAGCGCTGGGCAATGGCACGGGCCAGCTCGGGCTGGGCATCGAGCCGGTCGCACAGCGTGGCCAGCGCATCGATGACGGTGTTGCCCGTCACGGCGATGCGGCCCTGCAGGTTCTCGCCCAGAAGGTTGGCGCGCGACGTGGGCGTGGGCGCAAACATCCACTGGCTGACCACATCGACCACGCGGCGGTTCATCTCTTCGGGAAAGGGCTGGGTCAGATCGCCGGTGCGCAGGCCGGCTTCCACGTGGCCCACCGGAATGCGGCGGTGAAACGCCGCCAGCGCGCAGGCCGTGGCCGTGCTGGTGTCGCCGTGCACCAGCACGTAGTCCGGTTTTTCCTGCTCCAGCACGCCATCGGCACCTGCCACCACGCGGGAGAACAGGCCGTTGAGCGTCTGGTTGGGTTGCATGACGGCGAGATCGTGCTGCGCCTGCAGGCCGAACAGATCCATCACCTGGTCCAGCATCTGCCGGTGCTGGCCGGTGACGCACACCACGCTCTCGATGCCCCGCGTCTGCGACAGGGCCGTGACCAGTGGCGCCATCTTGATGGCCTCGGGACGGGTCCCGAAAAACGAAAGAATCTTCATGCCAACCCCTTTTGCGTTTTCCTGTGCTCTTCGCTTGTGCGTTCTTGTGCTGCGCTGTACCCGGCAGGGGCAGGACCCGTCTCAGCCCGAAGACGGGCCGGGCAGGCCGCAAAGCGGTGTGGAATATACGGCGGGTTTTTGGAATTTTCGATCGATTGCTCCGATTCGATTGAAAACTATCGTCAATTGAGAGAAATTGACGGAAGTTAAGAGGACTTGAGGGAGCTTGATGACCTTGCTTTCCATTGGGGAACCTCCGTCGAATCTCAAGCGCCGCAATCCATGCGCGCCATGGGGCTGGATGCACGTTCGCGCCAGGGGTGCTGTTGCACAAAGCTGCGCGCCTGGGGGCTTTGTTGCAGCTAGTACATCACCGAAACAAGGATGTGCTTGTCAGACGCTTGCCTATTGCTGCCAGCTGCTGCCTATTGCAAGCCCTGGGGCGCGTCTGCGCAAGGCTTGGAGGGGGTGTCCGTGCTGTCGCTTTCCCTGATGTGCGGCCGGTGCGCTTGGCCGGGGCAGGGGCGGGCGCGGCGGGCGCAAACCTGGGCATGAACCTTGCCACAAGCCGGCCCGGAAACGAAAACGGGCCCCGTGTAGGGGCCCGTTTTGCTGGGTGTATGGCGGAGAGGGCGGGATTCGAACCCGCGGTGGGGATTAGCCCACACACGCTTTCCAGGCGTGCGACTTAAACCGCTCATCCACCTCTCCGAAGCCAGCGATTGTAGCAGTGATTTCGGGTGGTCACGGTAAGAAGCTGGAACCGGCAGCGATGCGGGTGTGCCCCGGTGCACCTTGCAGGTACAACCGGCAAGGCAGCCCCGGTCGTTCAGCCGCAAGCCATTTGGGATGGTGAATGGTTGCAGTATCGTGAAATCCAGCGAACTTGTGATGCGGGTTCATCCAGGGAATCCTCGGTGCGCACTATTTGCAGTGGGCAACCCATGGCGTATCCGCATTGATTCAGGTTTTCCTCATCCCTTGCATTCGATGGAGGCAGATGTTGGGCGCTGTCATGTATACAAGAAGGTATTTTCTTTGCTTTGTGAAATTGTGGTGAATTTCATGTAAGTTATTGATATTGTTGATTTTTGTGCAAATGAAATTTATCTGGCTTAAAAGGTTCCAGAATGCATCCTGGATGAATTGCAAATGTTGAATGCAATTCTCAAGCGCCGGATGCATCTTGCAACAGACGCCGCATGCCAGCTTGTAGACAATGCCTGCGGCGCCGGGCCTTGAAATGCCTGTTTCAAGCCCATTGCGGCAGATTCCTCCTGTATTGCGGCGTATCGACAGCCCAGGCCAATCATAGAAACCCGCTATCACCATGGCTCACCATTCAATGCGCTCCGATTTTTACTGTGGCGGGGCGCTGCCATGGCGGGCACTGGCCTTGAGCCTTGTGGCGGTGCTGGGCGCTGGGGCGGCGCTCGCTGCCGGGCCGCAGCGGCAGGTGCTGGAAAGCCTGCCGTCCGGCACGGCCAAGGGGGCGCCTGCCTATGAGTTGTCGCTGCCTGCCTGCACGGCGGCGCCTTGTCCCTTTGAGCTGAGGCTGGTGCGCGCCGGTGTGCAGCAGGGCCAGCCAGTGGCGCTGTCCTGGCCTGCGTCCAGGGGGCCGGCGCAATTGGCGCAGCCCGATCCGCTGTACGGCGTGGGTGATCCGCTGTCTGCGACAACAGGGCTCCAGCAGCTTGAGCGCGTGTGGACGACTGGCGAGGAAGAAGAGACCGTCACCGCTGCCGTGCGCAGCTTGCGCCTGCCCGGCGTGCAGGGCGGCTCGCGTGCACTGCTGGTCACGCAGATGGGGGGCTTTGAGCATCCCAAGCGCCGCCATGCGCTGTATGTCGCCACCGCCCAGGGCCCGCACCTGGCCTGGCAGTACGACGAGCCCCAGGGCAACTACCAAAGCTGGGTGCTGGCGCCCACGGGCCGGATTCCGGTGCTGCTGGTGCGCTATGCATCACCGCAGGACGATGCGCCCGACCAGATCGAGACCCGCAGCCTGCGCTGGAACAAGGGCCGGCAGGCGTTTGCCGAGCAGGCCTCGGCACCACCGGCCGCCGTGCAGGCCGTGGTGGCGGCGCGCTATGCCAGCGTGGCGGCAGCGCGTGCCGCGCGCGCGCAGCAGGCCGAATGCCTGGGCGCCTATTCCGTCGTGCGCACACGCCCCGCAGGCGCCGCGCCCCATCACGCCCTGGTGCAGGTGGCGGCGGACATGGCGCAGGCGCATGCCGAATCGCTGCGGCTGCGTGCCTGCTCGGCCAGCCTGCAGCCGCGCACCGTGCCATTGGTGCACCTGCTGCCGGATGCCGGCCTGAATCCCGGCAAAAAAACCGGCAACAAACCCGACCGCAAACCCGACCGCAAACCCGACCGCAAACCCGAGCCCGCCCGCTGAGCCGGTGCTGCGGGCCATATCGACAACCACAAAGAGGGGAGAAACATGCCTGACATCAATGACAGCGTAGGCGAGGGCGGCAGCAACCAGGTGCATGACGTGGCCCTGCTGCAGGCCATGCTGCGCGTGGTCAAGGACGCCAAGAACGCGCCGTATCTGGGCGTGGACTACGACGGCAGCTACGGCGCGCAGACGCGCGCCGCGCTGGAGCGTTTCCAGAACGACCACAAGCTGGCCGCCGCCAAGGCCGCGCCGGGCCAGCCGCAGGCCGGGGGTGCCAAGGAGGCGCTGGGCCTGGCGGCAGCCGGGGGTGCCACGGTGGCCAAGCTCAGCGGCATGCTGCCTGCCTCGCACCAGGGCATGCGCGCCGCGCAGAACTCCAAGACGGTGTACCTGGAGGCCAAGGCCCAGGACGTGGCCACCAGCAAGGCCGCCATTGCCAACGATGCGGAGTACGAGCCCACCTTCCGCGCCAAGCTGGCCAGCCTGGTGCAGCAGATGTATGACACGCACAAGATCGCGCTGTGGATCACGCCCACGGGGCGCCGGCGCACCTTTGCCCAGCAGGCCGCCGAGACCCAGACCAAGGCCGGCCCGGGCGAGAGCAACCACAACTTCGGCCGCGCGGCCGACATCGGCTTCAAGCGCTTCCAGTGGGTCAAGGGCGACGGCAGCATCGTCACCGATGCCGACTGGCTCAACCAGCTGGAGGCCGTCAAGTCCGCCGATGCATCGCGCTGGTGGGACGAGCGCGACAGCCTGGCGGCCAAGCAGGGCCTGCTGCCGCTGAAGTTCGAGCGCGTTCACCTGCAGGCATTCGCCCAGCAGGGGGTGAGCAACCAGCGCTCGCTGGCCAAGCTGCTCAACGCCGTGTCGCAGAACAACATGGGCTGGAAATCCGCCTACCAGGCCGACCTGCAGTCCCAGGGCAAGCATTGGGTGAATGTGGGGTCCGCCAAGTCCATCTGGGCTGGAACAGCCTCCGTGACCAAGGCCGATCTTGCCAAGGCCCGCACGGCGGCCACCGGCAAGCAGGTCAAGGAAGCGCAGATCACCCAGAACGAGGTGGACGCCATGCGCCGCATGCTCAAGGCCGATTTCGAGCAGGCCGACCTGAACTGGTCCAAGTGGGCGCCCGTGCCCTGAGCCTGGCCGGACGCCTGCCGTGCAGGCAGGCGTCACTCCCATCGCATCTTCCGGAGAGAGCATCTTGAGAATCGACCCTTCGACGGGCGAGGCCGCCCTGCGCGCGCCACTGTCCCTTTCGCTGCCCCTGCCTGTATCCCTGTCCGCGTCCCTTTCGGCGTCCCTTCCCGCCATGGACGCTGACGCAGCGCCGTGCGGGCCGCCTGCCATCCGCGCCCCGCAGGACGTTCTTTCGGGCGTGCGCGTTGCCTCGCAGCTGCTGCAGGACTTCCGCCCCATCACCGAAAGCATCGAGTGGGAGCTGGGTCACCTGCACTGGGCGCAGGCCGGCCTGCTGACCTTTGCCGAGAACGAAGTGCCCTACGTGGTCAACAACAGCGGCCGCCTCTCGGAGGATGCGGCGGCCCTGCTGTTCCACCACTGCGCGGACACCGCGCCGCAAGGCGCTATTGCCGTGCTGGAATTGGGTGCCGGCTGCGGCCTGTTTGCGCGCATGTTCCTGCAGGCCTTCCGGCACCTGTGCCAGCAGGAAGGGCGTGATTTCGACCAGCGGCTGGTCTACTACGTCACCGATGGCTCTACCCGCACGGTCGCGCAATGGCAGGAGCGCGCGCTGTTTGCCGAGTTCGGCGGCCAGGTCGTGGCCGGCTGCTGCGACGCCATGCGGCCCGAGGCCGTGCAGCTGCCGGACGGCAGCACGGTGCCCCTGCCGCCGCTGCACGCCGTGTTCTGCAACTACGTGCTGGACGTGCTGCCTGCCACCGTCGTGCGGCGGCAAGGCGACGGGCCGGTGCAGGAATTGCGCATACGCACCCGCCTCACCGATGACGCCCAGCTCGTGCGCCAGTACACCGCGCTGTCGCCGGGCGAGATCCGTGCCCTGGTGGACCATGCGGATGCGGCCCAGCGTGCGCGCCTGCTGCCCCTGGTGGGCCTGTTCGAGCAGGAGGTGGGCTTCTTCGACTGCGACCAGGCAGCGCTGTCGCCCTGGGTGGATGCCGCCTTGTCCGTCAGCGAGGCGGCACCGCGCCTGCTGGTCAACCACGGCGCCTTTGGCGCGCTGCAGACGCTGCAGCAGCGGCTGGCGCCCAAGGGGCTGGTGCTCATCAACGACTACGGCGCCTGCACGCCCGAGGCGGCGGCCCAAGCGGGCGCCTCCCAGCGCTTTGGCCGCACCAGCGCCATCGGCCTGAACTTTCCGCTGCTGGCGCAATTGTTCGGGCGCGAGGGCTGGCAGGTGCTGGCGCCTTCGGGCGATGCGCAAAGGGCCATCCATGCGCGGCTGCTGATCGGCGAGGGATGCGAGCGCACGGCGGCAGCCTTTCTCAACCGCTTCAGCGCCGATGCGCAGCAGTTCTTCGAGGCCCCGGCCCAGGAGGCCCGCACGCACCTGGAGTCGGGCCGCCAGGACGCCGCCCTGGAAAGCTACCGCCAGGCCATCACCCGCAGCCCGCGCGACTGGCGGCTGCTGGGCGAGGTGGCCGAATTCGTGGGCCTGCAGCTGCGGGACTTTGCCGCCGGCATCGAGCTGGCGCGCAGCGCGCTGGACCTCAATCCCTGGCTCAGTACCTGGCTGTGGAATGTGCTGGGCGACTGCCTGTTCTGCCAGGAGCAGTTCGCGGCCGCGCATGACGCCTACCTGCAGGCCGAAGGCATAGACCCGCGCGATGCGCGCACCCAGCTCAACCTGGCCTACACCTGGCAACAGCGCGGCGACCCGGCACGCGCGCTGGCCTGCATCGCCCAGGGCCTGGCGGGGGATGCGCATGGAGTGCACACGCAGCGCCTGATGGAAAAGCAGCAGCAGATCCTGGCGCAGATCGCTGCCCTGCGCGCGTCGGAGCAGCAGCGGCTGGCCCAGCGCGCGGCACGGCTGCAGGGCGGGGCATAAGCCTGCCGGCAGCCTGCAGAAGTTCAGCGGTTGCGGCCCTCCAGCCGCACGGCCAATGCCGCCGCCGATGCCGCGCAGGCCAGGGCCACCACGCCGCTCCAGCCCCACTGCGCCAGGGCCAGTGCGCCCAGCGCCGAGCCCGAGGCCATGCCGATGAACACGCCCGTGAACAGCAGCGCATTGAGCCGGCTGCGTGCAGCGGGGTCCAGTCCATACACCAGGGTCTGGTGCGCCACCAGCGTCGCCTGGATGCCGAAGTCGAAACCGATGGCGCTGGCCACCAGCAGCGGCAGCTGTGCGCCGGCTGGCAGCCAGGGCGACAGTGCCAGCACGGCAAACGACGCCAGGGCCAGGCCCGCACCCAGGCAGGTCACGCGCTGCGGGCCGCTGCGGTCGGCCAGCCGGCCTGCCAGCGGCGCGGCCAGCGCACCGGCGGCGCCCGCCAGGCCCAGGGCGCCGGCTGCGGCGCTGCCCATGTGGAACTGCTGGTGCAGCATCACGGCCAGTGTGGACCAGAAGGCACTGAAGGCCACCGACAGCAGGCCCTGGGCCAGGGCCGCACGGCGCAGCGCGGGCTGGCCGCGCCACAGCTGCACCATGGAGCCCAGCAGCGCGCCATAGCCCAGTTGCGTGGTGGGCCTGAAACTGGGCAGCCCGCGCCACAGGGCCACCCCCAGCAGTGCCATGGCAGCTGCGGCCAGCAGGTAGACGCTGCGCCAGCCGCCATGCTCGGCCAGCAGCCCGCTGACCACGCGCGACAGCAAAATGCCCAGCAGCAGCCCCGTCATCACCGTGCCCACCACCTTGCCACGCTGGTGCTCGGGCGCCAGCGTGGCGGCGGCCGGCACCACATCCTGCGCCAGGGTGGCGGCCAGGCCCACGGCCAGGCTGGCGGCCAGCAGCGGCGCCAGGCCCGGGGCCAGCCCGCTGGCCAGCAGGGCCAGCATCAGCGCGGCGGTCTTGGCCAGGATGATGCGCCGGCGGTCCATGCGGTCGCCCAGCGGGGCCAGCAGCAAAATGCCCAGCGCATAGCCCAGCTGGGTCAGCGTGGGCACAAAGCCCACGGCGCGCTCGCCCGCGCCCAGGTCGGGGCCGAGTACGCCCAGCATGGGCTGGCTGTAGTAGAGCGAGGCCACGCCCACGCCCGCCGTGGTCGCCATCAGGAGCACCAGCGACCGGGGCACGCCGGACGCCTTTTCGCTGGTGGCCGCTTGGTTATGCGTAGATTGAATGCAAGACATGTTGATCCGCCGATACGGCGTGTTTGAGAAACGATGGCCGTAGTGTGGTGCGATGCAGCAACCCACGGTAGTGGCTGCATCCGCAGAATCGATATACGCTTGGCGTATGACCATCGCCGACCTCTCCCTGCCTTCGGGCGCAGACCGCATCGAACTGCTGCAGACCTTTGTGCGCATCGTCGAAAGCGGCAGCCTCTCGGCCGCCGCGCAGCAGATGTCCACCACCCAGCCCACGGTCAGCCGGCGTCTGCAGACGCTGGAGCGCGCGCTGGGCCTGCGCCTGCTGCGGCGCTCCACCCACGCCATGGCGCTGACCGACGACGGAGAGCGCTGCCTGGCCCATGCGCGCGAACTGCTCGATACATGGCGGGCGCTGGAGTCCGACCTGCGCGGCGCCCAGGACACGCCGCGCGGCCTGCTGCGCGTGGTCGCGCCCCACGCCTTTGGCCAGGACCAGCTCATGGCGCCGCTGCTGCAGTTCCTGGGCCGCCATCCGGCCGTCAAGGTCGAGTGGCTGCTGCATGACCGCCAGCCGGACTTCATTGCCGAGGGCATCGACTGCGCCGTGCAGGTGGGCGCCGTGGTCGATCCATCGGTGATCGCGCTGCGCGTGGCCGAGGTGCCGCGCATTGCCGTGGCCGCGCCTGCCTTGCTGGGGCTGGGCAGCGTGCCCCAGCACCCGCGCGAGTTGCAGGGGCTGCCCTGGATTGCGCTGCGCACTTTCTACCAGCGCGAGCTGGAACTGCACCGCGTGGGCGATGAGCGGGTGTGCAAATCCTGGCGTCTGCAGTTCGAGCCCAGGCTCAGCACCGACAGCCTTTATGCGCTGCGCAACGCCGCCCTGGGCGGGCTGGGTGCGGCCCTGGCCTCGGCCTGGATCGTGCGCGACGATCTGGAGGCGGGCCGCCTGGTGCACCTGGCCCCGGACTGGCAGGCCGCGCCGCTGCCCGTGCACCTGGTGTATCCGCCGGCGCGCCACCAGCCGGCGCGGCTGCGTGCCTTCATCGCGGCCATGCGGGAGGTCATGCCGGGACTCACGGGAATGCGCGCGCCGCTGCCCTGAGCCCTTCGCCCGCCGCTGTTGCGGCGGCGCGTCACCGCCCGGTTTGCCAACGGTAAGCATGGCAACTGCATAGGATAATAAGAATCATTTGCGATCTTCTTCGCGATTGGCTTTTCCTCCATGCCGTCCCCCTCCACGCTACAACCGCCCGCCGAGCCCCTGCTGGCCCAGCTGGTGCAGCACTATGACGAACTGGTCGGTTTCCTGCGCCACCGCTTCGGCGATGAATGCCAGCCCCGCGAAATCGTCAACGAGCTGTGCCTGCGGTTGATGGAGCGGCCCGTTCCCCAGGGCATTGCCAACCCGCTGGCCTTTCTGCGGCATCTGGCGCGCGACCTGGCCATAGACCGCCACCGGGCCCAGGCGCGCCGGCCCGAAACGCCCTTCGATGGCGCTGAGCTGGAAGAGCGCCTTGCCCCCGCCGCAGCCATGCCGCTGTCCCCGCCCGAGCTGGCCGTGGCCGCCGCCCAGCGCCAGCGCGCGCTGCTGGTGGCGATAGAGCAGCTGCCCCAGGCCAGCCGCGAGGCCTTCATCCTCACCAAGCTCTACGGCATGCCGCAGGAAGAGGCCGCGCAGCGCATGGGCATCTCGCGCGGCATGGTGGCCCGCCATCTGGCGCGTGCACTGCGCGATGTGCAGCCCGTGCTCACGGCCGACCATGCCGCCTGAGATCACGCGCAGCACAGGCGGCACGCGCAGCGCGCGCCAGGGTGCTTCTGCGCAGTCTTCGGGGCGCAGCGCCCATCTGCCCGTCGATGACGCCCTGGCCCCCTTTGCCGACATGCTGCGTCGGCACCTGCCCACGCCCGAGGAAATCGAGCAGGCCGCCGCCCAGCGCCAGAAACTGCGCCAGCGCAGGGCGCTGCGCGCAGGCACGGCTGCGGCCCTGGCGGCGCTGCTCTGGGCCGACCCCGCGCTGCAGCGCCAGACCCTGGCGACGGCCGTGGGCCAGCGCCAGAGCTGGCAACTGGCCGATGGCAGCGAAGTGCGGCTGAACACCGGCTCGCGCGTGCAAGTGGCGCAGCACCTGCGCTCGCGCCGCCTGGTGCTGGACCAGGGGGAGGCGTCCTTCGAGGTATCCCATGCCTTCTGGCACGGCTGGGTGCCCTGGCTGCAGCGGCCCTTCACCGTGCAGGCCGGCGGCGTGGTGGTGCAGGACATCGGCACCGTGTTCGGCGTGCACCGCCATGAGGATGGTGCCGACATCACCGTGCTGCAGGGCAGGGTGCGCGTTCATTCCATGGACGGTGGCGGCGCACCCGTGGAGCTGTCCACCGGCCAGCAACTGCGCACGCGCGCCGGCCGGCCGCTGCCGCAGCTCGTGCCGGCAGAGGCGGGCGACGGCGCCGCTGTCCTGGCCGCCCTGGCCTGGCGGGAGGGCCGCCTGGTGCTGGACGGCACGCCGCTGTCCGAGGCCGTGGCGCAGATGCAGCGCTACCGCAGCGCCCCCATCGTGCTGGCCGACCGGCATGCGGCGCAGCTGCGCATCTCGGGGCAGTTCGACCTGGACCGCATCGACCAGCTGCTGGACTTGCTGCCTCGCCTTGCCCCCGTGCAGGTGCGGCATGAGGACGGCGGCCGCGTGCTGATCTCCACGCGCCACAGGTAGGCGCAGGTAGGTCGCCCGGCAGTTGTCCCTGCAGCCGCTGGCCTGATCCAGAAATTTTCCGCGGCCATGTGTACAAACCTGCGCGCTGCAGCGGCTTACAGGCAGACCGGCATCGCGCCCGGGGCCGAACAGGCCCTGGAGGGGCCTGCCGCCACCGCCGTACCCCGTATTCCGTATCCAACGCCTCAGGAGAGATGTCGCCATGAACCCTTCCCCTACCGTCACCGGCCTGCCGCGCCTTCGCATCGCGGCCCTGGCCGCCGCACTGTGCATTGCCGGCCTGGCCCATGCCCAGCCCCTGGCCGTGGACCTGCCTGCCCAGCCGCTGGCCCAGTCGCTGAACGCGCTGGCGCGCCAAAGCGGCGCCCAGATCATCTTCCTCACCGATGTGGCCCAGGGCCTGCAGGCGCCCGCGCTGCGCGGCACGCTGGAAGTGCGCGAGGCCCTGCAGCGCCTGCTGGCCGGCAGCGGCCTGCAGGTGCGTGCGCAGGATGAGCGCACCTTCACCGTCGAGCGCAGCGGCGGCCCGGCTGCCAGCTCCGGCGCGGCGGGCGCCGTCATGGCAGAAGTGCGCGTGTTGGCCTCGCGCGCGGAGGACACGGCCTACTACGCCCCCTCGGCCGCCAGCGGCACCAAGACCGAGGCGCCGCTGCGCGACGTGCCCCAGACCATCAATGTGATCCCCCAGCAGGTCATGCGCGACCAGGCCGCCACCTCGCTGCAGGACACGCTGCGCAACGTGGCCGGCATCGGCCTGTCGCACGGCGACGGCCAGCGCGACCAGGTCAGCATCCGCGGCTTCACCAGCATCGGCGACCAGTTCGTGGATGGCTTCCGCGACGACGCGCTGTATTTTCGTGACCTCTCCAACATCGAGCGCGTGGAAGTCGTCAAGGGCCCGGCCGCCGTGCTCTATGGCCGGGGCTCCTCGGGCGGCCTGGTCAACCGCGTGACCAAGAAGCCGGGCGTCAATGTCTCCGACGTGGCCGTCAGCGTGGGAAGCTGGGCCGACAAGCGTGCCGAGTTCGACGTGGGCCGCGCGCCAGAGGGCAGCGACTGGTCCTGGCGCGTCACCGGCGCCGCCGAAGACGCCAACAGCTACCGCAGCCAGCAGTTCCTCAAGCGCGAGACCATCGCCCCCTCCGTCATGTGGAAGCCGGACGGCAATACCTCGCTGACGCTGCAGGCCGAGCTGCTGCGCGACAAGCGCGTCACCGACTTCGGCATTCCCGCCTATCGCGGCCGCCCCGTGGATGTGGCGCCCGGCACCTACTACGGCTCGGCCAATGCGCGTGATGCGGACACCTCCGAATCCACCGTGGGCTCCTTCACCGCCACCTTCAACCACCGCTTCTCGGACACGCTGCGCGTGCGCAACGCGCTGCGCTACTACCACTACGAGCTGGACCGCCAGAACACCTTGCCGGCCGGCACCACCAACGAGGCGGCCGGCACCGTGGCGCTGACCCGCTCGGGCGTGGACCGCAACGAGCACGGCATCTTCAACCAGACCGAGCTGATCCAGAACTTGCGCACCGGCAGCGTGCAGCATGAAGTGCTCTACGGCCTGGAGCTGGGCCAGCAGAACAAGGATGCGCTGTCCTACAGCGGCGGCACCCTGGCCAACGTGAACCTCTGGAACCCCGTGCTGCCCGTGGCCCCGCTCAACGGCGGCGGCACCCTGAGCGGCAGCACGCTCAACCGCTACCTCACGCGGGCCCTGTACCTGCAGGACCAGGTCACGCTGTCGCCGCAGTGGAAGCTGCTGGTGGGCCTGCGCTATGACCGCTTCGGCCAGGAAACCGACAACCGCCTGGCCGGCCAGAGCGACTTCAGCCGCACGGACTCCACCTGGAGCCCGCGCGCCGGCCTGGTGTGGCAGCCCGATGCCGTGCAGTCCTATTACCTGTCGGTCAGCCGCTCCTACCAGCCTTCGGCCGAGATGTTTGCGCTGTCGGCCACCAATGCCGCCATCAAGCCGGAAAGCACCACCAACTATGAAGTGGGCGGCAAATGGGACCTGATGGACGGCAAGGCCATGGCGACGGCATCGCTGTTCCAGCTGGAACGCACCGACATCAAGACCACCAACCCGGCCCAGCCCACCCAGCTGATCCCCATCGGCACGCAGCGCACGCGCGGCCTGGAGCTGTCGCTGTCCGGCGAACTGCGCCCCGGCACCCAGGCTACCTTCAGCTACGCCTACCTGGATGCCGTGGTCACCGAATCCACCACCGTGGACGCTGGCCAGCCCGTGCAGGGCAAGCGCGCCACCATCACGCCCAGGAACTCCCTGTCTGTCTGGCTCACCCAGCGCCTGGGCGATGCCTGGACCGTGGGCGGCGGCCTCAACTACGTGGGCGACCGCTTTGCCAACCCCGGCAACACCGTCACGCTGCCCGCCTACACGGTGGTGGATGCCATGGCCCAGTACCGCATCGGCCGTGCCACCACGGTGCAACTGAACCTGCGCAACCTGTTCGACCGCCGCTACATCGTCTCGGCCCACGGCACCAGCCCCAACCTGAACCTGCCCGGTGCGCCGCGCAATGTGATGGTGACGCTGCGGCACAGCTTCTGAGGCCGCGCCGGCAGCGCCGGCCTCTCCAAAAGACAAAGGCCCACGCAAGTGGGCCTTTGTCCATCCGGGCCGTGCCGTTTACTCGGTCGCCTTCTTCAGCGATTCCTTGGCGTTGTCTGCCGACTGCTTGGAGCGCTTCTTGTGGTAGTCCGACTTGACGTTGTTCACGGCCTTGCCGACCGGCCCGCTGTCCTTGGCCTTGGCGTCGGCCTGCTTTTCCTTCACCTTGTGGTCTGCGGCGTCGGCGGCCTCGGAGGCGGCCTTGCCCACCTGGGCGTGGGCGGTCGACAGGCCTGCGGCGAAGGCAAGGGAAATGGCGGTGGCAAGCAGCAGTTTTTTCATGGAATAGGTGTCCTGTGATGAGGTGGCTGCATGGTGCGCCAGTGCGCTGGTGCTGCCTTGTAGGAGCAGGGCTGTGCTGTGCGCGGGCACTGCGGCCCAAGCGCAGAAGGGCTTCCGACGGTAGCTTGCTTCGGTGTCCGACATGGGGCTGCCGGCCAAGCTTCTAGCCTTGGACCACCCCCCGCCACACCCAGAAGGACACACCATGATCACAGCCGAACCCACCATGACCAACCTCTTCGATCAGCTGGGACTGGACTCCAGCCCGGAGGGCATCCGTCAGTTCATTCTTTCGCACCGCCTGGAGAAAAACACGCTGCTGGTGGACGCGCCGTTCTGGACCGACGCGCAACGCGCCCTGTTCTCGCAGCAGTGGCATGCCGATGCAACATGGGCGCTGGTGGTGGACCAGCTCAGCGAGGCCTTGCATTCCGAGCCCGACCTGGACGCCGTGCCTGCCCCAGCGGCTTCCGAGCATGAGCAGGAAGCGCGTCCCTGATCCTGTGATGCAACCGCTTGCGATGAATCCGTGCTGCTTACAATTTTCGCGGCGCATTCAACCCATTTGCCTACGGAGTCGCTCACATGCTGACCTCGAATGGTCTGGCGTCGGCCTCTCCAGGCTCCGACGCTCTCTTGCCCCTTGACCCGGGCCACGCCGTTCTGGATGCGTTTCCCGACGCCGTCTTTGTCGTTGGACTCGACGGCCGTCTGGCCCACTGCAACCGCCAGGCCCGCAGCCTGCTGGACCACTCCGGAGATGCGCTGGAGGGCAGCGTTTTCGAAGAGCGTTTCGTGGCCCAGGCTGCGCGTTCAGGCTGGGCAAGCCGCCAATGGGAGCCTGCCCAGGCCGCACAGCCCCGTCAGGCCAGCTGCTGGCCGCTGCTGACCTGTTCAGGGCGCGAGCGGCCCGTGGCTTCGAGCACATCGCGCATACGGCTGCTGGACGGCAGCCCGGCGTTGCTGCTGTGCGTGCGCGAGGCCGATGCGCACTCGCCTGCAGCGCCGCCGGCCGCGCCCCCGCCCCTGTCCAGCCCGCTTTCCAGCGCCGAGCGCAGCTTTGCCTTGCTGGTGCAAAGCGTGACCGACTATGCGATCTACATGCTCGACCCCGAAGGCCGCATCGTGAGCTGGAACCTGGGCGCCAAGCGCATCAAGGGCTATGAGGAGGAGGAGGTCCTCAACACCCATTTCTCGCGCTTTTACACGCCGGAAGACCAGCAGGCGGGGCTGCCGCAGGCGGGGCTGCGCACGGCGGTCAGCACGGGCCGCATGGAGGCCGAAGGCCTGCGCGTGCGCAAGGATGGCTCGCGCTTTTGGGCCTCGGTGGTCATCGATGCCATCTACGATGACGGCCGGCTGATCGGCTTTGCCAAGGTCACCCGCGATGTGACCGAGCGCAAGGCCGCCGAATCCCAGCTGCGCCAGGCCTTGAAGATGGAGGCCATCGGCCGCTTCACGGGCGGCGTGGCCCATGACTTCAACAACCTGCTGATGGCCGTGCTCAGTAGCCTGGAGCTGCTGCGCAAGCGCATGCCGCCCGACGAGCGGCTGCGCGCGCTGGTGGAGACCGCCACGCGAGGCGCCCAGCGTGGCGCCTCGCTGACCCAGCGCATGATGGCCTTTGCGCGGCAGCAGGAATTGAAGACGCAGGCGGTGGACGTGGCGGTGCTGCTGTCGGGCCTGCAAGGCCTGCTGCAGCAGGCGGCTGGCCCGCATATCTTTCTCAAGATGGCCCTGGCTGCCAACCTGCCGCGCATTCTCACCGACCCCAGCCAGTTCGAGAGCAGCATGCTCAACCTCGTTGCCAACTCGCGCGACGCCATGCCGGGCGGCGGCGTCATCAAGATCTCGGCGGCCGTGGAAACGACGCTGCCGCGCCAGCTTGCAGGCCTTGCCGCAGGCTCGTATGTCTGCGTGCGCGTGGAGGACACCGGCGAGGGCATGGACGAGCAGACGCTGTCCCGCGTGGTCGAGCCCTTCTTCACCACCAAGGGCGTGGGCAAGGGCACCGGCCTGGGCCTGGCCATGGTGGACGGGCTGGTGGCCCAATCCGGTGGCAAGCTCGTGCTGCACAGCACACCGGGCAACGGCACCACGGTGGAGATGTGGATGCCCATCTCCAAGGACGAGAGCACGGCCTGCCACCTGGGCGCCCAGCGCACGCAGGACGTGGGACCCATGGACGTGCTGCTGGTGGACGACGACCCGCTGGTGCTGGCCAACGCCTCGGCCCTGCTGGAGGACCTGGGCCACCGTGTCACGGCCCTCAGCGCCGGGCAGGAGGCCATCGACCTGCTGGCGCGCCAGGCACGCTTTGACGTGGTCATCTCCGACTACGCCATGCCGGGCATGAACGGTGTCGAGCTGGCCGAACATATTGCGCAGCGGTATCCGGGCTTGAATTTCATCCTGGCCAGCGGCTTTGCAGACATCCCGGCGCTGCCGCCTGGAATGACGCGGCTGGCCAAGCCGTATTCGCAGGAGGATCTGAGCCAGTTGCTGCATCAGTTGGTGAGGGCGTGAGCACCCATGGAGATGGCCTGCGAAGCGTTTTCGCAAGCCATCACATCAAGATGGCAGGGTGGAAACAATGGCGCGATTGGCCTGCAGGTGGGCTTCAATCGACGCCAATTGCGCGTCGTAATCACTGATGACTTGCTGCGCGGAGGTACTCCGCGGCATCCTTGTTTTTAGAAAAACAAGAACGGGTATGACGATCAAGGAAAGCATCCACGCCAACGTGAGCGCAGTGTTGATGGCAGTCATCTTGATCTGGTTTATCGCCGTAGGACCCGCAAGAAGCAGGACGAGGAAGCTGATGCCGGTCAGCTTCAACCTTCGGCCGCGTGCGTGTGCACGCTTCTTTTGATGGGCTTCCAACGCTTGTGCACGCAGCGCAAGAATCTGCTGCTTTTCTTGCGTCAGCCTTGGAATGGCCAGTTCTGCCGCTGTGCGATCCGTGCCCCGTTGGATGGCGTGAAGGGAGTGTTCCACCTTTTTCAGTGAAATGATTCCGCCTTGACGTTCAAGAATTTGGGCGCTTCCGCAATGCGCGCAGATGAAGCGTTCCGTATCACTTCCAATCTCCAGTGGAGCGGAGCAATTGGCACAAGACAAGCTGTATATCGGCAAGCCACTCTCCCGTTTTTCTGGGGCAATCCAAAGCCAAAGCTGCCCATACATGCCAAGTCACCCGGCCGTATTCATTGCTTCGCCCATGGGCAGCGAGCCGGGCAGTGTAGCGCTGAATGCGGCGGGTTGGACGAGGCTGCATGCGCAGCCAGACCTATTCCAGTTGTGGCGGCCGTGGGGGAGGGCTCAGACACCTGCCTTCTCGAACAGCCGGCGCAATACCTGCATGGGCAGGAACCTGACCTTTCGCCGTTTCAGTTCCCGCCGGAACAGGCGCTCGCGTTCAATGAAGTTGATCTTGGGTTTCATCTTTTTTTGGGGCTGCAATGGACGAAACGCGCCAATCTACTGGTGAACGCCGCAGCTCCTGTAACACCGTGTCAGCGATGCTTCGGGATTGCCGGTTGCCGGTTGCCGGTTGCCCGTTGCCGCTTGGCCCTATGGCCCGCGCCATTGGGCATGCCGCACGCCAAGCTGCAGCTGCTGGATGCGGCGGTGGATGGTGGAGCGGCTGACGCCGAGCTGGCGCGCCGCCTCGGAGACGTTGCCCTGGCATTGGGCAAGCAGTTGCTCCAGTGCCTGTGCGGCGGGCTCGCTGGTGTTGCTGGCCAGGGCGGCGGTGCAGGGCGGGGTGCAGTGCAGCGCGTCGGGCAGGTGGTCGGGCTCGATGCTGCCGTCGCCATCGTTCCCGCACAGGGCTGCGGCGTAGCGCAGCGCGTTGTGCAGCTCGCGCAGGTTGCCGGGCCAGGCGTGCGCGGTGAGCAGCGCGCGGGCCGCGTCGCCCAGGTGCAGATGGCTGCCCAGCGTGGCCAGCATCTGGTCGGCAATCGCCTGCAGGTCGCTGCGCTGGCGCAGCGCGGGCAGTTGCAGCTCGGCGGCATTGAGGCGGTAAAGCAGGTCTTCGCGGAAGCTGCCGCGCCGCACCAATTCGGCCAGCGGCCGGTGTGAGGCCGAGATGACGCGAACGGACACCGCCCGTGGCGCGCGGGCGCCCAGCGGGGTGATTTCGGATTCGGACAGGACACGCAGCAGCTTGGCTTGCAGGGCCAGTGGCATATCGCCGATCTCGTCGAGGAACAGCGTGCCTTCGTGCGCCGCGGCGATCAGGCCCTCGCGGCCTTTGCTGGCGCCACCGGTCCAGGTGCCGGGCAGGTAGCCGAACAGCTCGCTTTCCAGCAGCGCCTCGGGAATGGCCGCGCAGTTGATGGCGACGAAGGCGCCGCTGCGGCCGCTGCTGGCATGCAGCGCGCGGGCCAGGTATTCCTTGCCTGCGCCGGTCTCCCCCTGCACCAGGATGGGCAGCGTTTGCGGCGCGAGCCGTGCGGCCTTGCGCAGCAGCGTCTGCAGCTTGGCATCGCCCGTGTCCAGCGCCTGCAGCGCTGCCGGCAGCGGGGGCTGCGCCGGCGTTGCCTGCGCGCGCAGGCGGCGTGTCGGGCGCTGTGGCTCCATGGCATGGGCGAAGAGGATGCTGCCGTCGCGGGCGCGGATGATGCGCTCCTGCGCCGGGCGATGGCGGCGCAGCTCGGGCAGGTGGCGCAGGTCCACGTCGAAGAAGCGCTCCAGCGGCTGGCCGATGAGCTTGTGGCGCTGGCGCCAGTCCAGCTGCGCGGCGGCCACCAGCAGGCGGGCGCCCGCGTGGGTCATGGCGCGGATGCGGCCCCGTGCGTCCACGCTGATGGAGGCGTCGGGATCGACGTCGAGGAAATCGGGCGACTGCGCCAGGCGCACCACCCAGTCCTGGCCGGACTGGGCCATCAGGTTGGCCTGCTCCACGCGCCGCGCGGCGGCCACGACGAGGTTGAGCGCCAGGTTCTGGCTGGCCCGCTCGGCGGGCGAGCGCAGCAGCGACAGGTCCAGCACCGCAGCGAGTTCGCCGTGCATGTCGTAGATGGGCGCGGCCGTGCAGGACAGGCCGGTGTGGGTGAAGTCGAAATGGTCGCTCTGGTGCACGGTCAGCGCCTCGCCCGTTTCCAGGCAGGCGCCCACGGCCGAGGTGCCCGAGTGGTCCTCGCGCCATTGCGCGCCCAGGTACAGGCCTGCGCGGCGCAGGTCGCCAGCGTCGGCCTCATGCCCGAGGAAGTCCACGGCCACGCCGTGCCGGTCTGCCAGCAGCAGCACGTAGTCCAGGCCCTTGAGCTGCTGGTACAGCCGCTCCAGCGCATGGCGGGCGATGTGGATCAGCGGCTCGGACTCCTCGCGGTGCGCGCGCAGCTGGCCGTCGGTCACGATGTGGGCTTCGCTGGTATGCGCCGGGTCAAGCCGGTGGGAGTCGATGCACCGGCGCCAGCTGCGCAGCACGGCGCGGTCGCGCTCTTGGCCGCGGTTGGAGTAGCCGAGGCCAAAGGCTTCGATTTCCTGGATGTGCGAGGCGTAGGACTGCAGGGGCATGGCGTGGAGTCGATGCGGGCTTTGAACGTGCCGCAGACGATTCTGTGCCCCGCACCTGGCTACGCCAATGGAGATTTACCCACTGCTCCTGCTGCGCTGCAGCACGCCTGGTGCGACAGGTGTCGCAGGGCTGCCCCACCTGTCGCGGGCGGCAACTCCGGGCAGCGGGGTGCAATGCGCAGGGTTTGTACCGGAGGCGCGCAGGCAACCCCTTGATTTGCCTGGCGCATCCTGCCGCCGGGCCTGCCTGGCATGGTGATTGCGTAAGAGCGCCTGCCCGAAGAAAAACCAGCGGGCATGACCGCATCAAGGAGACAACCATGACCGATACGACGCCCAACGCCCGCGCCAAGGCGCTGCTTGACCAACTCAACCATGCCCTGGGAGACCGCGACTTCGCGGCCGCCAGCCGCCTGTTCGCCGATGAATGCTATTGGCGCGACCTGGTGCTGCTGACCTGGAACATCAAGACCATGGAAGGGCGCAGCCAGATCGCCGACATGCTGGCTGCGCAGCTGGACGCCGCGGCGCCCGTGCGCTTTTCGCTGGACGAGCGCGAGGCGGTGGAGGAGGCCGATGGTGTGGTGTCCGCCTGGATCGTGATCGATACGCGCCATACGCGCGGCGGCGGCCATGTCCGCATCAGGGACGGGCTCATCTGGACGCTGCTGACGGCCGCCCAGGAGCTCAAGGGCCATGAGGAACCCATGGGCACGCGCCGCCCGATGGGGGCCGAGCACGGCATCCGGCGTGGCCGCCAGACCTGGCTGGAACGCCGCCAGCAGGAGGCCCAGGAGCTGGGCCGTGACAAGCAGCCTTTCGTGCTCGTCATTGGCGGCGGCCAGGGCGGCATTGCGCTGGGAGCGCGGCTGCGCCAGCTGGAGGTATCGCACATCGTCATCGACCGCCAGGCGCGCCCCGGCGACCAGTGGCGCAACCGCTATAAATCGCTGTGCCTGCACGACCCGGTCTGGTACGACCACCTGCCGTACATGCCGTTCCCGGACAACTGGCCCGTGTTCGCGCCCAAGGACAAGATCGGCGACTGGCTGGAGATGTACACCAAGGTGATGGAGGTCAACTACTGGCCGTCCACCGATTGCCTGAACGCCCGCTTCGACGAGGACAGGCAGGAATGGGAAGTCACCGTGGAGCGCAACGGCGAGACGCAGGTGCTGCGCCCCAGGCATGTGGTGTTCGCCACCGGCATGTCGGGCAAGGCGAATGTGCCCAAGATCAAGGGCCAGGACGTCTTCAAGGGCGAGCAGCAGCACTCGTCCCAGCACCATGGACCGGACGCCTACGCCGGCAAGAAGGTGGTGGTGATCGGCGCCAACAATTCAGCGCACGACATCTGCGCGGCCCTGTGGGAGCACGGCGCCGATGTGACCATGGTGCAGCGCTCGTCCACGCACATCGTGCGCTCCGATTCGCTGATGGACATCGGCCTGGGCGACCTGTATTCGGAGCGCGCCGTGGCCAGCGGCGTGACGACCAGGAAGGCGGACCTGATCTTCGCCTCGCTGCCCTACCGCATCATGGCCGACTTCCAGGTGCCGGTGTACGACCGCATCCGCGAGCGCGACGCGGACTTCTACCGCCAGCTGGAGGCGACCGGCTTCATGCTGGACTTCGGGGATGACGACTCGGGCCTTTTCATGAAGTACCTGCGCCGCGCCTCGGGCTACTACATCGACGTGGGGGCCTGCGATCTGGTGATCGACGGCAGCATCAAGCTGCAGGCGGGCAAGCAGATCAGCCACCTGTCGGAAAACGCGGTGGTACTGGCCGATGGCACCGAGCTGCCGGCGGACCTGGTGGTCTACGCGACCGGCTATGGTTCCATGAACGGCTGGGTGGCCGACCTGATCAGCCAGGAGGTGGCAGACAAGGTGGGCAAGGTCTGGGGCCTGGGCTCGGACACCACCAAGGACCCGGGACCGTGGGAGGGTGAGCAGCGCAACATGTGGAAGCCCACGCAGCAAGAGGCGCTGTGGTTCCACGGCGGCAACCTGCACCAGTCGCGCCACTACTCGCTGTACCTGGCGCTGCAGCTCAAGGCGCGGCAGGAAGGCCTGCCAGTGCGTGTCTATGACCTGCAGCAAGTTCATCACCTGCGGTAAGGCCGAATAATCGCCATGGGGCGGCTGTGCCGCCCGCCAACCCAGCCTTGCAAAACAGAAAGTTCAATCATGAAAGCAGCACGTTTCTACGACCGGGGCGACATCCGCATCGAAGACATCCCCGAACCCGTGGTGGAGCCCGGCACCGTGGGCATCGAGGTGGCCTGGTGCGGCATCTGCGGCACGGATTTGCATGAGTTCATGGAAGGGCCGATCTTCATTCCGCCCTGCGGCCATCCGCACCCCATCTCGGGCGAGTCCGCACCCATCACCATGGGGCACGAGTTCTCCGGAGTGGTGTACGCCGTGGGCGCGGGCGTCGACGATATCAAGGTCGGTCAGCACGTCGTGGTGGAGCCCTACATCGTGGCCGACGACGTGCCCACGGGGCCGGGCGACCACTACCACCTGTCCAAGGACATGAATTTCATCGGCCTGGGCGGGCGCGGCGGCGGGCTGTCCGAGCGGATTGCGGTCAAGCGCCGCTGGGTGCACCCGATCTCCAATGCCATTCCACTGGACCAGGCCGCGCTGATCGAGCCGCTGTCCGTGGGCCACCATGCCTATACCCGCAGCGGAGCGAAGGCGGGTGATGTGGCGCTGGTCGGCGGCGCAGGCCCCATCGGCCTGCTGCTGTCCGCCATCCTGAAGGCCAAGGGCCTGACGGTGGTCATCACCGAACTGAGCGCCAAGCGCAAGCAGAAGGCGCGTGAATCGGGCGTGGCCGATCACATCCTGGACCCCTCCGAAGTGGACGTGGTGGCCGAGGTGATGAAGCTCACCGGTGGCAAGGGCGTGGATGTGTCGTTCGAGTGCTCCAGCGTGAACAAGGTGCTGGACACGCTGGTGGCCGTGACGAAGGCCACGGGCGTGGTGGTGATCGTGTCCATCTGGAGCCATCCGGCCACCATCAACGTGCACAGCGTGGTCATGAAGGAGCTGGACGTGCGCGGCACCATTGCCTACTGCAACGACCACCAGGAAACCATCAAGCTGGTCGAGGAGGGCAAGATCAACCTCGAGCCCTTCATCACCCAGCGCATCCAGCTCGATGACCTGGTGGCGCAGGGCTTTGACACGCTGATTCACAACAACGAATCGGCGGTGAAGATCATCGTGCAGCCACGGCTCAGGTAGGCCGGGCGGCAGGCCTGAATCGAACCCGCTGCGATCAGGAGCGGGTTCGCCCGATTCCTGTCGTGCGGTCACACGCTGCACAAAGAAAAAAGCCCTTGATTGAATCAATCAAGGGCTTAGATCATTTTGGCGGAGAGGGCGGGATTCGAACCCGCGGTGGGGATTAACCCACACACGCTTTCCAGGCGTGCGACTTAAACCGCTCATCCACCTCTCCGAAGACCGCGATTCTAGCATCGATTTTTGGGGGCTGCGGCGAAGTTGCCTGCCTGCGTGATCGGCATGCCTTGGACGGCTGGCACTTGCGGCATGGCCCGCACCTGCGCCTGCAGCCACTTGCACAGGGTGTCGAGCCGAGCAGGCGCGGCGGTGCTGCGGCGCAGTGCCAGGTAGCGGTAGCCGGAGGCCGTGAAGCCGAAGGGTGCCAGCAGGCGGCCGGCCTGCACGTCGTCCATCACCAGGTGCCAGGGAGCAACGGCTGCACCCAGGCCGCGCAGCGCCGCTTCCAGCGTGAAGTAGTAGTGCTCGTAGACGGGGCCTGCCGCTGCGGGTGGGGCCATGTCCATGGAGGCGGCCCACATGTCCCAGGCATCGCGCCGGCCGCGCGTGTGCAGCAAGGGGAGGCTGGCCAGGTCCTGGGGCCGCGTGACAGGCCCGGCCATTGCGGGGGACATCACGGGGCCCAGGTATTCGTCGAAAAGCGGCAGGGCCATCTCGTCGTCTGCAATGGGCTGGCTGCTGTTGCCGCTGCTGTCGCGGTCGGTGGGGATGGCCGTGATGAGCAGGTCGCAGCCTTCGCGTGCAGCGTCGGTGCCGGCGTCCGTGGTGCGCAGGCGCACCTCGATGCCGGGATGGTGCGCGTGGAAGTCGAACAGCCGGGGGATCAGCCATTTGACGGTGAAGGTGCTGAAGCAGGCCACGTCCAGCGGGCCTTCGTGGGCGTCGCCCAGGCTGCGCACCGCCTCCTGGATCTGCTGGAAGGCCTGGGTGAGCGCGGGCTGCAGGGTGCGCGCCGCTGCGGTGAGCGTGGGGCGGGCCTTGGTGCCCGCGAACAGCGCCAGGCCCAGGTGCTGCTCCAGCTGCCGTACCTGGCGGCTGACGGCGCCAGGCGAGACGCACAGCTCGTCTGCCGCCGCCGTCATGCGGCCCAGGCGTGCGGCGGCTTCAAAGGCTCGCAGTGCGGCCAGTGGGGGCAGGCGGCGGGTCATGGGTCGGGTCATGAGTCGTGTCACGGGGCGGGTGGAGGCTATGTGAGTTCCAGGTACATAGAACCGGCCGAATCATCGCTTTTCAGGCAATGGGCCGGTGGATAGATTTGCCGCTTCGGCCGGCAATTCCTGCGTGGATTCTGGCCGGACTCTCCCTCTCCATTCGATCCCAAAGCACATAGCACCATGCCCTTCGTCCACACCTATCTGCCCCAGTCCACCTCCACTTCCCAGCGCGATGCCGTCGTGCAGGGCATCCACCAGGCGCTGGTGCAAGGCATTGGCATGCCCGAGGACGAGCTGTTCAACATGGTGCACCCGTACGCTCCCGGGCAGTTCGCGTTCAGCCGCAGTTTCAACGGGGTGGTGCGTTCGGATGCGGTGGTGGTGGTCGAGATCACCATGCGGCGCGGACGCAGCGATGCGATGAAGAAGGCCTTGTATGCGGCCATTGCGCGCAACCTGCACGAGGGGGCCGGGGTTGCGCCGGCCGATGTGTTCATCTTCATGCATGAGAACGACTACTCGGACTGGTCCGTGGGCCATGGGCGCTTCGCCATGGCACTGGTGCAGCAGACCGGCGCGCAATGAAAAACGGGCCGCGATGGCCCGTTCTTCGTGGGGTTCCGGCGGATCTCAGCTGGTGCGCTGCCCGGTCTGGATCATCTTCATGGCCGAGGTGATCAGGCTCGATACCTCGGTCATGTTGCTGGGAACGATCAAGGTGGTGGTGGCGTCCGATGCCACCTGGCTGTAGGCCTCGACGGCCTTTTCGGCCACCTTGAGCTGCACGGCCTGTTCGCCGCCGGGCTGGCGGATGGCGGTGGCCACGCGTTCGATGGCCTGGGCCGTGGCGTCAGCCACGGCCTTGATGGATTCGGCCTCGCCCTGGGCCTTGTTGATGACGGCCTGCTTCTCGCCTTCGGAGCGTGCGATGAAGGCTTCGCGCTCGCCGGTGGCGATGTTGATCTGTTCCTGGCGGCGGCCTTCGGAGGCAGCGATCAGGGCGCGCTTTTCGCGTTCGGCCGTGATCTGGGCCTGCATGGAGCGCAGGATTTCGGCGGGCGGCGTCAGGTCCTTGATTTCATAGCGCAGCACCTTCACGCCCCAGTTGAGCGCGGCCTCGTCGATGGCCGAGACGATCTGGGCGTTGATCATGTCGCGCTCCTCGAAGGTCTTGTCCAGTTCGAGCTTGCCGATCACGCTGCGCAGCGAGGTCTGGGCCAGCTGGGTGACGGCCATGATGTAGTTGGACGAGCCGTAGCTGGCGCGCATGGGATCGGTGACCTGGAAGTAGAGGATGCCGTCCACCTGCAGCTGGGTGTTGTCGCGCGTGATGCAGACCTGGCTGGGCACATCCAGCGGGATTTCCTTGAGGCTGTGCTTGTAGGCCACGCGGTCCACGAAGGGCACGAGGAAGTTCAGGCCCGGCGTGAGCGTGCCGGCGTACTTGCCAAGGCGTTCCTTGACCCAGGCGTGCTGCTGGGGCACGACCTTGACGGAGCGTGCGATGAAGATGGCCGCGATGACGGCGATGACGATGGCGATTTCCATGGTGTCTCCAAGCCCGGAGGGCATTCAGTGAAACAAGAGGGTGAGGCGAAGGGGCGCGAGGACTGCATCCCCAGGTGTGCGCAAGAGGTGCAGCGGTGGCTCAGAGCTTGTCCACGAGCAGCCGGTTGCCGACGACCTCGGCCACGCGGTGCATGCCGGCCGAGGGCAGGTTGCCCGGGCGGCCGATCACGGTCCATTGGGCGCCACGGTAGCGGACCTGGGCCGTGCCGTCGGAATTCCATTGCTCGACCATGACGGACTCGCCTATGTCGAGGTTGACATCGCGGTTGCTCGATGCCGGCTGGCGGCTGGGCTGGCGGCGGCGCACCAGATAGCAGGCCAGCACGAAGGCGCTGCCCAGCGCGGCGGCGATGATGATCTGTGCAATGGGCGCCAGGCCCGCATGCGCGCACAGCGCGCCGATGATGGCGCCCAGCGCCAGCATCAGCAGATAGAAGCTGCCGGTCAGCAGCTCGGCGATGACCAAGGCGCCGGCGACTAGCCACCAGATGGTGGAATATTCCATGCGTGAGACTCCCTTTGTGACAGTTGCTTGTGTTTAGTGCAGCACATTCTGGGTGAAAATCCGCACGCTTCAAAGGCGCAATAAGGATATTCCTTACACTTCGCGCCTGTTTCGTTTTTTGGCCCGCTCAGGTTACGGAGGCTGCCCCCATGAAGTTTCGCTTTCCCATCGTCATCATCGACGAGGACTACCGCTCCGAGAACACCTCGGGCCTGGGCATCCGCGCCCTGGCCCAGGCCATCGAGGAAGAAGGTTTCGAGGTGCTGGGCGTGACCAGCTACGGCGACCTGTCGCAATTCGCGCAGCAGCAAAGCCGGGCCAGTGCCTTCATTCTGTCCATCGATGACGAGGAGTTCTCGCTGGGCGATGGCGGAACCGATCCCGTGATCCACAGCCTGCGCAGCTTCATCGGCGAAGTGCGCCGCAAGAACGCCGATGTGCCGATCTACATCTACGGCGAGACCAAGACCAGCCGCCACCTGCCCAACGACATCCTGCGCGAGCTGCATGGTTTCATCCACATGTTCGAGGATACGCCGGAGTTCGTGGCCAAGCACATCATCCGCGAAGCCAAGAGCTACCTGGAAGGCGTGCAGCCACCGTTCTTCAAGGCGCTGCTGGACTATGCGGAAGACGGCTCCTACAGCTGGCACTGCCCCGGTCACTCGGGCGGCGTGGCCTTCCTGAAAAGCCCCGTGGGCCAGATGTACCACCAGTTCTACGGCGAGAACATGCTGCGCGCCGACGTGTGCAACGCGGTGGAGGAGCTGGGCCAGCTGCTGGACCACAACGGCGCCATCGGCGAGAGCGAGCGCAATGCCGCCCGCATCTTCAATGCCGACCATTGCTACTTCGTGACCAACGGCACGTCCACGTCGAACAAGATCGTGTGGCACCACGCCGTGGCGCCCGGCGACGTGGTGGTGGTGGACCGCAACTGCCACAAGTCCATCCTGCACTCCATCATCATGACGGGTGCGATTCCGGTGTTCCTCAAGCCCACGCGCAACCACTTCGGCATCATCGGCCCGATCCCGCAAAGCGAGTTCTCGGTGGAGTCCATCCAGGCCAAGATCGCGGCCAATCCGCTGCTCAAGGGCGTGGATGCCAAGACGGTCAAGCCGCGCGTGCTGACGCTGACGCAGTCCACCTACGACGGCGTGCTCTACAACACCGAGACCATCAAGAGCATGCTGGACGGCTATGTGGCCAACCTGCACTTCGATGAGGCCTGGCTGCCGCACGCGGCCTTCCACCCGTTCTATGGCAGCTACCACGCCATGGGCAAGAAGCGCGCGCGCCCCAAGCACTCGGTGGTATATGCCACGCAGTCCATCCACAAGCTGCTGGCCGGCATCAGCCAGGCCTCGCATGTGCTGGTGCAGGACAGCCAGACCGAAAAGCTGGACCACCACCTGTTCAACGAGGCGTACCTGATGCACACCTCGACCAGCCCGCAGTACAGCATCATCGCCAGCTGCGACGTGGCCGCCGCGATGATGGAGCCGCCCGGCGGCACGGCCCTGGTGGAGGAGTCCATTCTGGAAGCGCTGGACTTCCGCCGCGCCATGCGCAAGGTGGAGGACGAGTTCGGCGGCGACGACTGGTGGTTCGAAGTCTGGGGTCCCGAGAAGCTGGCCGATGAAGGCGTGGGCTCGGCCCAGGACTGGATCATCCGCGGCCATGACGCGGCGCCCAAGCGCTCCAAGGCCAAGAACGGCAAGGAGTTCGACAACTGGCACGGCTTCGGCGAGCTGGCCGACGGCTTCAACATGCTGGACCCGATCAAGTCCACCATCGTGACGCCGGGCCTGGACCTGGACGGCGATTTCTCGGACACGGGCATCCCTGCCTCCATCGTGACCAAGTACCTGGCCGAGCACGGCGTGGTGGTGGAGAAGACAGGCCTGTACTCGTTCTTCATCATGTTCACCATCGGCATCACCAAGGGCCGCTGGAACACCATGCTGACGGCGCTGCAGCAGTTCAAGGACGACTACGACCGCAACCAGCCGCTGGCGCGCATCCTGCCCGAGTTCTGCCAGCAGCACCGCCGCTACGAGCGCATGGGCCTGCGCGACCTGTGCCAGCACGTGCACCAGCTGTACGCCAAGTACGACATCGCCCGCCTGACGACCGAGATGTACCTGTCGGACCTGCAGCCCGCCATGAAGCCCACCGATGCCTACGCCCACATCGCGCAGCGCAAGACCGAGCGCGTGGAGATCGACCACCTGGAAGGCCGCATCACCGTGGGCCTGGTCACGCCGTACCCGCCCGGCATTCCGCTGCTGATTCCCGGCGAAGTGTTCAACCGCAAGATCGTGGATTACCTGCTGTTTGCGCGCGAGTTCGCCAAGGAGTGCCCGGGCTTCGAGACCGACATCCACGGCCTGGTGGAACTGCAAAGCGAAGATGGCGAAGTGCGCTACTACGCCGACTGCGTGGCCGGGACCGCGCCGGCGCGCAAGACGCCGGCAGGTGGCAAGCCTGCTGCGAAGAAGGCCGTGAAGACTGCAGCCAAGCCTGCGGCCAAGGCAGTCGCCAAGACAGTTGCCAAGGCAGCCGCGAAACGGGCAGCCAAGCCGGCCGCCAAGGTTGCCAAGGTTGCCGCGGTCAAGGCGCCTGCCAAGCGCCCCGCAGCGCGCAAGGCGCAGCCGGCCACACCTGAAGTCGGCACCGCAGCCAAGCCTGCGCGCGGCCGCAAGATGGTGCAGGTGGGGGACGATGGTCCCTTCGGCCGCACGATCTGATCGCCGGGCCGGCTGACGGCCCATAAAAAAGGCGCGGGTCCCGAAAGGGGCTCCGCGCCTTTTTCATTGCGCCGCTGCGGCGTTGTTATTCCGTGGTCACTCCAGGCGTATCTTTGCGTCGCGGATCAGCGCGGCCCAGTCCGTCTGTTCCTTGAGCAGGTATTGGGCCGCGTCCTGGATGCTGCCGCCCAGGGCCGTGCTGCCCTCGGCCTGCAGTTGCTGCTGCACGGCGGGCTGCTGCAGGGCCGCGTTCACGGCGGTGTTCATCTTCTGCACGATGGCAGCCGGCGTGCCCTTGGGCGCGACGATGAGCTTCCAGTCCACGGCCTCGAAGCCTGCATAGCCCGACTCGGCCACGGTGGGTACCTCGGGCAGGATGGGCAGGCGCTTGGCCGAGGTCACGGCCAGGGCGCGCAGCTTGCCGCCCTTGAGCAGCGGATAGACGGCCTGGGGCGTGCCGAACATGTAGTGCGTCTGCTTGCCCAGCAGGTCGGTCACGGCCGGCGCTGCGCCCTTGTAGGGCACGTTCAGCACCTGGATGCCGGCCTTGAAGGCCAGCATCTCGCCGGCCAGGTGGCCTACCGTGCCCGTCGATGCCAGTCCCTGGCGGATGCCGCCCGGGTCGGCCTTGGCGGCCTTGACCAGGTCCTGCACCGACTTCCATGGCGAGTCCTGCGGCACGACCAGCACCGTGGGCTGGGCAGCGACCAGGGCCACGGGGACCAGGTCGGTGCGCGGGTTGAAGGGCATGCTGGGCAGCAGGGCGGGGTTGATGGCGAGGTTGGCGGTCTGGCCCATGCCGAAGGTATAGCCATCCGGCGCGGACTTGGCCACTGCATCCAGGCCGATGTTGCCGCCCGCGCCGGGCTTGTTGTCCACGACCACGGTCCATTTGTTCAGCGTGCCCACGCGCTCGCTGATCTGGCGCGCGACCGCGTCCGTGCCGCCGCCCGGTGTGTAGGGAACGACCATGCGCACGGCGCGTGAGGGCCAGTGGTCAGGCTGGGCCTGGGCCGCCAGCGGGAGCAGGGCGGCAGCCAATGCGGGCAGGGCGCACAGCAGCAACTGGCGGCGCGGGGTGGAACAAGGGCGGGCCTGGGTCTGTGCCTGTGTCCGGTTTTGGGCGGCCGGGTTGCGGTGGATGGCGGGCATGGTGTCGTCTCCGGGAATTTTTGGGAAAAGGCCTCCCCGCCGGGCGCGCGGCAAGCGTCGTCCGGTGTGGGGTGGATGGGGTGCAAGGTTGCAGGGGCGCCGCGCGCCGGGTGGACGGCGGCGCCTTCAGTGGCTCAGCCTGGCTTCAGTGGGAAGCCTTGGCGTGGCTGTCGGTGGCGTCGCCCCGGGCCAGGGCCAGGGCCTGCTCGCCGCTGTAGCCCAGGGCGGTGAGGATCTCCAGGCTGTGCTCGCCCAGGCGCGGCGGCGACAGGCGCACGTCCAGGCGCTTGCCGTCCAGCGTGAAGGGCAGCAGCACGGTCTTGGTCTCGCGGCCATCGGGCAGGGTGATGGGGGCCAGCGCGCCCGTGGCGTTCAGGTGCGGGTCTTCCAGCAGGTCCTGCGGGCGTGCGATGGGCGCGAAGGGCAGGCCGTTCTTCTCGAAGATCTCCGCAATGTGGGCGGCGCTGTGCGGGGCCATCTTCTCGCGCAGCAGCGGCATCAGCCAGCTGCGCGCCAGCACGCGGTCGTTGTTGCTGCCAAGGCGCGGATCGTCGCGCAGCTCGCCAAGGCCGAAGGCGTCGCAGAACAGGCGCCAGGCGCCATCGCTGACCACGGCCAGGAAGATCTGCTCGCCGTCCCGGACTTCGAACACGTCGTAGATGGCCCAGGCCGAGATGCGTGCCGGCATGGGCGCGGCCGGCTTGCCGGTGACGGCGAACTGCATCATGTGCTGGGCGACCAGGAAGATGTTGTTCTCGAACAGCGCGCTTTGCACTTCCTGGCCGCGCCCGGTCTTCTCGCGCTGGGCCAGGGCGGCCATCGCGCCCATGGCGCCGAACATGCCGCCCATGATGTCGTTGACGCTGGCGCCTGCGCGCAGCGGGTCGCCGGGGCGGCCTGTCATGTAGGCCAGGCCGCCCATCATCTGCACCACTTCGTCCAGCGCCGTGCGGTGCTCGTAGGGGCCGGGCAGAAAGCCCTTGTGGCTCACGTAGATGAGGCGCTCGAAGCGGTCCTTGAGGCTGTCGTAGTCCAGGCCCAGCTTGCGCATGGTGCCGGGCTTGAAGTTCTCGCAGACCACGTCGGCCGTGGCGATCAGGCGTAGCGCGGCCTGCTTGCCTTCCTCGGTCTGCAGGTCCAGCGTCAGGCTTTTCTTGTTGCGGTTGAACAGCGGGAAAAAGCCCGAGCCCGAGCCCAGCAGCTTGCGCGTGGCATCGCCGTCGCGGCCGTGGCCCACGGGCTCGATCTTGATGACTTCGGCGCCCAGGTCGGCCAGCATCATGCCGCAGGACGGGCCCATGACCATGTGGGTGAACTCGACCACGCGGATGCCTGCGTAGGGCAGTGGCGTGGCCTGGCCTGCGGCCGTGTCGGGGGAGTTGGGTTGGCTCATGGAAAAACGGTGAATGAATATGTGGGTTGTCGCTGCGGCTCAGGCCGGTGCGTAGATGCGGGGCACAAAGCCCTTGGGCAGTCCGGCCAGCGGCGTCATGCCGTGCAGCTCCTCGCCGGGCAGGCCTGCGGCCAGCGGCTGGCGGGCGGCGATCAGGCGTTCGATGTCCACGCCGGTGCGGATGCCCATGGCCTCGAACATGAAGACCAGGTCTTCGGTGACCACGTTGCCCGAGGCGCCGGGTGCATAGGGGCAGCCGCCCAGGCCGGCCAGCGAGGCGTCAAAGGTGCGCACGCCTGCCTCGTAGGCGGCCAGGCAGTTGGCCAGGCCCAGGCCGCGCGTATTGTGCATGTGGGCCGCGCCTGCATGTTCGCCCAGCTCGGCGCGCAGCCGTGTGAACAGGCGCCGCACCTGGGCCGGGTTGGCCATGCCCGTGGTGTCGGACAGGCCCGATTCATCGGCGCCCGCCGCCACGCAGGCCAGGGCCAGCGCAATCACTTCGTCCTCCGGCACCAGCCCCTGCAGGGTGCAGCCGAATGCCGTGGAGATGCCCGCCTCGATCAGGGCCTGCGGCGCGATCTCGTCGCGCAGCGCGGCAATCGCCCGCACCTCGTCCACCATCTGCATGGGCGTCTTGCGCACATTGGCCATGGAGTGCGCGGGGCTGGCTGAGACGGGCAGCGTGACCTTGTGGGCGCCGGCGCGCAGCGCGGCCTCGGCGCCGCGCAGATTGGGGGCCAGGGCCATCACGGTGACGCCGGGCAGGGTGATGGCCTGGGCGACCACCTCGGCCGCGTCGGCCATCTGCGGCAGCAGCTTGGGCGAGACGAAGGATCCGACCTCGATCTCCTGCAGGCCTGCATGGGCCAGCGCGGCGATCCAGGCCAGCTTGTGCGCCGTGGACATGGTGGAGGCCACGGACTGCAGGCCATCGCGCGGGCCGACTTCGCTGATGAGTACGTCAAAACGGTGGGAGGACATGGGCAATTGCATCCGGTGGTGGGTGTCGATGGTGGCGGATTCACCTGTTGACATCGGGGTTCTGTGTGGTTCTAATAGATAGAACTATATTCTCTCTATTGAAATATTCCCTGCTGCACGCGCCATCGTCAAGACTGCGTGCCTGGGGTTTTCCCTTGGGTGCCTTTTTATGCCTCGCAAATCAGTGACGGAATCGGTGGCCGACGAGAACGCCGCGCCGGGCGGCGTGGCGGCCGTGGACAGGGCCTTGAGCCTGCTGGCAGCGTTTCGCGACGGCGACGACGGGCTGACGCTGGCCCAGTTGTCGGAGCGCACGCGCCTGTACAAGAGCACCGTGCTGCGGCTGCTGGCCTCGCTGGAGCATGGCGGCTGGGTGCTGCGCATGGATGACGGCCGCTACGCCGTGGGCCCGGCCGTGGCGCGGCTGAACACCGTCTATGCCCGGCATTTCTCGCTGGACAGCGTGGTCATGCCCGTGCTGCGCACCCTGGTGCAGGCCACGGGCGAAAGTGCGGCCTACCACGTGCGCCAGGGCCAGGACCGGCTGTGCCTGTACCGCGTGGATTCGCCCCATCCCGTGCGCGACCATGCACGCACGGGCGATCTGCTGCCTCTGGGCCAGGGCGCAGGCGGGCGCGTGCTGTCGGCTTTCGATGCCGAGCTGTACGCCGCATCGCGCGGCGGCAGCCGAACGCAGCTGGCCCGTGTGCGCGCCGATGGCTACTGCGCCATGGTGGGGGACAGGCACCGCGAGATCGCCGGGATTTCTGCCCCCGTGTTCAAGCGCGATGGGGAATTGGCAGCGGCGCTGACACTGACCATGCCAGCCCACCGCTATGAAGAGCGGCACGCCCGCCATGTGCTGGCGGCGGCGCGGGAACTGGGGCTTTTGCTGCCCTGAGCCAGGCGTGCGCGGTGCGCGGACTCAGCCCAGGGCCGTGTCCAGCACCATCATCAGCACGAAGCCCAGCATGAGGCCGCCCGTGGCAAAGGCTTCATGGCCCTTGCGGTGCGACTCGGGAATGATTTCGTGGCTGATCACGAACAGCATGGCGCCCGCTGCAAAGCCCAGTCCCCAGGGCAGCATGGCTGCCGAGCCGCTCACGATGGCTGCCCCCAGCACGGCGCCCACGGGCTCCACCAGGCCGGAGGCCATGCCCAGCAACACGGCAAAGCTGCGCTTGTAGCCTGCGGCCAGCAGGGCCACGGCCACCACCAGGCCTTCGGGCACATCCTGTATGGCAATGCCCGTGGCCAGCGCATTGGCGCGCAATCCGTCGTTGCCCGCATAGCCCACGCCGATGGCCAGGCCTTCGGGCAGGTTGTGCAAGGTGATGGCGAAGACGAACAGCCAGGTGCGCTGCAGCTTGCGCGCGCCTTGCGGGTCCAGGCCTTCGCGGCCCTTGATGAAGTGCTCATGGGGCAGGAGCCTGTCCATGAGCATGAGGGCGGCACCGCCCATCAGGATGGCCGAACCTATGACCCCGCCAGCCGCCCAGCTGCCGCCACCGAACAGTTCCTGGGTGCGCACGGCCTCCAGCCCCGGCAGGATCAGCGAGAAGGCGCAGGCGGCCAGCATGACCCCGGCGCCAAAGCCGAACAGGGTGTCCTGCGTGCGTTCGGACAGGCGCTGGGACAGCATCACGGGCACGGTGCCCAGTGCGGTCGCCAGCGCGGCGGCCGAGCCTCCGGCCAGGGCCTGGAAGACCACCGGATGGTTCTGGGCGTAGGCCCAGAACTGGCTGGTGAGCGCCCAGGCGCCGGCCATCATGATGGCCAGGCCTATCCACAGGCGGATGTTGGACCGTACGCTGGTCTTGGAGCGGAAGCGTTGTGGCAGATCCATGCTGGTCGAGGTCAAAGGTTGGCGTTGCGGACCGTTCAGCCGCGTGCGGCGGCGTAGCGGCGGGCCACTTCGGCCCAGTTGACTACGTTGTAGAACGCCGCGATGTATTCAGGGCGGCGGTTCTGGTACTTGAGGTAGTAGGCGTGTTCCCACACGTCCAGGCCCAGGATGGGAGTGGCGCCGGAGCCGATGCCGGCCATCAGCGGGCTGTCCTGGTTGCCGCTGCTTTCCACGGCCAGCTTGCCGTCCTTGCCCACCACCAGCCAGGCCCAGCCGCTGCCAAAGCGCGTGAGCGCGGCCTGGGTGAAGGCGGCCTTGAAGGCATCGAAGCCGCCCAGTTCACGGTCAATGGCCTGTGCCAGTTCGCCCGAGGGAGCACCGCCGCCGCCCTGGTCCACCGGGGCCATCACGGTCCAGAACAGGCTGTGGTTGGCGTGCCCGCCGCCGTTGTTGCGCACGGCGCCGCGAACGCCTTCGGGCAGCAGGGACAGGTCGGCGATCAGCTGCTCCACGGGCTGGCTGCCGTGCGGCGTGTCCTTGAGCGCGGCATTCAGGTTGTTCACGTAGGCCTGATGGTGCTTGGTGTAGTGGATCTCCATGGTCTGCGCATCGATATGGGGCTCCAGCGCGTCGTAGGCGTAGTTCAGGGGAGGCAGGGTGTAGTTGCTCATGTGGTTTCTTTCAGGGACTACGGGGAAAAAATCGGTGCGTTGCGATGTCTGTGCGGCTGCAATCAATGCGCCAGCCGGGGCGGCAGGGCCGTGGCTGTGCAGTCGAAGACGCGGGCCGAGGCCTGAAGCGCCGCATCGATGCGGGGCTGGCTGCCGTGCTGGCGCTGCCACTGCAGCAGGGCTGAATGGGTTTCGCGCATATGGCGCCAGGCGGCGCTGCACACGGCGGCCGCATGGTGGCGCGCATCACCCAGGGCCAGCAGGCCCTGGTGCGCCTCGCACAGGTATTCGATGGCCAGTGCGGGCTGCTGGCGCAATGCCAGCAACTCGGCAAGGTTGTGGTGGGAGACCACCCAGGCGGCCATGCAGTGATCGGCGTGTTCCGCCAGCAGCGGGCCGGCGATGAGGCGCTGCGCCACATGCAGGGCCTTCATCTGCATGGCAAGCGCGCTTTCGATCTGGCCTGCATGGAAATGCCCATGGGCGCGGCGCGCCAGCTGTTCCCATTGATTCAAGGATGCTTCGGAGGGTGCCGGGACGGGAGAGGGCAGACTGAGGTCAGAGGTTGCTTGCATATCTGCTGGCTCCGAGGTTTTCAGAGGTTCTTTGATATTGATCTGAGAATTGTATTATTCATGAGAATCATTCTCATTCAAAACAAAAATGACCGTATGCAATCCGATGTGTATTTCCTTTCGCGCATCGGCAGGATGCGGATGCCTGGATTCCAGGCAAAAAAAGCCCCGCAGGCGGCAATGCCTGCGGGGCGGGTCCGAGTCTGGCGGTGACTTAGACCTGGTCGGCCGACAGGCCTGCGGTCTGGCTGAAGCCGCCGTCCACGTAGGTGATCTCGGCCGTCACGCCCGAGGCGAGGTCCGACAGCAGGAAGGCGGCCACATTGCCCACGTCCTCGATGGTCACGTTGCGGCGCAGCGGCGATGCATCGGCCACGCGGCCCAGCAGCTTGCCGAAGTCCTTGATGCCCGAGGCGGCCAGTGTCTTGATGGGACCGGCCGAGATGCCGTTGGCGCGGATGGCGCGGCCGTCTGCCGTGCGGCCCACGGCCTCGGCCAGGTAGCGCACCGAGGCTTCCAGCGATGCCTTGGCCAGGCCCATGGTGTTGTAGTTGGGGATGGAACGCAGGGCGCCCAGGTACGACAGCGTCAGCAGCGAGGACTTGTCGTTGAGGTAGGGCAGGGCCGCCTTGGCCATCGCGGGGAAGCTGTAGGCGCTGATGTCGTGCGCGATCTTGAAGCCTTCGCGCGACAGGCCGTCCAGGAAGTTGCCGGCGATGGCCTCGCGCGGCGCAAAGCCGATGCTGTGCACGAAGCCGTCGAATTGGCCCCAGGTCGCGCCAAGGTCCGCGAACAGTTTGTCGATCTGGGCATCGTCTGCCACGTCGCAGTCAAAGATCAGCTTGGAGTCGAATTCGGCGGCGAACTCGGTGATGCGGTCCTTGAAGCGCTCGCCCACATAGCTGAAGGCCAGCTCCGCGCCCTGTGCATGGCAGGCCTTGGCGATGCCGTAGGCGATGGAGCGGTTGGACAGAACGCCCGTGATCAGCAGTTTTTTACCGGCGAGAAAGCCCATTGTTGTTCTCCAGAGAAAGTGAGTGGAAGTGCGCACCAGCTGGCGGCGACGGCCGGGGCCCGCGTCAGCGTTTGCCAGCGGAAGGGCTGGCTGCGTGGTGCAGAATTGTCGCATGCGCCATTGGATGATTTCTTCGCTGCTGCTGGCCTCGGCGTGTGTGCCGGCCTGGGGCTCGCATGCCTATGCCCTGTGGGGCGAGCCCCGCTACGCCGAGGGCTTCAGCCATTTCGACTATGTCAACGCCAAGGCCCCCAAGGGCGGCGAGCTGCGCCTGGTGAGCAATCTGCGCATCTCCACCTTTGACAAATACAACCCGTTCACCATCAAGGGGTCGTCGCCCGCCTATCTGGCGGAGCTGATGTTCGACACCTTGCTGTGGCCCTCGCTGGACGAGACCGCCACCGGCTACGGATTGCTGGCCGAGGATGTGCAGGCCGCGGCCGACGGCCTGTCCGCCACATTCCGGTTGCGGCCCCAGGCACGCTTTCACAACGGAAAGCCCGTGCTGGCCGCCGATGTCAAGTTCAGCTATGACACGCTGGTGGGCCCGCATGCACTGCCCGGCTACAGAACGCTGTTCTTCGATGTGGCGGGCGTCGATGTGCTGGACGAACGCACCGTGCGCTTTCGCTTCAAGCAGCCGAACCGGGAATTGCCGCTGACCGTGGGGGCCATTCCAGTGTTCAGCCGCGACTGGGGCGTGGAAAACGGCAAGGCCAAGCCCTTCGACCAGGTGGTAACGGACACGCCCATCGGCAGCGGGCCCTACAAGATAGGTCCCGTGCGATTCGGCAAGGACATCACCTATGTGCGTGACCCGGACTACTGGGGCCGCGATCTGCCTGTGCGTGTGGGCACGGCTAATTTCGATCGCATCTCCGTCAAGATCTACCGCGACAACACGGCGAGGCTGGAGGCGCTGAAGGCCGGGGAGTTCGACCTCATGCGCTTTTACAGCGCCGGTGACTGGGCGCGGCGCCTGTACGGCAAGCGCTTCGACCGGGGCGAGCTGGTCAAGGGCGAGTTCAGCAACAAGCTGCCATCGGGATTCCAGAGCTATGTGCTCAACGTGCGCCGGCCTGTGCTGCAGGACGTTCGGGTGCGCCGCGCCCTGGGCCTGGCCATGGACTACGAGTGGATGAACCGGCAGATGTTCTACGGTTCCTACCAGCGCGTGCGCGGGCTGTTCGGCAACACGGCCTGCGAGACCCATGGCGAGCCCTCGCCAGAGGAGCTGGCGCTGATGGAGCCCTTGCGCAAGAGCATCCCGCCGGAGGCCTTCGGCCCCATGGCCGAGCCGCCGCGCACCGATGGCGACAGCTCGTTGCGCGGAAATCTGCGCCAGGCGCGGCAACTGCTGGCCGATGCCGGCTGGACCATTCAGGATGGCGTGCTGCGCAACGCGCGGGGCCAGGCCATGGAGCTGGAGTACCTGGACAGCAGCGACTCGGGCATACGCCAGGTCTCGCCCTGGATACGCAATCTGGAAAAGCTGGGCATCCGGCTGCGCTTTCGCTCGGCGGACTATGCGCTGTACCAGCAGCGCGTGGAGAAGTTCGACTACGACATCATCTCCATCGCCTACCAGGGCACGAACAATCCGGGTCAGGAATTCGCCGACCTGTTCGGCAGCCAGGCGGCGGCAACCGAGGGTTCCGGCAATTTCCCCGGCGTGAAGAACCCGGCGGTCGACGCCATGATCCGCCGCATGACCGAGGCCAAGACAGAGGCCCAACTGTTGCCTGCCTGCCACGCACTCGAACGCATCATCACGCACGGCCACTATCTGATTCCGCAGTGGAGCGCGGGCACGCACCGCATGGTCTACGACTCCTGGCGCCTGGTGCGGCCGGCCGTGGTTCCGGCCTATGCGAAGGGCGAGAGCTGGGCCATGGACACCTGGTGGGCCCGCATGCCGGTGCTGACCGCGCCGCCTCCATGAGCCGGCGTTGCGGCTGTGTCGTTGCGATCCGTTGCATGATGAGGGCGTCCCCCGGCCGGGGCCCCTCCCCGCAATGGACATAATGCAAGACTTCTTATGTGGGCCTACATATTCAAACGCTTGCTGCTGATGGTGCCGACCCTGCTGGGCGTACTGCTGCTGACCTTCGTGGTCGTGCAGTTCGTGCCCGGTGGCCCGGTCGAGCAGTATCTGGCTGAGGCCAAGGCCAGCGTGGGCCGTGGCGGCGAAGGCGGTGGCCTGGCCTACCGTGGCAACCAGGGGGTGGACCCCCAGCGCATTGAGCAGATCAAGGCCCTCTACGGCTTTGACAAGCCGGCCCATGAGCGCTTCTTCCAGATGCTCGGGCAGTTCGCGCGGTTCGACCTGGGGCGCAGTTTCTTTCAGAACAAGGATGTCTGGCAGCTGATCAAGGAGAAGCTGCCGGTCTCGGCCAGCCTGGGACTGTGGACCTTTTTCATCAGCTACCTCGTTGCCGTGCCGCTGGGCATTGCCAAGGCCGTGCGGGCCGGCTCGCGGTTCGACTTCGCCACCACGCTGCTGATCCTGGTCGGCTATGCGATTCCGGGTTTCGTGCTGGGCGTGGCACTGTTGGTGATCTTTGGCGGCCAGTTGCAGTGGTTTCCGCTGCGCGGGCTGACTTCCTCCAACTGGGACGAGTTGTCCTGGGGCGCGCGCATTGTGGACTATCTCTGGCATATCGCGCTGCCGGTGACGGCCATGGTGGCGGGCAGCTTCGCCATCACGGCCATGCTGACCAAGAATGCCTTCCTGGAGGAGATTCGCAAGCAGTACGTGCTGACTGCGCGTGCCAAGGGCCTGTCCGAGCGGCAGGTGCTCTACCGCCATGTGCTGCGCAATGCGCTGATCCCCATCGTCACCGGATTTCCGGCAGCCTTCATCGGGGCCTTCTTCACGGGCTCGCTGCTGATAGAGACACTGTTCTCGCTGGACGGCCTGGGCCTGCTCAGCTATGACAGCGTGATTCGGCGCGACTATCCCGTGGTGCTGGGCACGCTGTATCTGTTCACGCTGATCGGCTTGGTGACCAAGCTGGTCAGTGACCTTTGTTATGTGTGGGTGGATCCGCGTGTACGGTTTGATTGAGCGCCCCCTGAACGGCTGCGCCGCTTCCCCCTCTCGCTTTGCTGGGGGAGCGTTCGGGCCATTGGCGGCTGGCGCGGGCCCTTGCCTGGTGTCCCTGACTTTGGGCGGTCGCGCCACTGTGATGCAGCAACATGGAAACTGAGATGCACTCCCTTGCCGCTCCAGGCGCAGGGCTGCCCGGGGCAGCGCCTGTACCGCTGGCTGTGGTGGCAGTGTCGCCGGCGCGGCGGGCCTGGATGCGGTTCAGGCGCAATCGGCTGGGGTATTGGAGTCTGGTGGCGTTTTGCGTGATGGTGGTATTGAGCCTGGGCGCCGAGCTGATCAGCAACGACCGGCCCCTGGTGGTGCGCTACGAGGGCCAGACCTACTGGCCGCTGTGGAACGATTATTCCGAGAAGACTTTCGGCGGCGACTTCGAGACGGCCACCGACTACCTGGACCCCTTCATCCGCGACCGCCTGCGCCAGGGCGACAACTGGGCGCTGTATACGCTCAATCCCTATGGGCCACAGGCGCTGAACTACTTTGCGACCTCGCCCAATCCGGCGCCGCCCTCGCGCGACAACCTGCTGGGTACCGATGACCGGGGGCGCGATCTGCTGGCCCAGCTGATCTACGGGTTTCGCGTCAGCGTGCTGTTTGCGCTGGCGCTGACGGCGTCGGGCGTGGTGCTGGGCGTGGTGACGGGGGCCGTCCAGGGTTTTTTCGGCGGCAGGACCGATCTGGCATTCCAGCGCTTCATCGAGATCTGGGGCTCCATGCCCGAGCTGTATCTGCTGATCATCTTCAGCGCGGTGCTGGCGCCCAGCGTCTCACTGCTGCTGGTGCTGCTGTCGCTGTTCGGCTGGATGGGCCTGTCGGACTACGTGCGTGCCGAGTTCCTGCGCAACCGCCAGCTGGACTATGTGAAGTCGGCTCGGGCGCTGGGCGTGGGCAATGGCGCGCTGATCTGGCGCCATCTGCTGCCCAACAGCATGACGCCCGTGGTGACCTTTTTGCCGTTTCGCATGAGTGCGGCCATCCTGGCCCTGACCTCGCTGGACTTCCTGGGGCTGGGCGTGCCGCCTGACACCCCCAGCCTGGGTGAGCTGCTGAACCAGGGCAAGAACAGCATCGATGCCTGGTGGATCTCGCTGTCCACCTTTGCCGTGCTGGTGGTGACGCTGCTGCTGCTGACCTTCATGGGCGATGCGCTGCGCGATGCGCTGGACCCGCGCAAGGCCGCTGCCAGCGATGCCGCCCCCGGTGTCGATGCAAAGGACGCCGCATGAACGCAGAGCAGCCGGCAATGGAGCTACCTTCGCCCCCGGGCCGTGGCCGGACATTGCTGTCCGTGCGCAACCTGCGCGTGCGCTTCGGCAGCAAGGATGTGGTGCACGGCGTGAGCTTCGACCTGGCGGCAGGCGAGAAGCTGGCGCTGGTGGGCGAGTCCGGCTCGGGCAAGACCATCACCGCGCTGTCGCTGCTGCGGCTGGCTGGAGACGCTCAGCTGGGCGGCCAGGCCCTGTTCGACGGCCGCGACCTGCTGCGCCTGCCCGAGCGCGAGATGCGCGCCGTGCGCGGCGGCGACGTGGCCATGATTTTCCAGGAGCCCATGACGGCGCTCAACCCGCTGATGACCGTGGGCGAGCAGGTGGGCGAGGTGCTTCGCCTCAAGCAGGGGCTGACGCGAGCGCAATCCCTGGTCCAGGCCACCGAATTGCTGGCGACCACCGGCATTGCCGAGCCTGTGCGCCGCGCCCGCGCCTTTCCCCACCAGCTCAGTGGCGGGCAGCGCCAGCGCGCCATGATCGCCATGGCGCTGGCCAGCAGCCCGCGCCTGCTCCTGGCCGACGAGCCGACGACGGCACTCGATGTCACGCTGCGCGGCCAGATCCTGCAGTTGCTCGATGACCTGCAGCGCCAGACCGGCATGGCCGTGCTGATGATCACGCACGACCTGCACCTGGTGCGGCGCTTTGCCGACCGCGTGGCGGTGATGGAGCGCGGGCAACTGGTGGAGCAGGGCGGGGTGTCGGCGGTCATGGCGGCTCCGCGCCATGCCTATACGCGCAAGCTGCTGGCCAGCGTGCCGCGCCGCGACCTGATCGAGGTGGAGGCAGGCGCCGAGGCCACGGCTGGCGAGCCGCTGGTGCAGGCACAGGGCCTCAAGGTCAGCTATCCGGTGCCGCTGGCAGGCGTGCGCGGATGGTTCGGCCAGGGGCGCTTCGTCGCCGTGCAGTCCGCAGACCTGGCGCTGTTGCCCGGGCGCACCGTGGGTGTGGTCGGTGAATCGGGATCTGGCAAATCCACGCTGGCCCAGGCCGTGCTGGGGCTGCTGCCCCATGAAGGCCGGCTGCGCATTGCAGGCCATGCCTGGCAACAGCCAGCCACGCGCAACTCGCCCGCCAACCGTGCGCTGCGGCGCAAGGTGCAGGTGGTGTTCCAGGACCCGTATTCATCGCTGTCGCCCCGGCTGACGCTGGAGCAGATCGTTGGCGAGGGCCTGCGCGTGCATGCGCCGTCGCTGACGGCGCCGCAGCAACGCGACCGCATCGTGGAGATGCTGTCGGCCGTGGGCCTGACGCAGGAACAGTTTCCCGGCCTGCTTGACCGCTATCCCCACGAATTCTCGGGAGGCCAGCGCCAGCGCATCGCCATTGCACGCGCCCTGGTGCTGGAGCCCGAGGTGCTGGTGCTCGACGAGCCCACCAGCGCGCTGGATGTGACCATTCAGCAGCAGGTGTTGGGCCTGCTGCAGCGGCTGCAGCGCGAGCGGGGCCTGGCCTATCTGCTGATCACGCATGACGTGGACGTGATCCGCGCCATGGCCCATGACGTGTTGGTCATGAAGGATGGCGCCATCGTCGAATGCGGCCCCGTCGCCCAGGTGCTGGGCGCGCCGCGCCAGGCGTACACGCAGCGGCTGGTGGAGGCCGCCGGCTTCTCGGGCGACGGCATGCCCGAGGGGTTCTGAGGCAGTTGCCGGACCGCGCTACCAGCTGCCCGTGGGATTGACTCCGTCCTGCAGGATCCACTGGACCTTGTCCACGGGCACGCCCAGCAGCCGGGCCTGCGCCAGCAGGCGTGCCGCCACGCCGTCGGCCAGTTCGGGCGTGCGCGAAAGAATCCAGAAATAGCGCAGGTCCGATCCCACCACCATGGCCCAGCGGTACTCGGCATCAAGAGCCACCACGTTGTAGCCGCCGTAGAACGGGCCGAAGAAAGAGACCTTGAGCGCCGCAACGTCCGGGCCGTGCACCGTGCGGGCCTTGCCCTCGGAGGATTTCCAGCGCCGGTGGCGGGCGTCGTAGCCCCGGTTCAGCACATGCACCGTGCCGTCGGGAAGCTGTGTGTACTCGGCCTGGGTGCGCTCCAGGCCTTTTTCGAAACTGTGGTCGATGCGGGCCACTTCATACCAGCGGCCCATGTAGCGCTGGATGTCCCAGCCGCGCACCGGCTCCACGGTAGGGGGGATGGGTGGGTTGCGCAGGCCCTTCCACAGCAACGCTGCTGCGGCGGCGCCTACGGCAAGCCCTGCCAGGCCGGCCGTGGGCAGCACCCAGGCGGGGCGGGAAGTGGATGGGGTGGTTGACTCTGTATTGGGGTGGCGGGGTGACATGGTGCGGAACTCCGTGTTCAGGCAGACGTGCATGCCAGGGTCTTGCGCGCTTGGCAGCGTGCTCCTACTTTAGGACAGAAAACCGGGCCGCAGTGTAGGCCGGCGCTGCCTGCGCCGGTGCTGTGCGGGCCGCGCAACGCTGGAACTTTCCCTATGCCAGAGCAGGCCATGTGTTTTTTTGTGCGCGGTCATGCAGGTCTATGGCCTAATTGCGCGTTCTCATTTTTTTGAAGAAGGAAATGCCATGGGCAACAAGATCGTTACCGAAGCCGACCGCAAGTTCACTCCCCAGCCCCCCCTGCCCAACGGCGTCACCCTGCCGACGCCCGGCCGTGGCCAGCGCGTGAGCCGCGCCCGTGGCGCCCACACCCATACCAAGAAGAACCCCGGCAAGCGTCACCGCTGAGCACGGCGGGCCGCATGCATGCCTGCTGCGGCCACGTTCTGAAAGCAAAAGCCCTCTTACGAGGGCTTTTGCTTTTGAGGCGGCGTTCTCAATGCTGCAGTGCCTGAAGCTTGCGGCGCAGCATCTGCACTTCCTCGATCAGGTCCGCCGTCAGCGCGGCCAGTTGAGGGTCGGCATCGAAGCTGTGCTCCAGATGGGCTATGCGGCGCGCGCGCACCAGGGTCTGGCTGCTGAAGCGCCACTGTGCCTGCGGCGCGGCCGCTTCGCCGGACGGCTCGTTTTCGCAGTACAGCACGCCGGTCTGCACACGCTCCACCACCCAGGCGGTGTTGCGCTGGCAGTGGCGGGCCAGATCCTGCAGGTCCAGAGCGCCTTCGCCCAGCAGTTCTGCAGGCTCGTAGAAGGGGTACAGCGGCGTGCTCATCGCGTGGCTCCTTGGCCCGCTGCGTGCTGGCGGGCATCGAACGAGGGAAAGGCCTGGGCCAGTGCTGCATAGGCCTGGCGCTGGGCGTCGGTCTTGGGCTCGGGCAGGGCGATGCCCAGCACCAGGTACAGGTCGCCCGGCGTGGCGGCGGGCAAGCCCTTGCCCTTGATGCGCAGCTTGCGGCCAGCGCGGCTGCCTGCGGGCACGCTGACCTCGAATTCACCGGCAATGGTGGCCACGCGGACCGGGCCGCCCAGTGCGGCTTCCCAGGGGGCCAGGGACACGGGCTGGTAGACATCCTTGCCTTCGGCCCACCAGCGCGGGTCGTGGCGCAGGTGCACTTCCAGCAGCAGATCGCCTGCCGGGCCGTTGCCCAGGCCCGGGCCGCCCTGTCCGGCCAGGCGGATCATCTGGCCTTCGCGCACGCCCTTGGGAATGCTGACCTGCAATTCCTTGTCGCGCGCCACGGGGTGTCCGTCCTCATCCAGCACCGTGGTGCGCAGGTGCAGGCTGCGCTGCGCGCCCTGGTAGCTGTCCAGCAGGTCCAGCTCGATGCTGGCGTGCTGGTCCTGCCCGCGCATGTCGGGTGGGGCGCGATGCTGGCCGCCTCCGCCCGCATGGCGGGCACGCGCGCCCTGGCCGAACATCTGTGAGAAGAACTCGCTGAAGTCCGCGTCGCCCTCCGGCATGGCGCCGTCGCTGCTGCGAAAGTGAAAGTCCTGCCCTTCCCAGCCAGGAGGTGGCTGGAAGCCGCCGGCGCCGGGCCCGCTGCGGCGCGGCGCATCGGCCAGGGCGTCATAGGCTGCGCGCTTTTCGGGATCCGACAGCACGGCATTGGCTTCGTTGACTTCGGCCATGCGCTCGGAGGCGTCCGCCTCCTTGCTGACATCGGGGTGGTACTTGCGCGCCAGCTTGCGGTAGGCCTTCTTGATGTCATCGGCACTGGCCTGCCTGTCCACGGCCAGGATGCGGTAGTAGTCCTTGTAATCCATGAATTTCCGTCCTCCGGCCCTTGCGGGCGATGTTCTGGACAAACCCGAAGGCAGCATAGCCCGGTCATGGCAGGGTCTCAACCGATGGGCCTTTTCCTGCTTGACTGGCATCTTGTGACGGGTTCATTACATTCGCGCGTCGGCAGGACGGAACAGGAGGCGTCGGACATGGCACATGGCAGTCGGTGGCGGGCTGGGCGGGGGCGCACAGGCTCCAGGGGATGGAGGGCCCTGCTGGGCGCATGGCTGGTGGCCGGCGCGTGTGGAACCTGCGGGGTGATGGCGCAGACCGCGCAGACCATGCAGCCAGCACCGGGCGTGCCCATGGCAGACCTGCCGCCTGCCGTGGTCAGCGCCCCGCTGCCCGATGTGGGCTCCATGGCCTCCAGGGTGCTGGCCTGCACGGCCTGCCATGGACCCGAGGGCCGGGCCACCCCCAGCGGCTACTTTCCGCGCATTGCGGGCAAGCCCGCAGGCTATCTGTACCGCCAACTCAAGAACTTCCAGCAAGGGCACCGCAGCTATCCCGCCATGAACCGGCTGATCGAATTCATGTCGGACGACTATCTGCGCCAGATCGCCACGCATTTCGCAAGCCTGGAGCTCCCCTATGCCCCGCCTGTACCGGTACAACTGCCGCCCGCTGAACTCGCCCGTGGCGAGCAACTGGTCTTGCGGGGCGACGCGCGGCGCGGCCTGCCCGCCTGCGCTGCATGCCATGGTGAGCGGCTCATGGGTGCGGGTGACGATATTCCGGGCCTGCTGGGCCTGTCGCGCGACTATCTGAACAGCCAGATCGGTGCCTGGCGCTCCGGCCAGCGCAAGGCGGCAGCGCCCGACTGCATGGACCAGGTGGCCAAGGCGCTGACGGCGCAGGAGGTCGTAGCCGTCACGGCCTGGCTGTCATCGCGCCCCGCACTGGCGGCGCCGGGCGGACATGAAGCCCTGGCCCTGCCCATGCCGCTGCGCTGCGGCGCTGTAGCCGCCATTGCTGGCCAGGAGGGTAAGCCATGAACACCCTGGCAGAAAACGCGGCAAGCGGGAACACACACGGGCGACGGCGGCTGGCCAGGGTGGCAGGGCTGGCGTTGCTGATCATCGCCTTGCTGGGCGCGCTCCTGGTCTGGCTCAACCTGCGCGGTGAGCAGGGCGTGCACGCCTACGGCCATGGCGGCTGGTCAGGCGCGCGCGAAACGCCAACTGCCTTGATAGAGCGCGGTGCCTACCTGGCCCGCGTGGGCAACTGCGCAGGCTGCCATACGGCGGCTGGCGGCGCCGAGTATGCGGGCGGGCGGGGCCTGCCCACCTCGTTCGGCACGCTGTACTCCAGTAATCTCACGCCTGACAAGGAAAGTGGCCTGGGGCTGTGGACGGCCCATGACTTCTGGCGTGCAATGCATAACGGGCGGTCACGGGAAGGGCGCCTGCTGTATCCGGCCTTTCCATATGACAGCTACACCCATGTGACGCGCGCCGACTCGGACGCATTGTTCGCCTATCTGCAAAGCCTGCCCGCCGTGCGCGCGCAGGTGCCCCGGCATGCGCTGGACTTTCCCTATGGCTGGCAGGGCTCGCTGGCTGTCTGGCGCGCGCTGTTCTTCACCCCGCAGGATTGGCAGGACCGGCCGCAGAAGGCGGCTGCCTGGAATCGCGGTGCCTATCTTGCCCAGGGCCTGGGGCACTGCGCGGCGTGCCATGCACCGCGCAACGGCATGGGTGCCTCGTCCCAGGCCATGTCCGGTGGCTTTGTGGCAGGGCAGGCCTGGTACGCGCCGTCGCTGCTTGATCCGGGAGAAGCCGGCGTGCGCGCGGGCCAGGAGTCCGCCTGGGTGCAGTTGCTGCAGACAGGTTCGGGTCCTTCGGGATCGGCGCTGGGCCCCATGGCCGAAGTCGTGGCGCGCAGCACCCAGCACTGGCAGCCGCAGGATCTGCAGGCCCTCGCTTCCTACCTGCAGGAGCAGGGCGCGGCAGCAGGCCCGCCCAGGAGCAGGCCTGCTGCCGCGCCCGTGCCATCCGGGCAAATGGCCCTGGGGCGGGCCATCTACGAGCGGCAATGCGCGGTATGCCACGGTGCCGAGGGCCAGGGAACGCCGGGCGCGTTTCCCGCGCTTGCGGGCAATGCCTCCGTGACCCTGGCCGAGCCGCGCAACCTGTTGCTGGTGTTGCTGGAGGGGGGCTACCCACCCTCCACCCGGCAGCAGCCGCAGCCGCACGGCATGCCGCCTTTCGGTCATGTGCTGTCCGACGCACAGGTGGCCGCCGTGGCCAGCTATGTGCGCAACGCCTGGGGCAACAAGGCGGCGGAAATCGGTAACATGGAGGTTTATCGCGCCCGGGAAGGGCGTGGTTTCTGAGAGGCTTTCATGGATTCAATGGCCGGCAAGCTGCCGGACGACAGCGACGCCACCCGCCCCTGGTGGGTGGTTTGCCTGTGCGCGCAATGGTGTGGCGTTTGCAACCAATACCGAAGCACGTTTTCGGAACTGGCAAGCCAATTCCCGCAGATGCGCTTTGTCTGGCTTGATGTGGAGGACCGCGAGGACGTGGCCGGAGACCTGGACATCGAAACCTTCCCCTCGCTGCTGGTGGCCGATGGCGAGCGCGCACGTTTTCTGGGGCCGGTGCTGCCCCAGGCGGGGGTTGTGGCGCGCATGCTGCAGTCACTGGCCCAGGACCCGGGCGCGGCCCCTGCCGACCCTGCCGAGGCGCAGGCCCTCTTGCGGCGGCTCCAGTCGGCGCAGGCGCTGGAGCGCGTTGGCGTCTGAGCCTAGGGCAAGGGTGTGCGGGCGGGCCTGAGGTCCCTCGTCCTGTCCCGCTTTTGTGCGGGGCGGGCTTGGCCTGAAGGTCGTTTGCGGATACAATGGCATATTCACGACCAAACGGGCGGGTACCAACCGCCCTTTTTTTTGGGCGATCTTCGGGCGACCTTCGGGATTGCCATGGGGCTCGGCGCTGTTGGGACATGGCTGCTGCCAATGTTTCAGGGGCGTTCCGGGTCTTTTGTGTTTGCAGGACTGAATTTAAATACACGTGGCACTACAGCAAATCGTTGAACAAACCGTGACAGGTCTGGGCTATGACCTGGTGGAAATAGAACGCTCGGCGGGCGGGCTGTTGCGCGTCACAATTGATTTGCCTTGGCAGCCCCCGGTGGAGGGTGAGCCGGTGGTGCCGGAGCAGTTCGTGACAGTCGAGGACTGCGAGAAGATCACGCGCCAGCTGCAGTTCGCGCTTGAGGTTGATGGCGCAGATTACACGCGCCTTGAGGTCTCCTCCCCTGGTATCGACCGCCCCCTGCGGCACGAGCAGGACTTCACCCGCTTTGTCGGTGAAGTCATCGACCTGACCCTCAAGGAGCCCATCGGCGCCGCCGCTGAAGGGCAGGTCAGCGCCAATCGCAAGAAATTCCGCGGCACGCTGGAGCGTGCCGAAGATGGTGGCTGGCAGATCGTCTGGAGCGACGAGCCACCCGTCAAGCCTGGCCAGAAGGTCAGCAAAAAGCGTGCTCCCGCGCCCCTGCAGGCGCTGGGCTTCACTCTGGAGGAGCTGCGCGAGGCGCGTCTGGCTCCCATCGTGGATTTCAAGGGGCGTTCTGCCAAGCCGGTCTGATCGGAGCAGGCAGGGTACGTCGAATCATTGGGGCAGGAAGGGCACTGCCATCCCCTTCCTGTGTGATTGAAATAGGAGAGTCGTCGCATGAATCGCGAATTGTTGATGTTGGTAGAAGCCATTTCGCGCGAAAAGAACGTGGAGCGCGATCTGGTGTTCGGTGCAGTGGAATCGGCCCTGGCCCAGGCCACCAAGAAGCTGTACCAAGGTGAGGTGGACATCCGCGTGGCCATCGATCGCGATAGCGGTAACTACGACACCTTCCGCCGCTGGCTGGTGGTGCCCGATGATGCGGGCCTGCAAAACCCCGATGCCGAAGAAATGCTGATGGACGCACAGGACCGCGTCCCCGGTATCTCCGAAGGCGAGTACATCGAGGAAGAGATCGAGTCGGTGCCCATCGGCCGCATCGGCGCCATGGCGGCCAAGCAGGTCATCCTGCAGAAGATCCGTGACGCCGAGCGCGAAATGCTGCTCAACGAGTTCCTGTCGCGCGGCGACCGGATCTTCACGGGCACCGTCAAGCGCATGGACAAGGGCGACATCATCGTCGAGGCCGGCCGTGTCGAAGGACGCCTGCGCCGCAACGAGATGATCCCCAAGGAAAACCTGCGCAACGGCGACCGCGTGCGGGCCATGATCATGGAAGTGGACGCCACGCTGCGCGGCGCGCCCATCATCCTGTCGCGCTCGGCGCCCGAGTTCATGGTCGAGTTGTTCCGCAACGAAGTGCCCGAGATCGAGCAGGGCCTGCTGGAGATCAAGAGCTGCGCTCGCGATTCCGGCAGCCGCGCCAAGATCGCCGTGCTCAGCCATGACAAGCGTGTCGATCCCATCGGCACCTGCGTCGGCGTGCGAGGCACCCGTGTCAACGCCGTCACCAATGAACTGGCTGGCGAGCGCGTGGACATCGTGCTGTGGTCCGAAGACCCTGCACAGTTCGTGATCGGCGCGCTGGCTCCGGCCAATGTGTCGTCCATCGTTGTGGACGAGGAAAAGCATGCCATGGACGTGGTGGTTGACGAGGAAAACCTCGCCATCGCCATCGGCCGTGGCGGTCAGAATGTTCGCCTGGCTTCCGAGCTCACCGGCTGGAAGATCAACATCATGGACGCGGCTGAGTCTGCGCAAAAGCAGGCGGACGAGTCCGCTGTTGCGCGCCAGCTGTTCATGGAAAAGCTCGATGTGGACGAGGAAATCGCCAACATCCTCATCGAGGAAGGTTTCGAGACCCTGGAAGAAGTGGCCTATGTGCCGCTGCAGGAAATGCTCGAAATCGAGGCGTTCGACGAAGAGACGGTGAACGAGTTGCGCACCCGGGCGAAAGATGCACTGCTGACGCAGGAAATCGCGCACGAGGAAAACGTGGGCAAAGTGTCGCAGGATCTGCTGACGCTCGAGGGAATGACTCCGGAGATCGTGGACAAGCTGGCCGAGGCCGATGTGCACACCCGAGACGATCTGGCCGATCTGGCCATCGACGAGTTGACCGAGCTGACCGGGCAGACCGAGGAAGAAGCGAAGGCTTTGATCATGAAGGCGCGTGAACACTGGTTCACCGAAGGGCAAGAGTAAGGTCAGGGAGGTTCAGAGCATATATGTCCAGTAATACGGTTGCCGAGTTTGCAAGAGAGCTCAACAAGACCCCTGACACGTTGCTGCAGCAGCTCAAGGCTGCAGGCGTCGCCAAGGACAACGCATCGGATGCGTTGACCGACGGCGACAAGCAGCAACTGCTCAGCCATCTGCAGGCCAGCCACGGAAGTGGCGCCAAGAAGATCACGCTGACCAAACGGTCCACAAGCGAGATCAAGCAGGCCGATTCGTCGGGCCGCGCCCGCACCATCCAGGTGGAAGTGCGCAAGAAGCGCACCTTCGTCAAGCGTGACGAGGTCGCCGAGGGCGCCTCCGATCCCGCTGTCGTTGCCGCTGCCCAGGAGCAGCGCGCGGCATCGGAGCGCGAGTCCCAGGATCTGGTGCGCCGCGAAGGGGAAGCACGTCGCCAGGCCGAAATGATCGGCCGCGAGGAGGAAGAATTGGCACAGCAACGCCGTGAGCGCGAAGAGCGCGAACTAGTTCAACAACGCGAACGAGAAGCCGAAGAGCGCGCAAGCGCCTATGCGGCTGCAGAAGCCGCAAAGATCCTCGAGGCCAACCGCGCGAAGCAGGAAGCTTCGCGTGAGCAGGCTGCAGGCCAGGCCGCGCGCGCCGAAGCCCAGGTTGCGGCTCGCGTCAAGGCCGAGGAAGAATCCAAGGCCCGCGCGGCCGAGGAGGCCGAACGCGCCAAGGATCTGGAAGACCGCCGCCGCAAGGCGCTGGCCGAGGCTGAAGCCATTCGCGCCATGATGGCTGCGCCCAAGAAGGTGCTCGTGGCCAAGAAGCCTGAAGAGCCCAAGCCCGTGGCCAAGCCTGCAGCGCCCGCTGCCGGCGATGCCAAGAAGACCACGCTGCACAAGCCCGCTGGCACGACTACCGGTGGAGCCGGTGCGCGTGCGGGTGCGCCTGCCGGTGCCGGCAAGGAAGTCAAGTCCGCCAAGCTCTCCTCGAGCTGGGCTGGCGATGGCAAGAAGAAGGAAATCAAGACCCGTGGCGACAGCTCCGGTGGCGTGGGTGGCCGTTCCAACTGGCGCGGCGGCCCGCGTGGCGGCCGTCGTGGGAATGACCGTCATGACGGTCAGCACCAGAGCGCGGCAGCGGAATTCCGCGCCATCGAAGTGCACGTGCCCGAGACCATCACCGTGGCCGAACTGGCGCACAAGATGTCGGTCAAGGCGTCCGAGCTGATCAAGGTGCTGATGAAGATGGGCCAGATGGTCACCATCAACCAGCCTCTGGACCAGGACACGGCCATGATCGTGGTCGAGGAAATGGGCCACACGGCCAAGGTCGCCGCGCTGGACGATCCCGAAGCCTTCACGGCCGAGGAAGTGTCCCAGCAGGAAGCTGCCCAGGAGTCGCGTGCTCCCGTGGTCACCGTCATGGGCCACGTGGACCACGGCAAGACCTCGCTGCTGGACTACATCCGCCGCACCAAGGTGGCGTCGGGCGAAGCCGGTGGCATTACCCAGCACATCGGTGCCTACCATGTGACGACGCCCCGCGGCATCGTCACCTTCCTGGATACCCCGGGCCACGAGGCCTTCACGGCCATGCGTGCCCGTGGTGCCCAGGCCACCGACATCGTCATCCTGGTGTGCGCGGCCGACGACGGCGTGATGCCCCAGACCAAGGAAGCCATCAAGCACGCGAAGGCGGCTGGTGTGCCCATCGTGGTTGCCATCACCAAGGCCGACAAGCCCGATGCCAACCTCGACCGCGTCAAGCAAGGCCTGGTGGCCGAGCAGGTGGTGCCAGAAGAGTACGGCGGCGAGTCCCCGTTCATCGCCGTGTCCTCCAAGACCGGCCAGGGCATCGACGAGCTGCTGGAGCAGGTTCTGCTGCAGGCCGAAGTGCTGGAGCTGACCGCTCCCGTGGAAGCCGCTGCCAAGGGCCTGGTCATCGAAGCCCAGCTGGACAAGGGCCGCGGCCCTGTGGCCACGGTGCTGGTGCAGTCCGGTACGCTGAAGGTGGGCGATGTGGTGCTGGCAGGCCAGACCTACGGCCGCGTGCGCGCCATGCTGGACGAAGACGGCAAGCAGACCAAGTCTGCCGGCCCCTCCATCCCGGTGGAAATCCAGGGTCTGTCCGACGTGCCCCAGGCCGGCGACGACTTCATGGTGCTGCAGGACGAGCGTCGTGCCCGCGAAATCGCGACCTACCGCGCCGGCAAGTTCCGCCACACCAAGCTGGCCCGCCAGCAGGCTGCCAAGCTCGAGAACATGTTTGCCGAAATGGGTGCAGGCGAGGTCCAGACCCTGCCCATCATCATCAAGGCCGACATGCAGGGCTCGCAGGAAGCGCTGGGCACATCGCTGCTCAAGCTCTCGACCGACGAGATCCGCGTTCAGCTGGTCTACTCGGGCGTGGGCGGCATCAGCGAGTCCGACGTGAACCTGGCGCTGGCCTCCAAGGCCATCATCATCGGCTTCAACGTCCGGGCCGATGCCCAGGCGCGCAAGACGGCCGAGAGCAACGATGTGGACCTGCGCTACTACAACATCATCTACGACGCAGTCGAAGAGGTGAAGGCGGCCATGTCCGGCATGCTGGCTCCCGAGCGCAAGGAAGAGATCATCGGCATGGCCGAGATCCGCACCGTGTTCGTGGCTTCGAAGATCGGCACTGTGGCCGGCTCGTACATCACGCAAGGCCAGGTCACGCGCAATGCGCATTTCCGCCTGCTGCGCGAGAACGTGGTCATCTACACGGGCGAGATCGAATCGCTCAAGCGCCTGAAGGACGACGTCAAGGAAGTCAAGGAAGGCTTCGAGTGCGGTATCAAGCTCAAGAACTACAACGACATTCGCGAAGGCGACGTGCTCGAAGTGTTCGAGATCAAGGAAATCGCGCGCTCGCTGTAATTCGCCATGGCAACACGCAAGTCCGCTGCGCCGAATCGCAGCTTCAAAGTCTCTGACCAGATCCAGCGTGATCTGGCAGAGCTGATCGCGCGCGAGTTGAAGGACCCGCGCGTGGGCATGGTCACGCTGCAAAGCGTGGAGGTGACTCCGGACTATGCCCACGCCAAGGTCTACTTCAGCCTGCTCGTGGGCGATCCACAGGCGACGCAGGAAGCGTTGAACCAGGCCGCAGGCTTCCTGCGCAATGGCCTGTTCAAGCGCCTGCATATCCACACAGTGCCCACGCTGCACTTCATCTACGACCGCACCTCCGAGCGTGCGGCCGACATGAACGCCTTGATCGCCAAGGCCGTTTCTTCGCGCGGAAAGGAAGAGTAGCCCCATGAACGCGCCACGCACAAGGGTGCAGCGGCGCCCTGTGCATGGGGTGTTGCTACTCGACAAACCGCTGGAGCTGTCCAGCAACGACGCCTTGCAAAAGGTCAAGTGGTTGCTGCGCGCCGAAAAGGCCGGACACACCGGCACGCTGGACCCGTTGGCCACCGGCGTGCTGCCGCTGTGCTTCGGTGCGGCGACCAAGTTCAGCCAGTTGCAGCTTGAAGCTGCCAAGACCTACGAGGCGATTGCGCGCCTGGGCCAGACCACGACCACGGCCGATGCCGAGGGCGAGGTGCTGCGCGAGCGCGCCGTTGACCTCGCCGCCCTCACGGCCGAGCGATTGGCCGCCGTGCAGGCGCAGTTCACGGGTGCGATCCGCCAGGTGCCACCCATGTACAGCGCCCTCAAGAAGGACGGCAAGGCTCTCTATGAATATGCGCGTGCCGGCATCGAAGTCGAGCGCCCGGCGCGCGAAGTGACAATCCACGCACTGGAGCTTTCGCTGACGCAAGACAGCGAAGGCCTGCCTGCGATCCGGATGCTGGTGACCTGCAGCAAGGGCACCTACATCCGCACGCTGGCCGAGGACGTGGGCGAGGCCCTGGGCTGCGGCGCGCACCTGCGCGCGCTGCGCCGTATCGACACCGGGGGGCTGGGTGTCGAGCGCTGTATCTCGCTGGAGGCGCTGGCCGCCATGGGCGAGGGCGAGCGTCTGCAGCAGTTGCAGCCTGTCGACGCCTTGCTGGCCAGCCACACGGCTGTCACGCTGGGCGAGCAAGATGCGGCCCGTTTTCTCACGGGCCTGCCCCGCAAGGGCGCTTGGGCCGATGCCGAGGCGGTGGCTGTGTATGGCGAGAACCCACAGGCTCTGCTGGGAGTGGGGCGCGTGGTGCGTGGGGAACTGATCCCCGGGCGCCTGCTCAGTTCACTGGAAATTCAACAGATTTTGGAAGACACGCCGCGCCCATGACGCAGCGGCAATGGGAAAACACTATGAGCAAACAAATCCGCAATATCGCGATCATCGCCCACGTGGACCACGGCAAAACCACCATGGTGGACCAGCTGCTGCGCCAATCCGGAACCTTCGCCGAGCACGAGAAAGTCGTGGACACGGTGATGGACAACAACGCCATCGAACGCGAGCGTGGCATCACCATCCTGGCCAAGAACTGCGCCGTGAGCTGGAACGAGACGCACATCAACATCCTCGACACACCCGGCCACGCGGACTTCGGCGGTGAAGTGGAGCGTGCCCTGTCCATGGTGGACGGCGTGGTGCTGCTGATTGACGCGCAGGAAGGCCCCATGCCCCAGACGCGCTTCGTGACCAAGAAGGCACTGGCCCTGGGCCTGAAGCCCATCCTCGTGGTCAACAAGGTGGACAAGCCCGGTGCGCGTCCCGACTACGTGGTCAACGCCGCCTTCGACCTGTTCGACAAGCTGGGTGCCACCGACGAGCAGCTGGACTTCCCCGTGGTGTACGCCTCGGGCATCAACGGCTGGACCTCGCTGGAAGAAGGCGCTCCTGGCGAACAGTGGGGCCCCGACATGTCGGCCCTGTTCGACACCATCCTGAAGCACGTTCCCGCCGTCAAGGGCGATCCTGCCGCTCCGCTGCAAATGCAGATCTCGGCGCTGGACTACTCCACCTTCGTGGGCCGTATCGGCGTGGGCCGCATCACCTCCGGCACGCTCAAGCCTTCGACCGACGTGCTGGTCATGGAAGGTCCTGACGGCAAGAGCTACAAGGGCCGCATCAACCAGGTTCTGAAGTTCCAGGGCATTGACCGCGTGCAGGTGACCGAAGCCGGTCCCAGCGACATCGTGCTGGTCAACGGCATTGCCGACCTGGGCATGGGCGTCACGCTGACCGACCCGCTGAACCCCCAGCCGCTGCCGATGCTCAAGATCGACGAGCCCACGCTGACCATGAACTTCTGCGTCAACACCTCGCCGCTGGCAGGTCGTGAAGGCAAGTTCGTGACCAGCCGCCAGATCTGGGACCGCCTGCAAAAGGAACTGCGTTCCAACGTGGCCCTGCGCGTCAAGGAAACCGACGAAGACGGCATCTTCGAAGTGTCGGGCCGCGGCGAACTGCACCTGACCATCCTGCTGGAAGAAATGCGCCGTGAAGGCTACGAGCTGGCCGTGTCCAAGCCCCGCGTGGTCTACCGCGACGTGGACGGCGTGCGCCACGAGCCTATCGAGCTGGTGACGGCCGACATCGAAGAAGGCCACCAGGGTGGCGTGATGCAGGCCCTGGGCGAGCGCAAGGGCGAGCTGGTCAACATGGAACCCGATGGCCGCGGCCGCGTGCGCCTGGAGTACCGCATTCCTGCGCGCGGCCTGATCGGCTTCACCAACGAATTCCTGAACCTGACCCGTGGTTCCGGCCTGATCTCCAACATCTTCGACAGCTACGAGCCGCACAAGGGCGAAATCGGCGGCCGCAAGAACGGTGTGCTGATCTCCATGGACGAAGGCGAAATCTTCACCTACGCCCTGGGCAAGCTGGACGACCGTGGCCGCATGTTCGTCAAGGCCAACGATCCCGTGTACGAAGGCATGATCATCGGCATCCACAGCCGTGACAACGACTTGGTGGTCAACGCCACGCGTACCAAGCAGCTGACCAACTTCCGCGTGTCCGGCAAGGAAGATGCCATCAAGATCACGCCCCCGATCGACCTGTCGCTGGAATACGCGGTGGAATTCATCGAGGACGACGAGCTGGTGGAAATCACCCCCAAGAGCATCCGCGTTCGCAAGCGCCACCTGTCCGAGAACGAGCGCAAGCGCGCTTCGCGCGGCGCATAAGCGCTGTTGCGCCAAGGGCGCACGCAAGCCGCATGGCTTCACCGCCCTGACTGTCAAAGGCCGCATCTGCGGCCTTTGTCTTTTGTGGCGCGCCTTTCAGGCGTGCGTGCGCAACGGCAAAGTAACTGCTGCTGCTATTGCTTGCTACTGCTTGCTATTGCAGCTGCAGCAGCAACTCGCGCAGGCGCTGCCCGGCCGCTGCGCTTTGCTGCGGATTGAGCGCCAGGGCCAGGCCGATGGAGGGCAGGTTCTCGGTATCTGCCAGTGCGCGGAACACCACCCCCGGCGTGCTGCCCTTGGCCACCACAGCTGGCACCAGCGCCACGCCCAGGCCCGCACCCACCAGGCTGACCAGGGTCTGCGCCTGCACGGCATGCTGCTTGACCTGGGGCATGAAGCCTGCGTTCTGGCAGGCCAGCACCACCAGCGCATGCAGGCCTGGCACCTCGCTGGGGCGGTAGTTGATGAAGGGCTGGTCCGCCAGATCCCGCAGCCGCAAGGCGGGCCGCTGCAGCAGCGGGTTGCCTTCGGGCAGCACGGCCACCAGCTCGTCCTTTTCCACGGGCGTGATGGACAGGTCGGTGGCCTGCGTCACCGGGTAGCGCAGCAGGCCGGCATCGAAATCGCCGCTGGCCACCTGCGCGCAGATCTCGCGCGTGGTCGATTCGGTCAGCACCAGGTCGATCAGCGGATATTCGCTGCGAAAGGCCTGCACCAGCCGCGGTATCAGCGAGAACGTGGCCGAGCCTATGAAGCCTATGTGCAGGCGCCCGCGCTCGCCGCCGGCCGTGGCGCGCGAGACCTCCTGCATCTGGCGCGCATGGTGCAGGGCCAGTTCGGCACTTTCCAGGGCCGCCTGGCCTGCCTCGGTCAGCGCCGTGCCCCGGCGGTCGCGCTGGAACAGCTGCACGCCCAGGCTGTCTTCCAGCCGACGTATGGATTGGGACAGCGGCGGCTGCGACATGTGAAGCTGCTCGGCCGCCTGCCGGTAGTTGAGCGTGCGGGCCAGGGTGACGAAGTGACGCAGTTGGCGCAGGTCCATTGATATCTACCGTGTATCAGAGATGCTGAATTAAGTCTTAGACGCAGCTTTGAAGATATCAAATACTGGCTCCCTGAAGCAACATGGAGACCACAGTGCAGGCTGCGTTGACAGGGATTCGGGTGCTGGATCTGTCCAGCGTGGTGTTCGGGCCGCTGGCCAGCCAGGTGCTGGCCGACTACGGCGCCGAAGTCATCAAGATCGAGCCGCCGGCCGGCGACTCCACGCGCCATACCGGCCCGGCCGTGGAGCCCGGCATGGCAGCCATGTTCATGGGCACCAACCGCAGCAAGAAGAGCGTGGTGCTGGACCTCAAGCAGGACGAGGCGCGCCAGGCTCTGCATGCGCTGCTGGCCACGGCCGATGTGTTCATGCACAGCATGCGCCCGCAAAAGCTGGCTCCGCTGGGCCTGGACCCCGCAACGCTGCGCGAGCGCTATCCGCGCCTGGTCTATGCAGGCCTGCATGGCTTTGGCGAAGACGGCCCCTATGCAGGCATGCCCGCCTATGACGATGTCATCCAGGGCATGAGCGGCCTGGCCGACCTGATGGAGCGCCAGACGGGCGAGGCGCGCTACCTGCCCACCATCGCGGCCGACAAGACCTGCGCCCTGGTGGCCGCGCATGCCGTGCTGGCGGCGCTGTTCCAGCGCGAGCGCAGCGGCCATGGCTGCTTTGTGGAAGTGCCCATGTACGAGACCATGGTGGGCTTCAACCTGGTCGAGCATTTCTACGGCATGCACTTCAGCCCGGCGCTCAGCGGCGCAGGCTACCCGCGCGTGATGGCGCCCTGGCGCAAGCCCTACAGAACGCTGGACGGCCACGTCTGCATGATGCCGTACACCGATGCGCACTGGCAGCGCTTCTTCGCCGCCGTGGGCCAGCCGCAGCTGGCCCTGGACGCGCGCTTTGCCAGCCAGGCCAGCCGCACGGCCCACATTGCCCAGCTGCTGGAGACCGCAGGCGAGCATGTGGCGCTGCACGGCACCCAGCACTGGCTCGATACCTGCCAGCGCCTGGAGATTCCCGCCGCCCCCGTGGCGCGCATGGACGATCTGCCCGCCGATCCACACCTGCAGGCCACGGAGTTCTTCGTGCCGCTGCAGGACCCCGCCATGGGCACCGTGCACCTGCCGCGTTCATCCGTGCGCATGGATGGCCGGCAGGCCCCCATGGGCATGCCGCCGCGCCTGGGCGAGCACACGGCGGCGCTGCTGGCCCAGGCGGGCTGGAGCGCCGAGCGCATCGCCGGCCTGCAGATCACGCAACAGGAGACATGAGATGACAGTGAACACCCCGCAGCCCCACCCTGGCGCCGCCTGGAACGCCGTGCCCCGCATGGGCCAGGGCTTTTTCTGGCAGGACCTGCAGATCGGCCAGCAGCTGCGCACCTTCCGCCGCACCGTGACCGAATCGGACCTGGTCGCCTTCATCAATGCCACGGGCATGCTGGAGGCCATCTTCATCGAGGAGGGCTACGACGGCGGCGCCATTGCCGGCCGCCCCGTGCCGGGCGCCATGACCTATGCGCTGATCGAAGGCTTCATCCTGCAAAGCATGATCCAGGGCACGGGCCTGGCCATGCTGGAGCTGCACCAGAAGATCCTCGGCCCCGTGCTGGTGGGCGACACCATCGAGGCCCTGGTCGAAGTCACTGCCATCAAGCCCACCTCCAAGGGCAACCGCGCCGTCGTCACCTCGCGCATCGAGGTCTTCAACCAGGGCCACCAGAAGGTCATGGAATACACGGCCGTGCGCCTGCTGGCCGGGCGCAGCTAGGCGGCCACAAGCATTCCCATAACGACATCAGGAGACAAAAGCATGGACAAGCAGATCGACAAGGCGGCCCGCAATAGAAGGCGCCGCATGGCGCTGGTCACCCTGGCGGCCCCCATTGCGGCGGCTGCGGCGGTGGCAGTGGGTGCGGCACTGCCCGGCGCCGCGTTGGCGCAGCAGCCCTGGCCCAGCAAGCCCATCACGATGGTCGTGCCCTTCCCGCCGGGCGGGCCCACCGACCTGGTGGCGCGCGTGCTGGCCCAGCAGGTCGGCCAGCAACTGGGCCAGACCGTGATCGTGGACAACCGGCCCGGAGCCAATGGCAACATCGGCAATGCCCTGGTGGCCAAGGCCGCGCCCGATGGCTATACCGTGCTCTACAACACCTCGTCCATTGCGCTGAGCCCGTCGCTGTACAAGAAGATGAGCTACGACGTGGGCAAGGACCTGATGCCTGTGGCGCTGACGGCCGTGGTGCCGCTGGGCCTGGTGGTCAACCCCAAGCTGCCGGTGAAGAACGTGCAGGAATTCGTGCGCCATGCCAGGGACAAGACCGGCCAGCTGTCCTATGGCTCGGCCGGCAACGGCAACGTCACCCACCTGGCGGCCTTCCAGGTCGTGCAGCACTACCAGATCGAGGCCAGCCACGTGCCCTACAAGGGCAGCGCGCCGGCCGATGTGGATCTGGTGGCCGGGCAGATCGACTTCATGACCGACACCATCAATTCCGTCGCACCCTTCATCAAGGAGGGGCGGCTCAAGCTGCTGGCCGTCAGTTCCTCCAAACGCCTGCCCAACTTCCCCGATGCACCCACGCTGGCCGAAAGCGGCATGTCCGGCTTCGAGGCCGGTGCCTGGCAGGGCGTGATGGTGCCGGCCAAAACGCCGGCCGCCATCATCCAGCGGCTCAACCAGGAGCTGATGCGCGCGCTCAAGGACCCGGGCGTGGTCGAGAAGCTGCAGCTGCAGGGCGCCGAAGGCCTGGGCTCCACGCCCGAGGAATACGGCGCCTACATCCGCAGCGAGATCAAGCGCTGGGCCGGCGTGGTCAAGAGCACGGGCGTCTCTCTGGACTGAGTGCGGGGCGTTGCGGCGCCTGTCGCGCAGTTGCGCAAATTGGCACCTGTTTGTCAGGGGTGGGCGCGGTTTTTCAGCTATGGTTGCGGCTCATTGCCCCGGGCTGCCGGGGCAGGGCATGCATAGCAACAAGGAGCAAGATATGACGGGAGCTGCCGGCGAAGTCCTCAGCGAAGTGCGGGGCCGCATGGGCATGATCACCTTGAACCGGGCCAAGGCGCTGAATGCGCTGTCGCTGGGCATGGTGCGCGATCTGCTGGCCACCCTGCTGGCCTGGCAAAAGGATGAGCAGGTGCTGGCCGTGGCCATCCGAGGCATGGGCAAGGAAGGGGTCTTCGGCGCCTTCTGCGCGGGCGGGGACATCCGCTTCCTGCATGGCGCGGGCAGCACGGGCAATCCGCAGCTGGAGGACTTCTTTACCGAGGAGTACGCGCTCAACCACCTGATCCATACCTTTGGCAAGCCCTACATCGCCTTCATGGACGGCATCGTCATGGGCGGCGGCATGGGCATCAGCCAGGGCGGCACGCTGCGCATCGTCACCGAACGCACCAAGATGGCCATGCCCGAGACGGCCATCGGCCTGTTCCCCGATGTGGGTGGCGGCTACTTCCTCTCGCGCTGCCCGGGTCACGCGGGTGAGTGGCTGGCGCTGACGGGCGATGTGATCGGCGCGGCCGATGCGCTGGACTTCGGCCTGGCCGATGGCTACCTGCCCTCGGACCAGCAGCCTGCGCTGTGGGACGCGCTGGCCGCCGGCAGCTTTGCCGATGCAGCGGCCGTCGAGGCCCTGGTGAAGTCGAAGTTCACGGCCCCGGCCAAGCCAGCGGCCCAGCCCCGCGCCGAGATTGACCGCGTGTTTGCCCTGCCTACGGTGGCTGCCATGGTGCAGGCGCTGGAAGCTGCAGATGGCGAGTGGGCCCGGCACACGGCAGCCACGCTGCGCAAGCGCTCGCCCCTGATGCTGCACGTGGTGCTGGAGCAGATCCGCCGCGCGCGCGGCATGACGCTGGCCCAGGACCTGCGCATGGAGCGCGACATGGTGCGCCACTGCTTCTACCTGCGCCCCGGCCAGAGCGAGACCATCGAAGGCATACGCGCACTGGCCGTGGACAAGGACCACCACCCGCGCTGGAACCCCGCGCGCATCGAAGACGTGCAGGACGCGCAATGGCGCGCCTTCTTCGACAGCCCTTGGCCTGCGCATTCGCATCCGCTGGCGGCGCTGGACTGATCGCGCGGCGGTTGCTCAAACCTCCAAGGGTTCAAAAGGCCATCCGGCGCCATGCCGGGTGGCCTTTTTTCATTCAACGATCCGCAGGCTCCATACGGCAGGAATGACCTGCCAGCAGCCGTACCGCGTCGTCAATGCGCGGGCCCGGATCCCATTCGGGCACGGGCGGCGTCAGGCCCAGGGCCATCTGCCGCAGCGGCTCGGCAATGGCCATGGACAGCAGCAGGTCGCAGACGACTTCGGGCTGTTCGGCCCGCAGCAACCCCTTCGCGCACTGGCGCCGCAGCCAGTCCACCAGCATGCCGCGGCCGCGCTCTATGCCGTTGCGCTGGTATACCTCCAGCAACTCGGGCTTGGCGGGGAAATCGGTGGTGAGCAGGCGGAACATGCCCACCGCCTCGGCCGACAGCACGCGCGCGGCAATCACGCGCAGGATCTCGGCCAGCGCTGGCGCCACCTCTGAGGCCGACTGCGCATCGGCCGACAGGGCAGGGCGGAAACCGTCGGTCCAGCCGCGCACCACCAAGGCCACCAGATCCTCGCGGTTGGCGGCAAAGCGGTAGAGCGTCTTCTTGGCCAGCCCTGCGCGCCTGGCCACGGCTTCCATGGTGGTGGCGGCATAGCCTTCGTTGAGCAAGAGCCAGGTGGCGGCGGCCAGGGCGGCATCGTTGGCCTCGTGCTCGGGCCGGGCCGGCCGCCCGCGCGGCCTGGGGGCCGCAGGAGTGATTTCGGATTCCATTGGATTTCTTGTCGTTCCGTTCGGTGTTGTGCAGGGTCGTGACTGGTTGTGCAGCATTTTGTTACCCGGCGGGGATTATCCGATTGTTTGGAAACGTTGTTCGTTTCTTTAATATAAGATGGCTTTTCCTCATCAACCCAGGAACGGAAAACAACCATGAACTCCCATGCCTTCGAGCCCGACATTTCCCGCATCGACGAGCTGCTGCACATCACGCCGCTGAGGCTGGAGACGGGAATCCAGCGCCTGCCCAGCGGCTGCCTGGTGGTGGCCTGCCGCACCGACCTGCATGGCTGCAGCGGCCGCATGCTGGACTGGTGGTTCAAGTTCTTCGAGACCACGCAGCACATCAAGTGGTGGCATCCGCACGACCACATCGCGCATCGCGGCTGGGATGCGCAATGGAAGAAGGGCGAGAGCTACATCGGCGCGTCCATCGAGGCCGTGGAGTCCCTGGCCGACATTCCGCCCGTGGCGGCCAGGCTCAAGTTCCACGACCCGCGCGAGCTGTTCGACCCTGCGCAGCTGGAGCTGGCCTTTGCCGAAAAACGCGCATCGGCCGCCGTGTATGCGCGCATCGGTTTTGGTGAGCATGTGCAGCTGGACGCCAGCGGGGACCCCATGGACGGGCAGATGGTGCACCTGGCGCGTGACACGCCTTTTGGCTGCGTGCTGCGCAGCCGCTTTTTGCTGGGCCAGTCCTGCGCCGACCCGGCGAACGAGCTGCCTGACGCGCTGGGCCTGGGCCTGCTGCGCCACTGCTACACGGAGTTCACCTATCTGTCGCGCTTCCTGCCCTCGCTGTACTACGGCGAGCATGGCAACGGCGAGGCGGCGCCGCTGCCCTGGTAGCCGTGGCCCCAGGCTTCAAAGCTGCTGGTGCACGGCCGTGGCCAGCTGCAGCAGCCGGTTGCGCGGCAGGGCGCCGCTGAGCGCATAGCCAAAGCCCTGGTCCACCCAGTAGAAGCTGGGCACGGGGCCATCGCTGCTGAAGTGAAAGGCGGTCTCGCCGTGCGTGGCCGGGTCCTGCAGCGCGCCCAGGTAGAGGGTGATGCGCTCGCCCGCCGCGTCCTGGTACATGAACTGGGCGCGTGCGCCGCTGTCGCCGGGCAGCAATCGGCCGCCCACCAGCTCATAGCCCAGGTCCGTGAGTGCCGGCAGCTTCAGCGGCCGGCCCAGGCGCTTGGACAGCCACTGCAGCAGATGGGCCTGCTGTGCGGCCTCCACCTCGACTGGGTGGCGTTGCTCGGGCTGGTAGACCGCATGGGCAACGGCCGCCTGGTGGGCGAAGCGGGCCGGGGTGGCGGCGGCCAGCGTGGCCGCCGTGGATGGCGCGGCGGCGGGCACCGCCTGCTGCCCATGCACCAGCCAGCCCAGGCCGAAGGCCAGCATCCAGCCCGCGGCCATGCCACCCCAGCGCCACCACTGCTGCTGGCGCTGGTGCAGGCCCTGCAACTGTTCGGCGGCGGCGCGCATTTCGTCGGGCATGCCGGGTTCATCCCGGGCGGCATGCAGGGCGCGCAGCAACTGGCGCTGGCGTTGCCATTGCTCCACGCGCGCGGCACTGTCTTCGTCCAGCTGGTCGCGCAGTGCCTGCGCCTGCTGCGCGGGCAGGCGGCCATCGACCAGGGCGTGCAACTGCTCGTCGGAAATGGGCGGGGGCAAGGGCGAGGAAGATGAAAGAGGGGTGGGGGCGGATGCGGTCATGGCGGCCTCGTCATTTGAGCCGGCGCAGCGCGGGGGCTGCGGCTTGGGGTGTTGCGGCCTTGGCAGTCGGTGCTGACTGTGCAGGCGCTGCAGAGGTGGCCGAGGTGGTCGATGGGGCCTCCATCAATTCGCGCAGCCGGGACCGTGCGCGCGACAGCCGCGACATCACGGTGCCCAGGGGCAGCTGCAGCACGCGCGCCGTGTCGGCGTAGCTCATGTCCTCCACGCTGACCAGCAGCAGCACGGCCCGCTGCTCGGCGGGCAGGCGCTGCAGGCAGCGCTCCAGGTCCAGGGCCGCATCGCTGCTGTCCTCGGGTGCGGCCAGGGTCTCGGACAGGCTGTCTATGTCCAGCCACTGCCCGCGCGCGGCAGAGCGCCGCTGGTTCAGGTAGAGGTTGTGCATCAGCGTGAACAGCCAGGCGCGCAGATCGCCGTCGGGGCGCCACAGCAGCCATTTGCGGCAGGCACGCTCCAGCGTGTCCTGCACCAGGTCGTCGGCGGCCCAGGCATCGCCTGCCAGCAGCCGCGCATAGCGGCGCAGGCCGGGCAGGTGCTCCAGGATCTGGCTGCGGTCCATGGGCAGGTCCGAAGGCGGATGCGGCCGGAATCAGGGGCGTGCGGTATGCCAGACGCCCATGACGCCGTCGCCCGTGGTGTCACCGGCCTTGCCGTCCTTCACCCAGTAGTACAGCGGCTTGCCCTTGTAGGCGATCTGGCTGCTGCCATCGTCGCGCTGGACCACGCTGTAGTTGCCGCCGGACGGCGCCTGCTTGCCCATCAGCGGCGGCCAGTTGGTCGCGCAGGGGCCGTTGCAGACGGACTTGCCGCTGCCAGCCGTGTCCTTGTCGAAGGTGTAGAGCGTCATGCCGTTGGCGCCGACCAGGATGCCGTTTTGCACGCTGACCGCGCTGGGCGGGGTCTGGCCAGAGGCGTTGGCCGCAGGCGCGGAATAGCAGCCTGCCAGGGTCAATGTCAGGGCTGCCGTGAAGGCACAGGTACCAAGTTTCATGCCGAGCTTCTTCATCGCTGTCTCCGGTGCTTGCCGGCGCGCGAAATTGCGGCCGGACACTGCAATGAACACTGGGCCGTGCCGGTTTATTCCGCAGCAGTGCAAAAAAAGCTGCGGATGCCCGTCAACGGTTGAAGCTCTTCATGGCGCGCTCGACCTCGCGCTTGCCTTCGCGGTCCTTGATCACGTCGCGCTTGTCGTGCTCGGCCTTGCCCTTGGCAAGGGCGATGTCGCACTTGACGAAGCCGTTCTTCCAGTGAAGGTTGATGGGCACCAGCGTGAAGCCCTTTTGCTCGACCTTGCCGATCAGGCGCAGGATGTCGTCCTTCTTGAGCAACAGCTTCTTGATGCGCGCCGCGTCGGGGTTGACGTGGGTGGAGGCGGTCTTGAGCGGGTTGATCTGGCAGCCGAGCAGGAACAGCTCGCCGTCCTTGACGATGACGTAGCCGTCGGTCAACTGCACCTTGCCGCTGCGCAGCGCCTTCACTTCCCAGCCGTGCAGCACGATGCCGGCCTCGAAGCGTTCCTCGAAGAAGTAGTTGAACGCGGCTTTTTTGTTGTCGGCGATGCGCGACTGTGTTTCAGGTTTCTTGGCCATGGAGTAATAGATGCGGCGAAAACCTGGAGATGAAAGCTCTCCATACAATACTGGATTGCCGTCTCGCCTCCGTGCGGGATTTTAGTTTCGCCTTGCCGTCATTGTGACAGCCGTATGCGCCATGACCGCGCAGCCGGTGTTTTGCATGCCGTGCAGCTCGCCCCATTCATGAAAAAAGTCAACAAGTCCGTCCTGATCTGGTACAGCCCCCAAGAAATGTTTGCCCTGGTGACGGACGTGGCCCACTATGCCGACTTCCTCCCCTGGTGCGACCAGGCCAGGGTGCTGGAGCAGGACGAGCAGGGCATGACGGCCGAGGTGGGCATTGCATTCGGCGGCATGCGCAAATCCTTTGTCACGCGCAACACGCACAGCGTGCTCGACGATGGCGGGCGCCAGGTCAGCATCCGCCTGATCAAGGGGCCGTTCTCGCGGCTGGAGGGCAACTGGATGTTCCGCCCCGTGGGCGACGGCTCGCAGCGCGCCTGCCGCGTGGAGCTGCAGCTGGACTATGGCTTTGACAACATGGCGCTGGCCGCCGTGGTCGGCCCGGTGTTCGACCGCATCGCGGGCTCCATGGTCGATGCCTTCGTCAAGCGCGCCGAGCAGGTCTATGGCTGAACCCCGGCTGTTTCTGTGCATCACGCTGGCATGCAGCCAGCGCGCCGGTGAAGTCGTTGAGCTGACCCTGCAATTGCCGGCCGGTGCCTCGATTGCCGACGCAGTCGAGGCCGCTGGTGGCTGGCAGGCGCTGGGCTTTGCACAGGAGGGGCCCGCTGGCCTTTGGGGCCGCAGCGCACCATTGACGCAAGGCTTGCGCGATGGCGATCGCGTGGAGCTGTACCGGCCCTTGACCGTGGACCCCAAGGTGGCGCGCCGAGAGCGCTTTGCGCGCCAGGGAGCCCGCGCCACGGGCCTGTTCCAGCGCCAAAGGCCCGGGGCCAAGGCCGGTTACTGAAGGAGGGAGGCGCTCAGCGCACCGGGCCGCAGTCCGAGGCGATGGTGGCGTCGGCGCGCTTGAGTTCGCTGTTGCGCGTGGCTTCGTCCATGAAGCCGCGTTCGCCCTGGGCATTGGTGTGTGCCAGCAGGCCGCCCGATGACAGTGCCGTCTTGGCCTGTTTCGCCCGCGCACAGTTTTCCTGGCGATCCTTGGCAACGCGGTCCTTTTCTGCCTTGGCCTTGGCGGCCTCCTGGGCCTCGGCCTTGCGCTTTTGCTCTTCCAGGGCCTTGTCGGTGCCTGCGGGCTTGGCGTCCTTGGCGGCGGCAGGCGCCGCCTGTGCCGTTGCATCTGCAGCGGGCTGCGTGGCCGCATCTGTAGCCGCCGGTGCAGTGGATGGCGCCGCCGCTGCTGGAGCGGGCGCGCTGCCGCCAGGCTGGCGCAGGATGTTCTTGGCCGGAATGTCAGGGGGTGGCGCGCGGTCGCTGAAGACCTTGCGGCCTGTGGCGTCGACCCATTGCCACTGGGCGGCTGCGGGCAGCGAACAGGCGGCAAGCGTGACTAGCAAAACAAGCTTGATGGCATGCATGGTGATTGGGGTGATCGGGCCGGTTGCAGGTAGCAATAGCAGGAAATGATGGCGGGCAGCGATAGCGGGGAACAATGGCCTACAGCATACATTGTGATCCGGCGCACGGGTACAATCCTTCTTTTGGAGCTCTCACATGCGCCTTCTCGGTAAAGCCCTGACCTTCGACGACGTCCTCCTGGTCCCCGCTTTCTCCCAGGTCCTGCCCAAGGACACCTCGCTCAAGACGCGCTTTTCGCGCAACATCTCCCTGAACATCCCCCTTGTGTCCGCCGCCATGGACACCGTGACCGAAGCGCGTCTGGCCATTGCCATCGCGCAAGAGGGCGGTATCGGCGTCATCCACAAGAACATGACGGCAGAGCAACAGGCTGCCGAAGTGTCCAAGGTCAAGCGCCACGAATCCGGCGTGGTGCACGACCCCGTGGTCATCACCCCCGAGCACACCGTGCTGCAGGTGCTGCAGCTGTCCGAGAACCTCGGCATCTCCGGCTTTCCCGTGTGCGACGGCGGCAAGGTGGTCGGCATCGTCACCAGCCGCGACCTGCGCTTCGAGACCCGCTACGACGTCAAGGTCAGCCAGATCATGACGCCGCGCGAGCGCCTGATCACCGTCAACGAGAAGGACGGCACCACGCCCGTGGAAGCCAAGGCCCTGCTCAACAAGCACAAGCTCGAGCGCATCCTGGTCGTGAACGACGCCTTTGAACTCAAGGGCCTGATCACCGTCAAGGACATCACCAAGCAGACCACCTTCCCCAACGCAGCGCGTGACAGCGCAGGCCGCCTGCGCGTGGCCGCCGCCGTGGGCGTGGGCGAGGGCACCGAGCAGCGCGTGGAACTGCTGGTCAAGGCCGGCGTCGATGCGCTGGTGGTGGACACGGCCCACGGCCACAGCAAGGGCGTGATCGACCGCGTGCGCTGGGTCAAGCAGAACTACCCGCAGGTCGATGTCATCGGCGGCAACATCGCCACCGGCGCCGCTGCGCTGGCACTGGCCGAGGCAGGCGCCGACGCCGTCAAGGTCGGCATCGGCCCCGGCTCCATCTGCACCACGCGCATCGTCGCCGGTGTGGGCGTGCCCCAGATCATGGCCATCGACAGCGTGGCCCAGGCCCTGCAGGGCACGGGCGTGCCGCTGATCGCCGACGGCGGCATCCGCTTCTCGGGCGACATCGCCAAGGCCCTGGCCGCTGGCGCCTCGACCATCATGATGGGCGGCATGTTCGCTGGCACCGAAGAGGCGCCGGGCGAAGTCATCCTGTACCAGGGCCGTTCGTACAAGAGTTATCGCGGCATGGGCTCCATCGGCGCCATGCAGCAGGGCTCGGCCGACCGCTACTTCCAGGAATCGAGCACCGGCAACCCCAATGCCGACAAGCTCGTGCCCGAAGGCATCGAAGGCCGCGTGCCCTACAAGGGCTCCATGGTCTCCATCGTCTACCAGATGGCCGGCGGCGTGCGCGCTGCCATGGGCTACTGCGGCTGCGCCACCATCGAAGAGATGAACAACACGGCCGAGTTCGTGGAGATCACCGCTGCAGGCATCCGTGAATCGCACGTGCATGACGTGCAGATCACCAAGGAAGCGCCCAACTACCGCGCCGACTGATCCAGATCCAGCGCCTTGGCGCGAGATGGAAAAGAGGTCCGGGCAGCCGCTGCCCGGGCCTCTTTTTTTCGTGCGCTCAGATGACGAAGCTCAGATGGCGATGCTCAGATGGCGAAGTTGTCCAGCACCGCGCCCGAGCTGGCGCTCGATGCGTTGAACGCGAACTTGGCCTGCACGCCCCGCGTGTAGCGGGGCGCGGGAGCCTTCCATGCCGCGCGGCGCTGGGCGAGCACGTCTTCGGGCACGTTCAGCTGCAGCTGCAATGCGTGCGCGTCGATGGTGATCGAGTCGCCCTCATGCACCAGCGCGATGGTGCCGCCCACGGCCGCTTCCGGCGCCACGTGGCCGACCACCATGCCCCAGGTGCCGCCGGAGAAGCGGCCATCGGTGATCAGGCCCACGCTCTCGCCCAGGCCGGCGCCGATCAGGGCGCCCGTGGGTGCCAGCATTTCCGGCATGCCGGGGCCGCCCTTGGGGCCCAGGTAGCGCAGCACCATCACGTCGCCGGCCTGTATCTTGCCGTCGAGGATGGCCGCCAGTGCCGATTGCTCATCGTCGAACACGCGTGCCGGGCCGGTGATGACCGGGTTCTTCAGGCCCGTGATCTTGGCTACCGCACCTTCCGGGCTCAGGTTGCCCTTGAGGATGGCCAGATGGCCCTGCGGATAGAGCGCCTCCGAGAGGGGGCGGATGACCTGGGGGTTGGTCGGTTCGTCAGGCACGCCAGCCAGGGTCTCGGCGATGGTCTGGCCCGAGATGGTGATGCAGTCGCCGTGCAGCAGGCCCGCATTCAGCAGGATCTTCATGACCTGCGGGATGCCGCCCGCCTGGTGCAGGTCCACCGCCAGGTATCTGCCGCTGGGCTTGAGATCGCACAGCACCGGCACCCGCTGGCGGATGCGCTCGAAGTCGTCGATGGACCAGGGCACGCCGGCCGCATGGGCGATCGCGAGAAAGTGCAGCACGGCATTGGTGGAGCCCCCGGTCGCCATGATCACCGAGACCGCGTTCTCGATGGACTTGCGGGTCACGATGTCGCGCGGCTTGAGGTCCATCTTGATGGCCTCGATCAGCACCCTGGCGGATTCCTTGGCCGAGTTCTCCTTTTCATCATGGGGATTGGCCATGGTGGAGGAGTAGGGCAGGCTCATGCCCAGCGCCTCGAACGCGCTCGACATGGTGTTGGCGGTGTACATGCCGCCGCATGAGCCCGTGCCGGGGATGGCGTGCTGCTCGATGTCCTTGAGCTCCTGGTCGCTGATCTTTCCCGCGGCGTTTTCGCCAACGGCCTCGAACACGCTGACGATGTTCAGGTCCCGGCCTTTCCACCTGCCGGGCAGGATGGTGCCTCCGTAGACATAGATGGCCGGCACATTGGCGCGCAGCATGCCCATCATGCCGCCGGGCATGTTCTTGTCGCAGCCGCCGACCACCAGCACGCCATCCATCCACTGGCCGCCCACGCAGGTCTCTATGCAGTCGGCGATCACCTCGCGGCTGACCAGCGAGTACTTCATGCCTTCCGTGCCCATGGACATGCCGTCCGAGATGGTCGGCGTGCCGAACACCTGCGCGTTGCCGCCGGCCTCCTCGATGCCTGCGATGGCCGCGTCCGCCAGCCTTTGCAGGCCGGAGTTGCACGGCGTGATCGTGCTGTGGCCGTTAGCCACGCCGACCATGGGCTTCTTGAAATCCTCTTCCTTGTAGCCCATGCCGTAGAACATGGAGCGGTTGGCAGCGCGCGCCTTGCCTTCGGTGATGTGGGAGCTTCGGCGGTTGATCTGGTTCGGCGGGGTCATGGCATGTCTCTCGTTGTGGGGGTTGGATGAGTATGGGCCGACTGATTCATCTGATCCAATCCTATTCGTCGGCATGATTGATATGCTGCACATATGAATGAGCCCCCCATTGATCTGCGCGTCTGGCGGCAATTCCTGGCCGTGGCGGACGAGCTGCACTTCGGCCGCGCCGCGTCGCGCCTGCACATGACGCAGCCGCCGCTCACCCAGGCCATCGCCCAGCTGGAGCGCAGCCTGGACGTGGCGCTGTTCGAGCGCTCGAGCCGCCATGTCGCGCTGACGCCCGCCGGCGAGGCGCTTGTGCCGCAGGTGCGTGAGCTTCTGGCGCAGGCGGCAGCGCTGCCCGGGATTGCGCGGGCTGCGGCAGCGGGGGAAGTGGGGCGCGTGCGGCTGGCCTTTGTCTCCACCATCGGCTTCACCCGGCTGCCGCTGTGGGTGCGGGACTTCGTTGCAGGCACGCCCGGTGTGGCGCTGGAGCTGGTCGAGGCCACCAGCGATGTGCAGATGGAAGCCTTCGAGCGCGGGCAGATCGATGCCGGGCTGATGCTGCATGCCCCCGGGCATGCGCCGGCCGGCCTGGAGCGCCTGGCCGTGGGACGGGAAGCCATGGTGCTGGCCCTGCCTCAGCAGCATGCGCTTGCCGGCGCGGACCGGCTGATGCTCGACGAAGTGCTGGAGCAGCCGCTGGTGATCTTTCCGCGCCGCATCATGCCCTCGCTCCATGACGCGGTGACGGATCTGTACCGACAGCACGGACATGTGCCGCGCATCGCGCAGCAGGCGATACAGATGCAGACCATCGTGAACCTGGTCTGGGGCGGCATCGGCCTGGCCTGGGTGCCCGCCAGCGTGATGCAGTTCTGCAGGCCCGGCGTGGTCTACCGCGAGGCGGTTTTCGCCAGCGCCCGTGCGGGCAGCAAGCCCGTTGCCCTGCCGGTCTGCGAGACCAGTCTGGCCTGGCCTGCCGGGGCCATGTCGCCCGCGCTGGCGCGGTTTGTCGACTTCGTGCGCGAACAGCGCTGAGTGGCGTTCACCGACAGCCCCCCCGAGGCAAGGCCCGCGAATATCCGCAAGGTTCTGGTCTGAATTTTTGGAAATTCTGGCCAGAATGATAGAATTCGGTCCAGTCCGGACAACAGGCCTGTTTTTGTTTTCAGCCCCGCCATGCAATCTGTCGGCATCTACGAAGCCAAGACCCGTTTCTCCGCCCTGATCGAACTTGTCGAGCAGGGCGAGGAAGTGCGCATCACCCGCCACGGCAAGGAAGTGGTGCGCATGCTGCCGGTGCGCCGCCGCCCCGTGATCACCGACGAGCAGATCGCCCGCGAGCTGGAGCAGATGCAGGCGCTGCAGGCCACGGTGCGGCCGGCCCAGTCGGCACAGGCGCCGGACTCCACCACCCGACTGCGCCACGCAGGCCGGAGCCAGGCATGACCTCCTTCGTGCTCGATGCCTCCGTCACCGCCGCCTGGCTGCTGCCCGATGCCGCCAGCGTGCACACCCAGCGCCTGTACACCCGAATCCGCCGTCACGAAGTGGACCCGCAGGCGCCCAACCTCTGGCAGTGGGAGTGCGGCAACCTGATCGCCTCGGGCGTGCACGGCGGCCGCATTCCGCACAGCTCGGTCGAAGGCCTGTGGGGCGTGCTCGAGGCCATCCGCCACCGCGTGGAGCTGCACGAGCTGGCGCCCGCCCAGCACAAGGCCGTGCTCGACGTGGCGCTGGACACCCGCCTGCCGGTCTATGACGCGGCCTACCTGTGGCTGGCGCAGTCGCTGCGCCTGCCGCTGGCCACCTTTGACGCAGCCCAGGCCGCCGCCGCCCGCAAGCGCGGGCTGGCGCTGCTGGCCCCTGAAGATTTCTGACCCCCTCCCATCACCTTTGCCTGAGATGACCATGCAACACGACAAGATCCTCATTCTTGACTTCGGCTCCCAAGTCACCCAGCTGATCGCCCGCCGCGTGCGCGAAGCCCATGTCTACTGCGAAGTCCACCCCTGCGACGTCAGCAGCGACTGGGTGCGCGAATTCGCCGCCGACGGCCGCCTCAAGGGCGTGATCCTGTCGGGCAGCCACGCCAGCGTCTACGAAGTGGACGACCGCGCCCCCGACGCCGTGTTCGAGCTGGGCATTCCCGTGCTGGGCATCTGCTACGGCATGCAGACCATGGCTACCCAGCTGGGCGGCAAGGTCGAAGGCTCGCACACCCGCGAATTCGGCTACGCCGAAGTGCGCGCCCATGGCCACACCGAACTGCTCAAGGGCATCGAGGACTTCGCCACGGCCGATGGCCACGGCATGCTCAAGGTCTGGATGAGCCACGGCGACAAGGTCACCGAGCTGCCCCCGGGCTTCAAGGTCATGGCCTCCACGCCATCCTGCCCCATCGCCGGCATGGCCGACGAGGCGCGCCGCTTCTACGCCGTCCAGTTCCACCCCGAAGTCACGCACACCGTGCAGGGCGCGGCCCTGCTCAACCGCTTCGTGCGCGAGATCTGCGTGGCGAATGCCGACTGGATCATGGGCGACTACATCGAGGAAGCCGTCGCCAAGATCCGCGAGCAGGTGGGCGACGAGGAAGTCATCCTCGGCCTGTCGGGCGGCGTGGACTCCTCCGTGGCCGCGGCCCTGATCCACCGCGCCATCGGCGACCAGCTGACCTGCGTCTTCGTGGACCACGGCCTGCTGCGCCTGAACGAAGGCGACATGGTCATGGAAATGTTCGAGGGCAAGCTGCACGCCAAGGTCATCCGCGTGGACGCCAGCGATCTGTTCCTGGGCAAGCTGGCCGGCGTCAGCGAACCCGAGGCCAAGCGCAAGATCATCGGCGGCCTGTTCGTGGACGTCTTCAAGGCCGAAGCCGCCAAGCTGAAAGCCGGTGATGGCGGCCACAAGGGAGCCACCTTCCTGGCCCAGGGCACCATCTACCCCGACGTCATCGAGTCGGGCGGCGCCAAGAGCAAGAAGGCCGTCACCATCAAGAGCCACCACAACGTCGGCGGCCTGCCCGAGCAGCTCGGCCTGAAGCTGCTTGAGCCCCTGCGCGACCTGTTCAAGGACGAAGTGCGCGAACTCGGCGTGGCTCTGGGCCTGCCGCGTGAAATGGTCTACCGCCACCCCTTCCCCGGCCCGGGCCTGGGCGTTCGCATCCTGGGTGAAGTCAAGAAGGAATACGCCGACCTGCTGCGCCGCGCCGACGCCATCTTCATCGAGGAGCTGCGCAACTGGACCGACGAAGCCACCGGCAAGAACTGGTACGACCTCACCAGCCAGGCCTTCACCGTCTTCCTGCCCGTCAAGAGCGTGGGCGTCATGGGCGACGGCCGCACCTACGACTACGTCGTGGCCCTGCGCGCCGTGCAGACCAGCGACTTCATGACCGCCGACTGGGCCGAGCTGCCTTACGGCCTGCTCAAGAAGGTGTCTGGCCGGATCATCAATGAAGTGCGCGGCATCAACCGCGTGACCTACGACGTTTCGACGAAGCCGCCGGCGACGATTGAGTGGGAGTGATTGGGCAATAGGAAACTGCTGGAACTGTCTGGCAGTGTTTCCACCTCAAGCCCGCATCAATGCGGGCTTTTTTGTTTCTGACTTTGGCAAGGCTGGAATTATCTGGGCCCAAATGCATGAAATTTTTGAGCTTGTGCTGAGCTCTGGGTAATTGTGCTATCGGCTCTTAATGGCCGCGGAATTCCAGCAATTCATCCAGGTCACGAATCCATTCGGGAAGAAAGCTCTGATCCAATCCGAACGAGCCTTTGAGCTCGGGGCCGTCCGGGGAGTCCTTCATGGTGTATTGCGCGAACAGGTGGCCCCATGCGTTCGCCACCCCGATGACAAGCAGAAATTGAGGCTCGATCCCCGAGAGTTGGACAGGTTCAATATCAAAATTGCCCGCTATCAATGATTGATAGGCCTGTGAAAGGTCTTGCTGGAATTTTTTGATTTCTGCTGGCATTGTCAACCATTGAACACTGCCCGAAAAATTACCGTCCGTTATTTTTACATTGAGGGTCAACCAGTCCCTATAAGGGACGCCATCTTCCTCGATGGAACGAGAAGTCGGCACGATATCGAATTTGAAATTATCGAAATCAATGGTCAGCATGTTTGTTTGTATGGAAATGAGAAATGCTCCCATCGTGCCTCGCGACAGAGATCCAGCTAGTTTGAGGGGTAACGCGCAGGGTCCCAGACCTTGTCCGCCTTGCTGTCTGCTGGTGGCGCATGGGCTGCGGCCGAGCTCCCCGCAGCTTTGATCACAGGCACATGAAAGAGGGCTGAAGAGGGCTGCCCTGCGCATCCGCTGGAGCGCGACGACAATAGCCCATGATTCAAGAAAAGCCCCTGGCGGCAACCGAACTGGAGCGGCCTGCCATGGCCTTGCGTACTCTCGCGAACGGAGTGCGGCTGTTGGCGCTGCCCATGCCGCACCTGCAGAGCGTCAGCGTGGGTGTGTTCCTGCGCGTGGGCTCCCGCGACGAGACCTCCACCAGCAACGGCATCAGCCATGTGCTTGAGCACATGGCGTTCAAGGGCACGCACACGCGTTCCGTGCAGGAGATCAATCTGGATGCGGAGCGGCTGGGCGCGGAGGTCAACGCCTTCACCGGCAAGGACATCACCGGCTATTTCATGACCGGCCTGGGCTGGCATGCGCAGGCCTTGCTGGGAATGATTGCGGACATCGTGCTGAACAGCGTGTTTCCCGAGCATGAGTTGCAAAGGGAGCTGCAGGTGATCCGGCAGGAGGCCATCGAGTACGAAGAGGACCCGGAGGACAGCGCCGGCGATCTGCTGGACCGCGCCATCTGGGGCGACGACCCGATGGGCATGCCTGTGATCGGCACGGTGGCCAATATCGAAGGCTTCACGCGGCAGGATCTGGTGCGCCATGTGCAGTCCCATTACGTGGGAGAAAAGACCGTCGTCGTCGCGGCCGGAAACTTCGATGTGCCGGCCTGGCTGGAGCAGGCGGCGCAGCTGTTCGCCGGCATGCCTGCGTCGGCCGATCCGGCTGAGGCGTTGCCCCCTCAGCCCGCAAAGTATGTGGGGCAGGCCCTGGCGCAACGCTTCACGCAGGTGTCCCAGGTGTTCGTGAACCTGGCCTATCCGCTGGTGTTCGAGCAGTTGCAGGGCGAGCACCCGCAGCGTGCGCGTCTCGTGGCCTCGCTGGCGGCCCATCTGCTGGGCGAGGGGATGTCGTCGCCCCTGGTCGATACCGTGCGTGAACGGCTCGGACTGGCTTATACGGCCTATGCGGCGATGGAAGGCGGTGACGTCTGGGCCAACTTCATCGTGCATGCCGTCACGACGCCGGACAAGCTCGAAGCGCTGGTGGCCGCGACAGGCAGCCTGCTGCGCGCCCAGGCGGCCGGCATCGACCCGGTGCATCTGGAACGGGCCAAGAACCAGCTGGCGGTCTCGCGGGTGCGTGCGGGCGAGCGGACCTACGCCACCATGGAGCGGGCTGTCGAGGACCTCTTTGCCCATGGCAGCGTGACATCCGTGGCCGAAACGCTGGCGATGATCGATGGCATCGGGGCCGAGGAAGTGCGCAAGGTCTTCGAGCGCATGCTGGCCCACCCTCCGGCGGTGGCCATTACCGGCAAGGGCGCCAGTGCCCGGACTGTGCGGCAACTGGCCGCAGGCCTGGCGGGCTGAGCCGGCAGCGCGCGATCAGCGGCCAGCGGCCAACCGCAACACTTGGCGCTTTTCCCGTTGTCATGGAATTGGGGGAGCGGGCGGCGGCGCGTTCCATTGCCGCTTGAGGTAGTGCGACTTCGGGTGCTCCTGCAGGAACACGCAGCACTGCACCCACGCTGCTGGCTCCGGGTGCGCGTCGATCGGGCCGATCGGGCCTGTCGCACCGATCGCGCGCGAGAGATGCTCGAGCACGACCTCGGCCATGGCCGAGCACATCTGCGGCGGGCGCGGGTTGGTCAGCGTCAGGGTGGCGATCAGTTGCTGCGCGTGGGGATCCCCGCCGCACAGTCCGACGGCGATGGGTGCCACGCGCGACTTCAGGTCCGCGAGCCGTGCCCATCCGCGCTCGGCCAGCGCAAGGTGCATGGCGTGCAGGACCGGCTCCCACTGGATCGACGGGAGCAAGGATGGCGATACCTCGATGGCGATGTGCGGCATGGGGCGGCGCCTTCAGTCGAGCTTGATGCCGACTTCGCGGATCAGCGTCTGCCAGCGTGCCCGCTCGCTGTCCAGCAGGCGTGCGAATGCCTGGGGCGAGTTGTCGATGGGCACCGAGCCGAGTTCGGCCAGCCTGTCCTGCGTGGCCTTGGCCGCCAGCGCCGCGCCCATGTGCTTGATCAGCCAGGCCTTGCGGTCGGCCGGGGTCGCGGCGGGCGCGAGGAAGCCGTACCAGCCGCTGATCTCGGCGTCCACGCCCGATTCCTTGAGCGTGGGCACGCCGGGCAGCGCGGGAATGCGCCTGGCGGACGTCACCGCCAGCGCCTTCAGGCGCCCGCTTTGCACATGCTGCAGGATGGCCGGCGTGGCTTCGAACACCATCTGCACCGTGCCGCCCAGCACGTCGTTGAGTGCAGGCGCGGAGCCGCGGTAGGGAATGTGCAGGATCGAGGTGCCGGTCTGGCGCTTGACGAGCTCTCCCGCCAGGTGCTGCGGCGTGCCGTTGCCGGCGGATGCGTAGGAGAACTTGCCCGGGTTCTTGCGCAGCCATTCGAGCGCCTCCTTGGCCGTGGCCGCCGAGAAGGAGGGATGCACGGCCCAGATCAAGGGCACCGAGGCGGCCAATGCCAGCGGTGTGAAGTCCTTGGCTGGATCGAAGTTGAGCCTGGAGTACAGCGCCGGGTTCGCGGCCATGGGGCCGAGTGCGCCCAGCAGCAGCGTGTAGCCGTCGGCCTCGGCGCGGGCTGCCGCCTCCGTGCCGATGTTGCCGCCCGCACCGCTGCGGTTGTCCACGATCACCGTGCTGCCGCTGTCCGTCTGCAAGGCGTTCGCCATCAGGCGGGAGACGGCATCGGTGGTCGCACCTGCCGGATAGGGGCAGATGATGCGGATGGGCTTGGAAGGGAATGCCTGCGCGCGCGCCGAGGGGCTTGCGCCCAAGGCTGAAATGGCCGTCGCCGTGCTGGCGTACTGAAGGAAGTTGCGTCGTTTCATCGGTGCTCTCGTGACCAGAGTTGTCTCGTGGCCGTAGTGTCGGCAGGCCCTTGTTTCTTCGCAATTCGCATTTTCTGGCCGCGCCTATCGGATAATCCGATGGCCATGTCCGCACGCAGCCGCGACCCCCTCGATCTTGTCTCATTGCGCCAGTTGCGCTACTTCGTGTCGGCGATGCGGGCGCACAGCTTCAGTGCGGCATCGCGCGATGCCTCGATCTCGCAGGCGGCGCTGTCGGAGCAGATCGCCTTGCTGGAATCGACCCTGGACGTGCATCTGTTCGACCGTGCGAGCGGGCGCGCCGTTGCCACGGCCTCCGGACATGAGCTCGACCGCCGGGTGTCGGCCTGCCTCAGTGAGCTGCAGGCGGCGCTGCGCGACGTGCAGGCGCGTGCGAGCACCGTGGCGGGCCTGGTGCGCATCGGCCTGGTGCAGTCTTACGCGGGATGCTGGGTGCTGCCCGTCGTGCGCAGGGCCCAGGCGCAGTGGCCGCAGCTGGCGATCGCACTGCGCAGACGCACCGCACAGGCCTTGGTGGAGGGCGTGTTGCGTGGCGATTTCGATCTCGCCGTCAGCTTCGACCCGGAGCCGCATGCCGATCTGGAGATCCTGGCCTGCTTCGACGAGCCGGTGGTGGCCGTGGGATTGAAGCCCCGCCGGCGGCGACGCCTGCTGGAGCTCAGCGAGGTCGCGAACCACCCCCTGGCCTTGCTGCCAAGCGAATACGCAATGCGGCGCCAGCTCGACAACGCCTTTGCGGCGCAGGGGCTGAAGCCGGGCGTGCATCTGGAGTCCGATACGCTGGAGGACCTGGTGCATGCCGCCCGTGAAAACGGCATGGTTGCGCTGCTCAACGGTGCTGCGGCAATGAGCCTGGACGTGCAGGACGCAGTCCCCTTGGCCGAAAGAAATCTGGGCCGGCAAGCCTGCCTGGTGCGCTCACGCAGCCGTCACCACGGCTTTGCCGCCCAGTACGTATGGGACGAGCTGTCGGCGGCAACCCCCACGCTGCCGCCAGCGTGGGGGCGGCGCTCTGCAGCCGCGCGCTAGTCGTCGGCCGGATCCGTGCCGCCCGGATCCGTACCGCCCGTCAGGGCACTTCCTTCAGGCCCACCAGCTGCAGGGGGCTTGCCAGCAGTTCGTCGAAGCGTTTCTCGAACGCCTTGAAGTACGGCATGCGGAAGTGCGCATCCAGCGCTGCCTGGTCCCTGAATGACTCCCGCATGTAGAAGGTGCCGGGTTTGTCCGCCAGCTCGAACAGCGTGTAGTCCAGGCATCCGGCCTCTTGCCGGGTGAATGGCACCAGCGCGCGCAGGGCGTCGCGCAGCTGGTCGTGCTGGCCGGCCTTCGCTTCAAGGATGGCCAGGTTGAAAATGGTCTCTGTCTTCATGGCTCAGCCCCAGTTCTCCAGCACCACCTTGCCGCGCGCCTTGCCCGACTCGATCAGGGCATGGGCGCGCTTGAGGTTGTCTGCGTTGATGCTGCCGAAGCGCTCGGCCAGCGTGGTGCGGATCAGGCCGGCATCGACCAGTGCGGCAACCTCGTTGAGCAGGCGGTGCTGGCCGATCATGTCGTCGGTGCCGAACAGGGCGCGGGTGAACATCAATTCCCAGTGCACCGACACCGACTTGCGCTTGAGCTTGGTGATGTCCAGCGACGCGGGATCGTCGATCAGGCCGAATTTTCCCTGGGGCGCGATCGCCTCGACGATCTGTGCGAAGTGCAGGTCGGTCTGCGTGAGGCTCACGATGTGGTCCACCGTGGGAAAGCCGATGCGCTTGAGTTCGTCGGCAATCGGCTGGCTGTGATCGATCACGTGGTGGGCGCCGAGCTCCTTGACCCAGGCCTGCGTCTCGGGCCGCGATGCGGTGCCGATGACGGTAAGGCTGGTCAGCCGCGTGGCCAGCTGCGTGAGGATGGAGCCCACACCGCCGGAGGCGCCGATGATGAGCAGCGTCTTGTGGCTAGGGTGCTTGCCCGGCGCGATGCCCAGGCGGTCGAACAGCATCTCCCACGCGGTGATGGCGGTCAGGGGCAGGGCCGCAGCCTGTGCAAAGTCCAGCGACTTGGGCGCGTGGCCCACGATGCGCTCGTCCACCAGGTGCAGTTCGCTGTTCGTGCCAGGGCGCGCAATGGAGCCGGCGTACCAGACGCGGTCGCCCGGCTTGAACAGCGTGACTTCGGGGCCCACGGCCTTGACGATGCCGCTGGCATCCCAGCCCAGCACCTTGTGCGTTTGCCCCTCGGCGGGCGCGCCGCTGGCGCGCACCTTGGTGTCCACCGGATTGACGGACACGGCCCTGACTTCGACCAGCAGGTCGCGGCCGGTGGCCACGGGATCGGGCAGGGTGATGTCGATCAGCGATTCGGGTTGGCTGATGGCCTGGGGTTTCTGGTATCCAACGGCTTTCATGGTCGTGCTTTCAAAGGTTGAGGAAGAGGGGAGAGCAAGGAGGGAGAGCAAGGAGGGCGAGCAAGGAGGGCTTCAGGCAGTGGCGAGGGCTGCGTAGTCCGAGTAGCCGCGCTCGTCGCCGCCAAACAGGGCCTTCGGATCGAATGCGGCCAGCGGCGCCTGGGCGGCGTAGCGCGCCGGCAGGTCCGGGTTGGCAATGAAGGGGCGGCCGAAGGCGACGAGGTCTGCCAGGCCCTCGTGCAGGATGGCTTGGGCGCGCTCCGCGTCGTACTTGCCCGCAACGATCACCTTGCCCTGGTAGGCGCGGCGCAGCGCGTGGCGGAAGTCCTGCGGAATCTCGGGCGCATCGTCCCAATCGGCTTCGGACAGGTGGATGTAGGCCAGGCCGATCTCGTCGAGCCTGCTGGCCAGATGCAGGATGGTCTCAATGATCTGCGGGCAGTTCATGTTGCGCTGCGTGATGAAGGGCGCCAGGCGGATGCCGGTGCGCTCGGCCCCGACCTCGCCCGCCACGGCGGCCGTGACCTCTTCGGCGAAGCGCGTGCGCTGGGCGATGCCGCCGCCGTAGGCGTCGGTGCGGTGGTTGGAGGTGGTGCGCAGGAACTGATCGATCAGGTAGCCGTTGCCGCCGTGGATTTCCACGCCATCGAAACCGGCACGCATCGCATTGGCCGCGCCCCTGCGGAAGTCACCGATCACGTCCTGGATGTCCTGTGCGCTCAGTGCGCGCGGTACGGGGCAGTCGACCATGCGGCCGACACCGTCGTCGCCGACCACCCAGACCTGGGCTTCGGGCGACAGCGCCGAAGGCGCGACCGGCAGGCCATCGGCGTGAAAGCTGGCATGCGACATGCGGCCAACGTGCCACAGCTGCAGCACCATGCGCCCGCCGGCGGCGTGCACCGCGTCCGTGACGCGGCGCCAACCGTCCACCTGCGCCTCTGAATAGATGCCGGGCGTGAAGCTGTAGCCTTGGCCCTGGCGGGAGATCTGGGTGGCTTCCGAGACGATCAGGCCGGCGCTGGCGCGTTGTGCGTAGTAGGTGGCCATCAATGCATTGGGCACGTCGCCTGGCTGGCTGGTGCGGCTGCGCGTCATGGGGGCCATCACCATGCGGTTGGGCAGGCTGAGCGGGCCGAGCTGCAGGGGGCGAAACAGGGGCGTGGAGGCGGTGGTCATGCGGTTTCTTGGCGGAGCTGTAGAGGTGTTGGGGCAGTGGCGGAAACCCGGTTCGCAAGTCGTCTGGGCATGGAGCGATGTTGACCTGGGTGTTTCAATTGAAAAAGACCCGCAAGACTGAAGGCGGCTTCAAAAGAAATTTGACGATGAGGTCCAGGCGCGGCCCGCACAACCCCCGGGCGGATGGCCTTGCCCTGCCTGCCTGCCTGGCTACCATCTCCCCCATGAAGACCCAATACTTCGCCGCCACCTCACTCGACGGATTCCTGGCCACCGAGGACGATTCCCTGGACTGGCTGTTCCCGTTGGGCGACATGCAGGCCACGGGCTACCCGGAGTTCATTGCCGGCGTGGGCGCGCTGGCCATGGGTTCCGCCACCTACGAATGGATGCTGCGCCACGCGGAAACGGTGGCGCAGGAGACCGGGGCGGCGTGGCCCTATACGCAGCCCGCCTGGGTGTTTTCCAGCCGCACGCTGCCTGGTATCCCGGGTGCCGATATCCGGTTTGTCAGCGGTGATGTGCGTGCCGTGCATGCGCAGATGCAGGCGGCGGCCGGTGGGCGAAATCTCTGGATCATGGGGGGCGGAGACTTGGCAGGCCAGTTTTATGACGCGGACCTTCTGGACGAGATGATCCTGAGCGTGGGCTCGGCCACGCTGGGCCGCGGCAAGCCGCTGTTTCCGCGCCGGGTGCTGCATCCGGTGCTGCGCCTGCTGTCGGTTCGGCAGATTGGCGAGGGCATGGCGGTGCTGCATTACGAGGTGCGCAAGAGCACGGCCTGACAGGCTCCCTGATTCGGTCTGCGCGCCGCTCAGTTCGCCTCCCCGCGCCCAGGCGCCGTCATCCCCGGAATGTATTCATTGGAGATGAAGCTGCGGCAGCGGTGCATGAAGGCTTCCACCACGTGGCGTGGCTTTTGTTCGCGGGCCCAGGCCAGGCCCAGTTTCATGGGGCGGTGGTTGCCGTTCAGGTGCAGGTTGACGATCTTCTTGCCGTCCAGCGCGTGGGAGTTGCGCGGGCGCACGTTGACCAGGGAGTAGCCCACGTCGTTGGCGACCAGGGAGCGCACCACGTCGGGGCTGGCGCTGCGGGCCGCGATCAGGGGCGAGACGCCGGCTTCGCGGAACAGCGACATGAAGTATTCACGGCTCAGGGGCAGGTCCAGCAGGACCATGGGCAGCTGGGCCAGCGCCTCCAGCGTGGTGGAGCGGTGGTTGGCCAGCGGATTGAGTTCGCTGACGATGACCATGGGCGGCAGCTGGGCCAGGGGCTCGAAGCAGATGTCCGATTCGGCCACCAGCAGGTCGTAGGTGATGGCGACATCGATCTGCGCGGTGCGCAGCTTGTGGATCAGGCCTTCCTGGTGGTCCTCGATCTGGGTGACCGTGGCCTTGGGGTGGGCGCGCGCGAATCCCTGGCACAGCTCGGGGGCGACCATGGCCGCCAGCGTGGTGAAGCAGCCCACGCGCACGGGGCCGCGCACCTGGCTTTGCGCGCTGCTGGCCACGTCGTACAAGGCCATGGCCTGGTCGAGCAGGCCGCGGATTTCCCGCAGGACTTCGGCGCCTGCGGGCGTGACGGACAGGCCTTGCGCATGGTGGCGCACGAACAGCGGCACCTGCAGCTCCGCCTCCACCTGGGTGATGGCCGATGAGATGGACGAGGGCGAGACGTGGATGCGGTTGGCGGCCTCGGCAATGCTGCCGAACTCGCCCGCTGCCACGCAGTATTCCAATTGTCTGAAGGTCAGTCGTGTCAGCACGGTGTGCAAGAGGTGGAGAGGGGGAGGGCGGCCAGGGTGACCTGCCGCGTAGTTGACCAAGCGGCGGACCGCGCTGCAATAGGCCCTTCCCGCAAGGCGCCTGCATTGTGCGGCGGTCGGGCCCCGGCAGCCTTCAGTCGCTGGCGTTGTGATTGCGAAACCATTGCGCCACCGCACCGTCGCCCTGGGCCGGCGCCTGCGTGGCCTTCACGCGGTCCTTCAGGCCGGCGGACTTGCCGACGAAGTCCAGCGGCGCATCCCAGTTGAAGTGCCGGTACACGGCCGCCGTCTGGGCGTAGGGCGGGCATTGCGCAAACAGCTGGAAGCTGAGCCGGTGGCCGGCGTGGTCCGAGTCGAGCAGGTCGCGCGCATAGGCCAGCAGCTTGCGGCGGTCGTCGGCCTGCCATTGCGGGCCGAGGGTGTAGAACTTGCGCAGCCAGGGGCCGGTTTCCTCGTTCTCGAAGCTGGCGTGGTCCGGCGTCAGGCAGACCTGGCCGCCGCACAGCTCGCGCACGGTGTTCATCATGTGGTGCAGCTGGCTGGTGGCCAGCGACCTTCCTGTGAACAGCAGCGACTGGTTGGGCATCATCAGGCCGGCCGGGCTGCGCTCGGCCAGCGCGATGGCGGCCGTGAGGTGGGCGTTGATGCCTTCGCGGTAGCAGGCCAGGCCGGCCAGCCTGTCCTGCACAGCCTGCAGCTTCTCCACGCCGGTCTGGCGCGCGTTGTGCAGGGCCGTGCCTATCAGCATGTCGGCCAGCTTCAGGCTGCGCTGCAGGAAGGTGAAGGCCGAGTAGCGGTGCAGTGTCTCGCGCAGGAAATGGGCGGCCCGGGTGTGGCGGTAGAACAGCACGTTCTCCCAGGGAACCAGCACGTCGTCGAAGACCACGATGGCATCCACTTCGTCGAAGCGATGGCTCAACGGATGGTCCTGGGCCGATGCGCGGGCGGCAAGACCCGGGCGGCAGATGAAGCGCAGGCCGGGCGCGCCCAGGTCGCAGATGAAGCCTATGGCGTATTCGGACTGCGCCGCGTCGCCCCAGTGCGCCAGCCCCGGCTTGGTGAAGGCCTGGTTGGCATAGGCGGCGGCGGTCTCGTACTTGGCGCCGCGCACGATGACGCCTGCATCGGTCTCCTTGACCACGTGCAGCAGCACGTCGGGGTCCTGGTCCTGCGGCAGGCGCGAGCGGTCGCCCTTGGGGTCGGTGTTGGCCGATACGTGGAACAGGTCGCCACGCACCACGCGGCGGATGTGGGTGCGGATGTTGGCGCAAAAGCGCGGGTCCAGCTCGTTGAGCACGTCCTGGCCATCGAACAGCGACCACATCTCGCCCACGCTCTCGTCGCCCACGCGCATGACCACGCCGCCCATGTCCTCCAGCAGCAGGTCGGTGGCGCGGCGCTTGTCCCACCAGTCCTGGCGCGTCAGCGGCAGCTTGTGGGCGATGGGGTGGCGCTCGCCGTCGCCTTCGTCGTAGGTGAGCGCGTCGCGCAGCGCGGCCTCGTGCTGCAGGTCGTAGATGCGTGCGCGGATGTCCACCAGCGGCTTGAACATGGGGTGGGTGGTCACATCGTTGACGCGCTCGCCGTTCATCCAGACCCGCCGGCCATCGCGGATGGAGTCGCGGTACTGGCTGCCTGTCCTGATCATCAGCGGCTGGCCCACTTGCCGTCTTTGACCTCGTGCAGCTGCAGCTCCACGGGCACCTGCGTCTGGCCGTTGGCATCAAAGGTCACGGTACCGGTCACGCCGTCGTAGCGTATGGCGCGGATGGCCTTGGCCACGGCCTGCCGGTCCTTGGTGCCTGCCGTCTTGAGCGATTGCAGGAGGATGCCGGTGGCGTCGTAGGCGTACTTGGTGTACGGGCTCTCGGAGTCGGCATAGCCCTTGGCGGCATAGGCGCGGCTCATGGCGTCCAGCCGGGGGTTGGTCTGCGATTTGGGCGTGCCGACGATGGTGCCGTCCGCGGCCGGGCCGGCGATCTGGATGAGCTGCGGATCGAAGATGCCGCTGATGCCCAGCATGGGCTGCTTCATGCCCAGCTCGGCCATCTGCTTGCGCACGATGCCGGCCTCGGTGATCACGCCGCCGAAGTAGACCGCGTCGGGGTTCAGGCTCTTGATCTTGGTGAGGATGGAGCGGAAATCCGTGGTGCCCACGGGGTAGCTTTCCTCGGCCACCACGCTGCCTTTTTCTGCCTTGTAGAAGCTGCCGAACGAGGCCAGGTTGGCGCGCCCGTAGTCGCTGGTGTCGGCAATGATGGCGATCTTTCTTGCGCCCAGGCCCGTGGCGGCCCAGGCGGCCAGGGGCTTGTTCTCGTTGACCAGGGTGGGCGTCACGCGCGTGGTGTTGGCGAAGTTCTGGTCGGTGATCTTGGGGCCGATGGCGCCCCAGACGATGAAGGGCATCTGCACGCGGTTGAACACCGGCAGCGTGGCCAGGGCCACGGGGCTGTTCCAGTGGCCTATGGCGCCCACCACGTCGCGGTCGTTGACCAGCTTGAGCGCGGCGGACACGCCGGTCTGCGGGTCGGAGGCATCGTCCAGCACCACGCCCTCCACCTTGAACGGCACGCCGGCCGTGGCATTCCACTGGTCGATGGCCAGCAGGAAGCCGTTCTTCGCCCCCAGGCCCTGCTGTGCGTTGCCGCCGCTGACGGGGCCGATGAAGCCCAGCTTCACGGTGGACTGGGACCAGGCCGCGCCGCAGGCCAGCGTGGCGGCGGCCAGCGCCAGGGCGGATGCGGCAAGGCGCCGGCGCGATGGCAGGAGGGCGGTGGATGTCGTAGGGGCTTGCATGGTCGGTCGGTCCTGTTCAGGTGAAGACGAGGGGCAGCCATGGCGGCCCGGGGAGGCCGTGGGGGCCGGGCGGCGGGGCGCCACGGTGCATGGCGGGCTGGCCGGCGCTGTCTGGCAACGCCGCCGGATCAATGTATCGCCGCACCTGCCCGGGACTGGATCGCGTTTTCCGAAGCAGCGCCTCGGCAAAAGCGACGCAGGTTTTGCGCGGTTTCTTGCTTCAATGGCTGCGTGACATGGAGACAAGCGAAGCCCCGCCAAACCGGCCGAACCCGACACAAGAGGAACCCTATCGATGCATGACGCGCTGTTCCAGCAACTCATCAACTGGCTGACCCTGGGCTGCATCTACAGCCTGCTTGCCCTGGGTTTCAGCCTGTTGTTTGGCGTGCTGCAGGTGATTCACTTTTCCCATGGCGACGTGGCCATGGTCGCCCCCTTCATCGCCCTGGCGGCCGTGCAGGCCCTGGCTGCCGCGCTGGGCGGCTCGGCCCCCTGGCTGGTGCTGGGTCTGGCCTGCCTGGTGGCCATTGCGGCGGTGGGAGGGCTGGGCGTTGCCCTGGACCGGCTGGTGATCAGCCGCTTTCGCAATGCGCCGGCCATGATGCCGCTGGTGGCCACGGTGGCTCTGGGCATCGTGATCCGCGAGCTGATCCGCCACCTGTACCCCCAGGGCAGCAATCCGCACGCGTTCCCGGCGATTGCGCAGGGGGCCGTTCCCACCCCGTTCGGGCCGCTGCCCCTGATCAGCGTGGTCTCGGTGCTGGTGGCGGTGGCGCTGGTGGGCGTGCTGCTGTACGTGCTGCACCACACGCCCATGGGCATGCGCATACGCGCCGTGTCGCAGGACCGCGAAACCGCGCGGCTGTTCTCCATTGCGCCGGGGCCGGTGTTTCGCAACACCTTCTTCATTGCCTCGGCCACCGGCGCGGTGGGCGGCATTTTCCTGGCCAGCTATGCGGGCGTGGTGCGCTTTGACTTCGGCGTGCAGGCGGGGCTGATCGGCTTTTCCGCCGCAGTGGTCGGCGGCCTGGGCCGGCTGGGAGGCGCCATTGTCGGCAGCCTGCTGATTGCGGCCATCGAGACCATCGTGCAGGGCTATGTGCCCAACGGCACCTCGTACCGGCTGGTGTTCGTGTTCGCCCTGGTGATCCTGGTGCTGATCTTTCGCCCCGCCGGCCTGTTCGGCGTTCAGAAAATGGAGAAGGTGTGATGCAGACAACGACGATACAGGCGCCGCCGCGGGCGGCGCCACGGAGTGCGGGCTCTGCCGCCATCGTGCTGGGCGTGGCCCTGGCGGGCGCCGTGCTGCTGCGCCAGTTCCTGCTGGCCGAAAGCTGGATCACGGTGCTGGCGCTGCTGGCCTGCTTTGCCGTGGCCCTGGTCGCGGTGCAGAAACGCCCGGTGGTGGAGGACCGCATCGTGGCCGCCTTCGGCCAGTGCAGGCCGCTGGCCGTGGGCACGGGCGTGGTGCTGGCCCTGGTGTTTCCGTGGGTGCTGGGCGGTGACAGCTACGCCATGCACCTGATGATCATCGCCTGCCTGTACGCGGTGCTGGCGCTGGCGCTGAACTTCCAGCTGGGCAGCGCCAACATACCGAACTTCGCCACCGGCGCGTCCTACGGCATCGGCGCCTATGCATCGGCCCTGCTGGCCATCCACTTCGGCGTGAGCTTCTGGATCTGCCTGCTGGTGGCCGCCGCCGTGGCCACGGTCTTCGGTTTTTTGCTGGGCCTGCCGTCCATGCGCACCCGCGACAGCTACCAGGCGCTGGTGACGATCGCCTTCGGCATCGTCGTGCACCAGCTGCTGATGAACCTGGAGTGGACGGGCGGCGCCAACGGCCTGGTGGGCATTCCTTCGCCCACATTGTTCGGCCATTCGTTCAACGACCCCATCACGCTGTGGGGCCACAGCCTGCCGGGCCAGGCCAACTTCTACTACGTGGCCGTCGCCCTGCTGGGGCTGGCCATCGTCTCGGCGCAGCGCCTGCACAGCTCGCGCGTGGGACTGGCCTGGAATGCCCTGCGCGACGACGAGATCGCCGCACGTGCCTGCGGCATCAACGTCACCTGGTTCAAGGTCAAGGCCTTTGCGGTGGACGCCTTCCTGGCGGGCTTCGCGGGCACGGTGTATGCGTTCTATGTGAGCTTCATCTCGCCGGACAACTTCACCTTCCTGGTGTCGGTGACCATCATGACGCTGGTGATCGCCGGCGGCATGGACAACACGCTGGGCGTGATCGTCGGCGCCTTCCTGCTGACCATGCTGCCGGAGAAGCTGCGGGCGTTTTCCGACTACCGCATCCTGTTCTACGGCCTGGTGGTGATCGCCTTCCTCATCATCCGCCCGCGCGGCATCTTCCCCCAACGGGTGCGCAACCATGAGCATTGATTCCCATCCCACCCACCATGCCGCGCCCGCAGGCCCGCGGGTTTTGGAGGGGCGTGGCCTGACCATGCGCTTCGGCGGCCTGACGGCGGTGCAGGACGTGGACATCCACCTGGCGGCGGGCGAGGTGCTGGGCATCATCGGGCCCAACGGCGCGGGCAAGTCCACGTTGCTGAACCTGCTGACCGGCATCTACCAGCCCACCGAGGGCGAGGTGCTGCTGCAAGGCCGCTCGCTCAAGGGCATGGCCGCGCACGACATCGCGGGCGCCGGCATTGCGCGCACCTTCCAGACCAGCCGGCTGTTCGGCTCGCTGAGCGTGCTGGACAACGTGATCATCGGCATGCACGCGCGCACCCGCTGCGGCGTGCTCACCGCGCTGCTGCGCCCGGCTGTCTCGCGCGCCGAGATGAAGCGCTGCGCCGAGCGCGCCTGCGCGCTGCTGCAAAGCGTGTCCAGCGACCTGCACCAGCGCCGCAACGTGCTGGCCAGCAGCCTGCCGCAGGCCGACCGCCGCCGCCTGGAGATCGCGCGCGCCCTGGCCGCCGAGCCCCGCATCGTGCTGCTGGACGAGCCCTCCAGCGGCATGGACGACCGCGACACCGATGCGCTGATCGCCGACATCCAGCGCCTGCGCGAAGGCAATCCGGCGCTGGGCTTCATCATCATCGAGCATGACATGCGGCTCATCGCCACCTTGCCGCATCGCGTGATGGTGCTGGACTACGGACGCAAGATCGGCGACGACAGCTTCGAGGCGGTGCGCCGGCTGCCGCGCGTGCAGGAAGCCTATCTGGGCAGAAAGGCCAGCCATGCTTGAACTGGACTCCATCAGCACGCGCTATGGCGTGGTGAACATGCTCAACCAGGTCTCGCTGCAGGTGCCCGAGCACAGCATCGTCTGCCTGCTGGGCCCCAATGGCGCGGGCAAGACCACCACCTTCAAGGCGATTGCGGGCCTGCTGCCCGTGCACCACGGCGCCATCCGCGTCATGGGCCAGCCGCTGGCGCGCATGCGCACCGAGGACCTGGCCGGGCTGGGCGTGGGCTTCGTGCCCGAAGGCCGGCGCCTGTTTGCCGAGCTGACCGTGCAGGAGAACCTGAAGATCGGCCACGACGCGCTGCGCCCGCAGCAGGGCTTTGCCCAGGCGCTGGAGCGCGTGGTGGCCCTGTTCCCCCGGGTGGGCGAGCGCCTGTCGCAGGCGGCCGGAACCCTGTCCGGCGGCGAGCAGGCCATGGTGGCGCTGGGCCGCGTGCTCATGGGCGAGCCGCGCCTGGTGGTGATGGACGAGCCCACGCTGGGGCTATCGCCCAAGCTCATCGAGGAGTACTTCGAGACAGTGCAGCGCATCCACAGCCAAGGCATTACCGTGCTGCTCATCGAGCAGAACGCCGAGGCGGCGCTGTCCATCGCCCACACCGGCTATCTGCTGCTCAAGGGCCAGCTGGTGGCCTCGGGCACGGCCAGCGAACTGCTGGCCAACGACGTGGTGAAGCACCTGTACCTGTAGCGCCGCACGGGCGGCCTTCACCTCCTTCCCTTTTTTGTTGCGGACCACACCAAGGCAATCGGCACCGCGCCGATGCGGGACGGCCTGCGCCTTTTTTTCCTGAGAGACCCACACCATGACAGCTGACATCCAAACCATCAACACGCTCGTGGTCGGTGCCGGGCAGGCCGGCATTGCGGCCAGCGAACACCTGAGCCAGCTTGGCGTAGAGCACCTGGTGCTGGAGCGCCAGCGCGTCGCCCAGGCCTGGCGCACGGGGCGCTGGGACTCGCTGGTGGCCAACGGGCCGGCCTGGCATGACCGCTTTCCAGGCCTGGAGTTCAAGGGCGACCGCGACGGCTTTCCCGGCAAGGACGAGGTGGCCGACTACTTCGAGGACTATGTCCGCCAGATCAAGGCGCCTGTGCGCACCGGCGTGGAGGTCAGGCGGGTCACGCGCAACCAGGGCCGGCCGGGCTTCACGGTGGAAACGTCCGAGGGCGTGATCGAGGCCCGCAACGTGATCGCGGCCACGGGGCCGTTCCAGGTGCCGGTGATCCCGCCGATAGCGCCGGCTGCGCCCGCTGCGCCCGCCGATGGCAGCCTGCTGCAGATCCATTCCGCGCACTACCACCGCCCCGCGCAGTTGCCCGAAGGCGCCGTGCTGGTGGTGGGCGCAGGCTCCTCGGGCGTTCAGATCGCCGATGAACTGCAGCGCGCGGGCCGCAAGGTGTTCCTGTCGGTGGGCGCCCATGACCGGCCGCCGCGCGCCTATCGCGGCCGTGATTTCTGCTGGTGGCTGGGCGTGCTGGGCGAATGGGATGCGGCCATTGCCAAGCCCGGCCGCGAGCATGTGACCATTGCCGTCAGCGGCGCGCGCGGCGGCCACACCGTGGACTTTCGCGCGCTGGGCCACCAGGGCATCACCCTGGTGGGGCTGACCGAGTCCTTCGCCGATGGCCGGGTGCGCTTCAGGGACGACCTGGCCGAGAACATCGCCAACGGCGACGCCAACTACCTGGCCATGCTCGATGCGGCCGACGACTACATCCGCCGCAACGGCCTGGACCTGCCCGAGGAGCCCGAGGCGCGCAGGCGCCTGCTCGATCCGGAGTGCGTGACCCATCCGCTGCGCGAACTCGACCTGGCTGCCGCAGGCATCACCTCCATCATCTGGGCCACGGGCTACAGGGTGGACTTCAGCTGGCTGCAGGTGGACAGCTTCGAGCCCGGCGGCAAGCCGCGCCACCACCGCGGCGTGGGCCATGAGCCGGGCATCTACTTCCTGGGCCTGCCCTGGCTGTCGCGCCGTGGCTCGTCCTTCATCTGGGGCGTGTGGCATGACGCCAAGTTCGTGGCCGACCACATCGCCAAGCAGCGCCGCTACAGCGACTACGACGCCGCTGCCCGCAGCAGGTAGCAGGTAGCGCGCTCTGAGACACCTTCCCATCCACCCCCTGCAGGAGCCAGACCATGCCCACCCATACCCGCATCCGCATGTTCAACACCAAGGACACCTATCCCAACCAGTCGCTGGACAACGACCTGTGCCAGGCCGTGCGCGCCGGCAACACCGTCTATGTGCGCGGCCAGATCGGCACCGATTTCGAGGGCAATCTGGTCGGCCTGGGCGATCCGCAAAAGCAGGCCGAGCAGGCGATGAAGAACGTCAAGCAGCTGCTGGAGGAAGCGGGCAGCGACCTGTCGCACATCGTCAAGACCACCACCTACATCATCGACCCGCGATACCGCGAGCCCGTCTACCAGGAAGTGGGCAAGTGGCTCAAGGGCGTGTTTCCCATCTCCACGGGGCTGTGCATCTCGGCCCTGGGGCAGCCGCAGTGGCTGATGGAGATTGACGTGATCGCGGTCATCCCCGATGACTGGCAGCCGCCGGCCAGCGCCTGAACGTAGACCACAGCAATCACCTGGTACAGCCGCATAGGCAGGAGGCAGAAACCATGACTTTTTCGATTGTGGGGCGCTGCGAGCGCACCGGGCAGCTGGGCGTGGCCATCAGCTCGTCCAGCATTGCGGTGGGCGCGCGCTGCCCCTGGGTGCGCGCGGGCGTGGGCGTGGTGTCCACGCAGAACATCACGCTGCCCGCACTGGGCCCGCGCGTGCTGGACCTGCTGGAGCAGGGCGCCGACCCCCAGGCCGCGCTGCGCCAAGCGCTGGACGGCGGCAGCTGGCCCCAGTACCGCCAGGTCACCGTGGTGGACGCGCAGGGCCGCACCGGCGTCTTCAGCGGCAGCCAGGCCCTGGGCATCTTCACCAGCGCCGTGGGGCGGCAGTGCGTGGCGGCCGGCAACCTGCTGGCCAGCGAACGCACCATCGAGGCCATGGTGCCGGCCTTCGAGCGCAGCGCCGACCTGCCGCTGGCCGAGCGCCTGCTGGCCGCCATGCAGGCCGCCATGGCCGCGGGCGGCGAGGCCGGGCCCGTGCATTCGGCCGCGCTCAAGGTGGCGGGCGAGCACAGCTGGCCCATGGCGGACCTGCGCGTGGACTGGTCTGAGCACGATCCCATCGGCGCGCTGCAAAGCCTCTGGGCCGCCTACGCGCCGCAGATGCAGGACTACCAGACGCGCGCCATCGATCCCACGGCCGCGCCCAGCTACGGAGTGCCCGGCGATGAGTGAGGCGGCCGGGTAGCTGACACATCGCCTTGCCCGGGCGCACGGGCGTGTTGCGGCACTGGCATGGCGCTCACTTGGCGTCCGAAATCACGGGGGTATCGGGCGTCCAGCACGTGGTGCGATTGCGGCCATTGCGCTTGGAGAAGTACATGGCGGCGTCGGCCCGCTCCAGGCAGCGCTCGACCGATGCCTCGCCCTCGTCCATGAGGCATACGCCCAGGCTCACGGTGAAGCGGATCGGGCTGTCCTGGCCCTGTACGGACACGGCCAGCGCCGCCACGGCCTCACGCAGGTTCTCCGCGCGCCGCAGTGCGGTGGGGGCGTCCACGTCCGTCAGCAAGACGGCGAATTCCTCGCCGCCCAGGCGGCCCAGCATGTCGCCCTGGCGCAGCTCCTTGGACACCGCGATCACCAGATGCCTGAGCACCTCGTCGCCCACGCCATGGCCGAAGCTATCGTTGACGCGCTTGAAATGGTCGATATCCAGCATGATCAGTGCCGACGAATGGCTCAGTCCCAGGCGCAGGTGCTCCAGCTCCGACTCCATGCGCGTGATGAAGGCCCGCCGGTTGCTGGCACCCGTGAGCGCATCGGTCAATGCCAGGGCTTCAAGCTGCGTTTCGCGCCTCTTGTAGTCCGTCACGTCGTGGAATACCCAGCAGTAGCCAAGCAGCCGCTCCTGCCTGCGAAGCGGCAGCAGCTCCGTTTCTATATGGCGGCCGTTGGACAAGGCAAAGATCGTTCGTTGCGACAGGGCGCCTGCTCCCGGTTGCGGTGCAGGCTGCAAGGCACTTGCCATGGCCGGGGGCAAATAGGACAGCAATGTCTGCAGGCTTTTCCCCACAAGGTCCGCGGCGGACAGCGGCAGCTCGAACAGGTCCACCAGCATTGCGTTGCTTGCCCTGATGCACTGCCCCGCATCGTCGGTCACCAGGATGCCCGCCGGAAATTTCTCGATGATGGCCTCCAGCCGCTGCTGTACCTCGTGCAAGGCGCTCTCTGCCTGATGGCGGGCATCTACGTCGAACAGTGTCCAGATTACGTTGCCCTGGGGATCTTCGGGGTCCAGCAGTGCGCCCTGCATGTCGAACCAGCGCATGTGTCCGCCCTTGACCTTCAATGCCCACTCGGTACGCACCGTGCCCTTCAGGCTCAGGCGCTCGTACAGCGATGCGAAGCTGCGGAAGCTGTCGCTGGACGGATGCAGTTGCTGGAATGAGCACTGCGGCTCCAGTGCGCCCGCCGCAAGGCCAAAGCACTCGGCTGCCTGGGCATTGGCGTAGACGATGCTGCGGCGATGGCTGGCGACAAGCACCAGGGCGCTTCCGCGCTCCAGCAGGGCGCCCACCATGTGGGTCTGCTCCACCCGTTCCTGGATATCGGTGTGCATTCCCAGCATGCGCAGTGCCTTGTTGTCGGCATCGCGCAGGGTGACTTCCCCGCGCGATTCGATCCATCGCCAGGAGCCATCGGCCTGCCTTATGCGCATCTCGACACGGAATGGGTCGCCGTGTTCGAGGTGGCGCCTGAGCCGTTCCTGGACGCGAGGCTGGTCCAGTGGGTGCAGCAGATGCATGAAGCCGGCCACGGTGAACGAACCGAGTGCCTGATCCGGCATGCCCAGCATCTGGTAGCAGCGGGCATCCCACAGCACCTGGTCCTGTTCGCGGTCCCACTGCCAAAGTCCGTCACGCACGGCGCCGATGGTCAGCCGCAGACGCTCCTCGCTCTCGTGAAGCGCCTTGCGCAGGCTTTCGTCCTGGGTGACATCGAGGATGTAGCCATGCCAGAGCACGGTTGCGTCTTCGGTGCGTTGCGGGCGTGCATGGCCCTGCAGCCAGCGCACGGAGCCATCGGCGGACTGCACGCGGTACTTGCAGGCCCAGTCCCCCTGGCTGCGCATCGCTTCGTCGATGGACTGCCGGAGCGCGGAGATATCTTCCGGATGAACCCGCTGTGCCAGGTCCTGCAAGGCAGTGCCTGCCGTATCCGCATCGATGCAGTGCATTGCATAAAAGCCGGGGTTGGCAAACGACAGAGCGTAGTGACCGGCAGGGTCCCAGCTGTACTGGAACAGGCCGCCCGGGACTTCCTCGGACAGGAGATGAAAGCGCTCTTCGGACTGGACCCGCTGGTCTTCCTCCCGCCAGCGCTGGAACGCCAGCCAGGCCGTCAGCATCCCGCCCAGAAAAATCAGCAGCGTGCCTATGCCGTTGCGCCACAGGCTCTGCCGTATGGTCTCGTTGAGCGGGCCGAACACGGCCTCGTGGTCCAGCCCCGTGCTCACCAGGATCGGAAAGCCGCTCACGCGGCTCCAGGCATACATGCGCTGTATGCCGTCGGTGCTCGCCAGCGCCTCGTAGGTGCCATGCGTGACGTCGGGGGCAAACAGCGCCACCCGCTTCGCGGGCAGCTGGCGCCCGAGTACCCGATCCTGGTTCTGCGAGCGTGCAAGATAGGTGCCGTCCTCGCGCAGCAGCAAGATCACGTCGCGCGGGCTGTCGAAGATGGCCTGCAGCTGCCGCGACAGGTACTGCGGCGACAGCGACACCACCAGCACGCCCGCAAACGCGCCTCGGTGGTGCAGGGCGCGGCTCAGCTGGATACCCCATTGCCCGGAAACCCGTCCCTGCACCGGACGGCCAATGAAGGTTCCCTGCGTCAGGCCCTTCAGATGCGCCTGGAAATGTTCGCGGTCGAAAATGGACACGCCCTGCGCAGGCGGCTCCGAGGCTGCCAGGCTCGAATACACCACCTGGCCGTTCGCATCGGCCACGGCCACCTGGACGATGGTGCCGGGCGGATAGGCCTCCTGGACGCTGGCGACGGCCCGCCCGAACGCCTCGGAGTCACCCGACTCGTAGTCCTGGGCCAGGTCCCGCAGGGAATAGTTCAGGCCCGACAGCATGGTCCCGGCCTGCGCGGAAACCGCCTGGGACATCTGCGAGACGCGCAGCCATGCCTGATCCCGTGTGTAGCGCTGCATGTACTGGTGGCTGGCCAGCAACGCGGCCCAGTACAGCCCCGCTGCGAGCACCATCAAGCAGACGCCTGCAATGACGGCCAACGATGTTCTTGCGTGCGAGCGCGAGGAAAGGGCGGGACGATGGATAGCGGTGGAACGAGAAGACATGCAACGCAGCGAGACAAGAAAAAAGATCTGCAACGCCAGCTGTCAACCGCAATGGCCCACCGATATAGCGCCCCTGCACGCCACAGCGCTCGAGACGCAGGTCCTGCCTGCCGGTGGGCCAGAGCAACCGATATGACTCTGTGAATACGTCGCTCTATAAGCATGCTAACTCAGATAAGGGCCCGCGCGATAGCCAGCAAGTCAGGGCAGCAGCCGGCGGGCAGCCTATCTGCGCGTCTCGGATGTCTGGGGTGTCTTGGGTGTCTTGGGCGCGCCGGTCCTGGCAGCGTCCTGGGCCTGCCCGGGTTGCGCCTGCGGAAACACCCGCGCGCACAGGAAGTCCACCAGCGCCCGCAGCTTGGGCGAGGGGTGCTTGCTGGCGGGCCACAGCACATGGAAGACATTGGTGTGCTCCATGCAGTCCGCCAGCACGGGTTGCAGCCGGCCGTCGGCCAGCGGCTCGCGGATGGAGAAGTCCGGCAGGTAGGCGATGCCCAGGCCCTGCAGTGCAAAGCACAGCCGGGTTTCGATGTTGTTGCAGATCATGGAGGTGGGCAGTTGCAGCTCGGGCGCGCCCGCTGCGCGCCGCAGCACCCAGGGCTCCAGCTTGCCGCTGTGGGGGTAGCGGTAGTGCAGGCAGCTGTGCTCCAGCAGATCCTCGGGCACCCGGGGCGTGCCGCGCTGCGCCAGGTAGCCGGGCGAGGCCACCAGCAGGTAGCCGAAGTCGCCCAGCCGGCGCGCGGACAGGCGTGAGTCGGCGGGCGCGCCCGTGCGCACCACGGCGTCGAAGCCGTCCTCGATCACATCGACCAGCTGGTCGGTGAAGTCCAGGTCCAGTTCGATCTCGGGATAGGCGCGCATGAACTCGCCCAGCACCGGCAGCACCAGCGAACTGACCAGGGGCAGGCTGACCCGCAGCCGGCCGCGCGGCGCGGTGCTGGCCTGCGACAGCTCCAGCTGCGCGGCCTCGATCTCGGCCAGGATGCGCCGGCTGCGCTCCAGGAACAGCGCGCCCTCGGCCGTGAGCGTGATGCTGCGCGTGCTGCGGTGGAACAGGCGCACGCCCAGCCGGTCCTCCAGCCGCGCCACGCTCTTGCCGATGGCCGATGCCGAGACTCCCAGCAGCCGGCCGGCCGCCACGAAACTGCGGGTCTCGGCGACCTGCACGAACACCACGAAACCGTTCAGGCTGTCCAAACACCGCTCCTTCATTGCGGACATCCAGTTCCGCACAAACCGGAAATCTACCCCACTTTTTCTTTAATCGCGGGCTTTCTATCGTCGGAACCCTGTTCATTTGATCCCGGGAATTCCCATGACGATTGCCCTTTCTGCAGCGCCTTCAGCACCTGCGGCGCCCGCTGCGCTGCCTGCAGCCCCGTTGAACTCGCCCCTGTCCGACCGCGTCCAGGCCGTGGTCCGGCAGGCGATTGAGGCGCAGCGCCTGGTCGGCGCCGTGGTGCTGGTGGCGCGTGGCGGCGCGCTGGTCCACCGCCAGGCCGCGGGCTGGGCCGACCGCGAGCGCGGGCTGCCCATGGCCGTGGATGCGGTGTTTCGCCTGGCCTCGGCGAGCAAGCCCATTGTTTCGGCGGCGGCTCTGGTGCTGGTGGCGCGGGGACTGCTGGCGCTGGACGAGGGGGTGGAGCGCTGGCTGCCCCGGTTCCGCCCCCGGCTGGCCGATGGCCGGCCCGCCCGCATCACCGTGCGGCAGCTTCTCAGCCACACGGCGGGGCTGGGCTACCGCTTCTTCGAGGCCGATGCACAAGGCCCCTATGCGCGCGCTGGCGTATCGGACGGCATGGACCGTCAGGCCATCGACCTGGCAGAGAACCTGGAGCGCATCGCCGGCGTGCCGCTGCTGTACGCGCCGGGCACGGCCTGGGGCTACTCGCTGGCCACCGATGTGCTGGGCGCCCTCATTGAACAGGTGCACGGCAGGCCGCTGGACCAGGCCGTGCGCGAGCTGGTGACCGGGCCGCTGGGCATGACCGATACCGGCTTTGCCGTCACCGATGCGCTGGCCGCGCAGCGCGTGGCCACGGCCTATGTCAGCGATGTGCCGCAGCCCCATCCGCTGGCCGAGGGCGAGACCGTGTCGCCCTTCGAGGGGAGCATCGGCATTGCCTTCAGCCCTTCGCGCATCTTTGACACGCAGGCCTTTGCCTCCGGCGGCGCCGGCATGGCGGGGACTGCAGGCGATTTCCTGCGGCTGCTGGAAGCCCTGCGCCAGGGCGGCAACACCCTGCTGCCCGACGCCCTGATCGCCGAGATGGCGCGGGACCAGACCGGCGGGCTGGCCCTGCCCAATGCGCCGGGCTTCGGCTTTGGCCTGGGCTTTTCCGTGCTGCGCGATGCGTCGCAGGCGGCATCGCCGGAGTCGGTGGGCACCTGGCGCTGGGGCGGGGCCTACGGGCATTCCTGGTTCGTGGACCGGGCGCAGGAGCTCAGTGTCGTGGCCTTCACCAACACCTTGTACGAGGGCATGTCGGGGCGCTTCGTCAACGATTTGCGCGACGCGGTCTACGGGGTTTGTGAGGTCCACGGGGCTTCGGGAGAGCCGCAATGACCGGAACACGCCAGGACCGCCTGCCCGTTGCCTCCCTGCTGGCGTTGGCCATGGCAGCCTTCATCACCATATTGACCGAGGCGCTGCCGGCTGGCCTGCTGCCGCAGATGGCCCAGGGCCTGGCCGTGACCGAGGCCTGGGTGGGCCAGACCGTCACCCTCTACGCCATAGGTTCCCTGGTGGCCGCCATACCGCTGACGGCCGCCACGCAGGGCATGCGCCGCCGCCCCCTGCTGCTGGCGGCGATCGCGGGCTTTGTCGTCGCCAACACGGTCACGGCCTTGTCCACGCACTTTGCGCTGACCCTGGTGGCGCGCTTTCTGGCGGGGGTCTCGGCCGGGCTGCTTTGGGCGCTGCTGGCCGGCTACGCGGCACGCATGGTGCCCGGCCATCTCAAGGGCCGCGCCATCGCCATTGCCATGGTGGGCACGCCGCTGGCGCTGTCGCTGGGTGTGCCGGCCGGCACCGTGCTGGGCCAGTGGGTGGGCTGGCGGCTGTGCTTCGGCCTCATGAGCGTGCTGGCGCTGGCGCTCATGGTCTGGGTGCGCGCCCGCCTGCCCGACTTTGCGGGGCAAGCGGCAGGCAGCCACCTGCCGCTGCGGCGCGTGTTCACCCTGGCGGGCGTGCGCCCCGTGCTGTTCGTGGTGCTGGCCTTCGTGCTGGCGCACAACATTCTCTACACCTACATCGCGCCCTTCCTGGCGGTGGCGGGCATGGCCGCGCGCACGGACCTGGTGCTGCTGGTGTTCGGCGCCACCTCCGTGCTGGGCATCTGGATCACCGGCGTGCTGATCGACCGCCACCTGCGTGCGCTCACGCTGGCCAGCATTGCGCTGTTCGCCTTGTCCACGCTGATGCTGGGCGTGGCCGCAGATGCGCCGGCCCTGGTGTATGCGGCGGTGGCCGTCTGGGGCCTGGCCTTTGGCGGTGCCGCCACGCTGCTGCAGACCGCCATTGCCCACACGGCGGGCGAGGCCGCCGACGTGGCGCAGTCCATGCTGGTCACGGCCTGGAACATGGCGATTGCCGGCGGCGGCATCGTGGGCGGCCTGCTGCTGGCGCGCATGGGCGTGGGCGCCTTCACGCCCGTGCTGCTGGCGCTGCTGGGCGCATCGCTGGCCGTGGTGTGGGCGGCCAGGCGGCATGGGTTTCCTGCGGTGTGCAGGTAGGGCAGACCGGTCATCCGAGTTTCAGTGCCGAGGGCCGCGTGAGGATCTCGGGCCGCAGGATGGTGTCCAGCTGCGTTTTGCTCAGCAGGCCCCGGGCCAGCACGATGTCGTAGACGCTGCCGCCGCTGGCATGGGCTTGCTGGGCCACGGAAGTGGCGTTGGCGTAGCCGATGTAGGGGTTGAGCGCGGTCACGATGCCGATGGAGTTCTCCACCGCCGCGCGCAGGTGTTCGCGGTTGGCGGTGATGCCCTGCACGCAGCGCTCGGCCAGCGTCAGGCAGCCGTTGCGCAGGTGGCTCACGCTTTTGAAGATGCTGTGGGCGATGATGGGCTCGAAGGCATTGAGCTGCAGCTGCCCGGCCTCGGCCGCGAAGCTGACGGTGATGTCGTTGCCTATGACCTCGAAGGCGATCTGGTTCACCACCTCGGGGATCACGGGGTTGACCTTGCCCGGCATGATGCTCGATCCCGCCTGCATGGCCGGCAGGTTGATCTCGCCCAGGCCTGCACGCGGGCCGCTGGACAGCAGCCGCAGGTCGTTGCAGGTCTTGGACAGCTTGACGGCCACGCGCTTGAGCACGCCCGACAGTTGGACGAAAGAGCCGCAGTCCTGGGTGGCCTCGATCAGGTTGGGCGCGGTCTGCAGCGCAATGCCGGTGATCTCCTGCAGGTGCTTGAGCACCAGGGGCGCGTAGTCGGGATGGGCGGTGATGCCCGTGCCTATGGCGGTGGCGCCCATGTTGATCTCGCAGATCAGCAGCACGGCCTCGCGCAGCCGCGCCTGGTCCTCTTCGATCATCACGGCATAGGTGCTGAATTCCTGGCCCAGCGTCATGGGCACGGCATCCTGCAGCTGGGTGCGGCCCATTTTCAGCACATCCCGGAACTCCTCGGCCTTTTGCGCGAAGGCCAGGCGCAGCGTGTCCATGGCGTCGATCAGCCCGTGGATGCCGAACCAGGTGGCGATCTTGAGCGCGGTGGGGTAGACGTCGTTGGTGCTCTGGCCGATGTTCACCTGCTCGTTGGGATGCAGGTACCGGTACTCGCCCTTGTGGTGGCCCAGCAGCTCCAGCGCGCGGTTGGCGATGACCTCGTTGGCGTTCATGTTGGTCGAGGTGCCTGCACCGCCCTGGATCACGTCCACCACGAACTGCTCGTGCAGCCGCCCGCTCTGCAGCTCCTGGCAGGCGCTCACGATGGCATCGCAGCGCCGCTGGTCCAGCAGGCCCAGCTCATGGTTGGTCAGGGCCGCCGCCTGCTTGATGCTGGCCAGGGCGCGGATCAGTTCGGGGTAGATGGAGATGGGCGTGCCGGTGATGCCGAAGTTCTCCCGGGCGCGCAGGGTGTGCACGCCGTAGTAGGCGTCGGCGGGAACCTCGCGGTCCCCGAGCAGGTCGTGTTCGATGCGGACGGATGGATCGGTGCTCATGCTTGTGTCTCCATTTATTCGGACTTGACGATCAACGGACCCAGGCCTTCCTGAACGGCCTGCTCCTGTTCCACGCGGCCGGGTTTCGGGCGGCCCCAGTGGAGCTTTTGCGCCAGCATGCCCAGGGCGACCAATGCACCGCCCAGCACGCTGGTGTAGAGCACTTCCTTGCGGTAGGTGCCCTCGGCCACCATGACCACCATGGAGGCGACGATGAAGAAGATGGTGGCGTAGGTCAGCGCCGGGAAGCACCACATCTTCAGGCGGATGGGCGTGCCGCTGGCTTCGAGCTTGCGGCGCATGTGCAACTGCGACACGGCGATGCACAGGTACACCAGCAGCGCGATGGAGCCGGTCGCGGCCATGAGCACATCGAACACGTCCATCTGGCCGGTGGCGGTAAGGGCGACCGTCAGCAGGGCCAGGGCGCTGGAGGCGATGACGGCCATGTAGGGCGCGCTGGTGCTGCGGCCCAGGGTCGTGAACATTCGGGGGGCGTCGCCGCGGCGCGCCAGCGAGAAAAGCATGCGGCTGGAGGTGTAGAGCGCCGAGTTGAAGCAACTGCACACGGAAGTCAGCACCACGAAGTTGACGATCTGGCCGGCGAAGGGAATGCCCAGGTGCTTGAGCGCGACGGCATAGGTGCCTTCGGTGGAGAGGATCAGGCCCGGGGTGTCGTACGGAATCAGGCAGACCACGATGAAGATGGAGCCCACGTAGAACAGCGAAATGCGCCAGACCACGGACCGGGTGGTCCGCACGATTTCCTTGCCCGGGTCCTGGGATTCGGCCGCCGCCACGGTGACGATCTCGGCCCCGATGAAGGCGAACATAGCGCCCAGCAGCGCCACCACCACGGCGCCGGGCCCGTTGGGCATGAATCCCTTGCTGGTCAGGTGCGCCATGCCTGCGACATCGCCCGCAGGCCAGAGCCTGGCGATGGCCAGCGCTCCGATGGCGATGAACAGCACAATGGCCACGACCTTGATCAGAGCGAACCAGAACTCGAACTCGCCATAGTTGTGCACCGGCAGGAAGTTGACGGCCATCAGGCCGAAGACCACCACCAGCATGTAGCCCCAGATGGGAACGGCCGGCATCCAGGCGTTGAGGATGGCCCCGGCCACATAGGCCTCCCAGCCCATCAGCAGTGTCCAGAAGCACCAGTACAGCCAGCCGATCGTGAAGCCGGCCCAGCGCCCGATGGCGCGGTCTGCGTAGGTGGAGAACGAGCCGCTGTCAGGCTGCGCCACGGCCATCTCGCCCAGCATGCGCATGACCAGCACCACCAGGATGCCCCCGCCCATGTACGCCAGGATGGCTGCGGGGCCGGCACTGGCAATCACCTTGCCGGAGCCGACGAACAGCGCACCGCCGATCACCCCCGCAATGGATAGCATGGTGAGGTGCCGCGGCTTCAGCCCACCTTCGAGTTGCTGACTCATTTCATGTCTCCTTGTGTTTGCTGTTGCAAAGTGGGCGCGACCCGCGTGCTGCATGCCGTGCGCAGAGCGAGGCCAGGCGAGGCGCCATCCGGCGGGCAATGGGTGCAGGCAGCAACCGCCTCAACGGGGCTGGGCGGCCATGGTCTCGATGAGGGTCTGCAACTGGGCGCTCATTGGCAGGTCCAGGCTGGTGCCCGAGGGCAGGCGGCGCAGGAACCAGCGCCTGTACTGGCGCTCGATCTCGCCGTCCTCGGCCAGCGCCTGGAAGCTGCTCCTCACCACCTGGGCCAGCTGGGGGTCGTCCTTGCGGAACATGATGGCGTAGGGGTCGTAGGAGAGGTAATCGCCCACCACCTGGAGCCTGGCGCCCTGGCTCGCGCCCGTGCCGCCGTTGCCCTCCGCCTTGCCGGCGTTCTCCGCGATCAGGCCGTACAGCAGCACGTCGTCGGTGGCGAAGGCGTCGGACTGGCCGCCGGCCACCTGGGCAAAGCCCTGGGAGTGGTCGGGCACCACCTGCAGCTGCATGCCCAGGTGAAATTTCCTGTCCAGGTCGCGCATGGCTTTTTCATTGGTGGTGCCGGCCGTCACCGCCACCTTCTTGCTGGCCAGGTCGCGCAAGGAGCGGATCTGCGTGTCCTGCCGGACCATGACCTTGGTGCCGGCCACGAACATGATGGGCGAGAAGGCCACGCGCTTTTGGCGCTCCAGGTTGTTGGTGGTGGAGCCGCACTCCAGGTCCACCTGGCCGCTGGCCACCGCGTCCACGCGGTTGTCGGCCGTGACGGGCACCCAGCGGATGGCCAGGCTCCTGTTGACCGCATCCTCGATGCTGGTCACCAGCGCCTTGCACAGCTCGATGGAGTAGCCGATGGGCTCGTTGCGCGCGTTCAGGTAGGAAAACGGCACCGAGGCCTGGCGGTAGCCCAGCGCAATGGAGCCGCTGGCGCGCACCTTGGCCAGCGTGCCGCTGAGCGTGGCGGGCGCGCGGCTGGCGGCGGTGCGCTCTGGCGTGTCGGCTTCCTGCGCGCCGGCCGTGGCGGCCAGCAGCGCAAGGGCCGCCACGCCCGCTGCCGCTGCCACCCGCGCCGGCCCCCGCAGCGCCCATGGCTGCCCGGGCCGTGATCTGGGTTCGGGTTTCATGGCGTTTCCTTGTGCGGGTTGTCAGGAATGGGCCGGGGAGGCGGGATGGGCCAGCGTGGCCTTGACCTCCGAATCCAGCCGTGCGGCGTTGGCGGCGGCTTCGGTCTCGGGCAGCAGGTCGCCCTCCCACTTGGCGACGACGGCGGTGGCGATGGAGTTGCCCACGGCGTTGGTGGCCGATCGGCCCATGTCCAGGAAGGTGTCCACGCCCAGGATGAGCAGCAGGCCGGCCTCGGGGATGTTGAACTGGTTGAGCGTGGCGGCGATCACCACCAGCGAGGCGCGCGGCACGCCGGCCATGCCCTTGGAGGTCAGCATCAGGATCAGCAGCATGGTGATCTGCGTGCCCAGCGACAGGTGGATGTCGTAGGCCTGGGCGATGAACAGCACGGCGAAGGTGCAGTACATCATGGAGCCGTCGAGGTTGAACGAGTAGCCCATGGGCATCACGAAGCTGGAGATCTTGCGCTTGACGCCGAAGCGGTCCAGCGCGTCCAGGATCTTGGGGTAGGCGGCCTCGGAGCTGGCGGTGGCGAACGAGAGCATGAAGGCTTCCTTGATCAGCACCAGCAGCCTGAAGATGCGCGGGCCCAGGAACAGGAAACCGGCGATCACCAGCACTCCCCACAGCAAAAACAGGCCCAGGTAGAAGTCCCCCATGAAGACGGCGAACTTCAGCAGGATCTCCAGGCCGTTGACCGACACGGTGGCGGCCATGGCCGCCAGCACGGCCAGCGGCGCGAGCTTCATCACATAGCCGGTGATCTTGAGCATGACGTGGGACAGCTCGTCGATGGCGGCCACCAGCGTCCTGCCCTTTTCACCGAGCGCGGCCAGGGCCACGCCGAAGAACATGGAGAACACGACGATCTGCAGGATCTCGTTGTTGGCCATGGCCTCGGCAAAGGACTTGGGCACCAGGTGGCTGACGAAGTCCTTGAGCGTGAACTTGGCGGTGGCGAGGTTGGCCGAAGCGCCGATGTCCGGCAGCGGCAGCCCCAGGTTGTGGCCCGGCTGCAGCACGTTGGCCAGGACCAGGCCCATGACCAGCGACACCAGCGAGGCGGTGACGAACCAGCCCATGGCCTTGAGGAACACCCGGCCCACCGAGGCCGCATCGCCCATGTGCGCGATGCCCACCACCAGCGTGGAGAACACCAGCGGGCCGATCAGCATCTTGATCAGCCGCAGGAACACGTCCGACATGATGGAGATGTAGCCCGCGATCTGCGCGGCCGCCTTCTTGTCGGGGAAGTTGATGAACACCATGTAGCCGATCACGATGCCCAGCACCATGGCAACCAGAATCCAGATGGCGGGTGGAAGTCTTCTTGTCATTTCCATGTCTCCTTTGGTAGTCGTCGTGTATGTGTGGCAAGAGGCAAGAGGCAAGAGGCTGGACCTGCGCCGGCGCATGCAGGGGCCTGGCGCGCGGGGTCCGCTCACGGCGGGCGCTGGCCCGGGTAGGCGATTTCGCGCTGGCCTTCCTCGAAGGCGTGCAGGCTCTGGAGCCAGGTCTGGCCCGGCCACGACAGCTCGATGCGGCCTGCTCCTGGCGCATAGGCGGCCGTGTACAGCGTTCCGTATCCGCGCCGCCAGGCGGGCTGGTACAGGGGCTCGCGCAGCAGCGCGGCCTGGGCGTCACGGGCCGGCGTGCCGGCGTCGATCTGCTGCTGCAGGGCGGCCAGCCGCTCGCAGGCGCTGGTGGCGCGTGCATGCTCGGGCCACTCCACCGTGTGCTGGAAGTTGGTCACGGCCCGGCGCCGGGTCACTTCCACGGGGCGGTCGGGATTCAGGAACACCGTGGCCCATTCGCCCCGGGCATCGAGCAGCGTGACGCTGTAGCACATGTGCACGGGCACGCGCTGCAGGATGGCAACGGCGGATGCGGTGTCGCGAGCGATCTCCAGCACATAGCGCAGCACCAGCGGAATGCCGAAGCCGTCGCCATGGGCCGTGCGGCCGCCGAAGGACAGCGAGGCGGCCAGGCCCGACTCGTTCATGCCGTCCAGCGCGCCCCACAGGCAGTCGCCCATGGCGGCCACGCGCTGCCCGCTCCAGCGCGTGGCCAGCCAGTGGCCCTCCAGCAGCGCGGGCGCGAAGTCGTAGTTGCGCAGCAGCATGGGTTCCTGCTGGCCCACCGCATCGAGCCAGACGGCCTGGGAGCAGCCGGTGATGTAGGGCGGCGGGCACCACAGCGACAGGAAGCGCGCCTCGATGTCACCGCCGCCGGCCAGCTCCACCAGCCGCTCCCAGGTGGGCACCAGTTCCGGCATGTGCTGGCGCAGGGCGCGGCGGCACTCCAGGAAGCCGGCGCGCGCCACCGCGCCCTGGCGCAGGAACCAGGCCCGGTAGTAGGGCCAGGCCTGCTCGCACAGGGCCTGCCATTTCCGGCCGGGCTGGTCTTCGGCGATGGCCTGGAAGCGGATGCGGGAAGGCATGGACAAGGGCATGGGAGTGCCTTCAGAGGATCTTGAACGAGCCCGGCGCCGGTGCTGCGCCAGGCTGGGTGGCCAGGATGGGCTTGCCCGCGTAGTAGTTCTTGATGCCGCGTATCCAGTCGCGCGCCCGGATGTTGAGCTTGAAGTTGTCGTCCATCGAGCGGCCGCGCGTGATCAGGATGCCCAGGTCGGCGCCTTCGTAGCGGTAGTCGCCGGGGCCGGTGATGCGCAGGAAGAAGGCCTCGCGCTCGGTGTCTATGGCCTTGCGGTTGTAGTCGAAGCGCTGGTAGGCGACGCTGCCGTCCTCGCCCATGCGGTAGATGCCGGTGGCCGGAGCATGCGTGACCTGGTCGATGCGGTCCTCGTTGAACTTGAGCACCACCTGAGACCAGGAATCGATGAAATGTGGCTGCGCCCAGCGCTCGTTGATCTCCTTGACGTTCAGGTCGAACGGCACGCCCGAGAATTCGAGCAGGTGGAACAGGAACAGCGGCGCATCGGCGTAGGCGAAGGCGGCATGGTTGGTCATGGGGCTGGCGCCGCAGATGCGCGGGTTCAGCTCGCCCAGGTAGACCTCGCCGGTGTCGGTGTCGATCAGGAAGTCCAGGTCGAAGTAGCCGCGGTAGCCCTCGGCCAGCAACTGGTTGCCGAAGCGCTCGGCCATGTCGCGCGCCCTGGCGCGCACCTCCTCGGAGAAGGCGCCCGGGAACACTTCGTTGCCGCACCAGCCGCCCTTGTAGGGCGTGAGTTCGCGCGCGCCCACCACCTCGGTCAGCAGCGGCCCGACCAGGGTGCCCGACTGGGTGGCGCAGGCCTCCAGCGTGGCGCCGCGGCAGTTGATGCGCTTCATGATCTTGACCTCGGGGTCGTTGACGATCTCGTCCTTGTGCTTGTCGAAGTCCTCGCGCGAGGCGATGAAGAAGGTGGTGTGGCCCGAGTCGCCGAAGGCCGACTGCACCACCAGGTCCTTGCCCAGGCCGTGGCGTTCGGCGATCTGCATCAGGTGCTCGTAGCTGTCCACCTTCTCCAGCGCGTTGGGCACCGAGTAGACGCCGGCCTTGTTGCCTATGCGCACGGTCTCCATCTTGTTGTCGCAGCGCTGGCGCAGCGCGGCTGGCGGAAACCAGACCTCCATGCCCAGCTCCCGAGCCAGGGCCTCGGTCTTCTCGTCGAACATCAGGAAGGTGGCGACCGGCTTGCCGCCGCGCCGCTCGATCAGGTCCACCACGTCCTTGTGCTGCAGCAGGTAGTTGTTGATGTCCTCGATGGACTCGAAGGGCTCGTGCGGCAGCTCCTGCGGCACGAAGGCGTTGGGGTGGCGGCCGTCGAAGCAGTCGATGTAGTTGATGTAGCGGAAGCGGTTGACCCAGCGGTCCATGCCCAGCAGGTTGAAGTTGGTGGCGCTGATGAAGTAGATGGGCCGCTCGTTGCGGTGGAACATCAGCAGCAGGTCGGCAACGCTTTTGACTTTGTTGTTCACTTCTTGCTCCTCGTCGTGGTCTTCTTCGGGGTGGGGGAAAGCGTGATCAGTTCAGGTTCGGGCTCGGGTCGGACCAGGCCCAGGCCTTCGTCGCCCGCCTGCGGCTGCGCCGCGCGGCCCGACAGTGCCAGCGCGGCGCGCGCGGCCGTGGCCTGGGCGGCGCGGTCCAGCGCGGCCCGGCTGAAGATGCGAAAGCCCAGCTCAGGCCGGAAGCCGTGGATCTCGCGCACATCTAGCGCGGCCATGAACTGCAGGATCTCGGCGCTGATCACCTGCCCGGGCACGAGGATGGGAAAGCCCGGCGGGTAGGGGATCACGAAGAGCGCGGACACCAGCTCGCGCCCCTCGGCAATGGCGCGCGCGGCCTCTGCCATGTCGATGTATTCGCAGTTGGTGTCGTCGTACGAGAGGAAGAAGGCGCTGCGGATGTCGCCGTCGCGCGTGCCTGCGCGGCCTTCGACGCTGCGGCCCCGGAAGGCGAAGTGAAAGCTGGAGAAATTGGGCAGCGGCGGCTGCTCCAGCGTGAGCGAGCGCACGCGCCTTTCATGGATGCGCCGCTCGATGGCGCTCAGGTCGGCCACGCGGGCGTCCACGTCGCGGGCAATCTTGATCAGCACCTCGATCAGGTAGGCGATGGCCGAGCGCGTGCTGCCGATGTTGGTCATGAACAGCACGGTGTTGCGCGAGGTCTTGTTGATCTGGATGCCGTACCTGTCCATCAACTCCTTGTTCTTGAAGGTGTCGCCGTCCATGCCCGTGGTGCCGATGACCAGGGTGGCGCGGCTGGGGTCGAGCACGAACTCGTCGCTGCGCCATGCCACCTCCAGGTTGTCCCAGCCCGTCTCGTCGTTGTAGTAGTTGTCCACGCCCGACTCGCGGTAGGCCAGCGGCACCAGGTCGCCGATGCGCAGGAAGCGGAAGTAGCGCCTGAGCAGGGGGTGGTGCAGCACCTGCTCGCGCAGGCTCATGGCCAGCTCCAGCTGGCGCTGGATCAGCTCGTAGCCCTCCAGTTCCACCTGGCGGCGGCCCACGTCCAGCGAGGCGAGGATCTGGTAGTTGGGCGAGGTCGAGGTGTGCGTCATGTACGCCTCGTGGAAGGACTCCTCGGCCTTGTCCTTGAAGTCCTGGTCCCAGATATGGATCATCGAGCCCTGGCGCAGCGCCGTCAGCGTCTTGTGCGTGGAATGCGTGGCGTAGACCCGGATGCGGGCCTTGGCGGGGTCGGGGATCAGCCGGGTCTCCAGCAACTGCTGGTCGTCCTCCCAGTCGATGCTGGCGGCGAACTCGGCGTGGCGCCTGGCGTAGGCCGGGTCCTTGAAGGTCTCGCACAGCCTGGCGGCGCTGGCCATGGCCGTGCGCGGGCGGTAGATGGGATGGCAGCGCGCGAAGGCGAACCAGGCCTCGTCCCAGAGGAAGACCAGGTCGGGCTTGATGGCCAGGCATTCCGTCATCACGCGCTCCACGTCGTAGACGATGCCGTCGAAGGTGCAGTTGGTCAGCAGCACCATGCGCACGCGCTCCAGCGTGCCCGCGCGCCGAAAGCCCAGCAGGGTCTCCTTGATGTGGCGCAGCGGCACGGCGCCGTACATGGAGTACTGGTCCAGCGGATAGGAGTCCAGGTAGGCCACCTGGGCGCCGGCCAGCACCAGGCCGTAGTGGTGGGACTTGTGGCAGTTGCGGTCCACCAGCACGATGTCGTCGGGCCGCACCAGGGCCTGGACCACGATCTTGTTGCAGGTGGAGGTGCCGTTGGTGGCGAAGTAGGTGCGCCTGGCACCGAAGGCGCGGGCCGCGTACTCCTGGGCCAGCTTGAGCGGGCCCACGGGGTCCAGCAGCGAGTCCAGCCCGCCCGAGGTGGCCGAGGTCTCGGCCATGAACAGGTTCATGCCGTAGAACTGGGCCAGGTCCCCGATCCAGTTGCTGTTCATGATGGACTTGCCGCGCGCCAGCGGCAGCGCGTGGAACACGCCCGTGGGCTGCTTGGCGTAGTCGCGCAGCGCGTGGAAGAAGGGCGTCCTGTGGCGCTCGCCCACGCCTTTCATGATGGCGCTGTACAGCTCGATGTGGTCTTCCTCGCCGAAGAAGATGCGCTTGAAGACCTCGCCCACGCGCGCGGCGATCTCCTCGACGCTGACATCGGTGACCAGGTACAGGTCCAGCTCGGGGCGCAGCTGCGCGATCTGGCGGCCCAGCAGCGGGCCGCGCTCGAACTCGGGCATGGCCTCGCTGTTGTCGTCCATGCCTTCCAGGAAGCGGCGCAGCATGCCGTTCCTGTTGACCGAGCGGAATGGAAAGCCATGGCGTATCACCACGGCCTGCAGGTTGAAGTTGACCAGGGTGGCGATCAGCGCGTCCTCGAAGCTGGGCACCACCACGATGTCGAACACGAAATCATCGTCGGCGCTGCGCTTGCGCTGCACGCGGCGGCGCAGCGCGTCTTCCTCGCTGGCCGACATCTCGTCGACGATCAGCACCTCGAAGTAAGGCCGCGTCAGCTGTGCCTGGCGCTCGCTGTCGGTCTCTATCTGCGAGGGCAGTTCGTTGTCGTTGTCCAGCGTGTTGGCGTCATGGCGGTAGGTGCGAGCAGCCAGCACGCGGTGGATGCGCCGCGCCGCCTGGTGGGCGCGTGCCAGCTCCTCGCGCTCTATCCACTGGCACAGCTCACCGAAGACCCGGCCCCCGGGAAAGGCCCAGTAGCTTTCGACCGGAGCCAGCGCGTCGATGATGTTCTGCACATGGGCCAGGCGGCTGGCACGCTCGGGGTGCTCGGGCGCCAGGATGGCCAGCCGGCTGAGATCGTCCACCAGGCTGATCCAGCCATCGGCACGCATTTCCCAGACGCTGCGGTGGCGGCTGAGGGAGGCACGGGCGCGCGTTTCGCTCGGGGGGCGGGATGTCATCGTTGTCTCCTGGTTTTTTGCCGCATCGCCCGGTGGCTTGCGGCTTTGTGGTGCTCGTGATGTCGATCGCTGGGAAAAGGGGCGTGTCAGGTCATTGGGGCTTGTCCAGTGCTCCCAGGCTGTGCAGGTAGGGGAAGTCGGTGCCGTCCTTGCGGTAGACGGTGAAATCGCAGTCGCGGTCGCGGAAGCTCTTGAGCGGCTGGCCCAGGTTGCTGCGCAGGCCGTGTTCGCGCTCGTGCCGCAGCCGGGCGAAGTCGACCTCGATGGGCATGATCTGGGCGCCGCTGTCGGCCTGGTGGAGCACGTAGCCCGAGGGGTCCACGATGATGGAGCGGCCCACGCCGCCGTCGCCCACGCCGTTCACATCGAAGAAATAGACCTGGTTGGTGACGGCCGAGGCGCGTGCGATGCACAGCTCCACGTCGCGGTCGATGGTGTCCGTCATGGTGGGGTGCAGGATCACCTCGGCGCCCATGGCCACCAGCGTGCGCGTGGTTTCCGGAAACCACATGTCGTAGCAGATGGACACGCCGAAACGGCCCGCGCCAGGCACGTCGAACACGCAAAAGCCGGTGCCGCCGGCCACATCGCGCTCATAAGGCCTGAAGGGGAAGAGCTTGCGAAAACGCGTGACGACCTCGCCCTGCGGGTTGATGACGGGCGTGGTGTTGTAGACCACCGTGCCATCGGGGCCGGCCACGCTCTCGAACAGCGAGCCGGGAATCAGCCACAGGCCGGTTTCCCGGGCCAGCCCGCACAGCCGGTCCTCGGTGGGGCCGGGCAGCGGCTCGGCCCTGTCGTGCTTGGGGCCCAGCGCCGCCAGCTCGGAGAACAGCACCATGCGGACCCAGGGAAAACGCGAGCGGATGTGGCGCAGGTAGCCGGCCATGCGCTCCAGGTTGCTGTCGAAGGCGCAAACCTCCATCTGGACGCCGGCAATGCCGAAGGTGGTGGCCGTACTCATGGCTGCACCTCCTGGCAGGCGGCTTGCCGGGCCGGCGGGGTGCCGCAACGAAAAGCTTTCAACTTCAAGGACATAGGCTGACTGAGGGGCGAATGGAACCGGGCGGAAGGCACAGGTCTTTGAAGTGTCTGGAGGCGGGTCATTGAAAAAATATTCGGCTTTCACGCCTTCGATAGCTATACATGGGGGCGAGTCTATGTTCACATTGATCCCAACAAAAGAACCAAATACCGTGAACAAAAGAGAACCAATTTCCCGCGTTGGAAGTGCCACGCTGCCGGACTTTGTCAATCGGCATTTCCAACGTAGCGATGCCGAGTACAACCACCGCCAGCTCTACCGCATCGTCAAGGAAGGCATCCTGCGCAAGGCCCTGCCGGCGGGCTCGCGGCTGCCCACCAGCCGCGAGCTGGCGCAGACGCTGGGCATTGCGCGCAACACCATCGTCCAGGTCTATGAGCAACTGGCGCTTGAGGGCCTGGTGCAGGCCGGCGTGGGGCGGGGCACCTATGTGGCCGAGGTGGCGCCGGCCTTCGTGAGCCAGCCGCCGTTGCCGCGCCGCCGGGGCACGCCGCTGTCGCGGCGCGGCAGCGCCATCGTGGGCGGGGCGCGGGCCAGCCACCTGCAGTGGGGCGCCTTCGCGCCGGGCGTGCCCGAGCTGCGGCAGTTTCCGGCCGCGCTATGGAGCCGCCTGCACGCCCAGGCCTGGCGCGATCACAACCCGCTGCAGCTGAGCTATGCCACGGGCGCAGGCCATCCCGCGCTGCGCGAAGCCATTGCCGAGCACTTGCAGGGCACGCGCGGCGTGGCCTGCAGCGCGGACCAGATCCTGGTGACCAGCGGCGCCCAGCAGGCGCTGCACCTGATTTCCCAGCTGCTGGCCGATCCCGGCGACACCGTCTGGCTGGAGGACCCCGGCTACTGGGGCGCACGCAGTGTGTTCCGCATGGCCGGCCTGCAACTGCAGCCCATCGCGCTGGACGGCGAGGGCCTGGCGCCCACGCCGCAGCAACTGAAGACACCGCCGCGGCTGATGTTCATCTCGCCCTCGCACCAGTACCCCAGCGGCGTGCTCATGGGCCATGGCCGAAGGCGCCAGCTGCTGGACTACGCGGTGGCCCAGCGGGTCTGGATCGTCGAGGACGACTACGACAGCGAGTTCCGCTTCACCTCGCGCCCGCTTCCTGCGCTGCAGGGCCTGGACGAGCATGGCCGCGTGATCTACCTGGGCACCTTCTCCAAGACCATGTTCCCCTCGCTGCGTCTGGCCTACCTCGTGCTGCCCAGCGACCTGGCCGACAGCTTTGCGCGCGCGCTGAGCGAGCTGTTCCGGGAGGGGCAGATCATGCAGCAGATCGTGCTGGCGCAGTTCATGCGGCAGGGCCACTACGTCAACCACATCCGCCGCATGCGCCAAGTCTACGGCGAGCGCCGGCGCGTGCTCATCGACGAGATAGGCCAGCGCCTGGGCACGGCGGTGACCGTGCAGGGCGGAGACGCGGGGCTGCACCTGGTGCTGGGCCTGCCGCCCGGCTCGGACGATGACGCCATTGCGCGGCAGGCACGCAAGCTGGGCGTTCTCACGCGGCCGCTGTCCCTGTACTCGCTCAGGCCCGATCCGGCCCGGGGCCTGGTGCTGGGCTACGGTGCTGTGACGGAGCAGGAGATCCGCCACAGCTTCGGCCTGCTGGCCGAGGTGATCGCGCCCCATCTGCCGTGAATGGGCGACAGGGCGTCTTCACTCCGGCGCGCCATTCACTCCGGTGCGCCGGTGCAGCCAGCCCAGCAACTGCGCCTTGTCCATGGGCCGGGCAACGTGATAGCCCTGTCCCTCCTGGCAGCCCATGGCGCGCAGGGCCTGCCAGGCGCTGGCGTCCTCTATGCCTTCGGCCAGGACCTGCAGGCCGAGCTTGCGGCCCAGCTGGGCGATCATTTCGGCGATGCGCGCTTCCTGTGATTCGCCAAGCTGGCGCACGAAGCTGCGGTCGATCTTGATGCGGTCCAGCGGCAGGCGCTCCAGGTAGCTCAGCGAGGAGTAGCCGGTGCCGAAGTCGTCGATGGCAATGGTCACGCCCAGGGAGCGCAGGGCGCTGAGCGTGGCCTGCAGCAGCTGGGTGGGCAGGACCGCGACGGATTCGGTGATCTCCAGTTCCAGCTGCGCGCCCTGCAGGCCGTGCTCTGCCAGGGCGTTGCTCACGGTCTGCAGAAAGCCCGGGTCCTGCAGCTGCACGGTGGAGACATTGACGGCCATGCGCCTGGGGGCGCGGCCGGCGTCCAGCAGTTCGCGCATGGTGCGGCAGGCCGTGGCCAGCACCCATTGGCCCAGCGGCACGATGAGGCCCGAATGTTCGGCCACCGGAATGAAGCGGTCGGGCGGCACGAAGCTGCCGTCCTGCCGGCGCCAGCGCAGCAGGGCCTCCAGGCCGACCAGGGCATGGGTTTCCAGGTCCACCTGGGGCTGGTAGACCAGGAAAAGCTGGGCGCCGTCGATGGCGGCGCGCAGGTCGGACAGCAGCAGGGCGCGGTCGCGCGCCTCCATGCCCATCTGCTCGGAGTACTCCAGCAACTGGCCGCGGTGATCGCGCTTGGCGCGCTTGAGGGCGATGGTGGCGTCCTTGACCAGGTCGGTGCCGGCCTGGCGCTCATGGGGCAGGTACACGTAGCCGCAGGTCAGCGAGACCTTGTGCGGCACGCCGTCCACGGCCAGCGGCTGGCGGGCGCAGTCCAGCAACTGGGCCAGGGCCACCTCGTCGGTGGGGCCCAGGATGCCGAAGGTGTCCGATCCCACGCGCGCCAGCAGCACGCCTGCGGGCAGGGCGCTGGCCAGGCGGCGGGCCATGGCTTCGAGCAGGCGGTCGCCGAAGCGGTGGCCCATCACGTCGTTGGTGGCGCTGAAGTCGTCGATGTCCACCAGGGCCAGCACATGGTCACGCGTGCCGCGCCACACGCATTCGTCCACTTTTTCCACGAAGTGGGCGCGGTTGGGCAGGCAGACCAGGGGGTCGAAGTAGGCGGACTGGTGCAGGCGCTCCAGCAGGCCGCGGTTGTGCAGCAGCGTGCGCAGGTTGGCGCAGAAGACTTCGAGCAGCTGGCGGTCCAGTGCGCTGTGCGAGGCCGGCGCGTCGATGAAGACGGCCATGTCCTGCTCGTCGCCCCGGCCGATGTACAGGGCCACGCCGCGCTGCACGCCGTAGATGTTGCGACGGGTCTGCAGCGCCTGGCGCAGCAGGCGCAGCCCGCGCGAGGCCAGCACGGTGGCGATGGGCTGGTCGATGAGCCGGGCGAATGGCCCCGTGGCCGCGAGCACGCGGTAGGGCTCGGCCGGGTGCGTGCCCTCCGAGCAGACCAGGCCTTCGCTGGCCACGCCCAGCAAGGTGGCCAGCTGGGTGATCACGCCCCGCGCGAAGGCGTGCAGATTGGTTTCCTCCAGCAGCGAGGCGCTGGAGCGCACCATCAGCTCCAGGCTGCGGCGGTTGGCCTCGATGGCGCACAGCTGCTCGTAGGAGCGCACGGCGGTCACCACGATGGCCAGCAGCCGGTCGGGCGTGAGTTCGGTCTTGGTGCGGCAGTCGTTGATGTCGTAGCGCAGCAGGGTTTCCAGATCGGGCGCCTGGCCCGGGCGGCCGGTGCGCAGCACGATGCGGCTGTTGCGCAGGCCGGCCGTGTAGCGGATGAAATCCACCAGGTCCAGCCCGGCGCCCGTGCCATCGGTCACGGCGTCGAGCACCACCACGGCCAGGTCCTGCTCGCTGCGCAGCAGGTTGCGCGCCTGCGTGCCGGAGCGGGCGTAGAGGAACACCAGCGGCCGGCCGAACAGGCTGTGGCCTTCCAGCGCCAGGCGGAAGGCGGCGTGTACGTCGGGGTCGCTGTCCACGATCAGCACCCGCCATTCAGGCCCGGGCACGGGCGATGGCGGGGGCGGCTGCAGAGCCGGCTGCAGGAGGGCGGAAGCAGGGGCGGGCGCCCTGGGCGCCCGTGCGCGCATCACGAAACTCATGCCTCAGCCCTGTCTGTGTCCGCGCCGCTCAGGCCGTGGCATGGTCTGCCGCGCGCACGACCTGGTTGCGCCCGCTGCGCTTGGCGGCGTACAGCGCCTCGTCGGCCAGGCTGTAGGCGTCGTCGAAGCGGCCGCCGCTCGGGCGCCAGCTCACGCCGAAGCTGGCCGTGATGCAGCTGGCGTCGGGCAGGCCAAAGGGATGGGCCTCGATGGCGGCGCGCACCTGCTCGGCCACGCACACGGCGCCATCGCTGTCGTGCTGGGGCAGCAGCACGGTGAATTCCTCGCCGCCCACGCGGCCGATGTGGGCCGTGGCCGGCACGGCGGCCTTGAGGCAGCGCACCACGCCCAGGATCACGCTGTCGCCCACGGGGTGGCCGAAGCTGTCGTTCACGCGCTTGAAGTGGTCTATGTCCAGCACGATCAGGGCCAGCCCCTGCTGGGTGAAGTGGCGGTTCACGCGCTCGATGATGGCCGCCCGGTTGAGCACGCCGGTCAGCGGGTCGTGCGTGGCGCGGTATTCCAGCTCGCCGGCCAGGTCCTGCAGGCGCTGGTTGAGCTGGGTCATCTCCAGCTCGGCCCGGTCGCTGCGGCGCACCAGCCGGCGCGTTTCGCGCAGCAGGCGCTCATAGGCGGTCAGCAGCACGCCCAGGGCCTGGTGGCAGGCCTGGGCGCCGGCTTCTTCGCCCCGGTCGTGGGCGGCGCGGGCCGCCAAAAGGGCCTGGTGCTCGGCATCGAAGAGGTCCGCGGGAGCGGCCACGGTGTCCATCACGCCGCCTTCACGGGGTGGCCGGTGAAGGCGATGGCGGGAAAGTCGTCGCGCAGCTCCTCGCCAAACTCGCAGATGGTGTCGTCTTCCTCGTCGTGGTACCAGTGCAGGGCCACGGGCCGGCCGGCCTCGGCGGCGCCGCTCAGTGCCTCGATCAGGTTGAACAGCATCTTGGTGCTGGAGCTGTTGAAGTAGGCCAGCGCGATGTGTACCTCGATGCGCGCCTGCTGCTGCGCCGGCTGCGGCTGGGCCAGGTAGTCCTTGAGGCGGGCCAGGATGCCGCCGTAGAAGGCGGCGGCGTTCTCGGGATAGGACTCGCCACGCAGGTGCAGCGTGTGCGTGTCGAACTGGAAGTCCACTTCCGGGGAACTGGGAGTCGGTGCGATGTAGAGGTTGTCCATGCGTGATCTCGGTGCGTTGTCCGTGCCTGCGGGCCGGGCCTGTCCAGGCCTGGTGCCGGAGCGACGGCTCAGAGCGTGGCTTTCAGGTAGAAGACGGGCCGGCCGTCCACGGTCTGGGCGGGATCGAAGTCGAACTGCAGCGGCTCGCGCGCATCGCGTGCCAGGGTCAGGAAACCCATGCCCGCGCCCTTGCTGCCTTCGGGCGCGTCATCGCGCAGCGACTGGCGGCAGGCCTTCTTGATCTCGTCCAGCGTCATGCTGCGCAGGGCGTCGAGCTTGGCGCGCAGCGCCTCGCCCATGCCAGGCTCGATGGGGTTGGCGCACAGCAGCACGAAGCTGCCGTCGTCCTCGCGGCGGATGCAGACCGCGCCGTGGCGCAGCTCGCCATCGTCCTGGTGGGGCGGGGTCAGGGCATCGGCCGAGTAATGGATGATGTTCTGCGCCATCTCGACAAAGGACGAGAACAGCTTGCGCCGCGTGGGGCCCGGCACGCCGGCCACTTCCAGCTGCAGCCGCACGGCCTCGGCCATGGCCGCGACGATGTTCTGCGAGAAGTAGCCCACGTAGTAGAAGATCACCTGGTGCTGGCGCGCCAGGTGGAAGAAGCTGCCGTACTTGTCGGCGATCTGTGCGGAGGGCATGGGAGACATTCAGGTTCTGAAGCAGAAAAAGGTCAGGTCGTCGCGGCGGTGGTGTTCGCCCTGCCAGGTCTGCAGGGCGGCCAGCAGGGCGCGGTTGATCTCGGCGGGCGTGCGGCCGGCCTGCTCCAGCAGCAGCTCGCGCAGGCGCTTCTTGCCGAAGGTGATGCCGCGCGGGCCGCCGACCTGGTCGATCAGGCCGTCGGTGGTGATGAAGACCAGGGTGGCGGCGGGCAGCTCCAGGTCGATGTTGTTCCAGGCGAAGTCGAACTCGCTGTCCACATAGCCCACGCCCTTGCGCTGGCCATCGAGCACCTCCACCGCCTCGGCGCCGGGGCGCAGCACGAACAGCGCAAGGCGCGCGCCTGCAAAGCGCAGGCGCCGGTGCGCGGGCTCGAACCAGAAGCAGGCCGCGTCCAGCCCGTCGTCGGAGCCGGGCGTGCCATCCTTGCCATCGAGCTGGCCCAGCATCTGCTTGACGCTGCGGTTCACATGGCCCAGCAGCGCGGCCGGGTCGCGCGGGCCGTGCTCCTTGATGGCCTGGCTCAGGCTGCTGGTGGCGATCAGCGTCATGAAGGCGCCGGGCACGCCGTGGCCCGTGCAATCGGCCACGGTGGCAAACCAGCCATCACCGTCCTGGCTGAACTGGTAGAAGTCGCCGCCGACCACATCGCGCGGCTCCCAGACCAGGTCGGCCCCGGGGCAGGCGCGGGCCAGGGAGTCGCGCGAGCTGCGCAGCAGCGACTGCTGGATCACGCTGGCGTACTCGATGCTGTGCATGATCTGGCGGTTGCGCGCCACCTGCATGTCCGCCACCGCGCGCATCAGCTGCAGACCGTTGCCCACGCCCGCGAACAGGCCGTCGCGCGTGATGATGAAGCCATCGGTCAGCGCCTTTTCGCCGTACTCCACGGTCTTCACGGTCAGTGTGTCTATGTCGGTGGAGGCATCGACCACCAGCGGCTCCTTGTCCATGAAGGCGATGCAGCTCTTCTTGCCGTACAGCTCCATGCGAAACGGCTTGCTGAACTGGGACAGGAAGATGCTGCGGTTGATCAGGCCGATGGGGCGGTTGCCCTCCACCACGGGCAGGCTGATCAGGTCCCGGTGGCGCGTGAAGACCTCGAGCACCTTCTCGTTGGTCTCGTCGGCGGTCATGCAGGGAACGGGGGTACACAGGTCCGCAGCGCTGGGTGGGCGGAAACGTGGCCTGGAATCGCTCAGGTAGGCGCGGGACTCATCCATGGAAGGCACATCGCAAAATTGTTAAGGAATGTTACGTTTTCCTTGTTGCAGTTTTGTGACGCGCACGGCCCTGGTTGGCATGCACTTCTCTTGCGCATAACCATGCGCCAAAAGCTTCGTTGTGGCGTGGCAGGGCGGTTCCTAGCATGGGGGCTTCCACCCATGCAAGCACTGAGGAGAGACGCCGTGAACGCTGTCATCGAAGCCAGCCACCTGAGCACCGTGGCCCAAGACCTGGAGCAGGACCCGCAACAGCCGCTGCAGATCCAGCCGCTGTCCGGCCGCATAGGCGCCGTGGTCCACGGCGCCAGGCTGTCGGGCGAGCTGGCGGCCGAACAGTTCACGCAGATCCATGCGGCCCTGCTGCGCCACCGCGTGCTGTTCTTCCGGGGCCAGCACCATCTGACGGATGCATCGCACCAGGCCTTCGGGCGGCTGTTCGGCGAGATCGAATCGCACCCCACCGTGCCTGCCCCGGACGGCACGGCCTTTCTGGAGCTCAATTCCCAGCATGGCGGCCGCGCCGATTCCTGGCATACCGACGTCACCTTCAAGGCGGCCTTTCCCAAGGTCTGCGTGCTGCGCGCCGTCACGCTGCCCGGCCATGGCGGCGACACCGTCTGGGCCAATACCGTGGCCGCCTATGAGGGCCTGCCCGAGCCGCTCAGGCAACTGGCCGAGCAGCTGTGGGCCGTGCATGGCAACGACTACGACTACGCCGAGAACTTCCGCCAGAACGCGGCCAGCCAGACCGAGACCGCAGGCCGCGCCAGCTACCGCAAGGTCTTCACTCGCAAGACCATCGAGTCGGAGCAGCCGCTGGTGCATGTGCACCCCGAGACCGGAGAGAAGGCGCTGCTGCTGGGCCACTTCGCCAAGCGCATCAAGGGTCTGCGCGCCAATGAATCGACGGCGCTGCTGCAGCTGTTCAACGAACGCATCATCCGGCTGGAGAACACCGTGCGCTGGCAGTGGGCGCAGGGCGACGTTGCCATCTGGGACAACCGCGCCACGCAGCACTACGCCGTCAACGACTACGGCGATGCCCACCGCGTGGTGCGCCGCGTCACCGTGACCGGCACCGTGGCCACCAGCGTGGACGGCCGCCACAGCGTGGACATCACGGTGCCCGAGCCGCTGGCGGCCTGACTGCCCGTGCTATCGGGCAGCGCGCTGCCTGACCGCGTCTTCGTGCAGCGACTCGCTGAGCTGGTCCACGACGATGGACCACGACGCATCGGCCTTGAGCTGCTCGGCCAGGAACTGGCGCTGCGCATCGCTCCAGTAGGGCGCATCCACCACATCCACATCGGCGGCCAGCTGGTGCGCGCGGATGAAATCGGCAATGGCCTGGTCACTGGCATCCAGGCCCAGTTGCAGGAAGAGATTGGACATGCGTACGACGGAGTTGTTCATGAAGGCGTGTGGATGTGTGTGGGATGAGAGGGCGCTATCTTCCCCGATTTGACCGGCCCTGCGGACCGGTTGTGTCGCGGTTGTCCCGCGGTTGCAGCCCGGTTGCGGTCGTTTGTTGCACGGGTAGGTGCAGGCTGACAGCCTGCCGCGCTCCGGGCCAGCGTGCGCGCGGCGACCGCCCCACTAGCATGGGGCCATGAGCATTCCCGCCCCTGATCCCGCATGGCCGCCGACCTGATCGTGGCCCGCCCCGAAGGCCTGTACTGCGCGGCCGGCGACTTCTACATCGACCCCTGGCGGCCCGTGGACCGGGCCGTGATCACGCATGGCCACTCCGACCACGCGCGCGCCGGCCATGCCCATTACCTGGCCCATGACGACAGCGAGGGCGTGCTGCGCGCCCGGCTGGGGGCGGACATCACGCTGCAGACCCTGCCGTATGGCGAAGCCATCGATCACCACGGCGTGCGCATCTCCCTGCACCCGGCCGGCCATGTGCTCGGATCGGCCCAGGTGCGGCTGGAGCATGGCGGCCAGGTCTGGGTGGCCTCGGGCGACTACAAGACCGAGGCCGATGGCACCTGCACCCCCTTCGAGCCCGTGCGCTGCGACACCTTCATCACCGAATCCACCTTCGGCCTGCCCATCTACCGCTGGCCCCGCCAGCCCGAGCTCATGGCCGACATCAACGCCTGGTGGCAGGCCAATGCCGCCCAGGGCCGGCCCTCGGTGCTGCTGTGCTATGCCTTCGGCAAGGCCCAGCGCATCCTGCACGGGGTGGACAGCCGCATCGGCCCCATCGTCGTGCACGGCGCGGTGGAGCCGCTCAATGCCGTATACCGCGCAGCGGGCGTGGACCTGCCGCCCACGCTGCGCGTGACCGACCCCGGCGTGGATGCACAACTGCTCAAGACCGCCCTGGTGCTGGCGCCGCCTTCGGCGCAGGGCACGCCGTGGATGCGCCGGTTTCCCGGCCATGCCGATGCCTTTGCCAGCGGCTGGATGCAGCTGCGCGGCACGCGCCGCCGCCGTGGCGTGGACCGGGGCTTTGTCATGTCCGACCACGCCGACTGGCCCGGCCTGCAGTACGCCATAGGCGCCACGGGCGCCGAGCGTGTCTTCGTCACGCACGGCAGCGTGGCGGTGCTGGTGCGCTGGCTGTGCGAGCAGGGGCTGGATGCGCAAGCCTTCCAGACCGAATACGGCGATGAGGACGAGGCTGCCGCCGCCCAGGCTGCACCGGATGAGGCGCCCGCGCCATGAAGGATTTCGCCGCCCTCTACCGCGCGCTGGACGCCAGCACCGCCAGCCGCGACAAGCAGGCCGCGCTGCAGGCCTATCTGCGCGCCGCCGCGCCTGCCGATGCGGCCTGGGCCGTCTATTTCCTGGCCGGCGGCAAGCCGCGCCAGCTGGTGCCCACCAAGGTCTTGAAGGAGCTGGCGCGCGAGGCTGCCGGCCTGCCCGAATGGCTGTTCGACGAAAGCTACGAGGCCGTGGGCGACCTGGCCGAAACCATTGCGCTGCTGCTGCCGCCACCCGGTGACGCGCACGACCTGGGCCTGGCCGCCTGGGTCACGGACCACCTGCTGCCGCTGCGCGGCATGGCGCCCGAGGCGCTGGCGGACACGCTGCGCATGCAATGGGCGCGGCTGGCGGCCGATGAGCGGCTGGTCTACTTCAAGCTGATCACCGGCGCCTTCCGGGTCGGCGTGTCGCGGCTGCAGGTCACGCAGGCGCTGGCGGCCGTCAGCGGCGTGGATGCCAAGCGCATCGCCCAGCGGCTCATGGGCTACACCCACATCGGCGCGCGGCCCGGGGCGGCCGACTACCTGCGGCTGGTGGCGGGAGAGGAAGAGGGCGATGACGCGCATTCGGGCGAAGCACGCGGCCACCCCTATCCCTTCTTCCTGGCCCATCCGCTGCAGTTGCCGCTGGAGCAGTTCGACGCCGTGCTCGGCCCGCCGTCCCAATGGGTGGTGGAGTGGAAATGGGACGGCATACGCGCCCAGATCGTGCGGCGCGGCAGCGGTGACGCGCTGGGCACCTGGATCTGGTCGCGCGGCGAGGAACTGGTGAGCGAGCGCTTCCCCGAGCTGCAGGCCATGGGCGATGCCTTGCCTGCGGGCACCGTGATCGACGGCGAGATCGTCGTCTGGGCCGCGCAGCAGGGTGAGGCGCCCGCCCATGTGCGCCCCTTTGCCCACCTGCAAAAGCGCATAGGCCGCAAGACCCTGGGCCCCAAGCTGCTGCGCGAGCTGCCCGTGGTGCTGCTGGCCTATGACCTGCTGGAGGAGGGCGGCCAGGACCTGCGCGCGCTGCCCCAGCATGAACGGCGCGCGCGGCTGGAGCGGTTGGTTGCCCTGGTGGCGCACCCGGCGCTGCTGCCCAGCCCCGTGCTGGCAGGCGATAGCTGGCAGGCCCTGGCCGAACTTCGCGAGCAGGCCCGCTCCCTGGGTGTGGAGGGCATGATGCTCAAGGCCCGCGATGCCGCCTACGGCGTGGGCCGCACCAAGGACAGCGGCGTGTGGTGGAAGTGGAAGATCGATCCGCTGAGCGTGGATGCCGTGCTCATCTATGCACAGCGTGGCCATGGCCGTCGCGCCAGCCTCTACAGCGATTACACCTTTGCCGTCTGGAACGCTCCGCCTGGCACCGAGGGCCGCGCCCTCGTGCCCTTCGCCAAGGCCTATTCGGGCCTGACCGATGCAGAAATGGCGCGCGTGGACGCCGTCATCCGCAAGACCACGGTGGAGAGCTTCGGCCCCGTGCGCAGCGTGCGGCCCACCCTGGTGTTCGAGCTGGGCTTCGAGGGCATTGCGCGCAGCGCACGCCACAAGAGCGGCATTGCCGTGCGCTTTCCGCGCATGCTGCGCTGGCGCGAGGACAAGCCTGTGCAGGAGGCCGACTCCATCGACACGCTGGCCGCCCTGCTGCCGCATTCCGACCCTTGATCAACCCTTGACCGACCCGCGACCCACCCGCGACCCACCCTTGACGCACCGCGCCATGGCCACCCGTTCCGCCCACCCCCTCGCCACCGCCTGGCTTGCCGCACGGGGCTGGAAGCCCTTTGCCTTCCAGCGCGCCGTGTGGAAGGCGCTGGCCCAGGGCCACAGCGGCCTGCTGCACGCCACCACGGGCGCAGGCAAGACCTATGCGGTCTGGCTGGGCGCGCTGCAGGCCTTTGCGCAGGCCTCCAACGCGCCTGCACAGGCCCCTCTCCAGGTCCCTGCCCAGGCCCCACCCAGCAGGAGAAAACCCGCCGCCGCACCCCTGACCGTGCTCTGGATCACGCCCATGCGCGCCCTGGCGGCCGACACGCTCAAGGCGCTGCAGACGCCCTTGCAGGCGCTGGCCCAGGGCCATCCCGCGCTGGCGCGCTGGACCGTGGGCGCACGCACGGGCGATACGGGAAGCGCCGAGCGCAGCGCGCAGTCGCGCCAGCTGCCCACCGTGCTGGTCACCACGCCCGAGAGCCTGTCCCTGCTGCTGGCGCGGGCCGATGCGCGCGAGCTGCTGGGCTCCGTGCGCCTGGTGGTGGCCGATGAATGGCATGAGCTGCTGGGCAACAAGCGCGGCGTGCAACTGCAGCTGGCCCTGGCGCGGCTGCGCGGCTGGAGCCCGCAACTGAGCGTCTGGGGCATGTCGGCCACGCTGGGCAATCTGGACGAAGCCATGCAGACCCTCCTGGGCCTGGACGACCATGGCCAGCCGCGGCCCGGCGTATTGGTCCAGGGCCAGGTGGACAAGCGCCTGGTGGTGGACACCTTGCTGCCCGACCGGCCCGAGCGCTTTTCCTGGGCCGGCCACCTGGGCCTGGCCATGCTGCCGGCCGTGGTGCGCGAGCTGGAGGCCACGGCAGGCTCCACTTTGGTCTTTGTGAATGTGCGCTCGCAGGCGGAGCTCTGGTACAAGGCGCTGCTGGAGGCCCGGCCCGACTGGGCCGGGCTGCTGGCCATACACCATGGCTCTCTGGACCGGGGTGTGCGCGAATGGGTGGAGGCCGGGCTCAAGGCCGGCACGCTCAAGGCCGTGGTCTGCACCAGCAGCCTGGACCTGGGCGTGGACTTCCTGCCCGTGGAGCGCGTGCTGCAGATCGGCTCGGCCAAGGGCATTGCGCGGCTGCTGCAGCGCGCGGGCCGCTCGGGCCATGCGCCGGGCCGGCCCTCGCGCATCACCCTGGTGCCCACGCACAGCCTGGAGCTGGTGGAGGCCGCCGCCGCCCGCGCCGCCGTGCGCGCGCAGCAGGTGGAAATGCGCGCCAGCCCCCGCCAGCCCGTGGACGTGCTGGTGCAGCACCTGGCCACCGTGGCCCTGGGCGGCGGCTTCGTGCCCGATGAGCTGTATGCCGAAGTGCGCCGCACCGTCGCCTACGCCGGGCTGGCGCCTGCGGTCTGGCAGTGGTGCCTGGACTTCGTGCACCGGGGTGGCCCCTCGCTGGCCGCCTATCCCGACTACCAGCGCGTGCGGCCCGACGCGGAGGGCATCTGGCGCATGCCCGACGCGCGGCTGGCGCGCAGGCACCGCGCCAACATCGGCACCATCGTCAGCGACGCCAGCATGAGCGTGCAGATCCTGCACGGCGCGCGGCTGGGCAGCATGGAAGAGAGCTTTCTGTCGCGCCTGTCGCCCGGCGATGCCTTTGTCTTCGCGGGGCAGGTGCTGGAGCTGGTGCGCATCGAGGACATGACCGCCTACGTGCGCCGCGCCGCCAGAACGCGGCCCACCGTGCCGCGCTGGGCGGGCGCGCGCATGCCGCTGTCCACCGTGCTGGCCGACTTCGTGGTGCAGCAATTGGCGCTGGCGGCAGCGGGCGACTACCACTCGCCCGAGCTGCGCTGCGTGCGCCCCCTGCTGGAGGTGCAGCAGCGCTGGTCGGCCCTGCCCACGCCCGGCACGCTGCTGGCCGAAACCCTGCGCACGCGCGAAGGCTGGCATCTCTTCCTCTACCCCTTTGCGGGCCGCCATGCCCATACGGGGCTGGCCAGCCTGCTGGCCTGGCGTGCCGCGCAGGGCGAGACGGGCACCTTCTCCATCGCCGTCAACGACTACGGGCTGGAACTGCTGAGCGCCACCGAGCGTGACTGGGCCGCCATGCTGCCCGAACTGCTGCGCGCCGAGCCTGCCCAGGCCGTGGCAGTGCCCGGGCGCGTGTCCGCCAGCCAGGCGGTCGCCACGCGCAACACCGCCAATGCGGACCGTCACTGGGACCAGGCCGCCGAGGATGCCCACCTGGCGGGCGATGACGCGCGCCACGCCCTGCTGCACGAAGTGCTGGCCAGCCTCAACGCCACCGAGATGGCGCGGCGGCGCTTCCGCGAGATCGCCCGCGTCTCGGGCCTGATCTTCCAGAGCCACCCGGGCGAGCGCCGCAGCGCGCGCCAGCTGCAGGCCTCGGCCCAGCTGTTCTTCGAGGTGTTTCGCAAATACGACGACATGAACCTGCTGCTGCGCCAGGCCGATGAGGAAGTGCTGAGCCAGGAACTGGACGTGGCCCAGCTGCTGGCCGCGCTGCGCCGCATGCAGGCCCAGCAGCTGGTGGTGAGCGCGCTGCGCCGGCCCAGCCCGTTTGCCTTTCCGCTGATGGTGGAGCGCTTTCGCGAAAAGCTCACCAACGAGCACCTGGCCGACCGCATCGCGCGCATGCTGGCCCAGCTGCACGAGGCGGCAGACGCCGGCGGTGCAGCCAGCGAGCCGCGCACGCAGGACCTGGTCCCGCCCGATCCGCCGCTGCGTCCACGGAAAAAGCCCAAGGCAGACCAGCCCCCCGCCGTGGACGAGGATACGGCCGCCGTGCGCCGCACGCTGGATTTCTCGCTGCAGGCCACCGATGGCCCCGAGGCCGATGCCGCCAGCCGCCGCCCGCGCCGCGTGCGCAAGCCCTCGCGGCCCTTGCCGCTGCTGTAGAACCATTGCACCGCTGATGAAAGGCCACGCACCGTTGCCAAGTCCTTTTTCCCCCGACGCCCTGGCCGGCAGCCTGGGCATCCTCCTGGCGGGCGAGCCCGTCCACCTGCTGGCCCAGCACGCCCTGTGGTGGCCCGCCCAGGGCACGCTGTTCATTGCCGACCTGCACCTTGGCAAGGCCGCCACCTTCCGCGCGCGCGGTATTCCCGTGCCGGCCGGCACCACCCAGGGCAACCTGGACAGGCTGTCGGCGCTGCTGCAGGGCCTGCCGGTGCGCCGGCTGGTCGTTCTGGGCGACTTCCTGCATGCCGCGCAGGCCCGCACGCCGTCCGTGCTGGCCGCCCTGGCCGACTGGCGACGCCGCCACGCGGCGCTGGAGGTGGTCCTGGTGCGTGGCAACCACGACAGCCATGCGGGCGACCCGCCGTCCGCGCTGGGCATCGGCGTGGTGGACGAACCCTGGCGCCTGGGGCCATTCGCGGGCTGCCATTACCCGCAGGAGGCTCCTGCCTGCCATGTGCTGGCCGGCCATGTCCACCCCGCCGTCGTGCTGCGCGGCCCGGGGCGAGATGCGCTGCGCCTGCCGTGCTTTGCCGTCCATGCCGGCTTCACCCTGCTGCCGGCCTTCGGTCTGTTCACGGGCATGGCCAGCCTGCCGGCCGGTCCTGGCCACCAGTGCTTTGCCGTGGGCGGCGGGCGGGTCTGGGCCGTTCCCGGTGGAGGGGGCGGGATGTAATCAGGCGTAATTTTCTGAAGGATCGTTGTTCCCTACAGTGCGCTTGCGCCCGCACGGCGGGGCAGCAGAAAGCGCCGCAGCGCTTTTTTGATCCATCAGGAGAGATGCATGGGCGTTCAACTCAACTTCGTCAATCAATCGAACGACGCAAACAACTCGCAGATCGTCATCTTCCAGAAGAACGTGGCCAGCGATTTCGAGGAACTGGCCGTGGCCTGGCGGGTCATCAAGTACTGCGGCCAGGGCGACAACCACCCGTTCACCTTCCCGCTGGGCCTGCAGGTCGGTGCCAGCGACAGCTATGGCAACCACACGCCCCAGCTGGAGGCGCAGTTCGGCCAGCAGTTCCAGCTGTCCCTGAGCAGCAGCGGCGATCGCCTGGCGCCCGCAGGCTATGGCGCAAGCTCCAACGAAGTGCAGGTGCTCAACTCGCTGCCCCGGGGCGCCATCAATGCCAGTTGCTACAAGGACGGCCGGCTGCTGGCCGTCAAGACCGCGATTGCCCCCCAGCAAAAGGCCGTCTTCGAATTCAAGCCCACCATCTGGATCGGGGTGGTCTCGCAGATCGAACAGGGCCAGGTCATGAACTCGGCCATCCTGAGCGACATCAACACCGAGATCTCCCTGCTGGGCATCTCGCGCGCCGACATCGTGATGCGAGGCGGCGGTGCGGGCGCCGGGTCCACGCCGTTCTCGTTCACGCTGGAGAACGTCGTGATGTGCTGAGGCCTGCCCCGCACCCCCGACTGGGGGTCAGGCACATCGGATGACGACTCCGTGACAGTTGTCACACCTTTGTCATGGAGGCGGCCAAGAATCCCGCACTTGTCCGGCCCGCGCAGGCCACTCCCCGCAGGTGCCCCACCCATCCATGACTGACGCAGCCTCCCCCCTGGCCCAGGCCAATGAAGACGCAGGCCTGATCTGCGGCTGGCGGTTTTTCTGCGACACGCAGCGGCGTGTGGAGGCCATGACGGCGCAGTCGGCCGCGCAGTGGCTGGGCGCAGAGCGTCCGCTCACCGAGCCGGGCCGGCGCGACTTCCTGTGGCTGCACTTCAACCTGGCCAATACCCAGTCCCTGCGCTGGCTGCAGCGCCACGCCGCGCTGCCCGAAGTCTTCTACACCACGCTGCGCGAGGGCCTGGCCTCCACGCGCATCGAGCGCTCCGATGACTCCCTGGTCGCCGTGCTCAACGATGTGAATTTCGAGTTCAACTTCGAGTCGGCCGACATCGCCACGCTGTGGATCTGCCTGGACGAGCGCCTGGTCGTCACCGCGCGCACCCAGCCGCTGCGCTCGGTCGATGCGCTGCGTGCCGGCGTGCGCCAGGGCGACAGCCCCGCCAGCACCGCCGAGCTGCTGGAACACCTGATGCGCACCCAGGCCGACGTGCTGGTCAAGGTGGTGCGCGAGACCACGGCGCGCGTGGACGACATCGAAGACGCCATCATCGCGCAGCGCTACCACCATCCGCGCGCCCACCTGGGCCGGCTGCGCCGGCTGCTGGTGCGCCTGCAGCGCCTGCTGGCGCCCGAGCCGGCCGCGCTGTTCCGCCTGCTGCAGCAGCCCCCCGCCTGGATGGGCGAGGACGACCGCCGCGGCCTGGCCGCCGCCAGCGAGGAGTTCTCGCTCATGCTGCGCGACATGCAGACCCTGCAGGACCGCATCAAGCTGCTGCAGGAAGAAGTGGCCGCTGCCGTGAACGAGGACAACAGCAACAGCCTCTTCGTGCTGACCGTGGTCACCGTGCTGGCCCTGCCCATCAACATCCTGGCCGGCCTGTTCGGCATGAACGTGGGCGGCATACCCCTGGCAGAGCACGAGCACGGCTTCTGGATCGTGGTGTCCATCGTGATCGCCTTCACCGTCATCGCCGCTTGGCTGGCGTTTCGCAAGAAGCGGTACAGGGATTAGGGCTCAGGCCGCCACAGCCCTTGCCTTCGCCCCGAACGCCATCGCCCGCAGCCTGCCCAGCAGCGGCCAGACCAGCATCAGCAGGGCCAGCGTGGTGATGGTGCCCGACAGGCCGTTGTGCCAGAAGATGCCCAGCTCGCCCTGGCTGGAGAGCATGCTCTGGCGGAAGGCGTCTTCCATGCGGTCGCCCAGCACGATGGCCAGCACCATGGGCGCCAGCGGATAGTCCAGCTTCTTGAAGACATAGCCGACCACGCCGAAGACCAGCATGAGCCAGATGTCCGTGGCGTTGCCGTGCACGGTGAAGGCGCCGATGGCGCAGACCATGAGGATCATGGGCGCGACGATGGAAAACGGCACGCGCAGGATGGCGGCGAACAGCGGCACGGTGGCCATGACGATGACCAGCCCGGCGATGTTGCCCAGGTACATGCTGGCGATCAGGCCCCAGACGAAGTCCTTTTGCTCGGTGAACAGCAGCGGGCCGGGCTGCAGGCCCCAGATCATCAGCCCGCCCAGCAGCACGGCCGCCGTGGCCGAGCCCGGAATGCCCAGGGCCAGCATGGGCAGCAGGGCGGAGGTGCCGGCCGCGTGGGCGGCGGTCTCGGGGGCGAGGACGCCTTCGGGGTTGCCCTTGCCGAAGCTGTCGGGGTCGCGCGAGAACTTCTTGGCCAGCCCGTAGCCCATGAAGCTGGCCGCCACGGCGCCGCCCGGCGTCACGCCCATCCAGCAGCCCACCAGGGCCGAGCGCAGCATGGTCAGCCAGTAGCGCGGCAGCTGGGCCCAGGTCCTGAACACCACCTTGAGGTCGATGGAGGCCTTCTTGCCCTTGAAGGCCAGGCCTTCCTCGATGGTCATCAGGATCTCGCTGATGCCGAACAGGCCGATCACCACCACCAGGAAGTCAAAGCCGCGCAGCAGCTCCGTGGAGCCGAAGGTCATGCGCAGGTCGCCCGAGATGGTGTCCATGCCCACGGCTGCCAGCAGCAGGCCCACGGCCATGGCGGCCACGATCTTGGCCTTGGGCTCCTTGCCCATGCCGATGAAGGAGCAGAACGTCAGGAAGAAGACCGCAAAGAACTCCGGCGGCCCGAACTGCAGCGCGAACGAGGCCACGACCGGCGCCAGGAAGGTGATCAGCATCACGCCCGAGATGGCGCCGATGAACGAGCCCGTGAAGGCCGTGGTCAGCGCCGCCCCCGCGTGGCCCTGCTGGGCCATGGGATAGCCGTCGAAGGTGGTGGCCACCGACCAGGCCTCGCCCGGGATGTTGAACAGTACCGAGGTGATGGCGCCGCCGAACAGCGCCCCCCAGTAGATGCACGACAGCAGGATGATGGCCGAGGTGGGCGACATGCCGAAGGTCAGCGGCAGCAGGATGGCTACGCCGTTGGGGCCGCCCAGGCCCGGCAGCACGCCGACCACGATGCCCAGCAGGATGCCCGTGAGCATCAGCCCCGTGTTCTGCCAGGTGGTGACGGCCGCGAAGCCGTGCGCGAGGTATTGGAGTTCGTCCATGGTGTTGCTCCGTGGCGGCGACAGGGGTCAATAGCCGAGCCAGGCTTCAAGCGGACCCTTGGGCAGGGGCACCTTGAACTGGATCTCGAAGACGTAGAACAGCAGCACGCTGGTGAAGCCCGACAGCGCCACGGCCTTCCACCAGGAATAGCGGCCCGCAAACACCATGAAGCCCGTGATGAACAGCACCGAGGCCGCGTAGATGCCCAGCGGCGCGATCACGGCGATGTAGGCCGTCAGCGGCAGCAGCACCTGGGCCACGCGCCTGAGCTGCAGCCAGCTGGCGAACTGCTCCTGGCTGCGGCTGCGCAGCGCCTGCACGAAGACGGCGATGGCGCAGATGCCCAGCACGGCGCCCACGCGCAGCGGGAAGTAGCCGGCCTGCGGGCCGGTGTCGCTCCAGCCCGCGCCAATGCGCTGGTTGTCCCAGACCACGAGCACGGCCAGCGCCAGCAGCACGGCGGCCACGCCGTACTCCACATGGCGGCGGGACAGGCCCGGGGCCTGGGCTTCGGTGGCGGGGATGGATTCGGTGGCCGCGCTGGCGGGCTGGGCCGGGGCTGCTGCTGCCGCTGCATTGGAGGAGGGCGGGGCAAGGTGGATGGCGGTGTCCATGGCACGGCTCCTCACTTGGCGGCGGCGGCCACGCTGGCCGACAGGAAGCCGGCCTTCTTCATGATGTCGAGGTGGCGCGTCTCGTCCTTGGCCAGGAAGTCCACGAAGGCCTGCCCCGTCATGTACTCGGGCTTGAGCGCGTTTTTCTCCAGGTACTCCTTCCACTCGGGCGTGGCCACCACCTTGTGCATCACGCCCGCATAGAACTGCGCCTGCTCGGGCGTGGTGCCGGGCGGCAGGAAGAAGCCGCGCAGCATGGTGTATTGCACGTCCAGGCCCTGCTCCCTGCAGGTGGGGATGTCCGACAGCGCCTGGCTGCCCGTGACCTTGGCCGTGTACTCGATGCGCTGCGTGTCGAACACGCACAGCGCCCGCACCTGGCCCGCGCGCCACTGCGCCATGGACTCGCTGGGGTTGTTGACGTTGGAGTCGATGTGCTTGCCCACCAGCTGCGTGCTGGCCTCGCCGCCGCCCTTGTAGGGGATGTAGGTGAACTTCACGCCGGCGGCCTGTTCCATGTTGGCCGTGATGATCTGGTCCTCGCGCTTGGAACTGGTGCCGCCCATCTTGAACTTGCCGCCGGCCTGCCGCGCGGCGGCCAGGTAGTCGGCGGGCGTCTGGTAGCCGGTCTCGGCATTGACCCAGAGCACGAACTGGTCCTGGGCAATCATGGCCACGGGATTCAGGTCGCGCCACTGGAAGGGCAGGGCCGTGGCCATGGGCAGGGTGAAGATGGCCGTGGAGGCCACCAGCAGCTTGTGCGGGTCGCGCGCCGAGGCCTTGACATCCAGGATGCCCTCGGCGCCGGAGGCACCCGCCTTGTTGAGGATGACCACGGGCTGCTCGATCAGCTTGTGTTTGGTGACGATGGCCTGGATCACGCGCGCCATCTGGTCCGAGGCGCCACCGGCCGAGAACGGCACGACGAGTTCGACGGACTTGGCGGGCTTCCACTGCGCCCAGGCGGCAGGGGCTGAGAGGGCGGTGGCGGCGGTGACGGCGGTGGCGGCGAGGGTGGCGACGGCAGCTGCCGCCAGGCGGTTGCGGGGCGATGTCATGTCTCTTGTCTCCTGTTATTTCCTGGTATTGGTGCAATCCACGATCAAGGGGGCGAGCCATGTGCTCCGGCTCTGCCAAGGGTTTTCGGCGCGGGGCCGATGGGTTCAGGCGGCCTTGCGCAGCGCCCCGGCTGCGGCGTGGGCAGCGAAGTAGTCCATGGACGCCTGCACGCCGCTGCCGGCCAGCCGGATGCCGGACAGCTTCAGCCCCATCTCCACGCCCGCCACCATGGCCAGCAGCGTGAGGTCGTTGCTGTCGCCCAGGTGGCCCATGCGGAACATGCGGCCCTTGAGCTTGCCCAGGCCCGCGCCCAGCGACAGGTCGAAGCGCGTGTGGATCAGGCGGCGCAGGGCGTCGGCATCCACGCCTTCGGGCGTGATCACGCCGGTGAGCACGGGCGAGTAGACCTGCGGATCGGCGCACTGGATGGGCAGGCCCCAGGCCTGGACGGCGGCGCGCACGCCGGCCGCCCAGCGCTGGTGGCGCGCAAACACCGTATCCAGCCCTTCGGCCAGCAGCATGTCCAGCGATTCGGACAGGGCGTACAGCAGGTTGGTGTTGGGCGTGTAGGGCCAGTAGCCGGTCTGGTTCATCTCCACGATCTCGTCCCAGGCCCAGAACGACTTGGGCAGCTTGGCGCTTTTGGCGGCCTCCAGCGCGCGTGGCGACAGCGCGTTGAAGCTGATGCCGGGCGGCAGCATCAGGCCCTTTTGCGAGCCGCTGATGGTCACGTCCACGCCCCATTCGTCATGGCGGTAGTCGGCACTGGCCAGGCCCGAGATGGTGTCCACCAGCAGCAGGGCCGGGTGGCCCGCCGCGTCGATGGCCCGGCGCACGGCGGCGATGTCGGAGGTCACGCCCGTGGAGGTCTCGTTGTGCACCACGCACACGGCGCGGATCCGGCGCTCCGTGTCCTTGCGCAGCCGCGCCTCGATCAGGCCGGCCTGCACGCCATGGCGCCAGCCCGGCGCCTGGGGCAGGTGCTCATCGGAGCCGCCGTAGGACAGGAACTCGGTGGACAGGCCCAGGCGCGTGGCCATCTTCTGCCACAGCGAGGCGAAGTGGCCGGTCTCGAACATCAGCACATGGTCGCCAGGGCTGAGCGTGTTGATCAGGGCCGCCTCCCAGGCGCCCGTGCCGGAGGCCGGATAGATCACCACCGGATGCCGGGTCTTGAAGACCTGCTGGATGCCGGCCAGCACCTTGAGGCCGAGCTGGCCGAACTCCGGCCCCCGGTGGTCGATGGTGGGCAGGCTCATGGCCCGCAGGATGCGGTCGGGAACCGGGCTGGGGCCCGGGATCTGGAGGAAGTGGCGGCCCGTGGGATGGTTGTCGAGCGTGAGCATGGTGCGTCCCTTTCAAGGAAATGCCAGGTCGGTCTGCGGGGGAGGGTGTTTGCGAATTTTTGCATTCAAAATTCATAAATGCCTTGGTGATAACCATGAATGCCTTGAGAAATGCTTGCGTAAAAATGAATGCAAAATTCATTCGACCAGGAGAATCCATGGCGGAGATCATCGAGATTTCGCGGCTTGCCCTGCATGACCAGGTGGCGGCGCGGCTGCGCACCTGGCTGGTGGAGGGGCGCATACCGCCCGGCGCCAAGCTCAACGAGCGCGCGCTGTGCGAGCAGCTGCGCGTTTCGCGCACGCCGCTGCGCGAGGCCATCAAGCTGCTGGCCTCCGAAGGGCTGGTGGACTTGGTGCCCAACCGCGGCGCCGTGGCCGTGCGCCTGGGCGAGGCCGATGTGCTGCAGACCTTCGAGGTGCTGGCGGGGCTGGAGGGCATGTCGGGCGAGCTGGCCGCGCAGCGCATCAGCGAGCAGCAACTGGCCGAGGTGCGGGCCCTGCACTTCGAGATGCTGGCCAGCCATGCGCGCCAGGACCTGTCCGGCTACTACCGGCTCAATGCGCTGATCCACTCGGCCATCAACCGCGCCGCCGCCAACCCCGTGCTGGCCGAGACCTATGGCCGCATCAACGCCCGCGTGCAGTCGCTGCGCTTTCGCACCAATCAGGACGCGGCCAAGTGGAAGCGCGCCGTCCAGGAGCACGAACGCATGCTGGAGGCGCTGCAGGCGCGCGACGCCGCCGCGCTGCGCCAGGTGCTGGTCGCCCACCTGGAGCACAAGCGCGACACCGTCATCGCCCTGCTCAAGGCAGGCCAGATCTACCCACGAACCATGAACGAATGAGAGCCGCCATGCTGATGGAATCCACGCACCGCCTTGCCGCTTCCCCCGACGACACCGTGCCCGCCCCCGGCACCGTGCTGCCACCCGACGAGGTCAGCCAGATGCTGGCGCGCCGCCTGCGCTCGGACACGCGCGGCCAGGTCCTGTTCGACGCCGCCTCGCGCGGGCGCTATGCCACCGATGCCTCCATCTACCAGATCATGCCGGTGGGCGTCTTCGTGCCCACCTGCGAAGAAGACATCGCCACGGCCCTGCAGATCGCCCGCGAACTGAAGGTGCCCGTGCTGCCGCGCGGCGGCGGCACCAGCCAGTGCGGGCAGACCACGGGCGCGGCCCTGGTGATCGACAACAGCAAGCATTTGCGCAACATCCTCTCGGTGGACCCTGATGCAGGCACGGCCGAGGTCGAGCCCGGCCTGGTGCTGGACCACCTCAACGCCCGGCTCAAGAAGCTCGGCCTGTGGTATCCGGTGGACGTATCGACCAGCGCCCAGGCCACGCTGGGCGGCATGGCGGGCAACAACTCCTGCGGATCGCGCTCCATTGCCTACGGCAACATGGTGCACAACGTGCGCGGCGCCCGCGCCTGGATGGCCGATGGCGAGCTGCTGGACTTCGGCCCCGTCGTCCAGGCCACGGGCCGCGCGGCGCGCATTGCGCAGTTCGTGCACGGGCTGGCGCAACAGCACCGCGAGGACATTCATGCCCACTGGCCCAAGGTCATGCGCCGCGTGGCCGGCTACAACCTCGACATCTTCGACAACCAGAGCGAGCGGCCCTACACGGCCGACGGCAGCGTCAACCTGGCCCATCTGCTGATAGGCGCCGAGGGCACGCTGGCCTACACGCGCTCGCTCACCCTGCAGCTCAGCGCGCTGCCGCGCGCCAAGGTGCTGGGCGTGGTCAACTTCCCCACCTTCCACGCGGCCATGGACTCGGCCCAGCACATCGTGAAGCTGGGCCCCACGGCCGTGGAGCTGGTGGACCGCACCATGATCGAGCTGGGCCTGGCCAACCCGGCCTTCAAGCCCACCATAGAGACCGCCCTCATCGGCCGCCCGGCCGCCATCTTGCTGGTGGAATTCGCCGGCGACGACCGCGCCGCGCTGCTGGCGCGGCTGCGCCAGCTGGTGGAGCTGATGGGCGAGCTGGGCCTGCCCGGCAGCGTGGTGGAAATGCCCGAGGAAGCGGCCCAGAAAAACCTCTGGGAAGTGCGCAAGGCGGGGCTGAACATCATGATGAGCCTCAAGGGCGACGGCAAGCCCGTGAGCTTCATCGAGGACTGCGCCGTGCCGCTGCAGCACCTGGCCGAGTACACCGACGCGCTCACCGAAGTGTTCGCGCGCCATGGCAGCCGGGGCACCTGGTACGCCCATGCCTCCGTGGGCACGCTGCATGTGCGGCCCATCCTGGACATGCGCACCGACGGCGCGGCGCGCATGCGCGCCATTGCCGAGGAAGCGGCCGAACTGGTGCGCAAGTACAAGGGCGCCTTCAGCGGCGAGCACGGCGACGGGCTGTGCCGCGGCGAGTGGATTGCCTGGCAGTTCGGGCCCGCCATCACCGAGGCCCTGCGCGCCATCAAGCAGCACTTCGACCCGGACAGCCTCTTCAACCCCGGCAAGATCATCGATACGCCCAGGATGGACGATGGCCGGCTGTTCCGCTTCGCGCCCGCCGATGCGCCCCGGCCCTACCGGCGCATTCCCATCACGCCCGTGCTCGACTGGTCGGCCTGGAACGTGCAGGCCGACCCGGTCACCGAGGTCACCACGGCGCCCGGCACGGGCGGCGACGTCACGGGCGGCTTTGCCAAGGCCGTGGAGATGTGCAACAACAACGGCCACTGCCGCAAGTTCGACGCCGGCACCATGTGCCCCAGCTACCGCGTCACGCGCGACGAGCAGCACCTGACGCGCGGCCGCGCCAACACCCTGCGCCTGGCCATCTCGGGCCAGCTGGGGCCGGACGCCTTCACCAGCGAGGCCATGCACGACACCATGGACCTGTGCGTGGGCTGCAAGGGCTGCAGGCGCGACTGCCCCACGGGCGTGGACATGGCCCGCATGAAGGTGGAATTCCTGGCCCACTACAAGGCCCGCCATGGCCACACGCTCAAGGACCGGCTGGTCGCCCATCTGCCGCGCTACGCGGCCACGGCCAGCCGCATGCCCTGGCTGCTGAACCTGCGCAACCGCCTGCCCGTGCTGCGCCAACTGGGCGAAAAACTGCTGGGCCTGTCCGCCAGGCGCTCGCTGCCGGCCTGGCGCAGCGACACCTTCTGGCGCGCGCCCGAAGCACATACCTTTCTTGACCGCGACCAGGCCCTGGCCCGCGCGGCGGCCGGCGAGCGCGTGGCCGTGCTCTTCGTGGACACCTTCAACGGCACCTTCGAGAGCGAAAACGCCCTGGCCGCCGCGCGCGTGCTGCAGGCGGCCGGATATGCGCTGCACACCGCCAGCAAGTCCGCCAAAGAGGGCGGCGGCCACCACTGCTGCGGCCGCACCTACCTGGCCACCGGCATGGTCGAGCAGGCCAAGGCCAGCGCCGGTGCGCTGATCAACGCCCTGGCGCCCCTGGCCCGCGCCGGCATCCCCATCGTCGGCCTGGAGCCCTCCTGCCTGCTGACCCTGCGCGACGAAGCCCTGGTCATGGGCCTGGGCGAGCCTGCGCAGGCCGTTGCCGCCCAGGCCCTGCTGTTCGAGGAATTCATTGCCCGTGAAGTCAAGGCCGGCCGCTTCGCGCTGCCGCTGCGCGCCGCCGAGGCGCCCATCCTCGTGCACGGCCATTGCCACCAGAAGGCCTTTGGCGCCGTCAGCCCCATCCTCGACGTGCTGCGGCTGATTCCCGGCGCCCAGCCCGAGCTCATCGAAAGCTCCTGCTGCGGCATGGCCGGCAGCTTCGGCTACGAGGCCAGCCACCACCAGGTGTCCATGGACATGGCCGAGGCGGCCCTGCTGCCGGCCATACGCCAGCGCCCCGAAGCCATCGTCGTGGCCGACGGCACCAGCTGCCGCCACCAGATCGCCGACGGCGCGGCGCGCGAAGCCGTGCATGTGGCGCGGCTGCTGGAAAGCCTGCTGGACGCCCGCTGACCGCCATCCTCCATCCTTCAAAGGACAAGGCACTCCCATGAAGCACAAGCCCTGCCTGGACCTCCAGGACATCAAGGCCATCGCCCAGGCCGCCGAGGCGCATGCCGCGGCGCGCGGCTGGGCCGTCAGCATCGCCATCGCCGATGACGGCGGCCACCTGCTGTGGCTGCAGCGCCTGGACGGTGCGGCACCGGCCTCGGCCCACATCGCGCCGGCCAAGGCCCACGCCGCAGCACTGGGCCGCAAGGAAAGCCGGCTCTATGAGGAAATGATCAATGGTGGCCGTACCTCCTACCTGAGCGTGCCCGCGCTGCAGGGCCTGCTGGAAGGCGGCGTGCCCATCACCAGGGAGGGCCACTGCCTGGGCGCCGTGGGCGTCAGCGGGGTGAAGCCGGCCGAGGATGCGGAGGTGGCGCGGGCCGGCGTTGCGGCGCTGGGGGCCGCGCCGCAGCGGTAGCGGCCCTGGGCTTCAGCGCGACTTGCGCGGCTGCAGGGCCTCGGCACGCAGCATGGCCAGCACGGCATCGCGCTTGTGGTGCAGGTGGGTGACCAGCAGCTCGCGCAGGGCCGTGGCGTCGCGTGCGCCCAGGGCCTCGATCATGGCCTCGTGCTCCTTGACGGCCTGCTTCCACTTGGCCGTGTCCAGGTTGGTGCGAAAGCGCAGCGACTGCACGCGGTTGTTGATGCGCTGGAAGGTTTCCGTCAGCACGGGGTTCTTGGCGGCGCTGTTCAGCGCCGCGTGGATGGCGGCGTTGAGCCGGTAGTAGGCAGACACGTCGGCGCGCGCTACGCTGGCCATCATCTCGTAGTGCAGGGCGCGGATTTCGGCGAATTCCTGGTCGGTGATGCGCTGCGCGGCCAGTTCGCCCGACAGGCCCTCGATGCCGGCCAGCACCTCGAACGCGTGCATGACATCGGCCTCGCTCAGCTTGACGGCGATGGCGCCGCGGTTGGGCAGCAGGTCGGCCAGGCCTTCGGCGGCCAGCAGCTTGATGGCCTCGCGCAGCGGCGTGCGCGAGACGCCGAGCTGCTCGCACAGCTCGCGCTCGTTGAGCTTGGCGCCCGGGGCGATGCGCCCCTCGATGAGCATGGACCGCAAACGGTCCGCCACCTGCTCGTGCAGCGCCGCCCGCGATATCTCGATGATCTCCGCCATCTAGCGGTCTCCTTGGCTGTTCCTGGCTGGTGGATGCCCCCGCCACAGGCATTGCGCCATGCGGGGCGGCGCCGATGTTAGCCGAGTTTGCATCCCCGGCGCGCCTCCTGCCCGGCGCACGCGCTGTCCCTGCCAAGCACTACAGGCTTTTCAGCAGGGGCCTACGGCCTGCGGGCGTGGCTGCCCGCACCATGGTGCCGATCAGACACACCAACCAGGGACAACCAATGGCCAACGCAGCGATCAGGCTGCAGATCCAGGTGGATCTTGCTTATGACATCCGCGATCCGGCCGGGGCCGATTTCGTGTTCAACATCCATGCAGCCCACACCTCGCACCAGACGGTGGAGAACGAGCGTTTGGTGCTCAGCCAGCCCGTGGAGCCCGACATTGCCACCGAGCCCGCCACCTCCACCCGCTTCATGCGCCTGCATGCCAACCCAGGCCCCCTGCACCTGAGCTACACGGCCACCGTCTGCATCGCGCACCACCGCGAGGATCCGGCGGCGCTGGGCGAGGTTCCGGTGCGCTGCATCCCGCTGGAGGTCCTGCCGTACATCTACCCCAGCCGCTACTGCCAGTCCGACCGGCTGATGCAGCTGGCCTTCCGCAATTTCGGCCAACTGGCGCCCGGCTATTCGCGCGTGCTGGCCATACAGCAGTGGGTGCAGGAGCTGGTGACCTTTGCTTCGGCCACCAGCAACTCGTCCACCTCGGCCGTCGATACCCTGGTGGAGCAGGTGGGCGTGTGCCGCGATTTCACGCACCTGATGATCGCCCTGTGCCGTGCGCTGAACATTCCTGCCCGCATCGCCACCGGCACGGACTACGGCGCCGATCCTGCACTGGGCCCGCCCGATTTCCATGCCTACGTGGAAGCCTACCTGGGCGACAGGTGGTATCTGTTCGACGCATCGGGCACGGCCATTCCCATGGGCTTCATGCGCTTTGGCACGGGCCGGGATGCAGCCGACGTGGCCTTTGCCACCATCTTCGGCAACGTGGTGGCCGAGGCGCCCGTCCTGCACACGCAGGCGCTGGAAGACGCAAACAGCCAGCTGCCACGGCGGTGCAGCGAGGCGCTATCGACCACGCCACCTTCGCCCGCAGTGCTGTCGGGCTGCGCATCGTTTGGCAGCACGGCGGACCGAAGGAGCTTCAGGCAGCTGCCTGCCTGAGCTGCCTGCGCTGTGAAAGGCGCGCGGCGGCGGTCCTCAGAAGCGGTGCGTTCCCGTCACCGCAAAGGTGCGCCGCTGGCCGTAGAAGCAGTCGCCGCGTGCCAGGCACTGCGTGATCTGCACCTTGTCGGTCAGGTTGACCACGTTGAAGGCCAGGCGCCAGGGACCGGCGTCATAGGACACCATGGCGTCCAGCAGGGTGGCCGAAGGCGTGTCCACCAAGCTGGTGCCCGTCCACTGCGAACCCGTGTAGCGCACGCCCGCGCCCAGGCTCCAGCCGCCGCGCCCTTCGCTGGCAAAGCGGTGCGTCAGCCAGGCCGATGCCGTGTGGCGCGGCACGCTGGTCACGCGCTGGCCCTGGTCGCCGCCATTGCTGCGGGAGATGACGGCGTCGGTGTACGCATAGGCCAGGGTGGCGTCCCAGTGGCGCGCCAGGCTGGCGGTGAGCTCGGCCTCGAAGCCGTTGACCTTGACCTCGCCGATCTGCAGGCTGTTGAGCGGGTTGGCCGGGTCGGTGGTCTTGCGGTTCTTCTCGCGCAGCGTGTAGACGGCGGCAAAGGCCGACAGGCCCTGGCCCGGTGGCTGCCACTTCACGCCGGCTTCCCATTGCTCGCCACGCTGGGCCTTGTAGGGCGTGCCGTAGACATCCACGCCGCCCAGCGGCTGGAAGGACTCGGAGTAGCCCAGGTAGGGCGCCCAACCACCGTCCATCTGGTAGGTGGCGCCTGCGCGCTTGGTCCAGGCCTTCTCGTCCACGGCGGAGGCGGGCCGGCCTTCGGTATCGGTCTGGGCGCTGTCGTGGCGCAGGCCCAGGGTGGCGGTCCAGCGGCCCCACTTGATCTGGTCCTGGGCGTAGAAGCCCAATTGCTTTTGCGACACGCCCGGCTGGCGCACCAACTGCGAGGCCGTGGGCGGCGTGAAATTGCCGTAGACGGGGTTGTAGACGTCAAACGGCGCGGTCAGGCCGCGCCAGGTGGACTGGCTGGTGCTGTTGCGCTGTGCGTCCATGCCGGCCAGCACGGTGTGCTCGGCCGTGCCCCAGCGCAGCCGGCCTTCGAGCTGCGTGTCGATCACCAGCATGCGCCCGCCGTTGACCTGCCAGGAGGCATCGCGGTAGACGCTGCGGTTGTCGGGGTTGAAGACCGGGCGCGCAGGGCGGCCCTGGCCGGGGATGGCGGTGAAGCTGGTGTAGATGGAGCGGTAGTCCACGTCGCTGATGGTGCGCCGCAGGTTCTGGCGCACGGTCCAGTCCGCGTTCAGGCGGTGGCTGAACAGGTAGCCCCAGGATTTGTTCTCTGTGTCGAACGAGTCCCAGCCGGGCTCGCCGATGAAGGTGCTGGTGGGAATCTGGCCGTAGGGGCTGGGCAGGCGCGTGCCCTGCCAGGGGAAGAAGCCGATCAGCGAGCCGCTCTTGTCCTTCTGGTAGAGCGCCTGCAGCGTCAGCGAGGTATCGGCGCTGGGCCGCCAGGTCAGGCTGGGCGCGATGACCAGGCGGTCGTCGTTCACATGGTCCACCTGGGTGCCGCTTTCCCGGCCCACGGCCACCAGCCGATACAGCCACTGGCCGTCTTCGGTGACGGCGCCGGTCAGGTCGGTGGCGATCTGCTTGCGTCCGTAGCTGCCCATCTGCACCTGCACCTCGCGCAGCGCCTCGGCCTGCGGGCGCTTGCTGGTCAGGTTGAGCACGCCGCCCACGCTGCCCTGGCCGTAGAGCACGGAAGAGGGTCCGCGCAGGAATTCCACGCGTTCCAGCGTGTAGGGGTCGGCTCGGCTGGTGTTGTAGGTGCCGTAGGTGCGCAGCAGACCGTCCTGGTACTGGCTCACGTTGCCGCCGCGTGCCGAGAAGCTGTCCACCCGGCTGTCGAAATAGTTGGACACCACGCCGGCGCTGTAGGCGGTGGTCTGGCGCAGCGTCTGCACGCCCTGGGCCTCGAACTGGTCGCGCGTGACCACGCTGATGGCCTGGGGCGTCTCTATCAGCGGCGTGTCGGTCTTGGTGGCCGAGATGGCGCGCTTGGCGGTGAAGCCCACCACGGCTCCGGTGGGATTTTCCTTCTCGGTGCCTGCGTTCACGGTGACCGGGGCGAGCGTGGCCTCGGGAACATTTTCAGGCTGGGCCTGCGCGTGGGCTGCGCCGCACAGGGCAAGCAGGGCGGCATGCGCAACTGCCGTGCGCGAGAGTCTTTGGATAAGCATGGTCAATGGTCGAGAGCTGGGAAACCTGTGCCGTGGGGCGTGCTCTGGGTGCGTCGGCGCTGCTGCCGGCCTGGGGCCAGCGGCGCAGCCTGTCATGGCGGGTGCGGATTCTAGAATGACAATAGGAATGATTTCTTTTTCTTTTCATTTGTATGTAGCATGCAACGCATTGTTATCATTTTGATAGCGTAGAAGTTTGTTTTGAAGGGACCTGCGGGTCGATGTGCAGGGCGGTGCGATACGCGTACGGTCTTGCTTGCGGGAAGTCCGCGCAGCGTGTTAGCCCCTTTCACGCCGGGGCGCCAACGGCCCCGGTCGCCTCAGGCCAGGGCGGCCTGCGAGGGGTCGCTTCGGTGTGAAACGGCCTCGGGCCACAGCCGCCCGGCCGCCGACTGCAATGCTTCCACCAGCTGCCGCGTATCCGCCTTGCCCGTGGCGTGCAGCGCTTCGGTCACGATCAGCGCGTTGACTGTGGATTCGCGCACTGCCGAGTGGCCGCTTTGGCGGTTGCACCAGCGCCGGGCGTGGGCGCGGCCAGCGGTGTCGGCGAAGATGATTTCGCCGGGCTCGGGATATTCGATCTCGCCCGAGAAGGTCTCGTAGACCTCGCTGCCGGTTGCGGGGCGCACCTGCAGGCAGCCGCTGATGCGGTCCAGGTCGAAGACGGCCACGGGAATGGCAAAGGCCACCGAGGCCGCATTGCACAGGTCCACCAGCGGATGCAGGCCCGGCAGATCTCCTTCCTTGCGCAAGCGGCGCAGCAGGGCCTCGGCGGCGCAGCGGTATTGCGTGGGCTTGAGGCCCATCCTGGCAAAGCCGCGCCGCCAGGCCTGAATGGATGGCATCTCGCTTTCCGGGGTGCAGGCCAGGTTCTGCCTGGCCTGTGCCATGAAGGGGGCGATCACGGCGTGTGCGGGCACGTCGGGTGACAGGCCGCGCAGCAGCAAGGTCTGCGAGGCCAGTTCAGGAAAGTCGCGGGGGATGGAGGGTGAGTAGGAGAACTGCAAGATCAGGCCTTGTGAGTGGAGAGGGGATGTGATCTCCATCCTCGCCAAGCCGGTTTGCGTGGTCTTGAAGGAAATTGCAGCGCGTCACGCAGCGCAGGCCTTGGCTGCCCTGGCGTAGAAGCCGGGCGCCATGCCGAAGCTGCGCACGAACAGGCGCGTCATATGGCTCTGGTCGGCAAAGCCGCTGTGCGCGGCGGCCTCGGCCAGCGGCATGCCGCCGGCGATGAACCTGCGCGCCTGGTGCAGGCGCCGCTGCAGCAGATAGGCATGGGGCGTCATTCCCGTGGCGCGCGCAAAGGCACGCAGGAACTGGTAGCGGCTCAGGCCCGCCTCGTGGGCCAGGGCGCCCAGGGTCAGCGGTGCACCGGGATCGTCGTCCATCCGGGCGCGGGCCAGTGTGATGGGGGCCGGTGCGCGGGGCGCCGGGGCAGGGGGCTGCAGCATGCCGCCCAGCAGCTGCAGCAGGGCTTCGTCCAGGTCCAGGGCGTCCGTTGCCTCGCCGCTGCCGGTCATCCTGCGGTACAGAGCCTGAAAACACGCGGCCAGGCGCGGGTCGCGCACGGCGGGCTGGCGGAACTCGAAGCCGGTCGCTGGCCCTGCGCCATCCATGTCCGCCATGAGCCCGGCCACGACCGATGGTTCCAGGTAAAGCATGCGCCAGGCGCGACCGCCATCGCCCAGGGGCATGCCGTCATGCAACTCGCCGGGGTTGACCATGATGAGGTCGCCGGCCCCGGCCTCGTACAGACCTCGCCCGCTGGCGGATTTCTGCGCGCCACGCTCGATCAGGCCGATCCCGTACTGCTCGTGGGCGTGCCGCCCAAAGTGCCTCGCCGTGTCTGCGGCCACGGCCTCCACGCCTGCGGTGCGGCAGCGCAGCCAGCTGAAATGCCCATCCGTGGTCGAAACCATGCCGCAGCCTTTCTACCCACCCTGGCGCGCCAGCGTGATCGCCAGGCCGGCCAGCCCCGCGCCGACCACCACGGGGATCACGCCCACCTTCCAGCGCAGCAGCGCGGCCGCCGCAGCCAGGCCCAGCAGTGCGGACGGCCAGTCGAAGGGACCCGCCCAGCCCTGGGGCCACAGCACATGCCAGGCAAAGAACACGGCCAGGTTGGCGATGACGCCCACCACGGCGGCCGTGATGCCCGTCAGCGGCGCGGTGAAGCCCAGCCTGCCATGGGTGGACTCGATGAAGGGGCCGCCCAGCAGGATGAAGGCAAAGGACGGCAAAAAGGTGAAGAAGGTCACGACCAGGGCGGCGGCGGCGCCGGCCGGCAGCAGCGCATCGGGGCCGAACACCTGCGTGCTCCAGCCGCCCAGGAAGCCCACGAAGGACACCACCATGATCAGCGGCCCCGGCGTGGTCTCGCCCAGGGCCAGCCCGTCCATCATCTGCGTGGCCGTGAGCCAGTGGTAGTGGTCCACCGCGCCCTGGTAGAGGTAGGGCAGCACGGCGTAGGCGCCGCCAAAGGTCAGCAGCGCCGCCTTGGTGAAGAACCAGCCCATCTGGGTGAGCGCGCCCTGCCAGCCGAAGGCGGCGGCCAGCAGGCCCAGCGACAGCGCCCACAGCCCCAGGCTGGCCGCCAGCACCTGGCTGAAAAAGCGCCAGCTGAACCGTGCATGGGCCGGTGTGGGCGTGTCATCGTCGATGACGGCCGGGCCGTGGCTGCCGCCGCGCGGGCCGTGCCCGCCCGCAGGGGAGAAGTGGCGCGGCGCCAGCCTGCCCCCCAGGTAGCCCAGTGCGCCGGCCGCCAGCACGATCAGCGGAAACGGCAGCTTCAGCGCGAAGATGGCCACGAAGGCCGCCGCGGCAATACCCCACAGCCAGCCGTTGCGCAAGGTGCGCGAGCCCACGCGCCAGGCCGCATGCACCACCAGCGCCGTCACGGCCGGCTTGATGCCATAGAAGATGCCGGCAATGGCCGGCACATGGCCGAAGGCCACATAGATCCAGGACAGGGCGATGAGCAGCAGCAGCGAAGGCAGCACGAACAGCCCGCCGGCCACGATGCCGCCCCAGGTGCGGTGCAGCAGCCAGCCGATGTAGGTGGCCAGCTGCTGCGCCTCGGGGCCGGGCAGCAGCATGCAGTAGTTGAGCGCATGCAGGAAGCGCCCCTCCGAGATCCAGCGCCGCCGCTCCACCAGGTCCTCATGCATGATGGCGATCTGCCCGGCCGGCCCGCCAAAGCTGATGCAGCCCAGCTTCAGCCAGTAGCGCAGGGCTTCGGCGCGGGTGGGCGGGAGGGGTGCAGCGGGTGCAGCGGGTGCATCAAGCGAACTGGGAGGCATGCCGCAAATGTCTCATACGGCAGCCGCCGCTGACGCCTGCAGGCACCCGCACCGCACCCGCGCTGCGCAGACGCTACATCTGCCGGGCGGCCTGCTTGACCAGCACCGGCTCGGCGCGGTAGCTGCCCGGGAACAGCTGCTTGAGCTGCTCCACCTTGGGCAGGTCGTTGATGACGATGTAGGGATGGCGCGGGTTCTCGGTCATGAAGTCCTGGTGGTAGTTCTCGGCCGGGAAGAAGCTGGGCTTGTCCTCCAGCCGGGTCACGATGGGCTTGCCGAAGACCTTGGCCGCGTCCAGCTGGGCCACGTAGGCCTGGGCGGTCTTGAACTGGGCGGCGTCGGTGGCGAATATGGCCGAGCGGTACTGCGTGCCCGTGTCCGGCCCCTGGCGGTTGAGCTGGGTCGGGTCATGGGCCACGGAAAAGTAGATCTGCAGCAGCTGCCCGTAGCTGACCTGGGCCGGGTCATAGGTGACCTCGACCGACTCCGCATGCCCGGTGCGTCCGCTGCTCACCGCCGAATACGAGGCCTGGGCCGCCGTGCCGCCGCTGTAGCCCGAGACGGCGCGCTGCACGCCCTTGACATGCTGGAACACGCCTTGCACGCCCCAGAAGCAGCCGCCCGCAAAGATGGCTTTCTGCGGCCCCTGGCCCGTGGCGGGCGCATCCTGCGCGGGTGGTGGAATGCGCACGGCCTGCTCGGCCGCCTGCAGGTTGCTGCCCTGCCACAGCAGGGCGCCGCCCAGCAGCACGGCGCTGCCGGTCAGCAGTTGGAGAAGGCCGCGGCGGCGGGGTGCGGTGGCGAGGGTGGAATCGTTGGTCATGGTGTCTCTCCGGTGAAAGTGAAGTGGCCAGGGATCAGCCAAAGGTGAAGGCATAGGCGGAGATGCCGGGATCCAGGAATTCGATGCTGAAGGTGCGCTCGGCTGCGCCGCCGTCCTGGCGCACCAGTTGGTACAGGCGCTGCTCGGTCACGCTGCCGCTGCCGTCGGCGGCCACGTCCATACCGCGCGAGGCGCCGGGCGCCTTGCCGTCGATCAGCACCTTGAAGCGCACGGGCTTGCCATCGCTGCCGGGGCCCAGCACTAGGTGCAGGTCGCGTGCCTGGAAGCGGTAGGTGATGCGGCCGGTGGCGCCGTCCAGCGTGGCGCTTTCCGGGCCCACCGTCCATTGGCCGCTCAGGCCCCAGGCGTTGAGCGGCAGACGCTCGGGCGTGGCATAGACGGTGGCCTGGTTGTGCACGGCGGCAGGCGTGGCGGCAAATTGCTCGGCGCGCTCATAGCCCAGATAGGTCTCGTGCGAGCGCACGGCTGCCATGTCGGCTGCCTGCTGCACGCCCTTGGCCTGCACGTCGATCAGGCCCTGGTCCACCTGCTTCGATCCGGCTTCCTGCAGCAGTTGCTGGATCACGCGCTCGGACTCGGCATAGCCGCCTTCGCCAAAGTGGTGGTGCCGGATGCGGCCCTGGGCATCGATGAAGTAATGCGCCGGCCAGTACTGGTTGTTGAAGGCGCGCCAGATCTTGTAGCCGTTGTCCACGGCCACGGGGTAGCCGATGCCCAGGTCCTTGATGGCCTTTTCCACGTTGGACAGCTTGCGCTCGAAGGCGAACTCCGGCGCATGCACGCCCACCACCACCAGGCCCTGGTCGCGGTACTTCTCGGCCCAGGCCTTCACATAGGGCAGGGTGCGCAGGCAGTTGATACAGGAATAGGTCCAGAAATCCACCAGCACCACCTTGCCGCGCAGTTGTTCGGCCGTCAGCGGGGTGGAGTTGAGCCAGTCGGTGGCACCGTCCAGCGCAGGGGCCAGCCCTTCGTCCGGCAGGGCGGCGCGGGACGGGCCACCGGCCATGCGCATGGCGCCGCCTGCGGCCATCATGGCCGGGCCAGCACCGGAGCCCTCACCCCTGTCCACGGCGGCCACCATGGCGGGACCGGCCTGCATGGCCATGGCGCCACCCTCGGGCCTGCCGCTCAGGCGGTCCACCAGCCTTTGCTCCAGGCCGCCGGTGGAGGCCGTGGACACTTGCGCCAGCACGCCCGTGTCCAGCCCCAGCGCAATCGCGCCCACACCGGCCAGCATGGCTGCGCCCAGCCCGCGCCGCACCCATTCGCCCGCGCCCAGCATGCGCTTGAGCGCCGCAAACACCTTGCCGCCCAGCAGCAGGGCCGCCGCCATGGAGGTGGCCGCACCGGCCGCATAGGCCAGCAGCAGCAGGCTGGAGGTGGTGTTGGCGCCCTGCAGTGCGGCGCCCGTGAGGATCAGGCCCAGGATGGGGCCCGCGCAGGGCGCCCACAGCAGGCCCGTGGCCACGCCCAGCAGCAGCGAGGCGCCGGGGCGGGCGCCGCCGTCCGTGCCCTGGGCACGCTCGGAAAGGCGCGAGCCCGCCGCCACCAGCGGCCGCGTCAGCCGCTCGGACAGGCCGGGCCACAGCAGGGTCAGCGCAAACACGGCGACCAGGCCCAGGGCCAGCCAGCGGCCGTACTCATTGGCGGCCACCACCCAGCCGCCGCCCACGGCGGCCAGCGAGGCCACCAGGGCGAAGGTCAGCGCCATGCCCGCCAGCAGCGGCAGGCCGCTTTTGGCGAAGGGCTGGTCGGCGCGTGCAAAGACGAAGGGCAGCACCGGCAGGATGCAGGGGCTGACGATGGTCAGCACCCCGCCCAGATAGGCCAGGACGATCAGCAGCATGGCGTGGCTCCCGGGTTCAGGCAGGCTGGGGCGTGAACGTCAGCGACAGGCCGTTCATGCAGTAGCGCAGGCCCGTGGGCTTGGGGCCGTCGTCGAAGACATGGCCCAGGTGGCCGCCGCAGCGGCGGCAATGCACCTCGGTGCGCAGCATGCCGTAGGCGCGGTCCTGGCGCGTGGCCACGGCCTTGTCCAGCGGCTGCCAGAAGCTGGGCCAGCCGGTGCCGCTGTCGAACTTGGTCTTGGACGAGAACAGCGGCAGCGCGCAGCCTGCGCAGGCAAAGGTGCCGGCGCGGTGCTCCTTGTTCAGGGGGCTGGTGCCGGCGCGCTCCGTGCCTTCCTTGCGCAGGATCTGGTACTGCTCGGGCGTGAGCCGGGCACGCCACTCGGCGTCGCTGTAGCTCACCTCGAAGATTTCGCTGGAGGCGGCGGCCGGTGCGCGGCGCGGGAACAGGCTGGCCGCCAGCACGGCGGTGGTGCCGGCGCCTGCAGTCCACAGAAGATGGCGTCTGGTGGTCATGGTGTGCTCCTGAAGGTTCTTTGCGTCTGAAAACGATGCGATGCCAGTCAGGTTAGGGCGGCGGCCTCCCGAAGTCTTCACGCAGAGTTCAAAGATTCGTGATAACTCCCGGCCCCGGTATTGCGCACAATGGCAGCCACTCCCGCCACTTCCAGGAAACCGCATCCGATGACCGCCACGCGCCGCGTACTTCTCGTCGAGGACGACGCCCATATCGCCGACCTGCTCACGCTGCACCTGCGCGACGAAGGCCTGGAAGTCATGCACTGCGCGCGTGGCGACGACGGCCTGCGCCAACTGGAGCGCGGCGGCTGGGACGCGCTGGTGCTGGACATCATGCTCCCCGGCGTGGACGGCCTGGAGATCTGCCGCCGCGCCCGCGCCATGGCGCGCTACACGCCCATCATCATCATCAGCGCGCGCTCCAGCGAGGTGCAGCGCATCCTGGGCCTGGAGATCGGCGCCGACGACTACCTGGCCAAGCCGTTTTCCGTGCTGGAACTGGTGGCGCGCGTCAAGGCGCTGCTGCGCCGCGTGGAGGCGCTGGCCCAGAATGCCCGGCTGGAGTCCGGCAGCCTGACCATCGCCGGCCTGGCCATGGACCCCGTGGCGCGCGATGCCCGGCTTCATGGTGCCCGGCTGGACCTGACCCCGCGCGAGTTCGATCTGCTGTACTTCTTTGCGCGCCAGCCCGGCAAGGTGTTCTCGCGCATGGACCTGCTCAACGCCGTCTGGGGCTACCAGCACGAAGGCTACGAGCACACCGTCAACACCCACATCAACCGCCTGCGCGCCAAGATCGAGGCCGACCCGGCCCAGCCCGCGCGCATCCTCACCGTCTGGGGGCGCGGCTACAAGTTCGCCGAGGCGGGGGAGGGCGCCTGACATGAAGCTGCGCCTGACACTGACCCAGCGCCTGTCCCTGGTCTTTGCCGTGCTGCTGCTGGTGTGCAGCGGCACCTCGGCCTGGATGCAGTTGCGCGCCAGCCGCATGCACGAGCTGGAAGTGGTGCAGGGCCTGTCGCGCGACGTGGCCGAAAGCATTGCGCGCGACGCCCAGCTGACCGACGCCAACGGCCTCATGCCCGGCGCCGTGCGCAGCTTCTTCAACCAGCTCATGCTGGTCAACCCCAGCGTGGAGGTCTACCTGCTGGACGCCGACGGCCGCATTGCCGGCCATGCCGCCCCCGACGGCCGCGTGCGCCGCGAGCGCGTGGACTTGGCGCCCGTGCACCGGCTGCTGGAAGGCGGCACGCTGCCCATCCTGGGCGACGACCCGCGCAGCATCGAAGGCCGCAAGGTCTTCAGCGCGGCGCCGCTGCGCGTCAACGGCAAGGACGTGGGCTTCATCTACGTGGTGCTGCAGGGCGAGGCGCATGACCAGCTGGTGGCGCAGGGCTCGGCCAACTCGGTGCTCAGCACGGCGCTGTGGTCCATCGGCATGGTGGCGCTGCTGTGCCTGGTGGCGGGCCTGGTGGCCTTTGCGCTGATCACGCGGCCGCTGCGCCGTCTCACCGAAGAGGTGGCCGGCTTCGACATCCATGGCGCGCCCCCGGACCTGCCGGCCCCCCAGCCCGGCGCCGCACAGGACAGCCGTGACGAGATCGCCGTGCTGGACTCGGCCTACCGCCGCATGGTGGCGCGCATCGGCGAGCAGTGGCGGGCGCTCACGCGCCAGGACCAGGAGCGGCGCGAACTCATCGCCAACGTCTCGCACGACCTGCGCACGCCGCTGTCGTCCCTGCACGGCTACCTGGAAACGCTGCTGCTCAAGGACGCCGTGCTCGACGCCACCGAGCGCCGCCGCTACCTGGGCATTGCCCTGGCCCAGAGCCAGAAGGTGGGCGAGCTGGCGCAAAGCCTGTTCGAGCTGGCGCGCCTGGAATACGGCTTTGTCCAGCCCGAGCCGGAGCCGTTTTCCATGCCCGACCTGGTGCAGGACGTGTTCCAGAAATTCGAGCTGCGTGCCGAGGCGCGCCAGGTGGCGCTGCGGGCCGACTTCCCGCCCCGCCTGCCCGTCGTCCAGGCCGACCTGGGCATGATCGAGCGCGTGCTGGGCAACCTGCTGGACAACGCGCTGCGCCACACGCCCGGCGGCGGCAGCATCCAGGTGGCGCTGGCGGCAGCGGGCAACGCGGTCGAAGTCACCGTGGCCGACACCGGCCCCGGCATCTCGGCCGATCTGCGCGAAGGCCTGTTCGAGCGCCCCTTCACCGTGGGCGGCGCCCGCCGCGGCGGCGGCCTGGGCCTGCGCATCGTCCACCGCATGCTGGAGCTGCACGGCTGCCGCATCGAACTGGTGGACCAGCCGGGGCAGGGGGCGAGCTTCCGGTTCGTGCTGCCGGCGGCCGCGCAGGCAACGGGCGCCGGCGCCCGGCCGCGCCAGGGCTGACGCGGATCGTGGGTTACCCTTGTGCACAGCGCGCCCTCGACGGCGCGGCATGCACAAGATCGTCAACACGCCCCCAAGGACCCACGCCATGTCAACGTCTGCCTCCCCGGTTCATCGCCTGCCCGCATGGGTGCCGCTGCGCTACACCACGTTCTGCCTGAGCCTGGTCGGCAGCGCGGGGCTGCTGGTGGCGGCGCTGGTGTGGGGAGGGATGTGGTGGTGGCTGGGCTTTGGCGTGTGCGCCGCGCTGGCGCTGCTGGGCGTGCGCGATATGACCCAGGTGCGCCATTCGGTGCTGCGCAACTACCCCATCATCGGCCACCTGCGGTTTCTGCTGGAGTTCATCCGGCCCGAGATGCGCCAGTACTTCATCGAGTCCGACCATGAGGCGCTGCCGTTCTCGCGCGCCCAGCGCTCCCTGGTCTACCAGCGCGCCAAGGGCGACCCGGACAGCCGCCCATTGGGCACGCAGCTCAATGTCACGGCCCAGGGCTATGAATGGGTGAACCATTCCATGCAGCCCACCAGGCTGGCCTCGCATGACTTCCGCATCACCATCGGCTGCGCCGATGAAGGCACCTCGCCCTGCACCCAGCCCTACAGCGCCAGCATCTTCAACATCTCGGCCATGAGCTTCGGCGCGCTGTCGGCCAATGCCATCCTGGCGCTGAACAAGGGCGCGAAGATGGGCGGCTTTGCGCACGACACGGGCGAGGGATCCATCAGCCAGCACCACCGCGTGCACGGCGGCGACCTGATCTGGGAAGTGGCCTCGGGCTACTTCGGCTGCCGCAACGACGATGGCAGCTTCAACGAAGAAAAATTCATCGCCAACGCCACCGACCCGCAGGTCAAGCTCATCGAGATCAAGCTCAGCCAGGGCGCCAAGCCCGGCCACGGCGGCATGCTGCTGGGCGCCAAGGTCACCCCAGAGATCGCCGCCGCGCGCGGCGTGCCAGTGGGCGTGGACTGCATCAGCCCGTCCAGCCACAGCGCCTTCAAGACACCGGTGGAGATGATGCATTTCATCGCCCGGCTGCGCGAGAAGTCGGGCGGCAAGCCCACGGGCTTCAAGTTCTGCGTGGGCCATCCCTGGGAGTGGTTCGCCATCGTCAAGGCCATGCAGGAGACGGACATCACGCCGGACTTCATCGTGGTCGATGGCGCCGAGGGCGGCACGGGCGCGGCGCCCGTGGAGTTCACCGACCACGTGGGCGTGCCGCTGCAGGAAGGGCTGCTGCTGGTGCACAACACGCTGATCGGCGTGGGCCTGCGCCACCGCATCAAGATCGGCGCGGCCGGCAAGGTGATCACGGCCTTCGACATCGCGCGCATGATGGCGCTGGGCGCCGACTGGTGCAACGCCGGGCGCGGCTTCATGATGGCCCTGGGCTGCATCCAGGCGCAGAACTGCCACACCGGCCACTGCCCCACGGGCGTGGCCACGCAGGACGCGGCGCGCCAGAAGGCCCTGGTCGTGCCCGACAAGGCCACGCGCGTGGCCAACTTCCATGACAAGACCCTGCATGCGCTGCAGGAGCTGGTGCAGGCGGCGGGCCTGGAGCACCCCTGCGACATCACGGCCCACCACATCGTGCGGCGCATCTCCGACACCGAGGTGCGCCAGCTCGCCAACCTGGTCCTGCGCGTGGAGCCCGGCGCGCTGCTGGGGCCGCTGGACAAGCAGCACAACGTGTTCAAGCTCTACTGGCCGGGCGCCAGCGCCCACACCTTCCAGTTCGCGCCGCCCACGCTCAAGCCTTCTGCGCCGCAGGCCAAGGCGCAGGCTGCAGGCCAGGCTGCCTAGAGACGCCACGCAGAGAAGACAGGCGCCACAGACCACAGCCGATTACAGGTTTTAACAACCCTCGGGGATAATGCGCCCCGAGAACTTGGTGCACAACTGTATTTTTCTGTGTAAATGAAAACTATTTTGGTTCGCATTGCGGCTGCCGTCTTCGGCGGCTATGCCTTCACCTGGGGCTTCATCGCCCTGGGCGTGGTGCTGATGTTTGCCGCCGGAATGGAGTTCCACGATGCCGAGCATCTGGGCTACATCCTCGGCTTCCTGGTGTTTCTGACGGTGTTCCTCTGGGCCTTTGCCGCCCAGAGCCTCCCGCGCGTCTGGGCCGTGCTGGCCGGTGGCGGCATTGTCATGACCGGCTGCGCATCGCTGCTCCAGCAGATGCTGCTGCCCTGATCCGGAGATCGCTTCCCATGTTCCAGAATTTCCGCCTTTCCATGGCCTGGCTGCACACCTGGTTCGGGCTGGTGCTCGGCTTCGTGCTCATGGCCGCCTTCTTCTTTGGCGCGCTGTCGGTGTTCGACCGCGAGATCGACCGCTGGGCCATTCCGGCCTCGCGCTTCGAGCCCACGCCCATGCCCTCGTACGACCAGATCCTCAAGCCGGTCTTCGAGTCCATGCAGCCCAACGCCCAGGCGCGCGAGGCCATGCGCGGCGAGGTCAACGGCCCGCTGCCCGAGCGCTTCGACACGCCCCAGCGCTGGGGTGCCTACACCACCCACCGCGACCCGGTGCTGGGCCTGTTCGCTGGCTACGAGGTGGCCAACGCCAAGAAGCCCGAGACCCTGATCTGGGCCATGCGCACCATCGACCCGCGCAATGGCGAGTCCCTGCCGGACGACCACCTCAAGATCGGCAGCCAGTTCTTCTACCCGCTGCACTACAGCCTGACGCTCAACTGGATGGGCCTTGGCTACTGGATCGTGGGCTTTGCCGCACTCATCATGCTGGTGGCCCTGGTCAGCGGCGTGGTCATGCACCGCAAGATCTTCCGCGAGCTGTTCACCTTCCGTCCGAAGAAGGCCACCCAGCGCAGCGTGCTGGACCTGCACAACATGACGGGCGTGGTGGCGCTGCCCTTCCACTTCTTCTTCGCCTTCACGGGGCTGGTGATCTTTGCGGGCATCTACTTCCCCATCACCCACACCCAGCTGGAGCCCCTGCACGAGCTGCACGAAAAAATGGAGGCCGAGGAAACCGGCCTGCCGCACGACCGCGCCGGAGTGGCCGCGCCCGTGGCCTCGGTGGACGCCATGGTGGCCGAGGCGCAGCGCCGCTGGGCCGCCAAGGGCATGGCCGGCGACGTGGGCTTCCTGTCCGTCACCCATGTGGGCGATGCCAATGGCTACGTCAGCGTCTACCGCGCCGGCACCGACCGCATCGCGCTCACGGGCGAGGGCATCCACTTCAAGGCCAGCACCGGCGCGCTGCTGCGCGAAGATCCGCCGCGCACTGCCGTGGACAGCCTCAACACCTTCCTCACCGGCCTGCACCTGCAGCACTTCCGCCACTGGCTGCTGCGCTGGCTGTACGTGCTCGGTGGCCTGGCCGGCTGCGCCTGCATTGCCACCGGCTTTGTCTTCTTCGTGGAAAAGCGCAAGAAGCAGCACGCCAAGCAGGGCGTGCAGGGCGCGCGCGTGGTCGATGCCCTGGCCGTCACCACCGTCACCGGCATGCTGGTGGCCGCCCTGGGCATGCTGATTTCCAACCGTCTGCTGCCCGAGGCCATGCCCCAGGGCTGGCCGGGCCGGGGCGACATGGAGCGCTATTTCTTCTGGGCCGCCTGGCTGCTGGCCATGGCGCATGCCTTTGTGCGCAGTGCCCCCGTGGCCCGGGGCCTGCCCAACCCCGCATGGCGCGAGCAGTGCTGGGCCGTGGCCGCCATGGCCGTCACGGCCGTGCTGCTGAACTGGCTGACCACGGGCGACCACCTGTTCAAGACCCTGGGCGCGGGCTACTGGCCCGTGGCCGGCGTGGACCTGTTCATGCTGGCCAGTGCCGTGCTGGCCGTGGTGGTGGCGCGCAAGCTCAAGACGCGCGCCGTGCCCGCCATGCCCTCGCGCGCCGCGGAGGTGGCCCATGTCTGAGGGACTGATGGACGCACTGCTGCTGGCCGCCGCCTTTGCCGCCTCGCTGGCAGGCATGGGCTGGTTTGCGCTGGCCAAGGACGTGCACTGGGAGCAGGTGCACGGCGACACGCCCCAGCCCGATGGCAAGGTCAGGCTGCTGCGCTGGCTGGGAGCCCTGGGCCTGGCCGCCTCGCTGGGACTGTGCCTGGCGGTGGACCATGCCTCCATGGCATCCCTGGTCTGGATCATGACGCTGGCCGCTGCCGCCCTGGCCATTGCATTCACCCTGACCTGGCGGCCGAGCTGGCTGCGCTGGCTGCCGGCCTGACGTTTGCGCGGGGACCTCTGCGCCCGCCGCAGGCTCAGGCCTGCCTTTTCCTCATCCTGCGGCTGGCCAGATAGGCCATGCCGCACAGCAGCGCCAGCATGCCGCCCTTGCCCAGGCCGGGAACGGCCTGGACATTTCCGGGGCCGGGACCGGGTCCTGGGTCCGTGCCCGGACCGGGGTCGGGATCGGTGCCCGGGCCCGGGTCGGGAGGATCGGCAGCGATCACCTCGATGGACACGGATGCCGGTGCGGCAGCGCTCTGGTGCCCGTCGGATACCGTGAAGGCGAAGGTATCGGGCCCGGAGTAGCCGGCCGCCGGCGTGTAGACCAGCGTGCCCGTCTGGGGATCGAAGCCGCTGATGCCGCCATGGGCGGGGCCGGCGGTGATCTCGAAGCGCAACGGGTCCGACTCGAAGTCCGTGCCAGCGAGGGTGATGGACAGCGCCGTATCCTGCGGCGTCGTGACGGCTTGCGGCAGCGCCACGGGGGCGGCGTTGGCCGCCATCGCGTTGGAAAAGCGCGAGGTGTCACCGGTGGAAATCCGGGTGGCGGTCGCCGTGACAGCGGCCTGGTCACCCGGAGGCATGGCGCCCTTGAACGCCAAAGGCGCATGGCCGGAGGCATCGGTGGTCACGGTCTGCGAGCCCAGCAGAACCTTGCCGGCGGCGCGCTCCACCAGCCCGTCGGGCAGCCTGGGCGTCGAGAAATACTCGATGCGCATGCTCTCGTTGGCGACGCTGTCCAGCGTGCCGGACAGGCCGTCGGGCGTCACCGTGAGCAGCACCGGATCGGCAGGATCTCCGTTGGCCAGGCTGGTTCGTGCGATGCCTCCCTCGGTATTGCCGTAGATGGCATTGCCGAGCATGGAGACGCCCTTGACTTCGTCCCCCCGCAGTCCCACGCCGAACAGCCTGTTGTGCGCAATCACGTTGGCATGTGCCGCGTCGTCACCGCCGACCAGGGTGTCATGGGCCTTCTGGAAAAAGGAAACGCCTTCCCCATTGGGCAGGGCGGTTCCCTGGGGACTGACGCCCACGTAGTTGCCCTGCACGAGGTTGTTCTTGCCGGCGCCCTGGAACTGTATGCCGGACGCCTTGCTGCCACCGACGATGTTTCCGCGCACGGTCACCTCGTCCGAATCCTTGATGACGATGCCCCATTGATTGGGCAGCATGGTGCTGGCATCCAGGCTGGTTCCCACGATATTCCCGGCAATCAGGGTATTTGAGTTGCGTGCGGCGTAGTTTCCATTCAATTCAATGGCCGTTTCCTTGTTTCCGGCAACCAGGTTGCCGTCTTCAGGGCCTGTGCCAATGCGATGTCCGCCTTCCGGCGAAAAGAATACGGCAATGCCTGGCCCATTGTTGGCAATCATGGCCGTGCCGGCTGCATTGGTCCCGACACGGTTGCGGGTCACCAGCGTGTGCGAGCCGGAAATGGAAATCCCGGATGAACCACCGGTTTCCCTGACATTGCCGGAGACGAGGTTGCTGTCGATCAGCGTGCCGGTAAAGTCGGACGCCACGCTGATGCCGTTTCCCTGGTTTCCCAGCGCCACGTTGCCGGTGATATCGGTGCCTATGTAATTTCCCTGAATGATGTTTTCTGTACCGACGCCCGGCCAGGAAAGCCATATTCCGGAATTTTCCGCCGCGGAAATGACATTTCGCCCGCCAATATCCAGATTCCCGATGCGGTTGCGGTTGCCGGAGTTGACAAGGATGTTGCTGCGATTGCCCATGGCAACCGTTCCCGATGCGTCAACGCCTATATGGCAGCCCAGCACGGTGTTGCCGTCGCCTGTCACCGCCAGGGCCGTGTTGAAGCCGCCTATCGCCAGACCGCGCACCGTGATGGCGCCTGCCAGCTCGAGCCCTGTACCGAACTCGGAGCTGCCTGCCTGCAGCGTGATCAGGGGGCGGCGTGGCAAGTGGTCCTCATAGCCGGGTTGCGTGCTGGCGTCCACCGTCAGCGATGTGGCCGGTGCAATGGGCTGCATGAGGCTGCCATTCCAGTTGCTTTGGGTGACGATGGTCTGCTCTCCCCCCGCACCGATGCTGAACTCGATGCGGTTGTCGCCCCCTTTGTTGCGGTTGGCGTTGGCGTAGGTGATGGCGTCGCGCAGGGAGCAGGGTCCCAGGCCGGTGCTGGCGCACGGGCCGCTTGCGTCGGCGGCGCTGTCCACCACGACGGTCCATGCATGGGCCGTGGCGACACAGCCTTGCAAGAGCAACGCCAGGGCGAGCAGGCGCAGCGGCCTGCTTGCCGGCCTGGTAGTGAATCGTCGCCTGTATATCCTCATTGCCATTTTTACTTCCCCTGAAATGGGCTGCCGAAACGCATTCTGGATATTGCGCAATACAGGACGTGAAATAGCGCTGGCATTCTGCATGCGCGACGTCTGTGTGCAATATCACAGGGGTGGTCAGAAACGGAGCAGCCTTTGTCGATGAATCAATCCGGCAATGATCTCCAGGGCATCGGAATATTGGTTTAAGAATTTTCTTAAAGTGACAGGAATAATGGCATCTTCAAAGAGAGTTGACGATTTTCCGATGGCGGATCGATGCTTGAAATCGCTCTTTGGCGAGGCGGCGTGCAAGAGGTTTCAGTATTAAGAAAATTCTTAGACCAAATTCTCCTTTTGATTCCTAAGATTTGGCAATGCGCCAGTTTCAAGCTCTCTTGTTTTCTTCCAGATCGATACAACACAGGCTGTGCCTGCCCCTGGCACGGCGTGATTTGATGGCATTTGCACTGGCGATCATGGCCATGCTGGCCTGTGCCGGTCACGGCGGCAGGGACGACACCGCCCCGGCGACGCCATCGCGCAGCCTGGGCCATGTGCCCGTGCGAGACATTCAGTTGTTTTTCATGGACCGATGTTTCCTGCTGCTGGACGCTGCGGTGGGGGCCACGCACGCAGCCATCCACACGCAAGCCGGTTATGCCTGGCCGTGGCGCGCCAGCGCAGCGCAGGGCCAGCCCGGGCCGCTCCATTCACTGATGCAGGCAGGCCGGGCGCTTCCCGAATCCCTGTTGCTGCGCAAATCCGCGAACAACGCCGGATGGCTTGCAGACCGCTGGGAGCCCGCGCGGCAGCTGGTCAGGGCCCATGTCTGGCTGCTGCTGGGGTCCGTGTCGCTGGGACTTGCCTTCATGGCTGCACTTGCATGGTGCGTGCGCCGGCTGCGCCGCGGCGTGCCGGCTTCGGCCTGGAGCCGGGCAGGCACCTGCGCCGCCGGTGATGCGCTCTGCCGAAAGCTGCTGGACACGGCCCCCGTGGGCCTGGCGCTGGTGCGGTGCAGCGATCGCAGCCTGCTGCTGTCCAACGGACTGGCCCGGCAGTGGGTGTGCAGTGATGCTTCCTGGTTCGAGCAGGCCGTGGCCGGGGGCACGCAGCAGGGCCCGCGTGAGCTGGCGCTGGGGGACGGGCGATGGGTGGAGGTCCGCACCACGCCCACGACCCACGGGGGCGAACCGGTGGTTTTCTGCCTGGTCAGCGATGTGACGGCGCTCAGGCAGGCGCAGGCAGCGCTGGTCGATGCCAAGCAGCGCGCCGAATCGGCGAGCCAGGCCAAGACGCAGTTTCTGGCGACCATGAGCCACGAAATACGCACACCGCTCTTTGGCATCCTGGGAACGCTGGAGCTGCTGGCGCTGTCCAGGGCTCCTTCCGAACAGACCCGCTACCTGGGGGCCATGCAGCAGGCGTCGGCCTCCTTGCTGCGCATCGTCAACGACAGCCTGGACCTGTCGGCCATCGAGGCTGGCCGGCTGCAACTGGAGGCCCATGCGTTCTCGGCCACCGAACTGCTCGACAGCGTGGCCGCGGGCCTGCTGTCGCGTGCCGAGCAAAAGGGGCTGCAGCTGTATGCCGTCTCCGATGTGAAAACGCCGCCCCTGCTGGTGGGCGATGCCTTGCGGCTGCGGCAGATCCTGGACAACCTGGTGGGCAATGCCATCAAGTTCACGTTCTCCGGCCACGTGGCCATCCGCCTGCAGGTCATGGGCGACAGCGAGGAAGGTACCGACCTGCGGTTCCAGGTGCAGGACACCGGCATCGGCATCGAGCCGGAGCAGCAGCCCTTCCTGTTCGACCCGTACTTCCGTGCCCATGCGGCCACGCAGCAGCAGGTCCAGGGCGCGGGCCTGGGACTGTCCATCTGCCTGCGCCTCAGCCAGGAGATGGGCGGGCGGCTGACGGCCGCCAGCCAGCCGGGACTGGGGACCTGCGTGTCATTCGAGCTGCGCCTGCCGCGCGAGAGCGCGGCAGGCTATGAGGCAGTGCCCAGCCTGTTGCCGCACACCGTCTACGTGGATGGCGCCATTCCGGAAGTCGTGCACAACCTGTGCGCCTGGCTGCGGCATTGGGGCGCCATGGCCCAGCCGTACCGGGAGCAGGTGCAGGGCCCCAATGAACAGGCGGTGCTGGTGCAAGCCTGGCCACGGTCGGTGCGCCGCCCGCAATGGACGGGCAAATGCGTTCTGGCGCTGGCGCCGGGCGAGGTCCCCCGCGAAACCCTGCAGGCCCGTGTGTGGGAAACCAGCATGCCTGGCGTGCTGGCCGTGGGCCAGGCGCTGGGCATGGCCCAGCAGGGCATTGCGCCGGGCGCGCGCCCTGACCTGTACGCCGCCGTTCCCCAGGTCCACGAGCCGATGGGGCTGAGTGTGCTCATCGTCGAGGACAACCCCATCAACAGAATCATCCTGCGAGAGCAACTGCAGGTGCTGGGCTGCGAGGTCCAGCAGGCCAGCAATGGACAGGACGCGCTGTCCATGCCCGGCCTGCTCGAATTCGACGCCGTTCTCACCGACCTGCACATGCCGCTGCTGGACGGCCTGGCCCTGGCGCGTGCGCTCAGAAAGCGTGGCTACGGCCGCCCGATCGTCGGGCTGACGGCCAATGCGCAGCCGCAGACGCAAACGCAGGCGCAAGGGCAGGCGCAAGGGCAGGGCGACGGACTGCCGGCCGGCTTCGACAGCCTGCTGTGCAAGCCATTCACGTTGGCGGTGCTGCGCACCACCCTGAACCACATCAAGCAATGCAGGACCTGATCCCATGCTGTCGACATTCAAAGTACTCATTCTTGACGACCACGCCCTGTGCTGCGAGCACACGCGCAGCCTGCTCATGGAGGCGGGAATCGTGGACACGCACATTGCCTGCAACGCACGAGATGCCCTACAAATGCTGCGCGATGGCGGATTCCACCTCGTCATCACCGACCTGAAAATGCCCGACATGGACGGCCTGCAGTTCATCAATGAATTGAGCCAGCGCGGCCTGCATCCCATGCTCGTCATATCCAGCTCCTGCTCGCGTCGGTTGATGAACAGTGTCAGTCTCATGGCCAAGGAGTCCGGCTTTTCCGTCGTCGGGATGTTTCAAAAGCCGTTCGGTGCGGACCATGTCCAGGTCCTGGCCAGCCAACTCAGGTCCTTGCGTGCCTACGAGAGGAAAAGCGCTCCAGGCATCAAGGAACGGCCGATTTTCGCCAAGGCACACCTGATCCAGGCGCTGGAGGAGAAAACCATACAGGCCTGGTTCCAGCCCAAGAAATCCCTGCTTACGGGGCACACCGTCGGTGTGGAAGCGCTGGCACGCTGGAACGATCGGCAGTTCGGCTTCATGATGCCGGGCTCGTTCATGTCCGCCATCCGGTTCCATGGCCTGGACCATGCCTTGCTGGTGCGGATGATGGAAGACGCCATGGCAGCGCACCTGGCCTGGCGCAGTGCCGGACATGTCGTGCCTGTGTCCGTCAACCTGCCGATACCGCTGCTGGACGATATCGGCCTGCCGGATGAGTTGCACGGCATGGCGGCCCGGTGCGGCATCGCTGCGGAGAACATCACGTTCGAGCTGCTGGAGGACCAGGCCGTCGGCATACCCGCCAACTACTACATGTGCGCGAGCCGCTTGCGGCTCAAAGGCTTTGGCCTGGCCCAGGATGACTACGGGCGGGGTTACAGCTCGATGTACAGCCTCATCTCCACGCCCTTCACCGAATTGAAGATCGACCGGGCCTTCGTGGCCGGCGCCGCAGGTGACGAGGTGCGCACTGCGGCCCTGACGTCGTCGGTGCAGCTGGGGCGGCAACTGGGCCTGACGGTGACGGCGGAAGGGGTGGAGACCACCCAGGACCTGGAGTTGCTGCGCAGCATCGGTTGCGATTGCGTGCAGGGATATCTGCTGTCCGCCGCGGTGCCCGCCAGCGAATTTGCCCTTATGCTGGCATCCGAACCCCGACACCAAGGCAACCCCACCTGACCCAAGCACGCAAGGCGTCCATGCCCGACTCCCCGTTCAGCAAGATCACACGCACCACACGCTGGCAGAACCGGGTACTGTTTGGAGTGCTTCCCCTTGCGATCTTCCTCATCGCCGTGCTGCTGTGGGGCTCTGAGAGGATCTTCGAGCAGGAGCAGGGCCGCCTGGCCTTGAACTTCTCCGCCATCGTCGGCTCGCTCGACGAGCAGGAAATCTTCCTTCGGCGGCTCAAGGGCCGCAACGAGTCCTGGAAAGCGCTGCCGGACCAGAGGATAGCCACCATCGTCGACGTGCCCGCTCCTGCGCAGGCGGACTACCGCATGTTCCGTGGCCGCGAGGCCATCGGCGGCATTCCCTTTTCACTGCAATGCTCTGCGCGCGCGGCCTGCGATACGCTCCCGGACCGGCTTTTCTCGCTGGGCAGCTCCCTGGCCGCGGGCTATTCCTCCTTCTGGGCAGGCTCCTACTTCCCTGCAGCCGCTGCCTTCTTCACCAAGGAGGACGGGGCGATCAGCATCGGCGTGCCGGCCATCGACGTGCCCATCGGCAACGAGAGCGTCACGCAGGAAATGTTCGACAGCACGATTGCCGCCGTCAAGGCGCATCTGCGGGCCAGGGCCGCCGATGCCCGGCCTGGCGCCGGCTCCACGGCGCCGGCGCAGGAGATCGTCTGGTTCCGGTCGCCCCAGTTCCCGGAAAAGATGATCGGCATGGTCGCAGCCGGCTTTTCAAGCCATATCGATGCCGGCGACGAAGCCGCCGCAAGCCCGATCTACGCCGCCATCCTTTTCAGCCGCCAGCGCATCAGCGCCATAGAAAGATCCATCCATACGCTGCCCAGGCATCTTTTCTGGCTGGAGCACCGGGATTTCGGCGTGCTCATGGGCACCGGCCCGGTGCCGCAGGTGGACGAGGCGGGGATGCAGTACACGCGCAACGGCCTGATCCTCAAGACCGAGGATGCCTCCGGCCGGTGGACCGGCTACTACCAGGTGGACTACGCCACCTTTTTCCAGGGCCGGCTGTTCGCGCCCTCTGCCGGCCTGGTGCTGGCCCTGCTGCTGAGCCTGCTGGCCGGTATTGCCTATACCCGCTGGTTCAACCGCAAGGTGATTGCGCCTGCCCAGGAAGCGCAGCGGGTCATCGTCGAGAGCAATCAATTCAACAGGACGCTGATCGAAACCGCCCCCGTGGCTGTCTGCCTTGTCGCCTACGGCAGTGGAAAGATCATCTTCAGCAACTCGCTGGTGCAGGAGTGGCTGCACTCGGCCGATGGCTACCTGCGCCCCGGCTCGCCGGAAAACAGGGCAGCGCTGGATGAAATTGTCCACGCCAGGGCCGCAGGAACCATGGAGCAGCTGGTCACCGCGCAGGGCCGAACGCTTTACGTGGCCTACGCGCCCACCCGCTACCTGGGCCAGGATGTGACGCTGTGCGTGTTTGCCGACGTCAGTGCGCGCGCAGAAATCGAGAGCAATCTGGAGCGGGCAAGAATCGCGGCGGACGAGGCCAACGAGGCAAAGTCCACCTTTCTGGCGACCATGAGCCACGAGATCCGCACGCCGCTGTATGGCGCGCTGGGCACGCTGGAACTGCTGGGCCTGACCGAGCTCACGCAGTTGCAGCGCAAGTATGTGGACCGTATCGAAGCCTCCTCGTCCATCTTGCTGCAGATCATCAGCGACATCCTGGACACCAGCAAGATCGAGGCAGGCCAGTTGCAACTGGAAAAGGCCCCGTTCAATCCCCGGGAGCTGGTGCAAAACTGCACCAGCTCCTATGCCGCCATGGCGCAGCAAAACGGCCTGCTGCTGTTTTCCTGCGTGGACGCGCAGGTGCCCGAGTTTGTGCTGGGCGACGCGGTGCGCATCCGCCAGATCCTGGGCAATCTCATCAGCAATGCCATCAAGTTCACGGAGGCCGGCCATGTGATCGTCCGCCTGCGCAGCGTGCCGGGCACGGCCTCCCAGGTCCGGCTGGTGTTCGAGGTCTGCGACACGGGCGTGGGCATAGAAAAATCCCTGCATGGCGAGCTTTTCACGCCCTTTTATCTCGTCAAGAACAGCAGCCGCACCGCCCGTGGAGCGGGCCTGGGTCTGTCCATCTGCTGGAGCCTGGCCCGGATGATGTCCAGCTCCATCGAGGTCTGGAGCGAGCCCGGCCTGGGCAGCCGGTTCTGGTTCGAGCTGGGGCTGGAGACCGTCGCGCAGGAGGAGGAGGAGGCGCCCGAGCTCAAGGGTGCCCGGATCGCGGTGCGCACTCCCCACCCCGAGCTGACGGACAACATCTGTGCCTGGCTGCGGCGCTGGGGCGGCCAGGCCCGCGCGGCGGCAGCCGCCCCGGTGGCGGCCCATGACGATGAGCTGCTGCTGGACGCCCTGTTGCCGGCGGACAGCCCCGCGCCCGGATGGACGGGGCCGCACCTGAACCTTTCCTCGCCGGACAACCGGGGCATTGACGGGCACAACGTTCTGAGCATCGGTTTGGGCATTGCGCAGGTGCTTGGCGGTGCGCAGCGCTCGGCCGGCTTCGGCTCCGATCTGCCCCTGTTCGACCTGCGCGTGCTGGTCGCCGAGGACAATCCCGTCAACCAGGTGACGCTGCGCGGCCAGCTCGAGAGCCTGGGCTGCGAGGTCACGGTCGCCGACGACGGGGAGGAGGCGCTGGCGCTGTGGGACATCAGCCCGCACGATCTGGTGCTGACGGACGTAAACATGCCCTACCTCAACGGCTACGAACTGGCGGAGCGGCTGCGTGCGGAGGGCGTTGCCTGCCCCATCGTCGGCGTGACCGCCAATGCCATGCTGGACGAGGAAAACCGCTGCCTGAATGCCGGCATGAATGCCTGGCTGGTCAAGCCCATCCAGTTGCGCACGCTGGTCCGCACCCTGGAGAAGTTCGCGCCGAAAAAGCGGCTCCGTCCGGCGCCTGCCCAGGCCGGTACCCCGGTGGGGGACACCCCGCAGCCTGCGGCCCTGTCGGAGCCCAACGTGCTGCAGACGCACCGGCAGGTCTTCGTGCAGTGTATGAACGACGACATCGCAATGCTGGCCCGTGGCCTGGATGAGCGCCGGCCCGACCTGGCCGCGCAGGCGCTGCATCGCATGCGCGGCGCCTTGCTGCTGGCCAGGATGCAGGAGCTTGCCGCGCGCACCCAGTCGCTGGAGGACCAGCTCCCGAACGGCACCCGGGAGCCCGGCCTGCAGGCCGCGCTGTCAGTCCTGCTGGACGACCTCTTGGCCGACCTTCGCGTCATGATGGCGCAATTGCCCCAGCCCTAACCCTTTGCTTGCGATCCCATGAAACTGAAACTGCGCATTGCTGTCGTGGACGACCACGCCGTGGTCCTGCTTGGCGTCAAGGACTTCCTGGAGCAGGACCCCAATCTCCAGGTCGTGGCCACATTCAGCACGCCATCGTCCTTGATGCAATACGCCAGATCGAACCCGCTGGACGTGGTTCTGACCGACTACTCCATGCCGGGCGACGATGTCTATGGCGATGGCCTGCGCTACGTGGACTATCTGATACGCCACTTCCCGGACATCAAGGTGCTGGTGCTGACGACCGTCTCCAACCCCATGATCATCTCGGCCCTGTATGACGCCGGCGTCGCCGGTGTGCTGCTCAAGGAAGAGCCGCTCACCCAGATCATGGCGGCGCTGCAGTGTGTCCGCCTCAATGCCCGCTACTATTCGCCCTCATTCCAGGCCGACACGCCCAGGCAGGAGCGGTCCGTTTTCCTGGCCGAGCGCGCCAACAGCCTCTCGCCGCGCGAGTTCGAAGTCCTCAGGCATTTCGCCAATGGTGAGTCCATCACCGAAATCGCCGCACGGCTGCGGCGCAGCGTCAAGACCGTCAGCCTCCAGAAGAACTCCGCCATGCGCAAGCTGAACGTGGACAGCAACCAGGACCTGGCGGCCTTCTGCGCCGAGCACCATCTTTTCGACTGACCGGCCTGCGGGCTGCACAAGCTGGTCACCCTTCCAGCGCCTGGCCTTGCGCCGGGCCGCCGTCCTCGATGTCCCCCTCACCCAGGGGATAGTACGGTTCGGACGACATCAGGCGAAACCCCAGAAGTGCCCCGCGCCGGCTTGTCTTCATCGCCAGGGGCGCCTGGCAATGCACGCAGCCATAGTTCACGAAATTGGCGTCCTGCTCCAGTGAATAAAAGCGGAACCTCAGTCCGGGGTGGGGCGTTGACAGGCTTGTATTGCTCAGCAATTCGTAGCATGGGTCGCACAGTTTCTGGGACGTTCTCTTTGGCTGCATTTCTGGAAAAAACGGATCGATATACCGCTCTCCAGTCTTGCCCGGCCTTGCGCAGCCAAGGTTAAGACGATTCTTATTGCCGTACTGAGCGCATCAACGCGGCTGCTGCTGCGTGGTGCAGTGGATGCCACCACCCTCCAACGCCAGCTCGGTCTCCAGGTAGCGCACGTTGGCGGCTTCGGTGACAAAGCCCGCCACCTCGGCATCGTTGTCATGCGCCTGTTTGTGCCCCAGCCGTTCTGGCGGGCGTTGGCCGAAGCCTGGGGCGATGGGCCGGACGCTGTCGTTGCAACACTTGGTTACTTCCTTGACCCATCTCAAATCCCGTATGCGGCAGCGTCGATACGCTTCGGCCCATGAATCACCAGGGCTTGACTTTGGTCAGCATGGCTTGGCACGCAGGCATTCCCCGCCTGTGCGCGCACAACAGCGGCGCACAACGCCGCACAGGAGATGCATCAATGCACATCGGTCAACGTTTCTGGCGCCGCCAAGGATTGGGCGCAAAGCTGTCACTCACCAATTTTGTCTGGGTCGCCGCCATCCTGGCGCTGCTGGTGCTGGGCATTGCCTGGGATGTGAGCAAGTCCCTGCAGAAAAAAATGCACAACGAGATGCAGCAGGGCGTCCAGATGCTGCACAACTTCGTCGAGTCCACCGACAAGGAGCTGCGCCAGCGCACCCAGTTCCTGGCCGACAGCCTGGCGCGCAGCCTGCAGGGATCGCTCAGCCTGGACACCAGTGGCGGCGAACCCGTGCTGAGCCTGGACGGCCAGCCGCTCAACGGCAACGATGCGCACCTGCAGGCCTTCACGCGCAGCACCGGCGCCGTGGCCACCGTGTTTGCGGCCCAGGGGCAGGGCGACTTCGTGCGCATTGCCACCACGCTCAAAAACGAGAAAGGCGACCAGAGCGCGGCCGTGCTGGGCAGCCGGCTGGACCGCGCCCATCCCGCCTATGCCGCCATCCAGGCCGGCCAAAGCTACATGGGCCTGGCCCACCTGTTCGGCCGCCAGTACATGACGCAATACCGCCCGCTCAAGGACGCCTCCGGCGCCACCGTGGGCATCGCCTTCGTGGGCCAGGACTTCTCGCAACTGCTGGAGCACTTCAAGGACTCCATCCGCGCGCTCAAGGTGGGCCAGACCGGCTACTACTACGTGCTCAATGCCGAAGACGGCCCCCAGCGCGGCCAACTGGTCGTGCATCCCGCCCTGGAAGGCCAGAACATGAGCGATTCCAAGGACGGCGATGGCCGCTTCTTCATCCGCGACATGCTGGACCGCAAGCAGGGCAGCATGGCCTATCCCTGGACCAATCCGGGCGAAACCCAGGCCCGGGACAAGCTGGTCGTCTTCAGCCAATACGCACCCTGGAACTGGGTCATTGCCACCAGCGCCTACGCGGACGAAGCCGTGTCCGAGACCCGCAGCCTGATCCTGCAGTTCGCCCTCATGGGCCTGGGCGCCGTGCTGCTGCTGTCGGCGGCATGGTTCTGGCTCATCCGCCGCATGATCGTGCGCCCCTTGAAGCAGGCCAGCCACATGGCCTACGCCATTGCCGATGGCGACCTGACCGTGCGCATCGCCAGCGACCGCCAGGATGAAATCGGCCACCTGCTGGAAGCCATGAACACCACCAGCACGGGCCTGACGCGCGTGGTCGGCAGCGTGAACGAACAGGCCCACAGCGTGGCCCTGGCCAGCGCGGAAATCGCCCAGGGCAACCAGGACCTGGCCGCCCGCACCGAAAGCGAAGCCAGCGCGCTGGAGCAGACCACCGCCGCCATGGAAGAGCTGGGCTCCACCGTGGCCCACAACGCAGACCACGCGCAATCGGCCGACCGCATCACGCGCGAGGCCCAGCGCGTCGTCACCGAAGGCGGGCAGGCCGTGCGCAAGGTCGTGCAGACCATGCAGGGCATAGACGCCAGCAGCAAGAAGATCGCCGACATCATCGGCGTCATTGACGGCATTGCCTTCCAGACCAACATCCTCGCCCTCAACGCCGCCGTGGAAGCGGCCCGAGCGGGCGAGCATGGCCGGGGCTTTGCCGTGGTGGCCGAGGAAGTGCGCGCCCTGGCAGGCCGCAGCGCCGAGGCCGCCAAGGAAATCAAGCAGCTCATCAGCCACAGCGTCGCCGAAATCCACACCGGCAACCAGGAGGCCGCGTTTGCCGGGGAAACCATGGAGCAGGCCATGGAGGAAATCCGCAAGGTCACCCAGCTCATCTCGGACATCAGCCACGCCAGCGCCGAGCAAAACAGCGGCGTCGCCCAGGTGGCCGAGGCCATCACCCACATCGACCAGACCACGCAGAAAAACGCGGCCCTGGTCGAGGAAATGGCCGGCGCCGCCGCAGGCCTGCGCCACCAGTCCGATCAATTGGTGCGCGTGGTCTCGGTCTTCAGGCTGCCGGGTGGCAATGGTGCGCCGCTGCAGGCCCCCGCACGCGCAGCCAATAGCGCGCCCAGTCCCGATGACAGTGCCAGCGGGAACGCCAGGCCGGCCGGTGTTGCATCGCCCCGTGCACCGTCCATGGCGCCCGGAGCCGCCCTGTCTGCCACGGCCAAGCCGGCAACCCCCGCAGCTTCGGCAAGAACGCCCACCGCCAAGTCCGTTGCCATGGCCTCCACGGCCGATGACGACTGGGACAGCTTCTGAGCGCCGCGCCCGCTGGGGAAGCCCAGGCCCGGAGCCGGGCAGGGCGCCCGGGGCGGCGCAGCGATTGCCAGCATGGTCTCCATGCCCTCCAGCGGCGCAAAGCCCGGGCAGGGCAATTCAAACGGATAGATTGACGCCAAAAGTAACCTGTCCTGCTGGAACGCGATCAATATCTGCCGATATTCCCGACATCGGCTGAACCCGATATATCAGGACAACACACACACGAACAGCACTATCGCGGCCAATGCCTGTACGAGCACGCTAGCATGTCGAGTTCGGTAAGTACTGCTGCGCAAGCACGCCAGTCATCATCGACCGAGTCATCCCCGTGCGCAAGGCGGCGCTCATCGACGAAGAACCCACATGCATCGACGTTTTCGGCATGCCGTATTGATCTCTCTATTGACCAGCCTCGGCGCCTTTGTCGCTCCTGTGCGCGCACAGGCTCCATCGACGCCAAAAGTGCAGTCTGGTGGCGGACACCCCTATGAGATCGCCGACAGCGAAGTATGGGACGTGCCCGATCCCATTTCCCAACGCGGCTACCAGGTCTTCGTTGCATTGCCACCGTCCTACGCCACCCAGCCACAGCGACGCTACCCCGTGCTGTATGTGACGGACGCCGACTACGCTTTCCCCATCATTCGGCAGCTGGCGCGCCGCCTGAATGTGGAAGGCCCACAGATCGAGGAATTCATTCTCGTGGGCTTGTCCTATGGAAAGGGCGAGGACGGCGGTGTCAGCCGCCAGCGTGATTACACGCCGACACCCAACGGCCCAAGCACTGCATCACCGAATTCGATACATGGTCAGGCGCGTGCCTATCAAAAATATCTGCGCGATCAGGTAAAGCCCTTCATCACCGATCGGTATCGCGCAGACTCTGCCAGAGCAATCTTTCTGGGCCACTCCTACGGCGCGCTGCTTGGAATACAGGTGCTTTTCACCGACCCTGGCATGTTCAGCAGCTATATCCTCGGCAGTCCCTCTCTCTGGTACGACAAGCGGCATGCCTTGAAGCTCGAGGCGAGTTACGCCAAACAGAATCAGGACCTGAGGGCGAACGTATACCTGTATGTCGGTGCCTATGAGGCCTTGCGAAAAGGTGATCGACGCTACAACCAGACGGTGGACATGGTTGCCGACAATCGCGCATTGGAAGCGGCTCTGCTGAGCAGGAAGTACCCGAGCTTGAAACTAAAGTCAGCGATCTTGAACGATGAGGACCATCTCACCGTCGCACCACGTGGCTTCACGCAGGGGTTGAAGTACCTGTTGCCAGTGCGCTGAGCCCACATATGGCGCTGACCCATTTCAGCAAGGCTTTGCTGGCCACGGGCGCCGGCTGCGCGCAATCGGGTGGCCGCTTCGGGTCGAACTGACACAACCAGTCTGTACCAGTCCTCTTCAACCCGGCGCTTTTCCCTTCACCCACAACCCAAACTCCTTCATCACTTCCACCACGGGCTTGAGCCGCTCTCCATCGGGCGTCAGCTCGTACTCCACCTTGACCGGCGCCGTGGGGTAGACCGTGCGCTTGACCAGGCCCGCTTCCTCCAGCGCGCGAAGGTCCAGGGTGAGGGAGCGTTGGGAGATGCCGGGCATGTCGCGGCGCAGGTCGTTGAAGCGCCGGGGGCCGTCGATGAGGTAGGAGGCGATGAGCAGCCTCCAGCGGCCGCCCAGCAGGCGCATGGCTTCTTCCACGGAGCAGCCGGAGATGTTGGATTTCATAGCACATCCATCATAGGCAGGCGGCAGGTATTTTTTTAACCCATGGGCAGTTTTAGATGTACGGTCCCAGGAAGCCCGTAGCGAGATTCTTCGCCTGCGCGCCAGATACGGAGAGTGGGAGAGGCGCATGACATGAGCAGGTTCTGCTGGGTCAACACACCGTCTCAGTAGACAAAAAAAACCGGATGGCCTACACAGACTTGGCTGGACTGTGGCCTTCAGCTTTTTGGACTCATTCATCCTCATCAAAAATGTGGTCCTTGTGGATCTTTGAGGCTCAGCTGTGGTGGCGCTGCCTGAGACACCGGTCCGCGTATTGCCGCTTGGGCACATTGCCATCTCTTATTTCGTTTCTCCGTACTCCCGAAGTTTTCAACTTCTTGCTATATGTGAAACAGAGGCATGCTCAAAGGATTTAGTGCACGCAATCGCTTGCTTCTGCGCCGAGGCCACGTCGAGCGCATAGTCCTGCTTGGTCAACACGCCAGCCCTTGATCCATTGTGCAGTTTTACGTGTTGACGGGCGTGGGATGTGCAAGGTATGGTGTGGCGTCAGTCTGCTTTATTGCAATCTTCACCGAGAAATCCAATGGGGCCCAAGCCTTCGCAGCCGCAAGTGAGGAGTTGTTTTTTTGCGGCAGGACGGATAGATCATCATGGTTCAAGGAACGGGATCAAGCACATGGTTTATCGATAATGAAAAATCAGTAGGTTGACCAAGATACCCCAGGGATACCTTTTTTGCCTTTGGCTTGAGCAAGAGCCTCCTGACCAGCATTTGCTCGCTGGAGGGGAGTGCATCACCCTGCATGACCCGAATTGCTACAAGGACGGCATTGATGAAGCTGCGATTGACGGCGGTGTTGCTTCCTTCCAAGTTTCGCATCTTCTATCGTGATACTGGAAAAGCCATCTGATCATAATAAAATCACATGTGATTGGAAAATTTAATCCAAATGACTGGAAAGGGGTATTAACTTATTAATCACGCCAAAACTAATAACCTGCGCCATCTACCTGAGAGACGTAAACTGCGAGGAATATGTAGCAGCCGTCTCATTTGAGCTGCAATGCTCCGAGGTCTATTCCGAATTGTCCAAATTTACCCTATCCCATGAGTTCAAATTTGCTATCACTTCGGAGTATACCATCCATCCAGTAGCACATTCAGCCACCTTTCTAACTTGAAGGAAACTAGATATGAAAAAGAAAACATTGAGCAAGCCGCTCAAGACAATTTATGTTTTTTCATCCTCCACTGAGAACCAGGTGCCCGATGAAAGTAATGTTGTCCTAGTCAACATGGCTGTATTTGAGAAAGATGGTGCCGTTTTTCTGCATGAGCCGTCAGCTCAACTGAAAAATATAATTAATGGTTGGCAGAAAGATGGCAAATGTGTGCTCGTGTCTCTCGGTGGTGAAGCGGAACCAATTCAGGATTGGCACCATTTTTATGGCAAAGAATTCTCTGAGGCATTTGAGAAATTTACTAAAAATTTGTCAACGCTTCAAAACGAGTATGGGTTCGACGGATTCGATCTTGATGTGGAGGGTCAGAGCGTCTTGACCATGGACGATGCAAAGAAATTTGCGGAATTTGGAACGCGGCTTCGCAACAAATTTCCTGATGCCATCATCGCATTAACGGTTCCTGCCGATAATGCACTGACCTCCGGGGCATATTGGGCGGACTTTATTGGGGGGATGAGTGCTCCACATAACCTAGGATGGAATGTCATGACGGTCATTGCACATGATCAAGCTGAGTTTGATCGAATCTACGACTTTGTGCAAATCATGGCTTATGACTCGCCCTCCGATAAGCGTGGCGATCATACACAGGGTTCCGCAGTGTGGCTTGCTCATGTTTATAGGGATTTTGCGCAACCATGTACCTACAAATTTAACAAGGGAATCCCACAATCGGGTGCAGATGATTACAACAATTACCCAGGCATTTCAACGTCCAAGCTGGTCTTAGGCGTCACCGCTGACACTGCCAATCAAGGGTATGCGACGCCAAGTGAGATTGGCCAGGTGCAGACTGAGCTCGAAACCTTGACTAAGCCAGAGTCTCTGAAACTTGGTGGAGGCATGATCTGGCGGGCGGACAGCGATAAACGGAATCAGGACCATGCGGTTTCCACTGCACTGTACGCTTTACTGAAGTAGTGCCGTACTAATCCAGGTATTGGTATAAAGGACGATCCCAGACATAAGCCCGGGGGTCAATGTTTAATACACACAGTCGGGGGTATGATGAGCATCACCAAGCTAAAGGATGGTTTAAAAATCACATTCGCCGATGCACTAGCCAAGGCGGGTACAACGCTGACCTTCAATGCGGCGGGCGTCGGGCTTTGCGAGTGCAATGCGACTACGCCGGAGCACTACTTCCCGGGCACTGATGTGAACATTGCTGGCGACACAATCAACTGCGCAACGTATGTTAAAGATGACGAAACGAAGCAATGGCTATTCAACGGCGCAATCTATTTGAAGGAAAACGGCGATGATGCTGGCTTGCTTGAGCTCGACCATATCGAAATTGGTGAGAAAGATGCTGCCGACGCGCCGGATCTAGTTGTTACGCAGCAAAAAGGCTCGAACCATTTTATTTTTGCCCTTCGCAGTTCCAGCCGAGTGAATGAGTCGGAGGTGCCAAAAACTCCGCCCGAGGAATCGCCTTCCGCCAAAGGAAAAACCTATCAGGTTGGAGATAGATTTGGCGGTTACTTTCGCTTCATTTATCAAGACCGGACTAGCCAACACGACTTCGGTCCGGGCGATGAATTAATCGTTCGCCACGTCGAGACAGGGCAATCGCTGGTCTTAAACATAGATCAGCGGGAGAGCGGTTCATTTCGTATCGTTCAGACCGACATCAACGGGTTTGCCCATTTTCTATTTGATATGAAGCGAAGGAATGGTCAAACAGCGTTCGCGGGTAAACTGAACATCCTCGTTGCTCCTCCCCCGTACAAGCAGAATGCGTTTTACGTGGACTCGGTCGAACTTATCTCGTTCAACGAGCAGAGCAAAACAGACCTCAAGCACGATATCACGGTGCAAACAGACTTCGACCAAAGAGGACCGGTCGAAGTCTATGGAACCCTGATACGCATCGAAAAAGACGTGCTTGGAGAGAAGCCTTGGTATACCGCCCAGAGCGGTGGAAAGTGGTCATTGGTGACAGGAAAAAGAATCCTGTTGCCCGAGCAGATCAAGGTCTAAGAGTGGCTAACATCACTTTCCCAGAGTGCCCGTCAAAGCGGTTGTGCTCGTTGCCCTCATGGCATGACGTCCCGTAAGCAAAGAACTGTGGCGACAGCTACAACCCCTCGTCCCAGCCGTCGTGCCTTCTGCCAAAGGCAGTGCGCGCAAGCTCGCACTCAGCGATAACGCCGCCCTCAACGGCATCTTGTTCGTGCTGCAAACAGGCATTCCATGGAAAGACCTTCCCCAATCTCTTGGGTACGGCAGCGGCATGACTTGCTGGCGGCGCCTGCACGACTGGAATGCCGCTGGTGTCTGTGAGCAGTTGCACCAGGCCATGCTGACTCGCTTGCGTGAACATGACCAGATCGCTTGGAGCCGAGCCAGCATTGATGGCTCCTCGATACCAAGCCCCTGGGAGCCAGGGAACAGGCCCAAACCCCACGGACAGAGGCAGGCCCGGCTCCAAACGACACATCGTCGTAGACGCCAGGGGCATTCCTCTGGTGATCTTGGTCAGCGGTGCGAACAGGCATGACTCCAAGATGTTCGAGAAGTGCGTGGACGCGATTCCTGCGATTGCACGCTTGCCAGGGCGTCCCCGTAAAAGACCAGCCTAGCTGCACGCCGACAAAGGCGACGACTTCAAGCGTTGCCGAGCCCACCTGAGGCCGCGGGGCATCATTGGTCGGATTGCAAGACGAGGCATTGAGAGCAGTGAGCGGCTGGGCATGCACCGGTGGGTGGTGGAGAGGACGCACAGCTGGTTTGCAGGCTTTGGCAAACTGCGAACCCGCTTTGAAGGACGACTGGATATCCACGAAGCGCTGTTGAAAATGGCAGCGGAGATCATCTGTGCGCGCTTCGTGGATCGGTGGTGTTAGCAAGTCCAAACCAGCGCCTTCCCCTTCACCCACAACCCAAACTCCTTCATCACCCCCACCACCGGCTTGAGCCGCTCCCCATCCTGGGTCAGCTCGTACTCCACCTTGATCGGCGCAGTAGGGTAGACCGTGCGCTTGACCAGGCCCGCTTCCTCCAGCGCGCGAAGGTCCAGGGTGAGGGAGCGTTGGGAGATGCCGGGCATGTCGCGGCGCAGGTCGTTGAAGCGCCGGGGGCCGTCGATGAGGTAGGAGGCGATGAGCAGCCTCCAGCGGCCGCCCAGCAGGCGCATGGCTTCTTCCACGGAGCAGCCGGAGATGTTGGATTTCATAGCACATTCATCATAGGCAGGCGGCAGGTATATTTTTTTAACCTATGGGCAGTTTTATTGCCTTCTTCCAGATTTATCCCTGGTGCATGACATTGGCCAGGGGCTGTGCCTGAACGCGCAGGCCCCTTGTTCCATCACCAGAGAAATTCCATGAAGCTGTATTACCTGCCGGGCGCCTGTTCGCTGGCGCCGCACATTGTCCTGAACGAGCTGGGGCTTGATTTCCAACTGGTCCGGGTGGACCACAAGACCCACCAGACGGAAGACGGCAGGGACTTCCGTGCGCTCAGCCCGTTCGGCTATGTCCCCTTGCTGGAGTTGGACGACGGCAGCCTGCTGCGGGAAGGGCCCGCCGTCCTGCAGTACCTGGCGGACCTGCGGCCTGCAGCGCTTCTGGCGCCGGCCCAGGGCAGCCTGGAGCGCTATCGGCTGCTGGAGTGGCTGGCCTTTCTGAACTCGGAAATCCACAAGGGCTTCATCCCGCTGCTGTATGCGGTGGCGGCGGGAAAGTACGGCGTGGAGACGGCCAGGCCCAAGCTGGAGCAGCGGTATGCCTGGGTGAACGCGCAACTGGCCGGCAAGCGCTACCTGATGGGCTATGGCTTCACCGTGGCCGATGCGTATCTGTACGCGCTCACGCAGTGGGGCCAGGCGCCGTGGCTGGAGTCGGTCTACAAGACGAGCATTCGCTTCGATGGCCTGGAGCATCTTGCAGGCTGGTATGCGCGGATGCGTGAGCGGCCTGCCGTGCGCCAGTCGCTGCAGGCGGAAGGTCTGCGATAGGGCAGAGGGCCGCCACGCATTCGGCCACCACGCACTTTGCTGCGTCATGGCAAGCAGCCCGCGCCTTACGGCCTTGAGGGTGCCCAACGCCAATCGTCGGACGTGACCGGACGTGGACGTGACGAATCACGCCAAGGTTTCGAGGCTCACGGCCACGATGACGGGGGCAGGCTCCGTGTTCACGAGGCGCAAGGCCTGGTTTGGCTGCCCGTCTCCGCGTGCGCGCTGAACCGTCACACCCATGGCCTGCACGGTGTCAGCCTCGTCCAGCGTCTGGCGCAGCGAGGCGGGTATCGGCGCTGCGGCAGTGAAGTCGAAGCGGGGTTTCAACGCGACGTAGAAAGTTGACACACGGCACGCCATCAGGCCGCCAGGCCCGAAGAACACGCCCGCATCCGGCACCAGGCCGCGACCCAGCGCCACCATTGAGGCGTCGTACCAGCTGCCGGGGTAGATCGGCACTTGGTCCCAGCATTCAGCGGTGATCGTCACCGTCTCCAGCGAAGCGGCGGGTAGCGCAAGGACGCGGCCGGAAGCGTCCAGGGCCTGCAGGGAAGCCGGAGCCTGCGGCCCTGCGCCAGATGTGTCGTTGAGATTCAAGCGCAAGGTGCCGGGGTTTGCGATCGTGCCGACAGCCACTGCTGCGCTCCACTCCGACGAACTCTTGGGCAGTGTCCAGATCGGTTTCCACTGGAGGAAGCCGGTCTCGTACACCTTGGTCCATCCCACCGGAGTGGGCGAGTATGCAGGTTCGCCTGGAGGCGTTGCCATCTTCTGCATGGCGCCTGCAAGCATCGACTGATAGGGGAATTTGCAGGCTTCGAGTACCTGCAGAAAGGTCTTGTATCCCTGCGAAAAGCTGCGCCCCGACGCTTGGTACAGCGCGCCATTGGCAGCGGACTGGGGCACCGTATCTGCAAAGAGAAACTGCGCATCGGCCATGGTGCCAGTCACTGGATCCGGCCAGTTCCACGCGGTCACTGGCATCAGCATCTGCCCCCGCACCAGCGGCGCCGAAATGGATGCCGAGCGCTTGAACACCATGCCGGTTTTCGGCCCGCTCGATACGCTTGGGGCCCTTGGGGGCGGAGGCACCAGATCAGCCAGGCCGCCGAGGAACTGATGGATCACGTTCATGAACGCTGTCTCCGGTTGACGGGGGTGGGCGGGGTGGGCGGGACCCGCCACGGCGTCCCGCCCACCCGCTGGTCTTCAGGTCAATGGATGCCCGGGAAGTCGACGATCACGCCGATGATTTGCGGGTTCACCGAGGTGCTGCTTCCCTTGAAGGTATTGGCCTGTGCGGTGCTCTTGGTGTACTCGGACTGGTGACCGCCCGTGCCACCGAAGGTGAAGGGCCCGATGCGCACACCCGCGCTGCCCTCGAAGGCCTGCTTGTTTTGCTGATAGGTGTTGGCGCTCATCGTGATCTCGAACGAAGGCTTGTAGACGACCAGCAGCTCGGACACCCTTGCCGCGACGATGCCGTTCGGGCCGAACAGGGAGCTCGATCCCGGGCCGCCGTTTGCCACCCACGGGGCGACGATGGTGTAGCCCTGGCCGCCCGGCCCCTGCTGGGCCTTGGCCAGTTCGCTCATGAAGCCGCCCGGGTACCAGTCGCCCGGATTCACCTTCACGCGCGTGGAGGACTCGCAGCTGATCTTCACTGCCGAGCTCGAGTCCTGGTTGAACAGGTCGGACTTGCTCCAGCCGCCCGATGCGTTGACGCTCCAGAAGAAGTTGCCAACGCTGGTCGAGCCCTTGGCAAACGAGGACTTGAAGTCGCTGCTCGATTGCGAAGATTTCATCGCGATCGAGAACGCGCCTGCGCTGCCATTGCTGAGCGCTGCGCGCCAGTCCGCGCCCGTCGTGTCGATGTGGAAGTCCGGCTGCCAGCGCAGGATGCCCGAGCCATCCGGCACCTTGGTCCAGCCTGCCGGTGCGTTGTTTGAGGCAGGGTCGCCCGACGGAATCTGCATCATGTCGATGGCGCGCTGCAGATCGCTGGGCATGCTGGCCCGCTCCAGCTCCATCTTCATCTTGACCGCCTGGTTGTAGGCGTTGGTGGCCGCCTGGATGGTCGTAATGTAGGCAGCAGCCTCCGGCGCGTTGTTGATCCACGTGCTGATGTCAGGGTAGCGGGCTGCGAATATGAGGCCGCCGTTCTGCTTTGAACTCAGGTAGAACTGGTTCATGTCGCTGTTGGCCTTGGCCATCGCATTGCTTTTCTGGACGCACAGGTTGGCCAGCTCCGTCTGATTGGCCTGCTGCTCGGGGCTGACCTTGAATGTCACGTGACCGAAGATCTGACGAACGGCGTCGAAGAGCGTTGCATCGAGGCTGCCGTACTGGCCGATCGCGGACCACTGCGGCATGCCGCTGACGACCTGATAGGCGGCCGGGTCCCATTGCCCGGTCGGAGCCGTGCCCCAGCTGAAGTCCTTGGGGGTGCCAAGCAACTGGAAATTCGGGGTGCCGAGATTATCGACAAGGGCGTTGTACAACTGGCTGAACATGGCTTGATCTGACATGGCTTGCAATTCCTGAAATTGAATGGATGGGGAGCGACATGAGGTTTGAAGTCATGAACGCTTTTCTTTGCCAATGAGAATGATTGCCCGGTATTGGGCCTAAGGCATGGGGTACTTGGGAGAAATCGCAGGGGGTGACCGCGAAGAGTGGTTCATGGCGGGATACTCCTTTGAGTTGCGTGCAGGAATCCGACACGTGGGCGCCGGGAAGATGCCTCGACGGATGCGGACCGTAGAGACGAAGAAACTAAAAGGCGAAGAGGCTAAAAGGCGAAGAGATATGAGTTTCAGCAGTCGTTCAAGGCTCGCGCGGATATTCCATCTCAACCGCGCAAACCTGAAATGCAATGGTGTCTGCTGAAGCCGCCATAAGGAGATTGCTCACCCTCCGGTTGATCCAAAGTCGCGAAAGTCAATGTCCGCGATTCGTTGGACTCATCATGCCCAATTGCACCAGGAGGGTGGAATACTTCCAATGTCGTATTCCGTGGGTACGGACAGGCGATGCACGCCGGCCTGGATATCAGGTGTCGCCGCCATTGCGAGTTGCCGTTGGCGCGAATGTCTGCAACTGGGCGGTGCTTGTCAGGCCCAGTTTGCGCAGAATGTTTTCGCGATGCTTGCGCACGGTCAAGTCGCTGAGGTAAAGCGAACGTGCGATCTCCTTGCTGGTCTGGCCCGCCAGCACGTGCACCATCACCTCCTGCTCGCGGGGAGACAGAGGGAGCGGTGAGCGGGCCGCGCTCAACCAGCCGTGCCGCCTGGCATGCGTGACGAGTTCTACGGCATTGCGCAGGCCCAACCGCGTACACATATTGCTGCGGTGCTTGCGTACCGTGTGTTCGCTGATGCCCAGCGTGTGCGCAATGTCCTTGCAGCCGAGGCCCTTGGCCATCGCTTCGAGTACATCGATTTCGCGCGCGGTGAGCGCAGACGCGATGACTTCATCTGCTATTGGATGCGCAGTATCGAGATGGCATTCGCTATTTGCCAAAGCTATTTCCGATCTATCCATGGTATGTCTCCCATTTGTTATGTGCCGATGCCATAGGGCCATTCCACGCCGAAGCCTCGGCGAGACTGCTTTGCACAGTGCCGTTTGAAATATTGAATAACTCGCTAAACCGCCTGTTTACCGCCTGAGTAAACTGACGTCATGCCATTCGTGTGAAAATTGTGCGGTAAAGGATCAGCCGGAAAAAGCCCGAACATTGAACGATTGAAAATCGCGCGCATTCAGCCTGTGGCAGCCTTTTGTATCCAAGGCGGGAGATTAGTAAGCCATTATCAAGATGGTGTGGTGCGTTGAGGGAGTATCAAAGTCGTTTGAGAATCTGTTATCGCCATTTCACCGTTGGAATGGACATCTTAGTGGAAATCTTTGGTGAAATCATTACATCTGGCTACAAAAATTCGACACCAAGGTTTTTGCAGCAGATTGTGGGAAAGCCAATGGTCTTCTGTGGGTCGCGCTTGCGTGATCAGGATTTTCTGGCATTGCCCATCCGAGTCCAGGATGCGGGCTGTTGCGCAGGTCTTGAGACATGCGCGTAAGCAATTCCTGCCATGGCGTATCGAGAAGCGGCTGGGTGCCTGCGACGTGCTTCAAGGGAAGCACCTCTTTTGCCAAAAGCGTTCCCGGGTCATGACGAAGGGCGTGAGCACCACGACCGTCGCCAGTCCCAATGACCTGGATATACGCCAGTTCAGGGGGCAGGGCGGGTGCCATCGTCAGGCCCGCCCTCCAGCACGCGCAGCAGCTGGGACAGCCGCTGGTCCAGCGCGGCCAGTTCGGCAACGGGCATGGGCGCCAGCATGGCGCGCTCGTTGTCCAGGTGCGCTTCCACCGCGCGGTCTATCAGCTCCAGCCCCTGGTCGGTGAGCTGCACCAGCATGCTGCGCGCGTCCTGCGGGTTGGGCAGGCGCTGCACCAGGCCGCGCGTCTCCAGGCTTTTCATGCGGTGGGTCATGGTGCCCGAGGTGACCATGAGCGTGGAAAACAGGGCCGTGGGCGTGAGGCAGAAGGGCGCGCCCGAGCGGCGCAGCGTGGCCAGCACGTCGAATTCCCACATGGTCATGCCGAAGCGGGCAAAGCACTCTTCCAGCCGCTGCTCCAGCAGGGCGGCGCAGCGCTTGATGCGGCCTATGGGGCCCATGGGGCTGGCGTCCAGGTCGGGGCGTTCGCGCGCCCATTGTTCGAGGATGGTGTCTACCCGGTCGGGCAGGCGGGGGAGGGTGGGTTTCGGCATTTGTCTTGATTTTAAGATAATTCGTGCATAATGGATTTGTCTTGAATTGAAGATAAATGCCATGTCCTCCTCGCCATCCTCTTCTTCCGCACCCTCGGCCAGCCCCGCCCTGTCCTGGCGCGACATCCTGCTGACCGCGCTGGCGCCCGCCATCTGGGGCTCCACCTACATCGTCACTTCCGAACTGCTGCCGCCAGACCGTCCGTTCACGGCTGCGCTGATCCGCGTGCTGCCGGCCGGGCTGCTGCTGGTGCTGTTCACGCGGCGGCTGCCCGTGGGCTCGGGCTGGTGGCGGCTGCTGGTGCTGGGCGCGCTGAACATCGGCGTGTTCCAGGCGCTGTTGTTTGTGGCGGCCTACCGGCTGCCGGGCGGGCTGGCGGCCGTGCTGGGTGCCGTGCAGCCGCTGCTGGTGATGGCGCTGGCCTGGGGCCTGGACGGGCGGGTCCCCGCGCGGCTGACGCTGTGGGCCGCCGTGGCCGGCATTGCGGGCATGGCAGTGCTGCTGCTGTCGCCGCAGACGGTGTTCGAGCCCGTGGGCATGGCGGCGGCGCTGGCCGGCGCGGTGTGCATGGCGGCCGGCACGTGGCTGACGCGGCGCTGGCGCGTGGATCTGCCGGTGCTGGCGCTGACGGGCTGGCAGCTGCTGTTTGGCGGGCTGATGCTGCTGCCGCTGGCCTGGTGGGTGGATGCGCCGCTGCCCGCGCTGTCGCTCACCCAGCTGGGCGCCTATGCCTACCTGTGTCTTGCCGGCGCGCTGCTGGCCTATGTGCTGTGGTTTCGCGGCATCGGGCGCCTGCCTTCGGTGGCCGTGTCGTCATTGGGCTTGTTGAGCCCGCTCACCGCCGTGGTCCTGGGCTGGGCGCTGCTGTCGCAGTCCATGACGGGCATGTCCTTCCTGGGCCTGCTGGTGGTGCTGGCCAGCGTGCTGGCGGTGCAGTGGTCTGCTTCGCGCGGCGCCTGAGTTTTTGCACTGAGTTCTTTCTCTTTTTCCCACCGAGCGTTTCACATGACTTCTTCCGAACTTTCCTCCATGCCCATCGGGCAAGCCATTGCTTCGCGCATTTCCGCAGACCGTTTCGAGCCGGGCTGCGCGCTGGCCGATGAGACGCTGGCCGCGCTGGTGGCCCAGGCCTCGCTGTCCCCGTCGGCCTACAACCTGCAGAACTGGCGCTTCATTGCCGTGCGCACACCCGAGGCCAAGGCGCGCCTGAAGGCCGCCGCCTATGGGCAGCAGAAGGTGGAGGACGCCTCTGCCGTCTTCATCGTCTGCGGCACGCTGGCCGCGCATGCGCGGCTGGCGGAGTTCTTGCAGCCCAGCGTGGACGGCGGGCTGATGAGCCAGCGCACGGCCGATGGCTGGGTAGCCCAGGCCCAGGCAGCGCACGCGGACAACCTGCAGCTGCAGCGCGACGAGGCCGTGCGCTCGGCCTCGCTGGCGGCCATGACGCTGATGTTGTCCGCCCAGGGCCTGGGGCTGGCCAGCTGCCCTATGGTGGGATTCGATGCGGAACTGCTGGCAGCGGGCTTTGGCCTGCAGGCCCACGAACTGCCGGTGATGCTGGTCGCCGTGGGCCACGCGGCAGGCACGCCACGCCCCCAGAAGGCGCGCAGGCCGCTGGCCGACATCCTGGCCTATGCCTGAGCACGGGCATCGGTAGCCAGGGTGCCGCAGATTAATTATCATACGGTGTATGTTTAATTGGATGGAGAGACTGCCATGGCACCCGACAGCACACCCGCAAAAGCGCACGGCAAAGCGTTCGGCAAGGTCTTCATCGCCACTTCGGTGGATGGCTTCATTGCCCGGCCCGATGGTTCGCTGGACTGGCTGCCGGCCGGGGGCGATGGTGGCGAGGACTACGGCTACGCGGCCTTCATGAAGACGGTGGATGGCATCGTCATGGGCCGCTCCACCTATGAAAGCGTGCTGGGCTTCGACGGCTGGCCCTTTGAAAAACCCGTGGTGGTGATGAGCCGCACGCTGGGTGCGGGCGATGTGCCTGCCCACCTGCGCGGCAAGTTGCGCATCACGTCAGCCCAGCCTGCCCAACTGGTGGCCGAGCTGCGGGCCGAGGGCTGGAGCAGCGCCTATATCGACGGCGGCGCCGTGATCCGCGCCTTCCTGGCGGCGGGTGAGGTGGGCGAGATGACCATCACCCGCGTGCCCGTGCTGATCGGCGCGGGGCGGCCGCTGTTTGGCGATATTGGCTGCGATCTGCGGTTGACGTGCCTGGCCTCCCAGGCCTATCCCAGCGGCATGGTCAGCACGCGCTACCGCGTGGAGGCGGGCGGCCGGGTCATGGTGCGCAACGGGGGCGGCGATGAGTGAGCAGGCTGTACCGTCTGCACAGGCTGCACGGCGCGGGCGCCCCTCGGCCGGGCGTTCGCTCAGCCGTGATCAGGTGCTGGATGCCGGGCTGGCCTTGCTGGAGGCCGTGGGCGCGCAGGGCTTTGGCCTGCGGCCGCTGGCGCGGCAGCTGGGCATTACGCCCATGTCGGTGATCCACCATGTGGGCGACCAGCAGGAATTGATGCGCAGCCTGGTGGAGCGCGTGCATGGCCAGCCGCTGGCCGAACCGCAGCCCGGGCTTGCGCCGGCGCAGCGTGTGCAGGCGCTGCTGGCGGGCTACATGGAGCGCGTGCGCCGCCATCCGGCGCTGACGGTGTGCATTCTGGGCGACCCGGCCCTGTTCACCGATTCGCTGGCAGCCTTCACGCAGCGGCTGCGCGGCGAGGTGCAGCAGTGCGAGCCCGGCGAAAACGAGGGCGATGCCGCCGTGCTGCTGGACTTGCTGATCGATTACACCCACGGCCATGCGCTGGCGCTGGCCTTGTCGGGCGAAGGCGCGCAGGCCTTGCATGGCCGGTTCGAGCAAGGGCTGGCGCGGCTGCTGCGCTAGGCACCGGCCTCCACGCGCAGGCCGGCCTGTTGCCAGCCGGTGAAGCCTGCCTCGAAGCGCCGCGCCTCCCGGCCGCTGGCGCGCAGCGCCGTGACGGCATTGGCCGAGAGCACGCAGTACTGGCCACCGCAATAGGCCACGATGTCCTTGTCGGGCGGCAGCGCGTCCAGCTCGCCTTCCAGCGCTTCCAGGGGAATGTTGACGGCCCCGGGCAGGTGGCCCTGGGCGAATTCCGCTGGCGGGCGCACGTCCAGCACGATGGTGTCGTCCATCTGCATGCGCTGCAGCAGCTCGTCCAGCGCAACGGCTTGCAGGCGGTCACGCTGGCGCAGGCTGTCGGAGACCACGGCGCGGATCTCGGCGTGGCGGAATTGCAGATAGTCGTGCAGCGCATCGATGATGCCGGTGATGGGTCCGTCGCCCAGCCGGTAAAGCACATGCTTGCCCTCGCGCCGTGTGAGCACCATGCCCGCGCGCTTGAGGTGCTGCAGGTGCTGGGAGGTGTTGGCCACGGACAGCCCGCACAGCTCGGCCAGGCGCTCCACGGGCTGCTCGCCTTCGGCCGCATGGCTCAGCAAGGTGAGGCGGTGGGCATGGCCCAGGGTGCGCGCCAGGTCGGCCAGGTCGGGGAAGGCCTCGATCGGTACAGGGCTGCTTGACGAATTCATGGGGGATAGCCTAGCATCACGCAAACATTCAATCAATTAATTGAATGTATTGTTCATTGTGCATGTGGTGGCATCCAAGGAGGCCGCTGCAAACCTGCAAGAGAGTGAAGAGACATGCTGGATGTGCCGGAATTCCTGCTGCGCGCCGTGCTGACGGGCGCAGGCGCGACCTTGGTGATGGATGTGTGGGCGCTGCTGCTGCAGCGTCTGTGGGGCGTGCCTTCGCTGGACTACGCCATGGTGGGCCGCTGGCTGGGCCATCTGCCGCGCGGCCGGCTGGTGCATGCCGGTATCGGCCGGTCCGCGCCGGTGGCGGGTGAGAAGGCCCTGGGCTGGGTGGCGCACTATGCGATCGGCGTGGCCTTTGCGGCGGCTCTGCTGGCCCTGGCGGGTGAGGGCTGGGCCCGGGCGCCCACGCTGTGGCCGGCCCTGGCCTGGGGCGTGTTCACCGTGGCCGCACCGTTCCTTGCGCTGCAGCCGTGCATGGGGGCGGGGCTGTTTGCCCGCAAGACACCCAAGCCTGCCGTGGCGCGGCTGCGCAGCCTGATGGCGCACACGGTGTTCGGCCTGGGCCTGTTCATCGCGGCCTGGGCCGTCTCGCAACTGCGGGGCTGAGCGGATGCGCTGACCCGGTTCAGGCAAACAGCCTGTGCGCCATGAATTCGAGAAAGGCCCTGACCTTGGGCGAGAGGTCGCGGCCCGGGGGCCAGACCATCCAGACCGTGCCCTGGGCATTGGCGGTGAACGGGTCGAGCACGGTCTGCAGCAGGCCCTGCTCCAGCTGGCGGGCCACGGTGAAGTCCGGCAGGCAGGCAATGCCCTGGCCGCGCAGCGCCAGGAAGATGCGCATCTCCACGCTGTTGCAGACCACGCTGGAGGGCAGCGCGGGTGGGGCGGTGTCGTCGTCATTTCCCAAGGGCCAGCGCTCCAGCCGGCCGGTGGCCGGATAGCGGTAGTGCAGGCATTGGTGGCGGGCCAGGTCGGCAGGTTGCACCGGCCTGCCATGGCGCTGGAAATAGGCGGGCGAGCCCACCAGCACGCGCCGGAAGCCGCCCAGCCGCCGGTGCTTGAGGCCCGAGTCCTGCAGCGGCGCGGCGCGTATGGCCACGTCAAAGCCGTCGCCGATCACATCGACCAGATGGTCCGAGAAATTCAGGTCCAGTTCGACTTCGGGGTACTCCAGCAGGAAGTCCGAGAGCGCCTGCTCGAACAAGCCGCAGTGGCGTGGCAGGCTGACCTTGAGCCGGCCCTGGGGCCGCTCGCCCGCATGGCGCAGTTCCTGCTGGGCGGCCTCGACCTCGCAGAGGATGCGCCGGCAGCGCTCCAGAAAGCGTTCGCCCTCGGCCGTCAGTGCCAGTGTGCGCGTGCTGCGGTTGAACAGGCGCACGCCCAGGCGCTCCTCCAGCCGCGCCACGGCCTTGCCCACGGCCGAGGGCGACAGCCCCAGCTCGCGCGCCACGGCAGAGAAGCCCAGCCGCTCGGCCACGCGCACAAAGAGGCCGATGCTGCCCAGGCTGTCTATTTCCATGTGCTGTGTGAAGAGGCGTGTGAAGAAGATGATTTGAGACTCAGATGTCTCAAGTGTTCGGAAATGAAGATGGATTGTCTCAGATGAAGGCGGGCCTACGCTGGCGGTCGTTTCTTGAAATGGCGCACAAACCATGTCTTCCCTCTCTCGCGGCAGCCCCCTCAAATGGCTGCAACTGCTGGCCGTCTGCCTGACGGGGCTGCTGATTCCCCTGAGCTTCACGGGCCCGGCCGTGGCCCTGCCTTTCATCCATGCCGAGCTGGGCGGCACGCCCTCCCAGCTGGGCTGGATCATGAATGCCTACATCCTGAGCTACGGCAGCGCCATGATGTTGGCCGGCAGCCTGACAGACATCCATGGCCGGCGCCGCCTGTGGCTGCTGGGGCTGGCCTGGTTCGGCCTGCTGAGCTTTGGCGTGGGCCTGGCAACCGATCTGCGCTGGGCCGATGGGCTGCGCCTGCTGCAGGGGCTGGGCGGGGCGGTGGCCTTTGCGGCGGCCATGTCCTCGCTGGCGCCGCTGTTCGAGGGCGCGGCGCGCATGCGGGCCTTCAGCCTGCTGGGCACGACCTTTGGCCTGGGCCTGGCCTTCGGCCCCTGGGTGTCGGGCCTGATGGTGGACAGCCTGGGCTGGCGCTGGGTGTTCCATGGGACAGGGCTGGTGGCGCTGCTGGGCCTGCCCATGGTGATGGCCAGCGCGCGGCGCGATGAAGCCGTGTCTGCCGACCGGCCCGACTGGCTGGGCGCAGCCCTGTTCACCCTGGCCCTGGGCGGCTTCACCTACGGCGTGCTGATGGTGCCCGAGCGCGGCTGGCTCCATGCCGAGGTGCTGGGGCCGCTGGCGCTGTCCGCCGTGCTGTTCGTGGTCTTCGTGGCGGTGCAGCGGCGCGTGGCCCGTCCGTTGCTGGATTTGTCGCTGTTTTCGCAGCCGCGCTTTCTGGGCGTGCAGTTGCTGGCGGCGTCACCGGCGTTTCTGTTCATCTCTCTGGTGGTCATGCTGCCCGGGCGCTTCATCGGCGTGGAGGGCCTCAGCCCGCTGGCGGCGGGCCGCATGATGGGCTGGCTGGCGGCGCCCTTGCTGGTGGTGCCGCTGCTGGCGGCCCTGCTGGTGGGCCTGCTGTCGCGCTGGATCAGCCCGGGCCGGCTGTCGGCGGCCGGTCTGCTGCTGGCCGCGGCAGGCCTGTGGTGGCTGGCCGGTGCCTTCGGGCAGGGCGCCGGTCCGGCGTTGGCGCTGCCCTTGCTGCTGATAGGCACCGGCATTGGCCTGCCCTGGGGCCTGATGGACGGGCTGGCCGTGAGCACCGTGGCGCCAGACCGCGTGGGCATGGCCACGGGCATCTTCAACACCGTGCGCATCTCGGCGGACGGCGTGGCGCTGGCCGTGGCGGGCGCCGTGCTGGCGGTGCTGGTGGAGGGGAAGCTTGGCGGGCTGTCGCCCGATGCGGGCCTGCGGCGCGAGATGGCCGGGCAGCTTGCCCAGGCCGATCTGGCGCGTGCCGCCCAGGCGCTGCCGGGGCAGGACGGATTGCTGGCGCAGGTGTACGGCGCGGCCTTCCACGATCTGTTGCTGCTGCTGGCGGGGCTGGCGGTGGTCACGGCGCTGGCCGTGCTGTGGCTGCTGGAGCGCAAGGGCCGGGCCGTGTCTTCCCCGGAGCAACTGGCCCCGCAAGCCGGGCGCAGGCTCAGCTAGCAGGCTGCAACTGCACGCCCAGGCGCGAGAACAGGATCTGCCGGCCATCGCCCTGCAGGCGCTGTATCACCATGCCACCATCGCGGTGCAGGTAGATGCGCAGGGCGCTGCCGTTGCCGGGATCGTGGTCCAGGTAGCAGGGGTCCTTGTCCAGATCCTTCCAGCCGTGGAGTTCGACCAGCCTGCGTCCGGCGAGGCGGCGCAGCTCGGTCTCGGGGGCCGCGAAATAGCTGTGGGTCTGAAGCCACAGCGTGCGCAGCTGCTCGAAGGACTGTTCGCGCGAGGAACAGGCGGGCGCAGCCTCCAGCAGGGACAGCAGCATGTCCAGAAGCTGATCGAATGAATACTGCATGCCGCGCCCCTTTCAGCGATCGACGGTGCGCACTGCGCAACCTCGATCAGGGTAACCGGATATTGCGCGAATGTGAACAAAGCATGACCGTGGTGGTTTGTCGCTATTGCCAGCCTGCGCCGACAGTGATTGGCGCGGGTGTTGCATGCAGGGCACCGGCCTGGATGGCCGGACAATGGCCGGCACATCCTGCGTGATGCCGACCTTTTTTGTTCCCGCCACCTGTTTCCCCACTTCTGCTGCCCATGGAACGCTTCACCATCTCCATCGACGACGACCTGGCCCGTGATTTCGACGCATGGATCGCCGCGCGCGGCTACGACAACCGCTCCGAGGCCATCCGCGACGTGCTGCGCGCCCACCTGGCCCAGGTGCGCGAGCGCGAGGACGCCGACGGCCTGTGCGTGGCCAACCTGTCCTATGTCTACAACCACCACGAGCGCGATCTGTCCGAGCGCCTGGCCAGCCTGCAGCACGACCACCATGAGCTGCACATGGCCACCACCCATGTGCACCTGGACCACGAGCAATGCATTGAAACCGTCATGCTGCGCGGCCCGGCCAGCGCCGTGCGGCGCTTTGCCGACACCATCACGGCCGAGCGCGGCGTGCACCACGGCCAGCTCAACGTGGTGATGGTGCGCAGGGCAGAGCCTGGCGGGCACGATCACGCGCACCACCATCCGCATTCGCACGACGATTGAGGCAGTCCGGGGCCGGGCGCCTTGCGCAGCCCCTGTCATGCAGGTCGGTATGAAGTTTGCTTTTTTCTTCATACAACTCCTGGAAACGCATGACACATTCCCTGAATTCCCCTTGCCGGCGCCTTGCCGTGCACCAGATTGCAGCAGCTGGCCTGCTGGGCCTGGGTTGCATTCCCCATGTCGGTGCACAGCAGGCGGGCGACGCCACGGCCAGCCTGCAGCCTGTCGAGGTCAAGGGCCAGACCGCGCGCGGCGCCTCGGCCGCCTACACCACCAGCGTGATCGAGGCCGAGGACATCGCCAACGCCCATGTCAGCCATCCGCAGGAGCTGCTGCGCCAGGTGCCGGGCATGAATGTGCAGAACTACCAGCTGTCCGGCGTGGGTGACACCATCGTCATGCGCGGCTTCGGCGGTGGCGGCCATGGCGGCGACGTGGGCGTGGTGCTGGACGGCATTCCACTGAACGAGGCCATGTCGCATGCTGACGGCTATGTGGACCTGGGCGTGATCGTGCCGCTGGAGATGGAGCGCATCAGCATCTACAAGGGTCCCGTGTCCGCGCTGTACGGCAACTTCAACCGTGCAGGGCTGATGGCGATAGAGACGCGCAAGCAGGGCGACTACACCCCCTACCGCGAGGCTGATGTCAGCCTGTCCTCCCACGGCACGCTGGACGCGCAGGGCGCCCTGGGGCTGAAGCTGGGGGAGGGCGAATTCCTGAACCTGGCGGCCCAGCACTACCGCACCGATGGATTTCGCGCGCAGTCGCAGTTCCAGCGCAGCACGGCGGCCCTGCGCTGGAGCAAGCGGCTCACGCCGCAGCTGGAGGTGGCGCTGTCGGCAAGGCTGCACCATGGTGAGGGCGATTCGCCGTCGTACCTGACAGCGGGGCAGTTCGCGCGCGATCCGCAAGGCATGGACCCGCGCGCCATGAACGATGGCACGCGCAAGAACTTCGCCACGCTGCGGGCCGATGTGCAGTACGCGCTTTCGCCCCGGCTGACCTGGCTGGGCCATGCCTACACCACGCAGCAGAGCTTCACGCGCTGGTTCAGCCGGCCCATCGACGCACTGCAGTGGCGCCAGCGCGAGGAAAGCTATGACCGCGCCGTCTACGGCGCCGGCACCAGCCTCAATGGCCGCCATGTCACGGCGCTGACCCTGCTCAACTGGGTGGCCGGGCTGGAGGCCGTGCGCGAATCCACCGACTACCAGTTCTACGACGGCCTGCAATGGCGCGAGCGCACGGGCGCAGCCATTGACGACCGCAATTCCAGGCTCAACACCCTCTCGGCCTTTGCCGAGGTGGATGCGCCCGTTCACCGCCTGCTGCAGCTGTCCGCCGGCCTGCGCTGGGACCGCTTCACGGGCGGCTGCCGTCCCAACGGCCCCGAAACGGGCAGCGACCCCTGCGGCCCGCTGGCGCGCACGGCGCATGCCAGCCCCAAGCTGGGCCTGCGCTCGCAGGTGGCGCCGGGTGTGCTGCTGCGCGCCAGCTGGTCCGAAGGATTTGCGCTGGCCAGCGATTTCGCCAAGTACGCGCTGGGCGCCGCGCAGCTCGATCCCAACATCTTCCGCCAGACTGAAGTGGGCGCGCAGATCAAGCCCATGCCGGGCCTGGTGCTGGATGTGGCGGCCTATCGGCTGCAGTCCTCGGGCGAGATCCGCAACGTGGCGCCCGGCGTGTACGAGAACTTCGGCGCCACGCGCCGCACGGGCGTGGAGGCCAGCGCGCTGTGGGCGGTGCGCAAGAACCTGGACCTGCAACTGGCCTGGGGCAGCGCCCATTCGCGCGTGACCGAGAACGGCAACCCGGCCCTGGTCGGCAACCAGGTGGCCGGCGTGCCCCGGCAGACTGCCACCGTGGGCCTGGCCTGGCGCCCGCTGGCGCAGTGGGAGGGCACGCTCACCTGGCGCCGCGTGGGCCGCTATGCCGTCACGGCCGACAACAGCGTGTTCTACGGCGGATACGCCACCTGGGACCTGGGCCTGAGCTGGCGCCTGCCTTCGGCGCGCAGCCGCATCTATGCCGTGGTCTCCAACCTGGGGGACAAGGCCTATGCCACGTCGGCCTCGGTCATCCGCGGCGTGCCGCTGTTCGCGCCCGGCGCGCCGCGCACGCTCAAGGTTGGCGTGCAGACACAGTTTTGAGGAAGCAAGAAATGAAATCCCACCCCTATTTCACATCCGCCGCATTCGCGGCCTTGCTGGCCTGCGCACCGCTGGCCCAGGCCCACAACGTCTGGCTGGAGCCCGATGCCGACGGCGCCTACACCGTTCAATTCGGCGGCCATGAGGGCAAGCTGGAGAACTTTGCGGCCGGCAAGCTCAAGAGCGTTGAGGCCTATGACGCGCGCGGCCGCCGCATCGACGTGGCCGTGCAGCCCGTGCCCGGCGGTGCCCGCGCCACGCCGGCCCGCAAGGCCGCGCTGCTGGCCGCGCATTTCGACAACGGATTTTTCAGCCGCGTGGGCGAGGGGCCGATGGTCGAAAAGCCCATGACCGAGAACCCTGGCGCCACCAGCGGCGTGCATGCGCTCAAGTTCCACAAGACCATCCTCGAATGGGGCCCGGTCACCCGCGAGAAGCTGGGCCAGACCCTGGAGATCGTCGCCCGGACCCGTCGCTCGCCCCACGCGGGCGAGCCCCAGCAATTCCAGGTGCTGCTGAACGGCCAGCCTCGGGCCGGCGTGCGCGTGTCGCTGGGAGAAAGCGGCCCGCCACTGGCAACCGATGCCGACGGCCTGGTGACCGTCACACCGCGTGCCGGCATGAACCAGTTGCTGGCCATCGTGCGCCTGCCCGTGGCAGGCGACGCGCGCACCACCAGCCTCAGCTACGAATACCTGCTGGGGTTCTCAGCGCATTGAAGTGGGGGCGGTGCCCGGCCGCGCTCAGTACGCTCAGGCGGACACGGGGGTGGAGCTGCCCCCCAGGTGCCGGGCCGGCCGGTGCGTGTAGCGGTCCAGGGCCAGGCCGTCGGTGCTGATTTCCGGGCTGCGGCCGGTGATCAGGTCGGCGATCAGGCGGCCCGAGCCGCAGGCCATGGTCCAGCCCAGCGTGCCGTGGCCGGTGTTCAGGAACAGGTTGGAGTAGCGCGTGGCGCCGATGATGGGCGTGCCGTCCGGCGTCATGGGCCGCAGCCCGGTCCAGAAGCTGGCGCGCGCCACATCGCCGCCCGGGAAGAGGTCGTTGACCACCAGTTCCAGCGTGGCGCGGCGGCGCGGGTCCAGGCGCAGGTCGAACCCGCCCAGCTCGGCCATGCCCCCCACGCGGATGCGGTCGTCAAAGCGGGTGACGGCAATCTTGTAGGTCTCGTCCAGCACCGTGGACTGCGGCGCCAGCGCCGGGTTGCCCAGCGGCACGGTGAGCGAATAGCCCTTGACGGGGTAGACGGGCAGGTCCAGCCCCAGCGGCTCCAGCGCCTGGCGCGAGTAGCTGCCGAAGGCCATCACATAGCGGTCGGCGGTCAGCAGCTCGCCATTCACGCGCACGCCGGCAATGCGGCCGCCTTCGACCACCAGGCCATCCACGTTCTGGTTGAAGCGCAACTCCACGCCCAGGCCGCTGGCGATGCGGGCCAGCTCGTTGGTGAAGCGGTGGCAGTCGCCGGTCTCGTCCTTGGGCAGGCGCAGGCCGCCCGTCAGCCGGTCGCGCGCCTGGGCCAGGGCGGGCTCCACCTGGGCCAACTGGTCGCGGTCCAGCAGCTCGAAGGGCACGGCGCATTCGCGCAGCACGGCCACGTCGCGCCCCACGGCGTCCAGCTGGGCCTGGGTGCGGAACAGTTGCAAGGTGCCGCCGGTGCGCTGCTCGTAGGCGATGCCGGTATCGGCGCGCAACTGCTGCAGGCAGCTGCGGCTGTACTCGGCCACGCGCATCATGCGTTCCTTGTTGACGGCGTAGCGCTGGGCCGAGCAGTTGCGCAGCATCTGCGTCATCCAGCGCAGCTGGAACAGGCTGCCGTCCAGGCGCACGGCCAGCGGCGCGTGTTCCTGCAGCATCCACTTCAGGGCCTTGAGCGGAATGCCGGGCGCCGCCCAGGGCGTGGAGTAGCCGGGCGAGACCTGGCCCGCGTTGGCAAAGCTGGTTTCGGACGCGGGCGCATCCTGCCGGTCCAGCACCGTGACCTCGGCACCGGCCCGCGCCAGGTAGTACGCACTGGTCACGCCGATGACACCGCCGCCAAGAACAAGGACTTTCATACGATTCACCGCCAGGTCAACAAGATGAAATCAAAGTCTATTGACGATGAGGCAGTTGAAACCACTGAAATATTGCTACTCTCCAGTGATTGATAAGCCCCGGGAATCGCCGCCATGGCCGCCAAAAGTGAAAACCGCGTGCTTGACCGCACCGATCGCAAGATCCTCGACATCCTGCAGCGGGACGGCCGCATCTCCATGACCGAACTGGCCGAGCAGGTCAGCCTCTCGGCCACGCCCTGCTCGGAGCGCGTGCGCCGCCTGGAGCGCGATGGCGTGATCACGGGCTACCACGCCCACCTCTCGCCCGAGGCGCTGGGCAAGACGCTGCTGGTGTTCGTGGAGATCAAGCTCTCGTCCAAGTCGGGCGAGGTCTTCGACAAGGTGCGCCAGGAACTGCTGCACGTGCCCGACGTGCTGGAGTGCTTCCTGGTCTCGGGCAGCTTCGACTACCTGGTCAAGGCCCGCCTGGGCGGCATGCGCGAGTACCGCCGCCTGCTGGGCGACATCCTCAAGAAACTGCCCGTGCCGGCCGAGTCGCACAGCTATGTGGTGATGGAAGAGGTCAAGGAGACGCTGGCGCTGCCTGTGGATCGGTGAGGGAGCCGTCCTCGGCGTTCCAGGTTCGGATCTACCGCCATTCATTACTGCTATTTACTGTTTGAAACGTTTGTCACAATAGCTTTGATTCAAATTGGGTATTGTGCATTCCAATCAAAAAAGATAGTGGGGGTAGATGGGGTGTTATGCAGTTCCGTATTCATCGGCGCTCTCCGTTGAAAAGTAGACAGGACGACAGCTTGGAGTTCAATTCCAATGGCAGGATTGCAAATATTTGTCATTGAATAGTGGCTGTAGGGGATTGGTGATTTTTAAAGTTCAATACCAGTGATATCTTGATAGTGCAAATCTATCAATCACTGGGAGTTCTATGAATAATCACGCCCTCATGGCTGCCTTGATGGCCGGCGCAGCACTCTCGGCCTGCCCCCCCGCCAGCGCGCAAGTGACGCGTTACTACGGGGAGATGAGAACCTCCTACTCGGATTTCCAGGATCGCACGGCTTGTCCCTTGGGGGCTCACGGCTCATGCCAGGATTTTCCGAGGACCGCCCGCCTGGCCGGCTGGTTTGAAACGGCCGCACCCTTGCAGCCCAATCTGGACGAAAGCGAAATAAGGGCGCTGGTGACTTCCTATAGTTTCTCGGACGGATTGAACGCCTACAGCAGTTCCGATCCGGATGTGCGCGCATTCATTTTCAGGGTTTCCACGGACAGTGGGTCCAATATCGTGAGAAACAGAATCCACCTTCAACGCTGGCTGACGGGAAACAATCCGCACCGCTCCATCAATCAAATTGGCCCGGGTGGATCTCCCAATGATGTGGATATGCTCAGCCGGCTTGAAATGGCCACAGAACAGGTGGGTGCCATGAACAACGCGATGTGCGCTTCGTTGTTCTCGGAAACATCCCAGCAGGTCAGTTATTCGGGGGAAAGCGACACCTGTTTGGGGACCTACGAGATACCCGGCAACGGCGTGTCCGTTGCGTGGACCGGGGCGCCCGTGCAAAACCAGAACGTCATGTCCTGGCACAGGGAGGCCGTGCATCCTGCCCTGTCGTTGACCCACAGCATCTCGCCCGCAGGCCAGGTGCAGGCGGGGCAGGAGGTGCGCTACACCATCACCGTCAGGAATACGGGGACCGTGCCCGCCACCCAGGCGCAGATTGCCGACAGCCTGCCTGCCGGCCTGGAGCGCGCCACCTGGATCTGTACGCCCGGCGCCAGCACGCCATGTCCCGTGGCGTCAGGCTCTGGATCGCTGGCAGTCACGGTGCCCGTGTTCGCGGCAGGAGACTCGCTGGTTTTCACCGTGATGGCCAGCGTGTCCAACCCGGCGCCCGCAATCATTACCAATGTGGCCACCGTGAATGCCGGGGACCCGGCGGTGCAGTGCATGCAAGCAGGGCAGGTCGTGGGAACGGTGCCGTGCATGGCTTCTGCGTCCATCAATACGGTGGCGGCTCCCCCCGGCGGTGGCCAGGTGACCCCCGTGCCGACGCTGCAGCACACAGCCCTTGTGGTCCTGAGCCTGCTGGCTGCAGCCATCGGATGGATGGGGCTGGGGCGGCGGCAGCGGGTCGGCGCGGGCCGCTGACGCGGCCAGGGCGCGCCGGCCCGGGCTCAGTCGATCAACCGCCCGTCCGCACCCCAGAACGGGTGCGGCCCGTCGAATTGCCCGCTGGCCACGGCATGGCTGACCAGTCGGCCGCCGTGCGGCAGGGCGTGCAGCATGAAGCCGGGCGGCTCCAGCGTCCAGGCCGATGCGGCGTCGGGCGCCAGGTCCAGGCAGACCTGGTGGGCGGGCGCGGGCGAGGTCATGGCCACCGTGCCGCCGAAGGCGACCTGGATGCTGCGGTGCAGGTGGCCGCAGATGACGCGCTGCACGTTGGGGTGGCGGCGCACCAGGTCTTCCAGCGCCTGGGCACCCTGCAGCAGGCCGATCTTGTCCATGTGGCCTATCAGGGTCTCGAAGGGCGGGTGGTGCATGGCGATCACCACGGGGCGGCCTTCGCTGGCGGTGAGTTGCAGCTCCAGCCATTGCAGGCGTTCCTCGCACAGCGCGCCCTCGCTGTGGCCGGGCACCACGGTGTCCAGCGCGATCAGCCGCAGATCGCCGAGGTCCACCGCGTACTGGATGAAGCCTTCGCTGCGCAGCCAGGTGTACTCGGGAAAGGCGGTGCGCAGCGCGTCGCGGTCATCGTGGTTGCCGGGCAGCAGGTAGGTGGGAAGCGTGCCCAGCGGCGCCAGCAGGCTGCGCAGGTGGGCGTATTCGGCGGGCCGGCCGAAGTCGGTCAGGTCGCCCGTGATCACGACGGCGTGCGGCTGCTGCGGCAGAGCCAGCACGCTTCGCACCGTGCGCTCCAGGTATTGGGCGGTATCGATGCGGCGGTAGGTCAGGCGACCGGGTTCGCGGATATGCAGGTCGGTGAGCTGGGCCAGGAAGGTGGTCATGGAGGGGCGCAGGGTTTCAGGCGTGGGCATGGTTGGGCATCCATTGGTGGGGGGCGATGCGCAAGGCCACGCGGTCGCCCGATTGCGCGGCGTGGTCGCGGGCCACGTCGGCCATCAGCGGCGTGTGGCCCGCCAGTTCCAGCGTGAGCTGCAGGCGGTCGCCCAGAAAGACGCGGCGCGCCACTGATGCGGGCACGGCGCCCGGCGTGCCGGCGGCGCAGACCTCGATGTCTTCAGGGCGCAGCAGCAGCCGGGCCGCGCCCGTGCATTCGGCCGGGCAGGCCAGCTCCATGCCGGCCAGCGCCAGCCGGTTGCTGCGCGCATCGTCTTCGCTGCGTTCGACCTGGTTCACGCGCCCCAGGAAGGTGGCGACAAATGGATGGGCCGGTCGGCGGTACAGGCTCTCACCATCGCCCACCTGCAGGATGCGGCCTGCCTGCATGACGGCCATGCGGTCGGCAATGGCCATGGCCTCCTGCTGGTCGTGCGTGACATGGACGGCGGTGATGCGCAGCTGGCGCAGCAGCTGGGCCAGCTCGTCGCGCAGGGTTTCCTTGAGCTTGGCGTCCAGCGCGGTCAGCGGCTCGTCCAGCAGCAGCACACGCGGGCGCGGGGCCACGGCGCGGGCCAGGGCCACGCGCTGGCGCTGGCCGCCGGACAGCTCGGCCGGGCGCTTGTGCTCCAGGCCGTTCAGGCGCACCAGGTCCACCAGTTCGCCCACCACGCGGCGCTGCTCCTGCTCGGACACACCGCGTATGCGCAAGCCGTAGGCTATGTTGGCCTGCACGCTCATCTGCGGGAACAGCGCGTAGTGCTGGAACACCATGCCCACCTGGCGCTTTTCTATGGGCACACGGGTGACGTCGGTGTCGCCGAAGGCGATGCTGCTGCCCGCATCCGGCGTCTCCAGCCCCGCGATGATGCGCAGCAGCGTGGTCTTGCCGCAGCCCGAGGGACCCAGCAGGGCCAGCACTTCGCCAGGCTCCACGCGCAGGTCGGTGGCCTGCAGGCCGCGCGTTCCGTCGGCATAGGTCTTGGCGCATTGCCGGATGTCGATGGCGACGCTGTTACTTTCCATAGTGCTTCTCGATGAAATGCCCCAGCGCCTGCAGCAGCCACATCACGGGCAGGATGACGATGAGGAAGATGAGGGTGTAGGCCGAGCCCACCTCGATGCGCATGGACGCATAGCTGTCGGCCAGGCCCACGGGCAGGGTGCGCGTCAGCGGCGTGTGCAGCATCCAGGTCAGGTTGAACTCGCCCATGGACAGGGTGAACACCATCAGGCAGGCGGCCACGATGGCGGGCAGCACGGCAGGCACCAGCACGCCCAGGAAGCGCTGCGTGAACGAGGCGCCCAGGCTGCGCGCAGCCTCCTCCAGCGCCACCAGCTCCTGGCGGCGCAGTGCCGAGCCCACCATGCGCACCATGAAGGGCAGGGTGAACACCACATGGCCCACCAGGATGAAGGCAAAGCTCTGGCGGAAGGCGGCCACGCTGCCATAGGCCAGCAGCAGGCCCAGGGCGCTGGCCAGGCCCGGAATGGCCACGGGCAGGGTCAGCAGCTCCTCGAAATGCCGGGCCCAGGGCGAGCGGCTGCGCGCCAGCGCATAGGCGCAGGGCACGCCCAGCACCAAGGTCATGGCCACGCAGGCGCAGGCCAGCAGCAGCGACATCAGCACGGTATTGCCGTAGCCGGCCCAGACCTCGGCCAGCCAGCGCGTGGTCAATCCGCTTGCCAGGCCCTGGCCGTAGTTCTGCACCAGCCCGGCCAGCACCGACAGCAGCATGGGCGCCAGCATGAACACGGTGACGGTGGCCGTCACCAGCCACATCAGCGGCGGCATTTTTGGCCGCCGGGCCGCCCCAAGGCAAAAAGCGGCCCCTTCGGGGGGCAGCGGACCTTGCGCTGCAAGGGCAGCGTGGGGGCTATTTTTTTGTGTGGTCCGCATGTTCAGATTCCCGAGGCGGCCGGACCCGCCCAGCGCCGCGACAGCCACAGCACCAGCCAGGTGATCAGCCCCAGGCTGATCGACAGGCTGGCGGCCAGGGCGAAGTTGGCGTAGTTGGTGAACTCGTTGTAGATGGTGATGGGCAGCACCTCGAACTTGCTCGACAGCGTGAAGGCCGTGCCGAAGGCGCCGACCGAGGTGGCGAACACGATGGCGCCGCAGGCCAGCGTGGTGGGCAGCAGCTGCGGCCACCACACATCGCGCGCCACGCGCCAGCCATTGCCGCCCAGCGAGCGCGCGGCCTCTTCCAGGTGCGGGTCCAGCGCCTCGGCCGCTGCCGTGTAGGAGGCGATGGCGCGCGGCAGCGAGAAATACAGGTAGCCCAGGAACAGGCCCAGCAGCCCGTAGGCGAAGGTGATCCGCTCGCCGCCCAGGGCCACCGATAGGTCGGCCAGCGCGCCCTGGCGCCCGCCCAGCAGGATGATGAAAAAGCCGATGATCACGCCCGGAAACGACAGCGGCAGCGTCAGCAGCGACAGCAGCAGGCCGCGCCCCGTGAAGCGGTGGCGCGCCAGCGCAATGCCCATCACCGCGCCGATCAGCAGCGTGGCCAGGGTCACGGCCAGCGACAGGGCCAGCGTCTGCAGCAGGCTTTGCAGGTACAGCGCGTCGGTCAGCGTGGCGAAGTAGGTGCGCCAGCCTTCACTCGCCGGCAACGCCAGCAGCAGGCCGGCCGGCAGCAGCCAGAACGCGGCAAAGAAGGCCACGGCCGGCGCGCTGCAGGCCAGCAGCAGCGCGCGGGCGCGCCAGTCGCCTGGCGCTTGGGAGGGAATGCCCACGATGCAGTCCGCCTGGCTCAACGCACTTCACGCAGGTAGCGCGTGGAGAAGCCCTTTTGCACATCGGCCATCTTCTGGTAGTCCACCGAGGTGGCGCGTGCGTACTCGCTGGCGGGCAGGAAATGGCCGGCCACCTCCTTGGGCAGCGCCACGTCGCGCACGGGGCGCAGGTAGGCGTTGGCCCAGATGGACTGGCCCTTGTCGGACAGCACATAGTCCAGCACCTTCTTGCCGTTGTCCGTGTGCGGCGCCTTGTTCACCAGGCTCATCACATAGGGCATGACCACGGTGCCTTCCTTGGGGATCACGAAGTCCACGTCGGCCTTGTCCTTGTAGCGGGCGCGGTAGGCGTTGAAGTCGTAGTCCAGCAGGATGCCGATCTCGCCCGACAGCAGGCGCGCATACGAGGTCTGCTTGGGCACGATGGGCTCGTTCTTCTGCAGCTTTTTGAAGTAGTCGATGGCCGGCTGGAAGTTGTCCAGCGTGCCGCCCATGGCCTGGTTCACGGCCACGGCGCCCACATAGCCCACGAAGGCCGAGGCCGGGTCCAGGTAGCCCACCAGGCCCTTGTATTCGGGCTTGAGCAGGTCTGCCCAGGACTGCGGCACGGGCTTGCCGCCCAGCGCCGCCTTGTTGACCATGAAGCCCAGCGTGCCCGAGTGGATGGTCACCCACTCGCCCTTGGGGTCCTTGAGGCCTGCGGGAACCTGATCCCAGTTGGCGGGCTTGTAGGCGGCAACCACGCCGTCTTTTTGCGCCTGGATGGCGAAGGTCACGCCCAGGTAGGTCACATCGGCCACGGGGCTGGCCTTCTCGGCCACCAGCTGGGCCAGCGACTGGCCGGAGTTCTTGTTGTCGGGCGGCACGGTGATGCCGGTATCGGCCTTGATGGCCTTGATCTGCGTGCCCCAGTCGGCCCATTCGGGCGGGCAGTTGTAGCAGATGGCGCTCTGGGCCAGGGCCGTTCCGCAGACGGCGGTGGTGGCGGCCAGCAGGGCAAGGCGCTTGAAGGAGGGCTTGAAGGAGAGCTTGAAGGAGAGCTTGAAGGGGAGGGCAGGCAGTTTCATGGTGCGTACTCGAAGAGGTTGGGGAGCGTGGGGAAGGGAAGGGCGCGGCCTTGGCTTGCGCGGGCCGCTGTTGTTGGTTTCAGAGCCGGCAGGACTCTCCGCTGCGCCAGCCATGCGGCAGGCACAGGCTGTCTTGCGCGGCCAGGGTTTTCTTGCCCGCCAGCGCATCGCACAGCAGGCGCACGCAGGCCGAGCCGATGTCGTGGTTGGGTTGGGAAATCGAGGCCAGCGAAGGCGTGAGATCGCCGGCCATGGCAATCCCGTCAAAGCCGACCACGCTGAGGTCCGCAGGCACGCGGAACCCGGCCAGCGATGCCGCGCGGATGGTGCGTATCGCCAGCAGATCGTTGCTGCAGACAATGGCCGTGGGCGGCGCCTGCTCGGCCAGGTGCTGCTGCAGCATCTGCACGGCGGTGGCGGCAAAGGGCACCTCCCAGACGGGCAGCGGCGACAGGCCTGCGGCCTGCATGCCCAGCGCATAGCCACGGCAGCGCTGCTGGGCGCGGTCGGACGCGCGCAACTGGCCCGTGACCATGCCGATGCGGCTGTGGCCTGCCGCAGCCAGGCGCAGCACCAGCTCCCTGACGGCGCCCGTGTTGTCCACGCCCACGCAGGCATGCTCATGGGTGTGGTGATAGGCCAGCACATAGGGCTTGCCGGCCTGGCGCACACGCGCCAGCGCCGCCGAATCGCCAGGGTTGGAGACCACCAGCACCAGCGCATCCACCCCGCTGGCCAGCAGCCGCGTGGTGGCCGCGTCTTCACCGGCGTGGTCGTATTCGGTGGTGCAGGGCGAAATCGCGTAGCCGCGCAGCGCCGCCTGTGAGGCAATGCCCTGCAGGCACTCGGCAAACACCGGATTGGTGAGCGTGGGCAGCACCACGCCAAGCACCTTGCTGCTGCGCGTGCGCAGCGTGCGGGCGCTGGCGTTGGCCACATAGCCCACTTCCTGCGCCACGCGCAGCACCGTGCTGCGCGTTTGCGCATTGACCACCTCCGGCGAATTGAAAACCCGCGAAACAGTGGCGACGGACAGCCCCGCGCGGCGTGCAACCTCGGTGATGCTCATGGATGTAAACGATTTCTTGAAAACGTTTACATTGCACCCGCTGCGCGTGACGGTGCGGTGACGGAGGAGTGAAGGTTTTGTTGCGTATCAGGCGCTTGGCGGCTTGGGCCCTGGCGTTGCCCGGTACCTAGACTGCCGTAGATGCAGCTCGCTGGCGCCGAATCCAGCTGATGAAGGCCGAAAGCTCTGCGTTGAAACGAGCTCTGGGTGCCTCGGGCGTCCTTGACTGCGCCAGAAAGAAAGCCATGGACTGCGCCATTTCCGGATGGAGCTGCGCAAAGCAATCGGCGAACTCCTCCAGCGTGCGCGGCCAGAAGCCGCCTGAGCAGGGGCGCAGCACATTGGTGGCCCGGATCAGCTTGCGTGCGGCTTCGCGTTGCAGGCGCAGGGCCTCCATGTCGTCCCTGGTTCCGGAAATGCGCTGCAGGTAGTCGTTCAGCACCTGCACGTAGTCGCCATTGACGGCCTGTGCAATCGCCCTGGACGGCTCGAACGCCTCAAACTGCTGCGCCAGGTCCGCGCCGTGGATGCAGCGGCACTCATGCTTGAGCCAGTAGCCCCAGCTGTAGAGATGGGCCGGGTCCAGCACCTCTTGCCGAGTGCCCAGGTCGAAATCGATCTTCGCGACTTCTTTGTGACGTAGTTGCAGGTCCTGGCGCCGCTGCTCCAGCCGGGCGCTCTCCTGCCTGGACAGGGGGCGGGCCAGCACGATCGTCAGGTCCAAGTCCGAGAAGCCCGCCCTTGCGCAGCCGCGCGCCACGCTGCCATACAGGTAGAGGCTGTCCAGCGCCTCGCCAAGGTCGCTGGCGATGGCTGCGCGCGCATCGTCCACCAGGCGCTGGAACTCGGGCTGGACAGGATCGTTGGGGATGAGGTCCAGAGTGCGGGTCGCGTGAGGATCGCTGCAGGAGTGCATGGGGATGCCTGGGCTTATCGCCCGCTCATTCGTCTGCCGCAAGCCGCGCATAGAGCGCATAGTCCCTGGGCATTCCGCGAACCAGCCTGAACGAACGCAGCAGCCCCTCATGCCGATACCCGCAGGCCTGCACGACCTTGGCCGAGGCCTGGTTCGACTCCAGCACCGCAGCCTGGATGCGGATGAAGCCGTATTCCTGAAAGGCCCATCGGGTCACTGTCGCGCACAAGGCCTTGGCTATGCCGCGTCCCCAGTACTCCGGGGCGAGGTCGTAGGCGATTTCGGCGGTGCGGTTCACGTCGGAGATGGTGTGGAAGCCGATGCTGCCCACCATCCGGCCACTGCGGGCATCGACGACGGCCAGGCGGCGCTGGGAGTCGGCGGACGGGGACTCGAACGCATCGAACAGCGGCAGCAGGTCGTCGCCTGAGGCGAGGTTCCAACTGGTGTGCTCGGTGACGGCGGGCAGCCTCAGGTAGGCGTACCAGGCGCCGATGTCCGAGCGTTCGATCTGGCGAAGGGAGATTCCGGGCAGCTCCGGTACGGGGGGATGGTGTATGCGCATGGGTTCCGGGATGGCAGCGCCGGCTTGCCCGGCAGGCACGATTGTGGACCGGCGCCAGCGCGAACTCTGTGAACAAGCCTGAAACCTACAACCCGCCGACAGGCCCAGGCATACGATTTGTAGCGATTGGAAACCGCCCACCGCTTGCGGCATGCCGCATGCCGCAAGCGCGCAGGCGGGGTCCAACGCCAAGAATCACAACTCCAAGCCTCCTATGTCTTCATTCGATACCCAACTGCTGCTCATCGCGCTGGCCAGCGTGCTGGTCCTCGTCGCGCTGATCGTCTCGCGCATCCGTCTTCATCCCTTGCTGGCGCTGCTGGTGGTTTCCATTGGCGTGGGCTTTGCCACCGGCATGGCGCCGGGCGAGATCGTCAAGAACCTCACCAATGGGGCCGGCAAGACGCTGGGCGCGGTGGGCGTGGTCATTGCCCTGGGCGCCATGCTGGGCAAGATCCTGGCGGACTCCGGCACCACGGAGCGGCTGGCCAGTGCCATCCTGCAGCGCACGTCCGAGCGCATGATTCCCTGGGCCATGACCCTGGTGGCCTTCGTGATCGGCATTCCCATGTTCTTCGAGGTGGGGCTGGTGGTCATGCTGCCGCTGATCTTCAGCGTGGCGCGCAAGCTGGAAAGCAATGAGCGCTTCAAGGGATCGGCCTATGTCTATGTGGGCGTGCCCGTGATCGCCGCGCTGGCCGCCATGCACGGCATGGTGCCGCCGCACCCCGGCCCGCTCACCGCCATTGCCACGCTGCACACCACTGTCGGCCCGACCATGCTGTACGGCTTTCTGGCTGTGATTCCCGCCATGGTGCTGGGTGGCCCGCTGTATGGTGCCTTCATCACGCCGCGCATGAGCACGCGCCCCGATGCAGCCCTGCTGGAGCAGTTCACATCAGGCAAGAAGGAAGGCGGGGAGGGCAGTGCGCCCAGCATCGGCATGGGCGTGTTGTGCGCCTTGCTGCCCGCGCTGCTGATGCTGGTGCATGCGCTGGCCGAGGTGCTTCTGCCCAAGGATTCGGGCCTGCTGCATGCGGCGGCCTTCCTGGGCAATCCGCTGGTGGCCATGCTGCTGGGCGTGGTGTTTGCCTCCATCACCCTGGGCTATCTCCGCGGCGCCGATGCAGAGAAGCTGCGCGACGCGCTGGGCCAGAGCCTCAAGCCCATCGCCGGCATCATGCTCATCATTGCGGGCGGCGGCGCCTTCCAGCAGATCCTGACCAGCGCCAAGGTGGGCGATGCCATCGTCCACATGACCCAGCAGTTCGCCCTGCCTCCGCTGGTGCTGGGCTGGATGATCGCCATGCTGCTGTCGGTGTCCACCGGCTCTGCCACCGTGGGCATCGTCGGCGCGGCGGGCCTGCTGGCGCCGCTGGCGGCCTCCGATCCTTCGCTGAACGTGCCGCTGCTGGCGCTGGCCATCGGCTGCGGCTCGCTGTTCTTCAACTACGCCAACCACGCGGGCTTCTGGATGGTGAAGGAGTCGTTCGGCATGAGCATGGGCGAGGCCACCAAGACCATTACCGTGGTCCAGTCCATCGTGTCCTTTGTGGGCCTGCTGATGGTGCTGCTGTTCAACCTGCTGCCCAAGCTGGGATAGGTGAAAGGCATGAGGCGGGCCGCCGGCGGCCGCTTCGATGCCGCGGCAACCACCAAGGCAGTGCACTTCTTCCGGTTCGACTGCGAATTGCCCCAGTCGCGACAGGGAAAATGCCGCCCCGTACAGGTGCGGTACCCGGCGCCGCTTCAACGCGCGGCCGGCAATTCACCTATACTGATGGAGGTGCTGTCCTTGTTGTTCGCCTCCTCAGTGCCCGTCTGACACCTTCGCGGTCTCCGGGCTGCCGTTAGCCGCCCACTGTCACAAAGTCTGTGACGAGGTCCGCAACTGTCACTCTCAACGGCGAGCACCACGCGAATCCAACCCACCTCCCGGGTCCGCACTCTCCCTGCCACCTGCAGGGTCCTCTTTTTCCCTTTTTCGATGCTCCGCTGCCTGCGTGCAGCGGTCATCCTGCGCTGGCCCAAGGCCGCAGCATGGTGCTGCACCAGCAACTTGCGGCGACGCAACCCTTTCAACATGTACTCACAGGAGTCCCATTGGCTAAAGAAGAACTGATCGAAATGCAAGGCCGGGTAGACGAAGTGCTGCCTGATTCCCGCTTCCGCGTAACGCTGGAAAACGGCCACCAGCTCATCGCCTATACCGGCGGAAAAATGCGCAAGCACCGCATCCGCGTGCTGGCCGGCGACAAGGTGACGCTTGAAATGTCGCCCTATGACCTGAACAAGGGTCGCCTCACGTTCCGCCACATCGAGCAACGCTCCGGCGCACCGGGCCCGCGTCCTCCGCAGCGCCGCTGAAGCCCGCCGGCCCGCTTCTGTTGCAGAGCGGGCATTCGGGGCGCAGGCAGGACCGGGCTCTGTGCCTGGTTGCCTGATCGGCAGCCCCAGTCAGCTTCCCAAGCAGCCCCGACGGCCCGACCGCCTGGAGGGCACCAGACGGATCAGGCGAGTCCGTCTGCTTATTTGGACATGGCGTCCTTGCCCATGGAATCCTTCTTCATTCCATCCTTGGACATGCCGTCCTTGTGCATGCCATCCTTGTGCATGCCGTCCTTGGACATCGAGTCCTTCTTCATCCCGTCCTTGGACATGGAGTCCTTCTTCATTCCATCCTTGGACATGGAGTCCTTCTTCATTCCATCCTTGGACATCGAATCCTTGGACATGGCTCCGTTGGACATGCCGTCCTTCGCCATCTCATCCGCAGCGAATGCCGTGGTGGCGCCGGCCAGGGCGAGGCAGGCGGCGAGCACGGTGGTGGTGAGCTTGGTCATTTGAGTCTTCCTTTGGATTAGCGGTTTGCGGGATTGCAAATCGGCCGGCTTTGGATGGGCACGGCCTCGCACCTTCGTTGGCGGCCCAGCGGCTTGGAAGGCCGCTCAACTGCCTCCGAACCAGTTGTAGCCCTGGTCTTCCCAGTAGCCGCCGGAGTAGGTGTTGGTGACGAACATGGCCTGGATGTGCTTCGGGTTCTTGTAGCCCAGCTTGGTGGGCATGCGCAGCTTCATCGGAAAGCCATATTTGGGCGGCAGGGGCTGCCCGTCGTAAGTCAATGCCATCAGCGTCTGCGGATGCAGGGCCGTGGCCATGTCGATGCTGGTGAAGTAGTCGTCAACGCACTTGAAGCCGACGTACTTGGCGCTGGTGTCGGCGCCTATGTGGCGCAGGAAATCGGCAAAGCGCACGCCGCCCCAGCGGCCTATGGCGCTCCAGCCTTCCACGCAGATATGGCGCGTGATCTGTTCTTCCTGCGGCATGGCGCGCAGCTCGGCCAGGGTCCAGGCATGGCGGTCGGCGACCATGCCGGTCACCTCCAGGCGCCAGCTGGCCTCGTCCACCTCGCGCACCTCGTCCTCTCCGTAATAGGCATTGAAGGGGAAGGGGCGCGTGATCTCAGCTGCGGAATAGGTGGGCGCCAGCCGCGAGGGGCTGAACAGCAGGCCCTGCATGCGGTCGTTGAAGCGCGATACCTGGCTGAGCGCGGCCTCGACGTGGCTGTCATCGCTGATGCTGCAGCCCGTGAGCAGGGACAGGCCGCCCAGCGTGAGCGAGCGCTGCAAGAAGGTGCGGCGTGCGGGCTGGTCCAGCTTGCGGGCGATCAGCGAGCGTGCCTCGCGCACCACGGCCTCGCCATCGACGCCGGGCAGGGAAGGGGCTTTGAAGATTTTCATGGTGTCTTGGGCGCACGGCCGTGGATCATGGTCAGGAAGGTCCGGGGCACCAGGGCGACCATTGCCAGGTGCACGACCATGAAGGCCACCAGAGCGGACATGCCGAAGAAGTGCACGCGCCGTGCGGATTCATAGCCGCCCAGCAACTCGCGCAGCAGCGGGAACTGCACCGACTTCCAGAGCACCAGGCCCGACAGCACGATCACCACCAGGTCCAGCACCACGAACAGGTAGGCCAGCTTTTGCACATGGTTGTAGCGGGCCGGGTCGGCGTGCGAGAGCCGGCCCTTGAGGGCGGCCACCAGGTCCTGGCGCACGCCCTGCACGCTGACGGGAAAGAACTTGCGCAGCCACCGGCCGCTGGCGATGTTGAGCAGCAGGTACAGCAATCCGTTGAACACCAGCAGCCACATGGCCGCGAAATGCCATTGCAGCGCTCCGCCCAGCCAGCCGCCCAGCGTGATCGAGCCCGGAAAGCTGAAATCAAAGAACGGCGCTGCGTTGTAGATGCGCCAGCCGCTGGTCACCAGGATGACCACGGCCAGCGCATTGAGCCAATGCGTGAGGCGCAGCCACAGCGGGTGGATGCGCTGGCCATCCTTGGGCTGTGCCGGTTGGGGGGTGATGAGGGCGGTGTTCATGGATCCCATTGTTGGAGGGACCCTGTAGCGGATGTATCACGCAAACTTCAATTAATCGTGATAACTCCCAAGGCCGGCTCAGCCCGCCTGGGCGCACCCGGCCAGATAGTCCACCAGCGTGCGCGCCGCAGGCGATAGCCGGCTGCCGTCCCTGAAGCAGATGGCGAACTGCCGCCGCGCCCAGGCATCGGTGAGCGGCACCATGTGCACACCCTGCGCGCCCTGCACACCCTGACCGGGGCCCGCCATGCCCAGGATCTCCCTGGGCATGATGGCCACGCCCAGGCCGGCGCGCACGCAGCGGATCGTGGCGTCGAAGGAGCTGACCACGGCGCGGTAATTGATGGGCCGGCCGATGATGGCCGCCGCCCGCGCCAGCATGGTGTAGACGGCCGTGGAGGCGGGCAGGCCCACATGCTCGCAATCCAGCGTTTCGCTGAAGCTGCAGCTGTCGCGCAAGGCCAGCGGGTGGCCGGCCGGCACGGCCACGGCCAGGGTGTCGCAGCGGTAGGGCAGGGTCTGCAGGCCCTCCAGATCGGCCGCGTTCCAGCACACGCCCACCAGGGCCAGGCCTTCGCGGATGGATCGGATGATTTCGCTGCTGGTCAGCTCCTCGATATCCACGCGGATCTGCGCGTGCTCGGGCTTTTGCAGAAAGGCCGCGATGTCATCGGGCAGCGACTCGGCAATCGACGAGACCGAGGCCAGTATCCGCACCTGTCCCTTCACGCCATGCTGGTAGGCCGCCATGTCGCGGGCCGCGCGGTCGGCGCTGGCCAGCATGGCGCGTGCATGCTCCAGCAGCATCAGCCCGGCTGCCGTGGGCACCACGCCCCGGCGGTGGCGCTCCAGCAGCGGGGCCTGCACCTGCTCTTCCAGCAGCGCCATGCGCTTGCTGATGGCCGATGAGCCGATGTGCTGCTGCTCGCCCGCGCGGGCGATATTGCCCAGGTCGCATGCCGCGACAAAGAGCCGCAGGGTGGTCAGGTCCAGATCTTTCATGGTGGTTATGGATTTCCATTTGGGAAACTCTGAGGCGAAAAATTATCGCTTCTGCACGCTGATGGGAATGTCTAAAGTGCCATTCAAGACAAACCACTCCACGCGAACCTTCCCATGCCAGAACCCATCCGTGCCCTGCAGTCCGCCGTCATCCGCGAGGTCGGCCTGCGCGATGGCCTGCAAAGCATCCAGACCGTGCTGTCCACCGAGCGCAAGAAGGAATGGATACGCGATGCCTACGCTGCCGGCCAGCGCGAGATCGAAGTCGGCTCCTTCGTCCCTGCGCGCCTGCTGCCCCAACTGGCCGACACGGCCGAGCTGGTGGCCTATGCCCGAACGCTGCCGGGCCTGTTCGTCTCCGTGCTGGTGCCCAACATGCGTGGTGCCGAAAGCGCCCTTGCCAGCGGGGCCGACCTGATGCTGGTGCCGCTGTCGGCCAGCCATGCCCACAGCCTGGCCAACCTGCGCAAGACGCCCGATGAGGTCGTGGCCGAGGTGGCCCGCATGCGTGCCGCACGCGATGCGGCGGGTTCGACGATGCTGATCGAGGGCGGCATTGGCACGGCCTTCGGCTGCACGCTGCAGGGCCGGGTGGAACCGGCCGAGGTGCTGCGCTGCATGCAGGCGCTGCTGGACGCGGGGGCCGACCGCGTCAGCATGGCCGACACCGTGGGCCATGGCGGGCCGGGCCAGGTGCAATCGCTGTTCGAGCAGGCGCGGCGCATTGCGGGCGAACGCTTTTGGTGCGGCCACTTCCACGACACGCGCGGCCTGGCGCTGGCCAATGTGCATGCCGCACTGCAAACCGGCGTCGCGCGCTTTGACGCCACGCTGGCCGGCATCGGTGGCTGCCCCCATGCGCCCGGCGCCAGCGGCAATGCCTCCACCGAAGACCTGGCCTTCATGCTGGACACCATGGACATCGACACGGGCCTGGACATCGAGGCCCTGCTGCGCCTGCGCGCCAAGGTGGCCGCCTGGCTGGACGGCGAAAGCCTGCACGGCGCGCTGTGGCGCGCGGGCTTGCCGCGCAGCGTCAAAGCCGACGCAGCCCCTGCCGCTGCATGAACCCCTTACCTTCCCACGAGCACACCTGTATGGCCACCGAACCCCTGCTGCCGCTGTCCGGCATCCGCGTCATCGAATTCACCCACATGGTCATGGGCCCCACCTGCGGCATGATCCTGGCCGACCTGGGTGCCGAAGTCATCAAGGTCGAGCCACCGGGCGGCGACAAAACGCGCACGCTGCCCGGCCTGGGCATCGGCTTTTTCCGCAGCTTCAACCGCAACAAGAAAAGCGTGGTGCTGGACATCACCACCGAAGCGGGCCGCGCCACCGCTGCCGAACTGGCCGCTGGCAGCGACGTGGTGCTGGAGAACTTCCGCCCCGGCCTCATGCAGTCCCTGGGCCTGGACCACGCCACGCTGTCGCAGCGCTCGCCCGGCCTCATCTACGTCAGCCACAAGGGCTTTTTGCCCGGCCCCTACGAAAAGCGCCTGGCGCTGGACGAGGTGGTGCAGATGATGGGCGGCCTGTCGTACATGACCGGCCCCGTGGGCCGGCCGCTGCGCGCGGGCACCAGCGTCAACGACATCATGGGCGGCATGTTCGGCGCCATCGGCGTGCTCGCCGCCCTGCGCGAGCGTGAGCGCACCGGGCGCGGCCAGGAGGTGCAAAGCGCGCTGTTCGAGAACTGCGTCTTCCTGTCCTCCCAGCACATGCAGCAGTACCTGATGACGGGAGAAGCACCGCCGCCCATGCCCTCGCGCGTATCGGCCTGGAGCGTCTACGACGTGTTCACCCTGGCCGGTGGCGAGCAGCTGTTCATCGGTGCCGTCAGCGACAAGCAGTTCGCCACCCTGTGCCGCGTGCTGGACCGCGCCGACCTGCTGCAGCGCCCCGAATACGCCGACAACGCCGCCCGTGTGGCCGTGCGCCCTCAACTGCTGGCCGAGCTGGGCGCCATCCTGGCCAGCCATGAATCGGCCCGGCTCGCGCCGCAGCTGGAGGCCGCAGGCATTCCCTACGCGCCCATCACGCGGCCCGAGCAACTGGTGGACGACCCGCACCTGCGCCAAAGCGGCGGCCTGGCTTCCATGCAGACCGAAGACGGCGGCCAGACCGACGTGGTGCTGCTGCCCCTGCTCATGAACGGCCACCGTCCCGGCGTGCGCATGCCGCTGGCCGGAATTGGCGAGCACACCGAAGAAATACTCGGAGCCCTTGCATCACGGACCTGACAGCCAACCCCGGGCGCCGAAGGCCGCAGAAAAACCACCCCGGCGCGCATGAGACAACACAAAAAGGAGACAACCCCATGCACTCGTCCCATCCCTTCCGCCGCCGCACCCTGCTGGCCCTGGCCGGCGCATCGCTGGGGGCCGCTGCCCTGGGCGTGCGCGCCCAAAATGGCACGCCGCTGCGCGTCATCCTGCCCGTGGGGGCAGGCTCGGGCGCCGACACCATCGTGCGCTCGGCCCAGACCGCGCTGGTGCGCTCGCTGGGCGGCCAGCCCGTGGTCATAGAGAACCTGCCGGGTGCGGGCGGCATCACGGGAACGCAGATGCTGGTCAAGGCGCCGGCCGATGGCAACACCATCGCCTTCATCTCCAACAACCACGCCGTCAACCCCAGCGTGTTCAAGAAGCTGCCCTACGACAGCCTGGCCGACATCACGCCGCTGTCCATCGTCGGCGGCTCGCCCTTCGTACTGGTCGTGCACCCCAAGGTGGCGGCGCGCAATGCGCGCGAACTGCAGGCGCTCATGAAGGCGCGGCCCGGCGACCTCAACTACGCCTCGTCCGGCAACGGCACCATCTTCCACCTCGCGGCCGAAGTCTTTCTGGACGCGGCCGGCACCACGGCACGCCACATTCCCTACAAGGGCGTGGGCCAGATGGTGGTGGACCTGCTCAGCGGGCAGGTGGACTTCGGCGTGATCGCCGTGGGCACGGCGCAGGCGCACCTCAAATCCGGCGCGCTGCGTGCCATCGGCATCATGGGCCGTGAGCGCGTGGCATCGTTGCCCGATGTACCCACCGTGGCAGAGCAGGGCTTTCCCGGCGTGGACATCGCCGGCTGGGTGGCCGCCATAGGCCCCAAGGGCATGCCGCCCGCCCAGGTGCGCCGCCTGCACGACGGCATCGCCACCGCCTTTGCCGACCCCGAGGTCAAGGCCGGCTTTGCACGGCGCGACGAATACACCGTGCTCAACAGCCCCGAGGCAGCAGCCCAGTTCCTGCGCTCCGAACAGGAGCGCTTTGCGCGCCTGGTCAAGAAGGCCAATGTCACGCTGGAGTAAGCGCATGGCCCTCTATCGTTATCGGAACAAGGCACCGCTGCTGCCCGCATCCGCCTATGTGGCGGCCGAGGCCACGCTCATCGGCGACGTCACACTGGGCGAGGGCGCCAGCCTCTGGCCCGGCGCCGTGGCGCGCGGCGACAACGAACCCGTGCGCATAGGCGAGGGCAGCAACGTGCAGGAAGGCGCCGTGCTGCATGCCGATCCCGGCTTCGCGCTCACCCTGGCTGCCCATGTCACCGTGGGCCACCAGGCCATGCTGCATGGCTGCAGCGTGGGGGAGGGCTCGCTCATCGGCATACAGGCCGTGGTGCTCAACGGTGCCGTCATCGGCGCGCACAGCCTGGTGGGTGCCGGCGCCATCGTCACCGAAGGCAAGCAGTTCCCTCCGCGCTCGCTGATTCTTGGCGCCCCCGCCAAGCTGGTGCGTACGCTCAGTGACGAAGAAGTCGCGGGCCTGCTGCAAAGCGCCGCCAGCTACGTGGAGCGTGCAATGTCCTTTCGCCAGGAGCTGCAGCGCATTGACTGATTCCCTGAACCCGCTGACCGACGCCGTGCGCATGCCCGCCGCAGCGCTGCAAGCCTGGGCTGCTGGCGTGCTCCAGGCCTTTGATGTGAGCGCATGCCACGCGCAGGCCACCGCCCAGGCACTGGTGCGCACCAGCCTGCGCGGCGTGGACACGCATGGCGTGGCAAGACTGCCGCCCTATGTGCAGCGCATCCGCGAAGGCACCATCCATACCCGGGCCAAGCCCAGCCTGCAGGAGCGCAACGGCCTGCTGCGCTGCCATGGCGACCATGCCCTGGGCCAGCCCGTGCTGGAGCTGGCGCTGCAAGCCTGCCTGGACAGGGCCGCAAGCCAGGCCGTGGTGGCCTGCCACATCGAGGCCTGCGGCCACCTCGGCGCCCTGGGCGTGCTGCTGCTGCCCGCCGTGGAACAGGGCTGCATGGCCCTGCTGTGCCAGCGCACGCCGTCCATCATGGCCATGCCCGGTGCCACGCGGCCTGCGTTGGGCAACAACCCCATCGCCTTCGCCGCGCCCGTGGCCGGACGGCCGCCACTGGTCTTCGACATGGCCCTGAGTGCGGTCGCACGCGGCGCCGTCATGGCTGCCGTCCGCGACGGCCATGCGCAAATCCCGCCGCATTGGGCGCTGGACGAACACGGCCATCCCACCACCGATCCCCACGCCGCACTGCAGGGCGCCATGCAGCCCATGGCCGGACACAAGGGCCTGGGCCTGGCCATGGTGGTCGAGTGCCTGGCGGGCGCGCTGGGCGACGGCCATTTCCGGCCCGCTGTACCCGGATCGGCGGAAGGTTCCACCGCCAACGCCTGCGCCTTTCTGCTGGTCATCAACCCAGCCCTGGCCGCACCGTCACCCCAGGGATTTGACAACTACATGGCCAACTGGATCACCGGCCTGCTCGCGGCCCAGGGCACCCAAGGCCGCTATCCCGGACTGCGCCAGCATGAATGCGAGCTCCAGCGCCGCGCCGAAGGCATCCCTCTGTCGTCTGCGCTGATCAATGAGTTGCAGGCGCTGGCGCGGCTCAGCGGGGTGGCGCTGGCGTTGTGAGCGACTGATTTTTTGGAGAGCGCGGTTTTCAACTGGGCCAGGCTGAGCTGCTGGCCTTCCAGGCCGTAGGTGCGATCTTTGCCGCCTGCCGCATGCATTTCGATCACGGTCACTTCTCCCAATTTCCCCCCAGATTGGTCGCAAGAATTCCTTGGCAACTCCAGGAAAAGACCATGATTGATTTCTCGCAAACCAACGCTTCACGCATTCGCCCGGCCCTGGTGCTGGCTGTGGCGGCCTTCGCGGCGGCCTGCAGCCATGCGCAGGGCCACGGGGGGCACGGCAATCCGCCGTCGCCGCCGCCCGAGGCCTATACGGCCTGCCAGGGCAAGGCCGAGGGTGACAGCGTGACCCTGACCATGCCCGATGGCAAGACGCTGGCCGGCACCTGCCGCAGCCTGAACGGGCAGCTGGTGGCCATGCCGGCCGGCGGGCCCGGCGCAGGTGGGCCGCCGCCCCATCCGCAGCAGTGATCGCGTGGCCCGGCGGGCCACGCCGCCGGGCTGTCTGCAACCCCATGGGCCTGCGCACAGGCCCTCATGAAAAGCCATCCCCATGAACCACTCTCACGATGCCCATGATCTTGCCCACGACCTGGGCCTTCAGCACGATCTGCAAGTCATGGCGCGCCGCCTGTCCGAGCGCCGCCGCCTGTTGGGCCTGATGGCTGCCGGTGGCGCTGCCGCGCTCTTGTCCGCCTGCGGTGGCGGTGGAGGTGATTCCGGTGATTCGACAGGGACCGGCACGGGAACCGGGACAGGAACGGGCACCGACACGGGAACGGGCACAGGCACAGGTTCGGGAACCACGACCACCACCTGCATGGTCGATCCCACGGAAACCGAAGGCCCTTACCCCGCCGACGGCTCCAACGGCTCGCGCGGCAGCCTGGTCAACGTGCTGTCGCAAAGCGGCGTGGTGCGCAGCGACCTGCGCAGCAGCTTTGGCGGCATGAGCGGCACGGCTGCGGGCCTGCCGCTGACGCTCAAGATCACCCTGGTCAACGTCAGCACCAACTGCAGCCCGCTGGAAGGCTATGCCATCTACCTGTGGCACTGCACCCGCGAGGGCGAGTATTCGCTGTACTCCACCGACCTGCTCAACCAGAACTTCCTGCGCGGCGTGCAGGCGACGGACAGCAATGGCGAATGCACCTTTGTGACCATCTTCCCGGGCTGCTATGACGGGCGTTGGCCGCACATGCACTTCGAGGTGTTCCGCAGCCTCAACACGGCCGGCAGCTACACCAACAAGCTGCTGACCTCGCAGATGGCCATGCCCAAGGACGTGGCCAGCGCCGTCTATGCCGGTGTCAGCGGCTACAGCGCCAGCGTCTCCAACCTGTCGCGGGTCAGCGTGACATCGGACAATGTCTTCGGCGACAACACCAGCGAGCAGATCGCCTGGCAGACGCCCACCTTCACCGGAGACACCACCAATGGCCACACCGCCACGATATCCATCGGCATTGCCGTCTGACGCAGGGACTGAATGAGCCTTCGCCTCCCGCGCCTGAAGCTGCAGCACAAGGCCTTCTTCGCCCTGGCCGTGCTGCTGGTAGCCCTGCTGCTGGTGTTTCTCGGCTTCTCCCGCCTGGGCCTGCAACGGGGCCTGGGTCCGTACATGGCCGAGGTGGAGCTGACCGGCATGGACGGGCTGGCCGAGCGGCTGGTCCAGCACCATGAGCAAAACGGCGGCTGGGATGCGGCTCGCGCCAACCCCGGTTTCTGGCGCGACATGGTGCGCCCGGGCGCAGGCATGGGCCGGGGCTTTCCTGCGGGCGAGCCCGGGCCACGGCCCCCCATGCCCATGCCGGAGCCGAGGCCTGGTTTTGAGGGAAGCCACGGTCCGGGGCCTGGCCCGGAGTTTCCGCCGCCACCTGGGCCGGAAGGCGGAGAGCCTGCCGATCGATCAGATCGCTCAGATCGCTCAGATCGCTCAGATCGCTCAGATCGCTCAGATCGCTCCGACCGTACAGACCGCCCCGGCCCGCCGCCGGACCGCCCGTTCGGCGGCCCGTGGGCGCGCGTGGGCCTGCTGGATGCCCAGGGCCAGCTCATCTCCGGCATGGCGCCGCAGCCCGGTGCGGCGCACCGCGTTCTGCGCGCCGCCAACGGGCAGGCCATTGGCGAGATCGTGCTGTCCCCCGTGCAGACAGGGCAGGGCATGCAGCGCGACCTGGACCGCGCCTTCCTCGCGCAGCAGATGGGCTTTGTGGCCTGGACCGGGCTGGCCGGCCTGCTGCTGGCGCTGCTGCTGTCGGCCTGGCTCACGCGGCGATGGCTGGAGCCGCTGACCGCCTTTGTCGACGGCCTGCGCGGCATTGCGGCCGGGCGGCTGGACACGCGTGTGGCCATCAAGGGCGATGCGGAGCTGGCCCGCCTTGCGGAAACCTTCAACGACATGGCCGTGCAACTGGCCACCATGGAGGCCTCGCGCCAGCGCTGGCTGGCCGACGTGGCGCATGAGCTGCGCACACCGCTGTCCACCATGCGCGCCGAGGTCGAGGCCGTGCAGGACGGCGTGCTGCCGCTGGACGACCGCATGGCGCTGCGCCTGCACCGGCAGATCATGCGGCTGATACGGCTGGTCAGCGACCTGCGCGTGAGCCTGGACGACCCGCAGGCCCTGCACGGCTCGGGCCATGTGCCCGTGCATGTGCTGACCCTGCTGGGCGAGGCGCTGGACGGCGCGCGGCCCGGCTTCGAGCAGGTGGGCATTGGCCTGGACCGCTCCACCGTGGACCAGCTGGCCGCGCGCATTCCGCCGCCGCTGGTGCAGGGCGACCCGCACCGGCTGCACCAAGTGTTTGCCAACCTGCTGGAAAACAGCCTGCGCTACACGGCTGCGGGCGGGCGGCTGCAGGTGTCTGCCGAAATCGTCCAGATGCAGGACCGCAGCATGCTGCAGCTGCGCTGGGACGACACGGCTCCCGGCGTGGCCAGCCAGCACCTGCCGCGCCTGTTCGACCGCCTCTATCGCGTGGACGCCTCCCGCGTGCGCGACGGCGACGGCCTGGGCGGCTCCGGCCTGGGGCTGGCCATCTGCCGCACCATCGTCCAGGCCCATGGCGGCAGCATCGAGGCGGCTGCCTCGCCGCTGGGCGGCCTGCGCATCACGCTGTGGCTGCCCTTGCTGGAAAATCCCGCGCCATGAAGCCTGCCCGCATCCTCCTGGTCGAAGACGAAACCGACATGGCCGCCATCGTCATCGACTACCTGCGCCATGCAGGCTACGAAGTCGAGCACATCCGCCACGGTCGCGAGGCGCTGGACCGCATGCTGCGCTCCCCGCCCGACCTCACCGTGCTGGACATCATGCTGTCGGGGCTGGACGGCCTGGACATCCTGCGCCAGTTCCGCCCCCACAGCGCCAGCCCCGTCATCCTGCTCACCGCGCGTGTCGAGGAAATGGACCGCCTGCTGGGCCTGGAGCTGGGTGCGGACGACTACATCTGCAAACCCTTCGCCCCGCGCGAAGTCGTGGCCCGCGTCAAGGCCGTGCTGCGCCGCAGTGCCGGCCCCGGCCCCGCGCAGCAACGCCTGACGCTGCTGCCCGAGCAGGGCCGCGCCATGCTCAACGGCAGCGTGCTGCCGCTGACCAAGCGGGAGCTGACCTTGCTGCAGGCCCTGATGCGCCAGCCCGGCCGCCTGTACTCGCGCGCGCAGCTGCTGGAGCTGGCCTGCGCCGACACGCTGGACGTGAACGAACGCGCCATCGACAGCCACATCAAGAACCTGCGCAAGAAACTCAAGGCGGCGGACGACCGCCATGAGTGGATTCGCTCCGTCTATGGCGTGGGCTTTGCGTTCGAGCCCGATGGCGGGTCCGACACGCGGGCGCAGTGAAGGCCCGGCGCGGGCAGGGCGCAGCCCCTACCTCGACTCGTCGAGGTGCTCCATGAACGTGGTGCCCGTGTAGCGGGAGCGGAACAGGCCGGCCTCCACCAGGCGCGGCACCAGCTGCTCCAGAACGCAATGCAGGGACTCGACGGAGCCGCCGGGCGCGGCCAGAAAGCCGTCGATGGCGCCGGCAGCGCTCCACTGGGTGATCTGCGCCACGGCATCGTCCACCGTGCCGACCACCTGCCAGTGCGCGGCGGAGAGGATTTCCGGCCGCAGCAGCAGCTCGTCGATGCGCAATGACTCGCGTTCCATCAGGCGCCTGAGCAGGCCCGCATGCGTGCGGCTGGACGGGGTTGCCACGGGCTGCGGAAGGTCGGCTGCGGTGATCGGCCGGTCTGCGGGCCAGTCCGTCAGGTCCAGGCCGACCATGGCCTTGATCGATGCCAGCTTGCGGCCCCTGTCCACCCGGCCGTGCGTCTGCTGGAACATCTCCCGGGCCTGCTCGCGGGTGTCGGCCAGGTACAGGCTCAGGCCGGGCAGCAGGCGCACATCCCGCGCCTGGCGGCCATGGCGCTGTGCGCGCTGAGACAGGTCCCGGCGCAGCTCCAGCGCTGCGTCCAGGTCCGGCGTGGGGGCGAAAACAATGTCTGCCACCGATGCGGCAAAGTCGCGCCCGGTGCTGGATGCTCCCGCCTGCACCAGCGGAATGCGCGGGCCACCGAACTCCGGCAGGTTCAGCGGGCCGCGCACCTTCAGGTGCGGTCCCTCGTGGTCTATGGGGTGGACCAGCGAGGCGTCGGCGTAGCGGCCGCTGTCCCGGTCGATCTTCAAGGCCTCGTTGGGGAAGCTGGCCCACAGCCGGCGCACCACGTCGGTGAACTCTGCGGCCCGCGCATAGCGTTCATCGGCATCGGGCATGGCCTGCAGCCCGAAGTTCTCGTGGCCCTGCAGGGCCGTGACAATGTTCCACCCGGCGCGGCCGTTGCTGATCCAGTGCAGCGACTGCAGCTGGCGCGCCACCGCATAGGGCGGGAAAAACGTGGTCGATACCGTGGACACCAGGCCGATGCGCGAGGTCTCGCGCGCCAGCGCGGCCATCAGCACCGTGGGGTCCAGGCTGGCGAAGCCCGCGCCCGTCTCCAGCGCCTCCATGGGCAGAAAGCTCACGTCCGGGCGGAAGACGAAGTCCAGGTGCGCGGCCTCGGCGCGCCGGGCCAGGTCCAGGGCGAAGTCGCTGGAGTACAGCCCTTCGATATTGCTGCCGGGCCGCCGCCAGGCGTCGCCGCTCAGCCAGGTGGGGGCCAGCGAAAGGCCGATGTGCAGGGGTTTGCGGGTTGTCATGTCTGCTGTCATTCCCATCTCAGAACGTTCCCCGCACGCCCACGCCGATCATGCGCGGCGCGGTCATGCTGGCCTCGATGCCGCCGATGCCGCGGTTTTGCTGCAGATACGTCGGTGCGCGCCTGTCGAACACGTTCTTGATATAGCCGTACAACTGCACGCGCGTGCTGTAGGCATAGGTCATGCGCAGGTCGGCGATGGTGTTGGAGCCGACCGCATAGGCGCGCGTGTTGGCGGTATCGGAGTAGTAGCCGTCCAGATGGCGCACCTGGCCGGAGACATTGAACCGGGGGCTGGCGTCCCAGCTCACGCCCAGGCTCAGGTTGTAGCCGGGCGAGCGGGCGAAGCGGTTGTGCTCGTAGCCGGGGTTGCTGCCCATCTCCTCGATGCGGGTGCGCAGCACGCCCACGCCTGCCTTGATCCGCAGGTTGTCCAGCGCGCGGTAGTCGGCACCCAGCTCGAAGCCGTAGGCATGGGCCTTCTCCGCGTTGATGGTGTAGGACTGGGCCACGCCCGGGGAGATGACCACGGGGATGTTGTACTGCGCATCCCGCATGTCCATGTAGAACAGGTTGGTGTTGAGCATCAGCCGGTCATCGAGCAGGCTGGCGCGGCTGAACAGCTCGTAGTTCCAGATCGACTCCTTCTTGAAATACGCCCATTGCCGGCTGGTGAGGTTCAGCGACACACCGCCCGGGTTGTAGCCCCGGCTGACCAGCGCGCCCACGGTCCAGCGCGGTGTGGCGGCATAGGCCAGTGACAGCTTGGGCAGCAGCGCCGAGAAGGTTTTCGTGTAGTCGAGGGCGGTGGGTGCCAGCACCGAAGTGCCGGTGCGCACCACCTCATCCTGTTGGTAGCGCAGGCCGCTGGTCAGGGTCCAGCGGTCGGCCAGGCGCCAGTTCAGCTCGCCGAAGACGCCCAGGTTCTTCTTCGTGTCGTCGAAGGCGGACAGGCCGCGCAGCAGCAGGCTTTCGTCCGTGCCGGTGCGGGCGTAGTAGACGCCGCCGAAGCCGCTCAGGCGGTCCTTGTCGCTGCCCACCAGGGCGCGGAACTCATTGGAGACATTGTTCTGGCGGATATCGGCATCGCCCTCGCCGGGAATGCCCGTGTAGCGCTGCACGGACGAGCGCGAATACTGGGACTGGTTGACCAGCCGCACGCCGTTGCCCAGCTCGTAGCTGAGGTCGAGGATGCCGGTGTCGGTCTTCTGCTTCCAGCTGGGCATGGTCGTCGTCCAGTGCTCCAGCGCGGTGAACGGAGCGGACGCCGCCTCCTGGCTGGGGCGGTTGCTGTCGTTGTGGGAATAGGTGAACTTGGCCTCCAGGCCCGGAACGCTGCTGGGCAGCCACAGGAACTTCATGCGTGCGTTCAGCGCGCGGAAATCCTGATCGGCCTGGCCCCGCTGGAACTGCGGATTGGTGTAGTCGATGAAGGTATCGCGCCCCGAGTAGTCCACGGCCAGCCGCGCGGCCAGCTCCTCGCCCACGGGGCCGGAGACGGCGATGGACGCACGCCGCGAGTGGTAGTCGCCCGCCTCCAGCTGGTAGGCCCCTTCGCGTTTGAAGCTGGGGTCCTTGGTGTTCACGACGATGGCGCCCGCAATGGCATTGGCGCCCTGCGAGGTGGTCTGCGGGCCGCGGAACACCTCGATGCTCTCCACGTCCCAGACCGAGGTCGCGCCGAAGAACATCTCGTTGTAGTTGAGGTAGTGCCCATCCAGGTTGATGGTGGCGCGCGGCACCGTGCCGCCCCAGAAGACGTTCTGGCCGTTGTTGGGCCCCTGCGTGTCCTGCCCGCGGATGATGGGCGCACCCACCGTGTCGGTGTAGACCACGTTGGGCACGTCGTGCAGCACCTCGTGGACCGAGGCGTTGCCGGATTCCTGTCGGGCCAGGTCCTTGCCGGCCTTGACCGACACGGAGGAGGCCGTGTCCTTGAGTTCGCGCCTGACCTTTTCTCCGCTAACCACGACCGCTTCAAGCGCGTTGGATTCCCCCCCGGAACCCGACGCGCCCTGAGCGAAGGCGCCGGCCGGCGCCATCAGGGTAGAGAGTGCGATGGCGCCCGCCCGGGACGGGAGCCTGCGATGGAAACACAGCTTCACAGCATCTTCCTTTGATGAGAATGATTCGTATTTTTCAAAGGTCGCCATCATGCATTGAAATTCCACAGTAGGGAATGCATTCCCACATGCGGAAGAAAAAAACAGCGGCGAAATGGTGTGTGCGCACCTGTGCAGAGCCTTCGGCAGAGCCGGTATCATCGACACCGGCGGCGCCTGCGCCCCCACCTGCGATGCGCCTGGTACAGGCAAGAAAGCCCAGCCCTTGAAAACAACAACACCTCAGACGACAGCCGGCGAGAAGCGCTCCGGCACCATCCAGTCCGTCTCCATCGCCACCCGGTTTCTCATGGTCCTGGCCAATGCCGAAAGCGAGCTGGCGCTGGGCGAGGTGGCCCGGCGAACGGGAACGGGGGGCTCCACGGCCCACCGCTACCTGCAAAGCCTCGTCAAGGAAGGCTTGGCCAAGCAGGACCCGGCCAGCGGCCTGTATGACCTGGGCAGCGCGGCGCTGAGCATCGGCATTGGCGCGCTCAAGCGTGTGGATGCGGTGGAGATTGCGGCGCAGCGCATGAAGGCGCTGACGCACAGCCATGCGCTCAGCGGCGGCGTGGCCATCTGGACCGACCGGGGGCCCACCCTGGTGCGCTGGTACCGCAGCGCCTACTTCTCGATCAACCCGCTGGCGCTGGGCGACATCCTGCCCATAGACAACACCGCCTGCGGCCTGGTGTTCCAGGCCTTCCTGCCCAAGGCCACCATCGACGCCGCACGGCGCCAGCAGCCCGCCCATTTCCGTGGCAAGCCGCCGGCCAAGGCCGTACTCGACGAAGTGCGCGAGCGCTGCTGGTCCGAGATGACCAGCCACCTGCTGTCCAACGTCACGGGCCAGGCGGCGCCGGTGTTCGATGCGCAGCATGAAATCGTCTGCGCGGTCACCACCGTCTCGGACCTGGGCCAGCTCAAGTCGCCGCAAAACCGGGTCGCGCTGTTCCGCGAGGCCAGCCTGATCAACCAGTCCACGGGCGGGCGGGCCTTCGGCGCAGATTCGCCTTGAAAGCCGCGCCGGGAAAAATGCCCGGGCGCCTCAGTTCCCTGCGGCGCGCTCCACGGCATTCACGGCCCTGCGCCCCCTGGGCACCACCAGGGGCGTCCCCGACACGGGGTCCGCAATGATCACGGCCGGCAGGCCGAACACCTCCTGCACCAACTGCTCCGTGAAGATCGCCCCGGGCGCGCCCTGCGCGGCAATGCGCCCGTCGCGCATGGCGATCAGGTGCGAGGCATAGCGGCAGGCCTGGTTGAGGTCGTGCAGCACCGCAACCACCGTGCGGCCGGCGTCGTTGAGATCCGCCAGCAGCTCCATCAGCTCGATCTGGTGGGCGATGTCCAGGAACGTCGTGGGCTCGTCCAGCAGCAGGATCGGCGTCTGCTGCGCCAGCACCATCGCAATCCACACCCGCTGGCGCTGGCCGCCTGACAACTCGTCCAGCAGGCGGTCGGACAGTGCTGCCACATCGGTGGCCTGCATGGCCTCGGCCACGGCCTGCTCATCCGCGTCCGTCCACTGCCTCAGGAAGGATTGATGGGGGTAGCGCCCCCGCGCCACCAGGTCCGCCACCGTGATGCCCTCGGGCGCCACCGCGCTTTGCGGCAGCAGGCCCAGGCGCCGCGCCACCTCCTTGGCGGGAAATTGCGAGATGTGCCGGCCATCCAGGATGACCTGCCCGGCCACCGGCACCAGCAGCCGCGACAGCGCGCGCAGCAGGGTGGACTTGCCGCAGGCATTCGGCCCCACGATGACGGTAAAGGAGCCATCGGGAATGGCAAGGGACAGGCCCTGCGAAATCGTGCGCTCGCCGTAGCGCAGCGTCACCGCATCAGCACTCAGGCGCTGCGTCATGGCCGGTCATTTCCCACAATCGATAGGTCCTTCGGTGTTTGCAATGTGGAATGAATTCTACAATACGGAATATGCTGAAGACGCCGCCCTGGCGCCCGGCCCCGTCGCTTCGGATCGAGATGAACAGACTCAAACTTGCCGCCCTGGGCGCGGCCGCCGCACTGGCCGTGCTGGCCTGTTTCGCATGGTTTCCACGCGCCGCCGTTCCCGTGGCGGGCGCCGCACCGCATACATCGGATACATCGGATACATCGCATGCGTCGGATGCATCGGGTACGCCGGCTGCAGCACACGCAGACCATGCACCGCTGCCCCGGCGCATCGTCTCCACCTCGCCCAGCGTGACCGGCATCCTGCTGGCCATCGATGCGCCGGTCGTCGCGACCGCCGCGACCACGCCCAGCCGCATGACCGACGACAAGGGCTTTTTCTCGCAATGGGCCGCCGTTGCCGACAAGCGCGGCGTGCAGGTGCTCTACCGCAACCTGCAATTCGACATCGAGGCCGCCATCGGCGCCAGCCCCGACCTGCTGGTGGCCTCCGCCACCGGGGCCGACAGCGTGGCCCAGCACCGCACCGAACTGCAGGCGCAGGGCGTGCCCATGGTCGTGGTCGACTACTCCAGCCAGTCCTGGCAGGACATCGCCACCGAGCTGGGCCGCATCACGGGCCATGCGAAGCAGGCCGCCGCAGCCATTGCCCGCTTCGATGCCCATGTGGCGCAGACCGCCGCCTCCATCACGCCACCGGCCCAGCCCGTCAGCATCGTCGCCTACAACCTGGCCGGCAGCTACTCCATAGGCCGCGCCGCCAGCCCCCATGCGCGGCTGCTGGCCGCACTGGGCTTCAAGGTGGAGGGCCTGCCGCCCGCGCTGGCCGCGCAGGTCACGCGCGCCTCGGACTTCGAATTCATCTCCCGCGAGAATCTCTCGGCCGCCATCACCGGCGACTCCGTCTTCCTGCTCGGCACCTCGCAGGGCGATGTGCAGGCCTTCCTGGACGATCCGCTGCTGGCCAACCTGCCCGCCGTTGCCGGGCGGCGCGTCTATCCGCTGGGCCCGACCTCGTTTCGCATCGACTACTACTCGGGGCAGCAGATGGTTGACGCCGTGGCAAGCCATTTCCGCTGAGCCATGCGTGCACGGCTCCAAGGCGCGGTGGCGCGGCCTGCCCAGCGCTCCTGTTTGCGCTCCTCCTCGCGGTCCTCCCTGCACTGCAGGCGTTGGCTGGGCCTTGCAGGCGGGCTGCTGGCGCTGGCCATCATCGCCGTGCTCGGCATCACCGTCGGCTCGCGCGACATTGCGCTGGCCGACATCCTCGGCGCGCTGCGGGCTCCGGACCTGCGTGATGACCAGCACCTGATCGTCAGCCTGCTGCGCATGCCCCGCACCGTGGTGGCCATCCTGGCCGGCATGGCGCTGGGCGTGGCCGGCGCGCTCATGCAGGCCGTCACCCGCAATCCCCTGGCGGAGCCGGGCCTGCTGGGCGTCAACGCGGGTGCGGCGCTGGCCGTGCTCATCGGCATGACGGCCTTCGGCCTGACGTCCGTGCTCCAGTACGTCTGGTTCGCCTTTGCCGGCGCGGGGCTGGCGGGCGCCGCCGTCTTCGCGTTCGGCCAGTCCCGGGGCGCGGGCGCGCACCCGGTGCGCCTGGTCCTGGCCGGAGCCGGCCTGTCGGTCATGCTCACCTCCAGCGCCGGCATCATCCTGCTCAACGCACCCCCGGAAGTCTTTGACGGCTTCCGCCACTGGGCGGCCGGCTCCCTGGAGGGCAGCGGCTATGCCAGCGCTGCCGTGCTGGCGGCCGCCGTGGCGGCGGGGCTGGCGGCGGCCTGGGCCATCGTCGGCCAGCTCAACGCCATGGCGCTGGGGCATGACGTGGGCCTGGCGCTGGGCGTCAATGTGCGCGCCACCGCGCAACTGGCCTGCCTGGCGGTCATGCTGCTGGCCGGGGCCGCCACGGCGGCCGTGGGGCCCATCGCCTTCGTCGGCCTGGTGGCGCCGCATCTTGCACGCCTCTCGTGCGGGCCGGACTACCGCTGGATATTGCCGCTGTCCGCGCTCTACGCGGCGGTGCTGCTGCTGGGTGCCGACGTGCTGGGCCGCGTCGTCGCGGCACCTGCCGAAGTGGCTGCGGGCATCGTCGCCTGCCTGATCGGCGGGCCGTTCTTTGTCTGGGTGGCGTGCAGATACCGGTTGAGCAGGCTATGAAGACCTCCGTGAACACATCCGTTGTGCGCTGGGGAGCCTGTTCGTTTCTCTGGCGGCCCAGGCCGCTGGCCGTGGGCATGGCGCTGGTCGTGCTGGCCCTGGTGCTGGGGGTGCTGCTGTTGGGCACGGGAACCCTGTCCCTCAGCCCCGCCGAAGTGCTCGACAGCCTGCTGGGCACGGCCTCCAACCCCGCAGCAGAGCGCATCGTGCAGCGGGTGCGGCTGCCGCGTGTCCTCACGGCCGTCTTCGTGGGCGCGTCGCTTGGCATGGCGGGTGCCATCTTCCAGTCCATCTCCCGCAACGCGCTGGGCTCGCCGGACGTGATCGGCTTCACCACGGGCGCGGCCAGCGGGGCGATTGCGCTCATCGTGCTGGGTGACGCCGGGCCGCTGTGGACATCGCTGGCCGCCGTGCTGTCGGGCATGGCCACGGCGGCGGTCGTGCTTGCGCTGTCCGGGGGCCGGCGTGCGGCCGGCGGCTACCGGCTGGTGCTGGTGGGCATAGGCGTGGGGGCCACTCTCTCGGGCCTGAACACCATCTTGCTGGTCATGGGGGACCTGGACCGGGCCGTCGCCGCGCAGCGCTGGCTGGCCGGCTCGCTCAGCGCGCGGACCTGGGCGCATGTCGTACCCGCCGCGCTGGGCTTCATCGCCATCGTGCCCGTCGTGCTGTGGTGCGCCCGCCGCATCAACCTGCTGGAGCTGGGCGACGATGCCGCCACCCAGCTCGGCGTCAACGTGCCGCGCACGCGGCTCACCATGGTGATGGCTGCCGTGGCCCTGACCGCCATCGCCACGGCAGCGGCGGGGCCCATCGCCTTCATCGCGCTGGCCGCGCCCCAGGTGGCCAGGCGCCTGGGCCTGTCGCCCGACGTGCCCCTGTTCACGGCGGCAGCCATGGGCGCCGTTCTGCTGCTGGCGGCCGACATGCTCAGCCAGTGGGCGCCCGTGCGCCTGCATCTGCCCATCGGGCTGGTAACGGGGCTGCTGGGCGGGGTGTATCTGCTGTGGCTGCTGTTTCGCACGCGCAAGGGATAGACGGCAGTGCAGGGTGCAACGGGGCGCAGCCCCATGGCCTCCGGGACTACCTGACGCCCCGCGCCGCCCCAGGCCCCACCACGGTGTACACATGCCCGGCCTCTTCGGCAGCCACCTTGGCCGCCTCGCTGCGGCGCACCTCCGCCTGGTCCTCGTACTCGCAGTTCATCACCCGGGCTTCGCTGCCGGCGTATTCCGCCAGCGATTCAGCGCTGTTGCGAATGGTCACCAGCGCCTGCGCCACCACGTCCAGCCGCTGATGGCCCTCGGGGATCTCCAGCCAGGCCAGCGCCAGCTGGGCCAGGGCGGAAACCTCGGCACAGCCTTGCTGCACGAAGCGGTCCATTTCGTGCAGCGCTGTTGCGAGCTTCTGGGCGTGGGTGTTTTCGGGGGGAGGGGATGGGGGGATGTGCTTCATGGGTTCGACTCTCCACGAAGCATTCGATTGGCGTCTGACATTGCATCTCCTTCAGAAAGGGATGATGCTTGCCGGTTTTTCGGGACGCAGATACTACGAGTTGCGTAGCTGATTGACAGGGTGTTCAAGAAGATGGGGACTGTCGAGTGGGTCTGAGGGGGCGGCCAGCTTGTCGCAAGCGCACAGATCAATCGCTATGCGTTGGGCAAGCCCAAGCCGTACCTGCTGTACCGTGCGCAAGCTGGCCGAAGTCCTCAAGGTGCCGACGGCGTTTTTCTGCTCGGATACGGAGGATGGAGTTCGCAGTCGCTGCTCAGCTATGGGCAGGCGAGTGAGGATGTGCGGGAGAACGTACGAAGATGTTGGGGAATTAGGGCGGCTCTGCCCTGCCATCCCTAGGGCCGGCGAAGACAGTCAGCTCCTGCTTGGTTCTTGTGCGCTGACACAGCAATTCCTCGATAAACAGGACGCCGACATCGATACCGTATGGCTGGCTCAATCCGGTTACGACCTGCCCCTCAGCGACTAATACCTCGTCAAGGTCGAAGATGCCAACAGGCTCCACTTTCGTTCGATCACCGGGCCCATCGTTATTTGCGTCGCTCAAGCCGGGGAGCATGCCTATGGCGCGATCGTAGGCTGCCTCGGCATCGCTGGCAGCGAACAGATGCGACGCGATGAAATGGCGTTTCTCTCTGCGGTTGACGTCGTAAGGTGGCTGCGTGCTGAGCGAAGCGTTCTCCTCCTTCATGAGGAAATGGGCAATGTATAAGGACATCAATAAGGTACTTTCAACTGCAGTGTCGTGGTGAATCCCCCATCTGGCCGTCAGAAGCCGGATGCGGACGGCTCAGTCGACGGACATCCTCTGGATGAAGTGGTCAAACATTGTGATCGATCACTTCTATTTCCTCGCATATTACGAAGTGATTTCCAATTTCCAGGACAACCGCGCTTGTTTCGACGATATGCGTTTCGATCAGTTGTGTTTTCAAATCGGATCCAATGCGATCTCGAACGCTGGTGAGGACAGAGATAGGACCGCGCAAGAGCAAGCCATAGCCTCCAGTAAGCAGTGTATGAAAGGATGCCGGTGAATCCGGCATCATTCTGGATGCTGCCAGCCAGCCTTTGTAGTGGTGATGAAGAATTTCCCAAATATGGGCATAAATTTGGTAAGGATCCTGGGGGCACGAGGAGAAGTAAAGGCTGCCTTGTCTTCCGGAGCGGTTCAGGAGCAAGGGGTGCTCCCGGTATACGGATATTGCATTTGCACTGCAAATGCACACATCGGTGTCCAGCCATTGCTTGCACACCATCGTGAATTCTCTGCGTATTCGTGAGTTTTTCCAGTCATCGCATTCGATCGAAATCAAGAGTTCATTTTTCTCTGAACGACTTATGGATGTAATCAGGCCGTTGCTGTCATCATGGAAAATTTCTGCCAGTGCCTCAATATTCATGTCTTCTGGAATGTCATGGGTGGATGTTCGGCGCCCAAGGACATGAGAGCCACCGTATGTCTGCCGTTTTATTAATTCGTGATTTTTACTGATTTTTCGCAGATGCGTCTGATCGGCCGAAAGCAGTTCTCGACATCTTATTGCTCAAGTGTCAACATTTGCTTTAGCCATTGATCCGCCGTCATGTCCTCAACTCCGATCACATGATGTATATACATCATCGCCTTTTGCAGGCCGTATCGTCCGTCCAGCCTGTATAGAAGGTAGTTGGCTGTGATCACTGCGCCGGTGGACCAGAGCCGCCGAAAACTCTCCAGATCCTTGTCAACGATTTCGCCATAATTGGCCAGATCACCGCACTCCGCTTCGATGGATCGACCAAGAATCTTCTCGATCGTGGTTCTTGTATCTGCATTTATCTTGAATGCCATTGTTATCTCCATGCGGCCGTATTGATTGTGCTTGATCTCAGGAGCTTGTGCCACGGACTGGTATTGTCTGTCGTCGCACGCCGGTTGTCATCTGCATCAAGCCCGCCTAGACCAATCTATTGAATGACGCAGCTATTCCGATTCGTTCGCACTCTGCTTCGGCCTGTTGGACTTCAAAATCCAGAAAATATCCTAAGTCCCAACAGAGTTTCCCGGCTCGGTGCTGCTCATCAAGTCTGGCAGGCACAAAATGCTCTGCAAATGAAAGAGCTTTCTTTAACTGGATCAATGCCTTAAGGCCCGTTATTCCTGTGGAAACCGATGCCGTTCCAACGAACAGGTCATGGCCTTTCACGTCCGAAAGATCGGGGATGTGATTGCAATGCACTGCACATCCATTCCCGCAGTTTTTGCAGTGCCATATTTCCATTGCAGATTTCTCCGCGGGGCGATGAAAATCAGTGCTTGTGCAGATGGGGCATTCCATGTTGGAGGCGGGTGGCTGGTGCTTCCAGTAGATTCAAACCTGGCTTCAGGGTCGCTGTCGGCTGATTGTGCCGCATGATGAGGAGCCTGGCATCCTGATTCAGGCGTGCTGCCATGCATCCTCAGCGTTTGCGGTGGCGGTGAGTAGGCATGGGCAGGTCGCCTCGCGATGGCGTGCATGTCTTCGGGCGGAGTTCCCGCATGGGTCACGCGACAGGGATGGTGAGCCTACGGAGGGTGAAGGAGGTTGACGGGACCTGTGCGAGGTAAGGACAATCGATCGTCATGGACACTGAAAATGAAATCTTGACACCACATGAACGTTATTGAAGCTGTAATGCACATGTCGCTTTACGCGAAGGCTCCCCATCCTGTTCTGGTGGTTGACGGGGTGCCGCTTGAGTTATGGTTGAAAGAGGCAGATTGCTCGGCTGTCTTTGGAGAAGATACTGTGGGTGGCCTTGTCCCGGCCCAAGGGTGGCTTATTGATGAGTGCGATTTGCAAAATGCCTGGTATCTTTTGAATCCAAAAAATGAAAATTCGTCGACGATAGTGCCAATCATGATATGTCCAGATGATATGGATATGAATTGCACTGTTGCGGTGGTGGAGCAGCTGGTTGATGAAGAAGCGGTGAGTTGGGCGAGAATCGGACGTGCTATCGATGTGAGAAATGGTATTGTTGTTTCGGTTGAATGGGTAGCGGGAAATAAAAGAGCAGTATTTGACAAGACGGCTTTTTCTGCGGCGGTTGATGAGTTGAGGCGTCTGACAGAGGAGGTCTGGAGCTAGCCCCTGGCCACAGTCGCAAAGCTGGAATTGAGTGCCTCGCGGAAACCCAGTGATTCCTGGTCGGTCGAGGTTGCCAATCCTCACCCAAACAACCCCCCCTCATCCAACAACTCAAACGCCACCTCAGGCGTCCTCTCCATCCCCCGCCGAATCGCCGCAGGAATTGCCTGCCGTGTCTTGCTGCACAGCCCGCGCATGGGCAAGACCTCGATCTGTATGCCGCGCACGGTGCGCACTTCGCTGGCGCCGGGCTCGATGCGCACGCGGATGCCGAGCTGCTCATACATGCGCTGCTCCACATGGCGCAGGTCCTGCAGGCTGGTGATCTGTTCGAGCCGCAGCAGCAGGCGTTTTTCCTCTTCCTTGGTGAGGCGCAGGATGCGCTGGTCGGCCATGGAGTCGGCGAGCAGGGCGTCGTGCTCGCAGATGCAGGCGCCCGGAGGGCAGGGGACTCGGATCGGAATCTGAACGGGAAAGCTCATCGATGCCCAAGGAAGATCCGCCCCGGCCGGGACGGTGCAGGCCATGCTAGTTCAAGGCTGCGGCGGGGCCAAGGGGAAAGTCCTGGGCGCGTCCGCTGCCTGCGCCTGCTGCCTCTTCCCCCTCCCGTATGCAGCCGCCACGACGCAGGTTGCCCCGCAGCGAAGCGAAGGGGTCGCGGACATCCGGGTCGCCTTCTTTGATCTGACCTTTCTTGGCGAATCAAGAAAGGGCAGTCGGCTGCCGGGCCGAGACCCGGCCTCTAAAAGAAACCGCCCAGCAGGGGCAAGAAGAGCGCGCGGCGCTCAAATTTGCAGGCGTCCAAGAACGCAAAGCCGCAGCAGCATAGTCACATGGACTGGCCCGCCCGCCTCACGACTTCTGACTCCTCCCATAAAGATTCTCCAACCCCGCCCACACCCTGCGCGTGAGCGGCTTGCTTTGGGCCGCAGGCCGGCGGTACAGCCGCACGTTGATGGGCACGTCCTTGTCGGGCCCGGCCGCGCGGGCCAGGCGGCCCTCGGTCAGGTCGGCTTTGACCAGGGTGAGCGGCAGCCAGGCCAGGCCCAGGCCCTGGTGGACCATGGCGTGCAGGGAATCGGCGAGGTCGGCCTCGTAGACGGTGCGCAGGCGCGTGGTGTCGCACAGCTCGTGCAGGTGGCTGCGCAGGATCTTGCCCAGGGACATGCTTTGCGCGTAGTCCAGGTAGGGCACCAGCGGGCCGCCGCCGTGGGCGGGCAGGGCGTACTTGGGCAATTGCGGGACCAGGGGGATGCTGACGGGGATCAGCGTGTCCTGGCCCACGGGCAGCCAGGCCAGGTGGTGGCCCTGCAGGCTGCCTTCGATGGCGGGCTGGGCGTGGCACATGAGCAGGTCCACCTTGCCCTGCAGCAGCATTTCCACGCCGTAGTCCAGGCTGGTGGTGACCACTTTCCAGCACAGCTGGGGCATGGCCTGGTTGAGGGCGGTGATGATGCCCGGCAGGACGGTGTGCGACAGCGTGCGGCCCGCCGCGATGGTGATGGTTTCATCGCGCGTGCGGTGCGGGCGCTGCAGCAGGCCGTGGGTCTGCTCCAGGATGCCCAGCACTTCATGGGCCGAGGCCAGCAGCGTCTTGCCGGCGGCCGTGAGCGTGGTGGACTGGTGGCCGCGCTCGACCAGGGGCGTGCCCGCCCATTCCTCCAGCGCGCGGATGCGGCGGCCGAAGGCCGGGTGGGTGATGTGGCGGCGCTCGGCGGCCTTGTAGAGGCTGCCGGTGTCGGCCAGGGCCTGCAGGTCCTGCAGCAGTTTGAGGTTGAGTTCGTGCATGGGTAGGGTGGGTGCAGGGCTGTGCTGATCCGGCACAGCCCCGCTGCAATCGGCACAGCACCAAGGCGGGGCATGCCTAGCATGGCGGCATGCGAGAGAAGCCCTGTTATGCCTGAAGTTTGCCTCAGGAAGATGCAAAGCCATTTCATTGGCGGTGCGCAGCGCACGGTGCGGGATCTGCCGATCCAGCACAGGGAGGTGGTGCGCAACGGCGGCGAGCGGCCGCTGGACATGAATGGCAGCTATGCCGTAGGCCAGATGTACGCCATGGAGTACCGGCTGGCGCGTCCGCGCAGCCCCCTGCCGGTGCTGCTGTGGCATGGCGGTGGCATGACCGGGGCGCAGTGGGAGTCCACGCCCGATGGGCGCCAGGGCTGGCTGTGGCGGCTGCTGGAGGCCGGCCATGACGTGGTGGTCTGCGATGCCGTGGAGCGCGGCCGCGCGGGCTGGGCGATGTTCCCCGAGATCTATGCCGAGGCGCCCGTGTTCCGCAGTGCCGAGGAGGCATGGACGCTGTTTCGCATAGGCCATGGCGCGCCTTCGGGCGACGGTGTGGGCGAGCCCTTCGTCGGCCAGCGGTTTCCGCATGAGAATTTTGGTGTCCTGGTGCGGCAGATGGTGCCGCGCTGGCTGGGGCATGAGGCCATGGCCATGGCGGCCTATGACGCGCTGCTGGAGCAATTCGGCCCCTGTGTGGTGATGGGCCACAGCCAGGGCGGTGGCTTTGCCGCGCATGCGGCCAGCCGCAAGCCGCACCTGGTGCGCGCCGTGGTGGGCGTGGAGCCTACGGGCATGCCGGTGGTGCAAGAAGGGCAGCAGGGTCAGCAGGGGGCGGATGCCTTCACGCCTGCCTCGGCCATCCCCCATCTGGCGGTGTGGGGCGACCATTTCGCGCACAGCCCGCAGTGGCAGAAGTACCGCGCGCAGACCGATGTGTATTGGCAGCTGCTGCGCCGCCTGGGCGGCCGTGCCGAGGTGCTGGACCTGCCGGCCGCAGGCATCACCGGCAATTCGCATTTCTGCATGCTGGACACCAATGGCGACGAGGTGCTGGGCCGGGTGCTGGCCTGGCTGGAGCGCCTGGGCCGATGACTTGCCAGTGACTGGCCGGTGCTGGTCCCGAAGAATTTCAACGAGGAGAAAAATCTCATGCAACGCCGCAATTTCATGATCCGCAGCCTGTCTGCAACCACGGCGGCCCTGGCCCTGGGCGCCCTGGCGCCCGCGCAGTCGGCCCTGGCGGCCGATGCCGGCTGGCCCACGGCCGAGCCCATCCGCCTGATCGTGCCGTTTCCGCCCGGCGGCACGGCCGATGTGGTGAACCGCCTGTTCGCGCAGCAACTGGGCAAGGTGCTGGGCGCCTCGGTGATCGTGGAGAACAAGGCCGGTGCCGGTGGCTCGCTGGGCACGCGCTTCGTGGCCGATGCCAAGCCGGACGGCTATACGCTGCTGGGCGCCACGTCCAGCACGCACGGCACGAATCCGGCCGTCTACACCAAGCTGCCGTATGACGCGGTGAAGGATTTCACGCCCATCACCCAGGTGATCACGGTGCCGGGCGTGCTCAGCGTGCATCCCTCGGTCAAGGCGGCCAATCTGAAGGAGCTGGTTGCGCTGGCCAAGGCGCAGCCGGGCCATCTGTCGTATGCGTCCTCGGGCGCGGGCGGTCTGGGTCATCTGGCCATGGAGCTGTTCAAGGCCAAGGCGGGCGTGCAGATCATGCATGTGCCCTACCGTGGCGCGGGCCCGGCCTTCACCGATCTGATCGGCGGCCAGGTGTCCATGCTGTGGGAGCCGCTGCCGGCCTCGCTGCCGCACATCAAGTCCGGCAAGATCCGCCCGCTGGCCGTGGCCACGGCCCAGCGCAGCAGCGAGCTGCCCGATGTGCCGACCTTTGCCGAGTCCGGCGTGCCCGGCTACGCCGTGCAGGCCTGGAACGGCCTGCTGGCGCCCAAGGGCCTGCCCAAGGACATCCGCGACAAGCTGCACAAGGCCAGCGTGCAGGCCCTGGCCGACCCACAACTGCGCCAGCGCCTGGCGGAGTTGGGCGGCACGGTGGTGGCCAATACGCCGGAGCAGTTCGGTGCGGTGATCCTCAAGGATGTGACGACCTGGAAGCAGGTGGCCTCTTCGTCGCAGATCAGCCTGGACTGATGCGGCGGGCACCGGGGAAAGCCCTGTGTCCCGGCGCCCACGGGTGGCGGGGCCAGGCGTCGTGACGGTGCCATAGTCCGGGGGGGGCGGTCCGGGCGCGTTGCCTGTGGCCGCGCACAAGGCCGCGAACAAGGCGGACCGCCTGACCTGCCGCTCTCAAGCCATGGACATCAACCTCATCCGCAATTTCGTAGAGATCGTGGACGCGCGCAGCCTCAGCGCTGCGGCGCGCAAGCGCGACATCACGCGCTCCAAGGTGAGCAAGGAGCTCAAGGCGCTGGAGACGGCGCTGGGCGTGACCCTGCTGCACCGCACGACGCGCAGCTTTTTGCTGACGGCGGCGGGCGAGGTGCTGTACGAGCATGGGCGCAGCATCATCCAGGAGGTGGAGGCCGCGCAGGGCGCCATAGACGCGCTGCAGCATGTGGTGACCGGCTCGGTGCGGCTGAGCATTCCCACGGGCCTGGGCGAGCTGTACCTGGCCGACATGCTGCTGGCCTTCCAGAAGCGGCACCCGCAGGTGCGCATCCGCGTGCTGTTCTCCAACCGGGTGAGCGATCCCATGAGCGCCCAGGTGGATGTGGCCGTGCGCGTGGCGCGCGACGTGCAGGAGCACCTGGTGGCCCGCGACCTGGGGCCGGTGGGCTTTGGCCTGTATGCCAGCAGCGCCTATGCCAAGGCGCGGCCGTTCCACGACCCCGCCGAGATTCCCCACGGCGTGTTGCTGACGCCACCCGGCGATGGCAAGACCTATGCCGTCTCGGTGAAAAAGGGGCAGCAGGAGATTGCGCTCAAGTGCGAGCCCTGCATCACCAGCGAGCATTTCCCCTTCCTCAAGCAGTCCATGCTCCGGGGCAGCGGCGTGGCCACCTTGCCGAACTACATGGTGATGGACGAGCTGCGATCGGGCGCCGTGCAGCGCGTGTGCCCGGACTGGACGGTGTCCGGCCTGGGCGACCGGCTGTACATCATCACGGCCGAGGACCGCCGGCCCTCGCATGCCGTCAAGGTGATGACCGAGTTCCTCAGGGCCAGCCTGCTGCGCTTCGTGGAGCAGGCCGGGGAGCCCGGCCCTTAGCGCCTCGGCTCACCAGTTCTTCAGTTCTCCAGCGCAATCGCGTTGTCCGCGATCACCTTGCGCCACATCTGGCCGTCAGCGGCCAGGAAGTCGTCGAGCTGGGCCTGGGTCTGGGGCTTTCTGGCGGCGAGGGTCTGGTTGCCCAGGGCGCTGGCGAACTCGGGGTTGAGCATGACCTTGTTGACGGCGGCCTGCAGGGTGTTGCGCGCGTCGGCCGGCGTGCCTGCGGGCACGGCAATGCCGAACCAAGTGGAGGCCCTGAAGCCGGGCACGCCCGATTCGGCAATGGTGGGCGTCTGCGGCAGGAACTGCGAGCGCTCCGGCCCGGTGGTGGCAATGGCCACCAGCTTGCCGGCCTTGATGTGGGGCAGGGAGGTGCCGGCCACGTCCACCATGAGCTGGGTGTCGTTGGCCATGAGGGCGGTGAGGGCCGGCGCGCTGCCGTTGAAGGGAATGTGGGTGGCGGCCACGTCCAGGCGGGACTTGATCAGCTCGGTGGTCAGCTGCAGCGGGTTGCCCAGGCCGACCGAGCTGTAGTTGAGCTTGCCCGCGTGGGCCTTGGAGTAGGCCTTGAGATCGGCGACGTTTTTGATGCCGGTCTGGCTGTTGGTGACCAGCACCAGCGGGGCCTCGGCCAGGATGTTGGTGAGCTTCAGCTCCCGGTCGGGGTTGTAGCTGAGCTTCTTGTAGAGCAGGGGGTTGAGCACCATGCTGGCATTGCTGGCCAGCAGCAGGGTGTAGCCGTCGGCCGGTGAGCGCGCCACGGCCGAGGCGGCAATCATGGTGTTGGCGCCCGGCCGGTTCTCCACGACCACGGACTGCTTGAGCTCCGTGGACAGGTGCGTGGCCAGGGTGCGGGCCAGCACATCGACCGAGCCGCCCGGCGCATACGGGGCGATGAGCTTGATGGGCTTGCTGGGGTAGTCGGACTGGGCGAACCCGGGGGCTGCGGCTGCGGTGGCCGCAGCGGCAAGCAGCAATGCGATGGCCTTGTTCATGCGTTGTCTCCTTCTCTTTCGGTGTTGGCGGGTTCAGATCTTGCGCTGCGTCGCGCCCCAGTGGGCGTCGCGCAGCTTTCTTTTGGCGATCTTTCCGTTGTCGTCGCGGGGCAGGCGCTGGAAGACGAAGCTGCGCGGCAGCTTGTAGGCCGCCAGCCGGCCGCGCAGCCATTCTTTCAGTTCCGCCTCGGGCAGTGTGCCTGACTGGCCGGGTTCGACCAGGGCGAGCAGCCGTTCGCCGTACTCGGCATCGGGCACGCCGATGACGGCGCAGTCTGCTATGCCGGGGTGCTTGAGCAGCTCGTTCTCTATCTCGGCCGGGTAGATGTTCACGCCGCCGGAGATCACCATGTCCGAGTCGCGGTCGCAGACGTAGAGAAAGCCTTCCTCGTCCAGGTAGCCCATGTCGCCCAGGGTGATCAGGCCGCCCTGGTCCATCTTGCGGCGGGCCTCTTCGTTGCCCTTGTAGGTGAAGTCGGCATAGGCGGGCTGGCGCACGTAGATCAGGCCCACCTCGCCCGTGGGCAGGGCCTGGCCCTGCCTGTCGAGGATGCGGACCTCGGCGTCCTGCAGCGGAAGGCCCGCGCTGCCGGGGTGGGTGAGGGCGTCGGCCGAGCCGATGAAGGTGACCAGGCCCGACTCGCTGGAGGCATAGGTCTCGTTGATGATGGGCCCCATCCACTCGATCATGGCCTTCTTGACCTCGGGCGCGCAGGGCGAGCCGGTGGAGGCGATGAAGCGCAGCGAGGAGATGTCGTAGCGCTCGCGCACTTCGCGCGGCAGCCGGAGCAGGCGCACGTACATGATGGGCACCATGTAGGCGGTGTCGATGCGGTGCTCCTGCACCAGCTGCAGGAAGCGCTCGGGGTCGAAGCGCGGCTCCAGCACCACCAGCTCGCTGAGCATGAGCGCGTTCTGGAAGTACAGGCTGGGCGCGCTGTGGTAGATGGGCGCGGTCAGCAGGGTGCGCGCGCCGGGCTGCAGGCCGTAGGCGGTGGCGATCAGCGCCTGGTTCACGGCCAGGCGCCGGGGCAGTTCTTCCACGGGAAACGCCTTGCGCAGCACGCCCTTGGGGCGGCCCGTGGTGCCCGATGTATAGGCCATGTGGCCGCGCGGCGCGACCAGCGGGCCGTCGTAAGGAGCCTGGGCGGCCAGCCAGGTTTCGTAGTCCTGCTCCGGCTCGCGTGCGTGGGCGACGCGCCGGGGCAGGTCCGCATAGAGTTCGCCCTTGAGGCCGTCGAGCAGGTCCTGGCTGGTGATGAGGGCGCGGGCGCCGCTGTCGGCCAGGATGTAGTCGATCTCCGTGGCCGTGAAATGCCAGTTGACGGGGCAGTAGTAGATGCCCGCAATGCGGCAGGCATGGACCACGTCGGCGTATTCGATGCCGTTGCGCAGGAAGACGGCCAGCACGTCGCCTTCGGCCAGGCCCAGGCTGCGCAGGCCCTGGGCCAGCTGGCGGCCGCGCTGCTGCTGGGCGGCGCCGGTCAGCGTGCGCTGTTCGAAGACCAGGGTGGAATGGGGCGTGGCGGCGGTGCTCATGTGGGCGTGGCCTCCTGCTCCCCATCGTTGACGTTGGGCTGGTTGGCGGCCTTGGCCATCTGCCGGGCGCGCGCCCAGTCGGCATCGTCCCAGGCCTGGTATTCGGTGAAGTAGGCGCCGTTGGCCAGGGCGTCGCCGCCGTCCAGCGTGATGGTCTGGCCGTTGAGCCAGGTGTTGCCCGGGGCCAGGATGAAGGCGGCCATGTTGCCGATGTCCTCGCCCGTGCCCAGGCGGCGCGTGGGGTTGTCCAGGCGGCGGCGGTCGGCCGAGTCCTCGTTGCCGTCGATCCTGGGGCGCAGGCGCTGGCTGGCGCCCTGGGTGGGAATCACGCCCGGCGCAATCGCGTTGAACCGTATGCGCTTGGGGCCCCATTCCACGGCCAGCGATTTGGTCATGGCGTCCAGCCCGGCCTTGGACATGGCCGAGGGCACGACAAAGGGCGAACCCGTGTCCACCCAGGTGACGACGATGGACAGCACCGAGCCCGGCAGCCCTTCGGCGATCCAGCGGCGGCCCACGGCCTGGGTGACGTAGAAGGTGCCCCGGAAGACGATGTCCGAGATGGCATGGAAGCCGTTGATGCTCAGGTCCTCGGTGCGGCTGACGAAGTTGCCGGCCGCGTTGTTGACCAGGCCGGTCAGCGGGCCGTGTTCGGCCCAGATGCGGTCGATGACGGTGTGCACGGCCTCGGGCTGGCGGATGTCCAGCTCATGCGCGAAGGCCTGCGCCCCCGTGTCGTTATGCAGCATCTCGCAGGCCTGCTGCACCACAGAGCGCCGCCGGCCGCACAGGTGCAGCTCGGCGCCCAGTTCCGCCAGCTTGGCCGCCATGGCCAGGCCCAGCCCCGTGCCGCCCCCGGTGATCAGGACGCGCTGGCCCTGGAATAGATTGGCTTCGAACATGCTTGTCTCCTTTTGCTTTCACTCTAGGGAGACAGGGGCGGCTGGCAAAGGAGGGTGGTGGAACGCGGTTGGTTCCGTGGTGGAAACAATGGGCGGGGTTTCGGGCTGTGATCACAGCCAGTTCACGAAGCAGTCCTGTCCTTCGGCAGGACTGCAACCCCGCAACCGCCGCAAGCTGCAAGACGCAGGCGGGGCATACGGGGCGGGGTCTGCAGAACCGCCCGGGGGTTCAGGGCGCAGCCCTGTGTCCCGCCTTGCCCGCTGCGCTGCGCAGGTCGGCCACCTGGGCGGCCGTCACGTCGGCGGGCTGGCCGCCCAGGGTGGAGCGGGTGTAGTTGGCCAGGGCGGCGACTTCTCCATCGGTCAGCTCCTGCATGAAGCCGGGCATGCCGGGCAGGGGCGTGGGGCCCTGCTGGGTGGCCGGGTGCTTGGGCAGGCCGACGAGGATGGCCAGCACCAGGTTGCGGGCGTCGGCCTGGCGCACGGTGCTGTTGCCCTTGAGCGGGGGCATGGTGAGGCTGCGGCCCAGGCCCTCGCTGCCGTGGCAGCTGGCGCACAGCGCCATGTAGTGGCCCCGGCCCGCGTCCAGCGTGCCCGCGCCGTTGCCGGTGCCGGAATCTGGGGGCGCGGCGGCCGGCAGGGGCTGGGGCGCGGGCGGGTTGTCGCCCAGCAGGAAGGTGGACAGCGCCGTCATGTCCTCGGCCGTGAGGTACCGGGTGCTCTTGGCGATGACCTCGTGCATTTCATCGAAGGCGCTGCCGTGGGCCGAGAAGCCCGTCTGCAGGAACTGGGCCATGCCCTCGCGCGTCCAGCCGCGTGCGGCCAGGGCTTCGGCGGTGATGCCGGGGGCCGTGAACAGCGACAGCGTGCCGCCCTGCAGCCAGCGGTCCTTCTGCATCTGGCCGAACATGCCGCGCGGCGTGTGGCATTCGGCGCAGTGGCCCATGACATTGCCCAGGTACTGCCCGCGCAGCCAGGCTGGGCTCTGGCCCTGCGAGCCCACGGGCAGGGGCGCGCTGGACAGGAACAGCGTCTTCCAGCCGAACATGAGCACGCGCAGGTTGAAGGGGAAGGGCAAGGCGGGCTTGGTGTTGGGCTGGGCCACGGGCCGGATGTTCATCAGGTAGCCGTAGATCAGGTCCGAGTCTTCGCGGCTCATCAGGTGGTAGGAGGCATAGGGCATGGCCGGGTAGAGCTGGCGCCCGCCCGGCGCCGTGCCGCGCGTGACGGCGGCGTGGAATTCCTCGGCCGTCCAGCGGCCTATGCCGTGGTCGGGGTCGGGGGTGATGTTGGTGCCGTAGAGGGTGCCGAAGGGCGTGGGCAGGGGCTTGCCGCCCGCAAAGGGCTGGCCTTCCCGGGCGCCACCTATGCCACCCACCCCGTCATGGCAGGCCATGCAGTCGGCGGCGCGCGCCAGGTACAGGCCCTGGGCCAGCTGCTGGGGGCTGCGGTGCACGGCCTGCGGCTCGCGCTGGGGCACATGGGGCCGGTTGCCCCAGACAGCGGCAATGGCAAACAGCACGGCCAGCAGCAGGAGGACGAGCAGCAGCCCGCGCCAGCGGCGCCTGGGCCTGCGCGGTGGCGGGGGGCGGGCACCGCTGTAGTCGGCAGGTGGCGCGGCGGTGGCGGCGGTGGGAGTGGCTGCGCTGGGGTCGGCGGCGGACATGGCGCTCATCCTTTCAAGGTCAGCCCGGGCGTGTTCAGGACCAGGTCCTTCACGGCCGCGTAGTAGCGCACATAGCCGGTGCAGCGGCACAGGTGGGGCTGCAGCGCCTCGCCCACGACCTGTTCCACATCGGCCGCGCGGATGGGTGCCTTGGCCAGGCGCTCGACCAGCACCGTGGCCGCGATGACGAAGCCCGGCGTGCAGTAGCCGCACTGGAAGCTGAAATGCTCCAGGTACTTTTGCTGCACGGGGCTGATGGCGATGACCTTGCGCGGCTGGCCCGAGGCGCCGGGCGGGGGCGGGGGCGCGGTGTCCGCGCCGGCCGGGTCGGCAATGCCTTCGATGGTGCGGACCTTGCGGCCCTGGAAGTAGTGGGCGCCGGTGATGCAGGTGCGCATCTCGCGGCTGCCCTCGGGCCCGTCCACGATGACGGTGCAGGCCCGGCATTCGCCGATGCCGCAGCCCAGGCGCGAGCCGGTGAGGTTCAGGTATTCGTGCAGGAAGTCGATCATGGGCATGCCTTCGGGCACGTCCATGGGGCCGACGGTCTGGCCGTTGACGGTCAGCGACAAGGGGCGCGGGACAAGGCTCATGGTGCGAGTGCCTCCCTGATCTTTTGCGGGGTCACGGGCAGGTCGTGGAAGCGCTTGCCTATGGCGTGGTGCAGTCCGTTGACGATGGCGGCGACGATGGGAATCATCACCACCTCGGCAATGCCCTTGGGCGGATCGGTGTCCGACAGAGGTGCCAGCAGCTCGGCCGTCTGCTTCCAGACCGCCACCTCGCTGCCGCGCGGCAGGTGGTAGCGGTGGAAGTTCCAGTTGCCGTCGCCGGGGCCGCCCTCGTACAGCGGCATGGTTTCGTACAGCGCATGGCCTATGCCCATGGCGATGCCGCCTTCGAGCTGGCCATGTACCAGCTCGGGCACGATGGGCCGCCCGCACTCCATGATGGAGTGGTGGGCCAGCAGCTCGACCGCGCCCGTGCCCGTGTCCACCGCTAGCTCGACCAGGGCCGCATTGGCGCTGTAGTAGGTGACGCCCGCGTTGTTGCGCTGCATGGGCGGATAGAACAGGTTGCGCCGCGCAATCATGCGGTAGCCGGCGGCGCTGCGCCGCGCGGTGACAGAGGCCTCAACGGGCGTGGCCGCCTGCGGCGTGTCTGTGGTTTCAGGGGCAGGCGTGACGGCGCCAGCATCGGGCGCGCTGCCCAGGCGCACGGCCAGCGCGTCCAGCGGCCGGCGCGCGCTGGTGCCCAGGATGTCGAAGTCCGCCTCGGCCCATTGCCAGCGGTTGAAGGTATGGCCCACGGCGCCCGTGACCAGCTGCATGGCATGGGCCTTCTGGGCCAGGGCTTGCAGGGACAGCGGCTGCATGCCGTTGGCCGTGAGCATGCCGTTGACCCAGCGCGCGTCCTCGCGGCGCACCACGTAGGGCGCCTTCTGGCCGCCGCCCGTGCCCTGGCTCCAGATGGCGACGGCGGCCGGCCACAGGCCGTGCTCGAAGACCACGCGCGCCGTCTCGCTGGTGGCGTGGCTGTAGTAGTAGGCCGAGTTGCTGGCGCTGGCCGGCGAGGCGTAGACCGGCGTCCACAGCGGCCGGGTGGCGAAGCGGTCCTGGTCGGCCTGGGGCATGGTGTAGTTGTCGCCCTCGGCCTTGAGCGGCAGCTCCGGCCAGTCCAGGCAGGCGGTCTGCAGCTCGTCGGCGGGCTTGCCGAACCACTGCACGCACAGCTGGGCCTGCGAGGTGCCCATGCCCGTGCCGATCTCGGTGCCCGAGTGGTGCAGCAGCACGCGGCCCTGGGGCGATATCTCGATGCGGGCGAAGGCCGCCTCGCCGCCCGTGCCGAAGTCCTTTTGCACGCAGGCAAAGCCCACGCCGTAGCGCTGGCCCGGGTGGCTGGCCTCGTAGGCGGTCTTGCGCTTGGCGCGCTCGGTCCACAGCGGATGGCGGCGGGCGCGCTCCAGCACCTCGTCGGCGCGCAGGGCACCGGCGGCAATGGCGCCCTGGGTGTTCTTGGCGCCCGAGGTCAGCACGTTGCGCAGGCGCAGCTCGATGGGGTCGATCTGCAGCAGTTCGGCGATTTCGTCCACCATCATTTCGGTGGCCGCCATGCTCTGCAGCGTGCCGTAGCCGCGTGCCGAGCCCGCGTCCAGCGCGCGGCTGGCCAGGGCCACGGCGGTGATGTCGTTCTTGGGAAAGTAGTAGATGGACTGCGCCGCCGTGCCGCCGACCATGGCGACCGAGGGCGAGAAGTTGGCCCGGCCGCCGCCATTGGCCGTCATGTTGGCCACCAGGCTCTGGAAGAGGCCGGTCTTCCTGTCGATGGCCATGGTGTAGTCGATCTCGAAGGCATGGCGCTTGAGCGAGGACTGGAACTGCTCGAACCGGTCATTGGCCAGGCGCACGGGCTTGCCGTCCGCATACAGCGCGCAGACCAGGCCGTAGTAGGGCATGGGCGCGTGGTCCTTGGAGCCGTAGCCCACCGTGTAGCACGGGTGCACGAAAAGGTTCTTGAGCGGGAACCTGCTGGCCTGCACCATCTGCGCAGCCCATTCGGCCACCTCGTGCGGCGACTGCGTGGCCAGCACCATGTGCAGGCTTTGCGTGGCCGCGTCATACCAGCAGTTGGCGTTGTCGGGCTCCAGCGCGGCCGTGTCCACCGATTGCGTGGCGTAGTGGCGCTGCAGCACCAGCCAGTCGGCGGGCGGCGTGGCCAGCTCCTGGGCGATCTGCTCGGCCGCGCGCAGGCCGCGTGCCGTGACCGCGTCGGCCTTGGAGATCTGCGGCCAGACCAGCGGCTTGCGTTCGGCAGGGAACAGGGGGGCATCGCGCAGGCTGGAGAACACGTCGTCGTCAAAGGCCGTGGCGCCGCCCTGGCGCACATAGCGGAACACGCCCCAGGGCGGACGGTCCAGCGCGCCCGTGATGCGGCCGTAGCGGATGACGCCGGCCGTGGCCTGCAGCCTTTCCTTGGCAAAGCGAAAGCGCGCGAAGTCGTGGTAGATGAGGATGGCCACGGCCTGGCCAAGGTAGGCGGGGGTCTTGCCTGCGGGCAGCAGCATGTCCTCGCCATAGAACTCGGGAAAGGCCAGGCCGTCGCGCGCCAGGTCCTCTGCCGTGACCACGCGGTCGGGCGCCAGCTCGCCGTCCAGGGAAGACAGGTCCATGCCGTCGAACAGCCGGTCGGCCAGCGTGGTGCGCACGATGAAGGCATGGGATTGCTGCTGGGGCCAGTGCGGCATGTCGCGGGCGCGGATGTCGCGGGCGAAGACCTTGGCGCCCATGACCTTGGAGCGGCCATCGAGCCGCATGCGCGGCAGCTGGGTGGCCGGCTCGCGGGCCACGCTGCCCAGGACGCGGTCTTCAAAGAGGGCTGCATAGGCCTGGCTGGCCAGCGGCGCCACCCAGACGCTTACGCCTGCGATGCTGGCGGCCTGCAGAAAGCCGCGCCGCGACAAGGGAGCCGTGCCGGCCTGGCTGCCGGCGCCGGAGTGTTGTTCTGGGCGCATGGCGCTCTTCTCCTGTGGGGTTGAGCCCACTGTAGGAGGGCGCATGCCGCGCGGCCTGTCAGCAAAGGCTGCTTCTGGCGTCAGCGCGGCGGCAGCGGCGGGTGCGTGCCATCGTCAAAAGCAGGAGCGGGCCAGGGCCGCCAGGCCGCGACGGCAGCGTGCCGGCCGCACTGTCAATCAGACGCCGGCGCAAGAAGGGCCTTGCCGCAGTGCTCCGTGGCGCCGCGCATAGCCCGGCAGGGCCAGGGAGTGTCCACATTCAGGCATAGTTGAGGGTTGTGCAGAAAGTAGTGAAGTCCTGGGCATAACCGGAGCTTCTTATTACTTAATTTTTTTATAGTTTGCGTTTTTATACGCGCAACCTATATTTGCTCCCACTTCCCAACAATGCGCAGCGGCGTCCCCAGGCCGTCCTGCGCCGCGGCGTTTTTTCATGATCGAGATTCGGGATCTTTCCCTGACCTACAAGGGCCCCACCGGGCCCGTCCATGCCTTGCGGGGCATCAACCTGCAGATCGAGTCGGGCGAGGTGTTCGGCATCATCGGCCGCAGCGGCGCGGGCAAAAGCTCGCTGGTGCGCTGCCTGAACCTGCTCAACCGCCCGACCTCGGGCCAGGTGCTGGTGGGCGGCCGTGACCTGATGCAGCTCAGCGATGCCGAGCTGCGCACGGCGCGCCGCGACATCGGCATGGTGTTCCAGCATTTCAACCTGCTGTCCTCGCGCACGGTGTTCGACAACGCCGCGCTGCCGCTGGAGATGGCGGGCATGTCGGCCGACGACATCAAGAAGCGCGTGGACCCGCTGCTGGACCTGGTGGGCCTGAGCGCGCTGCGCGACCGCTATCCGGCGCAGATCTCGGGCGGGCAAAAGCAGCGCGTGGGCATTGCGCGCGCGCTGGCCAGCCACCCCAAGGTGCTGCTGTCGGACGAAGCCACATCGGCCCTGGACCCCGAGACCACGCGCTCCATCCTGGACCTGCTGCGCAAGGTCAACCGCGAGCTGGGCCTGACCGTGGTGCTGATCACGCACCAGATGCAGGTGATCAAGCAGATCGCCGACCGCGTGGCCGTGATCGACGGCGGCGAGATTGCCGAGCTGGGCCCCGTGATCGACGTGTTCACGCGCCCGCAGCAGGCCATCACGCGCAGCCTGATCGACGAGATCGTTCCCCAGCAACTGCCCGAGTCGGTGGCCGTGCGCGTGAACGCGCTGGCCGCCCAGCTGGCGCCCGGCCAGCAAGGCCGGCTGCTGCGCCTGTCGTATGCGGGCGAGAGCGCCTACCAGCCCATCCTGTCGCACCTGATCCGCGAGCTGGGGCTGGACCTGTCCATCCTGCATGGCCAGATCGACGAGATCCAGGAGCAGACCTTCGGCTCGCTGGCCGTCTTCGCCAGCGGCGACGCGGCAAAGATCGATGCCGCCGTGGACCATCTGCGCGCCACCGGCGTGCAGGTGCAGATCGTTTCCACCAGGGATTGAGCGATGTTTGAGAATTTTTCGGAAATGATGCTGGAGCTGTTCGTCAGCTCGCTGTGGGAGACCATCATCATGGTCGGCGTCTCGGGCCTGGTGGGTGGCCTGATCGGCATTCCCCTGGGTGTGTTCCTGCGCCTGACCGACCACGGCGGCGTGCTGCAGAACGGCCCGGCCAACAAGATCGTGGGCTGGATCGTCAATGCGCTGCGCTCCACCCCCTTCATCATCCTTTTGGTCGCCATCATCCCGCTGACGCGTCTGATCACGGGCTCGTCCATCGGCACCTGGGCGGCCGTGGTGCCGCTGACCATTGCGGCTGCGCCCTTTGTGGCGCGCCTGGTGGAGACCGCGCTGCGCGAGGTGGACAACGGCCTGGTGGAAGCGGCCCAGTCCATGGGCGCCACCACGGGCCAGATCGTCTGGAAGATCCTGCTGCCCGAGGCGCTGCCCGGCATCGTGGCAGGCCTGACCATCAGCTTCGTGAGCCTGACCGGCTACTCGGCCATGGCCGGCGCCATTGGCGGCGGCGGCCTGGGCGACCTGGGCATCCGCTACGGCTACCAGCGCTTTTTGCCCGACGTGATGCTGGCCGTGGTCATCATCCTTATCTTCTTCGTGCAGGCCATCCAGAGCCTGGGCGACTGGGCGGTGCGCAGGCTCAGCCACCGCTGATCCACACACCCCGGCGGCCGGTGCGGCCGGGGCGGCAAGCTGCCGCGAGATTTTCCGAAAGAGGGATTCCATGAAAAAACGCGCCTTGCTCCAGTCGCTGGCCCTGGCTGCCGTCCTGCCCCTGGCGGGAATGGCGGCGCTGCCGGCCCATGCGGCCGACGGCTCGGTCACCATCGGCGTGACCTCGGGCCCGCATGCCCAGATCGCCGAGGTGGCCAGGAAGGTGGCCGAGAAGAACGGCCTGAAGGTGAAGCTGGTCGAGTTCGGCGACTTCATCCAGCCCAATGCGGCGCTGTCCCAGGGCGAGCTGGATGCCAACATCTACCAGCACCAGCCCTTCATGGACGCCCAGAACAAGGACCGTGGCTACAAGCTCGTGCCCGTGGCCCGTGCGGTCAACCAGCAGATGGGCGTGTACTCCAAGAAGATCAAAAGCCTGGCCGACCTCAAGAGCGGTGCGCGCGTGGGCATCCCCAACGACCCCACCAATGGCTCGCGCGCACTGATGGTGCTGGCCGCGCAGAAGCTGATCGAACTGAAGACCGGCGCGGGCGCCCGTGCCTCGGTGCTGGACATCACGGCCAATCCGAAGAAGCTGCGCTTCGTGGAGCTGGAGGCCGCCCAGCTGGCGCGCTCGCTGGATGACCTGGACGCCGCCGCCGTCAACAGCAGCTACGCCGTGGCCGCAGGCCTGTCGCCGCAAAAGGATTCTCTGGCGCTGGAAGCCACGGACACGCCCTATGTCACCGTGTTGATCGCCACGCGCGCCGGCCATGAGAAGGACGCCGGCCTGCAGGCCTTCGTCAAGGCCTACCAATCGCCCGAGGTGCGCCAGTTCATCGACACGCAGTTCAAGGGCGCCTACACGGCGGCCTGGTAAGACCATGGGCAGCCTCGCATCCCACCGGGTTTCCGACGCGGACTTCGTGGCCGCCATTGGCGTGCAATGGCAGCACCGCCCGCTGGCGCCCGAGCCCGGCCTGGCCGCGCTGCTGGCGCAGGCCCAGCTGGACGACGGCGGCAAGGCCACCGTGGTCCAGGCCGTGGGCATGCTGGTGGTCGACGAATGCGTGGCCCATGGCTACCACAGCATGGATCTGGTCGTGCTGCACCCGGGCACGCCGGGCCTGGACGAGGCGCTGGAGCGCTTCGACAAGCCCCACACCCATGCCGATGACGAGGTGCGCTACATCCTCGAAGGCGAAGGCCTGTTCGGCTTCTTCGATGCCGGCGGCCAAGAGCGCGTGCTGCGCGTGCAGCCCGGCGACTACCTGCGCATACCGGCCGGCGTGGAGCACCGCTTCACGCTGACCGCCACGCGGCGCATCAAGGCGCTGCGCCTGTTCGCCGACACGGCGGGCTGGGTGGCGCAATATACCCAGCGGCCCGCCGCTGCCATGGAGGTGCCCGCATGAGCCTGCCTGTCCCGACACTGTTCCAGACACTTGACGAGGCGCTGTTCACGCGGGCCCAGGACCTGCTGGACGAGGAATGGCTGGCCAAGGATGCCGACCTCGCTCCTGTGCTGCCCGTGGTGCTGGCGCGCGGCGTGGGCCAGGACTGGCACAAGGCCGGCACCTTCCGCCACCACCTGGCGGGCGTGGCGCGTTCGCTGGCGCTGTGGCGCCAGCCGCGCGACGTGCGCCTGCTGGGCCTGCTGCACAGCGTCTACGGCAACGCCTTCGTGGACCTGGTCAAGTTCGATGCGGGCAGCGAGCGCGGCCGCCTGCGCGAGCTGGTGGGCGAGGGCGCCGAGCACCTGGTCTACCTGTTTTGCACCATGAGCCGCACGCAGTTCATGCAGAAGATCCTGGCCGGCGACCTGGCCGAAGACGGCTCCATGGCGCTGGAATCCGCCGGCCGCAGCCAGCGCCTGAGCGCCTATGAGGTGGCGGCCTTCACCATCGTGAGCATGGCCGATGCCATGGAGCAGTGGTTCAGCTGGCAGGAAGACATCTATTCGCAGTTTCCGCAGGTGCAGAACCAGCGGCAGCAGGGCGTGCACTGGGCGGCCTCGCTGTGGCCCGGTCCCATGCGGCCTGCCAGCCGCATGCTCAGCCAGATCAGCGACCTGGGCCGCGCGCTGCAGCACCCGGCGCTGCGCGCCCAGCTGCCGCTGCCGCCGGTGTTTGACCATTGCAGCCGGCAGCTGTCGCCCGGCGACGAGGCCGCTGCCGTGTCGCTGTACTGGTCGGTGATCCAGCTGGACCAGCCGCTGGTGGACCTGGACGCCGCCACGGCCGTGCTGGAAAGCGCCGTGCGCCTGAACCCCTGGGTGGGCGAGCCGCAGATGGTGCTGGCCCAGCTCTACCTATCTGCCGGCCGCGCCGACGACGCCGCGCGCGCAGCCGCCAGCGCGCTGCAGTGCTTCAGCGGCTGGGGCAATGCCTGGGACAAGCGCGTGCAGTGGGACGCCTGGATCGCCTGGACGCGCATCCTGCTGCAGTCGGCGCAGCAGGGAAGCTGGCCTGAGCGCTTGGACAAGCTCAACAACCTGGCCCTGAAGGGCTGAGATGCAAAAAAGCCTGGCGCGAGAGCCAGGCTTTTTTGTGATGGGTGCGCGCCCGTGCCTTATTTGGCCGGCGCCGTTTCGGCCTTGGCGGCCGGCGCAGCGCTGGCGGGCGCGGCGCCATCCTCGATCGCCTCGGGGTGCATGGGCCGGCGTGCATAGCGCTGGGCCAGCACGGCGCAGACCATGAGCTGCAGCTGGTGGAAGATCATCAGCGGCAGCACGATGGCGCCCACGGCGCTGGACTCGAACAGCACCTTGGCCATGGGCACGCCGCTGACCAGGCTCTTCTTGGAGCCGCAGAACACCAGGGTGATCTCGTCCTCCTTGGAAAAGCCCAGGCGGCGCGCCGTCCATGACGTGATGACCAGCACCAGGGCCAGCAGGATGGACGACAGCAGCAGCAGGCCCAGCAGCGCGGGCAGGGGGGTCTGCTGCCACAGGCCGCTGATGACGGCGGCGCTGAAGGCCGTGTACACCACCAGCAGGATGGAGCCCTGGTCCACGAACTTCACGCGCTTGGCATGGCGCGAGATGAAGCTGCCGATCACGGGCCGCAGCAGATGGCCCAGCACAAAGGGCAGCAGCAGCTGCAGCGCGATCTTGCCGATGGCCTGCAGCGCGTCGCCCCCTTCGGCGCTCTTGTGCAGCAGCATGCTGACCAGGATGGGCGTGATCACGATGCCCATCAGCGTGGAGGCCGATGCGCTGCACACGGCGGCGGGCATGTTGCCGCGCGCCATGGCCGTGAAGGCGATGGCCGACTGCACCGTGGCCGGCAGCGTGCACAGAAAGAGCACTCCCATGTACATCTCGGGCGTGACCAGCGGCTCCAGCACGGGGCGCAGCGCCCAGCCCAGCAGGGGAAAGAGCACGAAGGTGGCCGCGAAGATGGTCAGGTGCAGGCGCCAGTGGCCTATGCCGGCAAAGATGGCCTCGCGCGAGAGCTTGGCGCCGTGCAGGAAGAACAGCAGGCTGACCATGAGCGTGGTCGCCACCTCCAGCCATTGCGAGACGGTGCCCGAAGCGGGCAGGAAGCTGGCCAGTGCCACGGTGGACAGCAGCATCAGCGTGAAATTGTCAGGGGCGAAGCGGGGGCGTGCCATGGGAAAACTCTCTCCAACTAACTATCGGTTCGTGCAGCCAGGCTGCAAGGCCCCGATTGGACGCCACGGCCATTGAAAAGAGAAATGGATTTATCTGATGGTTTTATAATTTTTCCGTATGAATATCAGCCTGCGCCAGCTGCGCGCCTTCCTGGCCGTGGCGGAAAGCCGCAACTTCAGCCGTGCCGGCGAGCTGATGGCGCTGACCCAGCCCGCCGTCAGCCGCAATGTCACCGAGCTGGAGCAGGCCCTGGGCGTGCAGCTTTTGCACCGCACCACGCGCGAGGTGGAACTGACCGACGCCGGCCGACTGCTGCAGGGCCATGCCACGCGCGTGCTGGACGCGCTGGATGAATGCCTGCTCGAAGTCAGCGGCCTGGCCACCCAGCGCCTGGGCAAGGTGCGCGTGGCCAGCAGCCCCACGCTGTCGGCCCACCTGATGCCGCGCTGCATTGCGCGCTGCCGCGAGCAGGCGCCGGGCATCGAGCTGCTGCTGCTGGACCGCATCCAGAGCGATGTGCTGCAAAGCGTGCGCAGCGGCGAGGTGGACTTCGGCGTGGTCATCGACCCGCAGGGCCGCGATGACCTGTACTGCGAAACCATACTCAGTGAACCGTTCTGCCTGGTCTGCCCGGCCACGCACCGGCTGGCCCGCAAGCGCCAGGTGGCCTGGAGCGACCTGGCCGGCCAGCCGCTGGTACTGTTGGACCACGCCTCGGGCAGCCGCCGCCTGATCGACGCCGCGCTGCAGGCCCACGACGCCGAGGCCGCCGTGGTGCAGGAAGTCGGCCACACCACCACCATCTTCTGCATGCTCCAGGCGGGCCTGGGCCTGAGCGTGGTGCCGGAACTGGCCGTGCCGCAGGCATGGCGAATTCCCGCGAGTGGCGCCGCCCCCGACGCCCTTGCCAGCCGCCCCCTGCTGCCGCGCGTGCAGCGCGACATCATGCTGGTGCGCCGCCGCCAACGCGAACTGTCGCCCGTGGCGCAAAGCGTGTGGGATTTGATCAGGGGGGAGGCGGGGCAGCTGTGAGGCTCGCGTTGCAGGCTGCCGCATACGGCCGTATCGCCTCGCGCACGCGGTCCAGCACCAGTGCGTGGGGCGAGGGGGCCAGCCGCCCGGCGCGCACGGCCTGGTATTGGGCTGGGAGGAACTGGCTGAGCATGTTCTCGGGCAGGGTGCAGGCGGACAGGTTGTCCAGCAGCCGCGCCACGGCGGCGTTCACCGTGGGGTCGGCCCAGTAGTAGCGGATGCGGTCGCTGTAGCTGTAGATGCGCAGCAGCCTTTGGGCGCCGGGATCGGGCTGCTCGCCGCGGTAGTAGCGCTCCCAGTTGGCGGGGCGGCCCAGCATGGCCGACTCCAGCACGGCGGGCAGGTGGGAGCGCTGGGGTGCATCCACGAGCTGCTCCTCGATGGCGGCCAGCGCGAACAGCGCCTCGCGCAGCGCAAAAGTGGCGCCGGGCCCGACCTTGAGGATGGCAAAGCCGTCCTGCACCAGCTGGCGCAGGGCCTCGGGCCGCTGGTAGTCGGTGGAGTGGGCCTCGAAGACCAGTTGCGGATGCTGGCGCAGCAACTGCCGGAGGTCGGCTGCCCCGGCTGGCGCGTAGTCCACCACGCGCGTGTGATCGAACTCCACGCCGGGCTGGACCACCATGGCAATGATGCGCGGCCAGACAGCGTCCAGCCCCTGCTGCGCGAAGACGTCGCGGTGCACCTGCAGCGTGCGCTGGGCGTCGGCGCGCGCGGTGACTTCCACATGCTCCAGCGCATGCGCGGCGCCACCGGGCACGGGGACTTCGGTGCCGATCACGTACGCCGGGCCGGGCGCGGGGCAGGTGCTGGCCTGCTCGGCCGCCTGGCAGAGCAGGGCGGCGCGGCGGGCCACGGTGGCGTCGTCCAGTGCCTGGGGGTCGCCCGCGCAGGCCATGCTGGCGTCCAGGTGCAGCTTCACGAAGCCGGCCGCCGCATAGGCGTGTACCAGGTCCTGCGCCAGGTCCATGGCCTCGGCGGCAGGCAGGTGTGTCCACGCCGTGGGGCCCAGGTGGTCGCCGCCCAGCAGCACGCGGTCTGGCGGCAGGGCGCAGCGGTCGGCAATGGCCAGCACGAAACGGCGAAAGTCGGCGGGCTGCATGCCGGTGTAGCCGCCGAACTGGTTGACCTGGTTGGCGGTGGCCTCCACGAGTAGCGGCGTGCCGTCGTCCAGCGCCTGGTGCATGGCCGCCTCGATGACCAGGGGATGGGCCGAGCAGATGGAGTAGATGCCGAGTGCGCTGCCTGTTGCGCGAGCATCGCCTGCGGCTGCTGGCGTTTGCCCGGAGCGTGACTGCGCCAGGCGGGTGAAGTGGGTGAGGTGGGCGGGCATGGTTTCAGCCCTCCATCACCGCATGCCGCAGGTGCTGCGGCTGTTGTGCCAGCAGCGCGTCGAGCCCGGCAAAGCCGGATGTGCCCTCCATCGGCCCCTTGCTGGAGACGGCCAGCGCGCCGGCCGCATTGGCGTAGCGCAGCGATTGCAGCGCGGTCTTGCCCAGGCGCCGGCAGGCGATGAAGGTGGCGCCAAAGCAGTCGCCCGCGCCCGTGGGGTCGGCCACGTCCACGGCAAGGGCGTCGAGGTCGATGCGCTCGTCGGCACTGAAGTAGCTGCAGCCGTCGGCGCCGCGCTTGACCACGATTTCGCGCACGCCGCGCGCGAAGATCTCGGCGATGGCGCCGGCCTCGTCGGCCGAGCGGGCCAGCTGGGTGACCTCGTGGCCGCTGGGCAGGAAGATGTCGGTGAACTCCAGGATGTAGGCCAGGGCTTCGCGCATTTCGGGGATGCGCAGCATCTCCTTGCGCACGTTCGGGTCGAAGGACACGGTGCCGCCCTGGGCCTTGACGATCTCGATGGCCTTCTTCATGGCATCGATGATGCGAAACGAGAAAAGCGACGAGCCCATGACATGGAAGTGCGCGCAGTCCTTGAGCACGGCCTGGTTGACCTGCTCGGGCTGCAGCTGTGCCGAGGCGCTGTTGGTGATGTTGAAGATGAAGTCGCGCTCGCCGCTGTCGCGGTAGGTGACGAACGCGCTGCCCGTGACGGCACCCTTGCACACGGCGATGGCGCTGGTGTCCACCCCGTCGCGGCGCAGGCGGTCGATGTTGAGCCAGCCAAAATCATCATCGCCCACGCAGCCGATGATGGCGGCCGGATGCCCCAGCCGGGCCACCTGGTCGATGAAGATGGCGGGCGCCCCGCTGGCATAGGGTCCGGTCAGCGGCCCCGGCGAGCGAAAGCTCTGGCCTTTTCGCTCGGCCATGATTTCGACGAGGATCTCGCCCATGGTCATGATGGATTGCATGCTCTCCCTCCCTTTGGAATCAAACCCCGTGCGCCGTTCGCTGCACCGCCGGCCCATGCGTCAGCGCCTGCGCCTGCTGTGCACATCGATGCACACGGCCACCAGAATCACGCTGCCCTTGACGATGAGCTGATAGAAGTAGGGCACGCTCATCAGGTTCATGCCGTTGTTGATGACGCCGATCATCAGCGCCCCTATCAAGGTTCCCGCAACGCTGCCGTGGCCTCCGGCCAGGCGCGTGCCGCCCAGCACGGCGGCGGCAATGGCGTCCAGCTCCCAGCCCATGGCCGCGTTGGGCTGGGCCGAGTACAGGCGCGAGGTGAGCAGCAGGCCGCCCACGGCCGCCATCAGCCCCGACAGCATGAAGATGGCGATCTTGAGGCGCCCCACCCGTATGCCCGCATAGGTGGCCGCCTCGGCATTGCCGCCTGCCAGATAGGTCTTGCGGCCAAAGACGGTACGGGCCAGCACGAAGTGGTTGGCGGCCAGCAGTGCGGCCAGGATCCAGATGGGCACGGGCATGCCCAGCCATTCGCCGTTGCCGATCCACAGAAAGGCCTCGTTGTCCACCGGCGCCGGCATGCCGCCCGAGACGATATAGGCCAGACCCCGGAAGATGCCCATGGTCGCCACCGTCACGATGAAGGACGGCAGATGCAGCAGCGCCGACAGCGAGCCGTTGAGCGCGCCCAGCAGCAGGCCGCACAGCAGCACGGCGGGCAGCACCAGGGCGGGCGCCAGGCCCTGGCCCAGCATCAGGCCGGCCACGCTGCCGGCCAGGGCGACCACCAATCCCACCGAGAGGTCGATCTCGCCCAGGAGAAGCACATAGGTCATGCCGAAGGCCACGATGGCGATGATGGACACCTGCAGCAGCACGTTGCGCAGGTTGCCGCCCGTCAGAAAGGCCGGCGACAGCAGGGAGAACAGCAGCACCAGGGCGGCCAGGCCCATGAGGGTGCCGGCGTGGCGCCGCAGCGATCGCCAGCCAGCGTCTCGCCATGTTTCCTGGCTGTCCGGGATGCTTTCGGCGGCGTCGGCGGCGTTGGAGGAGCCAGACGCGGTGATGCTCAGTTCGGAAGGGGTCATGGCAGTCCTGCTCCGGTGGCATGCGCCATCACGGTCTCCTGGCGCAGATGGAGGGTGTCCAGGCTCTGGACGAGGCGCTTGTTGCGCATGACCAGCAGCCGGTCGCTCATGGCCAGTGCCTCGGGCAGTTCCGACGACACCAGGATGACGGCCGTGCCGGCCGCTGCCAGCTCGCGGATCAGGGCATAGATCTCGAACTTCGCGCCCACGTCGATGCCGCGCGTGGGCTCGTCCAGCACCAGCAGCCGGGGGCGCATGGCCAGCCACTTGGCGAACACGATCTTTTGCTGGTTGCCGCCCGACAGCTGGCGCACGGGCTGGTGCAGGCCGGCAACGCGTATCTTCAGCCGCTGCACGCAGGTGCGGGCCAGCGATTGCTCGGCCGCCTCGTCGGTCAGCAGTGCGCCGCCGCGCCCGCTGTGCACCTGCACCATGCAGATGTTGTGCTGCACGGACTGGTCCAGCACCAGGCCTTGCTCCTTGCGGTTCTCGGTCACGAAGGCCATGCCCTGGCCAATGGCGTCGGCCGGCGAGCGCAGGCGCAGCGGCCGGCCGTGCATGAGGATGCTGCCCGTGCAGCGGTGCATGCCGAACAGCGCATCCATGACATCGGACCGGCCCGAGCCGACCAGCCCGAAAAACCCCACGATCTCGCCCGCATGGACCTCGAAGTCAATGCCTTCGAAGCGCCCGGCCAGGCCCAGGCCGCGCACCTGGAGCAGGGCGCGCGTGCTGCGGTCAGGGGCGGGGCCGCGCGGCGGATAGATGTCCTGCATCTGGCGCCCCACCATGAGCGCGATCAGCGCCCCGATGTCGGTTTCGTCCCGCGCCAGGGTGCAGATGGAGCTGCCATCGCGCATGACGGTGATCTCGTCGGAGATGCGCATGATCTCGTCCATGCGGTGCGAGACGTAGATGATGGCGCGCCCCTCGGCCTTGAGGCGGGCGATGAGGGTGAAGAGAATGTGCGCCTCGCTGTCGCTGAGCGAGGAGGTGGGCTCATCCATGATGACGATGCGCGAGGGCTGGCACAGCGCCTTGGCGATCTCCACCAGCTGGCGCTGGGCCAGCGACAGTTCGGCCACCTGCGCGTTGGGGTCCAGGTCCATGCCCAGTCGGGCCAGCAGCGCGGCGGCGTCGCGGCGCAGTGCGCGGCGGTCCACGCAGCCGGCCCGCTGCGGGAGCCGCGCGGCGAAGAGGTTGTCTGCCACGCTGAGGTTGGGCGCCAGGCTCAGCTCCTGGTGCACGATGGCGATGCCGTGGCGCTGCGCATCGGCGGGGCTGGCCAGCTCGGTGCCGGTGCCCTCGATCAGTAGTTGGCCGCCATCGGGCCGGTGCACGCCGGCCAGGATTTTGAGCAGGGTGGATTTGCCGGCCCCGTTCTCGCCCAGCAGCGTGTGCACCGTGCCTGCGCGCAGGCGGAAGGAAACGCTTTTGAGCGCCTGCACGGCGCCGAAGGATTTGGCCAGCGCCCGGGCTTGCAGCAGTGGGGGCGGCATTGTGGCGCCATCCTGGGGATGGCCGGGGCAGGGCTTCGCAGATGGGCCTGGCATGGCTTGCTCCGCAGGTCCGTATCTGGCTATTTGGTGGCAGCCGTGTACACGCCGGGCAGCACGGGGTGGAATTTTTCCACCGGCTTGCCCTGCAGCAGCTGCGCGGCAATGGCCACGGCTTGCAGTCCCAACTGGTCGGGGTACTGGCGGATCACGCCCACGAAGGCCGGCTCCCGGTCCACGGCCGCGCGCGCCTCGGCCATGCCGTCAAAGCCGACGATCTTGACCTGCTCCAGCTTTCTTGCGCCCTTGACGCTGGCCAGTGCAGCCAGGGCCGCATCGTCGCCAAACCCGAAGATGCCCGCGAGATCGGGGTGGGCCTGCAGCATGTTCTGCGAAGCGGCCAGGGCCTCGGCCCGCGTGATGCCCGGCTGCACGGAGACGATCTTCATGCCGGGGAAGGTGGCGATGGCGGCCTTGAAACCCTCCACGCGATCGACCACGGACTGTATGGACGGGTAGTGCAGCACGCCGATCTGGCCCTTGCCGCCGGTGGCCCGACCCATGAGCTGGCCGGCCAGCACGCCGCCGGCGCGGTTGTCGGTGGCCACGTGCGATGCGACCTCGACCCCGCTGGCGGCAATGTCCACGGTGATCACGGGAATGCGGGCGGCGGCAGCCTTGAGCACGGCGGCCTTCACGCCGCGTGAATCCACGGGCGACAGGATGATGGCATCCACCTTCTTGCTGACGAAGTCCTCCACATCGGAGATCTGCTTGCCCAGGTCCTGGTTGGCAATGCTCAGGTCCAGCTTCAGCCCCTGCCGCGCGGCTTCCTGCTGCATGGCCTGGGCCAGCTCCAGGTAGAACGGGTGCTGCTGCGTGAGCAGGGACACGCCGATGGTGCGGGCAGGGCTGGGGCCGGGGCCCGGCTGTGCAAGCGCCGGGCTGGCCGGCAGGCCGAATGTGAATGCGCCGGCCAGCATGCGCCGGAGAAACGTGTTGCGGTCCATGGCTGTCTCCCTCCCTCTGTCGTTGTGGAAAAGCTCAGGTTCTGGCGAATTCGATGCGGCCCTCGGCCTTGCGGGTGGCCTGCAGCCGGTGGTGCGCCAGCAGATCGAAGGCGCCCGGCTCCATGTCCTGGTGCGCGCACAGGCCGTCGATCTGGGCGATGTCGCAGACCGGGTGCCCGCCCGTGGTGCTGTCCAGATCCAGGGCCAGCGCCACGGCCTTGGTGCTGTGCTCCACGGCTGCCGAATACAGGCGAGCTGCGCCCGGGTCGCGGCACAGCAGGCGGTTGCGGTCGTCGATGCCGCAGATCTCGAATAGGCAGATGTCCAGCGGCCGGGCCCGCAGACCCGCTTCCGCCCCGGGGCCGATGAGGCCGGGCTCGTCGCCGGCCAGCGTGCCGCCCGTGACGTGCATGGCGCAATCGAGAAACTGCCGCGCCGTCGCCACCATGGCCAGGTCGTGCAGCGTCAGCGCAATGCCCTGGCGGCTGGCCAGCAACGGCAGCACGCGGTGGGTGATGCGGCCGCTGCCCAGGAAGACCGAGGCGTCGTCCTCGATCCAGCCCAGCGCGCCCTGGGCCACCTGGGCCTGCGCCGGGCCTTGCGCGGCGGCAGGGGCGCCGGGTATCTCGGCGGCCGTCTTGAGCAGGGCGGGGTTGTAGCGCGCCTTGCCGAAGGCGCGCACCACATAGCCTTGCTGCTCAAGGTAGTGCAGGTCGTTGCGGATGGTGACGGTGGAGACGCCGAAGAGCACGCTCAGCGCCTCCACCCGCACCTCGTCGGTCTTGCGCGCCAGCTCCACGATCTGCAGCCTGCGCTTGAGTGAACTGTTGCCTTGGTCCTGCATGGATTCTTTCGATTCGAAAGTTTTTTATTTCGTATCGAAAGTTTCTCTGCGTGCAAACGCCACGTCAAGCGCTCCCCGGGTATTCACCGGGGCGTCCGCTTCGGGGAGGGCTATCGGCTGGCCACGCCCAGACTCACGACCACCGGCCGCTGCAACTGTGCCGTCCAGGCCCGGTAGGTCCGGTGGGCCAGGGCGTTCAGCACGGGAATGCGCAGGTCCAGGTGGCGCAGGATCTCGCTCTCGGTCTGCGCCGCGGGGCCGCGTGCGCGCAGCAGCTCGTCATGGCCTTCGGTGCACCAGGCAGCCACGCTGGCGGCGGTCACTTCCATGTGGCCCTGGAAGGCCCAGTGCCGGCCGTGGCGAAAGCCCTTGTTCAGGCAGTGGCTGCCGTACATGGTGCGCACGGCGCCGCGCGGGATCTCGAAGGTGTCATAGTGCCAATGGAAGATCGTCGCCTCGCGCGGCAGGTCCATGACCTGCTGGGCGGCGGCCGTCACCCAGATGCGGCTCCAGCCAATGTTGGGGCAGGGGTTGCGCCAGACCCTGGCGCCCATGGCACGCGCCAGCATCTGCGCGCCGAAGCAATGGCCGAGCACGGGGATGTCGCTGCGCAGCGCATCGGCCAGCAGGGCCTCTTCATCCTCGATCCACGGCAGGCCCTCGTTCACGCTGTGGTTGCTGCCCAGCACCACGATGCCGCTGTAGTCGGCGGCGTGCACAGGGGCTGTGCCATCGAGGGCGGGCTGCAACAGTCGGTAGGGAATGCACTGCTGCTCCAGGTGTTCACGCAGAACGCCGGGGCCCTGGGCGGATTCGTGCTGGAGGATGGCGACAGGTCTCATGGCGGCGCGGCTTCATCGGGAAGCCATTTGTTGTGAGGCCTTGACTCTAGGGACGGCTGCCTCAAGGGCGGATTGTGTTTGCGCACAACGCCATCAAGGCCGCATCAAGGCGCCCCATGCCTTGCGCAGGTCCAACGCAAAAAGGCGCCACGGCCGTGGCGCCTTTGATGGTGGCAACTACGTCAATCGTGGTGCCGCCCGGAGCGCTGCGGACCCGGCTGCCTGCCACGGCGGCGCAGTCCCAGCGCCGCCGCGCCCAGCAGGAGCAGGGAGGCCCAGGCCCCGCCCACGGGGATGGCTGCGACGGAGTCGCTGCCTGGGACATCGTCCGCGCCAGGCGTGGTCTTGGTGGTGGTCGCAGTGCTTGAGTCGACATCGCCCGTCGCCTGCGTCTGGGTGACCGTGATGGTCACCGATCCCTTGGGCAGGCCGCTCACGTCTGTGGCAGGAGTGGTCCAGTGGCCATTGCCATCGCAGGGCACGGTCACCACCACGGCCTTGGGTGCCGTGCCGATGGTCACCGTCACGCTGCCACCGCCGGCCGTGCAGGTGCCAGAGAGGATGTAGGCGCCCTGGTTGCCCGCGTCTATCGTGGGAGGATTCACCACCGTGACCGAGGGCGTGGTGGGCGGCGTGGTATCGACCTTGGTGACCGTGGCATCGGCCGTGCCCGAATTGCCGGCGGCATTGGTCTGAGCCACATGGATGCCCACCGTGCCCGCAGGCAGTGCGCTCACGTCGGTGGCGGGGGTGGTCCAATGGCCATTGCTGTCACAGGGCGCAGTGGCCACCACCGCGTTGGGCGCCGTGCCTATGGTCACCGTAACGCTGCCTGCGCCGACTGTGCAGGTGCCAGAGAGGATGTAGGCGCCCTGGTTGCCAGCATTGATCTGGGGCGCGGTGCCCACTGTGACCACAGGCAGCGTGGTGTCTGCCTTGGTGACGGAGACATTGGCGGTCCCTGTATTGCCAGCCGCATCGGTCTGGCTGGCCTGGATGGGCACCGTGCCCGCAGGCAGCCCGCCCAGGTCGGTGGCGGCAGTGGTCCATTGGCTGTTGCTGCCGCACGCTGCGATGGCTTCCACGGAGTTGGGCGCCGTGCCGATGCGCACCCTGACATCGCCATCGCCGGCCGTGCAGGTGCCCGAGACGGTGTAGCCGTGCTCATTTCCGGCATTGATCGCGGCTGCGTTCACCACCGCGACCACGGGCGCCGTCGTGTCCGTGGCTGCGGCCGTGGTCTTGGTGGTGATGACACTTCGCGTGCCGGTGTTGCCGGCCGCATCGGTCTGGGTGGCCGTGATGTCCACCGGACCCAGAGGCAGGCTGGCCACATTGGCAGCCGGTGCCGTCCAGGCTCCGGCTGCATTGCAGGCTGTCGTCATGGTCACGAACTTCGGGGCCGTGCCGATGGTCACCTTCACATTGCCATCGCCCGCGGTGCAACTGCCTGCGACGATGTAGGCCTCCTGGTTGTCTGCATTGATCACCGGGGACGTGGTGATGTCTACCGCAGGTGGCGTGGTATCCCCTTGCGCTGCGGTGCAGTCGGCAAGCGAGGCTTGCGAATGGCCCAAGACGAGGTTGACGTCGGCGAGGGTGGGTATTTTCGCGCCAATGCGCAGGGCATTGACTTCCATTCCCCCATCCACGGGAGTTTGCTCATTGAAAACGATTTCCAGGATTCCGGTATTCAGTCCGGTATTGGGGGATGGATTCAGTGGAATTGGGACAGGGATACCGAGCACGGAGATGCTCAGGTTCTCGATGGTCGCGGCCCCGGTGGGCTGGACGGTGCCATTGACGCAGGTTGCCTGCACTTGGGACTGCAGCACATCAGCCTTGATGGCTACGACGCTAGCGATGGACAGGTTGATGTCACTGATGCCTGCGGTTGTTTCGACGCGGTTTTGCGCCAGCGAGCTCCCGGTGCTTGCCGAGAGCACACCCGCCTTCAATGAAATCAAGCTGTCGGTGGCGCCCCCGATGTCTGCAGCAAGCATTTTCCCGGAGACATTGAACGCCGGCGGCGCACTCTGCAGTCCGGTATCTACCAGCGGGATATCCAGCCCGAGGTCTACCAATGAAACGCCGGCCTTCACTTCCAGCGCATAGCCGCGACCTTCCCCTGCCGAGGCGGCCCATGCGGTGCCACCTGTCCCAAAAACGATTGTGCAGCTGACTGCCATTGCTGCCGTAAAGCCGGCCAATTTCCGTCGATTTCCCGCGCCACGCTTTTGCATGCCATCGCCCTTTCATGAGTTCCTGAATTGAATGACCATCAAGCCGATGAATGGCTTGCCTGTTTTCAAAAGCGGAATCTAAAGGGTTGATTGCGTTTTGTAATGATCTTTTTGATGAAAATCGGATTTTCAGAGTCGTCCTAGGATTATTGAGGAAATGGGATTTATCCTAGGAATAGCTTATTTGATCTCGGATGTTTCTGATTGATTATGAAAATACCGCTTTTCAAGAGCTTCTGAGAAGTGTCCTGGCCGGGCTTTCAAGGCGCCTGGCATGCCCCCGCGATTTGTCCTGCGCAGCAATTCGCCTGTGGCCTTGCCGCAGGGTTGGACAGGTGCGGCCCAGCACGCAGGGGGCCGCAGCCGGGGCGCGTTACGGCTTGGGTGTTTGCCTGCCCAGGCGCAGCTCGCTGACCAGCACCCCGCCCACGATCAGCGCGGCCCCCAGAATTGCCAGCCCCGGCAGCCGGTCGCCGGCCATGCGTCCCACGATGCCGGCCCAGACCGGCTCGCTGGCATAGATCACGGTCGCACGCGTGGGCGACAGGGACTTCTGGGCCCAGTTCATGGTCAGCTGGATCAGGATGCTGGCGCAGGCCATGGCCACCGCGGCGGACAGCCAGACCCATGAGAAATCGGGCACGGATTCGCCCGCCATCGGCATGGCCAGCAGCGCCATGACGCCGGCCGCCAGCAACTGCACCGTGGTCACGCGCCGCGCATCGACCTTGCCCGCGAAATGCCCGATCAGCAGCACCTCGGCCGCAATCGCCAGCGTGCTCAGCATGGTTGCCATCTCGCCCACGTTCAACTCCATGCCGCCGGACTCCGGTCCCGCCACCAGCATGAGTCCCGTGAAGGCCAGGCCGATGCCTATCCAGCTCATCAATCGCGGCGGCTTGCCCATCACCAGCCATTGCACAAGAGGCACCAGCGGCACATACAGCGCCGTCAGAAACGCCGACTTGCTGCTGCTGATGGTCTGCAGCCCGAAAGTCTGCAGGCCATAGCCCAGGAAGATGCTGGCGCCGATGGCGATGCCAGCCACCAGTTCGGTGCGCGTGAGCCCGGCCATGGCCTTGCGGAACACCAGCAGCCCGATCAAACCCGCCGTGACAAAGCGCAGGCCCACAAAGAACAGCGGCCCGCTGTACTGCATGGCCAGATGGACCACGAGAAAGGTGCCGCCCCAGACCATGGTGACGGCGATCAGGGCCAGCTCCTGCCGGCTGAGCAGCGGCGTGCGCGAACTGTGAGAAGATGACGTGTGCAACATATTGCGCAGATCATATGAGAAATATATTGCACAGCGCTGGCGAGCGCTCCGATGTCCTGGCTTTCGTCAGCGAAAACCTGCGCCGCCTTCGCCAGCGTGCAGGACTGAGCCAGGCGGCCCTGGCCGAGGCCGCAGGCCTGAGCCGGCGCATGGTCGTGCAGCTGGAAGGCGGCGACACCAACATCAGCCTGTCCAGCCTGGATCGGCTGGCCGACGCGCTGGGCGCCAGCTTCATAGAAATCGTCAGCGACCCGGCCGCGCAGCGCCTGCGCATGGACGCCATGGCCTGGCGCGGCACCCGGCCCGAAAGCCAGGCCATGCTGCTGGGCAGCGTGCCCGCCACGCGCGAGGCCCAGCTGTGGTCCTGGTCCCTTGGGCCCGGCGAACGCTACCAGGCCGAACCCGACCCGGAAGGCTGGCATGAAATGATCGTCGTGGTCGAAGGCCGCCTGCTGGTGGACCTGAGCGAAGGCCCCATGACCATCGAGGCCGGCGACTACGCCATCTACGGCAGCGCCCAGGACTACGCCTATGTGAACCTGCACGAAGGCGTGACGCGGTTCATCCGGAATGTGATTTCCTGAGGGCGCTGCAGCGGCCTGTGCCGTGCTCTGGGCAAGGCACTGTCGTCAGTGAAATGCGGTGGCCTGCGGTGCCGCTTCAGACTGAAGCGGTGCATACACAGCGCGGACCACCAAAGGATCTGTGCTGCGCAAATCAAAGGAACGGGTAAAGCCACAGATCGACTCGCCGTTGCGGGCAGCGGCAAGCGCCTGCAGTCTGTTTTTCTCGCGGTTTTTCGACCATGCTCCGCAACTGACCAAGGCAGTGACTGTGAGAGCTGTGGCAGCCGGATGCGCCACGGAAATGGTGCCTAGGGCGCACGCCAAGATTGCAATGAAGCTCCAGAAAGCCACGCGCTGCCAAATGTGGGGCACAGGGCGGGCGGGTGAGCACACCGAGGAGGTGTACATGAGGCGAGACAGACTTTTCCGGGGCTGGTACACCGTGGGCGCTGTCCATGTGCTGCTGGCGCTGATCTTTGGCGCGGCCTATTCGTTCACGGGTTGTGCGCGCCGCAGCAGCTGTGCGTGCAGCGGGCCCAGGCGCGCTTCGATGTCCTGGCGTTCGCTTTCGCCAAAGACGGCCGCCTTGTCCCGCCCGTCAGGCTCGAAGCGCTGGTCCAGCGCCTTGGCATGCTGGCGAAGGCGTGCGGCGATGCGCTGGCGCGCCGCCTCGCCTGCGTGCAGGTCGAAGCGCCGGGCTATATGCTCCATGGCTTCGGCATCCAGCTGGCGGTAGTGCAGCACAGGAACGCCCTGGCTTTCGTGCAGATCCCGCATCCGCTCCATCATTGCCTGCAGCACGCGCACGCGGTGGTCGAGCATGGAGACAACGGGCTGGCTGCCACTGCCGGAACAGAAAACCGGACCAGCGCCAGCTAGCGACGGGTCGCCCGACATGTGCCGGCCGGCCTGTTTGTGGTGTGAGGCCAGGATCTCCACAGGATCGCGGACCAGCATCAGGCTGGGCACCTCGGGGTAGAGATCGTGCAGCAGCTCCCACTGGAAAATGTCCCAGGCATTCCACTTGACCACCAGGTTGCGGCGCCCCGGTACGGCCACGGTGATGGCCGACACCAGGCCGGCAGTGCCATCGCGCTTTTGCGCCCGGTCCAGTGAGCTGTCCAGCAGCAGCTCGGTGAACACAGGTGGCTCCGACAGGACCAGCGTGCCGTCCAGTTCGGAAAGGCAGCCCGAGACCAGGGTGGAGCCGCAGCGCGAGAGGTGGAAGATGAAGCCGGCAGGCGGATGGCCCCCGGGCCTGGGAAGGGATTCCGCGCACAGGCCGGCGAGCGGCGTGCGCGGCCGGATGAACTGGTTCAGCAGCCTGCGCTGCAGGCAGCGGCTGATGTACTCGTCATGAAACGGCTCGGTAGCAGGGCCGTCCGGCATGCACCAAAGGATGCTGCGCGTGCGTGCCTCATACCTGTGTGGCAGCCAGCCACCGGCCAGCAGTGCGGCAGTTGGCACGGCAGCCGCCTGGTTCAACTGCTGCAGCGCCTGCATGAGGCGACCATCGTTCCAGGCGGGAAGACACCACAGCAGGCGCAGTTGCACCAGTAGCGACTCCATGCTCCTGGCCTGCTGGAACAGGGTGTGCTGCCGGGGGCTTGCGATCAGTTCGGCAAAGGCCGCCTGCAGCTCATGCATGGGCGTGTCCCTTGCCGATGCTGTCTGCCAGCCAGGCGTTGGCAAGGCAGTCGATGACCAGGTGGGTGCGGTCCCGGGTGCCCCGGTTCACCACTTCATGCGTGGCATCGGCATTGAAATACCAGAGCTCCCCTGCGGCCATGGGGATCGTGCGGCCTTCCACGATGAACTGCACATCGGGATGTGTGTGCACGGGTACATGCAGCCGGGCCTGGCCATGCGCCAGGCCCAGCCCACGGTCGCGATGCGGCTTGATGGAGGAGCCGGCCTTCAGCTGCATCAGGCGCACAGAGCGCAGCGGGCACTGCAGTTGCTCCAGCACCTGGCGTATGGCGGGGCAGTGCTGCAGCAGGGGCAGGTCCTCCCAATCCTCCTCGGGTTCCTCGATGGAGAAGCTCTGGAGAATGGGGTGGGCCGCCACATGCTGGCGCTGGCAGCGCAGCGGCATCACACGCCATACGCCTTCGTAGCCGCCGTGGTTCACGTGGTCGCACCATGGCGAGGACAGCAGCGCATCCACCTCGTCGCGCAGCGCCTGCAGCGCAACCCTGGCATCAAGCCGCGCAAACAGGGGCGTGCCGGCACAGGCGTCTTCATGCGCGCAGGGCAGGGCGGGCCTGGCATTCATTGCAGCGCCTTGGCCAGTGGCAGGGGACAGGTCATCAGCGGAGCCATGCCCTGGGTGGGCGTGCCCGGCGCAGTCGGCTGCCCGTGCAGCAGCAACGCCTGCAGGCGCGAAACACATGCGGCCACGCTGAGCTGGTCCGTGCGCAGGGTCAGCTCCGCTGCCACAGGGGGTTCATAGGGCGAGTCGATTCCGGTGAACTGACGCAGTTCGCCGCGGCGCGCTTTTCTGTACAGGCCCTTGGGGTCCCGCCGCTCGGCAACGGACAGGGGAACATCCACGAACACCTCCAGGAAGTCACCCTTGTCGAACAAGGCCCTGGCAGTGTCGCGCTCGCTACGGAAAGGGGAAATGAAGGCCGCGATCACGATCGTGCCCGCATCCACGAAAAGCCGGGCAACCTCCGAGACCCTGCGTATGTTCTCCGCCCGGTCTTCTTCGGAAAAGCCCAGATCGCGGTTCAGCCGGCTGCGGATGTTGTCTCCGTCCAGCACATAGGTACGCCGGCCGGCCGCGTGCAGATGCGCCTGCAGCGCATTGGCGATGGTCGATTTGCCGGACCCCGAAAGTCCGGTCAGCCATATCGCAACCGCTTTATGACCATGGAGTATCTCCCGGTCTTGCCTTGAAACGGAAGACAGTTGGTCATGTATGTCGGGCGGCGGATTCTGGCCGGAAAACAGCATGGATTCAATACGGGAAGGAAAGGCCTGGAGTGGATGCTGAGCGCATCAGGTAGGCGGGAATATCGATGGATTGTAAGAAGTTTTCAAGAAGAAATTGCTGAGGCGGTTTTTCGTTGTGTGACCGGATTCAAGCGCTTTCATTGGTCATTTATTTTCTTCTTCAGAGGGGAATGACGCAAAAGAGAGGTGCTTTTGGTAATCATCAGTAAATGCTTATATTTCTCATGATTCTTGATAATTCATTTGCAATAGTCGTTGATTATGTCGATTGAGCATGCTGCTGTCGGTTTTTGGTGAGTGATTGATTTATTGTTATCAATAGCATTGTGCGTATCAAGAATGTAAGGCAGAAAAATCTGCGTCTGATACGAATGGTTGGAAAACCTGTTCAATGCATATGCGCGACATATTGCTGAAACCAGGTACTGACTGCAGATTCCAGATGTCCGGCGCCCGGCGCTGTCCCGCATGCCTGAAGGAGGGGAGGGGGGGGGCTGCTCGGGGCTGACTTTGAAAGTGAGAGGCTGCGCGGTTCCGGCGCAGAGGGAAGGCGCCGCCTCCAGGCGAAGCACCGATCAGCCGTTGGTGGATATCATGGCGACGTCACTGTTGTCAATATGCATCAAGTAACAAATTTAAATAACAGATACAAGAATTTTTTTACCCTCGATAGCTACAATGCATCGTTTTTTTAAAGCCAGCGGCCAGTAGCTACTGGGCGTGACATTCAAACATAGGCATCGGGGGGAGATTTTCGTGCGCCGCGTTTTTGCGATTCGGGCGTGGTCTGCGCTTGCGCCCGGACTGCAGGAACCTGTCCAGTGGCGGCAGTGGGCAAGGCAGCCCATCTTGCCACAGGGCGAGGTCCGCCCGGATCTTGCCCATATCCCCCCAATCGCCCGCAGGCGCCTCGGCCCATTGGCCAGATGTGCCGTTGTTCCCGCCGATACCGTTGCGGCGCAGGCTGCATTGGCTGACCTGCCCGTGGTCTGGGCCTCGCGCTATGGCGATGCTGAAAAGTCGCTTGCCCTGCTGCAGGCGCAGGCGCTGGGAGAGGCGGTGTCTCCCACGGCATTCGGCTTGGCGGTGCATAACGGCATTGGTGCCCAGCATTCCATTTTGCGAGGCATGCGTGCCAATGCACTGTGCGTGGCATCCACCGATTGCGCGCCGGAGGCGGGCATGGTGGAAGCATTGGGTCTGCTGCACGAAGGCGCGCCGCAAGTCATGCTGGTCTGTTACGACGCGCCACTGCCTGCTCCGTATGACGGCTTCCATACAGAGCCCCAGGTGGTATTCGCCTGGGCGGTCTTGCTGCAATGGGCAGCACCCGGAGAGTCCGGGTTCCTGTTGAGCAGGCAGCCCGGGATGGACGCCGCGCAGCCGGAGCCGGCCCGCGCGCCGCATTTGCAGCATTTACCGCACGGGTTGCAGGTGTTGCAGTTTCTGTTGCACGACGGGCAGGCATCCCTGGCAGGCCCGCAGCGCCCGGCACAGCGCCGTGGTGCAGGCGGATGGCGATGGGAGCGCGCTCATGGCTGAGTGGCTCAATCGCCAGTGGCGCCTGGCGGCCACCGGCCTGTGCTTTGCCGTGTTCGGCCTGGGTGGGCTGGTGGTGCGCTGCGTTGTCTATCCGGCCTTGCTGCTGGCCATCCGCCAGCCGCAGTCGCGCCAGCTGGCGGCCCAGTCGGTGATCCATCACAGCCTGCGCTGGTTCGTGGCCCTGATGACGGGCGTCGGCGTGCTGTCCTATGAAGTGCGCGGCCGTGAACGTCTGCAGCGGCGCGGCCTGCTGATTCTTGCCAACCACCCGTCGCTGATCGACGTGGTGTTCCTGATCTCCTTCGTTCGCCATGCCGATTGCATCGTCAAGGCGGCGCTGGCGGGCAACCCTTTCACGCGCGGCCCCATCCGGGCGGCCGGCTTCATTGCCAACAGCCGTGGCGAGGGCCTGCTACAGGACTGCCTGCGCTCGCTGGCATCAGGCAACAACCTGATCATCTTTCCCGAAGGCACGCGCACACCGCTGCATGGGCAGGTCCGGCTGCAGCGCGGCGCAGCCCATGTGGCGGTGAAGGGCTGCGTCGATATCACGCCGGTGCATATCCACTGCAGCGTGCCCATGCTGACCAAGGGCGCGCCGTGGTGGCAGGTGCCGCCGCGCAAGCCCCACTTTTTCATCGAAGTCCGTGACGACATCGGTATCGAGGCCTTTTGCCAAGGGGCGGCCAGCGACTCCGTGGCGGCCCGACATGTCACGGACCACCTGTCCACACAACTATTCAAGGAACCGTCCCGTGCCTGAGCTTGAACAAGAAATCAAAGAACTCATCATCGAGTCCCTGGCGCTGGAGGACATCACGCCACAGCAGATCGATGCGGGCGAGCCCCTGTTTGTCGAGGGCCTGGGGCTGGACTCCATCGATGCGCTGGAGCTGGGCCTGGCGCTGCAAAAGCGTTTCGGCGTGAGCCTGTCCGGGGACTCGGAACAGACGCGCCAGCATTTCCGCAGCGTTCAGGCGCTTGCTGCCTTCGTGGCGGCCCAGCGCACGCACTGAGTGCGGCCCTACGCGCAGACCGCAGCAAAGACATTTTCATGAACAAAGAAACCATCTACGAACGCATCGTCGAAATCCTGACGGAAACCTTCGATATCGAGGCGGAGCGCATCACGCCCGAAGCCCGGCTCCATGACGACCTGGACATCGACAGCATTGATGCCGTGGATCTGATCGTCCAACTGAAGCCTCTGGTCGGCAGGCGGCTCAATGCCGAGGCCTTCAAGTCGGTGCGCACCATCCAGGACGTGGTGGATGCGCTGCATCAGCTGATGCAAGAAGACAGCGCCGTCTCCTGAGGAACACGCCTGCCATGCGCAAAACCGCGACAGGCCTTGTGCTGCTGGCCACGGTGCTCTATCCGCTGGCCGTCTATGCCGCGCTGGGACGTGTGGCTGCGCACTGGATTGCTGCCGCATTGGTGGTGCTGGCGCTGGCGCGTGCCTGCAGCAGCCGCGAAGGATTTTGGTGGGTGGTCGCTGCGGGGGCGGCGGCGCTGTCTGCCGTCTCGTGGTGGCAGGGCGATGGCCTGGCGCTCAAGTTCTATCCGGTGCTGGTCAATGCCGTGCTGCTGGCCGGCTTTGGCTGGAGCCTGTGGTTTCCGCCGTCGGTGGTGGAGCGCCTGGCCCGGCTGCGGCAGCCTGATCTGCCTGCGCCAGCCGTGCGCTACACCGCCCGGGTGACGGCCGTGTGGTGCGTCTTCTTTGTCTGCAATGGCGCGGTGGCGGCCTGTACGGCCCTGTATGGCAGCGACGAGGCCTGGGCCTTGTACAACGGTTTGATCGCCTATGGGGCCATGGGGCTGCTGATGGCGGTGGAGTGGCTGGTGCGCCAGCGTGTGCGCAGGCGCCATGGACATGTGTGAGGCAAGGATGACGGCCACAAAGAGCGAACAAGGTCTGGCACTGGCATGGGTGGCATTGGCGCAGGTGGCACTGCCGCAGTCCAGGGACGCAAGGCATGTGGTTGCAAGGCCGCAGGATGCGGCGTTCACGCATGCGCAATGGGTCGATGCTGTTCGGGCGTGGTGCGCGGCCTTCCAGCGTGTGCAGGGGACGGAAGTGGCCTTGTACTGCGGCAATCCGCTGACCTTTGCCGCTGCGCTATGGGGCGCCTGGCACGCGGGCAAGACGCCGGTGCTGGCCAGTGACCTGCATGCGCACACGCTGTCGGCGCTGCTGCCCCAGGTGGCGGCCTGCGCGGGCGAGTTGCCCCAGGCCCTGGTGCCTGATGCCGCTGGCGCGGACGGCGTGGTACTGCAGCCCCTGGACATGCACAAGGCGCGCGTCGTGCTGTTCACTTCCGGCTCCACGGGGGTGCCCGAGCGCATTGAAAAGCGGCTGTCGCAGCTGGATGCCGAAGTGCAGGCCCTGCAGGCCGTGTTCGGTGTCGGCATGGCGCGGGGGCCGCACGTGCAGGTGCTCTCCACCGTGGCGCACCATCACATCTACGGCCTGCTGTTTCGCATTCTGTGGCCGCTGGCGGCTGGCCGCGCCATGGGCACGCATCTGGCGCACTATCCCGAGGATCTGGTGCAGCCACTGCAGCAGGCGCCGCGCAGCCTGCTGGTATCGAGCCCCGCCATGCTCGGCCGCTTGCCGACGCACCTGGACTGGTCGCAGGCGATGGAGCGGCTGGGCGGCGTGTTTTCCTCCGGCGGCCCACTGGCCGAGAGCGCCGCGCAGCACACGCTGCAACTGCTGGGCCATTCGCCCACCGAAGTCTTCGGCAGCTCTGAAACGGGCGGTATCGCCTGGCGCCGCCGCGCAGAACACGGCGAATCCTGGCAGGCCCTGCCTGGCGTGGAGCTGCGCCTGTCGGACAGCGGGCTTCTTGCCGTGCGCTCGCGCCATCTGCCTGATGCGCAGCTTTGGTGGGAGACGGCCGACCGTGCCTTGCCCGGCACCGACGGCCTGGGCTTCGTGCTGCAGGGGCGTGCAGACCGCATTGTGAAGATTGCCGAAAAAAGGGTGTCTCTGACCGCCATGGAGCGTGTTCTGGAAACCCATGGTGGAGTCCGGCAGGCCAGGGCCGTGGTGCTGGAGCAGCCGCCCGGCGCCAGCGGCATCGCTGGCGGCGCGCCGCAGCGCGTGGGCATGGTGGTGGAGCTGTGCGAAGCGGGCTGGCAGGCGTTGCAGCAGCAGGGCCGCCGCGGCATGGGTCAGGCGCTGCGCTCGCTGCTGCAACCCTGCGTGGACCGCGTGGCCTTGCCACGCCACTGGCGTTATGTGGAGCGCATGCCCATGAATGCGCAGGGAAAGACTACGCATCACAGCCTGCTGACCTTGTTCAATCCCGTGATTCCCTTGCCGGCATGGCAGGAGCGCAGCGCGCAGCGCGCTACGGCGCAACTGCTGGTGCAGCCCCGGCTGCGCGTGCTGGAAGGGCATTTTCCCGAGGCATCCCTGGTGCCCGGCGTGGCGCAACTTCATTGGGTGGTGAGCCTGGCGACCCAGGCCTTCGGTCTGGAGCACGGATTTGCCGACGCGCAACTGCTCAAATTCCAGCAGCCCATCCTGCCCGGCGATACGGTGCAGATGCAGCTGCAGTGGCAGCCCGAGAAAGGCAGCCTGCAGTTCGAATTGAGTTCCGCGCGGGGCGTGCATGCCAGTGGCCGCCTGCTGGAGCGCAGGCCATGAGGGCGCCGGACTTTCGTCCCACGGCCCTGATCCCCGTCTACAACCACCCCGACACGGTGGGCGTGATGGTCCGGGGCTGCCTGCACGCCGGCCTGCCGTGCCTGCTGGTGGACGACGGCTCGGAGCCGCGCTGCGCCGCCGTGCTGGATGCGCTGGCAGCGCAGCACGCAGGGCAGGTCCAGGTGCTGCGCCTGGCAAGCAACCAGGGCAAGGGTGCCGCCGTGATGGCCGGCCTGCGCGCCGCGCTGGCCCAGGGCTGCACGCATGCGCTGCAGATCGATGCCGATGGCCAGCACGCCGTCAGTGACATTCCCGCCTTCCTGGCGCTGGCTCGTGCCCACCCGGGGAGCATGGTCTGCGGGGCACCCGCCTATGACGCCAGCGTGCCCAAGGCGCGTCTTTATGGCCGGTACCTCACCCATGTGTGGGTGTGGATCAACACCTTGTCGTTGGACATTCGCGATTCCATGTGCGGCTACCGCGTGTATCCGCTGAAGACCACGGTGGCGGTGCTGGACCGCGCCCGCATGGGCCGGCGCATGGAATTCGACACCGAAGTGCTGGTGCACCTGCACTGGCGCGGCGTGGCCTTCGTGACCTTGCCCACGCCCGTGACCTATCCCGCCGATGGGCTGTCGCACTTCAGGGTCTGGAGCGACAACCTTCGGATCTCCGGCATGCACGCGCGCCTGTTCGGCGGCATGCTGCTGCGCAGCCCGCAACTGTTGGCGCGCCGACTGCGAACGCGGGGGGCGTCATGAGCGGGCCTTCCACACGCAGCCCGCACCACTGGGCGCAGATCGGTGAAAGCACCTGCGTGGGCGGCATGTGGCTGCTCTACCAGCTTCACCGCTGGCTGGGCCGCTGGCCCTTTTTGCTGTGCCTGTATCCAGTCGTCGGCTACTACTGGCTCACGCGCCCGGTGGCGCGGCGCGCTTCCCTGCAGTACCTGCAGCGCCTGCAACAGGCACATGGCCTGTGGCCGCGCGGGCCGGGCTGGGTGCACGGCCTGCGGCACTTTGGTGTCTTTGCCCAGGTGATCCTGGACAAGCTGCTTGCCGTAACGAACAGCTACCGCACCGAGCACGTGCGTTTGGAGGGGCAACAGCCCTTGCTGGACCTGATGGCCCGCGGGCAGGGTGCCGTGCTGGTGACCGCGCACATGGGCTGCGTCGAGCTGTGCCAGACCCTGGCCCGGCAATGCCCTGGCCTGCAACTGACCATCCTGGTGCATACCCGGCATGCCGAGCGCTTCAACCGCCTGCTGCGCCGCATGGCGCCGGACAGCGGGGTGCAGTTGCTGCAGGTCTTGGACTTCAACATGGCCACCGCCATGGCACTGGCCGACCGCGTGGCGCGCGGGGAGTTCATCGCCATTGCCGGTGACCGCGTTCCGGTGCATGAGAGCAAGACCACGCAGGCCCTGTTTCTGGGCCATGAGGCCGCCTTCCCCTGCGGGCCCTACATCCTGTCTGGCCTGCTCAAGTGCCCGCTGTATTTCATGGGCTGCGTGCATGAGGGGCGGGGCTATGTCGTCGAGTTCGTGCCGCTTGCCGCCCAGGTTGAACTGCCGCGTGCGCGGCGCGCGCAGGCGCTGGCCGGCTATGCCCGGCTTTACGCCCAGCAGCTTGAACGCCTGCTGTGCAAGGCGCCTTATGACTGGTTCAACTTCTTCCCGTTCTGGGAGCAGGGCATGCCTGCACCTGCACCCACGCATCCTCTCAACCATGGGTAATTTGCCCTTCACGCGGAGCCTTCATGGCCACTGACCAGGAAATCGCCTCGCGCGAGCGGCTGAGCTACGAGATCGAAGTCACGCCGGCGTTCTACGACATCGACGTGATGGAAATCGTCTACCACGGCCACTACGTGCGCTATCTCGAACTGGCTCGCAGCGCCTTGCTGGCCCACTTCGACTACGACTATCCCCGCATGCGCGACTCCGGCTACGGCTGGCCCGTAGTGGACATGCGTCTCAAATACGTGCGCCCTGCGCTGTTCGGACAAAAGCTCCGGATCAAGGCCACCATCACCGAGTGGGAAAACCGCCTGCGCATCGACTACCTGATCAGCGATGCCGCCACGGGCGAGAAAGTGAACACGGCCCACACCACCCAGGTGGCCGTGGACATGCGCACGCGCGAGATGTGCTTTGTCTGCCCTCCCGTGCTGTGGGAACGGCTGGGGGTGCAGCCATGACTGCCCGAGGGACGCGCCTGGCTGCATGGGGCATGGCCTGCGCCCTGGCCTGCACCTTGTCTCTTCCGGCTGCCTTGCAGGCCGCGCCTACTGCCGGTGTCTCCGGCGTTGGCGACGGTTCCCAGACCGCCCAGGCCTCCCAAGTGTCACAGCAGGCTCTGTTGGCCCAGGTGCGTGAGCGCGTGCAGAGCGCGCCTGTGGTGCGTGGTCAGTTCACGCAGCTCAAGACCGTGCAGGGCTTCAGGCAGCCGCTCAAATCCTCGGGCGACTTCGTCGTGGCACGTGGCAAGGGCATCGCCTGGCAGGTGCGCCAGCCCTTTGCCTCGACGCTGATCGTCAGGCCCGACAGCCTGCTGTCGCGCGGCGCCGATGGCAGCACGGCCGTGCAGATGCGCGCGCAGGACGAGCCCGTGCTGCGCACCATCAATGCCATGCTGTTTGCCGTGGTGTCGGCGGACCTGGCGCAGCTCACCCACTACTTCGAGGTCAGCGGCCAGGTGCAGGGTGCAGGCTGGAGGCTCCACCTGGTGCCGCGCGACCCCGTGCTGGCCCAGTGGCTGCAGGCGGTGGACCTGAGCGGCCAGCAGTTTGTGCAGTCCGTGCAATTGCAGGAGGCGCGCGGCGACCGCAGCCAGATCCAGATGGCGAACCCCGTTGCCGAGCAGGCGCTGCGTGCGCAGGATGCCGCACTGTTTGACTGAGCCCGCGCCATGAGCACTTGTCCATCCCCCGCGCACGACACCGGCAGCCAGGACCGTCCCGGCCTTCTGTGGCGTGCAGCCGCATTGGCCTGGCTGCTGGCCGTTCTGGTGGTGGCCGTGCACCAATGGCATTTCTGGCATGGCCAGCGCATGGACACCGATGTGCTGGCACTGCTGCCGGTCAATGAACAGGCGCCCGAGGTGACGCGCGCCACGCAGCAGCTGGCCGACCAGTTGTCGCGCCAGGTCACCGTGCTGCTGGGTACGCCCGACTGGGCCGGCAGCCGACAGGCCGCACAGCAGTTGCGGCAAAGCCTTTCACGTCAGGCGGCCGTGCCGCTGCGCGAGCAGGCGCTGGCGCAGCAGGTTTCCATGCAGGCGGCCCTGGATTTCTACCAGCCCTGGCGCCAGTCCCTGCTCACGCCGCAGCAGCGCGACCGGCTGCAGCACACGCCGGGCGAGGTCCTGGTGCAGCAGGTCCTGCGGGACCTGTACCAGCCCGGTCTGCAGGCGCGGTTGACCGACTGGATTCGTGATCCCCTAGGCCTGTGGACTCCCTGGTGGACGGCGCGCGCTGCGCAAAGCCATGCGCGTCCGCGCGACGGCGAGCTGTGGGTTGCCGGGCAGGGACAGCAGTGGGTGCTGCTGCAGTACGCGCTGTCGGGTTCGGCGTTTCGCCTGTCGGGCGAACCCGTGCTGCAGGACGCGCTGCAGCAGGCCCTGGCCGATGTGCGCCGGCAGTGGCCCGATGCGCAACTGCTGATGGCCGGCGTACCGCTGCATGCCGAGGCAGCGGCCACGCAGGCGCATGGCGAGATCAACACCATCGGCTGGGGCTCCCTTGCCGCTGTCCTGCTGCTGGCGTGGCTGGCATTTCGCGCCGTGCGCCCGATGGCCCTGGTGGGCCTGTCCCTGCTGATCGGCACGGCGGTGGCGCTGAGCGTGACGGCGGCCCTTTTCGGCCAGGTGCATTTGCTGACCCTGGTGTTCGGCGCCAGCCTGGTGGGTGTGGCCGAGGACTATGGCATTCACTACTTTGCTGCCCGGCAGGGCGCCCCAAGGCGCACGCCGCATGCGCTGATGCGTTCCCTGCTGCCGGCACTGTGGCTGGCGCTGGGCACCAGCGTGATTGCCTACCTGGCATTGGGCGTCGCGGCTTTCCCGGGACTGCGGCAGATGGCCGTTTTCTCCGTGGTGGGACTGGCCGCCGCCATGTTGACCGTGGTCTGCTGGTTTCCCTGGCTGGACCGGGGCCACATGCCCGCCAGCCCCGCTGCACGGCGCATAGGCCTGAGCCTGATGGCCTGGCCGCGCTGGCGCGCAGCGCTGCCGGGTTCGGTGGTGCTGTGCGCCGCCATGGCGGCCTGGCTGGCGTGGGGCGGGCGCCTGAACATCCAGGACGATGTGCGCCAGCTGCAAAACGGCGCGCCTGCCCTGGTTGCCCAGCAGCGCCAGGTGGGTGACATGCTGGGCCTGCCCAGTCCGGCCCAGTTCTACCTGCTCGACGGGGCCAGCGACCAGGAGCTGCTGCAGCGCGAGGAGCTGCTCAAGCAGCGGCTTGATGTGCTGGTGCAGCATGGTCAGCTTGCCGGTTACACGGCTGTGTCCGACTGGGTGCCTTCCGCCCGTCGCCAGAGCGAGGATCTGGCCCTGGTGCGCCGTGTCGAGGACCAGGTGCTGCAAGGGATCAATGCCCAATTGGGTGAGTCTTTCAGTGCGCCTGCCGCCGCACCGGTGCAGCCCCTGACCGTGCAGGCCTGGCTGGAGCAGTCCATCTCCGCGGCGGCCGGCCCCCTGTGGCTGGGCGAGCGCGATGGCCGTTGGCGCAGCATGCTCATGCTGCGCGGCGTGGCCGGTCAGGCCGCACTGCCGGGGCTGGCGCAGGCAGCGCAGGGGCTGGAGGGCGTGGTCTGGGTGGACAAGCCAGCCGAGATCTCCGGCCTGCTGCAGCGCTACCGCCTGTCGATGACGCAACTGCTGGTGCTGGGCCACGGCCTGGTGCTGGCCGCTCTGTGGCTGCGCTTTGGCCGCAAGGCCTGGCGAGCCTGGCTGCCCACCGTGCTGGCCAGCCTGGCGGTGGCGGTGGTTCTGTCCGTCTGGGGCCAGCCCTGGCAGCTTTTCAACGTGCTGGCGCTGATGCTGTTGCTGGGCGTGGGCATCGACTACGGCATCTTCCTGCAGGAGCACGAGGACGATCCCCACGCCTGGCTGGCCGTGGTGATCGGCGCGGCCAGCACCTGGCTGTCGTTCGGCCTGCTGGGCCTGTCCCATACGCCGGCCTTGCGGGCCTTTGGCGTCACGCTGATGCTGGGCCTGCCGCTGGTGCTGGTGCTGGCGCCGCTGTTTCGCGCGCCGCCGCAGGCGCCTGCCGGCACCCCTCTCTGAAAAAGGCACCGTACATGCAACGTACCGAACAGACTGAAATCCTGATCATTGGCGCCGGTCCCTCCGGCGCCGTGGCGGCGGGCCTGCTGCGCCGACAGGGGCGCCAGGTGCTCATCCTGGAGAAGGAAGAGTTCCCGCGCTTTCCATTGGCGAGAGCCTGCTGCCGCAAAGCATGGCCTACATCGAGCAGGCCGGCATGCTGCAGGACGTGGTGGAGGCGGGCTTCCAGCACAAGAACGGCGCGGCCTTCGCCCGGGGCGATCTGCGCACGGCCTTCGACTTCCGTGACAAGTTCTCCTGCGGATGGGGTACGACGTACCAGGTGCAGCGCGCCCATTTCGACAAGGTGCTTGCCGATGCCGCCCAGAAGGCGGGCGCCGAGATCCGCTATCGCCATACGGTGACCGGCGTGGACGTGGCAGGCGCCCAGCCGCAGGTCACGGCCCGCACGCCGCAAGGCGAGGAATATGTGGTGCAGGCCCGCCATCTGCTGGATGCCAGCGGCTTTGCGCGCATCTTGCCGCGCATGCTGGGGCTGGAGCGGCCCTCCGGTTTTCCCGTGCGCGCGGCCCTGTTCACGCATGTCGAGGATCGCATCGCGGCACAGGACATGGACCGCGACAAGATCCTGATTTCCGTACATCCCGAGCACCGGCATGTGTGGTTCTGGACCATTCCATTTTCCAATGGCCGCTGCTCGCAGGGCGTTGTCGCCACGCCCGAATTCCTGGAGCGCTATGCGGGCTCCGAGGTCGAGCGCCTGCGCGCCATCATTGCCGAGACGCCCAGCCTCGCGCATGTGCTGCGAAATGCCCGGTGGGACACGCCGGGTCGTTCGCTCACGGGCTACTCGGCCAATGTGACGGCGCTGTGGGGCCCGGGCTATGCCTTGCTGGGCAATGCGGGCGAGTTTCTGGACCCGGTGTTCTCCAGCGGCGTGACCATTGCCCTGAAGTCGGCCAGTCTGGCCGCCGACTGCATCGCCCGCAGCTGGCAGGGCGAGGCGGTGGACTGGCAACAGGACTATGCCCAGCCGCTGCAGGCAGGTGTCGATACCTTTCGTGCGTTCGTGCAGGGCTGGTACGACGGCAGCTTCCAGGATGTGATCTTCCACCCGTCGCATGCGCCGGACATCCGCCGCATGATCTCGTCCATACTCGCCGGCTACGCTTGGGATGGACGCAACCCCTATGTGGCCGAGCCAGAGCGCCGCTTGAACGTGCTAAGCCAGCTTTGCCAGCCTGCGCAGGGGGTGATGGCATGAGGCGGCTGCGTCTTTTCCCGGCCTTTGCGCGCCGGCGTGCGCCAGCTTTGTTTGCGGCGTGCGCTGCCATCATCACGGCCAGCACGCTGGCAGGCTGCTCCACCGAACCTGCGGCGCGTGCACCGCAGGGCGATGCCACGCCGCCGCGGCTGGCATTGCCGCCGGCTGCGCTGGGCTGCGAGCTGGCGCTGCAGCAGCATCTGGTGGTACAGGCGCCTGGCCAACCCGCGCAGGAACTGGACGCGCTGCTGGAGGTCGATGCGCAGACGGTGCGCCTGGCGCTGGTCCACCTGGGGCAGCGCGTGGGCGTAATCGTCTGGGATGGGCAGCAACTGCAGGCCGAGCCGTCACGCTGGTGGCCGGCGCAACTGGCGCCGGCGCAGGTGCTCGGAGACATGCAACTGGCGCTGTGGCCGGTGGACGCCATTGCGCGGGACTTGCCCGCGTCCTGGATGCTGCAAGAGGTCGGAACACCCAGCGGATCGGCCAGACGCCTGTCTCACCAAGGGCAGACGCGCGTCGAGATCCGGCCTGCCGGCAGCGACGGGTTCGAGATCGTGTATGCCGCAGGCGCCTGGCAACTGCGCGTTGCCTCGCCCGGCGGCATGCGTCCCTGTGCCAATGCAGGGGAGGGCGCATGACCTTGATCACCCCGACGGCACAGGCCGTGTTTGTGCAAACCCTTTCAGCCACCAGCGCCCTGGGCGCCGATGCGGCCAGCCTGCGCGCCGCATTGTTCGCCACCCAGGCCCCCGACAGCCTGCAGTGCAGCGACCGCTACAGCCCGGGCCGGCGCCTGCCGATGGGCTGCCTGCCGCCCCACGTGGTGCTTCCCACGCTGGACTGGGCACCGCCGCCGCAGCGATCGCGCAACAACGCCCTGGCATGGCACACCGCCCAGGGTGTGCGCGGCCCGGTGGAGCAGGCCCTGTCGCGCTGGGGCCCGGCGCGTGTGGGCGTGGTGGTGGGCACCAGCACGGCCGGCGTGCAGGAGGGCGAAGCCGCCGCCGCCCATTGGCAGGCACAGGGCCGGTTCCCGCAGGACTTTGACTACGCCTTGCAGGAAATGGGTAATGTGTCGGAGTTTCTGGCCCAGCACTTGGGCATCCAGGGGCCGGCGCACACCCTCTCCACCGCCTGCTCCTCCGGGGCCAAGGCGTTGGCATCGGCCGCGCGCTGGCTGCAGGCCGGCCTGGTCGATGCCGTGCTGGCCGGCGGGGTGGATGCGCTGTGCGCCTTCACCGTGGCCGGTTTCAGCGCGCTGCAGGCCGTGTCGGACAAGCGCTGCAACCCGCTGTCTGCCCGGCGCAGCGGCATCAACCTGGGCGAGGGTGCGGCGTTCTTCCTGCTGACGCGTGAACCGGGTCCCGTGCGCCTGGCCGGTTGGGGCGAGACCCAGGATGCCCACCACATGTCGGCCCCCGACCCATCCGGCCAGGGCGCCATCCAGGCCATGGAGCAGGCGCTGCGGCGTGCGGCCATGCGGCCCGGTGACGTGGACTACATCAACCTGCACGGCACGGCCACGGTGCACAACGACGCCATGGAAAGCCTGGCCATACACAGCGTGTTTGGCGAAGCAACGCCCGTGAGCTCCACCAAGCCGCTGACCGGCCACACCCTGGCGGCGGCCGGGGCGCTGGAAGCGGCCATGGCCTGGCACCTGCTGCACGACAACCCGCAGGGCCGGCTTCCTGCGCACTGGTGGGATGGCGAGCAGGCGCCCGAACTGCCCGCCCTGGCCGTGGTCCGCCCGGGTATGGCGCTGGGGCGTGCGCCCCGGGCCGTGCTCAGCAATTCCTTTGCCTTTGGCGGCAGCAACTGCGCCCTGCTGCTGGCCGCTGCCTGAGGAGCCATCGAGATGAACGCATTTCTACCGATTGAAAACTACGTGCCCCATCGCGGCGTGATGCTGCTGCTGGACTGCCTGCTCGATGCATCCGCCGACAGCGCCCATGCGCAGGTCACCGTGCCGCGTGATGGCCTGTTTCTGCAGGACGCCGGCATGCCTGCCTGGGTGGGGCTGGAGTACATGGCCCAGACCGTGGCCGCCTGGGCTGGCTGGCAGGCGGTGCAGGCCGGGCGACCCGTCAAGCTGGGTTTTTTGCTTGGCACGCGCAAGTACCAGGCGGCCCGTGCACATTTTTCCCCGGGCAGCGTGCTGCGCGTGAGCGTGCTCTGCGAACTGGTGGGTACCAATGGCCTGGGCATGTTCGATTGCCGCATCCAGCCCCAGGGCGAGGACAGCGTGCTCGCCCAGGCCCGCATATCCGTTTACGAACCAGACAATGGCAGCGCATTCATACAGGCGCTGGAGCAAGAAGGAGTTGGACAAGCATGAGTGCAATCGCCCAACCAGCCACGGTGCTGGTGACAGGGTCGAGCCGGGGCATAGGCCGGGCCATCGCCCTGCGCCTGGCGCGCGATGGTTTCGACATCGTGGTCCATTGCCGCAGCGGCCGCGAGCAGGCCCTGCAGACTGTGGCCGACATTGCCGCGCTGGGCCGCCAGGCCCGCGTGCTGCAGTTCGATGTGGCAGACCGCTCTGCCTGCGCTCAGGCGCTTGAGGCCGACATGGAACAGCACGGCGCCTACTACGGCGTGGTCTGCAATGCCGGCATCGCCCGGGACAATGCCTTCCCTGCCATGACGGGCGAGGAGTGGGATGCCGTGGTGCATACCAACCTGGATGCGTTCTACAACGTGCTGCACCCGGTGGTCATGCCCATGGTGCGCCGCCGCAAGCCGGGACGCATCGTGACGCTTGCCTCGGTCTCCGCCCTGATGGGCAACCGGGGGCAGACCAACTACAGCGCGGCCAAGGCCGGGGTGATCGCTGCGACCAAGTCCCTGGCCGTGGAGCTGGCCAAGCGCGAGATCACGGTCAATTGCGTGGCGCCCGGCCTGATCGACACGGAAATGGTCAGCGAGGAAGTGCTCGAACATGCCTTGGCGCTGATTCCCATGCGCCGCATGGGCACGGTGGACGAGGTGGCTGGTGCGGTCGCCTTCCTCATGGGCGGCGAGGCCTCGTACATCACGCGCCAGGTCATCTCCGTCAATGGAGGGATGGTGGGATGAGCGCAGCAAGCAAACGGCGTGTGGTCGTCACGGGCGTGGGCGCCTTGAGTCCCCTGGGCCACGACTGGTCTGCGGTGCGGGAGCGACTGCGCACCGGGCGAACGGCCATCCGGGTGATGGAGGAATGGGCTGCCTATGAGGGCCTGAGCACCCGGCTGGGCAGCACCGTGCCATCCTTCGATCTGCCGGCGCACTACAACCGCAAGACCATGCGCAGCATGGGCCGCGTTGCCCTGATGGCCACGCGCGCCAGCGAGCTGGCGCTGGCCGATGCCGGCCTGCTGGGCAATGCCTTCGTCAAAAGCGGGCACATGGGCGTGTCCTATGGGTCTTCTGCGGGGACGCCCTCGGCCATCGGCGACTTCGGCCGCATGATGGCCGACAAGAGCACCGAGGGCATCAACGCCAACACCTACATCAAGATGATGTCGCACACGGCGGCGGTGAACATCGGCGTGTTCTTCGGAACCACGGGCCGCGTCATCACGACGTCCAGCGCCTGCACCTCGGGCAGCCAGGGCCTGGGCTATGCCTTCGAGGCCATTCAGAGCGGCAAGCAGCTTGCCATGTTGGCCGGCGGGGCCGAGGAGCTGGATGCCACGCAGGCGGCGGTGTTCGACACCCTGTTTGCGACCAGCGTCAAGAACGACAGCCCCGAGTGCACGCCACGTCCATTCGACGCCCGGCGCGACGGCCTGGTGCTGGGCGAAGGAGCCTGTACCTTCGTGCTCGAAGAGCTGGAGCATGCACTGGCCCGGGGCGCATGCATCCGGGCCGAGTTGATCGGCTTCGCCAGCAACTCCGATGGCACCCATGTGACGCAGCCCAACGCCGCCACCATGGCCCAGGCCATGCGCATGGCGCTCGAAGACGCGGGGATCGAGCCCTCGGAGGTCGGCTACGTCAACGCCCACGGCACGGCCACAGACCAGGGGGACATTGCCGAATCGCAGGCCACCCGCGAAGTGCTCGGCAGCCAGGTGCCCATCAGCAGCCTCAAGGGTTACATGGGCCACACGCTGGGCGCCTGCGGCGCGCTGGAAGCCTGGATGAGCATCGAGATGATGCGTGAAGGCTGGTTTGCAGCCAACGCCAATCTGCAGCAACCCGATCCGCGCTGCGCCGATCTGGACTACGTCATGGGCGAGCCGCGTGCCTTGCACACCGATATCGTCATGAGCAACAACTTTGCCTTTGGCGGCATCAACACCTCATTGATTTTTCGACGTTGGAAGCAACAGGAGCCAGTGAAATGAAACAGACGAGAACCGCCGCCATTGTCCTGGTCCTTGCCCTGGCCGCAGGCAGCGCGGTGGCGCGAAGCACGGACATCTATGAACCCCCGGCGGTCATGTGGACCGCCTCGCCCGAGACCACGACGCAGCAGTTGCACGATCGCATCGTGGTGGCGGCAAAGTCGCTGGGCTGGATGGTGGTCGGCGACGAGCCGGGCCGCCTCGAGCTGCACTACGACAAGCAAGGCAAGCACCAGGTCAACATCGCGGTCCACTACAACACAGATACCTACCGGATCAGCTATCTGCACAGCGTGAATCTGAATTACTCGGAAGGCGATGGCAAGCGGGAGATCCATCCCAACTACAACCGCTGGGTCCGGAATCTGATGAAGAAAATCAGTACCCCGTAATCCATCGCTGTCCCTGTTCCAGGCTTTTTTACAGAGAGGGAGTTTCCATGAGAAAGATGATCTTGGCAGCCATGGCGCTGGTGGCCGCAACGGCGGTACATGCCCGCAACGAAGCAGTGATGCTGCCGCTGGCCGACGTGGTGAAGCTCGGCCTGGAGCAGGGCAAGCTCGACGGCAGCGTGAGCTTTCACCTGTCCGGTGCCAGCACGCCTGCCATCTCCGAAAAGCTGGGCGATGACGTGTCCAACAAGAAAACCAACGGCGTGGGCAAGGACGATGCCACGGCCTGCAACTGGGCAGCGCTGTCTGCCCTGATGGCCTTTGAGGCCAAGGCCAAGCAAAAGGGCGCCAACGCCGTGGTGGACCTGCACAGCTTCAACAAGAAGCAATCCACCCGGGATCCAGTCAATTTCGAATGCCGTGCAGGCAATGTGATGGCCGGCGTCACCTTCAAGGGCACCTATGCCCGCGTAGGCCGGTGATTTGAGCGCGCCGGCCGCCTGCGCCTTGCTGGTGGGTGCGCAGGCGCCCTTGTGGGCAAATGCGCAGTCGCTGGCTGCGGGCTGGCTGACGGACTCGGAGCGGGAGCGCCATGCCGGCATGCGCGAGGCGCGCCAGCGCGAATTCATCGCCTGCCGCTATGCCATGCGCCTGCTGCTGGCCGGCGGGCACGATGCCGCATCGACCTGGCGGCTGGCAGCGCCCCGCAATGCTGCACCCCACGTGGAGCAAGGTGGGGAGGGTGGCATTTTTGGAGTGCAGTCCCGTTTGAGCCTCTCGCACAGCGCCGGCTGGCTGGCCTGCGCCGCCGCACAAGGCCCGGTGGGCGTGGACATTGAGCGGCGGGCAGAGCGCCGCCAGCGCGACGTGCATGGCATGGCCGAGATGGTGTGCTCCCCGCCCGAACGCGCATGGCTTCAGGCGCAGGACGGAGCCCGCCTGCAGCACAGCCTGGTGCAGCTGTGGAGCCTGAAGGAGGCCTATTTCAAGAGCCTGGGCCAGGGCCTGGACTTTGTCCGGATGCGGCAGCTTGCGTGGGCACCGGCCTCCGCTGCGCTCGACACGGCCCGGCAGCCCCTGGCCCACGGCCGCCTGTGGCAAGGCCGGGATTGCGATGCACAGGCCGTGTGCCTGGCGCTTTGCATGCCTGGGCCCCTGCCCGAGGTGGCTATATCAGGAAGCGAAGAAGTGCAGTGGCAGCCCGCTGCGGATTGGCAACTTGTCGTGCTGGCCTGATGGCACAAGACACATGCCCAGCTGCAGAAATTCTGACCACCGGGGTGGTTTGGCCGTTAGCTTCTTGTGTTAACGAACGATTACAATGAGTCAGTTTGTCGTCAAGCGCACCGTTGAGTTTGATGCATGGCTGTTTGGCCTTCGGGACACGGTGACGCGTATCCGCCTGGCCAAGCGTCTGGACAAAGTACAGCGCGGCCTGTTTGGCGATAGCAAGCCGGTGGGTGACGGGGTGCATGAGCTGCGCGAGGACTTCGGTCCTGGCTGGCGCATGTACTACGTGCAGCGCGGCGATGTGCTGGTAGTTATGTTGGGTGGTGGCGACAAGGCAACCCAGCAGGTGGACATTGCGGCTGCAATTGCCCTGTCCAAGACCCTGGAGAACTGACCATGACCAAGATTGCTGACCTTCCCACCTTTGACATGGCCGAGCACCTGAAAACCGATGAGGACGTGGCTGCCTATCTGTCCTTGGTGCTGGAAGAAGATGACCCCTCCGAACTGGCCCATGCCCTTGGCGTGATCGCACGCACGCGCGGCATGAGCGAGATAGCCAGTGCCAGCGGTCTGACCCGGGAGGCTTTGTACAAGGCACTGCGGCCGGGCAGCCAGCCTCGGTTTGACACCATCCGTCGCGTCTGTGGCGCTCTTGGCGTGCGTCTGGTAGCTCAGCCTATCCGCACCTGATCATTGTTGCCGGAATGCACTCAGAGTGCCCAACGAAAAAGCCCCAGACTCTTGCGAATCTGGGGCTTCTTGTTTGGTGCCGGAGAAAGGAACCGAATAGCTGTGTTTGTATGTGTGCATGTCGAATAAAGTCATGCAAATCAAAAAATTATGATTTTTCCAAAGAGTGGCATGTGCAGCGGAAATACATGTTTGCACAACGTTTGCCCCCAATTTCCCCCACTTCTCCCCCATGGTAAAGCCCAAGAAACTGCCTCCGGTACCTACCGAATACAGATCGACGTGAAGGGGGGTGACCTACGGCCGCCTGGTGGACACGCACGCCGGCTTCATGCCCTGGGTGCTGGCGCAGGGCATCAAGAATGCCCGCGCCAAGCTGACCGACGTGCTGCTGTGGTGGTGCGACCGCAAGTGCCCAGGCTGTGGCGGCGTCAAGCTGGGCAAGATGGCGATCTGCGAGACCTGCAAGGGCTTTGGCACCCGTGAAGTGCCGCACGAAGCCGAGGGCATGCTGATCTCCGAGCACATTGGCGAGCATGTGGACCGCGCCCGCTGCAGCACCATCGCCGCGCTGAAGCTGATGAAGGGCCTGAAGGTGGTTGCAGCCCAGGCGGTGAGTCTGGCAAGACATTGAAGCGATGGGGTAACACGCCCCTAAAGATCACTAGCCCGCTGGCAATGCCCGCGGGCTTTGTTTTTCCGGGTACAGAGCGAATGGATGTTGCGAAGGCGGGAGAGCGCCTTCCCTTACGCCGCGCCGGCTGTCTGGACCACAGGTGCGAGTGAGCAGCAGGGAGTACAACGAAGGTGAGGCGAGGTGCTTCTATCTTCCTCATCTCTGAGGAGAGCGCCATGACTTCATCGATTTCGCTTAAGTACCTGCTGGGACGGCCCGTTGACCCGGATCTTGCTGAGCAGGCCGTTCAGGGGCATGGTGTGCCTTCGCAAGATCCTGATCCCTCGGCGCAGATTCGGATGACCAAAGAGGAGTCAGCCCGGGAATCAAAGTCAACCATGGTGGCCGGCTTCATGATGGTTGGCGCAGTGGTGGGGGCGGGAGTCGGCGCCGTAGCTGCTGGCCCTGCAGGCATTTTTGTTGGCGGCGCCCTTGGAGGCTTGATAGGCGCTGGAGCCGGAGAGGCAGCGGGTATGGCGACAGTAGCGCGTGAGGCCTGAAGGCGTCCTACCTGCCATAAATTCTTCTTGATACGCTTCGTATCCCTCCCCTGCTGGATCCGTCCAGCAGTTACCTACCCTGGCTTGCCTTGGTAGGTTTTTTTGCAGTGACCCCGCTGACACTGCGGGGTCAGTTGCGGTCAAGCTGCGCGAGGTAGTGGCAGATATCAACCCGCGCGTCATACACCGCAGACAACCAATTTCCCGCTATCGGATGAGAGCCGGAGGTTGGCTTCAGGTGCAGAGCTGCCTCATTAACTGCAGGGGAAAAAAATGCAGCAACTGCGCAAGCTGGGTCCTTCCCGGCGCGACGCGTGGCAGCGGCATCGGCCTTGAGATCTCTTTTGAGCGCGATGTATTGGTCCCTGATCTGCTCGACCCGTGCGGTGACCGTTTTGTTGTCGCCGATTGCGCGCAACAGTAGCGTGCAACGCTCCTCGTAGCTGCGTAGCCGCAGCCGGATGGCGTTTGTATCGGCGTGGTCGAATGGCTCGGTCATCGGACCAGTCTATAGAGAACATTAAGTGACTCATCCCAGACCGGGGGAGTACACATGTTCGCACAGTGGTTGCGCCACCTTCGGGTGGCTTTTTTTGTTTCCGCCGCCACCAGAAGCATCTATGCAAAGCATGGATGGCATGGGGGATGCGAGGCTTGCGAGTGTGCAACGGCACTCGCCGCCGAATCGCTCAGCTCTCTGCTACGTCGATGAGCAGGGAAAGGTAGTTGTCAAGAGCGCGTTCGGTTGTCGCGAGCTCCAACTCTGGGCCACCGGTAGAAGTTCCGATGCGGATGGCGTCTCGGTCAATCAGAAGCGCCTCATGAGCGTGGGCCGCTTGCTCAGGTGTGATGGTCTCAATCAGCCGCACCACGACAGTGGCCAGCGCGCTCAGTTCACCGGCGAGCACATCCATACGTTCATTGTTCAAAAATTTATCCCAGTATGTTTAAAGATGCATCTTAACTGGCGGCCATAGGCAGGCGGCATCCTTATGTCCAAGCTCCAGACATTGAAGAGTACGCTGCCCGTGCTGGACACCCGCCGCGTGCAGACGATGCAGGCCGGCAGCTACATCACCGCCCACCGTGCGGCTGCCAATGCTCGCGTCGCTGCCGGACAGTGCGCGCCAGACACCAGCGCCCTCGATCTGCTTGCCGAGTTGCAGCGCCGCGCTGACGAGCGAGCGGGAGAGCTGGCTCGCATTGCTTACGAGGCCCGAGGCAGGGGCTGGGCTTGCGAGGGTTCCTACGATGCCAGCCATGCCTTGATTCAGGCCGAGCGGCTGATGCGGGATGCGTGGCCCGGGGTGGTGCGCTGATGGCAGACGCGACCGGCGGCCGCGCGATGACGCTTCGGCGCAGGCTCACTCCAGGGAGTGCTTGCGCTGCAGGTGCTCAAGCAGCTCCGCAGTGCACTTTTGAGCGGCGCTCAGGTCCCTTGCCTTGAGCCCTGAGTCATCCGGCTTTTTCGCAGCTTCGATCTGCGCGCCTTCGGCCGCGGCCATCTCGAAAAATAGCTGTCCGATCACCTCGGATCGATGTCAGCTTGGGTAGACGATTTCCAGAATTCCGCTGACGTTTTCCTTCACTTGCGCACGCCCGCATCCAGTTCTGTGTCCTGGGAAAGGCGCACACTGACGCCCTGGTATGCACCAAAATCGAAGTCATAGACCTTGCAATCGGCATCAAACAGATTGGTGTGCGAAATGATCAGGCCGGACTTGCTTGTAATCCTCAACCCGACGCCGATCTGGAAAATATCGCTCGTATCGCATACGAAAAGCGCCTGCGACAGGATGTCCCAGTTGGCGGAGGCCACCGATGAGAAGTCGCGGATCGGAAAACCTCTTGCCATGGCATCCGGCCCCTTGTCCACAAGATCGTCATCCTTGTTGAAAACCGCGGAGTCCGTCTTGGTCAACCGATAGACATGCCTCACGAATTTTCCATCGCTGAGATTGTTGATGGAAATATCCTTGATGGTCTTGGAAAAGCTGCTGGTGATGCTGACGCCGCCGCTGAGCGACGGCCCCGAAGGATCCACGCCCGGATTGATGTTGTACGCAATGGAGCTGCTGACGGTGCCGTCCTCGAGCGTAGACCCCGGGGTGTCCTTGCATATGTCGAACCGAACGCCCTTGCCCGGCTTGCCTTGGAGCGCCTTTTCGTACTCGCTGCGCGAAATGCCTTCGACATCGATTTCCACCTGGACCTCGCGCAGGAACAGCCCCTTCACCCTGGTGTCCTCGTGCAGCGAAAGGGTGCTCACATACTTATCGGTGAACATCTTGCCATTCTTCGATGCGGCAGCGTGGCTGCCATCCATGTTCACGAGGACGAAGCACTTGTTCAGCGCCGTGCTGCGATAGACATCGATGCTGGCATTGATTCTGCAATTGGGCACGTAGCCGGCATCTCGCTTGGCCTGGTCCAGCAGCGTGACTTGAAGCCATTTCCCTTCGTATTTCCTTGCAGGCCATGTGTTGTACAGCGTCTCTCCATTGGAGTCATCCGCGTACATATTAATGACCTGCGTGGCGCAAGGAGTGGCTTGTGGCAGTTGAGACATAGTGCCCTTTTGAAATGGTAGGTAAGGAGCGGGAGATTCCCAGGCCGACCGCAGACATGCCGGAAAGTCATTCCTTCCGGCGCATTCGCGTGGGCGGCCAGTAAATATTAGGCGCAGGGATTGCATGGCTATTGACTCTGGGTCTGGCAGAAATTGACTGTCCGTTCGCGAATAGGGACGGGACAGGCGCGCCTGCCGCGTTGGCAGGCCTCTACAGCGAGTGAATCGACCCCGAGACGGGTGAACTGGCGCCGACTACACGCTGTCGGCGACGACTGCGAGAGCCTGCAGGCCTTGGACGCGGACTGGCTGAAGGGGAGGACCAAGCCACGATGCGCGTCGTTCTGCTGCTTGGCGTGCTGGCGCTGGCTGGCTGCGGTTCCGTGCCTGGGGGTCGAGGTCCAGGCCGTCAAGGCGCCAGTGCCTGTGGAGTGCCGCGAGCCGATCCCGGGCCGGCCCGCCATGCCGACCGAGGCCCTGGCCGACGATGCCAATCCCTTGGAGCTGCTGCGCGCCGCCCTGGCCGAGATCGACCGCCGCGAGGAGTACGAGGTGCGGCTGCTGGCCGCGCTTACCGCCTCCGTGTGAACCCTGATGACGCGTGTAGTCCCAACGCAGAAGTCAGTACAGTAGAGGAACTGACAACTTTAGAGAATCTTATCGGCAGCGGCCCTCTTGATTTATTTGGCTTTGCGTCGGAGTAACAATGAAAAAAAGGCGATTATCGAAGACAAAGCGACTAATCCAAGTTCACCAATAGTTGGTACTGCAGTGATTGTCGGTTTAGGAGGAGCTATGTTTGTAAGGGTAACATTGCCAGTCGCTGTTCCACCTCGGCTATCAGAAATCTCATACTGAAATGAGATAGGATCTGTAGTATTGCCAGAGGGGGAAAAAGTGATTTCTCCTACTGCCGAGACTCCGATGCTTCCGCCTGTTATCAAAATGTTTGATGGAGTACCGCGAGTAATTGGATTTCCATTAATGCTGGTGATTTGCAAAGTATCCGAATCTGCGTCAGTATCGTTCGCCAAAATATTTAGTATGGTGGGCGAGTTAGGTATAGAGTATTTGTCCGGATTGGCGATCGGCAGATTGTTCTGGATTTTTGGATTGGTGTAAGTCTGGAAGTTGTAGAAGCCGACAACTTCACCCGTTGAATCAAGGCCCACCCAGCGAATCTCTTTTATGAAGAGACCAGCCGCAATATCAGAAGGAGACAAAGTCACTCCGAATTTCTGAGGTGGGGAATCAAAAACGTTTGTGGCATCAGAAACTATTGCGCTAGTGCCATCGCTTGCAAAAATTTGAAGATTAGATCTCTCAAACAAATCGTTCCAGTCGACAAAATCGAAGCTGAAAGCGGCAATTGCTGAGTTGGCTAGTTTGAAGGAGATGCCGTTGTCTATATTAACTGCAGCATATATTCCGGGAACTGCTGGTGCTCCGGAGTTCCAAAATAGACATTCTTTCGAGAAGTCTCCTGCTCCTGATCCCGAATTTAAGGCTTGACAATATTTTGAAGGAGACCAAGCAGTGCTTGTATTGGGGCCGTAAGCTTCTACAGTGAAGCCATTCCAAATATCCGGATTTCCTGCGCTTCCTATGGGCTTCAGGTTTACAGAGGAGCTGAAATCCTCATGGGTAGCGAATGTCCCTGAACCAATGGCAGACAGGAAACCGTCTTGGTCGTCGATGAAGGTTGAAAATGTCGCCGCCTGGCTGCTCGTGACCCAAGAAAAAATCACCAGAAAGGCCAATTCTTTTAGTGTCGGTATTCCAAAACGCATGTTGATCGTCCATAGAGGGTATTTATGAAGAAGGGGAGCGTGATGGAAATCATTCTTATTATCAATAAGGGTTTTTGTGAAAGTTTGTCAAGAGGATTTTGGTGCACTTAGCCTTTGCCCACTACTAGCTAGCGGTATGTAAGAGGCCGAGAGCAGGTTCAAACAATCCAGCAACGATTAACGAAAAAGCGTCTCGGTAAATGATTTTTAAGGGTTAATACCTACATCTAAATTCCCTGTAGTTGTTGTGAGAAATGGATGCAACATGGATTTTTGTGTTAATTGCAGGTCAGTTTTGGGGTGACAGCTCTTGCAGTGCCGAAGTTGGATCTGCAACGCAGGATGACTTTATAAAAAAATGTTAATTTTTGGCATGAGATGTTACTTTTCGATAGCTGTAGGGCATGATGAGAATTGCCTATCGATAACGCAAAATTGAGCATTTTGCTTAAGCAAAACAGGATGGGTTTGTTTCCAAGCGAATGCTTGTTTCGTAAGCTTGCGAATTCCGCTCTGTGAAGTCCTGTATAGCTATTCAAGAGGCTCTCGGCATGGGTAATAGATATAGCTCTCCCGATATTTCTGATATTGACGAACTCTATCCGCTGCAAGGACCTGCCCCTAAAAAGGGGTGGGGTGTATATATAGTTCCATTGGCATGCGGTCCATATATTAAAGCATGTGAATGCTTAGAAGTTGGGCAATGGGGGTTGATTCCAACGACGTCGCTAAGCAGGCGTCCTTTAAATTTGGATGGTTCCCCTATGTCAACGGAAAAAGCGTTCAGAGAAACGTTGAGCAATGATTACATCTTTGGCCCGTCTTGGCATGCGGGTCGAAGGTGTCTTATTCCAGTGAGCAGCTGGATCGAGAATTACTCTGGGTTATCTGGACGTAGTATTAACTGGATGTTCCGACGTTCCGATGGAAAGCCTGCAATGTTGGCGGGGCTGTATAGTGAATGGATAGATCCGGGGAGCGGAGAAAAGGTGCCGAACTATACGGTGATTACACAAGATGCCAGCGCGCACCCAATTCTCTCTCTCATGCATAGGCCTGGCAGAGAAAAGAGGTGTGTGATAGTTCTGGAGCGCCAAGACTGGGATGCTTGGCTGCATTGCACTCCGTCCCAAGCAGATTCATTGATTAAGTTGCCCATGACGGGTGCGTTGAAGAGCGGGGCAGAAAACCCAGACGAAGAAGCTCTGTTGCCTCTTGAGCAGTTGCGCGCATTAAAGGCAGGTGGTTAATTTGGTGCTTGCTATCCAATCGCGTGGTAATTAATCAAGTTTTTTCTCGTGCAGAAATCAGCTATAAATTAGGCTTGGTAATATTGTTGAAAATGGTGAGAGCATGGAATTAAATATTTATGAGATTCTGCTATTCATTGCAATACAATTAATTTGCTTCTCATTTTTCATGATTATATTCTGGACATACTGTATTGTTATGAAGAAAAAAATAACAGAATCTTTTAATATCTTAGCTTTTTCCTTTGGAGTTGCGATTTCTGTCGTTGCTGCAAAATTTATCACACCGTAGCGGATTTCTATTGAAATTGCCGTACCGCATCTCGTCAAGATTTGCTGCGCATATTTTTTGTTAAAAGACTGAGTGGGAAGATAAAGATCACTCCGCGTCCGGTATCAGGAGCTTATGCAAGGCCGTCAAGCCATGATCTACACGCTGCACATAGATATGCAGGTTTCCGGTTGCTATACGGACCGGATCTTGCATGGAAATGTCGAGCTCTTCGAGTTCCAGGCGGCAACTCTCTCCGGTGCAATCCGAGATGGTTGCTCCGTTGGCAACTTGCTGCGACTAGAGGGATTCCACATCTGGTACGGCCATGTCTCCATCGGCACCACGTCGCTCTATGCCATGCGCCACGACGCCGAGACGCTGGCGCAGCGGCTAGTGAGCCTGCATTCGCAGTTCGGCGGGTAGGGGGGCGCAGCCCGAACTGTCTTGGTCGGATCTGAAATCCGAGCAAGTTGAAGGCACTTGGTGTGCTGGTGAGGGTACGGAGAGGCCTGAGGAAGAAGCGCCGCTGCGGGCGAGCCAGCTGCAAGCGCCATCGGCTGAACAGGGGGCTTGAGCTGCCGAGGCTCAGGTATGCTTTGGCAGCTGCAAAACAAAAAGGGAAATTGAGTTTCCCCAATTTCCCCCCAGAATCCTTGCGGAACCCGCATGGATGCTATGTTTTTGGTGCCGGAGAAAGGAATCGAACCCTCGACCTTCTCATTACGAATGCAAAATCAACTTCAATAAAATCAATGATTTAAAATTCATTATGTGATTGATGCCACAATAATGCCACACCTTTCTTGAAAGTTGAGGTATGGCAACAATTCGTAAGCGTGTCCCTACCAATGGGAAGCACAGATCCGACGCCGGGGCTATCCGGCACAAAGCAAAACCTTCAACACCAAAGCCGAGGCGGAAGCCTGGGCCAACATGATCGAATCGGAAATGTCGCGCGGGGTGTGGCTGAGCCGCAGCGAGGCCGAATCCACCTCGCTGCACGAAGCACTCGAGCGCTACCTGGCTGAAATTGTCCCTGCAAAGAAAAGCGCCACCCGCGAGGCATCCACGATCAGGATGCTGATTGCATTGCCGCTGGCCTTGCGTCCCCTGGCCTCGATTCGAGGTGTGGACATTGCGGCGCTGCGTGATGAATGGCTCCAGCACTATGCCCCGGCCTCCGTCGTTCGCCATATGGCCGTGCTGTCGCATGTGTTCAGCGTGACACGCAAGGAGTGGGGCATGGAAAGCTTGGCCAATCCGGTATCGGCCGTGCGCAAGCCCAGCGTCAGCAATGCTCGGACACGTCGCATTACGACCTTGGCAGGAGAGGTGAATAAGACAAACGCACAGCGTTCAACACCCAGCGAGGAACTGGACTGCGTGATCGCAGCTAGCAACTCAGCCCTGCTACCGACGATCATTGTCCTGGCGGTAGAGACGGCCATGCGGCGTAGTGAAATCGTAAGCTTGTGTTGGGAGTATGTGGATTTGGTGCGGCGTGTTGCGCACCTGCCTGCAACCAAGAACGGCAGCCCCAGAGACGTTCCTCTGTCGTCCAAGGCAGTCGAGGTACTTCGCATACTGCAAGAACGCAGTGAAGCTATGAAAGGGCGAGTTTGCAATCTTCGCGCAGATGCAGTTACGAGAGCATTTGACAGAGCTGTGAAACGTGCCCGAATTCAATATGTAAAAGGCTGCAAGGAGCAGGAAACAACACCGGATGAGCGATTTCTAGTCGATCTACATTTTCACGACCTTCGACATGAGGCAACCTCTAGATTGGCGGAAATATTCCCAATGCATGAATTAACAAGAATAACTGGACACAAAGATCCAAGAATGTTAATGCGCTACTACCATCCGAAAGCGGAGAATCTGGCAAAAAGGCTTGCTTAGCATTTGACGCTGCTGATTTATAAATTAAAAATAAAAAATGACGAAAGAAAGAAACAGCGGTAAGAAATGAAGAAAGAAAGAAAGTAAGTAAGTAAGAAACGCTCTATGTCAGGATAGTTGTCGCCTCAGCTTTCCTTAGCAAAGCGGGCGGCACCTTAGAGTGCACCAATTTGATTTTTCGCAGCGTGTTATGCATTTGCCAGCAACGAAGAGCTGCAGCTACAGGGAGGTGCTGCTATCACCAATGCGGTCAATTCTCTTCGTAACCTGCGAGAATACCGTGATGCCGAGAGAGGCATGGTTTTTTTCTATTCGGACTGAAGCGGTCACAAGAGCATTTGATAGCAGTGAGATGGGCGCATATTTTGTATATGGTCAATTGCCAGGATCAAGGCATATAGGAGGAAGAGTACCTTCTAGTTTATTGAGTTTTCATGATCTTCGACATGAGGCGAAAAATCGATTGGTATGGATATTTTTCATGCATTAGCTAACGAAGGGTAACTACAGCCGCGGATACTAGTGCTTTATTATCATCTTAAGTCGGAAGATTTAGCGAAGCGACTAGTATAAAATTGGCATAATATTTATATAAATTCAAATTAAAATAACCATGTCGAAGTTAAATTAAATATTGCATTTTTGAAAGAATGTTAATTTCTAGTCTATTCTTTAATCGATGTTAATTATGGTTTTATTTAATTTTTCATCCCTGTGTTGCAGTATGGATGTGTCATCTGCCCGTTGGCAACTGAACCTCTCCCTCCATCTTTAACACGTTCGATGTGATCGTATGAGACAGATTTTCCAGGAATAATGTAACCCTCGCAAATGGGGCATTTAAGCGCGCTTGTTAATGCGGTTTCAATGAAGATTGCTGATTTTGTATCGTCATTGAATGAGACGGGATGTTGACTTGAGCCGGTAACTTCGAGGATTTTTCCGGTTAGTCCCAGGGTGCGTAGAACATCGTCGAACTTCATTTCGAATATGCCTTCTCCTTTATCTATCATCATCTTAAAAAGCATCGCCATTCGCTTAATTCGACTGGATTTGCTCATGTTCTGTAAGGCTAAACCTATTATTGATTTATTTTTCAACAAATAGTCTTCTATGTGTTTCCTTGAGTTTGTAAATTTCTTGAAGAAAAGCTGATCATTGTCTGCCAATTTCTCACTTATTAAGTGGCATACGCCAAGGAAAAGAAATCTGTTGTATTTTCCTTTTTCGTTATAGAAATATATAGCGGGATGTAGTCCTAAGCTACCAGGAGAGTTGCCGGTGATGCGTGCCAAAACCGTGGCTGAGCGCTGCAAAATCTTGATGGTTGCTTGCCCATCTTGATCATCGGGGAAATCCTTTATCGAGATTGGGTTTTTGGGATTTCCACTAGTTATCAAGAGAAATTCAATTAAAAGAGCGAGGGCATCTACTGGAGACACTGCCCCTCCAATCGGAACGTCCAGCGTCCTTATTGGGCTAGATGCTTCTGGCTTAAAGAGTAGCTCATTGAAACTCTCGGCCATTGCAACAATTTTTTCCTGTATTTCTGGTGTAAATGAGGACCAATATTTGTGGCCAGTTCCAGCCCGTAAAATTGCTCTTGCAGCGATTGAAATAGGTTTTTTTCGGTTCTTTATGAGCAACTCTTCTGTTTCATCAAGAGGGGTGCCTTGTGAATTAATTTTAAAGAAAGAGGTTTCTGCTGCATCTGCATTGCCTTGGATCCATTGAAGGTTTAGCGCTCTAGTTACCATTCTCGAAGCCCTAGTCACGCCCTTTGGATCAATGGCTCTGTCCTGACCAACCAGGCCTTTTAGGTATGAGAATTTACCTACCTTCTCTTCTACAAGCTGACGAGTGCGCCGGGCAATAGTCTTTTGGTCATTTGAAATCCCGGTTTTAAAGAAGGATGCAGATATGGCGTTGTCACCATAATCATCTTCCATCCATGCTCTCAAGGCGCTTAATCGATGGCCGCCATCAATCACAAATACATATTTTGGGGATTTCCAAAGAATTAGAGAAGGAATGACTTCATTGTCCAGAAAACTCGCAATGAATGTGGCTATTTGATCAGGACTCCATTGATTTGTTTCTCTTTGAAAATCTGGTTTCCGAAGTAGGCGAAGAATTGAGCTGTCGGTATTAAGATTGCTAATGGGGAAGTCTCTGAAAAGATCTAGGTCAAATGTTTCTTCAGTTATTGCAAAATCTTCTCTAGGAATCATTGCATCTAAAATAACTCTTTTAACCATTTGTTGATCCTTATTTTATGAATGTGTGAAACGCAGGTAATGAAATGTCATACTTGTCAAGTTGTGCCAGTATCGCAGATTGCGGGCGAAATTTCACTCGTTGGGTGGAACAATGAGTCAAAAACGACGGGCAGCCAGCTAGCGTCGCAGCAAGCGCTGGTCACCTCCGCTCAATCGCTGTCGGTGGTGCCTGCGGAACTTGCGCAGCACAGATGATTGGAGGCACGGGATGTCGCTCTGTTGTCGGTTGCCACGTGTCTGCCTCCTATCCTTTGCGGATGTTGACACTTGAAGTACTAGACTTTAGCCTCTCAACGGCTAGCACTGCTAGCACGTCTGCCTTCGATTCCTCATGCTCCTTAGTATGCAGGAGGATCGGCAGGAACGATAAGCAATTACAGCTGCAGAACGTCTTACTCTCCGCTGTCACCCTATAACGGTCAGAAAAGTCACTTTGGAGCTCGAGGATGAAAAATAAAACTACCAAGGCCTTTCAGAGCATGATGCTGAGTGGTCGCATGAATAAAATTATGAGCGAGGCCGTCGCGGAAGGGGTTGCAGAGACAGCGAAGGCGCACGCTAGCAAGTTTGTTTTTCCCACTTACTTCACTCCAGCGAACCCCCCACGTGTTATCCAAACTGAGGCCGAACTAGGGACGGAATTTGCAATTCCCGAGCATGTCTTAAAGGCTGCAGAAGGTAAGAAGATAGACTCCAAGTGAGCTTGACTGAGCGGCTGGTCATCAAGCCTCATGAGTCAGATAGCTGCTCAGCCAAGCTTTTCCCTTCCGCGTCGGTGTGGCCTTGCAACTTTATGACTTGGAGCACCAAGAGGATCTCTGCTCCCGATTCTTCGTGTCCGCGGGTGTGTAGAAAGCTAGGCAGAAAGGCCAGGCCATCGTGGGTGCTGGAGGTCTTGTTTTCGGCCAGGCCGCCCAACACGATCACATCGCCATCTTGCAGACCAACGGTCGTCTTGAGCTCACGCTTGGTCAGGGTCGGGCTGTTGTTCACCCCGGTGGTCGTTTTGATGAAATCAGATAGCTGTTGGTTGATAGCCAGATCAATCACCGCATCCCGTACCGTTGGCCGAATGTCGAAGATCACGCCTGAGCTGCGGTATTCGACCGACTGCACAGCTTGGCCGGCCCCTTGAGGGAACGACAGCGCGCCCAACACGGGCACTTCTTGGCCGACTGAGAACACACCGCGCGCGCCGGACTGGATACGCAGCGAAGGCGAAGAAATCACCTTAAAGCGGCTATCTGTTTCCAGCATGGAGTACACGGCGTCAAGCGCAGTGTTCTTGAGTTGGATGAAGTTGCCCAGGTTGCTCGCAGCTGAACCAAGCCCAAGGTTGAGCTTGCCGCCAAGGAGGTTCGCCAGTAGCCCAAAAGCCGACCCAGTTTTATCGGTGCGATTGACTTCGTAGACTACGCCTCGCACCAGTACCTCGCCCGTGGCCACATCGACTTGGGGCAGCAGCTCTTGCAGCTTCTCTATCTCTGGCTGTAGACCAGAAAACAATAGTACGTCAGCGTCCTGATCAATCATCGCCGCAGCGGAGCCGGTGGGCACGTGTCCGTCAGGCATCGACTGGTTTGAGGCTCGAATGCTGCGATTCACCGAGAACGAGCCTTTGAACAGCGGTGCCAGCACACGGGCCAGATAAGCTACATCCCGATACTGTGGTCGATACACGTGTATGCGGGTCTCGGGTGGCGCTGTTTCTTCAACCTTGCGCTTGCGTACAAAGTCCACGCCACCTTTGCGCTCCACCACATAGCCCAGGCTTTCCAGAAAGCTATCAAGAAAGGCTTGCAGGTCACCTTGACCATGCTTGTAGCGAAAGGACACCATACGCGTATCGCCCAGGACCTCCGGGTCGAGCACATAGGGTGTGCTCAGTGCCTCACCATAGAGGAGCTGCAGCACCTGGGCAACGTTGGCGGATTGCAGGTCAAAGCTGGCTGAGAGGTTGGCCGCGTGAGCCGTCATCATCATGGCAGACGTCAGGCCCGCGATTGCGACATATGAACGCATGCGTTTCATGGCTTGCCTCCTGTCGTAGGCTGTGGACCACTCCAGATGGTGGTGCGTTGACCATCGACCTCTCCAACCATTGCGGCTCCGGCTTGCACGAAGGCTGATGGGTGTTCCAGTCGCATGCGACCTTCTTGGTTTTCGACGACGACGAACTGTTTGCCCTGGGCCTGGAACGTGCCCACCAAGCGCCATGTGTTGGAGATGCTATTGCGTGCCACTGCCACGCCAGTTGGGGCGTTTGGAGCAGGGATGGAGGCGGTTGATGGGCTCTTGATATTCGCATCGCTGGCCTTGGCACGAGAGCCATTGAAGAAGCTCAGGATGGTGTACAAGCCCCCGCTGAACATCACCACCACGCCCACCGCAATGAGCCACAGCTTAGGGCTGCGCAGCACGTTCTGGCGGCTGTCCACTTGCAGCTCTTTGCCAGTACCGCCCGTGTAGCTGCTGTATAGCGGGAAGATCTCCGGGTCATAGCGCTTGTTCTCGACCGAGACGCGCCCCTTGATTGTGAGCTTGTAGCCTTCCCACATCTCGACGCGGTAGGTTTTTTGCCAACCCAGGGTCTTGATCTTGGTAGTGCGAAAGGTGACCTCGACCACTACGCGCAATGTGCGGTGCAAGTCGGTAATGTCCTGTACCATCAGCACGAGGTCACAAGAAACCTTGGTGTCGGGGTGCACGAAATGCCGATGCTCACGGAAGAACACCTTGTGCTCGGGCAACAGCTTGCAATCCGTACCCCAAAAGCGCCAAGCCTCGTCAATGCAAATGATGTCGCCGGGCTTGCAGAAGGTTTCCACGTCTTGGCCGTGCGGCAAGAAGCTGACTTTAGGCACATCATCATTGGTGCAATGCACCACTTCACCAAGCCGATCCATGGTGATGCCGAACTTGTCATGACAGTAGGCCCTGATGGCATCGCTGTCTATTCCATCCACGTTGGTGACCACGCGGCGGCCCGCCTTGACAGCGGGCACGATCACCGAAGAAACGCATTCATAGGATTTGCCCGAGCCCATCAGGCCTGTGTAGGTGTTGATGGGCATGGCTTATCCGATCACCGGCATGCGGCGAATGATGAAGCGCGTGGCGTAGGCCGACACCAGGGCAGAGATGCCCATGGGGAGCTGGAACGCATCGAGAAAGAACCATGTGCCCGCCGTGATGCCTGACAGCGTGCCAGTGATGGAGCTGGCATTGGGCAGCAAGACGCCGATAAAGCCAACGAATTCGCTGGTGATGAAGTACAGCGCGAAGAACAACGCAAACTTAACCAGCAGCGAGCGGAATACCCAAGCCAGGACGGAGTTGAAGGCAGAGAGAAGAATGCCAAACATTGTTCACCTCCTCATGCCGACAATACGATGAACAAAGCCAGCGCAGCCCATGCGAACGCCATTGCCATTTGCAATACGGCTTTGTTGTCATCAATCAGCTTGCAGTGCGCGTCTAGCACATGCGAGCCATACAGCTCGATGGTTGGTCTGGGGCAGACGCCCGCTTTGCCGCTTGCTTGGAATGTCCGAAGGTCAGGCGCTAGTTGAAGAATAGGATTTGCGATTTGCCGTGCAGTTGGGATGGGCTCCAGCGTTGGGGCACCGATGCCAGGATCGGGTCCAAGATTCGCTTGTGGATTGCCCTCCGCTGGATTGGTTGTCCCAGTGTTGGGAGGAGATACTGGAGTTGGCGTCGGGGAGGTTGGGTTGTGCGGTAGTCCCCATGGATAGGGGTTTGCCGGAGTCGCAGGATTGGGGCGCACGAAATCTTCAATGGTAGGCCAGTAAGGTGGATTGGCCTGCGCCCAGGGTGCCGCTTCCGTGCCAGTAATTGGATTTGATTGTGGGTATGGCAGGCCGTCGTAGCCAGGCTGCGAGGCAGCTTGCCGCCATGCCTCGTTCGCAATGGCTGCAATAATTGCTGGGTTGAGCTGCTTATGAAGGTCACTTTCAGGAATGCCTTCAATTGCTTCACCAGGTGTCAAGCCTGTGCGTCCTTGATCCGCAGGGAACACTAATGGCAAGCATACGTTCCCCGTGTAGAAATGCCCGCCGGGACAGACGAGGGAGCCAATCTGCTTGTTGACCCAAATAATCAAGCCAGATGCCGTTTTAAGTTTGTAGAGACTGGCGTTCTCATAGGTGCCAGATGCAGGCGCTTCACCCAATTTGGAAGCCGCATGACGAGCCATCGCTTCTGGAGAAGAGGAGCAACCGCCCCCACCTTGATTGGTACACCAGACGTCTCCCTCGATAATAGTTCCTGGTACAGAAGAAGGGGATAGACCAGCGCCTGATTCATCAATTGTGGTATCGCCAAAAATCCAGTTCACAAGTGCGTCAATGCCCAGATTCACTGCATAGGTGATAACTGCACCGATCCCCACTGCCAACGCTACGCTTGCCCAGGCTGGGGCAGTGACAGTTCCCACTGTTACTGCTGCAGCGGAGGTGCCAGCAACTGCTGACAAGTGCGGAGAAATACGAGCAAGCGTATTTCCAAACCGCGGGTCATTTGCAGCAAAGCCTCGGGCGCGCATGGACTCCTGCAAGACACCAGAGACTGCGCGGTTGACGCGTTCGGGTTGCGGTTTTGGAAGCGCTTGGGGCCACGCAGAGATCGGGATGATCAGCAGGAGGCAGAGCTTTATGATCAGCCAGGATTTGAAGAATTTCATTCCAGCCCCTTGATGAGAGCCCAAGCGCAGACGATGCCCCAGGCAAAAACGAACAGATACCAAAGCGATGTCATCGAAAACTCCATGCGCTGAAAGCAAACGAGCGGGGTGATCAGGCCCGCCCGGTTCACTCAATGCGTGATTGGCCGGTTAGCCGCCACGAATCCAGCGCAGGGCCATCTTGGCTGCCGTCATGGTCGCGTAGATGGCTGCCAGAACGCCGGCCACGGCCAGCACAGCAGTTACCACATCCGATGCCTTGAAGGCACCCGTGATAGGCGTCAGGTCGATACCTGCGCCCTCGGCTGCAGCGGTACCGCTGGCCAGCACCAGGGCGGTCGTCACCGCCGCTGCAACGGCGGTCTTGGTGTTGAATTGCTTCTTCATATGAAGTCCTTTCTAGGGTTGGTTTGAGCGGGAACCGCCCGCTCGGCGGTGGGCGTCATCCGTGACGGATGAGCCGCAAAACTTCGCCAACTCCCCGGCCGACGAGGAAGAACAGCACGACGACACCGAAGCCGATGCCGAACGCCTGAGCTACATCAGCAGGGTTAAGTTGAGGAACGGCACTGCCGAGCTGTTGAAGCGCTTGCAGGTCGGTCGCCACCTCTTTGCGATAGGCATCCGGGCACTGACTAGGCGCGGTGCCTGCCGCGATTCCGTGCGGCGTTTCGCAATAGAGGAGATAGACCTGGCTCACTGCACAAACTCTTCGCAGCTCAGCGGTTGATAAAGCTGGATCAGCGAGGCACGGCCATCGAAGTGATCGACAGCGGCATGCACAGCTGCTTCGCGGGATTCAAAGGGCACCGCATTCACCAGCAGGCTCTGGGTCACGACACCGCCCTCGCCATCCGGCGCAAGAAAGGCACCGTCATCAATTGACTGGACGTACCAGCAAGGGCGGCAGTCCATGTCAGGCTCCCTTGGCTGGCTTGGTCATTTCCAGCGGGCGCAGGCTGACGATCTGGGTCTTTTGTGTCTTGCCGTTGGTGACAATTTCAAGTTCGGCTTCGCAGTCGATGGGAAACGGCAGGTGCTTGTACTTGTGGTATTCGTCGCTGGTGCCGAAGTTGTATTCGGCAGTGGCAAAGCCTTTGCCCATGCCTTTGCTGTCGTCCAGCGCGGTCTGCACGTAGATCTTGGTGCTGTCGTAGGACTGGCCGCTTTCCAACTGTCCCTTGCTGCCCTTGATGCCTTGCACGGTGATGCGGGAGGTGAATTTCATGGTGTTTCCTTGAATCCGGCGTTAAGCAGTCGCCAGCCCGGCCGGTTCGGGAGGCGTTGAAGAAAAGCGATGCAGGGATTTGCGGATGCCTGCGCACATGGCCTCGGGCGAGAGGCCGTGCAGGGATCGGGGCAGGGGGCGGTAGGCCTGGTCTTCTGCAATGTCCATTAGCCAATCAAAGCCAGCGGCCAAGGAGAGGTGCACCAGCGAGGGCGCGACCGTACGCTCGAACCAGCGGACCGTGCGTTCCACGCTGGCCTCAGCTACCTTCTGCAAAGTAGGAATGTGCAAAGGCTCGACGTTTTCCAGAATTCGAGCGGTGAAGCCGTAGGCACCCGCAAAGAATCTCTCCGGACGAATCAACATCTCCAGTTCGAGAATGCGGTTCTGCGACCGGAACTCGACTTCTGCACGCCACCAAGGATCGTCTAGCAGCTTGAACTGGTGGCCTTTGTCGTAGCCGCGAAACATTTTTCCGCTGTCGCGCTTCCCGACATAGAAGGTTGAAGCAAAGCCCTTTTTGCTACCTGCGTCATCGAACGATGGTTTGCGTCCGCGGTAAGAGAATTCGTTGTTCTCGTAGGCCTCGTAGGCGGCATCGAAACCGTATTCACCGTTGAAGAAGTCGCGGGCTAAGTCGATCCGAGTCACCTTGCCTTGCAAGGGTAGGAAGAAGTCATACAGGCGCCGCTCCCAGCCCTCTTGCCCAAAGGTGCAGCCCTCGCCCTTCACTGTGAAGCAGAAGGTGCCGCGCTGGCTGACACCACCACCGCTGACACTGGCCACTTCCTTACCGTGCTCGTTGATGATGGTGTACGAGTGCTCGTAGTAGTCCCTGCCTGGCCGTGCTTCGCCAGGCATAAAGCCCAGCAACTTGGCGAAATGCACAGCCAAGTCCTGAACGATCTCGCTATCAAGTTGTAAGCCATCAACGATCAGCTCGCCCTTGCTTGGGATCTGCGCTGCGAAAAGGGCTTCGCGTTGAACCGTGCAGCGAAAATAATCAACGAACACCCCTGCGTTAGCTTCCACTGCGCGCTGGGCACACATGAGCTTGACCTTCTTCCCTTCCAGTACCAAGCGCTCGTCAGTCGTGTAGCCCTTCGTCATTTGTTCATCCCCGTGTTACTCGAGGGGGATACGCGGCGGGAAGCGCCCCGGTGGCCGTCCTCGCGGAGCTGCGGGCGGGCACCGGGACGCTTCTCCTGCATCGCGGCCGCCGCTGCTGGATGGGGCTGCATACCGGCGCGCAGACGTGCCAGTGCAACCATGGAGCGGGTGCGCAAGACAGGCCAAAAATCAAGCTGCACTTCCGCTTTGTCGGGCCGCCGACCCGCTTTGCGGGGAAAAAGCTTTGGCATTCGCGGTTCTCCGCTCAGTGATGCACTTCAGGCGGCTGCATAGCGCCACTGGCGCGCTGCCTCGCTCTAGTAACTTGGACCACCTTCGATGGTCGACCTCGGCGCTTAGCCACTGGAGCGCTGTCGATGTGCTTGATGCTCACGCCTTCTATCTGCGTGTTGCCGTTAGCGATGAACTGCGCAAGCCAAGCATCAACGTCCTGTTGCCGCCACAGCAGGCGCTTCGTTCCTGGCAGGCGGCATATCGGGGGTAGGGAGGCCGGCTTGCGAGACGCATCGCTTCGTATGCTCGACGGCGACTTGTGAAGAACGACGGCGAGTTGTTCAACGGAAAGTAGGCGTTCCATAGCCACTAAGCCCGATCTATGTTGAAATTAGGGATGAAAAAACATAATTTGTGGAAACTTTATCCATAAATCTAACCCAAGGCAACCCCTATGACGAAAACTGTCAGAGACAACGCTGTAACAGAACGTTTGCGGACGTGGGTCGATGAGAACTACGACGGCTGGGGGCGCTTCACGCGCCTAGAGCAGGACAGCCAGATAAGAGCCCAGAGGTGGAGGGATCTTTGTTCGGGTCGGCAGTACGCAGCCGCTGACATGCTTGCGTTTGTGCAAACGGTTAGCACGCAAGATGCGATGTGGGTGAACACAGGGATTCAGCCTCCGCGGGATGAAGGCTATCCATTTCTGGCCGAGCCGCCGAGCAACGAAGAAAAAGCTACGTTGGCGGGCCGATTCAACTGGGTGGTCAAGGAGTGGACGTCACCAAGAGGCGCGTCACTTTTTCAGTACCTTGAGACGCGCTATCACGGGCAAGTCAGTGCTGAAGACTGGGCTAGCGTGGTCCTTGGCAAGACTCCCCCAACCGCTGAGATGCTCGAGCTGGTCTGCAAGGAGCGACGTCACTTTACCGAGTGGATCATCACAGGGCAGGTTCACGCCAATGAAAGGCAAGTCGATCCGAGCGACCAGCATTCAATTGAGACTTGGAAAAAAACTGTTGATCAGCTCATGGCCTGCTGGAACATGGAGGCTCTTCCTGAGGAAGAGCTCCTCCAGAGAAGCCACAGTGACTCGTCAGGGGCGAGAAGCAAGGGATAGCGTGTGCCACAAATTTGCCACATTCAGTGTGGCAAACACTGCATCCAAATGCAAAACAACGCCCTAGTCTGCAAAGGCTAGGGCGTTGTTTTTGTTCGAGAATTTGGTGCCGGAGAAAGGAATCGAACCCTCGACCTTCTCATTACGAATGAGCTGCTCTACCAACTGAGCTACACCGGCGACAGACAAAAATTATAACGGCAAATTCATGCCTCGGAATGGTACTGCGTCACTTTTTCGACTTCGTTCTTCGAGCCGAGGATGACGCTCACACGTTCGTGCAGCTGCGTGGGCTGGATGTCGAGGATGCGCTGCTTGCCGTTGGTGGCGGCGCCGCCGGCCTGCTCTACAAGCCAGGACATGGGGTTGGCTTCGTACATCAGGCGCAGCTTGCCGGGCTTGTTGGGCTCGCGGCGGTCCCAGGGGTACATGAAGATGCCGCCGCGGGTCATGATGCGGTGCACGTCGGCCACCATGGAGGCGATCCAGCGCATGTTGAAGTCCTTGCCGCGCGGGCCTTCCACGCCGGCCAGGCATTCGTCCACGTAGCGCTTGACGGGGGTGTCCCAGTGGCGCATGTTGGACATGTTGATGGCGAATTCCTTGGTGTCTTCGGGGATGCGGATGTTTTCCTGCACCAGCACGAAAGAGCCTTGCTCGCGGTCCAGCGTGAACATGGATACGCCGTCGCCCACGGTCAGCACGAGGGTGGTCTGCGGGCCGTAGATGCAGTAGCCGGCCGCGACCTGCTGGGTGCCGGGCTGCATGAAGTCCTGCTCGGTCACGCCGGGGTGGCCTTCGGGCTTCTTGAGCACGCTGAAGATGGTGCCGATGGAGACGTTGACGTCGATGTTGGACGAGCCGTCCAGCGGATCGAACATCAGCAGGTATTCGCCGTGCGGGTAGCGGTTGGGCACCAGGTAGATGCCTTCCATTTCCTCGGAGGCCATGGCTGCCAGGTGGCCGCCCCATTCGTTGGCCTCGATCAGCACCTCGTTGGCGATGATGTCCAGCTTCTTCTGGACTTCGCCCTGCACGTTTTCGCTGCCGGCCGTGCCCAGCACGTCGCCGATGGCACCCTTGTTGACGGATTGGCTGATGCGCTTGCAGGCACGGGCCACGACTTCCAGCAGCAGGCGCAGCTGGCCGGGGATGAGGCCGTCCACGCGTTGCTGCTCGACCAGGTAGCGGGTCAGGCTGACGTTTTTCTTCATGGGTTCAACTCCTAAAAATCCGGGAGCAGATGCGGTGTGGAGTATGCATCTGCTGATGAACAGCATTTCAGTGATTCCTGGCTCGCAGCATGAAACCGGCGTTGCTCAGGCCAGGGACACCGAGGAAGAGCCGCCTCGCACCGAGGGTGTCGTCCCCCTGTAAGGGGGAAGGCGCGAAGCGACTCAGGGGGTGGCTCGTCAATCCGCCAGGGCGCGGGTGACTACCTCACGCACGTCGTTGCTGAGTTCAGCGCGGGCCGCCACGCGGGCGACAGCCTCGCGTGCGGCCGTGCGGTAGGGCTCGGCCAGCTTGCTCCAGCGGTCCAGGGCGCGCGCCAGGCGGGCGGCGACCTGGGGGTTGATGGCGTCCAGCTCGATGACGCGCTCGCTCCAGAACACATAGCCCGCCGCGTCGGCGCGGTGGAAGGCGCCTGGGTTGGCGCTGCAGTAGCTGAAGATCAGGCTGCGCGCGCGGTTGGGGTTCTTGATCTGGAAGTCTGGGTGCTTCATCAGCTGCTTGACGGCCGGCAGCACGTTGCCGCCACGGTCGCAGGCGCCGCCCTGCAGCGCGAACCACTTGTCCAGCACCAATGCATCGTGCTGGAACAGCTTGTGGAAGCGCGCCAGGGCCTGGGCGGCCAGCGGGTGGCCGCTTTGCACCAGTGCCGTCAGGGCGCTCATGCGGTCGGTCATGTTGCCGGCGTCCTTGAAGCGCTGCAGCGCCTTGCCGGGCCAGACGCTGTCGCCCGAGGCGCGTGCGGCCAGGCACAGCATGGACAGGGCCAGGCCTGCCAGCGCACGGCGGCCGGAGCTGACGGGGTCGGGGCGGTAGGCGCCGGTGTCGCTGTGCTCTTGCCAGGCTTGCTGCCAGTCGGCCTGCAGCTCGGTCGCCAGTTGCTGGCGCATGGCTTCACGCACGGCGTGCACGCGCTGCGGATCGACCACGGCCAGTTGCTCGGCGATGTAGCTTTCGCCGGGCAGGGTCAGCATCAGCTCCTTGAAGGCCGCATCCAGCTGCGGATGGCGCAGCACGCCGCGCATGGCCTCGACGAAAGAGGCCGGCAGCAGGGCGGCCGTGATCTGGCCGCTGGCGTCTGCCGTGATGGAGGTGTCGCCAATGGCCTGCAGCGCGATGCGCAGGCCCAGGCGCTGGCCAGCTTCCCAGCGGTTGAAGGCGTCGCTGTCATGGGCCAGCAGGGTCAGCAAGGCGGCATCGCTGTCGCTGTGCTGCAGCACCACGGGGGCGCTGAAGCCGCGCAGCAGCGAGGGCACGGGCTCCTGGTCCACGTCGGTGAAGACGAAGCTGTGGCTGGGCTCGGACAGCACCAGCAGGCGGCTGTCGCCCGCTGCCGCCTGATCCTCGCCCTGCAGGCGCAGGGTCAGCGCGCGGCCGTCCTGGCCCAGCAGGCCCATCTGCACGGGGATGACGAAGGGCAGCTTCTCGGCCTGGCCCGGCGTGGGCGCGCAGCTTTGGCTCAGCGTCAGCGTGTAGGTGCGTGCGGCGGCGTCGTAGCTGCCTTCGGCGTGCAGCTGGGGCGTGCCCGCCTGGCTGTACCAGCGCTTGAACTGGTCCAGACGCTGGGCCAGCTCGCTGCCAGGGTTGGCGTCGGCCATGGCCTGGGCGAAGTCGTCGCAGGTGACGGCGTGGCCGTCATGGCGCTCGAAGTACAGCTTCATGCCCTTGGCAAAGCCTTCGCGGCCCACCAGGTTGTGCTGCATGCGCACGACCTCGGCACCCTTTTCGTAGATGGTGACGGTGTAGAAGTTGTTGATCTCGATGTAGCTGTCGGGCCGCACCGGGTGGGCCATGGGGCCCGCATCTTCGGGGAACTGGGCGGTGCGCAGCACGCGCACGTCCTCGATGCGCTTGACGGCGCGCGCCGAGGGGCTGCCCGCCATGTCCATGCTGAATTCCTGGTCGCGGAAGACGGTCAGGCCTTCCTTGAGCGACAGCTGGAACCAGTCGCGGCAGGTGACGCGGTTGCCGGTCCAGTTGTGGAAGTACTCGTGGCCGACGACGGACTCGATGTTGGCGTAGTCGGTGTCGGTGGCCGTGGACTGGCTGGCCAGAACGTACTTGGTATTGAAGACGTTCAGGCCCTTGTTCTCCATGGCGCCCATGTTGAAGTCGCTGGTGGCGACGATCATGAAGCGGTCCAGGTCCAGCGACAGGCCGAAGCGGGCCTCGTCCCAGGCCACGCTGGCCATGAGGGAGTTCATGGCGTGCTCGGTCTTCTCCAGGTCGCCGGGGCGCACGAAGACCTGCAGCAGGTGGTCGCGGCCTGCGCGGCTCTTGATCTTTTGCTCGCGCGCAACCAGATTGCCGGCCACCAAGGCGAACAGGTAGCTGGGCTTTCTGTGCGGATCGGCCCACTTGGCGAAGTGGCGGCCGTCTTCCAGCGCGCCTTGCTCGACCAGGTTGCCGTTGGACAGCAGCACCGGGTACGCGGTCTTGTCGGCGCGCAGCGTCACGGTATACATGGCCATCACATCGGGACGGTCCAGGAAATAGGTGATGCGGCGGAAACCCTCGGCCTCGCACTGGGTGAAGAACGTGCCCTGGCTCACATACAGGCCCATGAGCTTGGTGTTCTTGGCGGGCGCGCAGGTGGTGAAGATTTCCAGATTGACGGGGTCGCCGCCCTCGGGCAGGTTCTCCAGCACGAGCTGGTCGCCGTCCATCTTGAACGAGGTGCCGCCGCCGTTGACCAGCACGCGCGCAAGGTTCAGTTCATCGCCGTCCAGGCGCAGCGGCTGCGCCGGCACCTCGGTGTTGCGGCGCACGCGCATCTTGTTGAGCACGCGGGTCTTGGCCGGATCGAGATCGAAGGTCAGGTCCACGGTGTCGATCCACCAGGCAGGAGCCTGGTAGTCGGCGCGGTGGATGGCGGTGGCAGGGGCCTGCCCGTCACGCAGTTGCAGCATACAGATTCCTTCCTATGCCAATATCAGGGGACAGAGTTCAAGCCCCTGTGCGGCCGGTGCCGCCCAGGGGCTTGAAATCAGAGGCCTTGCTTGAGCGAGGCTTCGATGAAAGCGTCGAGGTCGCCGTCCAGCACCTTCTGGGTGGCCGAGATTTCGACGTTGGTGCGCAAATCCTTGATGCGGCTGTTGTCCAGCACGTACGAGCGGATCTGGTGGCCCCAGCCCACATCGGTCTTGGTGTCCTCCAGCTTTTGCTGCTCCACCATGCGCTTTTGCATCTCGTGCTCATAGAGCTTGGAGCGCAGGCGCTGCCAGGCCACGTCGCGGTTGCTGTGCTGGCTGCGGCCGTCCTGGCATTGCACGACGATGCCGGTGGGCATGTGCGTCAGGCGCACGGCCGAGTCGGTCTTGTTGATGTGCTGGCCGCCCGCGCCCGATGCGCGGTAGGTGTCGGTGCGCACGTCCGAGGGGTTGATCTCGATCTGGATCGAGTCGTCGATCTCGGGGTAGACGAACAGCGAGGCAAAGCTGGTGTGGCGGCCGCCCGAACTGTCGAAGGGCGACTTGCGCACCAGGCGGTGCACGCCGGTTTCGGTGCGCAGCAGGCCGTAGGCGTACTCGCCTTCGATGTGGATGGTCGCGCTCTTGATGCCGGCGATGTCGCCCGGCGTCTCTTCCTCGACCGTGGCCTTGAAGCCCTTGCGCTCGGCATACTTCAGGTACTGGCGCAGCAGCATGCCGGCCCAGTCGCAGGCTTCGGTGCCACCGGCGCCGGCCTGGATGTCCACGAAGCAGTTCAGCGGATCGGCTTCCTTGCCGAACATGCGGCGGAACTCCAGCTCCTCGATCAACGGCTGCAGCTTGGCGGTCTCGCCCTCGATGGTGAGCAGGCCGGTCTCATCGCCTTCTTCCTTGCTCATCTCGAACAGCTCGGCGTTGTCGGCCAGCTCGGTGGTCAGCTTTTGCAGCGTCAGCACGACGCCGTCGAGCAGCTTCTTTTCCTTGCCCAGTTCCTGGGCCTTCTTGGGGTCGTTCCAGACGCTGGGATCTTCCAGCGAGGCATTTACCGTGCGCAGTCGTTCGTACTTTGCATCGTAGTCAAAGATACCTCCGTAGATCTGCCGCACGCTGCGACAGATCTTCGAGGGTATTGCCGATGAGGTTGATGCGTTCTGCTTCCATGATGTGTTCCGTTCTTCTGATGAATGTGTTCTTGGCCGAATCGCCGATTTTCTCATGCTGGGGCATCGTGCCGGGGCAAGCGCCCGCCGCGCGGGCCTGGAGGCGCGCTGCCGTGTGACGATGGCTTTCAAAACAAGGGCTTGCAGCGGCCGATCATGGCAGATTTGAAGGGCTTGGCCATGGCAATGCGCAGGTTGCAGCGTGGACCTTGGCGTGATCTGGCTGCAGACCTCCCGGAAAAAAGGCCCGGCCAGCTGGAACTGGTCGGGCCTTGGCAGGCATGTCCGCCCCCGGCGGGGCGGGCGAAAACCTGGTTCAGAAGGTTTCCCAATCGTCGTCGGAAGCCGTGCTGGCCGCCTTGGCCTTGGCTTTGGCCGATGCCGTCACGGCGGGCCGGGCCGGCTGTGATGGCTGGGCCGGGCGCGCGGCGCCTGCCGGGGCAGGGGGTGCACCGGTCGCACCGGCCGCAGAAGGCAGGGCGGCCGAAGCACGTGCGGGCACCGCGCGTTTGGGAGCGGAAGGCGCCAGATGCGGACGGGGCGCCGTCGGCGCGTGGCGGGGCGCTGCCACGGCAGCGGCGTGGTTGACGCCACGGCTGTTGCCCAGCATGCCGGTGGACGGCGAGAGCTTGAACACGCTGACCACTTCAGCCAGCGCCTTGGCCTGGGCCTGCAGCGCGCCGGTGGCCGCCGCCGATTCCTCCACCAGTGCGGCGTTCTGCTGGGTCATCTGGTCCATCTGCGTGACGGCCTGGTTGACCTGCTCGATACCGGCCGTCTGCTCATGGCTGGCGGCCGAGATCTCGCCCATGATGTCGGTCACGCGGCGCACGCTGGCCACGATCTCTTCCATGGTCTTGCCGGCCGAGTCGACCTGGGCGCTGCCTTCCTCGACCTTGCCCACCGAGTCGTCGATGAGCTGCTTGATCTCCTTGGCGGCGGCGGCCGAGCGCTGGGCCAGGGTGCGCACTTCCGAGGCGACGACGGCAAAGCCGCGTCCCTGGTCGCCGGCGCGGGCCGCTTCCACGGCCGCATTCAGCGCCAGGATATTGGTCTGGAAGGCGATGGAGTCGATGACGCCGATGATGTCCACGATCTTGCGCGAGGCATCGTTGATGGCAGACATGGTCTGCACCACCTGAGCCACGGCCGAGCCGCCGCGCACGGCGACCTGGGAGGCGGCGGCGGCCAGCTGGTTGGCCTGCTGGGCGTTGGCACCGTTTTGCTTGACGGTGGAGGTCAGCTCCTCCATGGAGGCGGCGGTCTGCTCCAGCGAGCTGGCCTGTTCCTCGGTGCGGGCCGACAGGTCCTGGTTGCCCGAGGCGATCTGGCCGCTGGCCGTGGCGATGGAGTCCGTGCCCTGGCGCACCTGGCCGACGATGCGCTGCAGGCTCTCGTTCATGTGCTGCAGGGCCTGCAGCAGCTGGCCGGTCTCGTCCTTGCCATGCACCTCGATGCGGCTGCCCAGGTCGCCGGCAGCCACGGCCTGTGCCAGGCTCACGGCCTGCTGCAGGGGGCGTGCCACGCTGCGGGCGATCAGCAGCGCCATGCCCAGGCCGAAGAGGACGGCCCCCGCCAGCAGTGCGATCACCCACCAGCGCGCGGCGGTGAAGATGTCGTCGCCTGCCTGGTTGGCATCCTCGATGCCCTGGGCGTTGATCTTGAGCAGTTCGTCCAGCTTGGCGTTGATGGCACGGCTGGTCTTGACCGAATCGCCGCGCAGCACCTCGGACGCCTCGTCGGTGCGCAGGGCGTGGGACAGGTCCACGATCTTTGCCGTGTGCTGCGCGTACTGGCCCAGGTCGTCCTTGATGCCGGCCATCAGCTCGCGCTCACGCGCGGTGTTGGCATAGCGCTCGAAGGCCTGCTGGTTCTTGAGCAGCTCGGACCACAGCGTCGGCATGCTCTTGTCGTAGATGGCCATTTCATCCATCGAGATGGCCAGCACATGCTGCATGGTCTGCGAGCGGTAGCGCTGCAGCTGGTAGCGCATCTCCATGATCACGCGCTCGGCGGGCATCCAGTGGTGCGCCAGATCGGTGGCCGTGCGGTTGACACGGTCCAGCTGGACCACGGAGAACAGGCCCAGGCCGGCGGTCAGCAGCAGCAGGGCGATGAAAGAGGCCAGCAGCTTGTGGGCCAGCTTCAGATTGCGGAAAAACATCATGGTGGGGAGTGCCGTACGGCGAGAAGCGAAAGCGGGTGAGCGGCGGTGGCTGCGAATCGAGGGGATGCGGTGGCGATCGGGGGCGATCAGCGGGACCGACACTCGGCCCCGCCATGCCGCAGTTATCGGTCACTTGCCGGCGAGGCTTAGGGAAAAATAGGTCCAGTCCGAATATTTATTGCGGATTGTTACTTTTTCCGGCCAAGGTCTCCGCGCACATGGCCTGGCCCGCTCACATGCCGTTCACACGTCCGATCCCACGTCCGTCGCCAGCCCGGCTTGCAGGCTCGATGCCTGCAGCCACCGCTCCAGATCCGCTGCCGGCAGCGGGCGCGAGAACAGATAGCCCTGCGCGACCGGATAGCCCTGTTCGCGCAGGATGGTGTTCTGCGCCGCCGTCTCCACTCCCTCGGCCACCACGGTCAGGTGCAGGCTGCGGCCTATGCCCAGGATGGCGTTGCTCAGGGCCTGGGCGGCTTCGTCGTTTTCCAGGTCGGCCACGAAGCTGCGGTCCAGCTTGAGCTCGCTGACGGGCAGGCGGCGCAGGTAGCTGAGGCTGGAGTAGCCCGTGCCGAAGTCGTCCATGGACAGGCGCACGCCCTGGGAATGCACGGCCTGCAGCGTGCGCATGGTGCCCGGGTTGGTGTCCAGCAGCAGGCTTTCGGTGATCTCCAGCGTGAGGTCCTGCGGCTTGAGCGCGTTGTGCTCCAGCGTGTCGGCAATCATGCGCGGCAGGTCCAGGTTGTGAAAGCTGGTGGGCGAGAGGTTGACCGACATGGCCGGCACGTCAATGCCCCGGCTGCGCCACTCGCCCAGCTGGCGGCAGGCCTCGCGCAGTGCCCAGGTGCCCAGCTCGCCGATCAGGCCGCATTCCTCGGCCAGCGGAATGAAGCGTGCGGGCGAGATCTCGCCGAATTCCGCATGGCTCCAGCGCGCCAGGGCCTCCACGCCGTAGAGGCGCCCGTCCTTCAGGTCGAGCTGGGGCTGGTAGTGCAGTCGCAGGCCGCCGCTGCGCAGTGCGTCGCGCAGCGCCGTCTCCAGCACCAGCCGCTCCTGCGCCAGGCGGTTCATCTCGGGGCTGAAGAAGCTGTAGAGCCCGCGCCCGCCCGATTTGGCCTGGTACATGGCCATGTCGGCGCGGTGCAGCAGGGTCTCCATGTCGCGCCCGTCGGCGGGAAACACGGCAATGCCGCAACTGGCCGTGCTGGCCAGGGACACGTCGTCGATCATGCAGGGCTCGCCAAGTGCCGACTGCAGCCGCTCGATCACCTCGGCCGCCTGCGCACCGCCGCAGTGTGGCAGCACGATGACGAATTCATCGCCCGACAGGCGCCCGGCAATGTCGCCCGTGCGCAGCTCCGCCTGGATGCGCTGGGCCACGCTGCACAGCAGCCTGTCGCCGGCCGGGTGGCCCAGCGAGTCGTTGACCTGCTTGAAGCGGTCCAGGTCGATGAAGACCACGGCCAGCTCATGGCCCTCGTGCGAAGCCACGGACAGCGCCTGCTCGGCCTGGGCCAGCAGCAGGCTGCGGTTGGGCAGGGTGGTCAGCCCGTCGTAGAAGGCCAGCTGCCGGATGCGGCGGCGCGCCTGCTCGCGCTCCAGCGCCAGCGCGCACAGGTCGGTGCAGGCCTCCACCAGCCGCTGGTGGAAGGGATCGGGGCCGGGCCGGTCGAAATGGCGGTAGTAGAAGGCAAAGGTGCCGGCCACGCCGCCCTGCAGCCCGCAGATGGGCGTGGACCAGCAGGCTGTATACCCCAGCGGCAGGATGAGCTGCTTGAATTCAGCCCACAGCGGGTCGGTGGCGATGTCACGCACCAGCACGGGCCGGTTGTGGAATGCGGCCGTGCCGCAGGAGCCGATATTGGGGCCGATGGGCACGCCGTCCAGCGCCGCTGAATAGGAGGCCGGCAGGCTGGGCGCGGCCAGCGGGCGCAGGCGGTTCTGGTCATCGACTTCCAGCACCGAGACCGCAATGTCGGGCGCAATGCGCTCGACCTCGCGGCACACCAGGTCCAGCACTTCGGTCAGCGGCTGGTCGCGCGCCATGGCCTCCAGGGCGCGCCGCTGCAGCACCTCGTGCATCTTGGCCTCGGTGATGTCGGTGATCACGGTCACCGTGGTGTGGAGGCGGCCATCGGGGCCCATGACGGGATTGGCCTGGGCGCTGACCCAATACCGCTCGCCGTCCTTGCCGACGAGGATCTCCTCGCGGTACACCGGCTTGCCTGCGTCCAGTTCGGCGCGGTAGGCGGCCGTGAATTCGGGCGAGGCATGCGGCACCAGCAGGGCGATGGGCGCACGGCCCACGACCTCTTCGCTGCTCCAGCCGAACATGCGGGTGAAGCCTGCGTTGACATAGGAGATGGTCCAGTTGCCATCGGCGATCACCACGGCCGCGTCGGTGGCATCGGCCACCAGGGACAGGCGCCGCAAGTGCTCCTGCCGGCTGCGGTCGGCCTGCACCCGGGCCGTGATGTCGGTGGCAATGCACAGCACATGGCTGAGCGCGCCCTGGGTATCCAGCACGGGGGCATAGGTGGCCTCCAGCCAGCAGGTGCTGCCGTCGCGGCGCCGGTGTTCGCCCACGCGCGAAATCGTCTCGCCCCCGCCCCAGCGCTGGCGCCACCGGCCGTAGGCGTCGGGATCGGCATGTGCCTGGGTGCACAGGTCACTGTGCAGCAGGCCCTCGGCGCCCGAGGTGGAGTAGCCAAGAATGGCTTCGTAATTGGCGTTGGCGCGCATCAGCCGGCCTTCGGGCGTGAACTCCGCCAGCGCCATGGCCTTGTCCAGCGTGCTCCACAGCGCCTGCTGCCCTGCCGTGCCTGCTACCCGCGTTTCGAACATGGTTCGCTCTCCTGATGGATGCTGAGCTGATGATTGATTGTTTCTAAATGATACCGATCCGGCGCAGCAGCTGGATGTCAGCCACACCTGATCGCACTTGCTTCCACTGTTCGCCCTTGGATGGTCCGCCTGATGACACTCTTAGGCAAGTGCTGCCGCTGGTTACAATGATTTGAGAATGATTCTTGTTTGATGGTGCATCCCGCCTTCAAACCATCGGGTCCTACCATGCCATCCGCCCCAGTCTCCAGCGCCACCTCCAACGCGGTCTCCAGCCCCTTGCACCGCGAAATCTCCGCCCTCTATGCCGGCCACCATGGCTGGCTGCAGGGCTGGCTGCGCCGCCGACTTGGCAATGCCTGCGACGCGGCCGACCTGGCGCAGGACACCTTCATCCGCCTGCTCACCGCGCCTGCGGGCGACTTGCCCGCCCTGCGCGAGCCACGCGCCTACCTGGCCACGGTGGCGCGGCGCCTGCTGATCAACCACCTGCGCCGCCAGTCGCTGGAGCAGGCCTGGCTGCTGGCCCTGGCCGCGCTGCCAGCGCCGCAGGCGCCGTCGCCCGAGCAGCAATTGCTCATCCTGCAGGCGCTGCAGGAGGTCGATGCCATGCTCGACGGCCTGCCGCCCAAGGTGCGCGCGGTCTTCATCCTGTCCCAGGTCGAGGGGCTGACCTATGCGGCCATTGCCGAGCAACTGGGCATGGGCCTGCGTTCGGTCAAGCGCTACATGGCCCAGGCCATGGCCGAGTGCATCCTGCTGTCGGCATGAACGCCGTGGACTCCCAGGCCGCAGCGCCGCTGTCGCGCGAAATCGCCTTGCAGGCCGCCGAATGGTTTGTGCTGCTGCACTCGGGCGAGGCCAGCGAGGCCGACCACCGCGCCTTCGAGGCCTGGCGCACCCGTGCCGATGTCCACGAACAGGCCTGGCTGCGCGCCCTGGCCGTGAGCCAGCGTGCGGGCAGCCTGCCGCCCGCACTGGGCGCGCCGGCTCTGGGCCGCAAGCAGCGCCGCCTGGGTGCCATGGGCCGCCGCGACACCGTGCGCGCGCTGGCCCTGCTGATCACGGCCGCCCCCGTAGGCTGGCTGGCCTGGCGCGCCACGCCCTGGATGCAGTGGACCTCCACCCATGCGACGGCCACGGGCGAGCGCCGCGAATGGACGCTGGCCGATGGCAGCCGCATCGTGCTCGATACGGGCAGTGCCGTCGATGTGTTGTTTGACGAGGCGCTGCGCCGTGTCCACCTGAGTGAGGGCGCCGTCTTCATAGAGACCGCGCCCGACCCGCAGTCCCGGCATCGGCCCTTTGTGGTCACCACCGGGCAGGGCAGGGTGCGCGCCCTGGGTACGCGCTTCGTGGTGCGCAGTGCAGGGGAGCGCAGCGAGGTGGCCGTGCTGCAGGGCGCCGTGCAGGTCACCACCCGTGGCGGCGCCGCGCAGCAGCTGCAGGCAGGCCAGCAACTGTGGTTTGACGCCATGGGCATAGGCCGTGCCGAGCCTGCGGACGCCGGCGCCGCCCAATGGGCGCGCGGCCTGCTGGCCGCAGACAACATGCGGTTGGCCGATTTTGTGGCCGAGCTGTCGCGCTACCGCCCCGGCTGGCTGCACTGCGATCCGTCTGTGGCGGATTTGCGCGTCACCGGCGCCTTTCAGCTGGGCGATGCCGATACCGGCACGGACGCCGTGCTCGCCAACCTCGTGCACCTGCTGCCCGTGCAGATCCACTACCGCACACGCTACTGGGTGACGGTGGCGGCGCGCGGTACACCACCGGCTTGAAATTTCTTCCGGAATCTGGCCCCTTTCTGCGGCAGGCCGTGTCCTGTTCGATGGCAACCGATTTCATCGAACGACTTCCGAAGGAAAAACAGACCATGGCTCTCCGGCCCGGCATGCGCAGCGTGGCGCGCACTCCCTCCCCCTTGCTCTTTCCGCTGTCCCAGACAGGCCTTGCCGTGCTCATGGCAGCGGGCCTGGCGGCAGGCGCCGCCTTGCCGCGCGCTGCGCTGGCCCAGGCCGGTGCGGCGGCTGCCAGCGCGGTGCAGCGTCCGTTCCAGGTGCCGGCAGGCCCGCTGGCCGCCGCGCTCACGGCGTTTGCCGCTGACGCAGGCGTGAGCATCAGCGCGCCGCCCGCCCTGGTGCAGGGCCGGCGAACCCAGGGCGTGCAGGGCCGCCTCACGGTGCGCGAGGCGCTGGACCGGCTGCTGGCCGGCACCGACCTGCAGGCGCAGGCGGCGGGGGAGGGCGGTTTTGTGCTGCGTGCGGTGCCCGAGGCCACCCAGGCATCGACCGTGCTGGGTGAGGTCAGGGTGACCGCCGCGGCCCCGGCAGAAAGCCCCTGGGGCAGTACCAGCGGGTATGTGGCGCGCCGGGCCAGCACGGCCACCAAGACCGATGCGTCGATTCTGGAGGTGGCGCAATCGGTGTCCGTCATCACGCGCGACCGCATGGACGACCAGGGCGTGCGCACGCTCAACGACGCCGTGCAGTACACGGCCGGCGTGCGCACCAACACGGGTGGGGCAAATCCTGCGGACGACAGTCTGTCGGTGCGCGGCTTCAGCCAGTTTTCGGGCAATTTCTACCTGGACGGGCTGCGCCTCATGCCGCTGGGCACGCTGGGCTTTTTCGGCATGGAGCCTTACGGGGCCGAGCGCATGGAGGTCCTCAAGGGGCCGGCCTCGGTGCTGTATGGGCAGAACTCGCCGGGCGGCATCGTGAACTTCGTGTCCAAACGGCCTTCGGCCGATGTGGTGCGCGGCATGGAGTTGTCCGTAGGCAGCCATGCTCGCCGGCAGGCGGCCTTCGACCTCGGAGGCCCGGTGGGTGACGATGGCACGGTGAGCTACCGCCTGGTGGGGCTGGCCAGGGCGGCCGACCAGCAGATCGACTTCATGCGTGATGACCGCGTCTACCTGGCGCCCAGCCTGACCTGGGCGCCGGACGCTCGCACCAGCGTCACGCTGCGCGGCTTCTACCAGAAGAACCACGCCATGATGTCCACCAACGTGCAGTGGGATGCGCTCAACGGGCGCAACCCCAATGGCCGGCTGCCCCTGAACCGCTTCCTGGGAGAACCGGGCTTCGACCGCGAAGAGACCGAGGTCGCATCGCTGGGCTACGACGCACGCCATCAATTCGACAGCGGCTGGACGCTGCGGCAGAACTTCCGCTACCTGCACGCACGCAACCACGAGCAGTACATGTTCCGCTACGGGCCGCTGATCGACGGCTCCATCACCAACCGGGAGATCGATTCGCGCGATGGCAAGGGCGGCGTCTACACCGTGGACACCAGCCTGTCGGGCCAATTCGCGGCGGCCGGCCTGCAGCATGAATTCATCGTGGGGCTGGACTACAACCGCAGCCGCTCCAGTTTCGACTCCTATATTGCCGACGGGCCGCAGCTGGACATCTACCGTCCCGTCTATGGCAGCTTCATCGACACCTCGCTGCTGCAGCCCGATGCGCTGCGCGATGAGCGCGCCCAGCAGGTAGGCCTCTACGTGCAGGACCGCATCCGCAAGGACCGCTGGGTGCTGGCCCTGGGCGGACGCCACGACTGGAGCCGCCTGGAGCAGTCCAGCCGCCTGGCCGACCCCGTGTCCACCACCGTGCGCAAGCCCAAATCCTTCACGGGCCGCGTGGGCCTGACCTATCTTGCAGACAACGGCGTGGCGCCCTATGTCAGCTACAGCGAGTCGTTTGTCCCTTTGATGGGCGCTGACCGCAACGACCGGCCCTTTGATCCGGAAACCGGCAAACAGGTCGAGGTCGGCGTCAAGTACTCGCCCGACGAGCGCAGCAGCTTCACGTTGGCCGCCTTCGAGCTGCGCCGGCAGAACGTGCTCACCACCGACCCCGATAACGTCCGCTATTCCATACAGCAAGGCGAAGTGCGTTCTCGCGGCATCGAGTTCGAGGCGGCAGTCCAGCCCACGCGCGGGCTCAAGCTCCTGGCGGCGCTGACCTACAACCCCGTCAAGGTGACCCGGGCCCAGCCAGACCAGTGGGGCGGCAACGTGCAGGGCAAGTCGCCTTACGAAGTGCCCCGCAAGATGGCGTCGGCCTGGGTGGACTATGCCTTTGGGGGCGACCTGCTGGGGCTGGGGGCGGGCGTGGGGGCGCGCTACATCGGCTGGAGCTGGGGCGATGCGGACAACAGCTTCCGCGTACCGTCGTTCACCCTGGTGGATGCCTCGCTGCGCTATGACCTGGGAAAGATGCGCAGTGACTGGCGCGGGGCCAGCGTGAGCCTGACGGTGAAGAACCTGTTCGACAAGTACCACACGGCGTCGTGCTTTTCCGCCAATGCCTGCAACTACGGCGAAGCGCGCAACATGGTGTTTCGGTTCGGGTACATCTGGTAGGCCTTGCGCCATCAGGCCGGTCGAAAGCGCCCTCGCACGCTCCCTGGCATGGATACAATCGAATAAGAATGATTCTTGTTTGATTGCGGGCCCCGCCCCCAAGGGAATCGGGACCTGCCATGCCATCCGCCTCCACCCCCCAGCACCGAGAAGCCGCCTCCCTGTACACCGCCCACCATGGCTGGCTGCAGGGCTGGCTGCGCCGCAGGCTGGGCAACGGGGCGGATGCGGCGGACCTGGCGCAGGACACCTTCGTGCGCATCCTGGGCGTGCGCGACCTGGCCGGTGTGCAGGAGCCGCGTGCCTACCTGACCACGGTGGCCAAGGGCGTGCTCGTCAACTGGTACAAGCGCCAGGCGCTGGAGCGCGCCTACCTCGAAGCCCTGGCCGCCTTGCCCGAGCCCGTGGCGCCGTCGCCCGAGCAGCGCGCCCTGGTGCTGGAGACCCTGCACGAGATAGACGCCATGCTGGACGCGCTGCCGCCCATCGTGCGGCGCACGTTTTTGCTGTCCCAGCTGGACGGCATGAAGTACGAGGACATCGCGCAGCAGCTGGAGGTCTCGCTCACCAGCGTCAAGCGCTACATGGCCCAGGCGTTTCGCCAATGCCTGGTGGCAATGGCGTGATGGAGCCGCCCCTGCAAGCGCGCGTGCTCGACGAGGCCGCCGAATGGCTGATGCGCCTGCACGACAGCGGCGCCACCGATGCCGACCGCGCCGCCTGCGAACGCTGGCGCCAGGCCGACCCACAGCATGCCCTGGCCTGGGAGCGCGCCGAGCGGCTGCTGGGCAAGTTGGGCGGCCTGCCTGCAGCGCTGGCCATGCCGGCGCTGGACCGGCCCCGAAGCCACCGCGCCCAGCGCCGCGCCACCGTGGCCCGGCTGGCCGCGCTGCTGGCCGTGGCGCCTGCAGGCTGGCTGGCCTGGCAAGCCTGGTATGCGGCGGACCAGCGCGGCTGGGGCGCCGACCTGCGCACCGCCACCGGCGAGCGCCGCACCGAGCATCTGGCCGATGGCAGCCGCCTCCTGCTGGACACGGCCAGCGCGGTGGACATCCGGTTTGATGGCGCACTGCGCCTGCTCACCCTGCGCCAGGGCGCGATTTCCATAGAAACGGCGGCCGATACCGCCACACCGCGCCGCCCCTTTGTCGTGGACACCGCCCATGGCCGGCTGCGCGCGCTGGGCACCCGCTTCACCGTGCGGCAGGAGGGCGACCGGGCGGACGGCGGCCCCGTGCGCCTGGCCGTGACCGAGGGCGCCGTGGAAGTCACGCTGCGCGGCGCCGTCAGCCCGGCGCTGGTCGTTCAAGCCGGTCAGCAAACGGTATTGCGAGCGGGGGAGGTGACCGCGCCCCAGCCCCTGCAGCCCGAGGCCACGGCCTGGACCCACGGCATGCTGATGGCCGACGCCATGCCGCTGGCCGCGTTCTGCGCCGAACTGTCGCGCTACCGGCCCGGCCTGCTGCAGTGCGCGCCCGAGGTGCGCGCCTTGCGCGTGTCCGGCTCCTTCCCGCTGGGCGATACGGACCGGACGCTGACCATGCTGGCATCCACCTATCCCGTCGACGTGCAGACACGCATGCGCGGCTACTGGATCACCGTGGTCGCCAGGAACTAAAAAAATCAAGGCAGGCTGGTACTTTTTCGGATCTCGGCTGGCAACGGGGAAAGAGCTTCTTTCTTCACCGCCTCCAAGGACCGATTTCCATGCCTGCCGTACCCATGCCGCATCCCGTCTTCCATCCCCTGGCGCATGCCGCCCGCCTGGCCCTGCTGGGCATGGCATTGGCCGCAGGCGCCGTGCAGGCGGCCGAACCGGCCCCCGCTTCCGTACCTGCTCCCGCTCCCGCAGCCCAGGCCTACCAGATCGCGCCCGGGCCGCTGGGCCGCACGCTGGCCGGCGTGGCCACGGCGGCGGGTATTTCGCTGTCCTTCGATCCAGCGCTGACCGAAGGGCTCACCAGCCCGGCCCTGTCCGGCCACTACGCGCCGCAGCAGGCGCTGCAGCGCCTGCTGGCCGGCAGCGGGCTGGACATGGTGGCGCGCAGCGATGGCAGCTACACGCTGCGCAGGCAGGCCGCACCGGCCGGCGCTGCTGCCGGTTCCACCACGGTCCTGAACGAAGTGCAGGTGACGGCCCGCGCCGAGCGCAGCGCCACCAGCGAAGGCACGGGCAGCTACGTGGCCCGCGCGGTCACGGTGGGCAAGGGCGAGCAGGCGATCAAGGACATCCCCCAGTCCATCAGCGTGATCACGCGCCAGCGCATGGACGACCAGAACCTCAACACCGTGGACGACGTGCTGGCCAGCACCACGGGCATCACCATGTACGACAGCCCCATGGGCGGGCGCTATGTCTACTCGCGCGGCTTTCGCGTGGACACCTACCAGTTCGATGGCGTGAACCGCGCCTTCTACTACCCGCAGGCCGACAACTTCACCAGCAACGCCGCCACGCTGGACCGCGTGGAAGTGGTGCGCGGTGCCACGGGGCTGCTGCAGGGGGCGGGCTCCCCCAGCGCGGCCATCAACATGGTGCGCAAGCGCCCCCTGGCAGAGCGCCAGCTGGAGGTATCGGCCAGTGTGGGCTCCTGGAACAACCTGCGTAGCGAGATTGATGCCACGGGCCCGCTCAACGAGGCCGGCACGCTGCGCGGGCGCGTGGTCGCCAGCCTCAACAGCCGCGACTATTTCTACGACGTGGCCAGCAGCCGCACCGGCGTGCTCTACGGCGTGCTGGAGTACGACCTCAGCTCCCAGACCCGGCTGACCGTGGGCGCCACCCACGAGCGGCTGCGCTCCACGCCGTTCTTCCAGGGCCTGCCGCGCTATGCCGACGGCGCAGACCTGCGGCTGCCGCGCTCCACCTTCCTGGGCGCGGACTGGAACCGCTGGGACAGCGAGCAGACATCGCTGTTTGCCGAGCTGCAGCACCGCTTCAACGCGGACTGGACCGTCAAGGCCACGGCGGGCTACACCCGGGAAAAGCACGACATGAAGTACGCCTTTGCCCTGGGGGCGATCAATCCCGCCACGCTGGCGGGCAACGAGATGTATGCCGGCCTGTTCGATGTCACCACCGACAACAAGACCCTGGACGTGGCGGTGGACGGCAAATTCGACGCCTTCGGCCGCCGGCATTCGCTGAGCTTTGGTGCCAACACGGGCCGCATGGTCAACGACAGCGACTATTCGCTGATCCGCATGGGCCTGCCCAACAACGTGTTCGACCCGAGCGCCGCCATCCGCGAGCCGTCCCGCGCGGAATTCCTGGCCAACCGCTATCGCGGCGATGAAAGCCGCACCCGCATGACCCAGTCCGGCGCCTACGGCGTGGCGCGGCTGGGCCTCACCGATGCGCTGACCCTGATCGGCGGCGCCCGCGTCACCCGCTTCACGGGCAGCAGCAACTACCGCAACACGGGCGAGGCCTACAACGACCCGTACAAGGAAAGCGGCGTCATCACGCCCTATGGCGGCCTGGTCTATGCGCTCAATGACCAGTGGTCGGCCTATGCCAGCTACTCCGACATATTCCAGGCCCAGAACGCCGTGACGGCGGCCGGCGACCTGCTGGCACCCATCAAGGGGCGCAATCTGGAAGTGGGCATGAAGGGCGAATTGCTGGACGGCAGGGTGAATGCGGCCGTGGCCCTGTTCCGCATCGACCAGAAGAACCGCGCCGAAGAGGACCTGGTCAATCCCTGCTCGGCCAGCACCTACTGCTATGTCTCCGTGGGCAAGGTCCGCAGCCAGGGGCTGGATGCCGAGATCAGCGGCGAGGTGGCGCGCGGCTGGCAACTGTTTGCCGGCTATACCTTCAGCCATTTCAAGTACCTGGACAACACCTCCAATGCCGGCGTGGAGTTCGCCAGCACCTACACGCCCAAGCACATGCTGCGGGTCTGGAGCGACTACCGCCTGCCGGGCGAATGGAGCGCCTGGAACGTGGGCGGCGGCGTCAACTTCCAGACCGCCAGCTCGCGCGCGGTGGGCGCCATCACCGACGTGCAGCCAGCCTATGCCGTGTGGTCTGCCCGCCTGGGCTACCGGATCGACCGCAACTGGTCCGTGGCACTGAGCGTGGCCAACCTGTTCGACAAGACCTACTACCAGACCATCGGCGCGCCGGCCTGGGGCAATGTCTACGGCGCACCGCGCAGCGCGACGCTCACCCTGCGCGGCAAGTTCTGAAACACGGCCAGGAGGAACGGTCTGCAGCAGCAGGCGGCAGAGCAGGGCCGCAAGAGGGTCGTAGTTGCCTATAATTGAGAATTATTCTCAATCTCGGGTCGCCGCGTGTCCAGCCCATCGCCTTCCTTGTCCGCCCATGTCGAATCCCTGTACCTGGCCCACCACGGCTGGCTGCAGGGCTGGCTGCGCAAGAAGGTGGGCAATGCCTTCGACGCGGCCGATCTGGCGCAGAGCACCTTCCTCAAGGTGCTGGGCGCCAAGGGTCTGGACCAGCTCCAGGAGCCGCGCGCCTACCTGACCACCATTGCGCGCAACCTGCTGATCAACCAGGTGCGGCGCCGCGCCATCGAGCAGGCCTATCTCGATGCCCTGGCCGCCATGCCCGAGCCCGTGGCGCCGCCGCCCGAGGTCCGGCTCATGGTGCTGGAGACCCTGGTGGAGATAGACCGCCGCCTGGGCCGTTTGCCCGCGCTGGCCAAGCAGGCCTTCCTGCTGGCCCAGCTCGAAGGGCTCGGCCATGGCGAGATCGCTGCCGAGCTGGGTATCTCCATCTCCACGGTCAAGCGCCACCTGGCCAAGGCGGCCATGCGCTGCTTCTTCCCGGAGTAGGCGGCATGCAGGCGTTCCCTTCCGCTTCTTCCCCCATTTCTGCCGAAGTGGCTCGCCAGGCCGTGCAATGGTGGCTGCAACTGAACTCCGGCAAGGCCCAGGCCCGGCAGCACGATGGCCTGCAGCGCTGGCGTGCGGCCAGCCCCGAGCATGAGGCCGCCTGGCAGCGCATCGAATCCATGGGCAGCCAGATGGCCGGCATTCCCATGCCGCTGGCGCGGGCCGCATTGGCCGCACCCGGCTCGGCCGGCAGGCGCCGTGCGGTGCAGGCGCTGGCCGTGCTGCTGGTCTCGGGCGCGGGCTCCGCTGCCGTCGTGCGCTCGCAGGCCTGGCGCGGCTGGACGGCCGACCAGGTGGCTGCCGTGGGCGAGCAGCGCCGGCTGCCGCTGCCCGACGGCGGCAGCGTGGTGCTCAACACCGGCAGCGCCCTCAACCTGCGCTACGGCGCGGCCGAGCGCGTGCTGGAGCTGGTGCGTGGCGAAATCCTCGTGCAGACCGCGCCGGACAGCCTGCACCGTCCCTTCATCGTGCAGACCGCCATGGGCGCTGTTCAGGCCCTGGGCACGCGCTTCACGGTGCGCGAGCGCGAGTCCGGCGTTGAAGTGGGCGTGCTGCAAGGCGCCGTGCAACTGCGGCCCGCGCATGCCCCGCATGCCGCGCAGCGCATCGATGCGGGAGAGCAGGGCACGTTCACGGCCCAGCAGGCCGTGCACTCCGGCGCGCTGGACACGGCGGCCAGCGCCTGGGCCGAAGGCATGCTGGTGGCCTCGCGCATGCGGCTGGAGGATTTCCTGGCCGAACTGGGCCGCTACCGGCGCGGGCGCCTGGGCTGCGACCCGGCCGTGGCCGGCCTGCACGTCTCCGGCGCCTATCCGCTGGCCGACACCGACCGCGTGCTGGCCGCGCTGACTTCCTCGCTGCCCGTGGAAATCCACTCCTTCTCGCGCTACTGGGTGATGGTGCGGCCTGCGGTGCCGCACAAGGCATGAAGGCCTTCGCACTTTCCTGAAAAAAATTTGAGCTGATTTGCCGGCGATGGCTGTCAACAGAGACAGGAGCGCACCGCAGCGTGCGCCAACGCTTCTCTACAACCATTGCAACAAGGCCTTTCCATGCGCCCTCAGACCATGCGCCAGAACTCCATGCGGCAGACTGCCGCCCCCACCGTCCGTCCATCCCAGGCAGCCCCGGCGTTGCGGCCCGTGGCGCTGGCGCTGCAGGTGCTGTGCGCGGGCACGCTGGCGGGGCTGGCTGCCGCAGGCGCCCTGGCTCCGGCACAGGCCTGGGCGCAGCCCGCTGCCGGTGCTTCGCAGCAACGCCAGTACGACATTGCAGCCGGCCCGCTCGAAAGCGTGCTCAACCAGCTCGGGCGCGAGGCCGGCGTGCTGGTCACCTTCGGCTCGGCCGTCACCGAAGGCTTGCGCAGCGGCGGCGTGAGCGGGCGCTTCACCGTGGAGCAGGCGCTGGACCGCGCCTTGCTGGGCACGCCGCTGGCGGCCGTGCGCTCGGCCGGTGGCGGCTACACCCTGCGCGAGATGCCTGTGGTGCCGGCCGCCTCCGGCGCGGCGGGTGCTGCGGGTGCGGCAGGCACGGGGTCCTCCCAGACACTCAGGACCGTGCTGGTCACGGCCTCGGCCCAGGCCAGCCCCACCACCGAAGGCTCGGGCTCCTACACCACGCCGGCCACGGCGGCCGCCACGGGCCTGAGCCTGTCGCTGCGCGACACGCCGCAGTCCGTCAGCGTGCTCACGCGCCAGCAGATCGAGGACCAGGGCCTGCTCTCGCTCAACGACGCCATGCGCAGCGTCACCGGCATCCATGTCGTCAGCTCGGACAGCGACCGCTCGGACTTCTACTCGCGCGGCTTCTACGTGGACAACCTGCAGTACGACGGCGTGCCCACCTCCATCGGCCTGTCGTTCTACGGTGACTCGGGCACCGATACCACCATCTATGACCGCGTCGAAGTGGTGCGCGGCGCCACGGGTCTGCTCACGGGCGCGGGCAATCCGTCGGCCTCCATCAACATGGTGCGCAAGCACGCCAACAGCAAGGTGTTCACGGGCTCGGCCTCGGCCAGCGTGGGCTCGTGGAACCACCATCGCGGCACGGTGGACCTGTCCATGCCGCTGACGCAGGACGGCCGCATCCGCGCACGCGTCGCCGGCATGGCCGAAGAGCGCGACTCCCATGTGGATCTCTACCACGCGCGCAAGCAGGTCTTCTACGGCGTGATCGATGCCGACCTCACGCCCGACACCACGCTCAGCGTGGGCGCCGACTACCAGTCCAACCGGCCCACCGGCTCGACCTGGGGCGGCCTGCCGCTGGTCTTCACGAACGGCATGCCAGCCGACTGGAGCACCTCCAAGACCACGGCCGCGAACTGGACGCGCTGGAACAGCACCAACAAAAACATCTTCGCCAACCTGCAGCACCGCTTTGGCAACGACTGGAAGCTCAAGGCCAACTTCGTGCACCGCGACAGCGCCTACGACGCCAAGCTGCTGTACCTCATGCGCCAGCCCGACATCACCACCGGCCTGGGCATGGCCGCCCTGCCCAACTACTCCGAATACAGCTTCCAGCAAAACAGCGCCGACCTGCAGGTGACGGGCGGCTGGGAACTGGGCGGGCGCCGCCATGAGGCCGTGGTGGGCCTGAGCAGCAGCCGTGCCCGCGAGCACAAGGCCGGCCATGCGCGCACCAGCCCCCTGCAGGACGTGGGCAACTACTACCAATGGGACGGCTCCTATGCCGAGCCCACCTGGGGGCCGCTGACCACCAGCAGCCTGGACCACACGCGCCAGGATGCGCTGTACGGCGCGCTGCGCCTGTCGCTGGCCGATCCGGTCAAGCTCATCGTGGGCGGGCGCCAGAGCAGCTGGAAGGTGCGCAGCCTCAGCGAGGTGCGCGACCACAACGTCTTCATCCCCTACGCAGGCCTGGTGCTGGACCTGAGCGAAGGCTTCTCCGCCTATGCCAGCTACACCGACATCTTCCAGCCCCAGAACTACCGCGACCGTGGCGGCAGCTACCTGGACCCCGTGGCGGGCAAGAGTTTCGAGATCGGCATCAAGGGCGAGCACCTGGACGGCAGGCTCAACAGCTCCCTGTCCGTCTTCCGCATCCAGCAGGACAACGTGGCCCAGCTGGACGAAGGCCAGGTCGTACCCGGCACCACCGACTTCGCCTACTACGGCGCCAAGGGCGTGACCAGCAAGGGCTTCGAGGCCCAGGTCTCGGGAGAGCTGGCCACGGGCTGGAACCTGTCGGCCGGCATTGCCCACACCGTCGCGCGTGACGCCCAGGGCCTGTCCATCAACGCCTGGGCGCCCAAGACCCAGGCCCAGCTGTTCACTTCCTACCGCCTGCCCGGTGGATGGAATCAGCTCACCGTGGGCGGCGGCCTGCAATGGCAAAGCCGCACCCGCGCCAGCGTCTTCGTGGCGGGCAATGACCTGGTCTTCGAGCAGAAATCCTTCGCCACCGCCAGCCTCATGGCGCGCTATGCCTTCAGCCCCAGGCTCTCGCTGCAGCTGAACCTGAACAACCTCTTCAACAAGAAGTACTACGTCAACATCGACGGCCAGGGCCAGTTCGGCACGCCGCGCCAGGCCATGGCGGTGCTGAACTACAAGTTCTGAGTGGTTGCGTTGGGGCGGGGCGCATTACGTTGCGCCACAACCCCACGCCGGCCCCTTTTCCGACCCATTCCTCCCTTTGGGCCTCAGAAACAGACTATTCCTAGAGACAAGCACGCCGCAGCTGCCTAGATTGACCGGCAACCCGGACACAGGCTTGCCTCCACCAGCTCCCCGCCAGACGCATGGCCGCCTCCTGCCCGAGATTCCTAGAAATCCCGAGGGAGAAACTCACATGCACCCACGGCACACGCTGCTGTGCAGCGCCTTGCTATGCCTCGCCGCACTGCTGGCCCAGGCCACGCCCACCCTGGCGACTGCCGCCCCCAACCTGGGCGGCGGCTCCAGCAAATGCGACCCCACCGTGCAAAGCTGCGCCCCCAGCACGGGCGGCGGCATCGACCTCGGCGGTGGCGGCTCGGGCGGCGGCACCTGCACCCCCACGCCCGGCGGCAGCCCCTGCGGCGGCGCCGGCCCCGCCACCCAGGGCAACTCCAGCAGCACCCACCAGGGCGCCGGCAACCCTATCCACCTCATCAACGGCAACAAATACCAGCGCGAAGTGGACATGCCCGCCTTGCCCGGCCTGCTCGGCCTGGAAGTCGTGCGCCACTACAACAGCAGCTACAGCCGGGCCTACGTGCCGCCAGGCCTGCTCGGCCGCGGCTGGCTGCTCAGCTACGAGGCCCGCCTGTACGACCACCCCACCAACCTGCAGATCGTGCAGGCCGACGGCACCCGCATCATCTTCAGCAAGCTGCGCGAGCACCCCAGCCTGTGCGCCAGCGAGCAGCCGGGCAACGGCATCGTGCGCATCGAAGGCCCGGATACAAAGGGCACCAAGGAAACCAAGCCCGGCCAGGAACGGCACTACACCTGGCAATGGATGGACGGGCGCGAATTGCGCTTCAACCACCGGGGGCGCCTGACCCGCATCAGCCTGCCCTCGGGCGAACAGGTCCGACTGGACTACAACGCCAAGGGCAACCGCCTGCTCAAGGTCACCGACCCGCAGGGCCGCAGCCTGCGCCTGCACTACGCCCAATCTTTGGGCGAGGGCAGCTTCACCGGCGTGCAGGCCATCGACACTCCGCTGGGCCGCATCGACTACCGCCACGGCAGCGCACCGTTGCCCGGCAGCACCCAGCCCCAGGCCAAGCTGAACGCCAGCCTCGTGCAGGTCAGCCTCCCGTCGGCCGATGGCCAAGCCCCGGTCCAGCGCCACTACCACTATGAGGACCCGCGCCACCCCACCTTGCTCACCGGCATCAGCGTCCAGGGCCAGGGCAGCGACGGCAAGCCCATGGACGAGCGCATCGCCAGCTACGCCTACGGCGACAACGGCCGCGCCACCTTGAGCGTGCGCGGCCCGCCGGACAGCCAGCAGGAAAAAGTCACCCTGGACCTCAGCCAGCCCTGGAAGAACACCCTCACCAACAGCATCGGGCAAACAACCACCTACCACTACGACACCATAGGCGGGCAATGGCGATTGCTTGAAGTGCGCGGCCCGGGCTGCGCCAGTTGTGGCCCCGGTGACATGCGCTACCGGTACGACGCGCAAGGGCGCCTGACCGAAGCCACGCGGCTCGATCCCGCAGGCCGCCCGCTGGAAGGCACGCGCACGGACCTGGACCCCTTCGGCCGCCCGCTGGCCGTGTACCGCATTCCCTACACACAAGGCCAAGCCCGGGCCCCGCAGCTGCGGGTGCGCTACGGCTACGGCAAGGAACCCTGGAAGCAATACGCGCCCGAACTCATCGCCCGGCCCAGCGTCGTGCCCGGGCGCGAACACCAGATCCACATCCGCTACAACAGCAGCCGCCAGCCGCTGCAGATCACGGAGACGGGCTTCAGCCCATTGGATGCCCAGGGCCAGCCCGCAGGCAATGCGGACGGCGCCACGCCCATCGAACGCAGCACGCGCTACCGCTACACCGAGATCAACGGCCGCAGCGTGCTGGTGGACATCGACGGGCCGCTGCCCACCTCGCTGGCAGGCTATGACGACGGAAGCCCGGCGCAGAACGACCTCACGCGGCTGCGCTGGGACCGCAGCGGCAGCCACGTCACGCGCGTGCTGCAGCCCGATGGCACCGCCGTTGCGCTGGAGCATGACAAGGCCGGGCGCATCACGACCCGCACCGAAGACGACGGCGTGCGGCGCCTTCAGCGCCAGATACGCTACAGCCCCCTGTCCGCCAACGCCCTGCAGGCCGAAGAAATCACTACCAGCGGCTGGCTGCTGGACGCCGACGGCCAGCCCCGCGACAGCAGCCGGCTGAGCCTGAATCCATACCGCATCCGCCACGACGCCCTGGGCCGCCCCAGCCAGGCCATCGACACGGCTGGCCTCAGCACCACCTGGAACTACCAGGGCAGCACCCAGGCTAGGCTCGATGGCCTGGGCAACCGGGGCCAGATCGAACGCGACAGCGAAGGCCGCATCACGCGGCTGGGCCTGTACCGCGAAGGCCAGGACCTCCCCGAACGTGCGGCCTACTATGGCTGGAATGCGCAAGGGCGCCTGAGCCACCGCCTGCTGCCCGATGGGCGCCTGGACAGCTACACCTACGGCGACGCGGGCGAATTGCTCCAGCACACCGATGGCGACGACACCCGCACGCGCTGGTTGAACAACGGCAGTCTCCATGCCAGCCTGTCGCAAACGCCCGATGGGGCGGTGCGGCTGGCTCTGCAAGGCTCCTCCGATGTGCCGACAGCACCCCAGGACATCGGACACCAAACCACTGCTTCCCAGGGAGCCCAACCCGCCGAACGCCGCCAGGCCCTGCACGACGACTTCGGCCGCACCGTCTGGCTTCAGCTTGCCGATCATGGCCGCCAAAGCGCGCGCTACAACGAAGCCGATCAATTGCTGGTGCACACCCGCGCCGACGGCAGCAGCACCCACTACCAGTACGCCCCCAGCGGGCGTCTGCTGGCCAAGCGCTACGAAGCGGCGCCCGGCGCAGATCGTCGCTCTTCCTCGCAAACCCGGCTGCACTACCAGGGCCGGCTGCTGCAGACCATCGACAGCAACTGGCAGCGCGAGTCCATCGAATACGACGCCCTGGGCCGCCCCGTGACACGCACCATTGCGCTGGCCACGCCCGACGGCCAGGCCGAGCATACCTACCGCACTGCCACGCGCTATGGCCCGGACGGCCGGGTCCACAGCCGCACCCTGGCCGATGGCCGCGTGCTCGTCACCCGGCGCGGCCCCGCCAGCGAAAGCGCCAGCGTGCAAGGGCTGCAACTGCAAAGCGCCTGGGTGGCCGGCCTGCTGCAGGCCAGTGACAACTGGCTGGGCGCCGGCGCCACAGGCTTGCTCGAACGCCTGCTGCCCGCGCAGACGGTGGTCGGCGACATCCAAACAGACGCCTTCAACGGCCTGCAGCACTACACGGCAGGCAATGGCCTGGCCACCTCGCGCCAATACGACATTGCCGGGCGCCTCACGCAGCAGACCACCGGGCAAGGCACATCACAAGGCACATCACAAGGCACATCACAAGGCACATCACAAGGCACATCGCAAGGCAGCGCACCCATCCTCAGCCAGCGTTACCGCTACGGCGCGGGCCCGCGCATCCGCGCCATCGAGCAGGAGGGGCCACCAGCCGGCCTGCAAAAGACCGACTACCGCTACCAGGGCTTCGGCAGGCTGGTGCAGGACAACGCACCGTCAGCACCAGCGCCCGTGCAGCGCGACAGCCAGGGCCGCACCGTCCAGGACGCATTGCACCGCTACACCTACACCGAAGCAGGACAGCTCCACAGCATCAGCGACCACCAGGACCGGCCCATCGCCAGCTACCGCTACAACAGCCTGGGCCAGCGCGTGGGCAAGACCGTGCATCAGGGCGACAGGCAAATGCACAGCCACTACTTGTGGCAGGACAACCGGCTCGTCGCGGAAATGGATGGCGAAGGCCGCATCACCAGCCAGTACCTGTACCTGAGCGAGGGGACTCGCACCCTGCCCATCGCCAAGCTGGAATCCGCGCACAACCGGGACAACGCCAGCGGCAAGGCGCGCATGCTGCACATCCACAACGACCACCGGGGCAGTCCGCAGGCCATGACGGACGCAGGCCAGCGCGTGGTCTGGCGTGCCCGCCAGACGCCCTGGGGAGCGCCGGCCATGCATCAGGCCGGCCACACAAGCCTGCCCCGGCAGCAGGCCGTGCTCAACCTGCGCCTGCCGGGCCAGTACTTCGACGAGGAAAGCGGCCTGCACGACAACTGGCACCGCAGCTACGACCCGGCCAGCGGCCGCTACCTGCAGCCGGACCCGCTGGGCTACCCGGACGGGCCCGATACCTACCTGTATGCCGGCGGCGACCCGCTCAACCGCATCGACCCCACGGGGCTGTACCAGGAGGACATGCACTACTACATGGTCTTCTTCCTGGCCCTGGCCGCCGGCCTGGACTACGAACCTGCGCGCATCACGGCGCTGGCTTCGCAGTACGTGGATGACAACCCCATCACCAAGCCGCTGGACGATGCCAACACCCTCACCACGGTGGGCTCGATCTTCAAGAACCACCGGCAACTGCTGTGGTACCACTTCACGCTGTCCGACGACAAGGGCACCACGCTGCCCCAGTACGCCAACGACAACGTCAACAGCGTGGTGGGCAATCTGAGCCCGCAACTGAACAACCTGCTCAACGCCAGCCGGCTGGGCAACCCGGCCCAGCCCTGTGCCGAATACCAGTTCCTGGGCGAATTCCTGCACTCTTACCTGGACACCTTCAGCCACCGGGACAAGGACAACCGGCCGTTCGATGCCATCAGCGTGAAGCTGGGCATAGGGCATGGGCTTGCGGGGTCCGAGCCGGATTACACCTATGACGAGGACATGCCAATACTGGGGAATATGCCTGACCCAGAGGTGCCTTATTGGGACAAGCGGGAGTATCGATCGCTGCAAGGGGAGAAGGCGGTTTATGAGTTTTTGACGCGGTATGGGGCTAAGCCGGCGGTCAGTTTTAAAGAGATAGAGAAAGTGCTGGAGAGATTCAATGCAATTCGCGAAAGTGGTGGCAACTCACCAGCTAAAATTGGCATGCTTCAAGAGACGATTAATAAATATATCCAAGATGGAAAAATAAAACCTGAAAAAGACAAAAGCGTTTCTACTGATGCCAAGATAAATTTCTCTGAAAAGGACCTAGATCAATATAACGAAGAAACCGCCAAGAAGAACAGGGAGAAATATCTTGGCGGACTCGCTGGTCAAGAGAAAAATTATCCTGGAGTATGTTTGCCAAGAAGTCCTATATGCAAGTCCGTTTAACCATGGTCTCTTTTTTATTGGTACTGCAACCTCATGCATATGCAGTAGACACTTTGGACACTCACGAATCAGGTGATGGAATGAAAATCCAAAATGCAAAAAATATCAGAGAAACACCCTTGCCTTCAGGCTGCAAAGCAGTGAGATACACAGGTGGATATATATCAATCAAGGAGGCATTTGAAGGCTCGGGTCGCCATTGCGTAGTGCATAATTTTACTCAAAGAAAAGTTAGAGATTTAATAGATTGGAGTATTCGAGGATCTCCCACCGATGAAATTGGCAGAGGAAGTGTTTTAACCTTTTACAAAAACACAAATGCCGACTTGGATTTGCAAGGCCATGAAATTTCAGGAGCACCTTTTGAGAATACTCGTGGAGTTGGTCTCCTTGGGAAAAATCTAGCATTCCTACGTGTGCATCATGGAAAAATAGAAACCCCTGGACCAAGGGGTTTGGGTGTGGATATGGCACCCAATATTTCTGCGTGGAAAAGAATAAAAGAATTGACTGAGGATTTTCCAGTCACGCAAACAACCGACTGGAATATCAAAATCAAGGAGTTCAACGAAATCCCCTGGAACTACACCCCACCCACCTTCTACACAGCAGAAAACCTCCAAATCAAATCCGGCGGCCGCGCCATCATCATGGCGGGCTCCGACAACGTGGTGCGCAACAACACCATCGAGGTCGATGGCCGCACCGCCGTCTACCTGTACGGCCCGCGCTCGCTGGTGGAGGGCAATACCTTCATCGTGCACATGGACCTGCGAGACAAGGCCCCGTTGCCCGCCATCCTCAAGCTGCGCGATGCCGATGGTTCCATCATCCGCAACAACCGCTTCATCGTGAAGCGCAGCGGGCTGTTCAGGAAGAAGGAAGAGGAACCCCAGGCCGGCATCAACCTGCTGGAGTCCAAAGGCGTAGTGATCGAGGGCAATGTGTTCGAGCAGGTCGCATTGCCGGTGCGCAAGGATGCGGCCAGTACCACGGCTGAGAGCGGCAACACCTCGCAGGGCGGCAGGTGATGGGGGCTGGGTCGGCATCACCGTGGCAACGCAGCGCAGTCCAACCGTTAGAATGCAAATGAGAATTGATCTCATATTTCGGGCCAGCCGCCCACGCATTCCTCCTCCCGCGCCATGCCAGCCGCCGAAACCTCCCTTCACCGCGAAGTCGCCACGCTCTACACCGACCACCACGGCTGGCTGCAGGGCTGGCTGCGCAAGAAGCTGGGCGATGTGCACCAGGCGGCCGATCTGGCGCACGACACCTTCGTGCGCCTGCTGGCGCGCGACGAGCCTGTGCAGGCGCGTGAGCCGCGCGCCTTTCTGACCACGGTGGCGCAGCGCGTGCTGGCCAACCACTACCGGCGCCAGCAACTGGAGCGCGCGTATCTGGAGGCGCTGGCCCAGGCGCCGCAGTCCTTTGCCATCTCGCCCGAGGAGCGCGCGCTGCTGCTGGAGGCGCTGGACGAGATCGACCGCATGCTCGACGGCCTGCCTGCCCCCGTGCGGCGGGCCTTTCTGATGGCCCAGCTGGACGGCATGAAGCAGGCCGACATTGCGCGCGAGCTGGGCCTGTCGCTGACCACCGTCAAGCGCTACCTGGTGCAGGCGGGCATGCACTGCTATTTCGCGGTGGATGCATGACGGCGCCGGGAGCCGGCCTGCCGCCCGAGGTGGCGCGCAGCGCCATTGAGTGGTGGCTGAAGCACCAGGATGGCCAGCTGTCCGATGAGTTGGCCCGCGAATGGCAAGCCTGGCAGGCCTGGCGCGCGGCCGATCCGCTGCACGAGCAGGCCTGGCAGCGCATCACTGCAGTCAACCAGCGGCTGGCTGGGCTGGTGGCGCCGCCGCAATCACCGATAGCCCGGGCTGCGCTGGCTCCGCGTGGTTCCGCTCGCCGGCGCGTGATCCGGTCCCTGGCCGTTGCGGCCTTTGGTGCCGGCATTGCCTGGCAGCTGGAGCAGCGCCTGCACTGGCAGGGCTGGGTGGCCGATGCACGCACGGCGCGGGGCGAGCGTCGGCAGATGGCGTTGCCGGACGGCACGCAGATCGTGCTCAACGGCGCCAGCGCGCTGGACATCGAATACAGCCGGCGGCACCGCCGCCTGCGCCTGCTGCAGGGCGAGGTGCTGGTCACCACGGCCAAGGACACAGAGCAGCCCGCCCGGCCCTTTGCCGTGCAGACCACTGCGGGCGAGGCGCTGGCCCTGGGGACGCGGTTTTCCGTGCGTGCGCTCGCGGATGGTGATTTCCAGGTGGGTGTGTTCGAGGGTGCCGTGCGCCTGACCCCCCGGCTGGCCGGCCACAGTGTGCTGGTGCTCAGGGCGGGCGAGCAGGCCACGCTGCGGGCCGATGGCGTCTCGCCAGCCACCGCCGTGCACGAGGACAGCACCGCCTGGACCGAGGGCATGCTGGTGGCGCGCGGCATGCCGCTGGCCCGGATGCTGGAGGCGCTGCAGCCGTACAGCGATGCGGCCCTGGCCTGCGAGCCCGAAGTGGCCAACCTGCGCATCTCAGGCACCTATCCGCTGGCCGATGTGCCGCGCGTGCTGGCCGTGATCGGTGCGCTGCCGGGACTGGAGCTGCGCTCCATGACGCGCTGGTGGGGCCGGCGCGAGGTGATTGTGGGCAAGAAGGTGTCAGGGGCTTGAGGGGGGTCTGCGCAGTTTTTTGAAGAAATCTGCGCCCGGGGTGGTCTGTTTCGAGAACTCGCGGGACATGGAGAAAGAGGGGGGCTTGCCATGCCGGGCCCGCCCATCGATTCGTCCATCCATCCGTTTGTCTTTTCCTTCCAGGCCCAATCCTTCGCACACCATGGCATATCCCTCAGCGCCCCGGCGCTTTCCCTGCGCCTTGCGCCCCTCCGTCGTCCCGTCCCGTGGCCTGTTGCTGGCATTGGCCTGCGCGGGGCTGGGCAGCAACCTGTGGGCGCAAGCGCCTTCGCCGTCCGTCAACACCACGGCCGCCACAGCACCCACACGCAGCTACCAGATTCCGGCGGGCACGCTGGAGGACGCGCTCAACCGATTCGGGCGCGACTCGGGTTTGCTGCTGTCCTTCACCCAGGACCAGGTCCAGGGCCTGCGCAGCCCGGGGCTGCAGGGCAGCCACACCGCGCAGGCCGGCCTGGCCGCGCTGCTGCAGGGCACGGGGCTGGAGGCGGCGGTGCAGCCGCAAGGCGGCTATGTGCTGCGCCAGCGCGCCGTGCCCGATGCCCGGGCGCCAGACGTTGCCCCGCGCGCGGTGTCGCTGGCCGAGGTGCGCGTGGCCGCGCGCCGCGCCGGTGACGGCACGACCGAAGGCACGGGCTCCTACACCAGCCGCGTGACCAGCATTGCCTCCAAGACGGACCAGTCGTTCCGCGAGATTGCGCAGTCGGTATCGGTGGTCACACGCGAACAGCTCGACGACCAGCGCGTGACCGATGTGACCGAGGCCCTCAAGCTCACGCCCGGCGTGGTCGTGGCCAATACCGTGGGCGACTTCTATTCGCGGGGCTTTCAGATCACCAGCATGCAGATCGACGGCGGCGCGCCGCTGGCTTTGGGCGCCTACACCTATTCGCCGCAGCAGGACATGGCCTTCTACGACCGCGTCGAAGTCATGCGCGGCGCCTCGGGCCTGCTGGGCGGCGTGGGCGATCCGGGCGGCATCATCAACCTGGTGCGCAAGAAGCCGCTGGCCCAGCGGCAGTTCAAGGCCGCGCTGTCGGCCGGCTCCTGGAGCCGGCGCGGCGTGGAGCTCGATGCCAGCGCGCCGCTGGCCGACGACGGCCGCGTGCGCGGCCGCGCCGTGCTGTCCTACCACAAGGGCGACTCCTACATGGACCTGCGCAGCAGCGAAAAGCCCTCGCTCTACGGCGTGCTGGAGGCGGACCTCACGCCCGACACCCTGCTGACCGTGGGCGGCAGCTACGGAAAGACCCATGAGAACGGCGACTATGCCGGCCTGCCGCGCTTTGCCGACGGCAGCAGCCTGGGCCTGCCGCGCCACACCAACTTCACCCAGCCCTGGGCCTATTACGACTACGAGACCAAGGAGCTGTTCGCCCAGCTCGAGCACAAGTTCGACAACCGCTGGAAGGCCAAGCTCAACGTCTCGCGCGTGGAGACCGAGCTGGACCGCTTCTGGGTCTACATGGGCGGCGCCATCAACCCGCAGACCCTGGCGGGTGCGGTCTGGCGCGGCGGCCACATCCAGTCCGGCAATACGCAGGAGGTGGTGGACCTGAGCCTGGGCGGTCCCTTCCAGCTCATGGGCCGCACGCATGAATTGCTGCTGGGCGCGGACTGGCAGCGCGTGGAAAGCTTCTGGCAAAGCGCCAATTTCACTGGCAGCGGCACCGTGGCCAGCAATCCGTTTGCTCCCAGCATCTGGACGCCGCCCACGGAAACCTACTTCAACACCCGCTACGGCCCCTGGGGCCAAAAGCAGATGGGCGGCTATGGCGTGCTGCGCCTGCATCCCACGGACAGGCTGCACCTCATCCTGGGTGCGCGCGCCAGCCGCTACGACTTCCAGCAGTCGATCTGGAACCTGGATGCGCAGGGAAACCGCACGCCCTGGTCGAACACGCCGTTCAAGGAACCCACCAAGATCACGCCCTATGGCGGGGTGATCTATGACCTGAACAGCCAGTGGTCGGCCTATGCCAGCTATTCGTCCATCTTCAAGCCGCAGGCGCTGAGCATGGCCGGCCCGGCGCCGGGCACCTCGCTGCCGCCGGTCAAGGGCGCCAGCTACGAGGCCGGCCTCAAGGGCGAGCTGATGGACGGGCGGCTGAACGCCACCTTCAGCGTCTTCAATGTGGAGCGCACGGGCACGGCCGTGGTGGACCCGCGCTACGAGACCAGCAACAGCCGCTGGGGCGGCAACTGCTGCTACCTGGCACAGGGCAAGGTCACCAGCCGGGGCTTCGACATGGAGCTGGGCGGCGAGCTGCAGCCCGGCTGGCAGCTGGCAGCGGGCTACACCTTCAACAACACCCGCGACCGCAGCACCGAAAAGACCTACAGCAGCATCACGCCGCGCCACCTGTTCAAGCTGTCCACGGCCTATACGCTGCCGGGCGAGCTGTCGCGCTGGAAAGTGGGCGGCAGCGCCCAGATCCAGAGCACGCACTACGTCAGCGGCACGGCGCTGTCGGCGGCGGGCACGTCCGTGCCCTTTGACTTCACGCAGGGCGGCTACGCGCTTTGGAATGCCATGGTGCAGTACCGCATCGACCCGCGCTGGACGGTCACGCTGAACATCAACAACCTGCTCGACAAGACCTACTACCAGACCTTGGGCACAACGTTCAGCAACAACCTGTATGGCGCACCGCGCCACGCCATGCTCACGCTGCGCGGCAGCTTCTGAGGACGGCGGCGCAGGCGTTCGGGCCGCCGTTGTGCAGCCAGCGGCCTTGCGGCGGATCACACCACGCGCCGGGCCTCCACCTTCACATGGCCGGCCAGCAGGTCGGCGCTGTCGCGGATGGCGCGCAGCGCATGGGCCAGGGCCTGCTGGCTGTGGTGCTCCTGCGGTGCATGCACTGCCGCCAGGGCCAGTTGCGCCAGGGCCGAGATCTCGGTGCAGTTTTCCTGCACGCTGCTGTGGATCTCGGTGATGGCGCTGGTCAACTGGTGCAGGCTGGGTGGCTGTGTCTTGGGGGTGTCTTTGTCCATGGCCATGCCTCAGCCCTGCGGGCGCACCGGCTCATGGGTTCGGCAGTCGAGCAGTTGCGCCATGGCTTTGGCGGCTGCCTCGGCCGCTTCGGCGCGGCGCATCTCGGCCGTGTCTTCGAATCCGCAGCCCATGGCCTGGGCCTCGGTGCCGGCGTAGTCGGCCAGTGTCTCGGCGCTGTCGCGGATGCTTTGCAGGGCGCGGGCCACCACGTCCATGTGGCGATGGCCCTTGGGCGTCTCCAACCATGCCAGGGCGAGTTGGGCGATGGAGGAGATCTCTGCACAGCCTTGCTGCACGAGATGGTCCACCTGGGTGAGGGCATTGGACAGCTGCCGGGTGCTGTGGCTGTCCGTGGCGGATTTGGGCTGGGCGGGGTTCATGCCTGGGCCCTCCGTGTGGAAAGGGCGGCGCCAAAAGAGGGCGCGCAGGCGAGTGCCAGAGAAACGGCAGTCATGTTTCCGTGCTCCTTACTGAGACTGAAACCACCCACTTCGCGTTTTGAAGCACGAAACAGGTGGACGGGATGTTCAAAACACACAGCAAGATGTGCGGACGCCCTTACGGGTAGCCCCATCCCGCCCGAAACCGCAGGGGCGTGGACGAGCGTCCACAGCCCGGAATCCAGACGTGACAAGGCCTCGCTTTCGGGGAGGCAGCACCGCTTACTAAATGGGTGTTTTGAAGCACCGGCCCCGGAACAGGGGGCTGGTGCGGATGATAGCGCGTGCGGCGTGCGCAAAGTCGCTTGGCGGCCCGTTGCATCTTGCGATCTCGCCCTTTCAGGGATGGCCCAGGGACCGCTGAAAGAGCCCGGCATGCATTGCGTTTATTGAGAATGATTCTTCTTTGCGCGGTTATGATCCAGCCCCATGGATTTGTCCGCCTCCCTCACCGCACTCCGGGTGCAGGGTGAGCGCCAGCCCCATGCCGGCCTGCGGGCGGGCGCAGCAACACCGGGCGTAGGCCGGCAACCACCCAGGCCGCTGTCCATTGCGGCTGGCCTTTTTTTCAATCTCGTTTGTCATGTATCAGGAGGGCCGTCACGGCCATTGCTTTCGGCATTTGCATTGCCGCTTTTCTGAACAACCCGCTACATGTCCCTTTCCCATTCCAGCCATTCCGGCCAATCCGGTCATTCCGCCAAACCCACCCATCCGGGCCTGCTTGTGGTTTCCCGCCTGCTGGCCGCCGTCTTCGGCGGCTATGCGCTGGCCAGCGCGCTGGCGGCCTTCCTGGCCGCTGCCCTGCCCGGCGCGCGTGTCGATGCCGTGATCGCCGGCATGCAGTGGAGCTTTGCGCTGCACGCGCTGGCGGTGATCTGGGCGTTCTCGCCGGTTTCGGTGGGCCGGGTCTGGCTGGGGTTGCTGGTGCCTGCGGCCCTGATGGGCGGCGCCGCGCTGCTGCTGGCGCGCAATGGCGGGGGCGTTTGAGATGGCCAAGGCGCAGATCAGCAAGGTCCCCGGCAGCGGCGCTGCCACGGGCGGCTTCCGCCAGGCCCAGGCCTGGCTGCATACCTGGTGCGGGCTGTGGTTTTCGTGGCTGCTGTTCGCGGTGTTCCTCACGGGTTCGCTGGCCGTGTTCCAGGAAGCCATCACGCACTGGATGACGCCCGAGCACCATGCCGAGGAGGCGGCCGAGGCGGCAGCGCGCGCCGCCGCGCCGGCCGGGCAGGGTGCGGACCTGGGCCAGCGCCTGGCCTGGGGCGCGGCCTACATGCAAAAGCACCACCAGGGCGCGCAGATGTGGGAGATCTGGCCGTCCGACGACAAGGGCGGCGGCGACCTGCGTGTCTATTGGTTCGACGCCAACCGCCAGTACGCCGATGCCGAGCTGGACACCGCCACGGGCGAGGAAATGACGGCCGGCCACGGCCACGGGGCCGCGCGCGCCACCATGGGCGGCAACCATTTCGTGGACTTCCACTATGAACTGCATGCAGGGCAGGTGGGGCTGTGGGTGATCGGCATTGCCGCCATGGCCATGTTGGTGGCCCTGGTCAGCGGCGTGATCACGCACAAGCGCATCTTCAAGGACTTCTTCACCTTTCGCGCACGCAAGGGCCAGCGCAGCTGGCTGGACGCGCACAACGCCGTGGCGGTGCTGACGCTGCCCTTCCAGTTCATGATTGCCTATACCGGCATCGCCATCTCCAGCCTGAGCTTCATGCCCGTTGGCGTCTGGACGGTCTATGGCACGGACCAGGCCGCCCGCACGGCCTTCATCGCCGACATGAACGAGGCCGGACCGCCCGCGCTGTCCGGCAAGCCCCTGGCGGTGCCCGATCTGGAGCCCTTTGTGCGGCGCGGCCAGGAGCTGATGGGCCAGGCGGTGCGCGCGGTGGTCGTCAACCATCCCGGCGATGCGTCGGCACGCATCGGCGTCTACGGCTGGAACAGCGATGACCGTGCGCATCAGCGCCTGAGCCCCAATTCGGGCATGGCCATGTTCTCGGCCGCCACGGGCGAGGTGCTGCAGGTACGCCTGCCCGGCGGCGCCGACGGCGGCACCCCCTCGCTGGCCCAGGCGGTCATGGGCGGGCTGCACATGGTCAAGTTCGGCGGGCTGGCCATGAAGTGGCTGTACTTCCTGTGCGGCCTGGCGGGCGCGGCCATGATGGCCACGGGCGCCATTCTCTTCATGGTCAAGCGCCGCAGCCGCCACCAGGGCGAGTTCGGCAGCGCCACGGCGCGCGTGTACCGGCTGATCGAGGGCCTGAACGTGGCGGCCATCGCCGGGCTGGGCCTGGGCTGCATCGGCTACCTGTGGGCCAACCGCCTGGTGCCCGTGGGCCTGGCGCACCGCGATGACTGGGAGCTGGCCGTGTTCTTCGGCCTGTGGGGCCTGGCGCTGATCCATGCGCTGGCCTGCGCGCCAGCCAAGGCCTGGCGCCAGCAGATGGGCCTGCTGGCCATGCTGTGCCTGCTGCTGCCGCTGCTCAACTGGATCACCGTGGGCGAGCCGTTGTCGGCCCACATGCTGGAGGGCGACTGGGAAAGCGCGGGCGTGGAGCTGTTTGCGCTGGCCACGGGGCTGGCGGCTGCCTGGGCCTGGCGCTGGCTGGCGCGGCGCGGCGACGGTGCCGCCGCCAAGGCAAAGGCTGGCAAGGCGCAGGCCGCCGTGACCGGCCTTTCGGAGGTGCAGGCATGAGCACGTTGCACGCATCCCTGGCCGCACTGGCCCTGGCCTTTGCAGGCATGGCGGCCCTGGCCTTTGCCATGGACCGCCACTACGAACAATTGACCGGCGCGCGCGAGCTGCCGGCCCGCCGTGGCCCGCAGTTGCGCAGCCTGGGCACGGCGCTGCTGGCGCTGGCCCTTGTGCCCGTTCTCTCGGGCTGGGGCGGCACGGTGGGCACGGTGGCCTGGCTGGGCTTTGTGTCCGCCGGCGCGCTGATGGCCGTGGCCCTGATCAGCGCCCATGCGCGCTGGGCGGCGCGGCTGGCCTGGTTGGCTGGCGTGCTTGCCGTGGCGGATTTGGCGTGGATTGTTTTCAGTTTCGGTACTACGGGGTTTTTCAGATGAGTTTCCTGCTTTCGTTCCAGTTCGGGGTGTGTGTGGTCGGGAGGCAAGCATGACGCGCACGCAGCAACGCTGGAAAGCCATCGCCGTGGCGGTGGTCCTGTTGGCGGCGGCCGGGGGCGCGGCCGCCTGGTGGTCCAGCCGGCCTGCCGTGGCCTACCAGACCGAGACCGTGGCGCGCACCGATATCGAGTCCACCGTCACGGCCATCGGCACGCTGCAGCCACGCCGCTATGTGGACGTGGGCGCCCAGGTGTCGGGCCAGGTCACCCGGCTGCGCGTGGAGCCCGGCGCCCAGGTGGAAAAGGGCGCGCTGCTGGTGGAGATCGACCCCAGCGTGCAGCGCGCCACGGTGGATGCGGGGCGTGCCTCGCTGGCCGGCCTGCGCGCCCAGCTGGCCGAGCAGCAGGCGCTGCGCAAGCTGGCCGAGCAGCAGCTCACGCGCCAGCGCCAGCTGGCCCGCGACGGGGCCACGCGCGAGGAAGACCTGCAGACCGCAGAAGCCAACCTGGCCGCCGCTGGTGCCCGCATGGAGCATCTGAAGGCCCAGATCGACCAGACCCAGGCCACGCTCAAGGCCGACGAGGCGCGCCTGGGCTATACGCGCATCTACGCGCCCATGGCGGGCACCGTGGTCTCGGTGGAGGCGCGCGAGGGCCAGACGCTGAACGCCACCTACCAGACGCCCAACATCCTGCGCATTGCCGACCTGTCGGCCATGACGGTGTGGACCGAAGTGTCCGAGGCCGACGTGCGCCGCGTGCGCGACGACATGCCGGTGTACTTCACCACGCTGGGCGGCGCCGACCAGGCCAGGCCCCGGCGCTGGTCCAGCAAGGTGCGCCAGGTGCTGCCTTCGCCCTCTACCAGCCAGGCGCCGGCCGGCGGCAATGCGGGCCAGGCGCCTGCGCCCGCCACCAAGGCCGTGGCCTATACCGTGCTGTTCGATGTGGACAACGAGGATGCTGAGCTGATGCCCCAGATGACGGCCCAGGTGGTCTTCGTCACCGGGCAGGCCGCGCAGGCGCTGACCGTGCCGCTGATGGCCGTGGCCGACAAGGCGGGAACGACTGACAAGGCGGAAAAGGCCGAGAAGGCCGGCAGCACGCAGACCGTGCGCGTGCTGGACGCCAAGGGCCAGCCCGAGCAGCGCACCGTGCGCCTGGGCGTGCGCAGCCGCCACCAGGCCGAGGTGCTGGAGGGCCTGCAGGAAGGCGAGCGCGTCATCGTCGGCGAGACGCCTCTGGACCGTGGCCCGCGGTGGCTGCAATGGTGATGGCGCAGGGCATGCAGGCCGGCGCGCCGCTGACCGCACCGCTGATAGAGCTGCGCGGCATCACCAAGCACTACGGCGGCGGCGACAGCGGCCAGCCCGCCGTCACCGTGCTGCACGGCATCGACCTGGAGATACGCGCGGGCGAGTTCGTGGCCGTGGTGGGCAGCTCGGGCTCGGGTAAGTCCACGCTGATGAACATACTGGGCTGCCTGGACCGGCCCAGCGAGGGCAGCTACCACTTCCAGGGCCAGGACGTGGCCACGCTGGACTCGGATGCGTTGGCCTGGCTGCGGCGCGAGGCCTTCGGCTTCGTCTTCCAGGGCTACCACCTGATAGCCAGCGAAAGCGCCAGCGAGAACGTGGAAATGCCCGCCATCTACGCAGGCCTGCCCAAGGAGGAGCGCGTGCGGCGCGCCCGTGCGCTGCTGGAGCGCCTGGGCCTGGGCTCGCGCCTGGGCAACCGGCCCAACCAGCTGTCGGGCGGCCAGCAGCAGCGTGTGTCGATTGCGCGTGCGCTGATGAACGGCGGCCAGATCATCCTGGCCGACGAACCCACGGGTGCGCTGGACTCGCACAGCGGCGCCGAAGTCATGGCCCTGCTGCGCGAGCTGGCCGACGCGGGCCACACCATCATCCTCATCACCCACGACCGCACTGTGGCCGCCCAGGCGCGCCGCGTGATCGAGATCAGCGACGGCCGCATCACCAGCGACAGCCAGCGCGACGATGCCGCAAATGGGGTGAATGCGGGCGCCGCTGCCCTGCCGCTCACGCCGCAGCGCAGCAGCGCCGGCGCGCCCTGGCTGGCCGAACTCTTCGAGGCCGCACGCAGCGCCTGGCGCGGCATGCGCATGAACCGCGTGCGCACCAGCCTGACCTTGCTGGGCATCGTCATCGGCGTGGCCTCGGTGATTGTGATGCTGGCCATTGGCGAGGGCGCGCGGCGCAAGGTGGTCGAGCAGATGGGGACCATGGGCACGGCCATCCTCTACATGGGCAGCAAGCCGCCGGCCACGGGCGGGCCGGCCGGGCAGATGACCGAGGAAGACCTGGCCGCCGTGCGCGAACTGCCCGAGATACGGCGCGTCATGCCCGTCATCGGCGACCCCATCACCGTGCGCTACGGCAAGGCCGACAAGCAGATCTACGTGTTCGCGGCCAGCGAGGAGATGCCCCTGGTGCACCACTGGAAGGTGGCCCAGGGCCGCTACTACACCGAGGCCGAGGACCGCGACCTGGCGCCCCTGGTGGTCCTGGGCCACAAGGCGCACCAGCACTTCTTCCCCGACACGCCCAACCCGCTGGGCCGCCAGCTGATCATCGGCACGTCGGCCTTCGAGGTCATCGGCGTGATGAGCGAGCGCGGCGCGGACTCGGGCGCGCAGAACTATGACGACATGGTCTTCATTCCCTACCGCTCGGGCCGGGCGCGCGTCTACCAGTCGCAGACCCAGCCCGACTATGTGGTGATCGAGGCCATGTCCTCCGATGTGGTGCACGAGGCGGAGGAGGCCATGCGCAAGCTGCTGCTGGCGCGCCACGGCGGGCGCGAGGACTTCGGCATCGGCAACGCGGCCGCGCGCATCCAGGCCGAGGCGGCCACGCGCCAGAGCATGGCGGTGATGCTGGGCCTGATTGCCGCCGTCTCCCTGGTGGTGGGCGGCATCGGCGTGATGAACGTGATGCTGATGACGGTGCGCGAGCGCACGCGCGAGATCGGCATCCGCATGGCCACGGGCGCGCGCCAGCGCGACATCCTGCGCCAGTTCCTGACCGAGGCCAGCCTGGTCACCTTCGTGGGTGGCACGGTGGGCCTGCTGGCCGGGCTGGCCGTGGGCGTGGTGCTCATCGTGGCGGGCGTGCCCGTGGTGTTTTCGGTGCGCGCCATGCTGGGCGCCTTTGCCTGCGCCGTGGTGACGGGCCTGGTGTTCGGCTACATGCCTGCCAAGACGGCGGCGCGGCTGGACCCGGTGCGCGCGCTGGCGGGAGAGTGAGATGAAAGACATGAACGACAAGACGCTGGGAAATGCGCGCCTGGGCTGCATCGCCCTGGCCCTGGCTGCGCTGGGCGGTTGCGCCGCGCAGCAGACGATGCCGGACCGGGAGGCGCCTGCGCTGGCCGCTTCCTGGAAGCAGCAGGGCGAAGTCCTCCCTGCCTCTGTTTCACCGCAGTGGTGGCAGGCCTTTGGCAGTGCGGAGCTGGGCGGCATGGTGCAGGCTGCCCAGGACCAGAGCCTGGACATGGCTGCCGCCATGGCCCGCGTGCGCCAGGCCGAGGCGGCCACGCGCCAGGCAGGCGCGGCGCTGCTGCCGTCGCTCAATGGCGAGCTGCGCGCCCAGCGCATGAACCATGCACAGGTGTCGGGCGGGCAGGCCAGCGTCTACGGCGCCGCGCTGACGGCCTCGTATGAGGTGGACTTCTGGGGCCGCAACCGCGCCACGCGCGATGCGGCGGCGGCGGCCTGGCAGGCCAGCCGGTTCGACCAGGACACGGTGCGCCTCACGGTCACCGCCCAGGTGGCCCATGGCTGGCTGCAGGCCGTGGCGCTGCGCGAACGCCAGGCCATTGCGGCGCGCAATGTGGCCAATGCCGAGCGGCTGCTGGGCCTGGTGGAGTCCCGCGCGCGCGCAGGCGCCGCCACCCAGCTGGAGTTGGCCCAGCAACGCGGCCTGGTGGCCAGCCAGCGCCAGGCCCTGGCCACGCTGCGCCGCCAGGGCGAGGATGCCGATGCCACGCTGGCCGTGCTGCTGGGCCAGGCCCGCCGCCCCGCGCTGGCCACGGATTCGCTGCAGGCCCTGCAACTGCCCGAGATCGGCGCAGGCCTGCCCACGCAGCTGCTGCAGCGCCGGCCCGACATTGCCAATGCGGAAGCGCAGCTGGCCGCCGCCAGCGCCAACCTGCAGGCTGCGCGTGCTGCACTGTGGCCCCGGCTGACCCTCACGGGCAGCGCGGGCACCAGCGCGGGCCGCGCCAGCGACTGGCTGCGCGAGCCGGTCTATTCGCTGCTGGCCGGACTGGCCGGCCCCATCTTCGACGGCGGCCGTCTGGCGGCCGAACGCGATGGCGCCCAGGCCCGGCGCGAGGAGCTGCTGGCCGGCTATTACAAGTCCATCGTCGCCGCCTATGGCGATGTGGACCTGGCGCTCAACGCCGTCCACGGCCTCAAGGCCCAGGCCGAGGCACAGGCCGAGGTGCTGGCCCAGGCCCGCCAGGCCGTGTCGCTGGCCGAGCTGCGCTACAAGGCCGGGGCGGAAAGCCTGCTGTCCCTGCTGCAGGCCCAGACCACGCTGTACGCGGCGCAGGACGATGCCGTGCTGCAGCGCCTGCTGCAGCTGCAGGCGCGCGTGGCGCTGTACCGGGCGCTGGGCGGGGGATGGGAGCCGCCTGCCATGGGCATTGAAATGCCGGAAAGACAGGCACAAAAAAGCCAGGAGGCATTGCCACCTGGCTGAGAGGGGAGGGGCAGGGCCGCCACCCGGTCCTGCCGGGTGTGCGGCCTGAGGCCTCAGGCTTGAAGCCTGCTCAGCTGCCGCGCGTGATGGGCACGCCGGCATCCTTGCCGTAGGCGCCGTACTTGCCCAGCTCCCACTTGGCGATGGCGTTGCGGTGCACCTCGTCCGGGCCGTCGGCAAAGCGCAGCGTGCGCGCGTGGGCGTAGGCGCTGGCCAGCGGGAAGTCGTCGCTCATGCCGCCGCCGCCGTGCACCTGCATGGCCCAGTCGATGACCTGGCAGGCCATGCTGGGGGCCACGACCTTGATCATGGCGATCTCGCTGCGCGCCACCTTGTTGCCGGCAATGTCCATCAGCCAGGCAGCCTTGAGCGTGAGCAGGCGTGCCATGTCGATGCGGCAGCGTGCCTCGGCGATGCGCTCCTGCGTCACGGTCTGCTGGGCCACGCTCTTGCCGAAGGCGATGCGCGAGCTGGCGCGCTTGCACATCAGCTCCAGCGCGCGCTCGGCCAGGCCGATCAGGCGCATGCAGTGGTGGATGCGGCCGGGGCCAAGGCGGCCCTGGGCGATCTCGAAGCCACGGCCCTCGCCCAGCAGGATGTTGCCCACGGGCACGCGCACGTTCTCGAAGTACATCTCCATGTGGCCGTGCGGCGCATCGTCATAGCCCATGACGTTGAGCGGACGCACGATGCGGATGCCGGGGGCGTCGCCGGGCACGATGATCATGCTTTGCTGCGAGTGCTTGGGCGCATCGGGGTCGGTCTTGCCCATGGTGATGAAGACCTGGCAGCGCGGATCGCCGGCGCCCGAGATCCACCACTTGTGGCCGTTGATCACGTACTCGTCGCCCTGGCGCTCGATGCGGGTGCAGATGTTGGTGGCGTCGGAGGAGGCCACTTCGGGCTCGGTCATGGCGAAGGCCGAGCGGATCTTGCCTTCCAGCAGCGGCTTGAGCCAGCGCTCCTTGAGTTCGGTGCTGCCGTAGCGCGCAATGGTCTCCATGTTGCCGGTGTCGGGCGCAGAGCAGTTGAACACCTCGCTGGACCATGGCACGCGGCCCATGATTTCGGCCAGCGGCGCGTATTCCTGGTTGGTCAGGCCGCCGCCCTTGTAGCCAGCGGCCTCGGCGCTGTCCACGGGCAGGAACAGGTTCCACAGGCCTTGCTCCCGGGCCTTGACCTTGAGCTTCTCGATGGTCTGCAGCGGCGTCCAGCGCTTGCCTGCGGCCGTGTTGGCTTCCATCTCGGCGGCATAGTCCTTTTCGCCGGGATAGATGTGCTCGTCCATGAACTTCAGCAGGCGTTCCTGCAGGTCCTTGGTCTTGGGCGAATATTCAAAGTCCATGGATGCGCTCCTTCTCTTGGCTTGTCGCTTGTGGTGGAAACGGGGTGATCGGTGAGTGATGGGGGCGGTCTGGATGGCTCAGCTGCGCTGGGCAAAGGACCAGGCCAGCTCGGCCATGGGCCGGGCGGTGTCGCCCGAGGCCTTGGCCTGGGCGCTGGAGGCCGTGCCGGCTTCCACGCGCTTGGCAATGCCTTGCAGGATGGCCGCGATGCGGAACATGTTGTAGGCCATGTAGAAGTTCCAGTCGGCGCGCAGCGTGTCCACGTCCTTGAGGCCCGTGCGTTCGCAGTAGCGGCGGATGTATTCCTCTTCGCCCGGAATGCCCAGGGCCGCCAGGTCCTTGCCTGCGATGCCCCGGCCCAGCGTGGCGGGGATGTGCCAGCTCATGCAGTGGTAGCTGAAGTCGGCCAGCGGGTGGCCCAGGGTGGACAGCTCCCAGTCCAGCACGGCGATGACGCGCGGCTCGGTGGGGTGGAACATCAGGTTGTCCAGGCGGAAGTCGCCGTGCACGATGGACACGCGCGAGGCATCCAGCGCGCTGGCCGGCATGTGGGCGGGCAGCCACTGCATGAGCTGGTCCATCTCGGGGATGGGCTGGGTGACCGAGGCCACGTACTGCTTGCTCCAGCGGCCGATCTGGCGCTCGAAGTAGTTGCCGCTCTTGCCGTAGTCGGCCAGGCCCTGGGCCGCGAAGTCCACGGTGTGCAGGGCCGAGATCACGCGGTTCATCTCGTCGTAGATGGCGGCGCGCTGGGCCGGTTCCATGCCGGGCAGGGACTGGTCCCAGAGCACGCGGCCTTCCATGCACTCCATGATGTAGAAGGCGCGGCCGATGATGGACTCGTCCTCGCACAGCGCATACATGTGGGGCACGGGCACGTCGGTGCCGGCCAGGCCCTTCATCACGCGGAACTCGCGCTCGATGGCATGGGCCGAGGGCAGCAGCTTGGCCACGGGGCCGGGCTTGGAGCGCATCACGTAGCTGCGGCCCGGGGTGATCAGCTTGTAGGTGGGATTGGACTGGCCGCCCTTGAACATCTCCACCTGCAGAGGGCCGGCAAAGCCCTGCACATGGCCCTGCATCCAGGCGGTGAGCGCGGGCACGTCGAACGCGTGCTGGTCGGAGACGGGGCGCGTGCCTACGAAATGGTCGAAAGTGCTCATGGGGCAGTCAGTCCTGTGATCGGTTCGGAAACCGGTTCTAGAAAGGGGAGCAGCCGCGCGGCACGGGCGCGGCAAGGCACCGGCCGGCGCGAACGTCCGGTCGGTGAAGGAAAGGGTTGTGTGTACGCGGCACGGTGGGGGCCGCGCAGGTTCAGGCGTCGGGCGCGGCGATGCGCAGCAGCGTGTCGCGGTCGCAGACCACCAGGCCGCCCGGCTCGATGCGGATGGCGTTCTCGCGCTCCATGGCCTTGAGTTCCTGGTTCACGCGCTGGCGCGAGGCGCCCAGCAACTGGGCCAGTTCCTCCTGCGCCAGGTGCAGGCCGATGCGGATCTCGCTGCCATCCGACAGGCTGGTCACGCCGTAGCTGCGCACCAGGTGCAGCAGCTGCTTGGCCAGGCGCGCGCGCAGCGGCAGGGTGTTGAGGTCCTCGACCAGGCCGTAGAGCTGGCGGATGCGCCGTGCATGCAGGCGCAGCATGGCTTCCGAGAACTCCACATGCATGGACAGGATTTTCTTGAAGTCGGTCTTGGACACGCACAGCAGCGTGGTCTCGCCGTGCGCATAGGCATCGTGCGTGCGCTTGTCCCCGTCCAGGATGGCCACGTCGCCGAACCAGATGCCCGGCTCCACGTAGTCCAGCGTGATCTGCTTGCCCGTGATCGAGGTCGAGCTCACGCGCACCGCACCCCGGGCGCAGGCGATCCATTCCTCGGGCGGTTCTCCGCGTGCGCAGATGAGCGTGCCATCTTTGAACCGTTTGACGTAAGCGCATCGAAGAATGTCGTGCCGAAGCGATGGAGAAAGTGATGAAAACCAGCGACCGGAATTGATCGCTTCACGTTCTTCGATGGTAAGAATCGGGTCGTCCATGGCCTGTCTTTTGCGTGACTGATGACGGTCACATTGTCGCGTGTGGGACCGCCGCGGCGCAGCATGCCGCCGGCGGGCCTGTCACTTCGGTGTCTGGGCCTGCCGAAAACGGGGCAGGGCGGCGAAAAAAAGGCGACCCGTCGTGCGTCGGGTCGCCGGCTTTGCAGGGCTTATGGCTCCTCGTGCGTGAGGCTCAGCCCCAGTGCGCCACGGCGGCGCAGCCAGGGGCTGGGGCGGTAGCGCGGGTCGCCGTAGACGGTCTGCAGGTTGAACAGGACCTCCAGCATGTTGGTGGGGCCCCAGCGGTCGCCCATGGCCAGCGGGCCCATGGGATAGCCCAGGCCCAGGGTCACGGCCTTTTCCAGGTCGGCCGGGCTGCCGATGCCCTGCTGGCAGATGTCGCTGGCGATGTTGACGATGGAGCCCACCACGCGCTGCGTGACGAAGCCGCCGCTGTCGCGGATCACGCTCACGGCCTTGCCGTCGCTGGCAAAAAGCACATGGGCCGCATCGCGCATGTCGGTGCGTGTGGCCGGCGTGGTGGCCAGCACGCGGCGGCGCGTGTCGGCGTCGGCGATCAGCATGTCGATGCCCATGGTGCGCGTGCAGTCCAGCCGCTCCACGGCAGCCACCGTGGTCACGTCCAGGCCCAGCGGCGCCACCAGGATCAAGGCCTGCTCGGTCGGTGCCTGCGCGGTTTCAATGCGTGCGCCCAGGCTCTTGAGCAACTGGTAGATCTCGTTGCGCCGGGCCGCGCGTGCAGACACCCAGACCGGTGGCAGCGTCTGCACCTGCGGCACGGCAGGCTCGGCAGGCTGCTCGGCGCGGCCTTCGGCATAGCGGTAAAAGCCCTGGCCGGTCTTGCGGCCCAGCAGGCCGGCCGCCACGCGCTGGGCGGCAATGGGGCTGGGGCGGTAGCGCGGCTCCTGGTAGTACTGGTTGTAGATGTATTCCATCACCGTGTGCGTGACATCCAGGCCGGTGAGATCCATCAGCTCGAACGGGCCAAGCCTGAATCCCACCTGTTCGCGCAGGATGCGGTCGATGGTGGCGAAGTCGGCAATGCCTTCCTGCACGATGCGCAGCGCCTCGGTCACATAGCCGCGGCCCAGGTGGTTGACCAGAAAGCCCGGCGTGTCCTGCGCCCGCACCGGCGTATGGCCGAAGCTGCGCGCGAACTGTGCCAGCGTGGCGCAGGTGGCCTCGTCCGTGGCCAGGCCGCGCACGATCTCCACCACCTTCATCAGCGGGGCCGGGTTGAAGAAGTGAAAGCCGGCAAAGCGCTGCGGGTGCTTGAGCGCCGTGGCCAGCGTGGTGATGGACAGGGCCGAGGTATTGCTGGCGATGAGGGTCCCGGGCGCAACGATGGCCTCCAGCTCGCGCAGCAGCGCCTGCTTGGCATCCATGCGCTCGACGATGGCCTCTATCACCAGGTCGCAGTTCTTGAAGGCATCAAGACCGTCCACTACCGTCAGCCGGGCCTTGCAATCTGCGGCCTGCTCACTTGTTATTTTTTGTTTCTTCTCAAGCATGTCCCACAGCGCAAACAGCTGTTGCTGCGCTTGTACGGCAGCGCCGGGACGGGCATCCTGCAGCAGCACCCTGGCGCCTGCCTGGGCGGCCAACTGGGCAATGCCTTGCCCCATGATGCCTTCGCCTATCAATCCGACGTTTCTGATAGGAGAAATGTTGTTTTGGATCATATACATAGAGGAGGTGTCCTACAGGTGTCTATGCAAAAATGCAAGCGTTCAAAGAAAGGCTGATGTGAGAATTTGTAGCACCATTCTCGGCGTCGCCCTGTCCTCCATGGCCTGGAACGCGTCCGCATTGTCGTTGGGCAGTCCTCGGGGCAACGTGGTGCTGGGCGCTGCGTTCGACCTGGTGGTGGGCTTGCAGCCCGATAGCGGAAACGACGCCGGCAGCTCCTGTGTGCGCGCCGAGCTGTTGGCCGGTGACAGGCCCATCGAATCCTCGCGCGTCAGTGTCAGCCCGACCTCGTCGGGCAAGGCCGTGCGGGTGCAGGCCCGCTATACGGTGGACGAGCCCATCGTGACGCTCAAGCTGTGGGCGGGCTGCGAAGGTGGCGGCATCAGCCGCAGCTATACGCTGCTGGCGCAGCTGCCAGATTCGGTGGACGCCTCAGGCAACCAGCCCATCAATGTGCGTGAACTGGCAGCAGCGCAGCCTGCGCTGCCGACCGTGGGCGCCGCTGCAGCAGCCGGTGCTGGCGCTGGCGCTGGTGCAGCCGGTGTTGCTGGCACCGCTTCTGAATCTTCTTCGACACCCTCCCGCGCGGCCGCTGCCCGCAGTGCCCGGTCGGATGCCCGGCCTGCCACGGCGTCCGCTCCCAAGGAGGCGCAGCCCCAGCCCAAACCAAAGCCCAAGCCGAAACCCAAGGCCGCGGCCGAAAAGTCCAAGCCTCCCGTGGGTGTGACCGCCCAGGCCCAGGCTGGGCAGTTGCAGGCGGGCCTGCGCATCGAACCGCGCCTGCGCATGGAGCCGGTGGAGGAATGGCTGGGCACGGGCGGCACGCCGGGCGCCGCTGGAGCAGCCGGAACACCCGGAACACCTGGAACACCCGAAGGCGGCGTCGCATCTGCAGCTCCCATGTTCGATGCGGGCAGCGAGCAGCTGGCCGAGGCCAACAAGCGCGTGCAGGCGCTGGAGGCCGAGATGGCGGCCTTCAAGAAGCGCGACGGCGTGGACCGTGGGCAACTGGCCCAGCTGAGGGCCGAGTTGGACGCAATGCGCCAGGAGTCCGGCGGCTCGTCCTGGCTGTTCAATGCGCTGTTGCTGGCCCTGATTGCCGCCGTGGCCGTGATCGGCTGGATGGCCTGGCGCATGCGCTCGGGTGCTTCGCTTTTCTCACGCGAGCAGAACGCCTGGCGGGAATCGGTGGAGCGTTCGTCGCAGGACCCCGTGCCGTCGACCCCGCCCCATGTGCGCGATGACGAGATCCACACCCTGCCGCATTCCCTGGATCCCCATCGGCCCACGCGGCCCATGGCCCCCAGCCTGCGTGAGCACCGGCCTGCGGCACCGCAGCAGGACGACCGCCGGGGACCGGATACCCTGGCTTCGCCCTATGTGCAGCGCGGCGCCCAGATGCGCCCCGGCGTGACCTATGAGCTGCATGAGGATGTGGACCCTGGCGACTTCGGCCCGGCCACCATTCCCGTGCCTGTGTCCGTGCATGCCGAGCTGGAAACCGAGCCTGCGCCGCAGGCCCCGCCACCTGCGCGCACGTCTGCGCCCGAGGCCATCAAGGCCAGGCGCATGGTGCAGCCCGGCGAACTGTTCGACGTGCAGCAACAGGCGGAATTCTTCATCTCGGTGGGCGAGCACCAGCAGGCCATCGAGCTGCTGCGCTCGCATATCGACACGCATGAGGATTCCTCGCCGCTGGCCTATCTGGAGCTGCTGCACCTGTACTACACGCTGAGCCGCCGCGACGATTTCGACCAGCTGCGCGCCCGCTTTGCCAGGCATTTCAACGCCCGTGTGCCGGCCATGCCGGGCTTCACCGACAAGGGCAGCAGCCTGCTGCAGGGCTATCCCGAGCAACTGGCACGCATCGAGGCCCTGTGGCCCGTGGACGAAGTCGAAACTTGCCTGGCGCACTACCTGTTCAAGCAGGACGGTGCACCCGACCCCGATGCGCCGGCCCCCTTCGACCTGGCGGCCTTCGACGACCTGCTGCTGCTGCTGTCCATTGCGCGCACCTCACCTGCCGGAACACGCGGCGAACCCGGCCCGCGCGAGCGCACCACGCCGCGCATGGTGGCGGGCACGGCCGCAGCCGGCGCAGCCACGGCCGGCGCGGCTGCCTTCACAGCGGCTGCAGAAACCACGCCGGCGCAGGCTCCTGCATCCGCGGCCACGGGCGTGGACTGGATGGCAGAGCTGCAGCCGCCGATAGAACCTGCACAGCCGCAGCCGGCCTCCTTGACGCCGCTGGAGCCGGGCCTGGAGTTCACCCCCATGGACACGCTGCCCCTGTCCACGGGTGCAGTCGGTGGCGGCGACAAGCCTGCGAGCAGCGCACCGGACTCGTTGTCCGCACCGCTGCACTTCGAGCTGCAGCCCCTGAACTTCGATCTGGATCAGGCCGGCCAACTGCCCGCAGGCCAGGTGCGCTCCGTGCCCCTGGGCGAAGCGCCTTCCTTCATCCACGATGAGTCGGCACCGCTGCTGGACATAGACCTCACGGACCTGGGCGAGAACGAGCTGCCGCATGTCGATGTGCCCTCGCGCTTTCCGCCCGTGACGCTGTCGATGCCCGGCTCGGGTGCCGTGGGTTTCAGCAGCCACAATCTCAAGGCGCCGCTGGACATGGACCTGGCGCTGGACAAGTGGGAGCTGGAGCCGCCCGACACCGTGCGTGAGCACCGTGGCCTGGACGAGCCGCTGAGCCGCTCGGTGGACATGCTGCTGTCGCGCGAGACCGACCCGGCCTTTCGTAGCTCACCACAGGCTCCGTCGCCGCAGGCAGACGACAAGGATCCGCCCAAGGGTTGAGGCAGTGCAAAAAAAGGGAGCATCTGCTCCCTTTTTTGTTGGAGTGCCCAGCAAGAACTCAGTCGGCAGCGTGCATGCTTGCGAGCAACTGCTGCGCCGCCGCTTCAGGATCCTCGGCATTGACCAGCGCCCGCACCACGGCCACCGAGCCCACGCCCGTGGCGCGCACGGCTGGGAACTGGTCGGCCGAGATGCCGCCGATGGCCACCAGCGGATAGCGCTGCATCAGGCGCACATAGGCGCCCAGGCGCGCCAGGCCCTGCGGAGCCGTGGCCATTTTCTTGAGCGTGGTGGGGAAGACGGCGCCCAGCGCGATGTAGCTGGGCTGCACCGCATGGGCGCGCACCATTTCGGCATAGCCATGCGTGCTCACGCCCAGGCGCAGGCCCGAGGCGTGGATGGCCTGCAGGTCGGCGCCGGCCAGCGCATCCAGGTCTTCCTGGCCCACATGCACGCCATAGGCGCCGGCATCGATGGCCTCGCGCCAGTGGTCGTTGATGAAGAGCAGGGCGCCCGTGCCTTCCACGGCGGCCACGGCGGCGCGCACTTCGCGGGCGATGGCGTCGCGGTCCTCGGACTTGAAGCGCAATTGCACGGTGGGCACACCGGCGCGGGCCATGCGGCCCACCCATTGCGCATCGGGCAGCACGCCGTACAGGCCCAGGGACCTTGGACAGTCCGGGAAGGCCAGTGCGGGATCGGCCCCCTCCAGGCCGAAGTCGCGCGGATCGTCGGGCCATAGCGTGGCCTCGAAGCGGCCCCTGCGCAGCGTCTGCGCCTGCCAGGCGCAGGCCAGCGTCTCGGCGTCGATGGCGATGAAGCCCAGCGCGCTGCAGGCCTGCAGCGCCGCAAGATAGGCCGGCTCCTGGCGCTGTGCCTGCGGCACGGGCTGCGAGGGCAGGGCGGAGCCTTCAGGGGCGAATGTGGCGCCGTGCAGGCGCACGATGGCATCTGCCCAGGACTGGATGGAGTCGTTGCTCATGGCCGGTCTCCTCAGCCGTGGTGCCAGAACGGCGTGCCCAGCACGGGCGTGCTGGGCTGGGCGGCAGATTGCTCGGCCATGGCGCCGGCGCGGTGGGCGGCGTGGCCGGCATTCACGGCATCGGCAAAGGCGCCGGCCATGGCCACCGGGTCTTCGGACAGGGCCACGGCCGTGTTCAGCAGCACGGCGTCATAGCCCCACTCCATGACCTGGCAGGCATGCGAGGGCCGACCCAGGCCCGCATCCACGATCAGCGGCACCTTCAGGCGTTCGCGCAGCGTCTGCATGGCATAGGGGTTGACGGGGCCGCGGCCCGTGCCGATGGGCGCCGCCCAGGGCATGACGGCCTGGCAGCCCACATCCACCAGGCGCTGGCACAGCACCAGGTCCTCGGTGGTGTAGGGCAGGACCTGGAAGCCATCCTTGATAAGGATGGAGGCGGCCTCGACCAGGTTCAGCGTGTCGGGCTGCAGGGTGTAGTCGTCGCCGATCAGCTCCAGCTTGATCCAGGGGGTCTCGAAGACTTCGCGCGCCATCTGGGCCGTGGTCACGGCTTCCTGCACGGTCATGCAGCCGGCGGTGTTGGGCAGCACGGGCACGTTGAGCTTTCTGAGCAGTTCCCAGAAGCTGGCGCCGGTCTCGGCGGCATTGCTGCCCTGGCGGCGCAGCGAGGCCGTGACCATGGCCGGGCGGGCGCGCTGCACGGCAGCTTCGAGCACGGCGGGCGAGGGGTAGCGGGAGGTGCCCAGCAGCAGGCGGCTGTCAAAGCGCTGGCCGTACAGGACCAGGCTGTCGTCGGAGGAAGGGGCGGAAGTCGTCATGGCGTGAGGCAATGGGAGAGTCGGATGGGGCATCAGCCGCCGGTCACCGGCGAGATCACTTCGAGGCGGTCGCCATCGTTCAGCGCCTGCTCGGCATAGCGGGCCTTGGGTACGAAGACGGTGTTGATGGCCACGGCAAAGGGCGGGCGCGGCGCAAGCTGGGCCAGCGCGTCGGCCACGGTGGCTCCGTCGCTCAGTTCGGTCGCTTGCTGGTTGATGGTGATGTTCATGGCGGCTGGGGGGAAACGAAAGGCGGGTATGGGGGCTTGTTCGATCTTAGGCAGGGCCGGGCCTGGCGACCCTGCATGCATGTCCGGTCTGTTGTGCGTGAAAGTGCCGTGCGTGCCGTTCAGGCGGCTGCCTTGTGCTGCGATGGCGCATGCTCGACGGCGACATCGAAGCGGCGGGCCAGTTCGGAATCACCGCTGTCGAGCAGCTCCAGCACCACGTCCAGCATGGCCGGCGCGATCATGAAGCCATGGCGGTACAGGCCGTTGACCTCCATCACGCGCGGCGCGCTCCAGCGCACGGCCGGCAGATTGTCGGGCAGGGTGGGGCGGCACTGGGTGGCGATCTCGACGATGCGGCCCTCGGCAAAACCCGGATGCACGGTGTAGGCGGCACTCAGCAGCTCCAGCGTGGAGCGCACGCTGGCCGGCGACATGTCGTCGGACTCGATCTCGGTGGCGCCGATGACGAAGAGGTGGTCCTCCTTGGGCGCAATGTAGATCGGGTAGCGCGGATGGATCAGGCGCGTGGGCCGCTGCAGCGTGACCTCGGGCGCGTGGATGCGCACCACCTCGCCGCGCACGCCGCGCAGCGCGGGCCACTGGCCGCGTGCGCCCAGGCCCCTGCAGTCCAGCACCCAGTCGGGCTGGCCCGGCGTGCCGGGTTGGAAGTCGGCCAGCTCGCGCGGCTGGTTCCAGTGCTGCTCCACGCCCAGGCGGGTCAGCGTGGCGTGAAGTGAGGCCAGCAGCTGGCGGTTGTCCAATTGGCCCTCGCCCTGCAGGTACATGGCCTGGGCAAAGCGCCGCTCAAGCGCGGGCTCGCAGTCGTGCAGGGCCTGGTCGGCCAGCGGCTGCAGCGCGGGAAGGCTGGGGTTGATGCGGCGGTTTTTCTCCAGCAGGCCGAAGAAGCGCTGGGCATCGCCCGCGTCCTGGCGGTGCCAGAGGATAAGGGTGCCGTTTTGCTGGAAGAACACGGGCACATCGAGCTGGGCCAGCAGTTCGGGCCAGCGCGTCAGGCCGTGCTGGCCCATGCGCACCACGCCGGGCTCGGTGATGGCCGATTCGGCCAGGGGTGCGAGCATGGCGGCCGCCACGCGGGCTGCGGCGCCATCGCCTTCGGGGCCGTGGGCGTCGTATACGGCAATGCCGTGGCCGCGACGGGCCAGCGCCAATGCCAGCAGCCGGCCCATGAGGCCGCCGCCCAGAATGGCGATGCGGGAAGAAGCTTGTAGAACGGACATGTGCATCTGGTGGTCAAGTGCGCCCATGCCCGTGGGACTGCCGGCCGGCTGTCCGCGCACAGGGCATGTGCTGGACAAAACGCGGCGTACCACCCCGATTGATTGAAACTCCCCACGCCAGCATGACCTGGATCGGGTGCAGGGGCGCTGCGCGGCAAGGTGCCTGTGGTGCAGGCTTGTGCGGCAGGGGGCTGGTCGCCCCGGGGCCCCAGGGTGTTTCTCAGTCACGCATCGGTGAGGCGGGTCAGGCCCTGTTTCACCGACGGGACACCCCTGTTTCGTCCGTCAGCAGGCATTACAGCACATCCCGCAGCTGCCGGTATTGACCATGCGCATGGGTGATAATTTTCGCCCATGACTGCCGACCACTCCCCTTCGACCGCCGCATCCCCCGAACCGGCTCCCGCCGCGCGCAAGCGCTATGCCCGCGTGCTCATCATCGCGGGCTCCGACAGCGGCGGCGGCGCCGGCATACAGGCCGACCTCAAGACCTGCAGCGCCCTGGGCTGCTACGGCATGACGGCCATCACGGCCATCACCGTGCAGAACACGCTGGGCGTCAGCGGCATCCACGGCATTCCCGTGGACATACTGCGCGGGCAGATCGACGCCGTGGTCGAGGACATCGGCGCCGACGCCGTCAAGATCGGCATGCTGGCCACGCCCGAGGTGGTACAGGTGGTGGCCGATGCCATCCGCCGCCACCAGCTGCGCAACGTGGTGCTGGACCCCGTGATGGTGGCCACCAGCGGCGACCGGCTGATCGCCCCGGAAACCGCCTCCGTGCTGGTGCGCGAGCTGTTCCCCCTGGCCACCGTTGTCACGCCTAATCTGGACGAGGCCGCACTGCTGCTGGGCCACTCCATTGATGGCATAGACGCACTGGACGGCGCAGTGCAGGAACTCCTGGCGCTGGGCGCGCCGGCCGCCTTGCTCAAGGGCGGGCACTTGTCGGGCGATCTGGTGGTGGACCTGCTGGGCCATGGCAACGGCCAGCGGCTGCGCCTGCAGTCGCAGCGCATTGCCACGCACAACGGCCATGGCACGGGCTGCACGCTGTCTTCGGCGATTGCCTCGCACCTGGCGCTGGGCCTGCCGCTGGAGGCGGCCGTGGCCCAGGCGCGCGAGTACATCCTGGGCGCGATTGCGGCCGGCGCCGATGTGTTCACGGGCGCTGGCCATGGCCCGCTGAACCACGGCTATGCGCCGCGCGCGCAGGTCGTGGTCAACGGCTGAACGTCCAGCCAGACGTCCAGGTAATCAGCCCAGGTCACCAGCCCCAGGTCAGGCTGCGCGCCACCCAGCCCTTTTGGCCGTTGTCGCGCTGGACCTGGGCCCAGGAGCCCTGTTTCCTGAGCGTGCGCACCACTTCCATTTCAGCCAGCTTGCCCACCACGCGATGGTTCTGGCCCGGGCCGGCGCGCAGGTTGGCGGTGCGCCCGGTCACCACCATGTGCGGGGTCTTGCCGGTCAGCGGCGCATGCACCCAGCCCAGCGTGCTCTCGTTGTCCCTGACGCGCAGCCACTGGCCCTTGCGCTGCACCACCTGCAGCGGATAGCCCTTGCCCAGTTCCCACAGCGTGGCCGAGCGCGTGGTGGGCTGCTGCCGCACATTGACGCTGGCGCCCTTGACGCTGACGAACTCGCGCGCATGGGCGACGGCAGGGGCCAGGGTGGTGGTGAGGACGGCGAGGGCGGTGGCGGCTGCGGCCAGCCAGCGGGCGGCACGGCGTTGATTGCAAGGCACGGGAACGGGTCTCCTTTCGTTCGAGGTCGGCTGGCGCGCGGAGACTTTCCAGCGCGGGCCGAGCCCAGGGAAAGCGCGTGGGATCAGGCGATGCCGCTATAGTTCCTGAATGAAACTGACGGGCGGCACCCCGGGTTCGCGTGCAATCGCCCGGGCTTGCCGTACGCTTGCCGCACCACAGTGTTTTCCAGGAGGGCTTGTATGCACCATGCTGTTTCCCGATCCGGCGCGCAGGGCCGGCACGCGGCGATTCTGACGGCCTGCCTTGCGGCGGGACTGGCGGATGTCCAGGCGCAGGATGCCCAGGCCGTTGCCGCAGCCGCCGAGGGCCGCGACGCGGCCAAGGCGCAGGAGGGTGTGGTGAACCGCCCCGAATTCGGCCCCGCGCTGCTGGCGGCCGCCCAGGCCGGCGAAGCGCTGCAGGTGCGCGACTGGCTCAAGCGCGGCGCGCCGGTGGATGTGCGTGATCCGCAGGGCAACACGCCGCTGCTGCTGGCCGTGCGCGGCAACCATGTCGAGGTCGCGCGCTCCTTGCTGGTCCACGGGGCCAATCCCAATCTCAAGAACGACCTGCAGGACAGCGCCTATCTGCTGGCCGGTGCCCTGGGCCGGCTGGAAATCCTGCGCATGACACTGTCGTATGGAGCCGACCTGCAAAGCGTCAACCGCTACGGCGGCACGGCGCTGATCCCCGCCTGCGAGCGCGGCCACGTCGATACCGTGCAGGCCTTGCTGGCTGCCGGTGTGCGGGCCGACCATGTGAACCGGCTGGGCTGGACCTGCCTGCTCGAAGCCGTTTTGCTGGGCGATGGTGGCCCGCGCTACCAGGACATCGTGCGCCAGCTGATCACGGCGAAGGCGGACCTCAGCCTGCCCGACAAGGACGGCGTCACGGCCCTGGCCCACGCCCGCCAGCGCAGCCAGCATGAGGTGGAGCGGCTGCTGCAGGAGGCGGGAGCGCGCTGATCGACGCAAGCGAAAACGACCGAAATCGAGGTCTGAACACCAGAATCAGACGGATCTGATTGCTTGGGAAAGGTTTTGTTGCAAATGATTTCCATTTTCAACAAAGGCCCTTGCCATGCGCACTTCAGATTGCCGTTCCCGACCTTTCGTCTCCGGCCCCCAGTCATGCCTTTATTCGGTCTTCGCTGCGGCGCTGGTCACACCCGCATACGCGCAGGAGGTGCCCCCTGAGGATCGCCAGGTCCAGCTGGCGCCGGTCACCGTTTCTGGACCGCGCACCACCGGCTCGCGCACCGAGGCATCCGACTCGGTCAAGTACGCCAAGCCGCTGCTGGACGTGCCCCAGACCATTACGGTGGTACCGGGGCAGGTGCTCCAGGAGCAGAACGCCCTGAGCCTGCAGCAGGCGCTGTCCAATGTGTCGGGCATCACCTTCAATGCGGGCGAGGGCGGTGCGGGCTCGGGCGACAGCATCAACATCCGCGGCTTCAGCGCCAACGCCAACCTGCAGATCGACGGGCTGCGCGACAGTGGGCAGAACAACCGCAGCGACCTCTTCAACACGGAGTCTGTCGAAGTCATCAAGGGCCCGAACTCGGTCTTTGGCGGTGCGGGCACCTCGGGCGGCAGCATCAACATGATCAGCAAGCAGCCCAAGGCCCATGACTTCACCGAGGCCGACGCAGGCCTGGGCACGGCCAGCTACCGGCGCCTCACGCTCGACACCAACCGGGTGCTGGCTGGCGGCAAGGCCGCCATGCGCCTGAACCTCATGGGCCATGACAGCGACGTGGCCGGGCGCGACACCATCTTCAAGCGGCGCTGGGGTGTGGCGCCCTCGCTGGCTCTGGGATTGAATTCGCCCACGCGCGTGACTCTCAGCTTCTTCCACCAGAACGATGACAATCTTCCCGACTTCGGCGTGCCGGCCTTTCGCGGCAAGATGCTCGATGGCGTCTCGCGCAATGCCTATTTCGGCTGGCGCAACCTTGACCGGGAAAAGATCAGCCAGGATGCCCTGACCGCGAAGATCGAGCATGACTTCGCCTCCGGCGCCAAGCTGCAGAACCTCTCGCGCTACTCGCGGCTGAGCCGCGATACCGTGATCTCTGCCTCGCATGTCGATCTCCGGGGCATGCAGCCTGGCTACTACCGGCCCGCAGGGCCCCAGGCCTATGGCCGCGATGCGGCCACCACCCTGTGGATCAACCAGACCAACCTGACCCAGCGCTTCGACACAGGCGTGCTGGGGCATACGCTGATCACGGGCTTCGAGATCGCGCGCGAGACCTATGACCGCACCACCTCTTCCTACAACATCAACCGGCAGTTCCCGGCCGGCGGCTATCCGCTGGCCCGTCCGCCCGGATACTGGACGGGAACGACGGACTTGCAAAACAGCGGAAGAAACGAAACCAGCCTGGACACCCGCGCGCTGTATGCCACCGACTCCATTGCGCTGGGTCCGCGCTGGGATCTGAACCTGGGCCTGCGCTATGACTGGATCGACGGGCGCTCCAACGCCACAACGGCCGCTGGCGTGCGCACCTCGGTGGACAGCTCCGACGGCCGGCTCAGCGGCCGCACGGCCCTGAGCTTCAAGCCCGCCGACAACGGCCGCATCTACCTGGCCTACGGCACGGCCTTCAACCCTTCCGCCGAATTCCTGGTCTCCAATGGTTCCGGCCTGGATGCGGCCACGGCCTCGCTGGCACCCGAGAAGAACACCAGCCTGGAACTGGGAACCAAGTGGGATGTGCTGGACCGCCAGCTGGCGCTGACCGGCGCCCTGTTCCAGGTGGACAAGACCAATGCCCGAGAGCAGATGGCCGATGGCAGCTATCTGCTGGCCGGAGAGCAGCGCGTGCGCGGGCTGGAGCTCGGTGCCGCAGGCAAGGTGACGCCGCAATGGGATGTCTTCGCCAACTACACCTTCATGGCCAGCAAGACCCTCAAGTCATTGAACGAGCCTGCGCGTGTGGGTCAGGCGCTGGGCAATACGCCGCGCCATTCGCTGAACCTGTGGACCACCTATGCATTGCCCCAAGGCTGGACGGTGGGCTATGGGGTGCGCTTCGTGGGCACGCGCAATGTCACCTCGGCAGGCGATGGGAAACTCTCTGCCTATTGGGTGCACAGCGCCATGGTCGGCTATGAACTCAACCGGCAATGGAAGCTCAGGCTCAATCTCGAAAACATCGGCAACAAGGCCTATGTGGCCGGCGTGCGCCAGCGCCTGGGCGAGCAGTCGCGTTCCTCGGCCGTTGAATACGGCGAAGGCCGCACGGCCCGGTTGACGGCGCTCTATCAGTTCTGAAGTGCCGGATTGCCTGGGGCCCGACGCTCAGCGCGTCGGCCGCAGGTAACAATGCGTGCAAGCTGCCCCCAGAGGGCAGCTTTTGTTTTTGATAGGGGCGTCGGACAAAAAAAGAGCCCGCACAAGGCGGGCTGGTGATGGTCAGGCCGGCGGCAAAAACCGCCGACTCGTACGCATCTTACTGGATCTTGGCCTTTTCGCGCAGCGATTCCTGGAATTGCGCCAGCTTTTGCTGTTGCAGCTGCTGCACGATCTGGGGCTTGACTTCCTCGAACTTGGGCAGTTCAGCCTGACGTGCGTCGTCCAGGCGGATGATGTGGTAGCCGAACTGGGTCTTGACCGGCTCCTGGGTCATGCCACCCTTTTCGAGCTTGATCAGGGCTTCGGAGAACTCGGGCACGTAGTTGCCGGGGTTGGCCCAGTCGAGGTCACCGCCACGGGCGCCGGATCCGGGGTCCTTGGACTCCTTCTTGGCGATGTCTTCAAACTTCTTGCCGGCCTTGATCTCGGCAATGATGGCCTTGGCGCGGTCTTCCGACTCGACCAGGATGTGGCTGGCCTTGTATTCCTTGCCGCTGTTGGCAGCGACGGCCTTGTCGTACTCGGCCTTGGCTTCGGCGTCGGTCACGGGGTTCTTCTTCTGGAAGTCCTCGAACAGCGCGCGGATCAGGATGGTCTGGCGGGCCAGTTCCATCTGCTGCTTGTAGGCTTCGCTGTTGGCCAGGCTGCGCTTGTTGGCTTCCTGCATGAAGATCTCGCGGGCGATGACTTCTTCCTTGATCTGCCCTTCCAGCTCGGGCGTCACGGGGCGGCCGCTTTGCTCGATCTGTTGCTTGAGCGCTTCGGCGCGTGCCTTGGGCACAGCCTTGCCGTTGACGACGGCGATGTTCTGGGCCGAGGCGGACAGGGCCGCGGTGCTCAGCACGGCGGCAGTCACCAGGCTGGTCAGAAGCTGTTTTTTCATGCGAATTCCAGATATGAAGGAAAAATTGATTCTATAGCGCGGATACGCAACAGGCTCCGAATCGTCGGAGCCTGTAAAAGTTCAAAGAACCTCGATGGCGATGGCGTGTGCGCCCTGGTCAATGAATTCTTGCAGCGCATCATACACAAGGCGATGGCGTGCCACGCGTGGCTTGCCTTGAAACAAAGGTGACGCAATGCGCACGCGGAAATGCGTGCCGAAGCCGGTGCCGTTGGCGCCCACATGGCCGGCGTGCTGGTGGCTCTCGTCGATCACTTCCAGGTGATCGGGGGCGAGGCGCTCGCGCAGCACGGCCTGCATGGCTTCGGCGGTGATGGGCAGCGGATGGGCGGGCGCGCTCATGGATGCTTGTCCTGCTGCACGCCAGACGGGGGCAGGGCGTCGGGCGTGGCGGCTGCTGCCTCGCCCTTGTCTTCCTGCATGAAGCGGCTCATGTAGATGGCCTGGCCGATCACGAAGACCAGCATCAGCCCCATGCCGCCGAACAGCTTGAAGTTGACCCAGGTGTCGGTGTCGAAGCGGTAGGCGATGACCAGGTTGAGCGCGCCCATGACCGCGAAGAACGCCGCCCAGCTCCAGTTCAGCGTGCGCCATGCGTTGTCGGGCAGTTGCAGCTGCGCGCCCATGACCGAGCGCAGCAGGTTCTTGCGGAACACCAGCTGGCCTATCAACAGGGCGCTGCCCATGAGCCAGTACAGCACGGTGGGCTTCCACTTGATGAAGGTGTCGTTGTGGGCCAGCAAGGTGGCGCCGCCGAACAGCACGATCACGCCCAGGCTCACCCATTGCATGGGCTCGACCTTGCCGTGGCGCACGCGCAGATAGGCGATCTGGGCAATGGTGGCGACGATGGCCACGGCCGTTGCCGTGTAGATGCCCCAGACCTTGAAGGCGACGAAGAACAGGATGATGGGGAAAAAGTCGATCAGTAACTTCATTGGAAGGTTTCGATGGGCTTGGAGTCAGGCATGGGGCCTGAGCTTGGCAGGCGCATTGTGGCGCAGCCGGCGCGGCCCGGCATCGGTGCAGGGCCGCGTGGCCTGGGGTTTTTGCGGGCCTGGAGCCTAGGCCTTGGGCGGCTCGAATTCCAGCGATGCGGAATTCATGCAGTAGCGCAGCCCTGTGTCGGACGGGCCATCGGGGAATACATGCCCCAGGTGGGCGCCGCACTGGCTGCAGACGGTTTCGGTGCGCACCATGCCGTGGCTGCGGTCCACGATTTCGGTGATGGCGCCGGGGATGGCGCGGTCGAAGCTGGGCCAGCCGCAGCCGGCGTCGAACTTGGTGTCGGAGTCGAACAGCTTGCTGCCGCAGCAGATGCAGTGGTAGCTGCCATCGGCCCAGAACTGTTCATAGCGGCCGGTGAACGGGCGCTCGGTGGCTGCATGGCGTGTCACCTGGAAGGCGGCAGGTTCGGCGCCCTTGGCCTGCAGCTCGGCCTGCCATTCCTGCTCGGTCTTGTGGATGGGAAAGCTCATGATGAACAGCTGATCTCGATGGAGGAAGCCCAGTCGGGCGGGAAGCCTGCCCATTCGGCATGCTCGGCGTGGGGGTCGAACGGAGTCTGCAGCACGGCCAGCAATTGGCGCACGGGAGCGAAGTCACCGGCCTTTGCGGCGCGGATGGCCATCTCGCCCAGGTGGTTGCGCAGCACGAAGCGCGGATTCGATTCTTGCATCAAAGCGGCGGCCGCCGCGGCATCCGTGCCTGCCAGGTGCCGTGCGTACAGGGCCGCCCAGCGGTCGAAGGCCTCGCGGTCCAGCACCAGGTCGCGCACGGGCTCGAGGTCGAGGTCCGTGCCGGCACCGGCACTGGCAGCCACCGCATCGGTCAGGCGGCTGAAGAAGATGGTGTAGTCCACCGCGTTGTTGGCCATGAGCTGCAGCAGCGGGTTCACCAGGGCGGCAAAGCGCCCCTCGGCGGGCGGCGTGCCTGGCGCATCTTCGGGCAGGCCCAGCTTGCGCAGCATGAGGGTGCCATAGGCCTGCGGAAACACCTGTTTGTATGACTCCAGCGCCGCAATGGTCAGTTCCTCTTCGCCGATCAGCGGCAGCAGGGCCTGGCCCAGGCAGTACAGGTTCCAGTAGGCCACCTGGGGCTGGCGGTTGAAGGCGTAGCGGCCCTGGGTGTCGCTGTGGTTGCAGATGTGGCCGGGGTTGAAGGCATCGAGGAACTGGAAGGGCCCGTAGTCGATGGTCAGTCCCAGGATGCTCATGTTGTCGGTGTTCATCACGCCATGGCAAAAGCCCACGGCCTGCCAGTGCGCCAGCAGCCGCGCCGTGCGCTCGCTCACTGCCTGCAGGAAGTTGGCGTAGGCGTTGCCGGCCAGGGCCTCGGCCGTGCGGCATTCGGGGTAATAGCGGTCGATCACGTAGTCGGCCAGCTGGCGCAAAGGCGCTATCTGGTCGCGCGCCGCAAAGTGCTCGAAATGGCCGAAGCGTATGAAGCTGGGCGCCACGCGCGCCACCACGGCGGCGGTCTCGATCTCTTCGCGGCGAATGGGGGCGGGCGATCCGGTGAGGCTCAGCGCGCGCGTGGTGGGAATGCCCAGGGCGTGCATGGCTTCGCTGCACAGGAACTCGCGGATGGACGAGCGCAGCACGGCGCGCCCGTCGCCCATGCGCGAGTAGGGCGTGCGGCCCGCTCCCTTGAGCTGAATCTCGTGGCCCGAGGCGGTCTCGCCCAGCAAGATGGCACGGCCGTCGCCAAGCTGGCCGGCCCAGACGCCGAACTGGTGGCCGCTGTAGACGCTGGCCAGCGGATGGCTGCCGGGCAGCACGGCATTGCCGGTGAGCGCCTGCAGGGCCTCATCGGAGGCCAGCCATTGTGGGTCCAGGCCCAGCAGCTCGGCGGTGCCGGTGCTGGTGGCAATCCAGTGCGGCTCGGGCAGCGGCGTGGGGCGCAGATGGGTAAAGAAGTCCGGGCCCAGGGCGGCAAAGCCGTCTTGCCAGGAGATGGGAGGGCGTGGGGAGGTCGCCGGAGCCTGGCCTTCGGCGGCAGCATGCAGGTTCATGCGGGAATTGTCCCCCAGCGCCTATGCCCCGTGGGGCGCAAGGTTCATGCGCGCATTCACCCCATTCATTCACGCACGCAGTTGCTGCCGGTACTGGCCCGGCGGCATGCCGAACCAGCGGCGGCAGGCGCGAAAGAGGTTGCTCTGGTCCACAAAGCCCAGCAGGTCGGCCACCTCGGCCAGGCTGCGGCGCGGCTCGCCCAGGTACTGCAGGGCCAGCTCGCGCCGGGTTTCGTCCAGCAGTTGCTGGTAGCTGGTGTCTTCGGCCTGCAGGCGGCGCTGCAAGGTGCGGTCGGTCAGGCTCAGCAGGCTGGCCACGTCTTCGCGGCGCGGCTCGCCCTGGGGCAGCAGGCGCGCAATCTCGTGGCGCACGCGCGCGCCCACGCCGGCCTGGCCCAGGTGGTCGAGTTCGGTTTCGACCAGCTTTTCGTGCAGTGCCAGCAGTTCGGGGTTGTGTGTGGGAATGGGGGCGAGCAGGTCGGCCTCGGACAGCAGGAAGCGGTTCGCGTCCTCGCCGAAGCGCGGCAGCAGGCCGAAGGCTGCGCGGTAGGCGGCCTCGTGCGAGGGGGCGGGCGCCTCGGCCATGAATTCCACGGCCAGCGGCCGGACATCGCGCCGCGTCAGCCAGTTGCACAGCACCAGCAGCGTGAGCACGGCGAACTCCACGCGCTGGCGCGGCACGGGCCTTGTGGCGCCGATGTGATGTATGGACAACCAGTAGCCGCGCGCATCGCGCTCCAGCGTGAAGGACGTTGCGTCCGAGATCACGGCCATGTGGCGTTCCAGGTCGCGGAAGCCGGCCAGCAGGTGCGGGCCCGAAGCCAGCGAGTAGCCGACCAGATCGATGTTGCCGTGGCGCGCGGCCAGTTGCCGGTCCAGCCCCAGCGTGGGATTGGCGGACTGGGCCACGGCCAGCTCCCAGAGCCGGCTCACGCGGTCCACATCGGTACGGGTCTGCGAATGCTGCAGTGCGGCAAGGTCGATATCGGCTGCGGCGCACAGGCTTTGCGGGGCCAGCCCTTCGGTGGCCATCATGTCCAGGATGCCACGCACCCAGGCGGCGGAGCTGCTGCGCTGCGTTGTCATGACCGGGTTTTCCTGGGCCATTCGGGGCGCTGTTTGCGTTCTGAAGTCACTGTTTTGGCGTGGTTGCGATAGCGGCGTTTTGCCGCGCTGTTCCTAGAATTTTTGCAGCGCGGCGAACGACTGCGCAGTGTGACCCATGGGCCCGGCGCGGCCCATACGGGAAACCCCAAAAACCATTCAGGAGACAAGCATGCGCACAGGACAGCGGTGGATGGCTGGCGGCATACGCCTGGCCGTGGCTTCAATGGCTTTGTGGCTCGCGGCCTGCGGCGGCTCGGGCGGCGGAGGTCCCGAACTGCGCGAGACGGCCTACGGCCCCTTGCGCGGTGTGGACGATGGCGCCGCCACGGGCACCTATTACTGGAAGGGCGTGCCCTTTGCCCAGGCGCCCGTGGGCGCGCTGCGCTGGCAGCCGCCGGCCGAGCCCAAGGCCTGGGAGGGCGTGCGCGAGGCGCGCCAGTTCGGCAATGCCTGCCTGCAGATCGGGCGCATGTACGGCCCGGGAGCCAACAACCGCTTCGACGACACCATTGCCTCCACCCTGGGCCAGCCCGTGGGCAGCGAGGACTGCCTGACGCTCAACATCTGGCGCCCGGCCAGCGGTGCCGAGAAGCTGCCGGTGCTGGTGTTCATCCACGGCGGCAGCGCCATCTCGGGCTATACGGCCGATCCGCTGTATGACGGCGCGGCCCTGGCACGCGCCGCCAATGCCGTGGTGGTGACGGCCAACTACCGGCTGGACATCCTGGGCTACATGCACATGCCGCAGATGCAGGCCGGCGCGCCGGCCACGGGCAACTTCGCGCTACTGGACAACCTGCAGGCGCTGCGCTTTGTGCAGCGCAATATCGCGGGCTTTGGCGGCGATCCGGGCAATGTCACGCTCATGGGCCAGTCGGCGGGTGCCACCAATGTGCTGGCGCTGCTGGCGGCCGAGTCGGCGCGCGGCCTGTTCCACAGGCTGGTGCCCATCAGCGGCGGGCTGTCGCTTCCATCCAACCTGCCGGCCGGCGTGCTGGCCACGCTCAAGCCGGCTTCGGCCTACGCCACCCAGTCCGCGCTGCTGCTGGCCCATCTGATGGTGGCCGATGGGCTGGCTGCCGATGTGGCGGCTGCGGCCACGGTGGCTGCCGGCTGGACACCGGCGCAGATTGCGGCCTACCTGCGCGGCAAGGATGCGCGCGTGCTGCTGCAGACCCTGGTGGCCAAGGGCCTGACGGGCGCGGGACCGATTCCCGACGGCCTGCTGCTGCCCACCGATCCCATGGCCGCGCTGGCTGCGGGCCAATACAACCGCATGCCCGTGATGGCCGGCTACACGGCCGAGGAGGGCAAGCTGTTCGCGCCCCTGCTGGCTGCGCTGGGCGGCAAGCCGGGCTTCAGGATCGATGATGCGGCGCGCTTTCGCATGATGCAGTCCTTCGATGCGCAGTCGCCCAACGCGCCGGGCCTGGCCGACATCATCGATGCCGCCTACCTGCCCGTCGATACGCCGGTCACCGGCTACAACGCCCGCATGGCGCAATTGACCCATCTGTTCGCCGATCCCAGCCGCGACCAGTTGCTCAATACGCTGCGCACCCGGCAGGCCGAGGTCTGGAGCTACCGCTTCGACTGGGCGCGCCAGCCCGCGCCCTGGAACACGGTCTACGGCGCGGCCCATGCCTTCGATCTGCCGTTTCTCTTCGGCAACTTCGGGCCGTCCGTGTTCTCCCGCGTGACCAACAGCACGGCCAATGCCCCGGGCCGGCTGGCGCTGTCGAACGCCATGATGGCCAGCCTCAAGGCCTTCATGCAGACGGGCAATCCGCAGAACGCGGCCCTGGGCCAGACATGGAAGCCCTGGCCGTCCAGCCTGATCTTCGACGCCGAGCCGGGCGCGACCAGCATCCGGCTGCAGTGAGAGAGCAGGGGCTTGCTGCGGCAAGCCCCAAGAGATAGCCAACAACAACGAAGGAGACAAGTACCCATGACAGTCAAGACCGTTTTCACACATGCCTGGCGCTGGCCGCTGGCGGGAGCCATTGCGGCCGCCGCCGTGGGCCTGGCCGCCTGCGGAGGGGGATCGTCGGGCATGCCCGCGCCCATGGGGCCGGGACAGCAATCGGGCTACATCACCCTGCCGGACGGCAGCAAGATGCGCTACTCGCTGCTGCTGCCCGAGGGGCAGGGCCCGTTCCCGCTGCTGGTCGAGTACGACGGCTATATCTCGGGCTCGTACCCCAACATCAGCAGTCCCTGGACCAAGGAAGGCTATGCGGTCATGGGGCTGAACGTGCCGGGCACGGGCTGCTCCACGGGGGATGACAAGGTGTTTGACGCCAGCGTAGGTGCGGCTGGGGCCTTTGCCATCGAGTGGGCCGGGCGGCAGGCCTGGTCCAATGGCCGCATCGGCATGATCGGCTACTCGTACTCGGGCTACAACCAGCTGTGGGTGGCTGCGCACCGGCCCAAGGGGCTGCTGGCGATCACGCCCAGCAAGAATGTGGGCGATCCCTACCGGGACGTGGGCTATCCGGGCGGCATTGCCAACATTGGCTTTCCGGCGCAGTGGTGGAACGGCTTCCCGCGCATCTGGCGCACCGCCGCCGACCTGGCGGTGAAGAACGGTGGCGACACGGAATGCGCCAAGACCGTGGCCGACAACATCGAGAAGATCAAGCGGCCCGAGCTGGACCTGATCAAGTGGCTGGACAACCCCTATGCCGATGGCCTGTACCTGGAGCGCAGCGCCATGCTGCAAAGCGGCAAGATCAATATCCCCACGCTGGGCACGCAGTCCTGGCAGGACGAGCAGATCGGCCCGCGCTCGGGCTACTACGAGGACACCATTGCGCCCGACAGGATGTGGCTGGTCAGCTCCAACGGCGACCACCACACGAACATCACCTCGGACCATATCGACCAGACCTTGAAGCGCTTCCTGGCGCGCTTCGTCAAGGGCGAGGACAACGGCTTCGACAAGGAGCCGCGCGTGCGCCTGCTGCAGGAGATGCAGACCACGGACGCCAAGGCCCTCAATGGCGGCGCCAAGCTCATGCCCACGGGCGAGGCACGGTTTGACCGGCTGCCTGTCCAGGTCAAGCCCCTGCGCCTGTGGATGCAGCCGGGCCAGGCGCTGGGCGACAGCGCCCCCGCCTCAGGCACGGCTTCGTCCAGCTACCGCTATCCGGCCCTGAGCCCGCAGGTGAACAACCCGGCGGCCGAAGGCTGGCCCGCCGTGCCCGCGTCGGAAAAGGATGGCCAACTGGTCTTCACCACGGCGGCCCTGCCGCAGGACCTGAGCTTCTATGGCGAGGGCTCGGCCGACCTGTGGCTCAGCGCCACGGCCGCCAATACCGACATCCAGGTCACCGTGTCCGAGGTGCGGCCGGACGGGCAGGAAATGTTCGTGCAGCGCGGCTGGCTGCGTGCCTCCAAGCGTGCGCTCGATGAGAGCCGATCCACGGCGCTGCGTCCCTGGGGGGCCTACACACGGGACAAGGATGTGCCACTGGTTGCCGGCCAGCCCCAGTTGATGCGGGTGGAGATCCAGAAATTCGCGCATGTGTTCCGCGCCGGTTCAAGCATTCGCGTGACAGTGGATTCGCCATCGCAGACCGGATACTGGATCTTCGGCAACGACAAGACGCCGTCCACGAACACGCTGTGGCATGACGCGGCGCATGCGTCGAGCATCGTCCTAGGGTATATCCCATACGAGCATGCGAAGACGCTGCCGAGTTGCGACAAGACAATGCGTCAACCATGCCGGAAAAACGATGCGCCTGTCCCTGCCGGGATCGGACCCAGGGCGCCGGCCTGAGCCCACCCTCCATGCGGGCAGCGGCATCGCGCACCAGGGCCTTGGCCTTGCGCGAATCCGCAGTCCGCAGTTCACGACGTTCACGAAGTTCAATCACCTTAGGAGCCTATAGATGCTGGGTCTGATGCAAAGCCAACCACTGTTGATCTCGTCGCTGATCGACTTCGCCGACCGCCACCATGGCGATGCGGAGATCGTCTCGCGCAGGGTGGAGGGCGATATCCATCGCTATACGTACCGCGACCTGGCACGGCGTTCGCGCCAGCTGGCGAACACGCTGGACGGCCTGGGCCTGCAGCCCGGCGACCGCGTGGCCTCGCTGGCCTGGAACGGCTACCGCCACATGGAGATGTACTTCGGCGTCAGCGGCTCGGGCCGCGTGCTGCACACGGTCAACCCGCGCCTGCACCCCGACCAGGTGGCGTGGATCATCAACCACGCGGAAGACCGCGTCATGTGCTTTGACCTGACCTTCCTGCCCATCATCCAGGCCGTGCATGCCAAGTGCCCCACGGTGCGCCAGTGGGTGGCGCTGTGCGATGCGGACCGCCTGCCCGCCGACAGCGGCATTCCGGGCCTGGTCAGCTACGAGGACTGGATTGGCGGCCAGCCCGACCAGTACCAGTGGCCCGAATTCGACGAGAACACGGCCTCCAGCATGTGCTACACCAGCGGCACCACGGGCAACCCGAAGGCCGTGCTGTACAGCCACCGCTCCACCACGCTGCACGCCTACGCGGCCGCGCTGCCCGATGTGATGTGCATATCGGCGCGCGACTCGGTGCTGCCCGTCGTGCCCATGTTCCACGTCAACGCCTGGGGCATTCCCTACTCGGCCGCGCTCACGGGCTGCAAGCTGGTGTTCCCCGGCCCGGCGCTGGACGGCAAGTCGCTGTACGAGCTGATCGAGGCCGAAGGCGTCACCTACGCGGCCGGCGTGCCCACGGTCTGGCAGATGCTGCTGGGCCACATCAGGCCGGGCGGCCTGCGGTTTTCCACGCTCAAGCGCACGGTGATCGGCGGCTCCGCCTGCCCGCCGGCCATGATCACGGCCTTCCAGGACGAGTTCGGCGTGGAGGTGCTGCATGCCTGGGGCATGACTGAGATGAGCCCGCTGGGCACGCTGTGCACGCTCAAGAACAAGCAGCTGCAGCTGCCCAAGGACGAGCAGATGAAGATCCTGCAAAAGCAGGGCCGTGCCATCTACGGCGTGGACATGCGCATCGTCGACAGCGACGGCACCGACCAGCCCTGGGACGGCAAGAGCTACGGCGACCTGCTGGTGCGCGGCCCCTGGATCGTGGACAGCTACTTCAAGGGCGAGAGCCCGCTGGTCAAGGACGCGCAGGGCCGCGGCTGGTTCCCCACGGGCGACGTGGCCACCATCGACCCGGACGGCTTCATGCAGATCACCGACCGCAGCAAGGACGTGATCAAGTCCGGCGGCGAGTGGATCAGCTCCATCGACATCGAGAACATCGCCATGGCCCATCCGGCCGTGGCCATGGCCGCCTGCATCGGCATGCCGCATCCCAAGTGGGACGAGCGCCCCATCGTCGCCGTGGCGAAGAAGCCCGGCGCCGAGGTCACGCGCGAGGAACTGCTCAAGTTCTACGAGGGCAAGACCGCCAAGTGGCAGATCCCCGACGACGTGGTCTTCGTCGATGCCATTCCGCTGGGCGCCACCGGAAAAATGCTCAAGACCCGGCTGCGCGAGCAGCTGGCCGGCTACCGGCTGCCGGGGCTTTGAGCCGTTGCGGGCGGCCACCGGGCCAGGGCATGCGGGGGCATGTCCTGGCCGGGGCGGCCGGTCCGAGTCTCGTCGGCGATAGCCGCTAGGGGCAATCACCGATCAGGGCAGGGCACAGGGGCCATTACCCTGGGCCTCGCCCAGAAACCACCACAAGAGGAGACGCTTCATGAAGTTTGCGATCAAGGCATTGACGGCATCCCTGGCCCTGGCTTGCGCCACGGGCGCCATGGCCCAGAAGGGCGAGACGGTGAAGGTTGCGTGGATCGACCCGCTGTCCGGCCTCATGGCCGCGCTGGGGTCCAACCAGCTCAAGAGCCTGCAGTACATCGCCGAGGAGCTCAACAAGGGCACGGCCTCGGGCGTGAAGTTCGAAATCATCGGCATCGACAACAAGCTCAGCCCCCAGGAAACCACGGCAGCCCTGCGCTCGGCCATGGACCAGGGCGTGCGCTACGTCTTCCAGGGTAACGGCTCGGGCCCGGCCCTGGCCATCATGGATGCGCTGGAAAAGCACAACGCGCGCAACAAGGGCAAGGAAGTCGTCTACCTCAACTACGCGGCCGTGGACCCGGACCTGACCAACAGCAAGTGCAGCTACTGGCACTTCCGCCTGGATGCCGACACCTCCATGAAGATGGAAGCGCTGACGACCTACATGAAGGACGTGCCCGAGGTCAAGAAGGTCTACCTGATCAACCAGAACTACTCGCACGGCCAGCAGGTCTCCAAATACGCCAAGGAGATGCTCAAGCGCAAGCGCCCCGATGTGGAGATCGTGGGCGACGACTTCTCGCCGCTGGCCCAGGTGCGCGACTTCGCTCCCTACATCGCCAAGATCAAGCAGTCGGGTGCCGACTCGGTGATCACGGGCAACTGGGGCTCGGACCTGGCGCTGCTGATCAAGGCCGCCAGCGATGCAGGCCTGAACAACGTCAAGTTCTACACCTACTACGCCATCGCCACCGGCGCGCCCACGGCCATGGGTGCGGCCGCCGCCGACAAGGTCTACATGGTGGGCTACGGCCACATGAACCTGCCCGGCCCGCTGGACCGCATCACCAAGGGCTACAAGGCCAAATTCAACGACGACATGTACACGGGCTCGCTGTACTCGGGCCTGACCATGCTGGACCAGGCCTTCCTGCGCGCCAAGACCACGGACCCGGCCAAGGTGGCGGCCACCATGGAAGGCATGAAGTTCAACAGCCTCAACGGCGAAGTGGAGATGCGCAAGAGCGACCACCAGCTGCAGCAGGGCCTGTTCATCGCGCGCTGGGAAAAGGCCGGCGGCAAGTACCCGATGGACTCGGAGAACACCGGCTACACCTTCGTCCCCGTGAAGTACTACGAGCCCTATGTGGCCAGCACGCCGACATCCTGTGAGATGAAGCGACCCTCATGACGGCATAACTGGCCATTGAACTTCGCAAAGGGGCGCGAGGCGCCCCTTTTTTTGCCCGAAATCAGGCAAAACACGGTTTTCTGGCCTGATCGATGGCGATCTGTCGCCAATGTGCCCAGGGCCGCAGCCAAGTCGCATGCGCGATAGTTTCTAAGGCATTCCCCAGAGGGAAATTGTCATTCAGGCGTTAGTCTGGCGCCAATACAGATATCCGAATCAACCGGAAAAAGGAGACAGAAAAATGAAGTGGATCGTGCATTCGGTGGCCGCCTCGGCCATGCTGGCCTGTGCATCGGGCGCCTGGGCGCAAAAGGGCGAGACCGTGAAGATCGGCTGGATCGATCCGCTGTCGGGTCTGATGGCCGCCGTGGGCACGAACCAGCTCAAGACCTTCCAGCTGATGGCCGAGGAGTTCAACAGGAAAAATGCCTCGGGCGTGAAGTTCGAGATCATCCCGCTGGACAACAAGCTCAGCCCGCAGGAGACCACGGCCGTGCTGCGTTCGGCCATGGACCAGGGCGCACGCTACGTGGTGCAGGGCAACGGCTCGGGCCCAGCCCTGGCCATCATGGATGCGCTGGAAAAGCACAACGCACGCAACAAGGGCAAGGAAGTCGTCTACCTCAACTATGCGGCGGTGGACCCGGACCTGACCAACAGCAAGTGCAGCTACTGGCACTTCCGCCTGGATGCGGACACCTCCATGAAGATGGAAGCGCTGACGACCTATATGAAGGACGTGCCCGAGGTCAAGAAGGTCTACCTGATCAACCAGAACTACTCGCACGGCCAGCAGGTCTCCAAGTACGCCAAGGAAATGCTCAAGGCCAAGCGGCCCGACGTGCAGGTGGTGGGCGACGACTTCGCGCCCCTGGCCCAGGTGCGCGACTTCGCTCCCTACATCGCCAAGATCAAGCAATCGGGCGCCGACACGGTGATCACGGGCAACTGGGGCTCTGACCTGTCGCTGCTGCTCAAGGCGGCCAACGACGCGGGCCTGAACAACGTCAAGTTCTATACCTACTACGCCTTCGGCTCGGGCTCGCCCACGGCCATGGGCGCGGCCTCCGACGGCAAGGTCTACACCGTGGGCTATGGCCACTACAACATGGGCGGCCCCATCCAGCCGCTGATGGCCGAGTTCAAGAAGAAGATGAACGACGACCTCACGCAAAGCTCGATCTACCACGTGTTCGCGCTGCTGGACGCGGCCTTCGTCAAGACCGGCGGCACCGACCCCGTGAAGGTGGCGGCCGCGCTGGAGGGCATGAAGCTCAAGAGCTTCAATGGCGAAGTGGAGATGCGCAAGAGCGACCACCAGCTGCAGCAGGGCCTGTACATCACGCGCTGGGAAAAGGCCGGCGGCAAGAACCCGTATGACGCCGAGAACACGGGCTACACCTTCGCCCCGGTGAAGTACTACGAGCCCTACGTGGCCAGCACGCCCACCTCCTGCCAGATGAAGCGCCCGTCCTGAGAGCGGCCCGCACCGCTCCCTGTCCCCAACGCACCGAGACCAAGGCCTTTCGATGACGCTTGAGTTCTTCACCATATCGCTGCTCAACGGCGTGAGCTATGGACTGCTGCTGTTCATGCTCAGCTCGGGGCTGACGCTGATCTTCAGCATGATGGGCGTGCTCAACTTCGCCCACACCAGCTTCTACATGCTGGGCGCGTACTTCGGCTACACGCTCAGCGGCATCATCGGCTTCTGGGGCGCGCTGTTCGTCGCGCCCCTGCTGGTGGGCGCGCTGGGCGCCATGTTCGAGCGCTACAGCCTGCGCCGCGTGCACAAGTACGGCCATGTGCCCGAACTGCTCGTGACCTTCGGCCTGTCCTATCTCATCCTCGAGGTGGTGCAGCTGGTCTGGGGCCGGGGCACCGTGCCCTACGGCCTGCCGCCCGCGCTGCAGGGCCCGCTGTTCACGCTGTACGGCACGCAGTTCCCGCGCTCGCGCTCCTTCGTGATGCTGCTGGCGCTGCTGATGCTGGTGGCCGTCTGGCTGCTGCTGACGCGCACGCGCATCGGCCTGGTCATCCAGGCTGCGCTCAAGAACCCCGAGATGGTGGAGGCCCTGGGCCACAACGTGCCGCGCGTGTTCATGATGGTGTTCGGCGGCGGCTGCGCGCTGGCGGGGCTGGCCGGCGTCATCGGCGGCAACACCTATGTGACCGAGCCGGCCATGGCCATGTCGGTCGGCTCCATCATCTTCGTGGTGGTGGTGGTCGGCGGCATGGGCTCGCTGGCGGGGGCCTTCGTGGCCTCGCTGCTGATCGGCGTCGTGCAGACCTTTGCCGTGGCCATCGACTGGTCGCTGGCCAGCCTGCTGACCTCGCTGGGCAGCCCGGTCGGCGAGCAGACCTTTGGCTGGCCGCTGCTCAAGCTCACCATCTCCCAGGTCGCGCCCATCCTGCCCTACCTGTTCCTGGTGCTGATCCTCATCTTCCGGCCCAAGGGCCTCCTGGGCACGCGGGGAGATTGACACCATGTCCTCGATCACCAAAACGACCATGACATCCACTGCCGCAAAAGGCGTTCCGGGCGCTTCAGGGGCTGCGGGCGCAGGGCGCCACTACAGCTTCCAGCCGCTCAACATCGGCCGCATCCTGATCTGGGGCGCCTTCGCCCTGGCGCTGATCGTCGCGCCGCTGGTGTTCACCAGCAGCCTGGCGCTGACCATGCTCAGCCAGATCGGCTATCTCATCATCATCTGCCTGTCCTACAACATCCTGCTGGGGCAGGGCGGCATGCTGAGCTTCGGCCATGCGGTCTACACGGGGCTGGGCTCGTTCATCGCCATCCATGCGATGAACCGGGCCAGCTCCGGCGACTGGGGCATTCCGCTGGTGCTGATTCCCATCATCGGCGGCCTGGGCGGCATGTTCTTCGCGGCCCTGCTGGGCTATGTGACCACCAAGAAGTCGGGCACCACCTTCGCCATGATCACCATGGGCATCGGCGAGCTGGTGGCGTCCATGGCGCTGATGTTCCCCGAGTTCTTCGGGGGCGAGGGCGGCATCACCACCGACCGCGTCTATGGCAAGCCCTTCTTCGGGCTGACCTTCGGCTCGGGCATGGAGGTGTACTACCTGATCGCCGCCTACTGCTTCATCTGCACGGCCGCCATGTTCGCCTTCACGGGCACGCCGCTGGGGCGCATGCTCAACGCCGTGCGCGACAACCCCGAGCGCGTGGAGTTCGTGGGCTACAACACGCAGCGCGTGCGCTACTTCTCCTTCATCATCGCGGGCTTCTTCGCAGGCGTGGGCGGGGGGCTTGCAGCCATCAACTTCGAGATCATCACGGCCATGGACAGCGTGAGCGTGATGCGCTCGGGCTCGTACCTGCTGTTCACCTTCCTGGGCGGCGCCACCTTCTTCTTCGGGCCCATCATCGGCGCCGTGCTGCTGGTGCTGGCCTCGGTGCTGCTGTCGGAGCTGACCAAGGCCTGGCTGCTGTACCTGGGCCTGGTGTTCCTGCTGATGGTGATGTACGCACCGGGCGGCGTTGCCAGCCTGATCATGATGAACCTGCGCGTGGCGCGCTTCGGCAAGTGGCGCCGGCTGGCCCAGCCCTACCTGGCCATCGCGGCCAGCGCCCTGGTCATGATCGTGGGCGGCGCGGCCATCGTCGAGATGATCTACCACCTGCAGCTCAATGCGGCCCTGGGTCCCCAGGTCTCGTTCATGGGCGTGCAGCTCGATACCAGCTCGGCATCGACCTGGACCGTGGCCGTTGCCATCTTCGTGGTGGGCCTGGGCCTGCTGGAAGTGGCCAGGCGCTGGTGCCTGCGCCGCTGGGAGCGCATCCAGGAAGAAATCGAAGAAGCCATCAAGCGCGGGGAGGGTTGAACCATGTCCAGCATTGCAATCGAACGTCCGGGCACCGCGGCCGCCGCCGTGGCTGGCGAGGCCACCTATGCGCTGGAGCTGCGCGACCTGTACAAGCGCTTCGGCAAGGCCGAGATCATCCGTGGCGCCCAGCTGGCCGTGAAGCCGGGCGAGCGCGTGGCCATCATCGGCCCCAACGGCGCGGGCAAGAGCACGCTGTTCAACCTGATCAGTGGCCGCTTCGAGCCCACCAGCGGCCAGGTGCTGCTCAACGGCCAGCGCATCGACGGCAAGAAGCCCTATGAAATCAACCGCATGGGGCTGTCGCGCAGCTTTCAGATCACCAACATCTTTCCCAAGCTCAGCGTGTTCGAGAACCTGCGCTGCAGCGTGCTGTGGAGCCTGGGCTACCGCTACAGCTGCTGGCGCTTCCTGTCGAAGCTGCGCGACGCCAATGCCCGCGCCGATGAGCTGATGGAGATGATCGGCCTGCACAGAAAGCGCGACACGCTGGCGGTGAACCTGACCTATGCCGAGCAGCGTGCGCTGGAGATCGGCATCACCATCGGCGGCGGCGCCGGCGTCATCCTGCTGGACGAACCCACGGCCGGCATGAGCAACAGCGAAACGGCCCACTTCATCCAGCTGATCAAGAAGGTCACCGAAGGCAAGACCCTGCTGACCGTGGAGCACGACATGGGCGTGGTCTTCGGCCTGGCCGACAAGATCGCCGTCGTGGTCTACGGCGAAGTCATCGCCTACGACACGCCAGAGGCCGTGCGTGCCAATCCGCGCGTGCAGGAGGCCTATCTGGGCTCGTCTGTGGCGGATCAACAAGCTGGCGCACATTGAATGGAAGCACCCCCTGAGTCGCTGCGCGCCTTCCCCCTCTCTACTTGCTTCGCAAGGGAGGGGGACGACACCCTCGCGGCGGGGCGGCCCTTGCTCGGTGTCCCTGGCTTGGGGCACGGCAGTTTCATGCGCTACGGGTAGCGCTCAAAGCGATAGAGAACAGACAGGATCTGAGATGCTGAACATCAACAACCTGCATGCCTATTACGGCAAAAGCCATGTGCTGCATGGCGTGGATTTCTCGGTGCAGCCCGGCGAGATCGTCGCGCTGCTGGGGCGCAACGGCTCGGGTCGCTCCACCACGGCCAAGGCCATCATGGGCCTGGTGCACTGGGAGGGCTCGCTGGACTGGAAGGGCCAGAGCCTGACCGGCCGCAAGGCCTACGAGATCGCCCACCTGGGCGTGGGCTACGTGCCCGAGAGCCGCGATGTGTTTCCCAACCTCACCGTGCACCAGAACCTGCTGCTGGGACAGAAGGGCAAGGGCCGGGACAGCCGCTGGGGCTTCGACGACATGTACGCCATGTTCCCGCGCCTGAAGGAGCGCCAGCACACCGAGGCCGGCGTGATGTCGGGCGGCGAGCAGCAGATGCTGACCCTGTGCCGCACGCTGATGGGCGACCCCGACCTGATCATCATCGACGAGCCCACCGAGGGCCTGGCTCCCAAGATCGTCGAGCTGGTGGGCGAGTACCTGCAAAAGATCAAGCAGCGCGGCGTGTCCGTGCTGCTGATCGAGCAAAAGCTCACCATTGCCATGAGCATCTCGGACCGGGCCCTGGTCATGGGCCATGGGCGCATCGTCTTCGACGGCACGCCCGACGGGCTGCGCGCCGATCAGAAGGTGCGCAAGGAGTGGCTGGAGGTCTGATACCTGACTGTTCTCTGCTCAGGGTGCACTGGCCAGGGCGCTCGTTGCCTGCGTACGCTCCGTCCAGCCGCCGCCCAATGACTTGTACAGATCGATCAGGTTGCCCAGGCGCGCCAGCCGCGTCAGCACCAGCGCCTGCTGCGATCCGTAGCGCGTGCGCTGCGCATCCAGCAGGCTGAGGTTGTCGTCCAGGCCTTCGGCAAAGCGCTGGGCGGCCAGTTCCTCGGCCTGTTCGCTGGCGTCCAGCAGCAGTTGCTGCGCTTGCATCTGCTCGTCCAGCGTGCGTTTGCCGGCCAGACCATCGGCCACTTCGGCGAAGGCGGTCTGGATGGCCTTCTCGTAGCTGGCGACCTCGGCGCGCTGGCGCACCCGAGCGACGTCTAGCTGGGCCCGCAGCGAGCCGCCCTGGAAGATGGGCAGGCCAATGCGCGGCATGAAGCTCCAGGTGCCCGAGCCTGCGTCGAACAGGCCGCCCAGGCTGGCGCTGGCCGTGCCGGCCACGCCCGTCAGCCCGATGGTGGGGAAGAACGCTGCCTGCGCGGCGCCGATGCTGGCGTTGGCTGCGCGCAGCCGGTGCTCGGCGGCGCGCAGGTCGGGGCGGCGCATCAGCAGGTCCGAGGGCAGGCCTGCGGGCAGATTGGCGGGCACCAGGTCGTCTGGCAGCGTGCGGGCCCTGTCGAGCTGGTGTGACAGCTCGGGTGTCAGCGGCTGGCCCAGCAGCAGCACCAGGGCGTTGCGGTCCCGTGCCGCCTGGCGCGTGTACAGCGCCCGGTTGGCCTGCGCCGTGCGCAGGGCGATCTCGGCGCGCCGCAGGTCGATGCGGTTGGCGCTGCCAGCCTCCACCAACTGGGCCGTCAGTGCGAAGGAGCACTGCTGGGCCTCCAGCGTCTGCTGCGTCAGGCCCAGCAGTTCCTGGTCTGCGCGCAGCGCCAGATAGGCGTTGGCCACTTCGGCGACCAGGCTCAGTTGCCCGGCCGTGCGGGTTTCGTCCAGGGCCAGGTAGGCGGCCAGCGCCTGTTCGCCGAGGCTGCGTATGCGGCCCCACAGGTCCAGCTCCCACGAGACGACGCCCGCGACCTGGAAATTGCGACGGATGCCGGCTGTGCCGCTGGGGTTGAGGTCGGCTGGCAGGCGCTGTGCCGAACCGTCGGCGCCCAAGCCGATGCGCGGCAGCAGGTCGGCGCGCTGTATGCGGTACTGGGCCCGCGCCATCTCCACGTTCAGCGCGGCCTTGCGCAGGTCGCGGTTGTTGGCCAGGGACAGGGCCACCAGTTCCTGCAGCAGCGGGTCGCGCAGGAAGTCTCGCCAGCCGATGTCGGCCACGGCCTGCGGGGCCGCATCGGCATCGCCATAGGCGGGACCGCTGGGGTAGATGGTGTCGATGGGCGCTGGCGGGCGCTCATATCTGGGGGCCAGCGAGCAGCCGGCCAGCAGGCTGGCCAGGGCCAGCAGCGACAGTTTTTTCAGGGGACGTTCAGTCCGCATGGCGTACTCCGATCTGCTGCGCGGGTGAGGTGGATGGCGTGGCCGCAGGGCGCTGGCGGCGCGTGGTCCAGCGCCTCACCAGCACGTAGAACACAGGCGTGAGCACCAGGCCGAACAGCGTCACGCCCAGCATGCCGGCGAACACGGCCACGCCCATGGCATGGCGCATCTCGGCACCGGCGCCGCTGGCCAGCACCAGGGGCACGACTCCCGCAATGAAGGCCAGCGAGGTCATCAGGATCGGGCGCAGGCGCAGGCGCGCCGCTTCGAGCACGGCGGCGAGCGGGTCGGCCCCTTCGTCTTCCTTGGCGCGTGCGAACTCCACGATGAGGATGGCGTTCTTGGCGGCCAGCCCCACAAGCACCACAAAGCCGATCTGCGTGAAGATGTTGTTGTCGCCGCCGGTCAGCCACACCCCGGCGATCGCCGACAGCAGCGCCATGGGGGCGATCAGCAGCACGGCGAAGGGCAGCGACCAGCTGTTGTACTGGGCCGCGAGGATCAGGAAGGCCAGCAGCACGGCCAGCGGGAAGATGTACAGCGCCGAGTTGCCGGCCTGCTTTTCCTGGTAGACCAAGTCCGTCCATTCGAAGGTCATGCCTTCGGGCAGGGTTTCGCGCGCAATCCGCTCCATGGCGTCGGTGGCCTGGCCCGAGGAGTAGCCGGGCGCCGGCCCGCCGCTGATGTCGGCCGAGGGAAAGCCGTTGTAGTGGATCACCCGGTCCGGGCCCGAGCTGCGGGTGATGCGCACGAAGGCGCTCAACGGGATCATGTCCCCGGCCGCGTTGCGCAGCTTGAGCCGGCCGATGTCCTCGGCCTGCATGCGAAACGGCGCGTCGGCCTGTGCCATGACGCGGTAGGTGCGGCCGAAGCGGTTGAAGTCGTTGACGTACAGCGAGCCCAGGTTGATCTGCAGCGTCTCGAACACGTCGGTCAGCGAGATGCCCAGCGACTTGGCCTTGGTCCGGTCGACGTCCACCTGCAGCTGCGGCGCGTTGGTCTGGACGCTGGCCAGCATGCTGGCCAGCTCGGGCGTCTGCATGGCCTTGGCCATGAGGGCGCCCTGGGCCTGCACCAGCGCCTCCAGGCCCAGGCCCGCGCGGTCTTCGATCTGCATCTTGAAACCGCCCATGCTGCCCAGGCCCGGCACGGGCGGCGGCGGAAACATGCCCAGGAAACCGTCGGGGATCTGGCTGAACCGGCCCATCAGTTTCCCCGCGATGGCATTGGCGGACAGCGATGGGTCCTTGCGCTCGGCAAAGGGCTTGAGCATGGCGAACATGACGGCCGAGTTGGGCACGTTCACGAAGCCGTTGATGGACAGGCCCGGGAAGGCCACCACGCTCTCCACCCCGGGCTCGGCCAGCGCGATCTCGGACATCTGCTTGACCACGGCCTCGGTGCGGTCCAGCGAGGCCCCGGTGGGCAACTGGGCGATGCCGACCAGGAAGTACTTGTCCTGGGCCGGAACGAAGCCACCGGGCACCTGCTGGAAGCCCAGCCAGGCCAGGGCCACGAAGCCGCCATACAGCAGCAGCACGATGGCGCTGCCGCGCACTGCGCGGCGTACCGTGCCCACGTAGGCATTGGAGGCGCCGTCGAAGAAGCGGTTGAACAGGCGGAAGAACCCGCCGAACACGGCGTCCATGGCGCGCGTGAGCCGGTCGGGCCTTGCCCCGCCGTGGTGGGGCTTGAGCAGGATGGCCGACAGCGCGGGCGATAGTGTCAGCGAGTTGATGGCCGACAGGATGGTCGATATGGCGATGGTCAGCGCGAACTGGCGGTAGAACTCGCCCTGCAGGCCCGACAGAAAGGCCGATGGGATGAAGACCGCCGCCAGCACCGAGGTGATGGCCAGGATGGGGCCGGTGACCTCGTCCATGGCCTTGCGCGCCGCGTCGCGCGGCGATTCGCCCAGGGCGATGTGGCGTTCCACGTTCTCGACCACCACGATGGCATCGTCCACCACGATGCCGATGGACAGCACCAGCCCGAACAGCGACAGCGTGTTCAGCGAAAAGCCGAAGATCTGCATCAGCGCGAAGGTGCCCACCAGTGACACCGGTACGGCCACCAGCGGGATGATGGAGGCGCGCCAGGTCTGCAGGAACAGCACCACCACGATGACCACCAGCACGATGGCCTCCAGCAGCGTGACGGCCACCGATTGCAGCGAGGCGCGCACGAAGACCGTGGGGTCGTAGGCGATGCGGTACTCGATGTCCTGCGGGAAGCCCTTTTGCAGCTCTTGCATCCTGGCGCGCACGGCATTGGAGACGTCGATGGCATTGGCGCCGGGGCTCTGGATGATCTGCATGGCCAGTGCCGGCTCGCCATCGAGCAGGCTGCGCAGGGTGTAGGCGTCGGCGCCCAGCGAGATGCGGGCTACGTCGCGCAGGCGCGTGACCTGGCCGTCGGCGCCGGATTGGACGATGATGTCGCCGAACTGTTCCTCGCTGGCAAGGCGGCCCATGGTATTGACCGTCACCTGGAAGGCCGACGAGGTGTCGGGCTGCTGGCCCACCGAGCCGGCCGCGACCTGCACGTTCTGCTCACGGATGGCGGCGACCACATCGCTGGCACTGAGCCCGCGCGTGGCCACCTTGGCCGGATCCAGCCACACGCGCATGGAGTATTCGCCCGCGCCCCAGACCTGCACATCGCCGATGCCGGGCAGGCGCGCCAGTTCGTCGCGCACCTGGCGCAGGGCGAAGTTGGACAGGTACAGCGGGTCGTAGCGCTTGCCGGGCGAGACCAGGTGCACCACCATCAGCACGTCGGGCGAGGTCTTTTGCGTGACCACGCCGATGCGCTGCACCTCCTGCGGCAGGCGGGGCAGGGCGCGCGAGACCCGGTTTTGCACCTGGATCTGCGCCATGTCCGGGTCGGTGCCCTGCTTGAAGGCGATGCTGATCGCCATCCGGCCGTCGGTGGTCATCTGGGAGCTCATGTAGAGCATGTTCTCCACGCCGTTGATGACCTGCTCCAGCGGCGCGGCCACGGTGTCGGCGATGACCTCGGGATTGGCGCCAGGGTAGCTGGCCGTGACCTGCACCGTGGGCGGCGTGACGGCCGGATACTCGCTCAGCGGCAATTGCCAGAAAGCGATGGCGCCGGCCAGCAGCATCAGCAGCGACAGCACGATGGCGAAGATCGGCCGCGCGATGAAAAAGCGGGGAAAGTTCATTGGCGTGCCTCCACCCGGTCATTGGCGGCGCCAGCCGCTGCGGGTGAGGCGGCAGCGGAGGCTGTCTGCTGCATGGGGGTCGGGCGGGGCGTGACCTGCATGCCGGGACGCACCAGCCCCTTGAGGATGATTTTCTCGCCGCTTTTCAGTCCCTCGTCGATCACGCGCAGGCCATCCACCAGCGGCCCCAGCCGCACCGGGCGGTACTGGGCCTGGTTGTCCTCTGCCACGACCAGCACATAGTTCTTGCCCTGGTCGGTGCCCACGGCCTGGTCATCGATCAGGATGGCCTCGCGCGCAGCACTCGTGGCCAGCCTGGCCCGTGCGAACAGGCCCGGGGCCAGTACACCCTTGGGGTTGGGCACCACGGCGCGTGCGCGGATGGTGCCGGTGGCGCGGTCCATCCTGTTGCCCACGAAGTCGAGCACGCCTTCATGGGGGAAGCCCTGGTCCGTGACCAGCCCCAGCGCCACGCGCGGCGCCGCCTTGCCGACCCGCGCCTCGGGCCGGGCCTGGCGCACGGCCGTGAGATAGGTGGCTTCGTCGATGTCGAAATAGGCGTGCATGGGATCGACCGAGACGATGGTGGTCAGCAGCGTGGCCGCGCCCGCCGAACCTCCCGAGCTGCCGCCGACCAGGTTGCCCTCGGTCACCAGCACCCGGTCCACGCGGCCCGAGATAGGCGCCGTGATGCGCGCGTAGGACAGGTCCAGCCGCGCCGCTGCCACGGCGGCCTGGGCCGCCTGCACCTGCGCCTGGCGGGCGTTGTGCGCGGAGACGGCATCGTCATGGGTCTTGCGCGAGACGGCGCCCGTGGGCGCCAGCCGTTCGGCGCGCTCGACATCGGCCTGGGCCTGGCTGGCCAGCACCTGGGCCTGGCGCAACTGTGCGGCCGCATTGTCCAGCGCAACATGGAAGGGGCGCGGGTCGATCTGGAACAGCAACTGGCCCTTGCGCACCAGACTGCCCTCGGGAACGCTCACGGCCTCGACCGCACCGCCCACGCGCGAGCGCAGCTCCACCGTCTTGGGCGCGGCGAGAAAGCCCGTGAACTCGGCCGATGGCGTGACCGTGCGCGTAATGACTTCGGCCACCGGCACCTGCGGCCCGGCGGGTGCGGCCGCCTTTGGCTGGTCGCCCGAGGCCTCGCGGGTGGCGAGGGCTATGCCCAGTACCCCCGCCATGGCGCCGGCAAGCGCGGCGATTCTGATTTTTTCACGCATGGAAGTGCCCCTTTCTCGGCTGCAGGGCCCCGGACCATCCGGCGCGTCGCTGCATCGACATGCGCAAAGGCTGGGGCTTACAACGGCGGCAAGGTCAAGCTTTGCCAAAAGAACTCCGGGCCGCGAGGGCACTTGACCTTGACGTTGTGTGAAGGATCAAGCTGTGCACGCCGCGAGGCTGGTCCTGCGGGGCGGGCCATGCCACGGCACTTTGAAACAGGAGATAGACCATGAACATCGGAGAAGCCTCCAAGGCATCTCGTATCTCGGCCAAGATGATTCGCTATTACGAGCAGATCGGGCTGATACCCCCGGCGAATCGCTGCGAAGCGGGCTACCGCGTCTATGGCGGTCCCGACATCCTGCGGCTGCACTTCATCCGCGGCGCGCGCGACTTCGGCTTTTCGGCGTACGAGATAAAGGACCTGCTGGACCTGTGGACCGATCCATCGCGGCGCAGCGCGGACGTCAAGCGCGTGGCCGAGCAGCACATCGCGGCGTTGGAGCAGCGCATCGATGACATGCGGCAGGTGGCCTCGTCCCTGAAGGCGCTGACCAGATCCTGCGCAGGCGATCAGTCGCCGGCCTGTCCTATTCTGCAGGGACTGCAGCAGCCCGATAGCGGCAAGAGGGACCCCTCGCGGCGCACAGGCGCCGTACCGCGCAAGAACCACCCGCATGCGTGCGGCAAGACGAACGAAGTTGCGGGCCGCTGCGCCTGTCCGCACTGAAGGGAGGGCCGCCACCATGCCACAACTGACCGTGATCGCGCACGCCGAACTGGCCCCGGAGGGGGCGGTGTTGCAGGTGCCTGCGGGCACGTCGATCTGCGAAGCCCTGCTGGACCACGGCATTGCCATCGAGCACGCCTGCGAGCAGGTCGGCGCCTGCACGACCTGCCACTGCATCGTGCGCCAGGGATTCGGCTCCTTGAACGACGTCGAGGAGCAGGAGGAAGACATGCTGGACCGGGCCTGGGGGCTGCAGGCGCAATCGCGCCTGAGCTGCCAGGCCATCGTGGGGCGGGAGGATCTGACCGTGGAGCTTCCCCGCTACACGATCAATCACGCCAAGGAGGGCCGGTGACCCTCCGAGGAGGCTGGCGCGGGGCTCGCGTCCGTGGGAGGGCCGCAATCCATCGGCCTTGCCGACGGATTGCGGCGGCGTGTCATCCCTTGCCTGGCGGGTAGCCCGCCTGGCGCAGTGCGGTGGCGATCTGCTCCTCGGTGGCGCTGGTCTGCACCTCCACCCCACGGGTCAGCGGGTCCGTGGCCACCCTGGCATCCGGATCGACGGTCTTGATGGCCTTGGTCACGGAACGGGCGCAGCCGCCACAGGTCATGTCTTCAAGAAAAAACTGCATGAAAAACTCCTTGGGGGTTGAAGGTCCATGCAGTCTGGGCATTGCTACGGTGGGAAGGTCAAGTCCCTCAAGCTGGATTTCCCTGTCGGTACAAACACTGGAGCCTTGGCGCTTGCATGACTTTGCGAGACCGCCTCCCCGTAAGCTGGCGCGGGCGCGGACCCCGGCGAGACCTGCTGGACGCTGCAGCGCAGCAAAACTTGTCCCGACCGGGACAGCTTGCACCGCCAACGGCATGGCGCTGCCGGTCAAGCCTTCCTAGAATGGAAAAAGCACGTCCGTACTATTTGCTTAAACCTCAGGAGACATTGCATGACGGCTGAATACAAGGTCGACGGCTCGGTTGCCGTGATCACGCTCAACAATCCCCCCGTCAACGGCCTGGGCCTTTCCACGCGCCGCGGCATCGTCGAGGGGCTGGACAAGGCTTACGCCGACCCGGCCATCAAGGCCATCGTCATCACGGGTGCCGGCAAGGCCTTCTCGGGCGGTGCCGATATCAACGAGTTCGGCAAGGAAGAGGCGTATCGCGAGCCGCACCTGGTCTCGCTGATCAACTCGCTGGACCAGGGCAGCAAACCCGTGGTGGCCGCCATCCACACCGTCTGCATGGGCGGTGGGCTGGAGCTGGCGCTGGGCTGCAACTACCGCGTGGCCGCTCCCGGCACCCTGGTGGCCCTGCCTGAAGTCAAGCTGGGCCTGCTGCCCGGTGCAGGCGGCACGCAGCGCCTGCCGCGCGTGCTGGGCGTGGAGACCGCGCTGAACATGATTGTCAGCGGCGAACCCGTCAAGAGCGAGCTGCTGGCCTCCATCCCCGGCCAGAAGCTGTTCGACAAGATGGCCGCTTCGCCCGAGTCCCTGCTGGACGAGGCCAAGGCGTTTGCGCTGGAAGTGGCCGACAAGCGTCCGCTGCCGCGCGTGCGCGACCTGCCCTGCAAGCATCCCCAGGGCGACGCCTACTTCCAGTTCGCGCGCAACATGGTCAAGGGCATGGCCAAGAACTACCCGGCCCCGGCCCGCTGCGTGGACACGGTGGAGAACGCCGCGCGCAAGAAGTTCGACGAGGGCATGGCCCTGGAGCGCGATGCCTTCATGCAACTGATGTGGTCGCCCGAGTCGCGCGCGCTGCGCCACCTGTTCATGGCCGAGCGCGCGGCCTCCAAGATCGCCGACGTGCCCTCGGACACGGCTGTGCGCGACATCAAGACCGTGGGCGTCATCGGTGCCGGCACCATGGGCGGCGGCATCTCCATGAACTTCCTGAACGCGGGCATTCCCGTGACCATTCTGGAGACCAAGCAGGAAGCGCTGGACCGTGGCGTGGCCACCATCCGCAAGAACTACGAAGCCCAGGTCAAGAAGGGCAAGCTCACCCAGGAAAAGTACGACCAGCGCATGGCGCTGCTGAGCACCACGCTGTCATATGACGCGCTCAAGAGCGCCGACCTCATCATCGAGGCGGTGTTCGAGGAGCTGGGCGTCAAGGAAACCGTGTTCAAGCAACTGGACGAGGTTGCCAAGCCCGGCGCCATCCTGGCCTCCAACACCTCCACGCTGGACGTGGACAAGATCGCCGCCTTCACCAAGCGCCCGCAGGACGTGGTGGGCATGCACTTCTTCAGCCCCGCCAACGTGATGAAGCTGCTGGAAGTGGTCCGCGGCAAGCACACCGCCAAGGACGTGCTGGCCACCGTGATGAAGCTGGCCAAGAAGATCAAGAAGACCGCCGTGGTCTCGGGCGTGTGCGATGGCTTCATCGGCAACCGCATGATCGAGCAGTACTCGCGCCAGGCCGGCTTCCTCCTGGACGAAGGCGCCACGCCTGCCCAGGTGGACAAGGCCATCGAGAAGTTCGGCTTCGCCATGGGCCCGTTCCGCATGGGCGATCTGGCCGGCAACGACATCGGCTGGGCCATCCGCAAGCGCCGCGCCGTCGAGCGCGCCGACATGAAGTACAGCCGCACGGCAGACAAGCTGTGCGAGCTGGGCCGCTTCGGCCAGAAGACCGGCGCGGGCTGGTACGACTACCAGGCGGGCAAGCGCGACGCCATCCCGTCCGAGCTGGTCAACCAGATGATCGAGTCCCACCGCAAGGAGCTGGGCATCACCCCGCGCAAGATCTCCGATGAGGAAATCGTCCAGCGCCTGGTCTTCGCCCTGGTCAACGAAGGCGCCCACATCCTGGAAGACGGCATCGCCGGCAAGTCGGGCGATATCGACATGGTCTACCTGACCGGCTATGGCTTCCCCATCTGGCGCGGCGGCCCCATGCACTACGCGGGTGAGGTCGGGCTGTTCAACGTGGTCCAGGCCATGAACCGCTTCGCCAAGAACCCTAACGACGACGCCGATTTCTGGCAGCCGGCCCCGCTGCTGGCGAAGCTGGCGGCCGAAGGCAAGCAATTCAGCTGACACGTGCGGCGCACGAACTTTTTGCGAACCACCGCAAACCCGCCATACAAGGAATATCCATGACATCCGCCGTGATCGTTTCCACCGCCCGCACGCCCCTGGCCAAAAGCTGGAAGGGCTCCTTCAACATGACCCATGGCGCCACGCTGGGCGGCCATGCCGTGCAGCACGCCGTGCAGCGCGCAGGCGTCGACCCTGCCGCCGTCGATGACGTGATCATGGGCTGCGCCAACCCCGAAGGCGCCACCGGCATGAACATTGCGCGCCAGATCGCGCTCAAGGCCGGCCTGCCCATCACCGCATCGGGCATGACCATCAACCGCTTCTGCTCCTCGGGCCTGCAGACCATTGCCACCGCATCGCAACGCATCATCGCGGGCGAGGGCGATGTCTATGTGGCCGGCGGCGTGGAGTCCATCTCCTGCGTGCAGCAGGAAATGAACCTGCACATGATCCAGGACCTGGCCCTGGCCAAGCAAAAGCCCGAGATCTACTGGAGCATGCTGCAGACCGCCGAACAGGTCGCCAAGCGCTACGGCATCGGCCGTGACGCCATGGACGAATACGGCGCCGCCAGCCAGCAAAAGGCCTGCGCGGCCCAGGAGGCCGGCCTGCTGGACGCCGAGATCGCGCCCATTACCGTGACCATGGGCGTGGCCGACAAGGTGCGCGGCCTGATCACCAAGGAAGTAACCTGCAGTAAGGACGAGGGCGTGCGCGAAGGCACGACCAAGGAAGGCATCTCGGGCATCCGCCCCGCGCTGCCTGGCGGCGTGATCTCGGCCGGCAATGCCAGCCAGTTCTCCGACGGCGCAGGTGCCTGCGTGGTGGTCAGCGAGGACTATGCATCGCGCAACAACCTCAAGCCTCTTGGCCGCTTCCTGGGCTTTGCCGTGGCTGGCTGCGAGCCCGACGAAATGGGCATCGGCCCCGTCTTCGCCGTGCCCAAGGTGCTCAAGAAGCTGGGCCTGACGGTGCAGGACATCGACCTGTGGGAGCTCAATGAAGCCTTTGCCGTGCAGGTGCTGTACTGCCGCGACAAGCTGGGCATCCCCAACGATCGCCTCAATGTCAACGGCGGCGCCATTGCCCTGGGCCATCCCTATGGCGTGTCGGGCCAGCGCCTGACGGGCCACGCCCTGATCGAAGGCAAGCGCCGCGGTGCCAAGCGTGTCTGCGTGACCATGTGCATCGGCGGCGGCATGGGTGCCGCCGGCGTGTTCGAAGTGCTGTAAGTGCAGGTGGCGGCTGCGGCCGCCACCGCCTGTTCCCGTTACTCCTGTTGGCCGCACGCGCTCCCTCTGGCGGCGCCTGCGGCTTCTTTTTTGATTCCGGACATCACCATGCGCCTGCGTTCCACCATCGATTTCCTGCTCTATGAATGGCTGCGCGCCGATGCGCTGGGCGAGCGCGAGCGCTTTGCCGACCATTCGCGCGACACCTTCGATGCCGTGCTCGACACCTGCGAGCGCATCGCCCGCGAGAAATACGCCCCCTTCAACCGCACCGTGGACACGCATGAGCCGCAGTTCGACGGCGAGAAAGTCATCCTGCCCCAGTGCACCCACGATGCGCGCCAGGCCTATGCCGACTCGGGCATGCTCAGCGCCGCCCAGGACTACGACATCGGCGGCATGCAGCTGCCCTACACCGTGGAGGCGGCCGCCAACAGCTTCTTCGCGGCGGCCTCCATCAGCATCGGCTCCAACATGCTGACCTCGGGCAATGCCAATGCCATCATGGCCCACGGCACGGACATGCAAAAACAGGTCTTCGCCACCAATGAATTCAATGGCCGCTGGGCCGGCACCATGTGCCTGTCCGAGCCCCAGGCCGGCTCCTCGCTGAGCGACATTGCCACCCGTGCCGAGCCCGACGGCGCCGACTTCGAGAGCGATGCGCTGGGTCCGCGCTACCGCCTCAAGGGCAACAAGATGTGGATCAGCGCGGGCGACCATGAGCTGACCGAGAACATCGTCCATCTGGTGCTGGCCAAGATCCCCGGGCCCGATGGCAAGCCCTTGCCCGGCGTGCGGGGCATCTCGCTTTTCATCGTGCCCAAGAAGCTCGTGGACATCGAAGGCCAACTCACCGGCGAGCGCAACGACGTCGCCCTTGCCGGCCTCAACCACAAGCTGGGCTGGCGCGGCACCACCAACACGCTGCTGAACTTCGGGGAAGGCCGCTTTCCCGTGCGCGGCGGCGCCGGGGCCGTGGGCTACCTCGTCGGCAAGCCCGGCGAGGGCCTCAAATGCATGTTCCACATGATGAACGAGGCCCGCATCTCCATCGGCATGGCCGCCACCATGCTGGGCCTGGCCGGCTACCACGCCAGCCTGGACTACGCGCAGAGCCGCCCGCAGGGCCGGCCGATCAAGGGGGCGCCGGGTGCAGCCGGCAAGGATGCCACGCGCCCCCAGTCGCGCATCATCGAGCACGCCGACGTCAAGCGCATGCTGCTGGCGCAGAAGTCCTATTGCGAAGGCGCGCTGGCGCTGAACCTGTTCTGCGCGCGCCTGGTCGATGAGCAGCACACCGGCACGCCCGAATCCGTGGCCGAGGCAAGGCTGCTGCTGGAAGTGCTGACCCCCATCTCCAAGAGCTGGCCCAGCGAGTTCTGCCTGGAGGCCAACTCCCTGGCCATCCAGATCCACGGCGGCTACGGCTACACGCGCGACTTCCCCGTGGAGCAATACTGGCGCGACAACCGCCTCAACATGATCCACGAAGGCACGCACGGCATCCAGGCCATGGACCTGCTGGGCCGCAAGGTGCTCATGGAGGGCGGCAAGGGCCTGCAACTGCTGGCCACGCGCATCAATGACACCATCCAGCGCGCCATGGCCCGGCCCGAACTGGCCGGTTACGCCAATGAACTGGCCAAGGCCCTGCAGGAAGTCGGCGCCACCACCAAGGCCGCATGGGCCACCGACGACCCGCAACAGGCCCTGGCCAATGCCGTGCCGTATATGCAGGCCTTCGGCCACACGGTACTGGCCTGGACCTGGCTGGACGTGTCCCTGGCCGTGCTGGACAAAGACCCGGGCCTGACCGCTCCCGCCAACGCTGGCCGCATGGCCGCCATGCGCTACTTCTTCCGATACGAACTGCCCCGGATAGGCGCATGGCTCAAGGTCGTGCGTGAGCGCGACATGACCTGCGCGGAGATGAGTGAAGAGGCGTTCTGAGGGAGTTGGCAGCACGGCTGCCGGAGGATGCAAAAAGCGCGGACCATGTGGTCTGCGCTTTTTTTTATTTCAGGGATTTTCAAGGTTGCCGGAGAGCCTGGCCTGCTCTTTGACCCATTCCCTGGTTTTTCCGCGAACGCACCATTCTGGGTTTTTGACCCAGTCTGTGAAATAAATGGTTGGGTGATCCCTTAGGACGCTGCAATTGGTATATCCAAGCTTTGGCATTGCATAGTACTGCAATGGAATTAATATAATAAATGAAATGGCTATGCTTGCAAAATTAATGGAAAGCATAATTATCAAAATGCGCTCCATAATTTTTAGCACTCTTTCTTTGCAAGGAATTGCATTCGCGATCATCGTTAATAAGAGTATCGCTGGTGTTGGAAGTGAAGAGATTAATAGTGGTGTAATTGGGACTATTTTTACAATTGCTTCATTGTTATGAAGGTCACTAATATTTGGAAACGTATCATTAATGCAAATGAGAACATTTGCAATGAATATGAGGATTAGGAATGGAATTCCCCATATGGAGTTTCTTCTGTTTGTGATTGTGCGATTTTTCATCTTCTTTAATTGTTTTTATTTTTTTCTGAATTTGACTCGCCAATATTTATCGGCTTGATTGAGCGCAAAGCCGGTGATGAGTACGGCTACAGCCATGGCAAAGAGCGGCATCACTGCCACGGTCGTCATTCCAGCGGTTATGGTGGCCGCCACTATCCCAGCAAGTGTTCCCGGTCCTGCTTTCACGGCCTCTACCCCAATCCCGGCCACAAGATCATGAATGGTCTTCTCGTCATTGAAGATGAAGTCCCGTGTCTCTATGCCGGTGCCCACCACCAGGCTCAGAAGAAACCCGCCCTTGGCCACATTCTGCAGACCGCGAATGCCCAGGTCCATCTGGACCATACGTGGATTGGCGGCAAGAAATCGCGTGCCTTGCAGCAGCTGGCGGCGAAGTCCCGCGTGGCTCGTGATAGCGAGGAGGCATTCTGCGCAAGCAGGCAAAGCACCTGTCTGACAAGAGACATATCAAAAGCGAAGGCCAAGCGGTCCCCACTTTTCTATTTCATGGATTTATTTCTGAATTGCCGGTCAGAAGGGCTTGATCCTTGACCCATTCTCTGGATTTTCCGCGAACGCACCATTCGGGGTTTTTGACCCAGTCTGTGAAATATATGGTGGGATGCCCTTCCAGGATATTGCAGCGTGTATAGCCAAGTTTGGGCATTGCATAGTATTGCAAAGGAGTTATGAGTGCAAGGCAAGAAGCCATGATCATTAATCCTGCCAGCATGGTTGCGTTAAAGGTGCGTTCGGTTACCTTTAAAATTGATGTTTTGCATGGTATTGCCTTAGATAATGAGGAAATTAGACCGACTGCCAATATTACGGGAAAATATGCTACGACTGGTGCGCCGGGTGTTATTCTTATTGATGCTGATAGTTCAATGAGATCTTTGATATCATTAAATATTGCATGCTTAATGTACCAAATGCAAAGAATAAAAATGAAAACATTTAATGGAATGCCCCATATCAAGGTTTTCCTTATTTTTTTTGCGTCCAACATTTTCTTAATTAGTTTTTACGATTTGTGCGGCACATAAATTCATTTTTGAAAATTTCTGTGGAACAGTTGTTAAATTTATACTCTATCTGCTGATAAGGTTTCTGATTATCAAAATTGAGTTTGTCGATATTTATCCGATATATGCCTTGAGGTATGCTACTGGTGGAAATGCGCAGCATATTGATCACACGTTGTTTGATTTTCAAATCATCGTCTATTTGATTCAAGATGATTCCTGTGACAAGTACGGCCACTGCCACAGCAGCCAAAGGAAGAATTGCAAGGGACGTTGCCGTTGCAAGCTTTATTCCCAAGCCAAGGCCCACCATCGTCGCCAATCCCGCCTTGACCGCCTCCACTCCAATTCCCCCCACCAGATCATGCATGGTCTTCTCATCATTGAAGATGAAGTCCAGTGTCTCTATCCCGGTGCCCACCACCAGGCTCAGAAGAAACCCGCCCTTGGCCACATTCTGCAGACCGCGAATGCCCAGGCCCATCTGGACCATGCGTGGATTGGCGGCAAGGAATCGCGTGCCTTGCAGCAACTGGCGGCGAAGTCCCGCGTAGCCCGTGATGATGATATAGGTGCCTGTGGCGGTTGTCTTGATATAGGAGCGGGCACCGGCCAAGCCCAATGCAATCAGCGTTTTGGTGATCAGGTACGCGTCGCTGACCATCAGAGAGGCGGGGGCGACCCAGGGTTTGCCTGCATTCGGGCTGGCGGTCTGTGTCCAGTATTGCCCAAGCGCACTATGTGCCAGGATGGCATGCAGCGTGGCCGCCAGGCGAGGATTGTTACGCGCCTTGTCGCTCAGTATGTCTGCGTATTCCTGTGGCGTGAGCACAATGGCATCGATCTGTTTTTGCTCCATTTGGCGAGCAAGCATGTCGGCATAGCCGATCTGATAGAAGGTGGCGGCAATGGAGGCTGGCATGGTGTATGGAGACGCTGGATCAGGAGCGGAATCGAGAATTCCAGCCAATGCGCCTTGATCAATAAAGGCAATTTGACGGGAATGATTGGTTGCAAGCAGGCGAATAATCCGCTGTCAGTGTCCAAGCGGGTTTCTGATGTTTGCTGTGTGAAGAGTCCTCATTTGATTTCATGGCCTGCACGAGGTCAATCAAAGAAGTCGCCCACAGATCATTTTCAGAATTGTCCTTAGGACAATTCCTAAAATCAGGTTTGAAATGCCAGGTGAATAGAGATGCTGCCAATGAGCGTTTGGTCCCAGGCAGCGCCATTCGCCATGGGCGGTATTCACGGGGCACAAGCGCAGGCCGCCCGGCTCGGCCACGGGCATTTGCGGGTGAAGGATGCGGGGAGAGGTGGTCCGTACCGCCGCTGCGCTTGCGGGCAGGCTGTTGGACCGGGGTATGGGCTACGGTCTCACCGTGCTGAATGCTTGCAAACGAGGACTCAGGGACCTGGTGTCAGCGCATCGGAAGCCGTGCAGGCGCTGAAGGCCGCCTGCCGGAGGGTGCATGCCTCAAAGATCCAGTCCGAGATAACGCGTGCCCGGCACGGGATTGAAGCTCACCGGTTCCGCATCCACAAAACCCAGGTTTTCATACAGCCGCTGCGCAGCCTGGAACTCGGGCAGCACGTCCAGGCAGATGCGGGTGTAGCCTGCGTGGCGCGCGGTGTCCAGGATGCCTTCCACCAGGCGGCGTCCCAGGTTCTCGCCGCGTACCGTGGGGCGCACGTAGACGCGCTTCATTTCGCCTGTCTGCGCATCCACCTGGCGCAGGGCGGCGCAGCCCACGGGCTGGCCGTCTTTCCAGGCCAGCAGCACGCAGCCCTCGGGTGCGGCGTACTTGCCGGGCAGGGCGGCGAACTCGGTCTCGAAGTCCTGGAAGTCCAGGCTCACGGTGGGACTGGCCACGTACTCCCGGAAGATGCGGACCACGGCGTCGAGGTCTTCGGGAAAGTGGGCGGGGCGTATATCGGTCATGGGTGGCAAGGGGTCAAGCCCTGTTCAAGGGCGCTGCTCAGTGGGAATGAAAGCGCACAAGGATAGGGCAAGACGCCCGGGCCGCCGCCGATCCGCTACAGCATGGGCACCACGCCCAAGCACAGGGCATCGTCGTGCGCCAGGCGGGCAACGGGATAGCCCGCAACTCACTCCTTCGGGGGCGCCTGTTCAGTGCGTTCGCACCTGCCTGTTTGCCTGGAGATCTGTGCTCCAGCTTTCAGGCATTTGTCTTTCTCCACATGGTTCAGGATCAGCGGCGCCAGCCACGCTGCCAGCAAGGCAAGCGCCAAGGGCAGCACGCCAAGCACCCACAGCATCTACTTCGCCTCACGCCGGAAATGCCCGGAGATTCCTGCGTTGGGCGATGCGGGATCTTTCATGGCGATGGCACCGCCTCAACTGCACAAGCGCAGATTGGTGCGCGCAGCCTTGAGCATGGGCAGCACCACATCGGCATCGGTGGGTGGATAGGCCTCGCGCAGTTCCTGATCCGTCTTGCCGGCTTCCTCGGCCAGCGGGGCCAGGGTCTGGCGGCAGGCGGCTGCGTCGCCCGAGCGAAGCTGCGCCAGCGCCAGGTCGTTGCGCAGCCAGCCTTTGGCGACGCCGGTCAGCACCTCATCGCAGTCCTGCAGCACCGGCGCCAGCGTGGTCAGCGCCAGGCGGTAGTCCTTGGCGTCGTACGCGCGCTTGAAGTTTCTGCGCGATGCGGCAATGGCCTTGTCCGTGCAGCCGGGTGTGGGCCGAAGGTAATCGCCACCGAACCAGGCCCGCATGCCGCAGAAGTCCCGGCATGCCTCGGCGGTGGCCGTTTCGACCCCGACGCGCTGGCCTGCAGGCGTGAAGTCCACGGCGCAGGCCGAATTCGCCATCCTGGCCCGGCCGTTGGTGATGGTGCCCTCCAATTCGCAGGTATGACCATTGGCGCCCACGGTCTGGATGTGGAACTTGCCGCCAGCCTGCACCACCAGATCGCCGCCCCCGCCTTTGCGGACATAGGTGCCTGGCGCTGGTGTGGTTTGCTGTGCACTGGCTACGCCGATGTGGCAGGCGAGGATTGCGGCAAGCAGGGCCGGCAGGTGAGTGGCAGGCTTCATGGGGCGAGGGTGAGAGCGGCGATGGCGTCGAGTGTATCTACGCCAGGCGGCCATCCCTCACAACGCCAGATGCAAAGCCTCCCCCGTCCCCTGCGCAGGCACGGCGCAGCAGATCAGTGCCTCGCCCGCTGGCACGGCGAAGGAGGGTGGCGAGGCATAGGCCACCCCGCCCTGCAGCACGCGCGCGCGGCAGTCGCCGCAGCTGCCGCCCCGGCAGCCGAAGGCGGGCTCCAGCCCCCGGGCCTCGGCCACTTCGAGCAGGCTGCCGTCGCCGGGCTTCCAGCGCGCTTCCTTGGCCGAGTCGGCAAAGATGATGCGGACAGGCTGTGTGGCGGGTGCCGGCAGTTCGGCGGCGGGGGCTGCACCGACCATGGAGCGCTTCAGGGCCGAGGGACCGAAGGCTTCTGCGTGGATGCGCTCGTCGGGCACATTGCGTTCGCGCAGGCCGTCATAGGTGGCCTGCATGAAGGCGTCCGGGCCGCAGAGGTAGAAGTCGTAGTCGTCCCAGGGCAGGGTGGCTTTCAACAGGGCCATGTCGATGTGGCCCTCATGGTCGTAGTCGCGGCCGGCCTTTGCCGTGCCGGGCTGGCTGAGCGTGCGCACCCAGTGCACCTCGGCATTGCCGGCCTTCACCAGTTCGGCAATCTCCGTGTCAAAGGCCCGTTCGCTGCGCGTGCGAGCCGCCTGGAACAGCCAGGTGGGCCGCAGGCTGCGGGTGCGCCGGCCTTCATGGACGATGTGGCGCAGCATGGCCAGCAAGGGCGTGATGCCTATGCCCGCGGCCAGCAGCACGGCGGGGCGGCGCAGGGCCGCATCGGCGGTGAAGCTGCCAGCGGGCGGGCGGGCCTCGACCAGATCGCCGGGCTTCAGGCCATGCAGATGGCTGGATGCGGGGCCTTGCCTCTTGACGCTGATGCGCAAGCGCCCGTCCGAAGGCGCCAGCGACAGCGTATAGGTGCGCTGCAGATGGCTGCCGTCCGCCAGCGTGAGGCGCAGCGGCAGGTGCTGGCCGGCCAGGGGAGCCACAGCGGCCATGCCATCGGCCGGCTCCAGGTAGAGCGAGCGGATGGTGGAACTCTCATCCACGGCCTGCGCCACCCGGAACGGCCGCCACTGTCGCCCCAGCCGGGCGGCGGCCAGGCGCTGGCTGGCATCGGCCCAGCTTCCGGTCATCTGCAGGTGGGGCGACCAGCCGTCGGCCGCCATGCTCCAGCGCAGCGGCAGGGCGTCGGGCCGGCGCACGATGCGGCGGGGCTTGAAGGTCCACAGGCGCTCGGCGCCCTCGAAGGCCGCGATTTCCGGGGAGTCGAGGATGACGCTGGCCTCGCCCGTCATCTGCAGCATCTCCCCGGTTTCGGAGTCGATGAACAGCAGGCCCGCCTTGGGATTGACCAGGAAATTGCCCAGGGTCATGAAGAACAGGTTGCCTGAGAAGTCTGGAATGGTCAGCGTTCCATCGGCGTCGATCCGCACAAAGCCTGGCTTGCCGCCACGGTGGGAGACATCGACCTGGCGCGAGCCGTCCCCGCCCTCAACGTAGGACGCCACGTAGAACGTATCCGCCTGCGCAATCAGCTCCCGCGCGCGCGGGTCCAGCGATGCCAGTTCGACCGCCGGCACCTGCGTGGGCTCGTCCGCAGGCCGGACAAACCGGACGCTGCGGTTCTGGATATAGCGCGGGCAGTTGCCGAAGCTCTGGACCACGCCGATGTCGAAGGCGCCCGCCCCATCAACGCCTGTCTTGCGCCGCACGGTGCCGTTGAGCCGGTTGCGCCGGCGCGTCATGGGGTCCATGCCCAGCAGGCCCACGGCATGGCCATCGGCCAGGCCCGGCTCGGCCGGATCGGCCGCATCGCGGCCCGCCCCGACATGCAAGGTCAGCGGGTCGGGAGAGCGCAGGAAGCCCGGCTCGCCGGCCCGTACCGTGGCCCAGGCGTCGCCTTGCGCATCCACGCTGCCCAGCACCACGAAATGCAGCAGCGGATAGAACTCTCGGTGCTGGTCCAGCAGGAAGGGGCGCAGGAACTTGCGGCCCGGCATGTCCATGCGGCCCACGACGCCAACGCTTTGCTGGATCGCCAGTTCGCCCGCATGCCAGGGCGAGGCGGGGTTTTGCAGGGGTTGCGGGTGCATGGTGCGCTCCTTTGCCGGGGTTTCAGGGGAGGTGTGGCTCAGGCACTCAGGCCCGCAGGCCGGCCGGTGTCTGGGCGAATGCCACGAAGCCCGGCAGCGCCTCGATGCGGCCCAGCCAGGCGCGCACTTCGCGGTAGGGTTGCAGGTCCACATTGCCCTCGGGCGCGCTGGCGATGTAGCTGTACAGGGCCACGTCGGCAATCGTTGGCGTGGCGCCGGTGAGGAAGGGGCGGCCGGTCAATTGCGCCTCGATCTTGCCGAGGATGGCGTGGGCGCGGGCTATCACTTCCTCGGCCTGGAAGGGAGCCTTGAACACCGTGACCAGCCGGGCCGCCGCGGGGCCGAAGGCAATGGGGCCGGCGGCGATGCTCAGCCATTTCTGGATCTCGGCCTCGGCCTGTGCGCCCAGGGGCATCCAGTCCTGGCGGTCCAGCTTGCGCGCCAGGTAGACCAGGATGGCGTTGGAGTCGGCAATCACCGTGCCGTTGTCGTCCAGCACCGGCACCTGGCCCAGCGGGTTCAGCGCCAGGAATTCGGGCTTCTTCTGCGCGCCGCTGGCCAGGTCCACGTGGACCAGCTCATGCTCCACGCCCAGCAGGCCGAGGAAGAGGCGGGCGCGGTGGGCGTGGCCGGACAGGGGAAAGTGGTAGAGCTTCATTGCGGTTCCTTGGGGTTGGTGAAGGCGCCGGTTGTCGGCGCCACGGGACGTATCCTCCTTCTCCGCCCGCATCTTTAGAATCCCTGGCGGCGGCAAGTCACTCTTGCGGGAACGCGAACAAAGCGCCGGCGCAAACCTGGGCAGGCCTGCGCGGGCCGCCCGCAGCCGGGCAGACATACGACACAGACAAGGCAGGCACAGATGGATCGCTTCCAGTCCATGACGGCATTTCTCGCGGTGGTGGACACGGGCGGCTTCGCCTCGGCCGCACGCCGGCTCAAGGTCTCGCCCTCGGTGGTGACGCGGGCCGTCTCCGACCTGGAGGAGCGCCTGGGCGTGCGCCTGCTCACGCGCACCACGCGCTTCGTGCGCGTGACCGAGGCCGGCACCGCCTACGCCGACAGCTGCCGCCGCATCCTGGCCGAGCTGGAAGAGGCCGACGAGCATGCCGCCAGCGCCCATGCCGCACCGCGCGGCCGGCTCACGCTCACGGCGCCGGTCAACTTCGGGCGCATGCACGTGCTGCCCGTGGTGCACGACTACCTGGGCCGGTTTCCCGAGGTGGACGTCAACTGCTGGTTTGTGGACCGCGTGGTCAGCCTGGTGGACGAGGGCGTGGACGTGGCCGTGCGCATCGGCGATCTGCCCGATTCCTCGCTGCAGGCCATCCGCGTGGGCAGCGTGCGGCAGGTGCTATGCGCCTCGCCCGCATACCTGGCCAGCCACGGCGTGCCCCAGCGGCCCGAGGAGCTAGCGCAGCACACCACCATCACCGCATCCGGCCTCACCTCCACACCCGAATGGCGGTTTCTCGAAGGCGACAAGGCCCTGGCCGTGCGCCTGCAGCCGCGCCTCATGTCCATGACCAACGAGGCTGCGGCAGATTGCGCCCTGGCCGGGCAAGGCATCACGCGCCTGCCGCTCTACCAGATCGCCAAGCCAGTGCAGGACGGCGCACTGCGCCTGGTGCTGGAGCCCTTCGAGCGGCCGCCGCTGCCGATTCATGTGGTGCACAGGGAAGGACGCCATGCCGCGCATCGCGTGCGGGCGTTCATCGACATGGCGGTGGATGCGCTGAGGGTGGCGGCGTTGAGGTGGTAGGGGGCGCAGGCTGCTGTTCGCAGAGGAAGAAAGCACCTATCATTCCAGCCGGCCCCCTGTCACGGGGCTGGTGCTTGAAAACACCAACAATAAGCGGCTGAGCCTCCCCGATAGCGAGGCCTTGTCACGTCTGAACACCTGGAAAGTGGGCGCCGCGCCTGCTTGTCCATTCGGTTTTGGGCGGGATGGGGCCGTCCGTAAGGCTGCCCGCACGTCTTATTGCGTGTTTTCAACATCCCGCCCACCTGTCTTGTGCTTGAAAACGCGTGCAGGTGGTAATCGTCTCAATAAGGAGCACGAAACCATGAAACATCTGCAGCAACCGCCCCCCGTGGATGACATGCGCAATCAGCGTCTGTCCCATGCCCTGAATCAAGTGGACCGGCTCGTGCAGCAAAGCTGCTCGGAGATCCAGGCCCTGGCCGAACTTTCCCTGGCTTGGCTAGAAATCCCCGAAGGCCACCAACGCCTGGAAGCCATCGCCCGCGCCTTGCAAACCATGCGCAATAGCGCCGAATCGCTGGCGAACTATTCGCACACTGAAGCGGAATCGCTGGATTGCGGCTTTGTCGATCAGGCCGAGGTCAGGCGCAGGGAGGCTGCGCAGGTGGCTCGGGAAATGACTTTGGGATTGGGCGCGTAGGCGGGCATGGCGTTTCTATTGGGAGAATCGGGTTGTTTCTCCTTGAAATAGATAGGCAAATGCCATTTCGTCGGAAGGCGGATTCTTCAAATTGAAGCGAGTGACATTCAGAACACCGTGCCAGCCCGCTGGATGTGAATACCCATCAATCGCCGTCAATCCGACGGTCTGCCATTTTCCATGGTTGTGGAATTCGCCTTTCCCGTTGCGAACATGCCAGTTGACCTCTCTAACGCGCAGGCACTCGCTGCCCTTGGCTGTGCTGTCCTTGCACGGCACATGTTGTGCTTCGACTTCCAGAAGAATCGCCTGGCCATCGCTTCCGTACTTGGTTCTTGGCGTGGGCTCGCCCTGCAATTCCCAGCGGCTGCCATCGGCAAAGCGCAGTTGCAGATGGGGCGTTGCGTTGGCGATTGCCCTTGTCAATGTGTAGTGGAATTTCCTTGACAGCAAGTCACTTGCCCATTTTTGCAGCTCCATCAATGGCTCGGGACACCCGGCCATCGTGTAGATGCCGGGCTTGATCTGGAGGCTTCCATCGGCATCCATCTCATATTTCCAGTTCATGGAATTGCATATCTGTGTGCCGAAATTTCCATCTTTAAAAAACCAGAGCTTTATTGAGGGGCTGTCTGGTGTTTTCCAATTCTTTTTCTCTTTGCCTACGGCATCGAAAGCCTGCTGCAGGTTCCACTCGTAGGCAGATAAATACTCCGCGTCCTTGTTTTGATGCGGTAGCGCACTTTGGCTGGCAATGTGTTCCATACCGTGGCTTGCAGTGGACAAAAGTGTGGCTGCCAGGAATTGAAGAAAAGCTTTCAATTGAAGCCCTCAAGGTGGTGACCAGAGAACCCGCTATCGCAGGGAAGATGCCTCGACCCAGACCGTATGCCCTGGGTGGTGTTCCTCAATGGTGGACACGGCATCGTCGATCAAAACGCGGTCCTCCAGCGAGTAGGTAAAGCGGCTGAGGTTGGACCATTGTCGGGCGGCGGAGTCGGCCTCGGACATCGCGTCGCTGCCGCACCAGATGGCGTCGTTTTCGGTGGCGGCGCGAAGTGCCTGTGCCAAGCCGGTAGATGTGATCGCCAGGAAGATCATGGGCATGTGGTCCGGATGTTGATGGGTGGACAGTTTGCCTTCGATGGCCCGGCGGCCGGGCCTGCCTGGATCAAACAAAACTAGAATGATAGTCATTCTCGTTGTCGATTTCTCACCTCCCCCCGGCCATGCCCACCCCTTCCGCTTCCTGGACCGCTGCGCGCTGGCACCAGCTTTTCTGTGCCTGCCAGCAGCAACTGGTGTCCTATCTGGCCGGCAAGACCGGCAGCCGTGATGAGGCGCAGGAACTGGCCCAGGAAACCTGGCTGCGCCTGGCCGATGCGCCGCCGCAGCTGCCCGATGGCAGCTCGCCCACGCTCGAAGCCGCGCGGGCCTACCTGTTTGCCACGGCCAAGCATCTGGCGATAGACAGGCTGCGCCAGCGCGGTGCGCAGCAGCGCTGCATGGACGACTGGGCGCAATTGCAGCCCGAAGCCGAAGGCGATGTGGCCGACCGCGCCATGTACCGGCAGGCACTGGCCGTGGTGGAGCGCACGATTGCAGACCTGCCCGAGCGCATGCAGGCCGCCTTGCTGGCCCACCGCCTGCATGGCGAGCGGCAGGCCGACATCGCCGAGCGTCTGCAGGTCTCCCTGAACACCGTGGAGCGCGACCTGATGCAGGCCGATGCCTGCCTGGAAGCCGCCTTGCTGCGCTGGCGCGGCGGGGTGGAGGCGGGCTTGCAGGCCTCTTCCAGAAAGCGGCGGCGGCGTGCCCTTGGCGCGCTGCTGGGCGCGGCCGGCATGGCCTGCGCGGCCTGGCCCGCCTGGCAGATGTGGAGCCGTCGCGTGCTGTGGCAAGGTGAACTGGCCAGCGCCACGGGCGTGCAGCGCAGCCTGGAACTGCCCGATGGCAGCGTGCTGCATGTGGACGCCGCCAGCCGCGTGGCGCTGACCTACCGTGCCGACCTGCGACAGGCACAACTGCTGGAAGGGGCCGCCTTCTTTGCCGTGGCGCGCGATGCGGCACGGCCCTTTGTGGTGGAGGCCGGCCCCCTGCGCGTGACCGTGCTGGGCACGCGCTTTGGTGTGGAACTGGAGCCCGATGCGGTGCGCGTGCAGGTGGAGTCGGGCCAGGTGCGGGTGGAGCATGCGGCCACCGGACGCGGCCAGTTGCTGCAGGACAGCCAGTCGCTGCGCATTCCCCTGGACGGCGGGGCAGGAGATACCGACGGCGCTGCCTGGCAACCGCAGCTCCAGCAACGGCCCGCGGCCTGGCGCGAGGGCGAACTGGTCTTCGAGCAGGAACCGCTGGGCCGCGTCGTGCACCGGCTGGGCCGCTACACGCGGCGCCGCCTGGTGGTGGAGGAGGGCGCGGCGCAACTGGCCATCAGCGGCCATGTGCGCATTGCCCAGACCGAGCGATGGTTGCGCGGGCTGCCGCAGTTCGCGCCGGTGCAGGTCAGCGTGCTGGACGACGGCGGCCTGCGGATTGCGCGGCGCGGCGGGCGCGCGGAGCCGTGAAGTTTTTTTCAGGGTTTTTGGGAGTGACTCGTATTTGCATATGAAAGGCCGGGCGCCCTGCCTGTGCCGGCGATTCGCAATGAGCCTGTCCTCCAGAAAGTCCTTATGTCCGCTCCCAAGTCCTCCCGATTCCGATTCCGCCTCCGTCTCCGCCGCACAGCGGTTTTTCATGCATGTGCAGGCCTGGTGCTGGGCCTGCAACTGCAGTTGGCCGCCGCGCAATCGGTGTCCTTCGACGTGCCGGCCCAGCCGCTGGCCCAGGCGCTGAGCCAGTTTGCGCGCCAGGCGGGGCTGCAGCTCACCTACTCCTCCGAACTGGTGCAGGGCCGGCAGGCCCCGGCGCTCAACGGCAGCCACGATGTGCGCCAGGGCCTGGCGGCATTGCTGCAGGGCAGCGGCCTGCAGGGGCGCATCGAGGGCGGCACGCTGACCCTGCTGCTTGCTGCGGCCCATGCGCCCGGCAACCTGCCGGAGAACGCCCACCGCCTGTCCGAGATCACCGTCACGGCCGGCGACCAGTATGTGAGCCTGCTGCCCGCGCCCTACGCCGGCGGGCAGGTGGCCAAGGGCGTGCGCCTGGGCGTGCTGGGCAATACCGGCAACATGCAGGCGCCGTTCAGCACCACCAGCTACACGTCCGAGGCCGTGCGCAACCAGCAGGCCGGCACCATTGCCGAGGCGGTGAACCGCGACCCTTCCGTGCGCTACACCGTGCTGCCGGGCGGCAACGTGGACAACCTCTATATCCGGGGCTTTCCGATCTGGGAGGGCAACTCGGGCGAGATCGCCTTTGACGGCATCTACGGCATTGCCCCCAACTACCGCGTGCGCACCGAGTACGTGGACCGCATCGAGGTGGTCAAGGGGCCCGGCGCGCTGCTGTTCGGCATGTCGCCCAACGGCTCGGTGGGCGGCGTGATCAACATCGCTCCCAAGCGCGCCAATGAAGATGTGGCGCGGCTGACCACGGGCTGGACTTCGGACAGCCTCTGGCGTGCCCATGCCGACGTGGGCCGGCGCTTTGGCGACGAGGCCCAGTACGGCATCCGCGTCAACGCCAGCAAGTACGGCGGCGATACGTCCATGGACCATCAAAGCACCGACGGCCATGTGCTGGCCGTGGCGCTGGACTACGAGGTGGAGCGCTTCCGTGCCACGCTGGACCTGCTCTCGCAGGACGAGCGCATCGACGGCGTGGGCCGGCCCATCATGCCCACGGGGCTCACCTCCATGCCTGCTGCGCCGGATGGCCGGCGCAACGTGACCCAGCCCTGGGAATGGTCCAAGAACCGCGAGCGCGCCGTGCTGCTGCGCACCGAACTGGACCTCACGCAGCAGCTCACGCTGTTCGCCAACATCGGCCAGTCGCGCGCCGATGTGGACCGCATCTACGACTCGGCCCCGCGCCTGACCAGTGCCGCTGGTGCCACCAGCATCACGCCCACCTACGCGGTGTTCGACGTGGACCGCAGCACCATCGACGCAGGCCTGCGCTCGCGCTTTGCGCTGGCCGGTGTCAAGCATTCGGTCACGCTGCAGCTGGCCAGCTACCGCGAGGATTTTCACCGCGCGCTGCAGGCGGGCTCCACCGTGGCGTCCAACATCTATGCGCCCATTGCCCATGCGCCGCAGAGCATTGCGCGGCCTTCGGCCATTCCGCGCATCCATGACAACCGCAACACCAGCCTGGCCCTGGTGGACACGCTCTCGCTGCTGCAGGACCGGCTGCAACTGTCGCTGGGCCTGCGCCACCAGGCCATCAAGTCCACCAACTACAACGTGCTCACGGGCGGCGCCGCCAATGTCTACGACGAGAGCGTGACCACGCCGGCCGTGGGTGTGGTCTGGCGCCAGGCGCCGAACTGGAGCCTCTACGCCAACTACATCGAAGGCCTGAGCAAGGGCGACATCGCGCCGCCCGCGGCCAGCAACTACGGCGAGGTGCTGCGCCCCTACAAGAGCCGCCAGTACGAAGTGGGCAGCAAGTACGACTTCGGCAGCTTCATGGCCACCGCCGCCCTGTTCAGCATTGAAAAACCCAGCGGCGGCCTGGACCAGGGCGTCTACAAGACCAATGGCGAGCAGCGCAACCTGGGCATGGAGCTGTATGCCTACGGCGAGGCCGCGCGCGGCCTGCGCCTGCTGGGTGGCGTGACCTGGCTCAAGCCCGAGATCACGCGCTCGGCCACGCCTGCGCTGGTGGGCAACCGGCCCATCGGCACCTCGCGCCTGCTGGCCAACCTGGGCGTGGAATGGGATGTGCCCGCCCTTGAGGGCCTGACCCTGGTCGGCGACCTGGCCTACACCGGCGCCCAGTTCGTGGACCAGGCCAACCGCCTGCGCATCCCGGGTTGGACACGCACCGACCTGGGCCTGCGCTACGCCACGCGCATCGCAGGCCGCAAGACCACGCTGCGCGCCACGGTGCAGAACGTGGCCGACCGCAAGGCCTGGGCCGGCGTCACGTCCTGGGGCGCCGTCTCGCCGATGATTCCGCGCACCTTCGTGGTGTCGGCTTCGGTGGATTTCTGAGGCACCGGGCGGCCTAGGCGCCTTCCGCACCTCGGCGAATGGCGGCGCTCTGCGCCGCAGGGGCTCCCTGGCTGTCACGGGCTGCGGCTTTGCGCGCCGGCAGCCATCGGCAGGCAGCCAACGCCGCCAGAACCGCCAGCGCCGCGCAGCCGAAGATGGCCTGCAGCCCGTGGCCCAGCGCGGCGGTGACGGCATCGGCGTGTGCGGCCAGGGGGCTGACCGCAGCCAGCTCCTGTTTCATCAAATGGCTGAGCAGGGCTGCCAGCAAGGCCACGCCGGCGGCGCCGCCCAGGCTGCGCAGCATGACGGGTGCCGCCGTAGCAATGCCCAGGTGCCGGGCCGGCGATACACGCTGCGCCACCACGGTGATGATGGGAAACATCAGCCCCAGTCCCAGGCCCAGCGGCAGCAGTCCTGCGGAAAGGGCCAGCGGCGCCTGCGGCACCCAGTGCAAGGCCGCGGTGATCAGCCCAAACGACAGCAGCATCAGCACGCAGGCCACCCGGGCGAGCGACGCGGCTGGCGTCTGGGCGCGCAGGCGCCGGCCGCTGCCAATGGCCCCTGCCGTGATGCCGGCCATTAGTGGCGCCAAGTGCCAGGCGGAACCGGTAGGCGACAGGTGCAGGCCGATCTGCAGATACTGCGGAAGGAAAACAACGGCCGCATACAGCGCAACGCCCGTGGACAGGGCCAGGAAACTGACTGCCGCGTAGGCCGGGTGGGCAAACAGCGACAGCGGCAGCAGCGGATGGGTGGCGCGGCGCTGGCGCACGAAGAATGCCAGGGCGAACTTGGCGCCCAGGGCCAGCAGCACCCACAGCGACAGCTGCTCTGGCAGATTCAGGTGGCTGTGCTGGGTGGCCAGCAGCAGGCTGACAAGGGCTGCGGCCAGCAACACGGCACCCAGCCAGTCGATGCGCTGGCGGGGCCGGGGCTCGGCGGCGGCCTCCGGCGCAGCCGCCCTGGCGGGCAGCGCCCATGCCAGCACCCCCCAGGCCAGCCCTGCGAGCGGCACATTCAGCCAGAACGCCCAGTGCCAGGACAGATGCTCCACCAGCGCCCCGCCCAGCAGCGGGCCGACCATGGTCGATACGCCATAGGCGGCGCCCAGCAGGCCCTGGTAGCGGGCCCGTTGCTCAGGCGCAAACAGGTCGGCAAGGGTCAGCATCGTCAGCGTCATGAGTCCGCCGCCGCCCGCGCCCTGCAGGGCACGCGCCAACACCAATTGCTGCAGATCATGGCTGGCACCACAGGCCAGGGAGCCGGCCAGGAACAGGCCGATGGCCAGCAGCAGCATGGGCTTTCTGCCCAGCACATCGGCCAGCCGCCCGTACAGCGCAATCACCACGGTGGCCGCCAGCAGATAGGCCGAGAACACCCAGGCCAGCGGCCAATGGCCCGGCAGTTCGCGGGCCATCACGGGCAGGGCGGTCGAAAGAATGGTCTGGTCCAGGGCCGCGAGGACGAGCGTCAGCACGAGCATGGCGAAGCAAAGCCGGGGCAGGTTCCGCCGACCGGGCGGGGAAGTCAGCGAGGTTGTGGGCATGGGCGTCATGGGCGTGCAGCGGCGAGGGCTTGGGTTGAGGCAACGGCCGCCAGTGTCGGGAGCGGTGTGGGTTTTGTACAGTGCAATGTATTGAACGTATGATTTCGCATGGCGAACACATACGACCTCAATCTGCTGATTGCACTGGATGCCTTGCTCAGCACCGGCAGCGTGACGCAGGCGGCCGGGCGCATGCACCTGAGCACTCCCGCCATGAGCCATACGCTGGCACGCATCAGGGAGGCGTTTGGCGATCCCATCCTGGTGCGTGCGGGCCGCAGCCTGGTGCCCACGCCGCGCGCCCTGGCCCTGGCGGAGCCGGTGCGCGCGCTGCTGGCCCAGGCGCGGGCGCTGCAGGACCCTGTCGATGCTGGAGGACTGGCGGGCCTGCGCCGCCGCTTCGTGGTGAGGGCGCCCGAAGGCATTGCCGTCGTCTTCGGTGCCAGCCTCTCGCGTGCGCTGGAAGCGGAAATGCCGCTGGCCAGCCTGCAGTTCCTGCCCGAAACCCATGCCGACCCGGGGGCCCTGCGCGAAGGCCGCATCGACCTGGATGTGGGCAGCTTTCGCAGCATGGACCCGGAAACCGAGAGCCTGGTGATATCGGAGCAGACCTTGGTGGGCGTCGTGCGCGTCGGCCATCCCCTGTTGAAGTCCGCCAGAAAGTCGCAACGGCTGAGCGCCGCGCAGTTCGCCGCCGCGCGCCACGTCGGCATCACCCAGCGCCCGGGCGAAAGCTCGCCCGTGGACGCTGCCCTGGAGGCGCTGGGCCTGCAGCGGCAACTGGCGCTGCTGGTGCCCAGTTCGTTCTCGGCCCTGATTGCGGCTTCCCGCACCGACCTGGTGGCCTGCGTGCCGACACGCACGGCGCATGGCATGGCTGCATCGCTGGGGCTGGTGGTGTTTGCCTTGCCCATCGACGTGCAGGTGCAGCCCATGCGCATGGCCTGGCATCCGCGCCATCAGGCGGATCCCGCGCATCAATGGTTGCGCGATTGCATTCAACGGCAGCTCGATGATCCGCAATGGATCAGGCCTTCCGTGGCGTCGCTGACGGATGGGGCCGGCAGAGGGGTTACCTGAGCCGCGCCGTGGCGGGAGCGGCCCGGTTCTCCCACCATCGGTCTATGCTCGCGGCATGAACGCAAGCAAGACCCTGCTGATCGTCTACCACTCCATGACCGGCGGCACCCGCCAGATGGCCGAGGCCGCGCGCGACGGCGCAGCGGCCGAAGGCCAGGGCGTGCAGGTGCGCCTGCTGCATGCCTCCGAGGCCGGCACCGACGATGTGCTGTCCGCCGACGGCTACCTCTTCGCCACCCCGGAAAACCTGGCCGCCATCAGCGGACAGCTCAAGGACTTCTTCGACCGCAGCTACTACGCGGCGCTGGATCACCTCAATGGCCGGCCCTATGCCAGCCTCATCTGCGCGGGCAGCGACGGCCAGAACGCCGCCCGCCAGATCGCCCGCATCGCCACCGGCTGGCGCCTCAAGCCCGTGGCCGAGCCCCTGATCATCTGCACCCACGCCCAGACCACCGAAGCCATCCTGGCACCCAAGCGGATTGCCGCAGCTGAGCTGGAGCAGTGCCGGGCGTTGGGGGAGGCGATGGGGGCCGGGCTGGCGCTGGGGGTTTTCTGAGGGTTGCCAGCATCTTGGGTGCCCTACATTTCTTGGTGGCTCGGTCGCCCGGTGTGGTTCAGCCGAACAGGCGCGACCAGAATCCGCCTTTTCCACCCACCTGCTGCCGGGCTCCCTGCATGTGGGCGCGTATGCCGAGCAATTGGGCATCGCCCGGATCGTGGCGCAGGGCGATCTCGACCAGTTCAGGCTGAAGGTGCGAGGCCTTGAGCTGGCCCAGGGCCCTGAGGGCGGTGACCTTGTGCGCATGAACGAAGCTCATGCTGCGAACTTCCCATTGCGCTTGCTGTTGCTGCGGCGAAAGCTGCGCATAGCGGCGCTCGGCTTCGGCCACGATGTCGAGGACGTCCTGGTGGTGGCTGGTCTCGTTGAGATAGGCGCATGCGGTCTGCGCGCAGTCCAGATACAGGCCGGTATCAAGCGCGTAGTCCTCCATCAGCAGCAGTGACAGGTCGGTGGCTTGCTTGCGGTCCCCCAGTTGCCGATAGGCATGGCGCAGGTTTTCCAGCAGGGCCTGGAAACAGGTCTGCTGCAGCCCGGCTTCGAGGACGGCTGCCGCCTGCTCGTACTGCTCCTGCGCGTTGTACAGCACGCCCAGGTTGTTGCAGCACATGGCATAGGTGTGGATGTCCAGCGCGGCGGGCGCGGCCTCCTGGCCGTTTGCCGGCGTGCCGGCGCTGGCGAAGCGCTCCAGACAGCGTTCGTAGAGTGTGGTCTGCAGGCGCTCGATTTCCTGCAGGGCCGCTGCATCCGTGTCGGGGCGCTTCCACTTGCCCACGGTCACGCCGGCCGTGTAGTAGTCGGGTGCCGCCGGGCTATCAGCCAACTCGGGATAGGAAAAGATGCTGCGCCAGGGCACGGCATGCTCCATCTCGAAGATGCGGGCTTGCAAGTCCACCTGGGGCTGCAAGGCATGAGACTTGTGGTAGGCGGCCAGCGCGGGCTCGGGTTCGTCCAGCCAATAGTGGGCACTGCCCAAATAGCGGTGTCCATAGGCATTGCCTGGTGACAATGCCAGTGCGCGCTGCGCCCATTCGCCGACTTGGCGTAATGCCGCACTGCGGTCCTCGGTGAATTGGTCACTGGAATCGAGATACACCAGGCACAGCATCAGCCATGACCATTCGCTACCCTGCCCTGATTCGGCAGTGACCTGAATGCTGGTCAAGAGGCTGGCAATAGCTTCGTTGTCCAGATGGCTGAAAACCGTGGTGCCGGACCATAGCGCATGCATGCGCGCGTGGTCGCCCTGGCTGAAGGCATGCATTCCTTGGGAAATCAGTCGGTCCATGGTCTGTTGGGAATATTGTGGGAGGCGCCATCGTATCCGCTGTGCTTGACAGGAGGATGGGGCACCACTCAATCGGAGTGACAAGACGCCCGTGTAGACAATGCCTGAACAACAGGTCAAAGCCCCGTCAACTGCGGCAATGCCTTCTCGCAGGCCTTGCGGCACAGGTAGCGCAGGTCCTGTTCACCATCTTCACTGCGCAGGTAGCCGGCGCCGGCGGCGTTGATATTCCATTCATAGACCTTGCCCGAGCGCAGCAGCCGTCCGCTGAAGCTGCAGGGCAGGATGATGGATTCCTCGTGGAAGCTGCCAGCCGAGACTTGCTTTGCCTTCGCGAAATAGCGGGCCACGTCGGCGGCGTCCAGGCTGACTTTCTCGCAGCCCATGGTCTCGCCCGAGCCTACGGAACGGGTGACCGGACCGATGACGGAAATGGGTGCCGCCTTGGCCGCGTGTTTGGGCGTGGATGTGGAAGTAGATGAGGCCTGCAACGGCGCATGCAGACTCAGCATCACGGCAGCCCAGGCGGCAATGCGCAGGCTGCGAGAGGGATTGTTGGAAAGCGTGCTGGATGGCATGGCTCAGGCTCCCGTGAAGATGTAGCGCAGCAATTGGGCGCCTTCGGTCGCCTCCTTGCGGGCAATGGCGCCGTGGGAGTAGACATCAGACAGCAGTTTGAGCTTGTAGTGGTCCACCAATTGCTGGGTCAGCCATTTGGTCTGGAACAGCTGCGATTGGGTGGGCGCCTCGTAATCCTTGGTCGATGGCAGAAAACGGCCCACCACCTCGATGCCCACGGAGTCGCTGTTGGCCGGATAACGCAACGGATAGGCCTTTGTGTTCTCGTGCGATGACACATTCTTGGCCCGCTTGCTGAAGCTCAGGCCCTTTTGGTGCAGCAGGGCATTGATGTTCTTGAGTTCCGTGGGATCGCAGGTGCTCTCGTTGACGCAGCGCGGCTGCAGGATGCCCACATGCCAGCAGATGCGCTCAAGGCTGGCCGTCTGGTAGATCTTGCCGTCCTTCTCGATCAGAAAGTGCGCCCCCGTCTTTTGGCCGCTCTTGTAGGCATTGAGCACGCTGGCGGCCGTGGACGAGTCAGTGCGGTGTAGCACGATGGAGGTGACGGACAGCAAGGCGCCGTGCTCTATGGACGGATAGGTCTTGACTTCGACGCTTTTGTCTACCATCAATCCTTTTTCGATAGTGGCCAATTATTTCTCCCTCTGTATTCCGGCTGAGTGAATGCGAATGGCTGAAAGCCGGGAGAGCATACGTGGCAGAGGGATATGAATGATTCAAAATGTACAATTCATGCCTGATTGGAAATATCTTGAAACAATTAAGGGGATTTATGAAGTCTTGATGAATGGTGAGCGCATGTGTTCATGGCTTTGCATCGGCCATGAAGTCCCTCACGGCCTTGTACACCAGTCTAATGGGTTTTTATTTCGATGATCATTCCGAAGATAAGCGCAATCCCCAACCCAAAAAGAGTGCCAAGAGAATTCAGGAAAATATATTCAAGATCCGTAGAAAACGGACCATTCATGGAAAAAATCAGAGAAATTCCTAGATATGGAATGGAGCCTGCGATGGCTCCATAAATCGAAAGATTCAATAGTGTCAAACGGTTGTGTTTATTCAGCATGAATATGCCAGGCATACCCAGAATGACGAAGCCTGTATAGCTGCAGGCCCAAATCGGGAAGATCAGCAAGCCGATCCAGCTGTCCCCGCTGATTCTTGCTGCGGCAAGAATTGCCAATATCACTGCGGGGAAAAATGGCGTAGCCAAGCATGCGACAAGCATTCTGGGCGTAATGCAGATAAATGATTGAGTTTGAAACTCATGGGCGTCTGGCCTGACGGAATTGATCCGTTGCGGAATCATTTTTTCCATGATGTAACGGTGGATTCACAGTGGGAAATGGCTGAAAGGAGTGGCCATCGTATTTGCCCTCTGTGAAGTCAGTGAGAAGTGGCTTGGACCGGTAATTCACGACTGGCCCGTGAGCCGGTGCCCCAGCACCGCCACCACAATGCAGCCCATCCCGACCCACTGCGCCGCCGACGGCACGGCGCCAAACCAGACCAGGTCCACCAGCAAGGCCATGGCGGGGTAGACGAAGGACAGTGCCGCAATGGCCGGCGCCGGCAGCCGCTGGAATGCGGCATACATCACCGTGTACATGAAGGCCGTATGGACCAGTCCCAGGGTCAGCACCATGGAGGCGGCCCGCGCTGACAGCAATTGAGGGCTGGCTGCGGCGATATGGGTGAGCAGCGGCAGGGCCCACAGGCTCAGCACCAGTCCGCCCGCCAGCATCTGCAGCATGGCGATCTGGGCCGAGGGCATGTGGCCCAGGCGGCGCGTGGCCACCGTGGTGCCTGCGTAGAGTGCGGCGGCCAGCAGGGCCAGGGCCACGCCTATCCAGGCGCCTGTACCAGCATGCGATGCATCCATGCCGTCCAGCCCGACCAGGCCGCTGCTCAGCGCCACTCCCAGCAGGGCCAGCACCAGCCAGGGCAGCTTGCGGCGTTCGACGGGCTCGCCCTGCAGCGCCGACAGAGCCAGCAGCATGAAGGGCTGCACGTGGTAGACCACGGTGGCCACGGCGATGGAGCTGTAGTGGTAGGCGCTGAAGAGGGCGACCCAGTTCAATACCAGGGCGATGCCGCCCCCGGCCAGCCACAGCCATTCACGGCCTTGAGGGGCGACCCATTCGCGCCGCCATGCCAGCCACAGGCCCAGGCCCAGTGCGCCCAGCACGCAGCGGGCGAATACGACCAGCAGCGGCGGCAGCGCGCTTTCCACGACGAGCAGGCCGATGGTGCCCGACAGCGCCATGGCCAGCAGCATGCGCCAGGTGCCGCCCTGGCTGGTTCGGGGCCGTGTGGGTGAGGTTGCAGAGGTGAGGCTGGGGCTGTGGGACATGGTGTGGATTCCTGGGCGCGCTTCGGTATGGAGCGCATGGCCGTATCTTGCGGACCCTGCAATCAATCAACAATCCACCAGTCACTCAAATTAATATTGCCTGCCATGCAACAAAGACCGGAGTAGCGCCTTGCCCGATACCGCCATGCCCCTGGATGAAATGCTGGTCTTCGCCCGCGTTGTGGAGCACCAGAGCTTTGCGGGCGCGGCCCGGCAATTGGGGCTGACGACTTCGGCCGTGAGCCGCAGCGTGGGGCGGCTGGAGGCGCACTTCGGGCTGCGGCTGCTGCAGCGCACCACGCGCTCGCTGTCGCTGACCGAGGCGGGAGCCGAGATCCACCAGGCCTGCCTGCGGCTGGTGGCGGATGCCCAGGCCGTGCAGGCGCTGGCCGGCCAGCTGCGCCAGCAGCCGCGCGGGCTGCTGAAGATCAGCGCGCCGGCCGTGCTGGGCGATCTCTGGCTGTCACCACTGCTGCCGGGCTTTTGCGCGCGCTGGCCCGAGGTGCAGGTGCAGGTGGACATGACGGACCGCATGGTGGACCTGGTGGCCGAGGGGCTGGACCTGGGCCTGCGCATCAGCGTGCCGGGCCAGATCGCGCCGGGGCTGGTGGCGCGGCCGCTCAAGACCATCCGCTATGTGCTGGTGGCCACGCCCGGCTATCTGGCGCGGCATGCGCAGATCATGGAGCCCGGGCAACTGCTGGCGCATCCCTTCATCAGCCTGGGCTACGGGCAGTTCCAGAACGAGGTGGAATTGCGCCCGCTCCACCCTGCGGCCGCGCCCGCCATGCGGCTGCTGGTGAATACGCCCATCACCATTGCCAGCAGCCTGGGCATCATCCACGCGCTGCAGCAGGGGCCGGGCATAGGCGTGGTGGCCGACTTTGCCGCGCAGGCGGCGCTGCAGGCCGGGCAGCTGGCGCCCGTGCTGCCGGGCTGGGCGCTGTGTGGCAAGTACGCGCCGCGCGTGGTGCATGCGGTCTATGCGCCCACGCGCCATGTGCCGCTGAAGCTGCGGGCGCTGATCGACTACCTGGTCGAGGTGGAGAGTGAGGGCGCCGCGGCCTCCACCACCTAACCCATGCGCCTTCGCAGCGCCGCGCTGGCCCAGTCCACAGCCACGGACAGCGCCAGCATGGCGATGATGACGGTGCTGGCCTGGGCGTAGTGGAACAGCGACAGCTCGAAGTACAGCAGCTGCCCCAGCCCGCCCGCGCCCACGAAGCCCAGGATGGCGGCCATGCGGATGTTCATCTCCCAGCGGTACAACGTATAGGCCAGCAACTGCGGCGCGGCGCCGGGCAGCGTCGCGTAGAGGAAGGCCATGGCGCGGCCGCTGCCGGACAGGCGCAGCGCTTGGGTGGGGGCGGTGGGCTGGTTCTGCAGGGCCTCGGCATACAGGCGCCCCAGCACGCCCGCCGTGTGCAGCGCCAGCGCCAGCGCGCCTGCGAACGGGCCCAGGCCCACGGCCAGGGCGGTGATGGTGGCCCAGACCAGCTCGGGCACGGAACGCAGCACGTTGAGCACCAGGCTCCAGGGAGCGCGCCAGCGCGGCAACGCCAGCAGCAGGCCCAGCACGGCCGCCAGCAAGGTGCCGACTACGGAGATGGCCAGCGTCTCCCACACGCCCACGGCCACCTTGCGCAGCCATTCGGCGCTGGTGTCGGGCGGGAAGAAGCTGATGACGAATTCCAGCATGGACCGGCCCGCCGCGCCGGTGAACAGCGAGGGCAGGTCCATCTCCAGCATGGCAAAGCTGGAGGCCACGCCCAGCGCCAGGGCGGCGCAGGCGAGGGCGCTGCGCCAGCCCCAGGTGCTGGCACGCGCGGCGGGTGGCGTGTCCAGCGCGCGGCGCAGGCCGCGCGAGAGCAGGTCGGCGCCCCAGACCAGCAGCATGAAGGTCAGCAAGATGGTGGAGGCCTCGCCGCCGTTGAGCATCTTCATGGCCTGGTCCATGAGCTGGCCCAGGCCGCCCGCGCCCACAAAGCCCATGACCACCGAGGCGCGTATGGCGCACTCCCAGCGGTAGACGGTGTACGAGGTCAGCTCGCGCGCGGCCTGGGGCAGCAGGCCGTAGAGCATGGCCAGCGGCCGGCGCGCGCCCGCCTGCGCCAGGGCACGTGCGGGAGCGGGGTCGGCCGATTCCAGGATTTCCGCATAGACCTTGGCCAGCATGCCGCCATAGGTCAGGCCCAGGGCCAGCACGCCAGCGGCCGGCCCCAGGCCGAAGACGCGCACGAAGACCAGGGCCCAGACCAGCTCGGGCACGCCGCGCAGGATGGTGAGCAGGCCGCGCGTGACGGGGTTGAGCGCCCGCCGCTCGCGCGCGGCGCCCGTGACCAGGTAGGCCAGCGGCACGGCCAGCACAAAGGCCAGGGCCATGCCGGCCGTGGCAATGGCCAGGGTCTCCAGCGTGGCGCGGCCCAGGTAGCCGAGGAAGTCGCGCCCGGTCTCGGGCGGAAGAAACGTGGCCAGAAAGCGGCCGATGACCTGCAGGTTGCCGGGATCGAACAGCGCGCCCAGGCTGAATCCCGCGCCCTGGAACAGCGGCCACAGAACGACGGCGGCCAGCATCAGGGCGCCGAGGCGGCGGGGCGCGGCGGGATCACGCAGCGCGTGCAGATCGGAACTCAACGGCATGCGGATGCGGACAGCGGTGCGGCAAAGGCGGCGGGCGCGGGTGTCCACGCAGGGCGGGAGGGATCATCGCCAGGAAGCTCGGACCCATACAGCGCACGCAGGTGTTCCTGCGTGACTTCAGCCGCCGGCAGGTCGAAGGCGATGGCGCCATCGCGGATGCCCACGATGCGCGCAAAGCAGGCCAGCGCCAGGTCCACGGCATGCAGGCTGGCGACCAGGGTGGCACCGCGCGCGGCCGCTTCGTGCACCAGCAGTTGCACGGTGGACAGGGCCAGGGCTGGGTCCAGCGCGGCCACGGGCTCGTCGGCCAGGATGAGCTCGGCCTGCTGGTAGAGCACGCGGGCAATGCCCACGCGCTGCAGCTGCCCGCCAGAGAGCTGGTCGCAGCGCGCGAACAGCTTGTCTGCCAGCTGCACGCGGGCCAGGGCCTCGCATGCGCCAGCGGTGTCCTGTGGGTACAGCAGCGAAGCCAGCGCCTTCCAGGCCGGCCACCGGCCCAGCCGCCCGGCCAGCACGGCCGTGACCACGCGCTGGCGCGGCGGTATGGGCGGCGCCTGGTGCACCGTGCCGATGCGCGCGCGCAGCAGCCGGGGAGCACCTGCGCTGGACGCAGGCACCTCGTCGCCCAGCACGCTGCGCCGGCCCTGGCTGGGCGCCAGCGCCGTGCCGATGACGGACAGCAGCGTGGTCTTGCCCGCGCCCGAGGGGCCGATCAGCGCAATGGCCTCGCCCTGGCGTGCGGCCAGCGTCACGCCGCGCAGCGCAATGCCGCCGCCGGCGTGGGTCAGGCCCACGCCTTCCAGTTCAAAGCTCATGGATTGCGCCTGCTGCGGCCTACTTGAGCAGGCCGGCCGACCTGGCGGCAGCCTCGATGCCTTCGTAGTTCGAGGCCTGGGTGGGCACGAAGCGCGCGGCGCGCTGCAGCTCCAGGATGGCCTTGTGCTCGGGCTTGGCCGGGTCCAGCGCCAGGAAGGCGTCGGTCAGCTTCTTGACCAGGGCCGGGTCCAGGTCGCCGCGCACGGTCCAGTTGTAGTCGAAGTAGGGCGGTGTAGTGGCGAACACGCGCACCTTGCTGGTATCGACCTTTTTGCTCTCCACCAGCTTGTCCCAGACCGATGCGTTGAGCACGCCGGCCTCGGCCTTGCCTGCGGCCACGAAGGCCACGGTGGCGTCATGCGCGCCGGAGAAGGCCACGGTCTTGAAGTCCTTCTCGGGGTTGATGCCGTCCTGCTGCAGGAAAAAGCGCGGCATCAGGCTGCCCGAGGTGGACGAGGGCGCGCCAAAGGCAAAGCTCTTGCCCTTGAGGTCGGCCAGGGTCTTGATGGCGGGGTTGGCCGTGATGAACTTGGAGGTGAACTTGGCGTCTTCCTCGCGCTGCACGATGGGGATGGCCGTGCCGTTGGTGCGGATCTTGGCCTGCACGAAGGTGAAGCCGCCCAGCCATGCCAAGTCCAGCTTGCGCGTGGCCAGCGACTCGACCACGGCGGCGTAGTCGGTCACGGGCGTGAACACCACCTTCATGCCGGTCTGGGCCGAGAGGTACTTGCCCAGCGGCTCGAACTTGCGCTGCAGCTCGGTGGGAGCTTCATCCGGGATGGCCGAGACGCGCAGCACGGCGGGTTCGGCGGCCAGCGCAGGCAGGCTGGACAAGGTAGAGGCGGCCAGCACGCAGGCAGCCGCCTGGCGCAGCGCCGAGCGGCGCGCAGGAATGTGGTTCATGGATGGGCTCCGTTCAATCAGCCACCGCCGTCCGGATACACGGCGGTTTAATAAGGCGCCCGGGATGACCGGGCACCGAAGGTACAAGGGCGGTACACCGACCGCTGAGGCTGCATTGTAGGGAGCGGGCTTTTCCGTTGGGGAGCGTCAGATATGGGACCGCAGCAAGCTTCAGCGGCTCCGCAGTTCCGTCTACTGTAGGCGCAGAGTGAACTGGACTTCTCCTGGATACCCCATGCAGGACGTTTGCGACCGGCTGGTGACAGGGTGGCCTGGAATGCCAACGGCGTCCCTGTCGAAATGCTCCGGCACATAGAGTTTTTTATCGAGATTGAGCCGCTTGATCGAAGCAAGACGCTCCAGCGAAAACAGGTTGGCGCTCGTGGCAAGTCTGATATCGGTCCAGAGCCGCTGCAGGGCAGGCTCTGCCAAGGTGTTGTTGCCGGTGGCGCGCGCCGTCAGAAATCCCTCGGGAAACGCTCGTTCGTAGTGTCCAACCCGGCTGTTTGATCGAGCGGGAAGACGGGCAAGAAAGGGTTCTGCCAGTGCTAGAGGGTCAATCCAGGTCGCCTGGGACCCCGCAGCGAAGGCTGTCATTCCTATGTTGCATTTTGCGTAGACGGCGGGGGGCTGTTTGCGCAGCTTGTCGCCTTCGACAAACCATGGATGAAGCTTCCAAGAGTGATGCTCCAAGACGCGGCGCATACCAAGCTCCTGGTAGTAGAACCCTCGCTCATTGGCAATTCCAGAGGGCATAACGAACCGTTGCTGATAGCTGATCGGCGAGAGGACGGTGGCATGCAGGGCGCCCGTGGACGCCACCAGCAACAGGGCCCATGTGACGGTGTAGAGAGAAGACAGCCCCACTGTGCCGAGCACAAGAATCGAGAAAACCAATGGTCCTGCCAAGAAGCGTCCGGCCATGTAGTCGCCGCCCACATAAACGAGATAGCCAAACCAGAGCGCAATGCCTGCTGCGATGGGGCGCAGGGCGGCACGCGTGAGGCCAAAGCCCAGCCCAGCCAGAATGGTGACCAAGGTAGGTAGGTCGTATTCATACGCATGGACTACAAGATTCCAGGCCTGCTGTGCTGACTGGGCGGCCGTCAGACCATTCAATACCTTGGCGATGGCGGTGTTGGGTACTGGTGAACCGAAATAGAAGAGGGAGAACAACGTCCACAAAACGGCCGGTAACAGGCCAGGCAAAAACTGCCTTACCAGAACAGCAGGCTTGTCGCGGCTGGCGGCCAGGCTGGCGACAAGCGCAGGCGCCACAAGAACGACGGCATCGGGACGGTTCAGAAAAAGCAGTGCCGACAGCGCGCTCAGGCGCAGCACGCGGTGCGGATGTTCGGTTTTCCAGGCGATGAAGAAAAGAACCAGCAGAACATGTGTCAGCGGATTTTCCAGCCCTGAGGACGAGTAGTCGACAAATGCCTGGCACCACAGCAAGGTCGAAAGCGCGAGCAGGCTGCGCAGATGGGGACCGCCCATGGCCTTGAGGCACAAGAGACAGAAGACCAGCAGGAGCGCGGCACTCAGCCCGATCGAAGACCAATATGGATCACTGCTGAGCCATACCAGGGGGCTCAGGAGAAACATCCACAAGGGATGGGTGAAGACCTGAACTCTTTCATCGATGTTCCACCTCAGGCCATGGCCGGCAATCCAGTTGTCGATGACGCGAAACGTGATGAAGGCGTCTTCGGCAACCCATGCCGTCTGATAGAACGCCAGGAAGAAGGCGAGGAGCAACAGCGTGGCAGCCATCCAGCGCGTTCGGAGACTCAGTGCGGGTGTCATGCCAGTACGTTAGCAGAGGGGGCTGGTTACGGGCTGGCCCCGTGGAGTGGTCCAGGGGAGAAAGCAACAGCCTTCTCCCGCTTTTTTCAACAGCTGATCAAACCGCCAGCGCGCGCATCTCGGCGATCAGGTCGGCCTTGCCCTCGAAGCCTATGCCCGGCAGCGGCGGCAGGGTGACGTGGCCGTTGTCCACCTTTACGCCGTCGGGGAAGCCGCCATAGGGTTGGAACAGGTCGGGGTAGCTTTCGTTGCCGCCCAGGCCCAGGCCGGCGGCAATGGCCAGCGACATCTGGTGGCCGCCGTGCGGAATGCAGCGGCTGGGCGACCAGCCATGGGCCTTGAGCATGTCCAGCGTGCTCAGGTACTCGACCAGGCCGTAGCTGAGCGCGCAGTCGAACTGCAGCCAGTCGCGGTCCGGGCGCATGCCGCCGTGGCGGATCAGGTTGCGCGCGTCCTGCATGGAAAACAGGTTCTCGCCCGTGGCCATGGGGCCCTGGTAGACCTCGCCCAGGCGGGCCTGCAGTTCGTAGTCCAGCGGGTCGCCGGCTTCCTCGTACCAGAACAGCGGGTACTGGCCAAGGGCGCGGCCATAGTCGAGCGCGGTGGCCAGGTCGAAGCGGCCGTTGGCATCAACGGCCAGCTGCTGGCCCGGGCCCAGAATTTTGAGCACGGACTCGATGCGCTCGCAGTCCTCTGCCAGCGAGGCGCCGCCGATCTTCATCTTCACCACCGAGTAGCCGCGCTCCAGGTAGCTTTCCATCTCGCGGCGCAGGCCGTCCAGGCCCTTGCCGGGGTAGTAGTAGCCGCCAGCGGCATAGACGAAGACGCGCGGGTTGGGCGTGCCGCTGCCGTAGCGCTCGGCCAGCAGCTGGTACAGGGGCTTGCCCGCTATTTTTGCCGTGGCGTCCCAGACGGCCATGTCGATGGTGCCCACGGCCACCGATCGCTCGCCGTGGCCGCCGGGTTTTTCATTGATCATCATGCGCGCCCAGATCCTGTGCGGGTCCAGGTTGTCGCCGCTGTCGTCCAGCAGGCTGCCAGGCTCTGCTTCCAGCACGCGCGGGATGAAGCGCTCGCGCATCAGCGCGCCCTGGCCGTAGCGGCCGTTGGAGTTGAAGCCGTAGCCGATGACGGGGCGGCCGTCGCGGATCACGTCCGTGACCACGGCCACCAGGCTGAGCGTCATCTTCGAGAAATCGATGTAGGCGTTGCGGATGTCCGATTTGATGGGACGGGTGGATTCGAGGATGTTGACGATTTTCATGGTGCTTGCGGATGAAGGATGGGTGTCAGGGTGGGCTCAGCGCGGCAGCGACGAGCCGCCGCAGATGGCGATGTCCTGCCCCGTGATGGCGGCGGCTTGCGGCGACAGCAGGTAGCCGACCAGGGCGGCGATCTCGGCCGGCTCTATCAGCCGGCCCAGCGGCGGCAGGCGCGGCGCGCTGCCGGCACGGGCGGGGTCGCCCAGCATGGCGGAGGCCGTGGCAGCCGGGGAGACCACGTTCACCGTCACGCCCTGGCCAGCGACTTCGGCGGCCCAGCTGCGTGCCAGCGCAATCAGCGCGGCCTTGGTGGCCGCGTACTGCCCGCGCCCGGGCATGCCCTGGGCCACGCGGCTGCCGATGAAGACCACGCGCCCGCCGCCGCGCGCGGCCATGCCGGGCACGATGGCGTCGGCCAGCCGCGTGGCGGCATCCACATGCAGGCGCCACATGAGCTCGCCGCCCGCGTGGTCCAGCAGGCCCAGCGGCCCCACGCGCAGCACGCCTGCGGCATGGACCAGGGCATCGGGGGCGGGCCGGTCCTGGTTGGCCTGGGCCGCCTGCGCAACGGCAAGGCCGTCGCACAGGTCCACGCGCAGCGGGTGGAAGGCTTCATGCGCCAGGCTGGCCGGCGCCAGGTCCAGGCCGGTCACGCGCCAGCCTGCATCCAGCAGCGACTGGGCAATGGCGCGGCCTATGCCGCTGCTGCTGCCGGTGACCACGGCGTGGCGCAGTTCATTCGACACGGATGTTCCCCTCGGTCACGATCTTCTGGGCGCGCTCCATGTCGCTGGCCTGGAACCTGGCGAAGTCCTCCACGCTGCCCGGCGACAGCAGCAGGCCCTGCTCGCGCAGCTTGTCCTTGAGATCGCCCGCCAGCGCCTTGTTGACCTCGGTGTTGAGCCTTTTGATGATGTCGGCCGGCACCTTGGCCGGCGCCCACAGGCCGTACCAGCTGTAGAACTCGTAGCCGGCAATGGTCTCGCCCACCGTGGGCACATCGGGCAGGCTGGGTGCGCGCTGGGCCGAGGTGACCGCCACCACGCGCAGCATGCCGCCCTTGTGGTACTGCAGGGAGCCCAGGATGGGGTCGATGAAGCCGTCGATCTGGCCGCCGATCAGGTCCTGGAAGGCGGGGGCCGTGCCCTTGTAGGGGACGATGAGGTAGTCCAGCTGGCCCGCGCGCTTGAGCAGTTCGGTGGACAGGTGGCCTGCCGAGCCGATGGAGCCCACGGCAAAGGTCATCTTGCCCGGATGGGACTTGGCATAGGCCATCAGCGACTTGATGTCGGTGATGGGCAGGTTCTTGTTGATGGCCACCGACAGCGGCGCCTTGGCCACCAGGGCCACGGGTGAGAAGTCCCGGTTGACCTGGTAGGGCACGGTCTTCATGGTCATGGGCGCCGTGGTGAAGGTGGAGGCGTTGAACAGCAGCGTGTAGCCGTCCGCCGGGGCCTTGGCCACGATGTCGCCGCCGATCACGCCGTTGCCGCCGGGCCGGTTGTCGATGATGAATTGCTGGCCCGTCTGCTCGCCCAGCTTCTGCGCCAGTTGCCGGCCCACGGCGTCCAGCGTGCCGCCGGGCGGGAAGGGAATGACCACGCGCACGGGCTTGGCAGGCCAGGCCTGGGCACCGGCCGGGCCGGCCAGTGCCAGCAGGGCGGCGCCTGCGGCAGCACCCAGGGCCGCGCGGAGGAAATGATGGCGTTGCATGGTGTCTTGTCTCCTGTCGTGCTTTTGTTGTTGTCCGAAGGGGCCGCGCAGCTCGGGCCGGGCCAGGCTGGTTGCGCGGCAAGAGCCTGTGTGTCTGTATGTGGCCCGTGGCCTGTGGCCTGCGTTCAGCGCTTGAGCAGCCCGGCCTGCGCCACGGCAGCGCGCAGGGCTTGCAGTTCCTGGGCGTTGGGCGCCTCGGTGGGCGGGCGCACGGTGGCGTCGTCGATCACGCCGGCCAGGTACATGCCGCCCTTCATGCGGGCGTGGGCCTCGCCCGTGGGCTCGCCGCCGCCGTAGACGGCGTCCTTGAGCGGCGTGATCACGGCCTGCACCGCTATGGCTTTCTTCAGGTCGCCGGCCTTGACGGCATTCCACAGGTCGATGATGAGCTGGGGGATGAAGGTGGCGAAGCCGACCAGGGCGCCGTCCACGCCCTGGACCATGGAGGCCAGCAGGTACTCGTCATGGCAGGTCAGGATGGCCTTGGCGGGATTGGCCTCGCGGATGGCCTGGATGTCGCGGGCGTACTTGTTCATGTCGCGCTGGCCCACCTTGAAGGCCTGCACGTAGGGCAGGCGCGCCAGCTCGGCCAGCAGCTGCGAGGAGTAGGAGGCACGCGTCCAGGCCGGGTAGACGTGGCAGACCAGGTCCAGGTCCGGCGCGGCGCGGTGGATGGCCTCGAAGTACTGCAGCGCATGGCCGGGCGTGAAGCCGAAGCGCAGCCAGTGGTGGGGCGGCATCACATCCAGCGCCACCGCGCCTGCGGCCTGGGCGGCACGCGCATGCTCGGCCGCATCGGCCAGGCCTTCGCAGACGATGGAGGAGATCACGGGCAGCCGGCCCCGCAGCTCGTCGGCCACGATGCGCGTGACCTCGGCGCGTTCGGCCGGCGTCAGTGCGAACACCTCGCCCGTATGGCCGTTGGTCATCACGGCGACCACGCCCTCATGGCCTGCCAGCCACGATGCCAGCTTGCGCAGCGCGGGCTCGTCGATGCGGTGGTCGGGTGTGAAGGGGCAGGAAATGGCGGGAATGATGCCGCGATAATTCGAGATGGAAGGCATGAGGCTTGTCTCCGTTTTGGGATGGGTGTGAACGACGGATGGATCATTTCCCGCCGCGCCCGCACGGTCCAATACTCGAATCGCATACATCTATCCATCCGAGAACCACAACGACTGGAGACCATGGGACCTGGCAATCGCCCCCTTGACATGGAGTGGCTGGAAGACTTTCTGGCCCTGGCCGAAAGCGGCAACTTCTCGCGCGCGGCAGAGGCCCGCTCCATCGCCCAGCCCGCCTTCAGCCGGCACATCCGCGCGCTGGAGGAATGGGTGGGTGCCGAGCTGTTCGACCGCAGCGCGCATCCGGCCGCGCTCACCGCCGCAGGCCAGCGCTTCCAGCCCTTGCTGGAGGATGTGCTGGCCAAGCTGGAGGCGGCGCGCATCAAGGCCCGCGCCGCGCACGACCAGGCCGCCGCCAGCCTGCGCTTTGCGGCCACCCACGTGCTGTCACTGACCTTTTTCCCGCGATGGCTGGGCACGCTGGAGTCGCAGTTGCGGCTGGGGCCGATACAGACCATCTCGGACAGCTTTCACGCCTGCGAGGACCAGGCGCTGCAGCGGCGCGTGCAGTTCGTGCTGTGCCACGGCCATGCCGAGGTGCCGGGCCGGCTGGACGAGGCCGGCTACCCCATGCTGCAGCTGTCCGAAGACATGCTGCTGCCCGTGTCCGCGCCTTGGCCGGACGCGCCGGGCCGCGCGCTGCATGCCATAGACGCCGGGTCCGCAACGGGCGGCGGCCAGCCCCTGCCGCTGGCCGTGCTGGCCTACAGCGAGGCCTCGGGCCTGGGGCGCATCATGCGTTCGCGCCTGCGCGGGCTGTTTGGCGCAGGCGGCGCCGGCACGGCGGGCGAGGGCGATGGCCGGCCCCAGCTGCCCCAGGGCGCGCAGACCGTGTTCACCGCCCACCATGCGGCCCTGCTCAAGGCCATGGCGCTGGAGGGGCGCGGCGTGGCCTGGCTGCCGCGCAGCCTCATCGTGGACGAGCTGCGCAGCGGCGCGCTGGTGCTGGCGGGCGGCCATGCCTGGTCCGTGCCCGTGGAGATCCGCCTGTACCGCCAGCGCGCCGACATGGCCGATGCCGCTGAGGCGCTGTGGACCGTGGCCTGCAGCCAGCCGCGCATGAGCGCCGAGCCCGCGCGGTGCTGATCGTCCGCGCCCGCGCTCGCCTCACCGCTGCTTTTCTTCAGATTCCCATCCGCTTTGCGCACCACCTGGGCCTGCCCTGGCGGTGCGCCTTGCTGCGCGCTGCACCAAAACAAATCCGTAAATTGGTCTGATCAATAAACATCGTGGTGCATTATCTGCACTATTTTAGGTGTTTACCCTGTTCATCTACCCACTTGAAAGCTCTGAGAATCGCACCACTTCGCGCAATGGTCTGAATTTTGGTTTAATTGGTTGGACCAATTTGCCAATGGCCCACAAGGCACCAGCGCGGGGAACACTCCCGGTCACCGTTGCAGCCAGCCAGCAGACATCCAGTGCGGATCGCACCGCATGCCAACGCTGCGACGAGAGGGAGTGGCCGACAAGGGGCGCTTACCGCGCCCTCCCCATCATCTAGAGACACGGTCATGCAAACCATCTGGCAGCAGAACTACGATCCCGCCGGGAACATCTGGATCTCGGCGCTGATCGCGCTGATTCCCATCATCTTTTTCTTCCTGGCGCTGACCAGGTTCCGTCTCAAGGGCTACCAGGCCGGCACCGTCACCGTGGCGCTGGCGCTGGGCGTGGCGCTGCTGTTCTACAAGATGCCCGTGAGCGCGGCGCTGGCCTCGGCCGTGTACGGCTTCTTCTACGGCCTGTGGCCCATTGCCTGGATCATCGTGGCGGCCGTGTTCCTCTACAAGATTTCGGTCAAGACGGGGCAGTTCGACGTGATCCGCTCGTCCATCCTGTCGGTCACGCCCGACCAGCGGCTGCAGCTCATCCTGGTGGGCTTTTGCTTCGGCGCCTTCCTGGAGGGCGCGGCCGGCTTCGGCGCGCCCGTGGCCATCACGGCCGCGCTGCTGGTGGGACTGGGCTTCAAGCCGCTTTATGCGGCGGGCCTGTGCCTGATCGCCAACACGGCGCCCGTGGCCTTTGGCGCCATGGGCATTCCCATCATCGTGGCGGGGCAGGTCTCGGGCGTGGATGCATTCGCCATCGGCCAGATGGCCGGCCGCCAGCTGCCCTTCATGACCGTGCTCGTGCTGTTCTGGCTGATGGCCATCATGGACGGCTGGCGCGGCGTCAAGGAAACCTGGCCTGCCGTGCTGGTGGGCGGCGGCTCCTTCGCCGTGGTGCAGTTCCTCACGGCCAACTACATCGGCCCCGAGCTGCCGGACATCACCTCGGCCATCGTCTCGCTGGTGGCGCTGACGCTGTTCCTCAAGGTCTGGCAGCCCAAGCGCATCTTCCGTTTCGACACGGAAGGCGAGGGCGGCAAGGCTGCGGCAGTTGCAGCACCGGCCATCACCTCCGGCGCACCGCTGACAGCAGGCGCCGTCATCAAGGCCTGGTCGCCCTTCATCATCCTCACGGCCATGGTGACGATCTGGAGCATCAAGCCCTTCAAGGCGCTGTTCGCCGCAGGCGGCCCGCTGGCCTCCACCGTCATCAACATCCCCGTGCCCTTCCTGCACAACCTGGTGGAGAAGACGCCGCCCGTCGTGGCCGCCGCTGCGCCCTACGGCGCGGTCTACACCTTCAACTGGCTGCTGGCCACCGGCACGGCCATCCTGATCGCGGCGCTGATCACCATCACCTTCACGCGTCTGTCTCCCGCCAAGGCCGTGGCCACGCTGGGCGAGACCTTCAGGGAACTGGCCGTGCCGATCTACTCCATCGGCATGGTGCTGGCCTTCGCCTTCGTGGCCAACTACTCGGGCCTGTCGGCCACGCTGGCCCTGGCGCTGGCGCATACGGGCCAGGCGTTCACGTTCTTCTCGCCCTTCCTGGGCTGGATCGGCGTGTTCCTCACGGGCTCGGACACCTCGGCCAACGCGCTGTTCGCCGCGCTGCAGGCCACCACGGCGCAGCAGCTGGGCCTGCCCCAGGTGCTCACGGTGGCGGCCAACACCACGGGCGGCGTGACGGGCAAGATGATCTCGCCCCAGTCCATCGCCATTGCCTGCGCGGCCGTGGGCCTGGCAGGCCGCGAGTCGGACCTGTTCCGCTTCACGGTCAAGCACAGCCTGATGTTCGCTGTGATCATCGGGGTGATCACCACGCTGCAAGCCTATGTGTTTACGTGGATGATTCCTGGTCACTGAAAACACCAGAGAGTTCCCCATGCGCGTTGCCGATCAAGTTGTCGAGAAATTGCTTGCCCTGGTGCAGGCCAGCGGAGTGCAGCCCGGACAGCGGCTGCCCGCAGAGCGGCAACTGGCGGCCGAGCTGGGTGTCTCGCGCACCTCGGTGCGCGAGGCCATACAGAAACTCACCAGCCAGGGCGTGCTGCTGGCGCGGCGCGGCGATGGCACTTACCTGCAGGAGCCGGAGCCGGCTGCCGAGCCTGCGGACTGGCTCAAGGACGCCATGCGGCCGCTGGCCGGCCTGATGGAGTCCGACTCCCACTACCGCTATGACGTGCTGGAAACCCGCCATGCGCTGGAGACCAGCACGGCCTGGCTGGCAGCCCAGCGTGCCACGGAGCGCGACAAGGACCATATCCAGCGCTGCTTCGAGGTGATGATCCAGCACCAGCAAAGCGGCCACGCCGAGCTGGCGGCGCGCGCCGATGCGCAGTTCCACCTGGCCATTGCCGAGGCCTCGCACAACCTGGTGCTGGTGCAGGTCATGCACAGCCTGTTCACCGTGGTGCTGTCCACGGTGGAACGCAACCGCCACGACATGTTCCGCCTGAGCGCACCCCAGACCCTGCAGGAGCTGACCGTGCAGCACCAGAGCCTGATGCAGGCCATCCTGGACGGCGACCCGCAGCGCGCCCGCGAATGCATCGGCGAGCACCTGGAGCATGTGCGCACCACCATCCAGCGCCTGGACGAGGACCGCGCGCGGCGCGAGCGCTCCATGCGGCTGCCTCTGAAATGAAGCTCCCCCTGAGTCGCTGCGCGCCTTCCCCCTCTCTGCTCGCTTCGCGAGGGAGGGGGACGACACCCTCGGTGCGGGGCGGCCCTTCCTCGGTGTCCCTGGATTGGGGTGCGCCAGTCTCATGCGAGATCGCCCCAGGCCAGCGTCCTGTTGACCTATTTTGAAAGACATGAGACCACCATCATGATCATCTCCTCCACCTCCGACTACCGTGCGGCGGCGCAAAAGCGCCTGCCGCCTTTCCTGTTCCACTACATCGACGGCGGCGCCTATGCCGAGCAGACGCTGCGCCGCAATGTGGAAGACCTGGCCGCCGTGGCGCTGCGCCAGCGCGTGCTCAAGGACATGAGCCGGCTGGACACCAGCATCGAGCTGTTCGGCGAGAAGCTGTCCATCCCCGTGGCGCTGTCGCCCGTGGGCCTGACGGGCATGTACCGCCGCCGCGGCGAAGTGCAGGCCGCGCGCGCGGCCGACGCCCATGGCATTCCGTTCACCATGTCCACGGTCTCGGTCTGCCCCATCGAAGAGGTGGCGCCCAAGATCAAGCGCCCCATGTGGTTCCAGCTCTATGTGCTCAAGGACCGGGGCTTCATGCAGAACGCGCTGGAGCGTGCCCAGGCGGCCGGATGCTCCACCCTGGTCTTCACCGTGGACATGCCCGTGCCCGGCGCGCGCTACCGCGATGCGCATTCGGGCATGAGCGGCCCGAATGCCGCCATGCGCCGCTACTGGCAGTCGGTTACGCATCCGGCATGGTCCATGGACGTGGGCCTGCTGGGCCGTCCGCATGACCTGGGCAACATCTCGGCCTACCGGGGCAGCCCCACGGGCCTGGCCGACTACATCGGCTGGCTGGGCGCCAATTTCGATCCCTCCATTTCCTGGAAGGACCTCGAATGGATACGCGCCTTCTGGAAGGGGCCCATGGTCATCAAGGGCATCCTGGACCCCGAGGACGCCAAGGACGCCGTGCGCTTTGGCGCCGACGGCATCATCGTCTCCAACCATGGCGGCCGCCAGCTCGACGGCGTGCTGTCCTCGGCCCGCGCGCTGCCGGCCATTGCCGATGCGGTCAAGGGCCAGATCAAGATCCTGGCCGACTCCGGCATCCGCAACGGCCTGGACGTGGTGCGCGCCATCGCCCTGGGCGCCGACTGCGCCATGATCGGCCGCGCCTTCATCTACGCCCTGGCCACCTCCGGCGAGGCGGGCGTCAAGCACCTGCTGGAACTATTGGAGAAGGAAATGCGCGTGGCCATGACGCTGACCAGCGTGAGCAAGGTATCCGACATCACCGGCGACCTGCTGGTGCGCCAGCCATGAGCGCGCTGCAGACTCCGGTCGTCTCCCGCGAGGCCCTGCTGCTGCAGTTGCGCGAAGCCGTGGGCGCCGCCCATGTGCTCACCGACGACCAGGCCACGCGCCGCTTCCGCAAGGGCCACCGCACGGGCGAGGGCCCGGTGCTGGCCGTGGTGCGGCCCGCGACGCTGCTGGAGCAGTGGAAGGTGGTGCAGGCCGCCGTGGCGGCCGGGCGCATCGTCATCATGCAGGCCGCCAACACGGGCCTGACGGGCGGCTCCACGCCCGACGGCGCGGACTACGACCGCGAGATCGTGCTCATCAACACCTTGCGCATCACCGGCGTGCAGGTCATTGGCGGCGGCGCCCAGGTGGTCTGCCTGCCCGGCGCCACGCTGGACCGGCTGGAGCAGGCGCTGGCGCCGCTGGGGCGCGAGCCGCATTCGGTGATCGGCTCGTCGTGCATCGGCGCCTCGGTGCTGGGCGGCATCTGCAACAACTCGGGCGGCGCCCTGGTGCGGCGCGGCCCGGCTTACACCGAGCTGGCGCTGTACGCGCGTGTCTGCGACGACGGCTCGCTGGAACTCGTCAACCACCTGGGCATCGCCCTGGGCCGCACGCCCGAGGAAATCCTCACCCGGCTGCAAAACGGCGACTACACCGAGTCCGACATCGCCCACGATGCGCAGCGCGCCGCCTCCGACCCGCGCTATGCCGAGGCCGTGCGCGCCGTGGACGAGGACACGCCCGCGCGCTTCAACGCCGATCCCTCACGCCTGTTCGAGGCCTCGGGCTCGGCCGGCAAGCTGTGCCTGTTCGCCGTGCGGCTGGACACCTTCCCCAAGGAGCCCAGCACCGTCTTCTACATAGGCAGCAATGCGCCCGACGACCTCACGGCCGTGCGCCGCGAGCTGCTGACCGCGCTGCCGCGCCTGCCGATCGCGGGCGAGTACATCCACCGCACGGCCTACGACATCGGCGAGAAATACGGCAAGGACACCTTCCTGCTGATCGACCGCTTCGGCACGGCCAGGGTGCCGGCCGCCTTCGCCCTCAAGAGCCGCGTGGACGGCTTCTTCGAGCGCTTCGGCCTGCGCGGCGTCACCGACCGCGTGATCCAGGCGCTGACCAACCTGCTGCCCAGCCACCTGCCCGCGCGCATGCGCCAGTGGCGTGACCGCTACGAGCACCACCTGCTGGTGCGCGTGTCCAACGACACGGCCGAGGCCACGCGTGAATTCCTCACGCGGCACTTCAGCGGCAGCACCACGGGCGGCTGGTTCGAGTGCGATGCCGACGAGGGGCGCAAGGCCTTCCTGCACCGCTTCGCCATCGCGGGCGCGGCCATCCGCTACCGCGAGGTGCACCGCGCCCAGGTGGAGGACATCGTCGCCCTCGATGTCGCCCTGCGCCGCAACGACCGCGAATGGGTGGAGCAACTGCCCGCCCAGGTCGAGCGCGACATGGTCCACAAGCTCTACTACGGCCACTTCTTCTGCCATGTCTTCCACCAGGACTACATCGTCAAGAAGGGCGTGGACCCGCTGGCCATGGAGCACCGCATGTGGGAACTGCTGGACGCGCGCCGCGCCGAGTACCCGGCCGAGCACAACGTGGGCCACCTCTACGTGGCCAAGCCCGCGCTGGCGGGCTTCTACCGCGAACTGGACCCGACCAACACCTTCAACCCCGGCATAGGCCACACCTCGCGCAAGCTGGGTTGGGAGGAATGCTGCGACCGGCCGGGGGGGTGGCCCAAGGGGTATTCGGAGTAGGGGGAAGCTGTGCGGGAGGGTACGCCAGGGCCAACTGGCGCATCACGATCCGCAGCTCTGCCGGGTCGCCATCGGCCAGGATGGCGTTGATGGTCTCGACGGCCAGGGCCGGATCGCTGCGGTACAGCTCGGCCATGGCGTCGTCATGGGACCTGCTTCGCATCATCCGATCTCCTCAAAGCCTGCCTCTGTTCAATCCAGCTGGATGTTTCCTGCCGTGGGCAGGATGCTGTCCAGCACCCAGGCCTGCACGGCGGCAGTGTCGGCAAGGTCGCCGTCGAAGACGAACTGCGGCAGGTAGGGCTTGCCCTCCTTGTCCTGGCGCCCGTGGTTCTTCCAGACCTTGAGGGGGACGCGGAACGTCACTGTGGGCGAAAGTGCCTTGTCGGCCACGTCGGTGTACTGCGTGTCCGTTCCGGTCATGCTGCCCACGTGCACGATGCCCGGAATCTGCAGCGCCGCACTCACGAAATCCAGGCAGGCGCTCTGGCATTGGGCATCCGTGACCAGCACCAGCTTGCCCTTGAAGGGGTTTGCGCGTGCGGCGGCGGTGTCTTGCTGCAACTCCTTGTGCGTTTCATCGACCTGCGGCTGCTCGACAAAATCTTCCCCGCGCAATGCGGCATCGCCCATCAGCGAGGCCATCTGCTGTGTGAACTGGTAGACCAGGCTGCCGGCGCCTTCCGTGCGCAGGAGCTGTGTCCTGCGCTCTTCGAACGCCTCCAGGGCCATGGCGGAGACACGCCAGTAAGCCCTGGCTTGGGAGTGCTGCGTGGCGCCTGCCGTGATGGCATCTGTCAGCAGGGCCATCAGGATGCGGTAGCCGAGCAGGGAGTTGCCCCCGCCATTGCCGCGCACATCGAGCACCACGGCCTGCGCATCTCCTGCCTGCCGGATGCCCTCCAGCATTTTCTCGAAGGCGGCCATGGCCTTCTCGGACGATGGCATGAAGTTGGACGCTTGGATCCACTGCACTCCCGGTCGCACTTCCTTGATGCCCTGGCGCGGTGCCCGGGGCCGCGCCAGGGCACGGGCGTCCTTGTCGTCCAGCGGCTGCCATGCCAGGTTGAAACTCCGGATTTCGCCAGCGGCGGAGCGGGTCGTGCATTGACGCACCCTGAGCGGCTCCCACAGCGGGGCGCTGGGCGATTCGCGGGTCAGGTGCCATGCCAGATCGGACTTCGTTCCCTCCAGGTGCACGAGCCGGTCCACGAAGGGCGCCACTTTGTCGGTGAGCAGATCGTCGATGGGGCTGCCGTCGCACGACAGTACCTGCTCCCCCACCTGCGGCGTATCGATCGGCCATTGCGCCGCGCGGCCCGAGACGCGGTAGCGGCCTGCCTGGCGCTGCACGGCCCAGCCCGCCCAGGTCGTGCGCACAGGCGTGGCGGCATGATGGTTGCGCCATACGGCCAGATGGCCGTCCCGGTATCCGGTGGTGTAGAAGCGCAGCGCGGCAAAGGCCTGCTGCTCCGTGGCTGCGCGCCCAGCCAGCGCTATGGCCTGGTCGTATCCCTCGCTGAACCACTGGTGGAAAGCACTTGCGCCAGGGTCGAGGACGGCGGGATGCGCCTCCCGGATCATCTGGTGCACTCGCTGGATGTCGGCCACGGCGGTGTGGCTCCAGCGCGCTGCCTCCTGGCGGGCCTGTGCGGGCGTGGGCCTGTCGGCCTTGCCCCCGTCCTGCGCCTGGCAGGACCAGGCGATGAAGAGCCATGACAGCCCTGCGATCCATCGACGATCCATGGTCTCCCTCTCTTTCTGTGCCGCACTGCAGGCGGCATGGCGTGGAAAGCGGGGAAGTGTGCAGGGGTGCGCAGTGAAAAGATATCGGAATGATCTGAATCCGTGCTTTCCAACAAGCACCCGTTGCCGGCCTGCACCAAAGCTGCAGGCCGGCAGCAGCCCTCACAGATTGATGAACACCGACTTGGTCTCCAGGTAGGCATCCAGCGCGGTGCGGCCCATGTCGCGGCCCATGCCGGACTGCTTGTAGCCGCCGAAGGGCATGCCCGGGTCCAGGGTGCTGTGGCAGTTGACCCAGACCGTGCCGGACTGGATCTTGGGGATCAGCCGGTGGACCTTGGACAGGTTGTTGGACCAGATGCTGGCGCCCAGGCCGTAGGGCGTGTCGTTGGCCCAGGCGGCGACCTCGTCCAGGTCGTCATAGGGCATGGCCACGAGCACGGGGCCGAAGATTTCCTCGCGGGCGACGCGGTGGTCGTGCTGCACGCCGGTCATCACCGTGGGCTGCACGAAGTAGCCGCGCTGGCCTGCGCGGGCGCCGCCCGTCACCACCTCGGCGCCCTGGCTGCGGCCTATGTCGATGTAGCTGCAGACGCGCTCCATCTGCTCCTGCGAGACCAGCGGGCCCATCTGCGCGCTGGGGTCCAGGCCATGGCCCAGGGTGAGCTGGGCGGCTTGGTCGGCCACGTCGGCCACCACGCGGTCGAACATGCTCTTGTGCACGTACAGGCGCGAGCCCGCGCAGCAGACCTGGCCATGGTTGAAGAAGATGGCATTGGCCGCACCCGCCGCAGCCGTGGCGGGATCGCAGTCGTCCAGCACGATGACGGGGGACTTGCCGCCCAGCTCCAGCGTGATGCGCGTCATGTTGTCCATGCAGGCATGGCCGATGAGCTTGCCCACCTCGGTCGAGCCCGTGAAGCTGACCTTGTTGACCAGCGGGTGCGAGACCAGGGGCGCGCCGGTGCCGGGGCCGTCGCCCGTGACCACGTTGAACACGCCGGGCGGAAAGCCCGCTTCCTGGATCAGCTCGGCCAGCATCAGCGCGGTCAGCGGCGTCTGCTCGGCGGGCTTGAGCACCAGGGTGCAGCCGGCGGCCAGCGCGGGCGCCAGCTTCCAGGTGGCCATGAGCAGGGGGAAGTTCCAGGGCACGACGGCGGCGACCACGCCCACGGGCTCGCGCCGGGTGTAGGTGAACATCTGGGCCTCGGGCGCAAAGGGCACGGAGTGCTCGTGCGTCATGCCCTCGATCTTGGTGGCCCAGCCGGCCATGTAGCGGATGGAGTCGATGGCCATGGCGATGTCCACGGCGCGCGCAATGGCGGCGGACTTGCCGTTGTCCAGCGATTCGACCTCGGCCAGGGCCTGGGCATGGGTCTCCATGAGGTCGGCCAGGCGCAGCATCAGGCGCTCGCGCTCCACGGGGCGCATGCGGCCCCAGGGGCCCAGGTGCAGCGCGCGGTGGGCGGCGCGCACGGCCAGGTCCACGTCGGCCGGACCGGCACTGGCGACTTCGGCGATCACGGCCTCGGTGGCCGGGTTGACGGTGGACAGGCGCTGGCCGGTCTGGGCCGCCACCCATTGGCCGTCGATGAAGAGGTCATGCGTGCCCCTGTTGAGGAAGGCGCTGGCGCGCTCGGTGATCTGGTGCTGGATGTCGCTGAGGTTCATGGTGTGCTCCTTGGTGGTGGACAGGGGACAGGGGGTGTGGATTCAGAAAACCTGCAGCAGGCGCAGGTTGATGCGGGCGTTCTCCTTGAAGCCCTGGCGCACATGCAGATCGCGGCCCACGGTGGCCAGCAACTGCGTCTTGGGCGCGACAAACACCGCGCCGCCGAAAGAGACCTTGGTGGTGGACTGGCGGTCGCCTTGCGCCACGCCGTTGACCTGGGTCTCGCCGCCCGTCAGGTGCGACAGGCCCAGGCGCAGGTCCGAGGTGTCCGACAGGTGGTAGCGCAGCAGGCCCTGGAACTGGAACTGCGCCTTTTGCTTAAGCGTGGCGCTGTGGGCGCCGAAGTCGTCGTTCTTGCCGAAGACGGTGACATCGGCCGCTAGGTCCATGGTCACGCTCTTGCCCAGCGGCTTGATCCAGCCGGCCTGCAGGGCGGCCTTCCAGCGGTTCTCGCCCAGGCTCAGCGGGTCGTTGCGGTTGTACTGGCCCGTGGGCAGCCAGACAAAGGGGGTGATGCCGAAGTGCTCCTTGTCGCCGGGCTTGGTCAGCCACAGGGTGGCGGCCAGCATCAGGTCGCCCACGCCGGTATTGCTGCCCATGGCCGCGATATCGCGCGAGGCCGACAGGCGCCCGAAGGGCAGCAGGAACTGCGGGTCGATCACATAGTCGCCCAGCTTCATGAAGTGCACGCCGCGCGCTATGCCGATGTCCGAGGTCAGCTTTGGCCGTATGGGCGCCTGGTCGCCATTGGCATAGAGGCTGTCGCGCGTGGCGTGCTGGTAATAGACCATGCCCAGCGTGGTGCCCGGAGGCAGGGCGGTGTAGTCGCCCGCGTCGATATCGACGGCGTGGGCATTGAAGGTGGCGCATGCGGCCATGGCTGCCAGGGCCAGGGATGCGCGGGTGAAGTGCTTGGATGGCATGGCGAAGAGTCCGGTCCGGTGTTTTCAGGCAAAGCCCTGCCCAGGCCTGCTGCAGGACAGCAGGGCCGGGGAGGGGAATGGGAGGTTGGGGGAGGGGGGGCGGCTCGCGCTGGCTACTTGGGCCGCACCGCGTCGGCCGTGCCCTGGATGAAGGCCTTGATCTTTTCCACGTCTTCCATGCTCAGCTTGCCCGTGAAGTCGGGCATGCCGCGCGACATGGCCGGGCCCTTGAAGATGAACTTGTCCAGGTGCTCGATGTAGGCCGGGTCCAGGTAGCCGAGGTTGGGCAGGTTGCCGCCCCGGTCCACGCCGGGCACGCCGTGGCAGAAGGCGCAGTTGCTGACGTACAGGGCCGTGCCTTCGGCCACCAGGCTCTTGTCGTAGGGCACGCCCTGCAGCAGCTTGCCCTGCTGGTAGGCGACGAAGGCAGGCGCCTCGGCCTTGCCATCCAGCGCGAAGGTGTAGACCGTGCCCGGGCCCTTGCGCTCGGTGTGGCGCGCGGCCAGGCCGTAGACGCCGCCCCAGCCCACGGCGATGGAGACGTACTGCCGACCATCGACCTCATAGGTGATGGGTGCGGCCACCACGCCCGTGCCCGTGGGCTTTTCCCAGAGCTTCTTGCCGTTGCGCGCGTCATAGGCCACGAAGCGGCCGTCGGCCGTGCCCTGGAACACCAGGTTGCCCGCCGTGGCCAGCGTGCCGCCGTTCCAGGGCGAGGCATGCTCCACGCGCCAGCGCTCCTTTTGCGCCACCGGGTCCCAGGCGATCAGGCGGCCGAAGGGCGTGCTCTTGGGCGGCTCCATGTTGACCAGCGTGGCCGTGTTCCAGCCGATATTGCTGTGCGGCTCGGGCAGGGAGCCGCCGTTGAACTTCCAGTTCTTGTTGTCCTGCAGGGTCAGCGGCACATGCTGGGCCGGCAGGTAGGCCAGTCCCGTGTCGGGGCTGTAGGACATGGAATGCCAGTTGTGCGCGCCGAAGGGGCTGGGGATCACGTCGCGCGCGCGGTCGCCGCTGCGCGCTATCGGCGTCTCGATGGGCCGGCCCTTGGCGTCGTAGCCGCTGGCCCAGTTCACGTCGACGAAGTTCTTGGCCGAGATGAACTGGCCGTTGGTGCGGTCGATCACGAAGAAGAAGCCGTTCTTGGGCGCATGCAGGATGACCTTGCGCGGCTTGCCGCCGATCTTGATGTCGGCCAGCACCATGGGCTGGGTGGAGGTGAAGTCCCAGCTGTCGCCCGGCGTTTCCTGGTAATGCCAGACGTACTCGCCCGTATCGGGGTTCAGCGCCACGATGCTGGCCAGGTACAGGTTGTCGCCACCGGCCGGGCTGCGCTTGGCTTGCGCCCAGGGCGAGCCGTTGCCCGTGCCGATGTACATGAGGTTGAGCTCGGGGTCATAGGCCATGGTGTCCCAGGCCGTGCCGCCGCCGCCGGCCTCCCACCACTTGCCGGCCGGATCCCAGGTCTTGGCGGCGCGGGCCATGGCCTCGTTCTCGAACGGCTTGGACGGATCGCCTGGCACGGTGAACCAGCGCCACTGCTGCGCGCCGGTCTCGGCGTCATAGGCCGTGACATAGCCGCGCACGCCGTACTCGGCGCCGCCGTTGCCGATCAGCACCTTGCCCTTGATGACGCGCGGCGCGCCCGTGATGGTGTACGAGTAGGCGCGGTCGATGATGGTGTCCTGCTCCCAGACCTTCTGGCCCGTGGCCGCGTCCAGCGCCACCAGGCGGCCATCGAAGGCGCCCACATACACCTTGCCCTTGTAGACCGCCACGCCCCGGTTGACCACGTCGCAGCAGCCCTTGAAGCCGTTGGCGCGGTCCACGCCGGGGTCGTAGCTCCACAGGCGCTTGCCGGTGCGCACGTCCACCGCATGCACCACGCTCCAGCTGGCCGTGACGTACATGATTCCATCGACCACCACGGGCGTGGACTCCACGCCGCGCGTGGATTCCAGGTCATACGACCAGACCAGGCCCAGCCGCTTCACATTGGCCGTGTCCAGCTGTCTGAGTTTGGAAAAGCGCGTCTCGCTGTAGTCCATGCCGTAGCTGGGCCAGTCCTTGGAACTGCGCGCGTTGTCGCGGATGCTCTGCGAGTCGATGCGCGAGGTGACGGCGCGTATGTGCTCGGGCGAGCCTTTGCTTGGCAGGCCTGCCTGCGCCAGCGCGGCGCCCGGCAGGGCCAGCGCCAGGCCGGCGGCCAGCAGCGTGGAGGAAAGCACGTGGGTCTTCATGTTGTCTCGTCTCCTGTGTGGTTTGTTTTTGCGTGCATGGCGCTGGGGGCAAGGGCACCATGTGGGAGACGATAGAAAAAGCGGCTTCGTGTCACAACATTCGGACTTTCCCGGGGGCGGATGTGTACCGCCGTGGAACAGCTCAGAACGACCGGCTGACCGTCACCCCGGCCGACAGCCCGCGTCCCGCACCCGGCTCAAAGAACCGCTGGTTACCCTCGTTGACGATGACCGACCCCGCATAGCGCCTGTCGAACAGGTTGTCCAGCCGCACAAAGGTCTGGGCGCTCCACTGCTGCCATTGCCGTGACCAGCGCAGGCTGGAGCCCCAGACGGTGTAGCCGGCCGCGCGGTCGGTGTTGCGGTCGTTCACGGCCACGGGGCCGCTGTGCAGCATGTCCACGGTCCAGGTCCATTGCGGCGACAGCTGCCAGGCCAGCTCGCTCCACAGGCGGCGCGGCGCGGTGCCGGCCAGGCGCGCGCCGGCATCCACCGGGGCGGTGGGCGTGGTGCAGGGCGTGGCCTCGCAGGTCAGGAAGCTGTCGCGGTAGCGGGCCTGCAGCAGGGTCAGGGCGGTGCTGGCCGTGAGCGGCCCCCATTGGGCATTGCCCGAGAATTCCAGCCCCCGGCGCAGCGTGCGGCCTGCGTTCTGGTAGGTGGCGCGCCCGCCCGTGTTGGACAGCACGGTGAGTTCGCGCTGGGTATGGGTCTCGAACAGCGTGAGGTTCCAGCCCGCGTTGCCGTGGCGCCCGCGCAGGCCGACCTCGACGGTGTTGTGGGCGCTGGCGGCCAGGCCGGTGTTCAGGCCGCTGTTCATGCCATTTTGGCCGCCGGGCCGGTAGGCCACTTCGTTGAGCGTGGGCGTTTCCATGCCCCGGCCCACCGATGCGTGCGCCACCAGGTCCGGCAGCAGGTTCACGCGCAGGCCCAGCGAGGGCAGCCAACCGCGCCAGGCCATGCTGCCGCTGTCGTCGCCATTGCCGGCTGCGATGTAGTGGTCCTCGGAGCGGTAGCGCACGCGCGCCTGGCGCAGGCCGGCGCTCAGGGCCAGGCTCTGCGTGCTCCACTCGGCCTGCAGGTAGGGGTCGGCGGAGCGCGCCTGGTTGCGTTCGTCGCGGCGCAGCCGGCCCTGCACGCCGAGCTGGCTGCCGATGAAGTTCTCGTAGCCGCGCCGGGTTTCGCCCTGCCAGTCGTAGGCCAGGCCTGCCGACCAGTCCAGCCGGCCGCCGGCCACATCCTCGTGGGTGCTGCGCCAGCGCAGGTTCATGCCCGCGTAGTCGCGGTCCAGGTCGATCACGCCGCCCGAATGCGAGGGCGGTGCCTGCGTGGCCACGGGAATGGACTGGTACTGCAGCACGGAACGCGTACCCGCATAGGCCATGAGTTCCAGGCGCTGGCCCGCGCCGAACTGGTGCTGCCAGGCGGCGCCCAGTTGGCGCTGGCGCACGCTTTTGCGCGTATTGAAACGCAGCGCGCTGGCCGTGGTCTGGCCGGGGGCGGCCTCGAACTCGGCGCGTGTCAGGCCCAGCGGGTCCTGGGCGCTGGCGCGCTGCTCCTGGTACTGCAGCAGCCACTGGTCGTCGCCCTGCTTGCGTGACAGCTTCATGTGGGCCGTGCTGCGGTCGGCGGCCGACTGGGGGCGCATGCCGTCGGTGGCGAAACGCTCGATGTGGATGGCATAGCGCCAGGGGGCGGAGCCGCCATCCGCCTGGTCCGGCTTTCCGCCCCCGATCGTGCCGCGCAGCTGGGTGGACAGGCGCCACAGCCCGTCCGGCCCCACGGCCATGCCGCTGCGCCACAGGCCGGGTTCCTCGCCATCTTCGGTGTACAGCAGCAGCGCACCGCCTGCGCTGTTGCCGTAGAGCACGGCGGCCGGGCCGCGCACCACGTCCAGGCGTGCGGCGTTGCCCAGCGTGAAATTGGCGGCCTGGCCCTGGCCGTCGGGCGCGCCTGCCGGAATGCCGTCCACGTACAGGCGCAGCCCGCGCACGCCAAAGGTGGAGCGCGCACCGAAGCCGCGCACCGAGATCTGCAGGTCCTGGGCGAAGTTCTGGCGGTTCAGCACCACCAGGCCCGGCACGCGCGCCAGGCTCTCGGACAGGTTGATCTGCATCTGCCCGTCTCGCAGCACGGCGCCTTCGACGCTGTCGATTGCGGCGGTGGCGCGCCACAGGTCGGGGCCGGCGCCGGGCTGGCTGGCCGTGATGACCACGGGGGCGAGCAGGGCCTCGCTGGAGTCCTGCGCTGCGTCCGCCGCGCGGGCGGGCAGGGCGTGCAGCGTGCAGGCCAGTGCGGCGCCCAGGGCGGGCAGGGCGGGCCGGGTGTGTCTTGTGCTGTGGGGGGAGCGTGTCATTGCGGGCGGGCCTGTGGCGATGCCCGAGGTTACCGAGCCCGGCAATCCGTTCCAACACGGGTGATTTCCCTAGTGCTGTCCTGTGCCGTGGCGGAACAACAATCGCGGCAGTTTTGATGTCCGTCATGCAACAGCCGCCTCCCGCCCCACTGCCCTCCAACCCCTTCTATGCCACGCGCCAGGACCGGGTGGCGCTGGCGCGCGAGCGCTATTTCGAGCGCGGCGAGCGCCCCTCGGGCCTGGTGTCCGAGCCCGTGCTGCAGTCCTGGACGCGCTGCCTGGGCGCCAGCCGCAGCCCCGACGAGAAGATCAGCTTCGACCCGGTCAGCAAGATCCGCACGGCCACCTTGCTGACCCACAACCGCGCGCTGATCGAGGCGGCGCGCGACCCCATCGCCGAACTCGAGACCGTGATCGCGGGCAGCCAGGCGCGCGCCATGCTCACCTGCAGCGAGGGCGTGGTGCTGATCGCCTCGCGCCCCACGCCGGGCGACGGCCCGCTGCTGCTGACGGCCGCGCGCGTGGGTGTGAACATCGCCGAGGATGCCGTGGGCACGGGCGCACCCGGCGTGGCCGTGCGCACGGGCGAGGTCTGCCATGTGCGTGGCGGCGAGCATTTCTTTCGCTGCCTGGCCTCGCTGCACTGCGCGGCCGCGCCCGTGCGCGACGCCAGCGGGCGCACCGTGGCCATGCTGGACCTGAGCAGCGAGGCGGGCCCCTTTCGCTTTGATGCGGGCGCCATGGCCCACATGTATGCCACCTGCATCGAGAACCGGCTGCTGGTGGGCGCCGCCCGCATGCACCTGCTGCTGCGCTTCCAGTCCAGCCGCAGCATGTTCGGCACGCCGCTGGAAGGGCTGGCCGCCGTGGATGGCGAGGGCACGGTGCGCTGGTTCAACGGCGTGGGTGCCCAGTTGTTCGACTGCCCGCGCAGGCCCGCCGAAGGGCTTGCGGCCGAAGAGGTCTTCGGCCTGGGCCTGAACCAGTTGCTGGAGCTGGCCCACCACGGCCAGGCGCGCCCGCAGATGCTGCCCACGGGGCTGACGCTGTGGATGGAGGCGAGGCTGGATGAGGCATCTTCCCAGGTCGAGGAGGTGCCGCCGGCCATCGAGGCCCTGCCACCGCCCGCCGACGCGCCGTCCGAGGCACCGTCTTCCCTGGGCGAGGCCAGCCGCGAGCTGATCGAGCAGGCCCTGGCCCGCTGCCAGGGCAATATCTCGCAGGCCGCCCGCATGCTGGGCGTCTCGCGCGGGCTGCTGTACCGGCGCCTGCGCGAATGGGGCAGGGCTTAGGCCGTCTGGCCTATGCCGGCATGGCGGCCAGCGCGCCGCGCATCCATTCGATGAAGACTCCCGCCTGGGCCGGCAGCGCACGCCCTGCAGCGGGCACGGCGCGCAGGCCGCCCTCGAAGGGTACGAAGCCATGGGGCGCCACCAGCAGCCCCTCCTTGAGCTCGCGTGCGATCAGCCGCTGCTCCACCAGGGCGACGCCAAGGCCTGACAACGCTGCTTCTATGCACAGGTGTGTGTGCGGGAACGCCAGCGTCTCGCCCAGGGCCACGGGCTGGCCCGTAAGGGCTTCCCACTGGTTCCAGGCGCTGGCCGTGTACTCATGTGCAATGCGCGCGCGGTTGGCGGGCCGGCGCCGGGCATAGGCCGGCGTGCAGACGGCGCCGAAATGCACGGGCGCCAGTTCGATGGCGCGGCGGCGGTCGGCCTCGGCGTAGGTGGACAGGTCCCAGGCAATGATCAGGTCGGCGCCCTCGTGGCGCATCTCGCGCGCCGAGGTCATGGACAGGCGGATGCGGATATGCGGGTGGCTGCGGTAGAACACCGCCAGCTGCGGCACCAGCCAGCGCATGGCAAAGGTGGCGCTGCAGGCCACATGCAGCCCCGGCGCCTGAGCGTCGCGCGCCAGCTGGACATAGGCGGCCTCCAGCTGGTCGAAGGCCGTGCGCACCGAGGCATGGAAGGCGGCGCCGGCCTCGGTCAGGCGCAGGCCGGTGCCTTCTTTCTCGAACAGCGCCGCGCCCGCGTGCTCCTGCAGCAGGCGCAGGTGGCGGCTGATGGCACCGTGGCTGCGGCACAGTTCCTCGGCCGCGCGGGTCACCGAGCCGGTGCGGGCAATGGCCTCGAAGGCGCGCAGGGCGGCCAGCGGTGGCAGTTGTCTCATGGCAATCAATTCGTCAGAAAAGCTGACGCATGGGCAGAAAAACTGCATTGTCCCGCATTGCCGTGATTTCTAGCATGGAGGCCCGTTCATTGGAGTTGTGCAGGCTTGCCAGCTCCTTTGCACAGTTCAATTTCTTGACGAAAAGGAGTTTCCATGCAGATCACCGATATCGCGGCCCATGAGGCGCTGGACAGCCGGGGCCATCCCACCGTGGAGGTCGAGGTCGAGCTGGAGGACGGCGCGCGCGGCCTGGCCCTGGTGCCCTCGGGCGCCTCCACGGGGCGGCATGAGGCGCTGGAGCGGCGCGACGGCGATGCCTCGCGCCATCTGGGCAAGGGCGTGCTGGGGGCGGTGCAGGCCGTCAACACCGAGCTGCGCGATCTGCTGCGCGGCATGCGGGCCGACGCCCAGGGCCGCATCGACACGGCCATGATGGCGCTGGACGGCACGCCCGGCAAAAGCCGGCTGGGCGCCAACGCGCTGCTGGGCGTGTCGCTGGCCGTGGCCCGCGCGGCGGCGGCCAGCCAGCGCATGCCGCTGTGGCGGCACATGGGCGGTGCCCAGGCGCGCGTGCTGCCCGTGCCCATGATCAATGTCATCAACGGCGGCGCCCATGCCGACAATCCGCTGGACTTCCAGGAGTTCATGCTGCTGCCGGTGGGGGCGGACAGCTTCGGTGAAGCGCTGCGCATGGGCGCCGAGGTCTTTCACACGCTGCGCCATGCGCTCAAGGCCGCAGGCCACAGCGTCAACGTGGGCGACGAGGGCGGATTTGCGCCCGCCCTGCGCAGCGCGCCCGAGGCGCTGGACCACCTGATGGCCGCCATCGAGCGCGCCGGCCTGCGCCCCGGCAGGGACATCGCCCTGGCGCTGGACCCTGCGGCCAGCGAGTTCCATGGCGAGGACGGCTACCGCTACGCGGGCGAGGGCCTGGTGCGCAGCCGCCAGCAGCAGGTGGACTACCTGGCGCAGCTGGTGGAGCACTACCCCATCGTCTCCATCGAGGACGGCATGGCCGAGGACGATATCGAGGGCTGGCAGGCCCTGGGCCGGCGCCTGGGCGGACGCTGCCAGCTGGTGGGTGACGATGTGTTCTGCACGAACCCCGGCCTGTTCGAGGGCGGCATTGCCCGGGGCGTGGGCAACGCCATCCTGGTCAAGATCAACCAGATCGGCACGCTGACCGAAACCTGGGACGTGCTGCGCCTGGCGCATGGCGCGGGCTACGGCGTGGTGATGTCGCACCGCTCGGGCGAGACCGAGGACACAAGCATTGCCGACCTGGCCGTGGCGGCCCAGTGCGCCATGATCAAGACCGGCTCGCTGTCGCGCGCCGACCGCACGGCCAAATACAACCGGTTGCTGCGCATCGAGCGCGAACTGGGCCCGGCCGCCGTCTATGCGGGGCGCCGTGCGCTCAAGGGCCGGGCGGGTCAGGAAGCCGTGTCGGCCGCTGCGGGTGTTGCGGGCGCTCTGTAGACCAGCACCTTGAGGCTGCGCTCGGCGTCAATGTCGGCGAAGGTGGCCGGGTTGGCCAGGCGCTCGACGAACTCCAGCTCGGGCGCCACTTCCTGCATCTGCGATGTCAGGAACTGCGTACCCATCTCCGGCGCGTTCAGGCACAGCAGCACATGGCCGCCGGGGCGCAGCAGGTCGGGCAGGCGGCGCATCAGGCGGGCATAGTCCTTGGTGGCGACGAAGCTGCCCTTCTGGTAGCTGGGCGGGTCCACCACGATCAGGTGGTAGGGCCCGCCGCGCGTGATCTTGCCCCAGCTGCTGAAGATGTCGTGGGCCAGGAAGCTGGCGCCCGACAGATCGTTGAGCCGGTGGTTCTGCTGGCCCGTGGCCAGCGCGCCCTGGGCCATGTCCATGTTCATCACGTGGCGCGCCCCGGCCTGCAGGGCCACCACCGAAAAGGCGCAGGTATAGGCGAACAGGTTGAGCACCTTGATGCCGTGGCGGTGCTCGGGATGGTTGGCCACATGCGCGTGCACCCAGCGCCGGCCTTCGGCCATGTCCAGGAACAGGCCGTGGTTCTGGCCGCGCAGCACCTGCACGCGGTAGCGCGTGCCGGCCTCGGTGACGATGTGGGGGTCGGGCACCTCACCGGCCATGAGCCGTGTCTCGGCGGGCGCGGCGGGCTGGCGCAGCTGGTAGACCCAGTTCAGGGGCTGGTCCGGTGCCAGTTCGCTCCAGCGCAGTGACAGCGCTGTGCCGATGGCGGCCAGGGCGTCATCGTCCAGCGGCTGGAAGCTGGTGAGCACCAGCACGGGCGGGAAGGCGTCGAGCACCAGATGCTCGCAGCCCGGGTACAGGCCGCCACGGCCGTGGAAGATGCGTTGGGCGTCGGAGGGCAGGGCCATCCGGGCGATGGCGTCGAGCAGGGCTTGCATGGGAAAGGCTGGATCTGGCAGGGGCGCCGGGTGTGCCGGGTGGAACCGTATGGGACCGTATGGTTCCAGGCAGGGGGCGACGAAAAGGTCTGCCAGTGTATGCAGTTTGGGGCCCAGCCCAGGCAAACCCGGGCTCAGGCCCCATTCAGCGGTGCTGCGGGCAGGCTCAATGCCGCCAGCCGCGCCGCACCTCGAAGAAACTGCATTCGCCGTCGCCCAGGCCCTGCATGCCGGCCTCGGTGGCGGCGCGCGCAGCCTTCATCCAGCGGGCGAAGGCGAGCTTGGCGTCGTCGCTGATTTCTTCAGGGGGCGTGTCTTCCAGGCCCTCTACCAGGTACAGGGTTTCACTGACCTGCTCGGCGCTGCCGAGCTGGCGTTCGAGCACGCGGGCATAGCGTGCCTCGGCCTTGTTGCGTTCCTGCTCGGGCAGGTTGGGGTAGTCACACAAGGTGACGGTGAAGGCGGCTTCTTGCATGTCCATGGTTCACGAGATGAGGATGATGACTGGCGAAATATACAGTATTAACTGGCTGCACATCCAGTATTTTCCCGGTGTTTTTTTACAGTGTTATCCCGGTGGGGTCGCTGCCGGGCAGCGGCTGCAGCCATGCGGCCACAATCGCCTGCAAGGAGAAAACCATCGCCATGACGAACGAATCGACCACGGGCAGCCCGGCCTGGGACCCCGAAGCCACGGGCCATGCGCTGTTTGCCACGCGCATGGGGCCCTGCGGCGTGGCCTGGGGCGCCTGCGGCCTGGTGGCCTTTCAGTTGCCCGAGGTGGACGGCCCGGCCGCCACGCGCACGCGCATGCTGCGCGGCGTGCAATTGCGCAGACCGGGCAGCTACGCCGCAGCGGCGCGGGCCGAGGACCTGCCGGCCAGCGTGGCACAGGCCATCGCCGGCGTGCAGGTGCTCATGGCGGGCCATGGCGAATGGACTGTGGAGCCTTCCGCGCCCAGCGTGCGGCAGTTGCGTGACGGCCCGGTGCTGCCCGATCTGCGATCACGGCGCATGCTGCCCGCAGGCGAGGCACTGCCGGATCTGGCCGGGCTGGCCCTGGACTGGCACGGCGTGTCGGACTTTCACCGCCGCGTCTATGACCTGACGCGCGCCATTGCACCCGGCCATACGCGCACCTATGGCGAGATTGCACGCGAGTTGGGCGAGGTGGGCCTGTCGCGCGCCGTGGGACAGGCGCTGGGCCTCAACCCTTTTGCGCCCGTGATTCCCTGCCACCGCGTGCTGGCTGCCGGCGCCCAGCCGGGCGGTTTCTCGGGCGGCGGCGGCGCGCTGACCAAGCTGCGCATGCTGGAGATCGAGGGTGCGGCCTGGGGCGGCACGCGCTCGTTGTTCGGGGATTGACGGGCCGGACACGCATGTGACATGCGGCACAGCAGGGCGGCTTGCACAATCGCCGCTGCAGGCTGTTCCGCTTGGGGATGGCCGCCCTCCATTCCAACCATGACCGGAACACAAGACCCGGCGCAGGAGACAGACGAATGACTCGCAATGTGCAGCAACTTTTCGACCTCACCGGCAAGACGGCCCTGGTGACCGGCGGCTCGCGCGGCCTGGGCCTGCAGATGGGCCATGCGCTGGGCGAGGCGGGCGCCAGGATCATGCTGAGTTCGCGCAAGGCCGCCGACCTGGAGGAAGCCGCCGCCGAGCTGCAGGCCGCAGGCATCGACGCCCGCTGGATCGCCGCCGACTGCGCCAACGAGGCCGACATCGAGCGCCTGGCCGCCGAGACCCTGGAGCGCCTGGGCCAGGTGGACATCCTCATCAACAACGCAGGCGCCAGCTGGGGCGCGCCAGCCGAGGAACACCCGGTGGCCGCCTGGGACAAGGTGATGAATCTCAACGTGCGCGGCTACTTCCTGCTGAGCCAGCAGATCGCGCGGCGCAGCATGATCCCGCGCAAGACCGGGCGCATCATCAACCTGGCCTCCATCGCAGGCCTGGGCGGCAACCCGCTGGGCATGAAGACCATTGCCTACAACACCTCCAAGGGCGCGGTCATCAACTTCACGCGCGCGCTGGCCGGCGAGTGGGGCGTGCACGGCATCAACGTCAACGCCATCTGCCCGGGCTTCTTCAAGACCAAGATGGCCAGCGTGCTGATCGAGACCCTGGGCGAGGATGAAATGAAATCCCACGCCCCGCTGCGCCGCCTGGGCGACGACGAGGACCTCAAGGGCCTGACCCTGCTGTACGCCAGCGACGCGGGCAAGCACATCACGGGCCAGTGGGTGGCCGTGGACGGCGGCGTCAGCGCCCTGGTGGGCGGTTGAGCCGCAGCGGCGCTGCTGCCGAGGTGACAGTTTTTCCCGCAGATCGTGCCGCCGCGCGCCATGGTGCCTTCGGGCGCCCTTATGCTCGCCTGCATTGCGATCTGAACTGGAGAATTTCGTGCTGGATTTTGGCCACCCCATCCCCTTCGTCGACCACCTGGGTTTCACCCTGCACCGCATGGAGGACGGGGAGTCCGAACTGCGCTTCGAGGCGCGTCCCGAGCACCTGAACACCTTTGATGTGACCCACGGCGGCGCCACCATGACCCTGCTGGACGTGACCATGGCCGTGGCCGCACGCAGCCTGCAGCGCGACATGGGCTGCGTGACCATCGAGATGAAGACCAGCTTCATGCAGCCGGCGCGCGGCCCGCTGGTGGCCAAGGGCGTGGTGCTGCACCGCACGCGTTCCATGGCCTATACCGAGGCGCGCGTGTTCGATGCCTCGGGCCGGCTGTGCAGCCATGCCACCGGAACGTTCAAGTACATGCCGCGCGTGGCCAAGCCGGCCGCCGCCGAGACAACCCTCGCCACGGACTGATCCGCACGGCGAATTTGCCAGATACCCAATGCCACACGCCAGCCCCGGCAGCACCGGGAACTGGTTCCATTGTTTGTGATGCCACCGGAGGTTTTCCCATGCCCGTGAACCAGCAGATCCTGCTCGACAACCGCCCCGAGGGCGAAGCCGTGGAAAGCAATTTCCGCCTCGCCAAGACCGAGACCCCCGCGCTGGCCGAAGGCCAGGTGCTGGTGCGCCACCACTACCTGAGCCTGGACCCCTACATGCGCGGCCGCATGAATGACAGCAAGAGCTACGCCCAGCCGCAGCCGCTGGGCGAGGTCATGATCGGCGGCACCGTGGGCGAGGTGGTGGAAAGCCGCCATCCCAAGTTTGCCGTTGGCGACAAGGTCGTGGGCATGGGCGGCTGGCAGGAATACAGCGTGGTCGATGGCGATGCGCCCGGCATGCTGCGCAAGGTGGACACCACCCATGTGCCGCTGTCGCACTACCTGGGCGCCGTGGGCATGCCCGGCGTGACGGCCTGGTACGGCCTGGTGAAGATCATCGCCCCCAAGGCCGGCGAGACCGTGGTGGTCAGCGCCGCCACGGGCGCCGTGGGCAGCGCCTTCGCGGCCCTGGCCAAGGCGCGCGGCTGCCGCGTGGTGGGCATTGCGGGCGGCCCCGAGAAGTGCCGCTACGCCACCGAGGAGCTGGGCTTCGACGCCTGCATCGACTACCGCGAGCACCCCGACTCCAAGACCATGGCCAAGGCGCTCAAGGACGCCTGCCCGCAGGGCATCGACGGCTACTTCGAGAACGTGGGCGGCTACATCCTCGACGCCGTGCTGCTGCGCACCAACGCCTTTGCGCGCATCGCGCTGTGCGGAATGATCGCCGGCTACGACGGCACGCCGCTGCCCATGACCAATCCCGCGCTCATCCTTATCAACCGCATCCGCATCGAAGGCTTCATCGTCAGCGAGCACATGGAAGTCTGGCCCGAGGCGCTGCAGGAACTGGGCCGCCTGGTGGGCACCGGCAAGCTGCGCCCGCGCGAGAGCATTGCCGAAGGCATTGCCTCCGCACCCTCGGCCTTCCTGGGCTTGCTCAAGGGCAAGAACTTCGGAAAGCAGTTGGTGAAACTGATCTGACCCCACAACAACACCAGGAGACAAGGGAATGATCAAGAACTTCAAGGGCAAGACGGCGGTGCTGACGGGCGCGGGCTCGGGCTTCGGCCTGGAGTGCGCGCGCATCGGCGCGAAGCTGGGCATGAACCTGGTGCTGGTCGATGTGCAGCAGGAGGCGCTGGACAGGGCCGCCGCCGAGTTCGAAGGGAAGGGCGTGCGCGTGTTGGCACGCCGCGTGGATGTGTCCGACGCAGCCCAGATGCAGGCCCTGGCCGATGAGGTGCGCCAGCAGTTCGGCGCGCCGCACTTCGTGTTCAACAACGCAGGCGTGGGCGCGGGCGGGCTGGTCTGGGAGAACACGCTGGAAGATTGGCAGTGGGTGCTGGGCGTCAACCTCTGGGGCGTGATCCACGGCGTGCGGCTGTTCACGCCCATGATGCTGGAGGCGGCCAAGGCCGATCCGTCCTTCGAGGGCCACATCGTCAACACGGCCAGCATGGCCGGCCTGCTGGCGCCGCCCAACATGGGCATCTACAACGTCAGCAAGCACGCCGTGGTGAGCCTGACCGAGACGCTGTACCAGGACCTGGCCCTGGTCTCCGACCAGATCAGCGCAAGCGTGCTGTGCCCCTTCTTCGTGCCCACGGGCATCAGCCACAGCGAGCGCAACCGGCCCAGCCATCTGGCCGCCCAGCCGCTGACGGCCAGCCAGAAGATCGGCCAGGCCATGAGCGAGAAGGCCGTGGGCTCGGGCAAGGTCACGGCCCCTGATGTGGCGCAGAAGGTTTTCGACGCCATTGCGGCCAACCAGTTCTACATCTACAGCCATCCGCAGGCCCTGGGCTCGGTCCAGACCCGCATGGAGGATGTGGTGCAGGGGCGCAATCCCACCGACCCGTTCGCGCACAAGCCCGAACTGGGCGCCAGCTTGAAGGCCTCGCTGCGCGCGGCCTGAGCGTCAGTCCTCCTCGTCCGGGTCCGGCCTGTGGGGGGCTGGCCTGGCGGGAGCCTCGGCCTTTTCATCGGGCGGCGCGGAGGGCAGGGGCCGCACCAGCCGCACCATGAGCTGGTTGCCGCGCCCCATGTCGGGCCGCGTCTCCAGGCTGTCGAGGTCAATCGCCCAAGCCTGCTGGGCCGACAGCTGCGTACCGGCACTGCCCGAGATGTTGCTGTAGTTGTAGGGATTGACGGGCCGCGCGTTCACCGCTGCCGTGCCCGTCCAGTGCCAGCCGCGTGGTGCGCCCGGGAACAGCTCGGGCGACAGGCCTTGCGGCCGTATATCGCGCGAGATCAGCCGGCGCATCTCGTTGACGCGCGGCAGTCGCCAGCGCACGCCGTCCTGCTTGGCCCGTTCGGCGGCCAGGGCCTGCGCCTGCTTGTGCGTGAATAGCTCAGGCAGGCCCGTGCAGGTCTTGCCATTCCACTGCATGCCTTCCACGCAGCGCGGCCACAGCAGGCGGGCGCGCCGGTCGATCACGTCGCGGCCGTCTTCGGATACTTCCAGCATGGCAGTGGCGCTGGCCTTGGCGTCACCGCGGGCCTGCGGGGGCGCCGCATGGGCCGGGCCCTGCATGCACGCGCCCAGCAGCAGGGCGGCGAGCAGGGGCCTTGGCAATGCGGTGAGGGTCGGCAGGAAGAGGGGCGTGGATGAGTGCATGGGGTGTCTATGCTGCTGTGGTGGCAATCTCGTATCCGAGCGTAACAGGGTTGCAGCCCCGCAAACTTGTGCCACGGCAAGCCGCCAGCGCCGCGCACGCCGGCCTGCCTGACCAGGAAATGTGAGCACCGCCCTGCAGCCCTCAGCGCTTGCCGCCACAATGGCGCGTCTATGTCTTCTCCCTCTTCTTCTCCCGCTTCCCCTGATTCCCACACGCTGCGCCTGGTGCTGATCCTGGGCCTGCTCTCGGCCATCGGTCCGTTTGCCATCGACATGTACCTGCCCGCGCTGCCCCAGATCGGCAGCAGCCTGGGTGCCCAGGTGGGCGCGGTGCAGGCCAGCCTGACGGCCTTCTTCCTCTCGCTGGGCGTGGGCCAGCTGCTGTACGGGCCGGTCTCGGACATGGTGGGGCGCAAGCCGCCGCTGTACTTCGGCCTGACCGTGTTCGCGCTGGCCAGCGTGGGCTGCGCCATGGCCACCAGCATCGAGACGCTGGTGGTGCTGCGCTTCATCCAGGGCCTGGGCGCGGCCGCCGGCATGGCCGTGCCGCGCGCCGTGGTGCGCGACCTGCACACCGGCCACGCGGCGGCCCGCATGATGTCGCTGCTGATGCTGGTGTTCAGCGTCTCTCCCATCCTGGCGCCGCTGGCCGGCAGCGGCGTGATCGCTGTCAGCAGCTGGCGCGGCGTGTTCTGGGCCGTGGCCGTGGCGGCCGTGATCGGCCTGGTGGCCGTGTTCATGGGCCTGAAGGAAACGCGCGGGGCCGCCGCGCGGCTGGACAGCAGCGTGGCCGGCGCACTGCGCGCCTACGGCGTGCTGCTGCGCGACTGGCATTACCTGGGCCTGGTCTTCATCGGCGGCTGCGCCATGGCGGGCTTTTTCGTCTACCTGGCTGGCTCCCCCTTTGTGCTGATCAATTACTACGGACTGAGCTCCACCCAGTACAGCCTGGCCTTCGGGTTGAACGCCATCGCCTTCATCGGCGCGGCGCAGTTCACGGGCTGGCTGGGCCAGCGCTTCGGGCTGGTGCGCGTGGTCAAGGTGGCGGCCACCGGCTCGGGCCTGGTGATGCTGTCGCTGCTGTCGTACTACCTGCTGGGCGGTGAGCGGCTGGCCGTGCTGATCGGCCTGTACTTCGTGGCCAGCGCGCTGATGGGGCTGGTGATTCCGACGACCTCGGTGCTGGCGCTGGAGGAGCACGGCGCCATTGCCGGCACGGCCTCGGCGCTGCTGGGTACGCTGCAGATGCTGTCGGGCGCCGCGGCCATGCAGATCGTGGGCCTGTTCTCCACGGGCAAGCCCCTGCCCATGGTGGTGGGCATGGCCACGGGCGCGCTGATCGGTGTGGCCCTGGCCTGGATCACGCTGGGCGGTGCGCGTGCCCATCGCGTGGGCGCAAAGGACCATTCATGAGCCTGGCACCCGCGGCAGAGGCTGCGCCTGTCCACGATGGACTTCCGTCAGGCCCCCGCGGCCAGGCGATGCTGGTCATCATCCTGGGGCTGACGCTGTCGGTGCTGGACAGCACCCTGGTCAATCTGGCACTGCCGGCCATGGCGCGCGAGCTGCAGGCCAGTTCGGCCCATACGCTGTGGGTGGTCAATTCCTACCAGCTGGCCAGCCTGGTGCTGCTGCTGCCGCTGGCGGCCCTGGGCGAACGCCTGGGCTACCGCCGCGTGTATCTGGTGGGCATGCTGGTGTTTTCCGTGGCCTCGCTGGCGGCCATGCTGGCCACGTCGCTGCCCACGCTGGTGGCGGCGCGGGCGCTGCAGGGCCTGGGTGCTGCGGGCGTGATGAGCGTCAACGCCGCCCTGGTGCGGCTGATCTATCCGCGTGCCCTGCTGGGGCGGGGCATGGCCGTGAATTCGCTGGTGGTGGCCACGGCATCCATGGCCGGGCCCTCGGTGGCGGCGGCGATTCTGTCGGTGGCCAGCTGGCCCTGGCTGTTTGCGGCCAATCTGCCGCTGGGCCTGTTTACGCTGTGGCTGGGGCGCCGCGCGCTGCCTGCCAATGCCGTGGCCGGCCATGCAGGGGCAAGGCTGTCGCCGCTGGATGTGCTGCTCAACATCCTCATGTTCAGCCTGATCTTCCTGGGCGGCGAGCAGCTGGGCGTGCGCGCCGGCGGTGCCGATTCTTCCCTGCCTTCGGGCTGGTGGCTGCTGGGCGCGGGCCTGCTGGTGGGCGCCTGGTATGTGCGCCGCCAGTGGCGCCTGCCCGCGCCGCTGCTGCCGGTGGACCTGCTGCGCATTCCGGTGTTTGCGCTGTCCATGTGCGGATCGGTCAGTGCCTTTTGCGCGCAGATGCTGGCCTACCTGGCGCTGCCGTTCCTGCTGCTGGAGTCGCACGGCATGTCGCCCATCGAGGCCGGGCTGCTGATCACGGCCTGGCCGCTGGCCACGGTGCTGACGGCGCCCATCGCGGGCCGGCTCATCGGCCGCTATGCGGACGGGCTGCTGGGCGGCATCGGCATGGCCATGTTCGCCTGCGGGCTGTGGGCGCTGGCGGCCATGCCCGATGCGCCTTCGACCGTGGACATGGTCTGGCGCATGCTGCTGGCGGGCAGCGGCTTTGCGCTGTACCAGTCGCCCAACAACCACACCATCGTGACCACGGCGCCTCTGGCGCGCAGCGGCGCGGCCGGCGGCATGCTGAGTTCGGCGCGGCTCACGGGGCAGACCCTGGGCGCCGTGGTGCTGGCCACCATCTTCACCTTCGCAGGCGGGCATGGTGGCCATGCCGAAATCGTGGCCCTGGCCGTGGCGGGCTGCTTTGCGGCCATGGCGGGCGTGTTCAGCCTGCTGCGCGTGCGCACGGCACCCGTGCCTAAGCACTGAACAGGCCCCTAAATGGCATTGAACTTGCATGTGTCGGCGCGCTCCGACACATGCATCATCCTGGATGGACTTGCCAGGAGATTTCGGTGGCATGCCATCCGCTTTACAAACAAGAAATATGGGCACTGCACAATCGTGCGATGCCCCCAACGACTTCGCTGCTCCCATGATTTCTGACGTGCCCTTTTCGCCGAGCCCGCGCCTTGCGGCGCCTTCCGATTCCCAGCCCGGCGCAGGGCACGTACAAGCTTCCGCCTCGCCGGCCGGCGGCCGGCGCATCGGCACCGCCGTGCTGTGCGCACTGGCGCTGGCCGCAAGCCTTGCGGCCTGCTCCAAGAAGGATGCCGCACCTGCCGCCACGGCCAAGGCCGCGACCGAGGTGGGCGTGGTCACGCTGCAAAAGCAGAGCCAGCAGCTGGACGCCACGCTGCCGGGCCGCACGCGCGCCTCGCTGACCGCCGAGGTGCGGCCCCAGGTATCGGGCATCGTGCAAAAGCGTTTGTTCACCGAGGGCGCCCTGGTGCGCCAGGGCCAGCAGCTCTACCAGATCGACGCGGCCTCGCTGCGCGCCACCGAGGCCAGCGCCCAGGCGGCCGTGGCCAAGTCCGAGGCCAGCGCCCGCACGCTGGAGGCCACGGCGCGGCGCAATGCCGAGCTGGTCAAGATCGATGCCATCAGCCAGCAGGCCTTCGAGGAAAGCCAGGCCGCTGCTGCCCAGTCGCGCTCTGACGTGGCCGTGGCCAAGGCCAATCTGGAGACCGCGCGCATCAACCTCAAGTACAGCCGCATCGAGGCGCCCATCAGCGGGCGCATCAGCCTGTCCACCGTGACGCCGGGCGCGCTGGTGACGGCCAACCAGACCGAGGCGCTGACCTCCATCGTTCAGCTGGACCCCATGTATGTGGACTTCACTCAGTCCACCAGCGAGCTGCTGCAGCTCAAGCGCGACTGGGATGCCGGGCGCTTCCAGAAGGTGGAGGGCGACAAGGTGGCCGTGCGCATCCGCCTGGACGATGGCACGGACTACAGCCACCAGGGCAAGCTGCAGTTTGCCGGCGTGATCGTCAATGCCACCACGGGCAGCGTGACGCTGCGCGCCGTGGTGCCCAACCCGCAGGGCGTTCTCATGCCGGGCATGTATGTGCAGGCGCTGCTGCCCACGGGCCTGGCGCCCGAGGCGCTGCTGGTGCCCCAGCAGTCGGTGACGCGCGACCTGACCGGCAAGGCCAGCGTGCTGGTGGCCAAGGCCGACGACGTGATCGAGCGCCGGCCCGTGAACATCGACCGCGCCGTGGGCAATATGTGGCTGTTGCAGGACGGCCTGTCGGCCGGCGAACGCGTGGTGGTCGATGGCTTCCAGCGCATCAAGCCCGGCGACAAGGTGCGCGCCGTGGAGGTGGACCTGCGTGCCAAGGCCCAGGCCCGCAAGGGCAAGCCGGCCGACGGGCCGGCAGCACCTGGCGCGGCGGACAAGGCGCCTGCTCCAGCACCGGCACCGGCAGCGGCTCCTGCTCCGGCCGCCGGCTAAGCCGCAGGAACCCGTCACATGGCTCAGTTCTTCATCAACCGGCCCATCTTCGCGTGGGTCATCGCCATCGTCATCATGCTGGGCGGCGCGCTGTCCATCTTCACGCTGCCGCTGGAGCAATACCCCGACATCGCGCCGCCGCGCGTGACCATCGGTGCGCAGTACACGGGCGCCTCGGCCGAGACGGTCGAGAACTCGGTGACCCAGATCATCGAGCAGCAGCTCAAGGGCATCGACAACATGCTCTACATGAGCTCCACGTCCGACGCCTCGGGCCGTGCTCGCACCACGCTGACCTTTGCGCCGGGCACCAACATCGACGTGGCCCAGGTGCAGGTGCAAAACAAGCTGCAGTCCGCCGTGAACCGCCTGCCCGATGCGGTCAAGAGCCGGGGTGTGTTCGTGAACAAGGGCGGCCAGGACTTCCTGGTCACCTACAGCTTCTTCTCCAAGGACCCGGCCATGACCGCGGTCGACATCGGCGACTACCTGACCAGCAACCTGGTCGATGTGATCGGCCGCCTCGACGGCGTGGGCGATGTCAACGTCTTCGGTACCAACTATGCGATGCGCATCTGGATGGACCCGGCCAAGATGGAGAAGTACGCGCTGATGCCGTCGGACCTGGTCAGTGCGCTGAACTCGCAGAACGCCCAGGTCTCGGCCGGCCAGCTGGGCGCGCTGCCCGCCGTGGCGGACCAGCAACTGAACGCCACCATCACGGCGCGCACCAAGCTCAAGACGGTGGAGCAGTTCGAGGACATCGTCCTGAAGTCGTCCGTGGACGGCTCGGTGGTGCTCATGAAGGACGTGGCCCGTGTGGAGCTGGGCGCCGACAACCTGACCATCAAGGCCAAGCTCAACGGCCTGCCGGGCGCGGGCATGGGCATCGTGCTGGCCGATGGCGCCAACGCCATGAACGTGGCCGACACCATCGCCGCCAAGCTGGCCGAGCTCAAGCCGTTCTTCCCCAACGAGATCGACTACTTCGTCAGCTCGGACTCCACGCCCTTCGTGCGCGCCTCCATCAAGGAAGTGGTCAGCGCGCTGGGCGAGGCCATGATCCTCGTGGTCATCGTGATGTTCATCTTCCTGCAGAACTTCCGCGCCACGATGATCCCCGCCATCGCCGTGCCCGTGGTGCTGCTGGGCACCTTCGGCGTGCTGTCGCTGGCCGGGTACTCGATCAATACGCTGACCATGTTCGCCATGGTGCTGGCCATCGGCCTGCTGGTGGACGATGCCATCGTCGTGGTGGAGAACGTCGAGCGCGTGATGCACGAGACGGGCATGTCGCCCAAGCAGGCCACGCGCCAGTCCATGCGCGAGATCACGCCGGCCCTGGTGGGCATCGGCGTGACGCTGTCGGCCGTGTTCGTGCCCATGGCCTTCTTCGGCGGCTCCACGGGCGTGATCTACCGGCAGTTCTCCATCACCATCGTCGCGGCCATGGCGCTGTCGGTGTTCGTGGCGCTGACGCTCACGCCTGCGCTGTGCGCCACGCTGCTCAAGCCGCCCGCAGCGGGCGGGGCCGGGCATGACCGCCCCATCCGCAGCGGCATCCTGGGGGTGAACGACCGATTCTTCCGCTGGTTCAACCACCATTTCGACGCCACGGCTGCGCGCTACCAGGGCACGGTGGCCTACTCGCTGCGCCGCGCCAAGCGCATGATGCTGATCTTCCTGGCTGTCTGCGGCGTGGTCTGGCTGCTGATGGCGCGCCTGCCCACTTCCTTCCTGCCGGACGAGGACCAGGGCTTCGTCTTCGTGAACATCAACCTGCCTTCGGGCGCGGCCGATACGCGGCTGCAGGGCGTGCTCGACGAGGTGCGCGACTACTTTGCCAAGCAGCCCGACGTGGTGAGCTTCTACCAGGTCTCGGGCCTGAACGGCGACCAGGCCTCGGCACGCGCCTTCGTGCGCCTGAAGACCTGGGAGGAGCGGCCGCTGCCCGGCCAGTCGGCCTCCGAGATCGCGCACCGCGCGACCAGGGACCTGTCCTCCATCCGCGATGCGCGCGTGCTGGTCATGCTGCCGCCGGCCGTGCGCGGCCTGGGCTCCAGCTCGGGCTTCAACTTCATGATCAAGGACATGAACGGCCTGGGCCACCAGGCGCTGCTGGAGGCCAAGGAGAAATTCCTGACCGAGGCCCGCAAGCGCCCCGAGCTGACCAATCTGCGCATGACCAACCTGGAAGACGCCAGCGAGCTGCGCCTGGACATCGACGACCGCAAGGCCGCCGCACTGGGCCTGTCGTACACCGACATCAACAGCGTGCTGTCCAGCGCCATGGGCGGCACCTATGTCAACGACTTCCTGAACAACGAGCGCGTCAAGCGCGTCTACATCCAGGGCGATGCGCCGCACCGCATGCTGCCCCAGGACATCGCCAAATGGACGGTGCGCAACGCCAAGGGCGAGATGGTGCCGTTCAGTTCGTTCTCCAGCAGCTACTGGGCCTACGGTTCGCCCCAGCTCATGCGCTACAACGGCAACCCGGCCTATGAAATGGAAGGCCGCGCCGCGCCGGGCGTCAGCTCGGGCACGGCCATGCAGATCGTGGAGGACATCCTGCGCACCCTGCCGGCCGGCATAGGCTACGAGTGGACCGGCGCCTCGCTGCAGGAGCGCCAGTCCGGCGCCCAGGCGCCGCTGCTGTACGCCATCTCCATCCTCTTCGTGTTCCTGTGCCTGGCGGCGCTGTACGAGAGCTGGACCGTGCCGCTGTCGGTGATGCTGGCCGTGCCGCTGGGCGTGGTGGGCGCGCTGGCCGCCACCTACACGCGCGGGCTGACCAACGACGTGTACTTCCAGGTGGGCCTGCTGACCACGGTGGGCCTGGCGTCCAAGAACGCCATCCTGATCGTTGAATTTGCCGTGCAGCTGCAGGAGCAGGGCAAGAGCATCTTCGACGCCGTGGTCTCGGCCGTGCGCCTGCGCCTGCGTCCCATCTTGATGACCTCGCTGGCCTTCGGCTTCGGCGTCATTCCGCTGGCCATCGGCACGGGTGCCGGCGCGGGTGGGCGCAATGCCATCGGCACGGCCGTGCTCGGCGGCATGCTGGCGTCCACGGTGCTGGGCATCTTCCTGGTGCCCGTGTTCTTCCTGCTGATCCGCAGCTGGTTCAAGAGCCACTCGCGCACCGAGGACGACGCGGCCCAGCCGACTGCCGGATCACCTGATTCACCGCATACCGCAAAGGAGAGCGCAGCATGAGGCGCCCAACGAATGTCTCCGCACTGGCCGCAGCGGCGGCGCTGGCGGCGCTGCTGACCGGCTGCAACCTCGCGCCGCAGCACCGCACGCCCGACATGCCCGTGCCCGACACTGTCGGCAGCACGGCCGCAACGCCGGCCCAGGCCGACGAGGCCAGCCTGCAGGCTGCCGCCGCGCTGGGCTGGGTGCAGTCCCAGCAGCTGCGCGAGGTCATTGCGCTGGCCCTGGCCAACAACCGCGACCTGCGCGTGGCCGTGGAAAGCATTGAACGCGCGCGTGCCCAGTACGGCATCACGCGCGCCGACCTGCTGCCCAGCGTCAACGCCCAGGCCCAGGCCAGCCGTGCGCGCACGGCCGCCGGCATGACCAGCGCCACCCAGGCGGCCTCGGTCAGCACCCAGTACACGGCCCAGCTGGGCTTTGCCAGCTATGAGATCGACCTGTGGGGCCGCGTGCGCAACCTCAGCGAGGCGGCGCTGCAGCAGTTCCTGCAAAGCGAGCAGAACCGGCGCAATGTGCAGATCGGCCTGGTGGCCGATGTGGCCAACGCCTGGCTCACGCTGGCGGCCGACCAGGCCCGCCTGCAGCTGGCGCGCGACACCCTGGCCAGCCGCGAGAAGGCCTACGAGCTGACGCGGCGCATGCACGAGATTGGCTCCACATCGGGCCTGGTGCTGGCCCAGAACCAGACCACGGTGGACACGGCGCGCGGCGACGTGGCCAGCTTCACCTCCCAGGTGGAGCGTGACCGCAACGCCCTGCAGTTGCTGGTGGGCGGCCCGCTGCCCGATGCCCTGCTGCCCGGCGCCGCCACACTGCGCGCCGATGCCCGGCCCGCGGCCGCGCTGCAGCCCGTGCCGGCGCCTTTGCCCTCCAGCGTGCTGCTGGTGCGCCCCGACATCCAGGCCGCCGAGAACAACCTGCGCGCCATGGAAGCCAACATCGGCGCCGCACGCGCTGCCATGTTCCCCACCATCAGCCTCACGGCCAGCGTGGGCTCGGGCAGCCGCGAACTCGATGGTCTCTTTGGCGGCAGCAGCAGCACCTGGAGCTTCATCCCCCTGGTGCGCCTGCCCATCTTCGACGGTGGCCGCAACCGTGCGGGCGTGCAGGTGGCCGAGGCCAACCAGCGCATCGCCATCGCCCAGTACGAGAAGGCCGTGCAGACGGCCTTCCGCGAAACCGCCGACGTGCTGGCCGACCGCGCGCAGTGGGACGAGCGCCTGGCCGCCCAGACCAGCATGGTCGCCGCCACGCAAAAGGCCTTCGACCTGTCGGAGGCCCGCTTCAAGGCCGGCGTGGACAACTACCTGACCGTGCTGGATGCGCAGCGCAGCCTCTACACGGCCCAGCAGACCCTGATCGGACTGCGCCTGTCCGAGCAGCTCAACCGCGTCACGCTGTGGAAGGTGCTGGGCGGCGAGCAGGTGCAGGCATCGTCCGCCTCGGCACCGGCGAATTCCTGAGCGCGGGCGGTGTATTGCGCGGTCCCGCAGAACATGCCGCCCCGACCACGATGAGCCCCTTTGCCAACACCCCCGAGCCGCCTTACTACGCCGTCATCTTCTCGTCGCGCAGGACGCCGGACGACGATGATGGCTACGGCCTCATGGCCCAGCGCATGGTGGACCTGGCCGCGCAGCAGCAAGGCTTCCTGGGCGCGGAAAGCACGCGCGGCGAGGACGGTTTCGGCATCACCGTGTCGTACTGGTCCACGGCCGAATCCATCGCGCGCTGGAAGCAGGATGCCGAACATCTGGTCGCCCAGCAACTGGGCAAGGACGCCTGGTACGAGCACTATGAATTGCGCGTGGCCCGCGTGGAGCGCGCCTACGGCAAGCGCTGAATCCGGGTCGCCTGCGCTTGCACCACGGCCTCGGCCAGCAGCGCAATGGAGCGCGGCGCGCAGCCTTCGGCATCGTTGCTCACCGTCACAAAGGCGGGCAGCCCGCGGCTGGTGATGCCATCGATGGTCTTGGCGAGGATGGCGCGCGTGTGCACATCGGGCGTGCGGATCTCGTCAAAGGGATCGTGCTTGGTTTGGGCATCGGGGTAGCCGTAGGCCCCGAACTCGCGGTTCAGGTTCCAGCGGCAGACCAGGGGGCTGGGCCACAGCCGCCGCAGAAAAACCAATTGCTCTTCGATGGGCGGCATCTTGCCGTGCAGCCCCAGGCAGAAGGTGGCGCCCGCAGCGCGCAGCGTGTCCGCCAGCTCGGGCGTCAAAAGCTCCGGGTCGCGCACCTCCACCGCCACGATGATCTGTGCGCCCAGCGGATGGGCGGCCAGCGCCGCTCGCACCGCGTCCAGCATGGCCTGCAGCCGCGCCAGCAGTTCGGTGGGGCGGCTCAGCAGGCCCCAGGTCATGGGACTGAGCTGGAACACCAGCACGCCCAGCTGCTCGCCCAGCCCTTCGAGCGTGGGCTCGACGAAGCTGGTCACGGCCAGATCGGGTTGAAGGAACACGGGGTTCAGCGACATGCCCTTGCCATCCTCGTCGCGGACCTGCGCATCGGTGACCACCGAAGGGCACTTGACCACGAAGCGGAAATCGGCCGGCACCTGGCCCGCGAAGGCCAGGTACTGGCTGGCCGTCAACGGCCTCCAGAAGCTGCGGTCCACGCAGACCGTTCGCATCAGCGGATGCCGGCCATAGGCCTCCAGTCCCTTCTTGGCGAGCACGCTTTTGTCATAGGCGCCATCCCAGATCAAACCTTCCCAGCCCGGGTAGGACCAGGTGGAGACCCCCATGCGCAAGCCCTGCGGAAGCTGGTCCGCCAGCGCCTGCCACTGCAGGGCCTGGGGCGCCAGCTGCACGGCGCCGACGGCCTTGCGGGATGCCGGCTTGCGGCCGCCAGGCGCCGCGCTGGCGGCAGGCGGGACCGGGGCTAAAGAGGGTGGGGAAGGCGGCGGTGAGGGCGGCGCGCCAAACAGATCGTCTTGCATGGGCTGGAGCATGGATTGTCCATGATGCCGCTGCGCCAGCGCAGCCCGCGTAGGCACTCAGGCCACGCAGGCCCCGGCCGCACTGGCGATGTGCCTGCAGGCCTGGGGCGGGATCGATTGACGGAGCCTAAGGCGCTCTTGAGGAATCACAGTTTTCAGTGATTGCCACCCACCCGCTTCCTTTGAACAATCCGCACTGACACCTCACGGGCAGCTGTACCGCCGTGTCGGGGTGCCCCAAGACACGCGAAACACGCAAAACACGCAAAGGAGAGGGTGATGCTGACCATAGAACAGGTAGTGGCGGGCCCGCAGCGGTCCGTGCTCATCACATCGGAGGGCGTATTCGCCTGGGGCAATCTGGAGGTGTTGCGCACCCTGCCCGAAGGCGTGGATGCTGCCGAGGTCTGTGCGCCCGATGCCACGCGCATCGGCCACCGCAGCTTTTCCCAGCCCGTGCCCCAGCGCCTGAGCCCCCGTGGCACGCGTTGGGAGGGGCTGGTGGACGCGGGCCATTCGCTGCTGGCCTGGGCGGATGGCCATGCCTATGCCGTTGCGCCCCAGGTCCGCGATGCCGCGGGCGCCGTGCCCAGGCCTTTGGCCTTGGGCCGGCAGGATGCCGGGGTGCGGCGCATCTGGGCGGGTGAGCAGCAGGCCTATGTGCAGGACCGCGAAGGCGCACTCTGGGGATGGTCGGATGCCATGCCCGGTGCGCAGCGCGTGCAGGGCCTGCCCTCCGTGCGCAGCGTGTCCGTGGGCATGGGCCATGTGCTGGCGCTGGATGCCAGGGGTCAGGTCTGGTCCTGGGGCGCCAATGCTGCGGGCCAACTGGGGCAGGGCGATCTGGTGCAGCGCAGCCGTGCGCAGCGCGTGGTGCTGCCGCAGGGCGCTGCGGCCGTGGTGGCGGTGGCGGCGGGGGCCACGCACAGCCTGGCGCTCGATGAGAAGGGGCGGCTGTGGGGCTGGGGCTCCAACCACCAGGGCCAGCTGGACCAGGGGCTGCAGGCGGCCTACAGTCCCGGCCCCGTGCGCATTGCCGTGCCTGAGCGCCTCAGCAGTCTGGCGGCGGGCCTGCATTTTTCGGCGGCGACCACGCAGGGCGGGCAGGTGCTGGCCTGGGGCTGGAATGGCCTGGGCCAGTTGGGCCAGGGCGATGCGGCACCCCGCGCGGGCTTTCGCACCGTGCCCGGCCTGGAGGCGGTGCAGCAGATCAGCGTGGGCGGCACGCATGTGCTGGCCCTGGAGCGCGGCGGTCGCTGCTGGGCCTGGGGCGACAACCGCCATGGCGCCTGCCAGGGCGAGGACGGGGCCCAGGCCCAGTCCCGCCCCCATGCGCTGGCCTTGCACGCCCTCAATGACCTGACCGAAACCAACGCATTCGCCGGCACGGCAAAGGAGGCCCTGTGAAGCACCTGCAACAGGAACAGTCAATGCCAGCCCCGGGCCTGAACCGCAGGGCGCTGCTGCAATGGGGCGCCTTGCTGACGGCGGGCGCCGTGCTGCCCGGCTGCGGCGGTGGAGGCGGTCCGCGCGACGATCTGCCCGAGCCGCAGGCGCTGCGCTCCGTCAACGGCGTGCTGGAGCTGCACCTGAACGTGGGCTATGCGTCCATGGACATGGACCTGCCGGACAGCGACATTGCGCGCTGGGCCCGCTATCCGGCCGATCGGCAGCCCGGGCGGCGTCTGGAGCTGCGCAGCTTCAATGGGCGATACACGGCGCCCACGCTGTGGCTGCGCCCCGGCGACACGCTGAAGATGTGGGTGCACAACCAGCTGCCGGCCTCGCCCCAGGGCTCGGACTGGGCGCTGCTCAACCACCAGAACAGCACCAACATGCATTTCCACGGCCTGCACGTGGACCCGCGCGAGATACGGCCCGGCGTGTTTGGCGACTACGTGGTGGACGGGCCGGATGCCGGCATCGCGCCCGGCGCCACGCGCTACCACGAGATCCATCTGCCCGACGACCACAGTTGCGGCATCTACTGGTACCACCCGCATCTGCACGGCGCCACCAATGCCCAGGTCTCCAGCGGCATGTTCGGCGCCATCATCGTGGCCGATGCGCAGGACCCGTTCCGTGCCAGCGTGAACATGCGCGAGCGCGTGCTGTTCGCCCACAAGCTCACCGTCAACGCCAAGGGCCGCACCGATACGCTGGAAGACTCGTTGCAGAATCCGGCCGGCGCCTTTTTGCTCAATGGCGCCTACCAGCCCACCATCGTGATGCGGCCCGGCGAGGTGCAGCATTGGCACATCGTCAATCCTTCATCGTTCTACCCGCTGCATCCTGTGCTCGACGGGCATGTGATGAATGTCTATGGCCGCGACGGCAACCATTACGGGGGCATCTACCGGCCGCTGAGCCGGCAGACGGCCGAGCAGCCGCTGGACATGCGCGACTGGCCCGGCAACTACATCTACCCGGGCGGGCGCCTGTCCATGGTGGTGCAGGCATCGATGGCGCCGGGCGAGTATTTCCTGCGCGCGGCCGCGTGCCCGTCCTTTCACCGGCCAAGCGGCAACGAGCCCTTCGAGGAGGTGCTGGCCCGGGTGGTGGTGCAGGGCGAGCCCGTGCAGGCCCGCGTGCCCGACCCGGCCCTGCTGCGCCGGCCCGGCGACTACACGCCCATCACCGATGCCGAACTGGCCAGCCATGGTGGCGTGCAGCGCGTCCTGCGCCTAGCCGTGCTGGCCGACGACGAGGACAAGGGCGTGCGCGACCCGGCCCTGGCGCCCATGCCGGCCGGCGAGAGCTGGGTGCTGAAGGTGGGCGGCAACCGATCGGTGTTTGCGGTGGGCACCGAGGCCATGCCGCTGGGCATGTCGCCCATCCATTCCAGCCTCACGCCTGTGCAGACCGTGCCCTTCAATGCGGTGGAGGAGTGGACGGTCTACAACTACAACGGCTACCCGCATCCCTTTCACATCCACGTCAACGATTGCTATGTGGTCAGGGTCAACGGCGCGCCGGTGACGCCGTTCTGGGCCGACACCCTGCCCGTGCCGCCGGGCACGGGCAGCAGCGGGGCGGCGGGGGTCACCAAGGGCAGCATCACCTTTCGCATGCGGTTCGCGGATTTCCACGGCAAGTTCGTCTGGCATTGCCATGCGCTGGACCATGAGGACCTGGGAATGATGCAGATCGTGGATGTGCGGCCCTGAACGCCGGGCTTGTCCGATCGGCCATTTCCGCGCCCTTCCAGCTTCATGCTGCAAGCCCTTGAATTCATTGGCCTGCAAGAAATGCTTGCATTTGCGGGCGGGCCGTGAGCGGCCCGGCCCGAATCGCGTGTGGCACACTTGGCCGCTTTCCGGATTCCACGCCACGGGGCGCCTCTCGAATGCAAAAAATCATTGGCCAAATCGCCGCAGAACTGAATGTCAAGCCGCAGCAAGTGGGTGCTGCGGTCGAATTGCTTGATGGCGGAGCCACGGTTCCGTTCGTCGCCCGCTACCGCAAGGAAGTGACCGGCGGCCTGGACGACGCGCAATTGCGCCAGCTCGACGAACGCCTGGGCTATCTGCGCGAGCTGGAAGACCGCCGGGGCACGGTGCTCAAGGCCATCGACGAGCAGGGCAAGCTGACCGATGCGCTGCGCCTGGCCATTGCCAATGCGCCGACCAAGCAGGAGCTGGAGGACATCTACCTGCCCTTCAAGCAAAAGCGCCGCACCAAGGGCCAGATTGCCAAGGAGTTCGGCATCGAGCCGCTGGCCGACAAGCTGTTTGCCGACCCCACGCTGGACCCGCACAAGGAGGCCGAGGCCTTCTGCAAGCCCGCCACCACCCTGGACGACGGCAAGCCGGGCCCCGATTTCTCCACCACCTTCGCCGTGCTCGATGGCGTGCGCGACATCCTGTCCGAGCGCTGGGCCGAAGACCCGGCGCTGGTGCAGAAGCTGCGCGAATGGCTGTGGGAAGACGGCCTGCTGCGCTCCAAGAAGATCGAGGCCAAGAACGAGAACGACCCCGAGGTCGCCAAGTTCCGCGACTATTTCGAGTACGACGAACCGATTGGCCGCGTGCCCTCGCACCGCGCCCTGGCCGTGTTCCGCGGCCGCGCGCTGGAGATCCTCGAAGCCAAGCTGGTTCTTCCCGTGGAGCCCGAGCCCGGCCAGCCCAGCCTGGCCGAAGGAAAGATCGCCCTGCACCTGGGCTGGAGCCACGCCAAGCGCGCCAGCGACGACCTGATCCGCAAGTGCGTGGCCTGGACCTGGCGCGTCAAGCTGAGCCTGTCCACCGAGCGCGACCTGTTCTCGCGCCTGCGCGAAGACGCCGAGAAGGTGGCCATCAAGGTCTTTGGCGACAACCTGCGCGACCTGCTGCTGGCCGCGCCTGCGGGCCAGCGCGCCGTCATCGGCCTGGACCCGGGCATCCGCACGGGTGTCAAGGTGGCCGTGGTGGACAGCACGGGCAAGCTGGTGGACACCACCACCATCTACCCGCATGAGCCGCGCCGCGACTGGGACGGCTCCCTGGCCGTGCTGGCCCGCCTGGTCGAAAAGCACCAGATCAACCTGATTGCCATCGGCAACGGCACGGCCAGCCGCGAGACGGACAAGCTGGCGGCCGACCTGATCAAGATCGCCAGCAAGGCCGACCGCCAGATCGAGAAGGTCGTGGTCAGCGAGGCTGGCGCTTCCGTGTATTCCGCCAGCGAGTTCGCCTCGCAGGAAATGCCCGATGTGGACGTGAGCCTGCGCGGCGCCGCCAGCATTGCGCGCCGCCTGCAGGATCCGCTGGCCGAACTGGTCAAGATCGACCCCAAGAGCATCGGCGTGGGCCAGTACCAGCACGACGTGAACCAAAGCGAGCTGGCGCGCCAGCTCGACGCCGTGGTCGAGGACTGCGTCAACTCCGTGGGCGTGGACCTGAACACGGCCTCGGCGCCGCTGCTGTCGCGCGTCTCGGGCCTGTCGGGCAGCGTGGCCAAGTCGGTGGTGCGCTGGCGCGATGCCAACGGCTCCTTCAAGAGCCGCAAGCAGCTGATGGACGTGGCCGGCCTGGGCGCCAAGACCTTCGAGCAGTCCGCAGGCTTTCTGCGTATCCGCGGCGGCGACAACCCGCTGGACATGACGGGCGTGCACCCGGAAACCTATCCCGTGGTCGAACGCATCATTGCCACCACGGGCAAGAGCGTGGACCAGCTCATGGGCCGCTCCGAGGTGCTCAAGGGCCTGAAGGCCGAGCAGTTCGTGAACGAGCAGTTCGGCGCCATCACCATCAAGGACATCCTGGGCGAGCTGGAAAAGCCCGGCCGCGATCCGCGCCCGGACTTCGTCGTCGCCCGCTTCAATGACGGCGTGGAAGACATCAAGGACCTCAAGGAAGGCATGACGCTGGAGGGTACGGTCAGCAACGTGGCCCAGTTCGGCGCCTTCGTGGACCTGGGCGTGCACCAGGACGGCCTCGTCCACGTCAGCCAGATGAGCCACAAGTTCATCGAGGACGCGCGCGAGGTCGTCAAGACCGGCCAGATCGTCAAGGTCAAGGTGCTGGAGGTCGATGTGGCGCGCAAGCGCATCAGCCTGACCATGAAGCTGGATGCGGCGCCCGCGCGCCGCGACGGCCCCCGTGACAACCGCTTCGAGAGCGCAGGCCGGGGCAGCCAGGGCCATCAGGGCGGCCAGCGCCGCGCGCCCGAGCCGGCGCAGCAGTCGGCCATGGCCTCGGCCTTCGCCAAGCTGCAGACCCGCAAGTAAGGCCGGGCAGGGCAAGGCAGGAAACGCGATGGCTGCGCACGCACTGGATCTGCAGACGCTGTTGACCCAGACGCTGGCCCTGCCGGCGCAGCCGCGCATTGTCGCGCTGCTGCTGCGCGAGCTGGTGCCCGAGCAGCCCAGCCTGCGCCGGCTGAGCCAGCTGTTCGCGGCCGATCCCGCGCTGGCTGCCGGGCTGCTGGCGCAGGCCAACGGCCCGGTCTTCGGCATGGCGGGCCGTGTCACCGGCATTCCCGAGGCGCTGGCCCTGCTGGCGCCCGCGCAGTTGCGCCAGATCGTGCGGGGCATGCCGCTGGGCGTGGGCACGCATGCCGTGCCGGGCGTGGCCATGCCTGCCTTCTGGCGCTACAGCGTGGATGCCGCACGCGTGGCCCGCGCGCTGGCCGGCACGGTGCAGGCCAGCCCCACGGCGGCCTATGCGGCAGGCCTGCTGCACGGGCTGGGCGAGCTGGCCATGCACATGATCGATCCCGGCCGCGCGGCCACCATCTCCGAGCTGGTCGGTCCGCTGGACCCGCGCCGTGCCGAACTGGAGATGCGGCTGTGCGGCTACGCATACAGCCATGTCAGCGCAGGCCTGGCCCGGCGCTGGAATCTTCCGCCGCTGCTGGCCGACGCGCTGCAGCACCTGCACGCGCCGCTGGCCCAGCCCGGCTTCGATCCCCTGGCCTGCGTGCTGCACATCGCCGCCTGGCGCGCCCGATCGCGCGAGGCGCAATGGGGCGAGCGCGCGCTGGCCGTGAGCTTTCCCGGCGAAGTGGGGGTGGCCCTGGGCCTGGACATCGACATGGTGCTGCGCCAGGACCCGGTGGACTGGATGGCCGACACGGGCCTGGATGTGCTGCTTTAGGGCAGGACCCAGGGCCAGCGTCAGTTCCGGTGCCAGGGCGCCGGCACCATGTCGAAAAGCGGCGTGGGGTCGCGCCGGTAGGGCGCGGGGCTGATGGGCGCCATGGGCTGCATGGTCATGGGGTCGATGCGTGCCAGCTGCTGCATCCAGCCAATGTCCACACCGCCGCCCTGTGCGGGGCGCGAATAGATCAACTCCAGCATGCGCCGCGATGCCACATGGCCGTGGGACGCCGCCTGCTGGTACAGGCGCAGGGCCTCGGTGTAGTTGGCCGGCACGCCTTCGCCACGGTGATAGCGCTGGGCCTGCTCCCACTGCTGCTGGGCCGTGACGGGCTGGCGCACCTGGATGTCCTGCTCGCTGGGCGAGCCCCGCAACTCCGGCGTGCGCTGCAGCCGTTGCGGCCCCTGCGCCGCGGGCGGGGCAGACGTGCCCTGGGCCGACACCAGCTGGCCCGCGGGCCGCATGCGGTCGCCCAGCATCTGTGCATTGGTCGCCGCGCTGGATGAGCGTGGCGCCGCCGCGCGGAACTGGCGCAGGGCGGCCTCGGGCTCGTCCTGCGCGAGCAGGGCCAGGCCCCATTCCAGCTGGGCGCCGGGGCTGCCCGAACGTGCCGCGCGCTGCAGCAGTTCCTGGTCGGGCGTGCCTGCCACGGTCAAGGCCTCGCCCACGGGCTCGGCCGTGGACAGCGGCGCCAGGCGCCGTGCCAGCAGCCATTCCAGGTATTGCGCACGGGCCGGGTCGGTCTTGGCCAACTGGGCGATCCAGGGCCTGGCGGCCGGTGGGTCGGGGGGCTGGCCGCAGCCGTCCATGGCGCACCAGGCCAGTCCCGCGCTGGCCAGCGGATGGCCGGCGCGCTGTGCACGCTCGAACCAGGTCCTGGCCTGTGGCCCGTCCTGGGCCATGGCAATGCCATGCAGTGCCAGCAGGCCCATGACCCATTGCGCCTCGCGCTGCGTGGCCGGGCTCACGCCCTTGCCTTCGGCGCGGCTGCGCAGTTGGGACAGGGCCCGTTGCTGGGCGGTGTCGGAGGTGGATGAGATATTGCTGGTGCCGGGCTGTGCGCTGAACAGGCCAGTGGTTGCCACCCGGATGGGGGCCACCGGCGTGAAGCGTGCGGCAGCCTGCACATGCGCCGGCATGGCGGGCGTCACGCCGGGCGGCAGGACCAGCAGGCCCGCCAGCACGAGCCTGACGGACAACCGCAGCGCAGTTGCGAGCCGCTGCGCGCGGGCGGCGCGCAGCGGTTCGTGGGCGTGGGACGGCATGGCGTGTGCCTCCAGTGGGTTCGTGGACGGGGCGGTTGTCAGGCGCATCAGCGCTTGGCCTGGGCCGGAACCACTTGCCAGAAGCGGGCCATGCCTGTGTACTGGTCGGCGCCCAGTCCGCTAGCCATAGCCTGGTTGACATCCTCCAGTGTGCGCATGCCCGGGATGGCGATGAAGGCCTTGTTCTGCAGCAGTTGGGGCAGCTTGTCGCTCATGTTCTGCTCGGTGGCAAAGCAGGCCACGCCTTCCTTGCCTGCCGGGCCGGCATTGATCACATAGCCGGGGTTGGGGCTCATCCAGTCGGGCAGGCGCACGGACTGGGCGGCCGTGATCCAGCCCGAGCGGTTCACATCGTTGGGCAAGAGCCTTACCACCTCGCCGTCGGCGCCCGCCATGAAGCACGACAGATAAGAGGCGCGCGACACGGTGGCGGACAGGAACAGCTGCTCACCCGTCTCGAAGGAGGTGCGCGTGGGCGTGATGTTCTCCAGCCACAGGTCCAGCTTGCGGTCGGGCGCGGGGGCGCCGTAGCGGTAGTCGCCCGTGGCCACGGCCACGTTCTCGGCGGCGGTGGTGACCGGTGCCGCGCTCTTGGTGTTCCAGCCGATGCGCGTCATGTGTCCATCGGCGCTGACTGCCACGAAGTCTCGCAGTGCGCGCTCGTAGGTGCTGAAGTCCACCACACCGTTGACCACCATGCCGCTGTCGGCCTGGAAGCGCCCTATGGCCTCGCGCCACTGCGGGTTGCCTGCGGTGAAGGCCGGTGCGTCGGGAGGCAGATAGCCCTTGCTGATCAGCGACTGGCGCACCAGCTCCTGGTGGATGCCGGCCCCGCCCTCCTCATACCAGTCGCGCAGTTGGCGCTGGAAGTCGGGATGGGTCTGGTCCAGCGTCAGGCACTGCCAGTAGGGCAGGCGTGACCATTTGCCCAGCAGCTCGATCATGCCCAGCTCGACCAGGGTGCGCACAGCCGGGCCCGAGCCCTGGGCATAGTCGCGGCCCACGCTGAACTGCACGCCGTAGGAGCCGATGCGGCCGGCCAGATCCAGCCCCTGGCTGCCGTTGCCGATGACGACTTCGTTGGCCGAATCCAGGCCCGGAATGATGGTGCGCGTGCGGAAGTCGCCCAGGTGCAACTCCATGCCCAGCACGGCACCGCTGCGGTTGCTGCTGTAGCCGGTTTCCAGGCGCGAGGCGCTGGTGCCTATGTCCACGTTGTTGCGCAGCACGTTCTGGTCCATGAAGGACACGGCGCCCGACACATACAGGGCAGGGCGCTGCAGCTGGATCTGGTTGTTGTTGAGCAAGATGGTGGTGAGGTTCTGCACCGTGTCCTGGCGGGCGATGTCCACCTCATAGTCCACGTAGCGGAAGGCACTGCTGACGCGCGACATCTGGGACAGGGCGGTGACCACCATCTCCTTGGCGGCCACGGCCACGCGGCCCGTGTAGTCGGGCAACTGCTTGCTGGTGATCAGCACCGTGGGCATGTGGCTGTTGCGGAACATCCTGTCCATGCACATCAGCGAGTCGGAAAAGCTCGATATCGAGCGCACCGGCCGCACCACGGGGCGGTCGGCCGCATAGACCTTGTCCAGGTACTTGGCGTCCTTGCGCGCATCCAGCGGCGCGCAGCCCGACAGCAGCACGATGGAGGCTGAAACGGCGCTGGCGACAACCCGCATGCAGCCCTGTCTGCCAGACCATCGCTGGCGCCAAGCCCCTCGGTAGTCCGCGTGGCCGCTGTCTGCCGGCCGGGGCGCGGCATCGTGGCGGGGAAGTCCTGGCGATGGGAGGCTGTTGCGCATGATGGACCTCTGCTGGAAAACGGCGAGCCAGGGCACAGGCGCGTACAGGCGCCGGCGCCGGAAATATGGGACGAGAGTGGCGGGGCGGCCCAGAGCCTGATGGCTGGCCGCCGGCCGCGCTATCGGCAGACGTTGACCAGATCACCCTTGAGAACCACGATCTGGTCCTTGGTGGTCTGTGGCCCGTAGCGATTGAATGCGCTTGCGTTGGTATTGCTGGCAATGTCCTGCGTGCAGGTGCGCTTCATGCCGGCACTGCTCATCGTTGTGGTGGTCACCACGTCGGCATCGGTGGCGACGCCCGGAGCATTGTTCATCGACATGGCTTCATAGCGCGCTATCTTGGCCTTGATGTTGATGGGTATGTCGGTCACGGTTTCCAGCCCCGTCGATGTCGTGGGCTTGGCCGTCGGCAGCCTCAGATAGTCCACGGGCTTGTTCAGTACCACCGGGTCTTCGCCCGGAGCGGCTGCGTGGATGGAGGGCGCTCCGAGGGCGAGCCAGGCCAACAGGGCAGCCGAGCAGAGAATGGCGGCGTTATGCATGGTGGGCTCTCCTGGTGCGGAGGGCTGGGTCGGTGCCGGGAAGGCTATGCCGGTTGGCCGGGGGCCGTCCGGCAATTGCCTTCACCCGGCAGCCAGGCTCAGCGATTGTTGTAGCAGGTCACGCAGCCGTTGTTGCTGGAGATGTTCTGCACTGCGGTGGAGCCGTTGCCAGCATAGTTGACGATGCCAGAGTTCTTGGCCGCCACGACCTGAATCGACAGGTCCTTCACGTCGACTTCGCCGTAGTTGGAGGCGAGGTTGTTGACGGCTACGGCGCCCCAGCCATTGGCGACGTTCATGATGCCGGTTCCCGAGGCTGCCACGATCTGCAGAGAGCTGCCGCCGTGGTCGATGGTCACATTGCCCGCATTGCTGGCCAGATTCTGGGAGGCCTTGCCGCCACCCGTTGCCATGTTCAGCACCCCGCTTCTGTTCAGCACCGTGACCTGGACGCTGGGTCCGTCGATTTCGATCTTGGAGCTGCTGCTGTAGCGGTTGTCTTGATCTGCCATGGCGGCGGTTGCGATCAGGCACAGGGAAAGAATTGCAAGCGATTTCATGATGGCTCCTTGGAAGGATCGGACTATCAGGAAGAGGTGTGTAAGCACCCGTTTTTCAGACACTTTGCGGAGGTTTCCGGCCTTGTCTCCCTGGACCCCTGCTCGTTGTCTGGACTCCAATGTGCTCGGGGAGATCCGTCCATTCCATCTCTTGTCCGGGGTAGCCATGAGCGCTGATCCACTTGCCGGGTACTTACCCACCCAAGCCGTTTGCAGGCAGGCTGCATCGCGTTAAAACGGCAGCCGTGCGCGATGAATGGATCTGGGTAGTTTCAAGGTGTAACGACAGAAAATTTACGGTTGCAGCTTTGCTTGGGGTCGCCGTTTCGGCGGGTGCGGGGGATTTTGGGCAACCTGGTGTATCGAAGTGCACGCACCTGAGGTCGGCGGCGGCAGCAAAGGCAGGATCGGCCTTTGTCACAGGGCGGGATTGAAGGCGCGGTGCGTGGTGTCTGGATCCGCAAGATCTGCCGGGCCGGCGCTCAGGAAACTCCGTAGTCGATTCCTCTCACAAAAGTGTTAATTTGTAATCTACGCAATCTTTCACAAACTTCGTCAAAGATTGTGGATATCGGTTGCGATTTCTCTTAATGTGGAAAGGCAAGTCTGTGATCGGTTGCGTCATATACATGGCGTGACATTTGAGGAGAGCAGCATGAATCCATCCGACGTTCCCGCCGATGCCCGTCCCCTGATCGCCGAGTCCCCTCGCGCCCAGGGCATGCTGGGCACAGGTCTGAGCTCTGCCATGTGGCCCGACTACCTGGCGGGCCAGCCCGACAAACCCGTGCGGGTGCTGCTGGTGGACGACGATGCCCATATCCGCATGGTCATTGCGCAGGAAATCATGAACGACCCGCGCACCCTGGTCGTGGCCCAGGCCGGCAGCGTGCGCGACGGGCGCAAGGCCATCCGCCAGCATGAATTCGACGTGATGCTGGTGGACCTGAACCTGGGTGACGGCGAGGGCTTCGAGCTGCTGGACATGATGAAGACCGTGCGGCCCACGGCCGAGGCCGTCATCATCTCCGTGATGGAAAACGACGAACAGGTGCTGCGCGCCTTCGAGCTGGGCGCCACGGGCTACCTCGTCAAGAACTCCTGGTTCGGCAACTATCCGCAGGCCGTGCTGCAGGTGGCCAATGGCGGCGCATCCGTCACCCCCAGCCTGGCGCGCAGGTTGCTGCAGCGCTTCGACAAGACCCAGGGGGCCGAGCCCAAGCGCCGCACGCCCGACGAGGCAGACCGCCTGTCCACGCGCGAGCGCGAGGTGCTGCGCATGGTCGCCAGCGGCTACACCAGCGCCGAGATCGGCTCGCGCCTGATGATCAGCGCCATGACGGTCAACACGCACATCAAGAACATCTACCGCAAGCTGCAGGTGCGCACACGCGCCCAGGCGGTGCGCTTTGCATCGCTGCGCGGCCTGTTCTGATCCTGGGGCGGCGTCCTGCCCGCAGCGGCCTGCCGCCGCCCGGGCCATGGCGGCCGCGCCTGGCACGGCTTGGCCATGAAAGATCCCCTTCGCACGCTGGCCATCTGCCTGGCCCTGGGCCTGCTGCAGATGCTGGGCCTGTGCGCCTGGCTCTGGCAGGCGGGCGCCCAGGCCCCGCCGTGGCTGAGCCTGGCCAGCCTGGCCCTGCTGGTATCCACGGCGCTGCTGTGCGCCCTGGGCGCCTGGCGACTGCACAGGCTGCTGCTGTGGCGGCGCCGGCGCAGTCCCCGGCCCTCGCGCGAAGTGCAGGCCGAGCGCCGGCGCATTGCCGCCGACCTGCACGACGGCGTGGGCGGGCTGCTGGTGCATGCCATGGCCTTGCTGGACCCGCGCGAGACCCGCCAGCGCCAGGCGCAGGAACTGCTGGAGCAGGCCTTGCTGGACCTGCGGCTCATGGTGGATGCCATGGACGCCATGGAAGACGCCTTGCCAGTGCGGCTGGCGCGCCTGCGCCACCGGCTGCAGCCCGTGCTGGACCGGCGCGGCATGCGCATCTGCTGGAGCGTGGCCGATCCGCATGCCGCCGCCGGGCTGCGCGGGGTGCCGGACCTGCCAGTCTTGCAAGACCTGCCAGACCTGCCGCGTGGCCAGCCGTCCCAGCAGTTGCTGGCCATCGCCCAGGAGGCCGTGAGCAATGCGCTGCAGCATGCGCGCGCCACCACGCTGTGGCTGGTGCTGGAGCCGGTGGATCGTGCAGATGCTGCAAGCCCTGGCCGCGATGCCCGGCGTGCGTTGCACTGGGAACTGCGCGTGGAAGATGACGGCTGCGGCCTGCCTTCCGACCCTGGCCCTGCGCAGGGTGCCATCCCGCCTGGCCTGCAGGGCATGGGCCTGGCAGGCATGCATCGCCGCGCCCATGCCATCGGGGCTGTGCTGGACATCCTGCCGCGGGCCGGTGGAGGTACCGTGGTGCGTGTGCGCTGGTGATCGGGCCGATGCGCCGGCGGCAACGGCGTTCCGGCAATTGCGGTGCCCGCTGACAGGGCAGGCCCGCGGCGCGCTGTGCAATCCCCCGATATGCGGATGTGAGGCAGTATCCATACCTGCATCCAAGCCCTGACATCCCGTTTCCATGAACCCACATTCCGACCCTGCGCCGTCGCCTTCACGGCAGGCCCTTCCTGCAGCCGCCGAAGGCGCCAATGCTGCCAATGCAGCCGCGAATTCCGCCACCCATGCTGATTTCGCGCGCAGCGTGCGTTCGGCCCTGCCGGGCCTGGCACAGCTGGCCGACATGGTGCCTGCGCTGCGCCTGCTCACCGGGCTGCTGGTGGCCAGCATCGTCATCGCCGGCCTGTATTTCGGCCAGGGCCTGCTGATTCCGCTGGCGCTGGCGCTGTTGTTCGGTTTTTTGCTGGATCCGGCCGTCTCCCGGCTCAAGCGCTGGGGCATGCCGCGCATGGCGGCCACGCTGCTGGTGGTGGTCATGGCGCTGGCGACACTGGCGGGAATGGGTACCTATCTGGGCAGCCAGGTGCAGCAGCTCAGCGCCGATCTGCCCACCTACCAGAACACCATCCGCGACAAGCTGCGCAGCCTGCGCAGGAACGCCAACATGCCCAGCGCCTGGGACGGCGCGCTGCGCACCTATGACACCGTGGAGCGCGAGATATCTCGCGGCGCCACCACGCCCCGCGTGCAGAAGGTGGAGATCCAGTCGCCCGAGCAAAAGCCCACGGCGCGCATGCTGCAGTGGCTGGGCCGCGTGGCCGAGCCCGTGACCATGGCCGGCATCGTGCTGCTGTTCGTGATCCTCATCCTGCTGGACCGCGATGACCTGCGCGACCGGTTGCTGCGCCTGATGGGCGGCAACCTGCACGTGGCCACCGACGCGCTGGACGAGGCCTCGCAGCGCATAGGCAAGTACCTGCGCATGCAGTTCGTGGTCAACATCACCTACGGACTGCCCATGGCGGCGGGGCTGTGGTTCATTGGCGTGCCGGGCGCCATTCTCTGGGGCGTGCTGGCGGCCATCATGCGTTTCGTGCCCTATGTGGGGGCCATGATCTCGGCCGCCTTCCCGCTGGCGCTGGCCTTTGCCGTGGACCCGGGCTGGCAGATGCTGCTGATGACGCTGGGCCTGATCATGGCGCTGGAGCTGATCAGCAACAACCTCATCGAGCCCTGGCTGTATGGCAGCAGCACGGGCCTGTCCACGCTGTCCATCATCGTGTCGGCCACCTTCTGGACAGCGCTGTGGGGGCCGATTGGGCTGATCCTGTCCACCCCGCTCACGGTCTGCCTGCTGGTGCTGGGGCGCTACATCCCGGCGCTGCAATTCATGGAAGTGCTGCTGGGCAGCTCGCCCGTGCTGGGGCCGGCCCAGCGCCTGTACCAGCGCCTGCTGGCCGACGACGTGGAAGACGCGGTCACGCTGGCGCATGAACTGGTGGACGCAAGGCTGCCGGCGCGCGCCTCGGCGGACGAACGCTCGGCAGCGGTGGCCGGTTTCTATGACGAGGTGGCCATCCCCGCACTGCGCCTGGCCACGCAGCAGCACCTGGAATCGGCCACGGCCGAACACCGGCTGCGCCTGTCCAGCGGCATGGATGCCCTGATCGAAGAACTGCGCGAAAGCCATCCGCCGCCCGCTGCGGCCCTGGCCACGCGCGCCCTGCGCATCCATTGCGTGGGCGCGCGCTGGGAGGTCGATGCCCTGGCCGCCGCCATGGTGGCGCACAGCGAGGCGCTGCGCGGCCACGTGGTCAGCTGCTCGGACTGGGCCCTGGCCGCCGACCCGCAATGGCGCCAGCTGGGACCGGGGCAGGGCGGCCTGCCGCAAGGCCACGCAGGAGCGCAAGCCCTGGCCGAGGCGCAATTGCTGGTGCTGTCCGTCTTCAGCACCCAGCCCCAGACCGTGGTGCGCCAACTGATGCGCCGCGTGCGCCGCCATTGGCCGCACCTGCGCGTGGTGCTGGCGCTGTGGAATGCGCCGGCCGTGGTGTCCGACCCCGAGTTCGCGCGCCGCTGCGGCGCCGCCGCCTGCGTGTCCGGCCTGCGCGAGCTGCAGTTGTGGGTGGACGCCTTGCGCCTGCCTGACGCGGCAGGCCAGGGCCTCGCCGCGCCCATTCCCGATGACGATGAGCAGCGCGTGCGCCAGCTGCACGACAGCGGCGTGCTCGGGCCCGGCCTGCCGTCGCTGTACCACGAGGCAGCCCAGCAGGCCGCCAATGCCTTCGATGTGAAATGGGCCCAGGTCTCATGGGTTGATGCCGACCGCGTGCACACGCCCGGCAGCCTGCTGGTGGCGGACCAGGGCGACCCGGCTTCCGCCGGCATGCCGCGTGCGCAGTCCATCTGCTCCTACGTGGTCCATGGCGGTGACGCCCTGGTGGTGCATGACGCCGCGCGCGACCCCCGATTTGCCGGCAACCCCGCGTTGCAGGCGATGCGGCTGCGCTTTTACGCGGGCGTGCCGCTCAAGAACCGCCACGGCACGGTGCTGGGCAGCTTTTGCATCATGGACGACGCGCCGCGCGAGGTCTCGGCGGCAGATCTGGAGCTGCTGGGCGTCATGGCCGAGCAGTTGATGCAGAACGTGGAGGTGCGCCGGATGATGGAAGCTGGCGCTGCACCGGCTCCGGTGCAGACTTCGGCACAAACTCCGGCGCAAGTGGCATCCCAAACGACACCCCAGCCACCATCGTCGTCACCATCGACAACACCCCAACCGAGTGCTGGCGGCTGAGTCCCGCTTACAGCGAGGTGGCCAGCATCTGCTCGTAGTCGTCGGCGCTGGCCAGGCGCGGGTTCGTGCCGTGGCAATGGTCCTTGAGCGCGCCGCCGATCACGGCCGCGAACTGCGCGCGCTCCACACCCATGGCCGCCAGGCCCGTGGGCAGGCCCAGGCGGGCGTTCATGTCGCGTATGGCTTCGGGAATGTCGCTGCCCGAGTCCAGGCCCATGGCGTGTGCCATGCGCTGCAGGCGCTGTTCGGCGCGCACGCTCTCGGCCTCGGCATTGAAGCGCACCACGGCGGGCAGGAACATGGCGTTCAGCGTGCCATGGTGCAGGCGCGGGTTCACGCCGCCCAGGCTGTGGCTGAGGCTGTGCACGCAGCCCAGACCCTTCTGGAAGGCCATGGCGCCCTGCATGCTGGCGCTCATCAGCTGGCGGCGCGCCTCGGCGTCCTGGCCGTTGCGCGTGGCGCGCTCGATGTGGGCCCAGCCGCGCGTGAGGCCATCAAGCGCAATGCCGTCGGCAGGCGGGTTGAAGGCCGCCGCCATGAAGGTCTCCATGCAATGGGCGATGGCGTCCATGCCCGTGGCGGCCGTCAGCATGGCGGGCAGGCCGTAGGTCAGTTCCGGGTCGCAGATGGCGGCACGGGGCACCAGGTGCCAGCTGTGAAAGCCCAGCTTGCGGTGGTCGTCCACGATGATGATGGCGCCGCGCGCCACCTCGCTGCCCGTGCCGCTGGTGGTGGGCACGGCGATCAGCGGGGCCACGCGCTCGCTGATGCGCGGCGAGCCTCCCTCGATGGTGGCGTAGTGCGACAGCGGCCCTTCGTGCGTGGCTGCAATCGCCACGCCCTTGGCGCAGTCGATGGCGCTGCCGCCGCCCACGGCGATCAGGCCGTCACAGCGCTGCTCCTGGTAGATCGCAGCGGCCGCGCGCACGGCGGCCTCGGTGGGGTTGGAGGGCGTCTGGTCGAACACTGCATGCGGCATGCCGCCCAGCGCATCCAGCGCCTTTTGCAGCACGCCAGCGGCCTTGACGCCCTGGTCGGTGACGATCAGCGGCCGCGTGATGCCCACGCGCTCGCACTCCTGGCGCAACAGGCGCACGGCGCCGAAGTCAAACTGGATCTGGGTGACGTAGTTGATGAAGGCCATGGTCGGTGACTCGTTGCGGGCCGTTGCGGCCCATGGTGGGGATCAGGGGGAGTGCGCCGAATCTAGACCGCGCGTGCTGCACTGCAAACAAAGCAAACCCTGAGAGGGCGCTGCGGCGGTCACGGGGGCGACAGCGCGGGCATGCGCTGCCATCGCATGGCTGCCAGGGCCTTGTGCTCGCGGCACAATGCCTGCTGCGCCGTGCCTGCCGTGCCTGGTCGGCCGCACCTCGCCGGCCGCACCTCGCCGGCCGCACCGAATTGCCTTGCCCGATAGTCGCTACCGAACCTGTCCCTGAACGTGCTCCTGAACGTGCCCCAGACTGAATCCTCCTCCCACGCCACGCCGCTGCCGGCGTCCCTGACCCACCAGATGCGCGATGTGCTGCGCCGCATGGAGCGCGCCGCGCGCACGCCCCTGCACCAGCTGGGCGCCGAGGGCGCACGTGCCGCCTACGAGGCGGGGGCCGGCGTGCTAGAAATTCCCAAGCCGGTTCTGCCGCGTGTCGAGGATCTGCAGATTCCCGCACGCGATGGCGCCTTGCTGCCCGCTCGGCTCTATGCGCCCGTTGAGCGCAGCCAGGCGCCGGCCACGGGCCTGCCCGTGCTGCTGTACCTGCACGGCGGCGGCTTCACCGTAGGCAGCGTGGCCACGCACGACGTGCTGTGCCGCCAGCTGGCCCATCTGTCGGGCGCCATGGTGGTCTCGCTGGACTATCGGCGCGCGCCAGAGCACAAGTTTCCCACCGCCCACAACGACGCCTGGGACGCGCTGCAGTGGCTGGCCGCGCAGGCGGGCTCGCTGGGAGCCGACCCTGCGCGCCTGGCCGTGGGCGGCGACAGCGCGGGCGGCACGCTGGCCGCGGCCTGCGCCATCCATGCGCGCGACACCGGCCTCAAGCTGGCCCTGCAACTGCTGATCTACCCGGGCACGACGGCGAACCAGGACACCGACTCGCACCGCCGCTTCGCCCACGGGCTGGTGATCGACGAGCCGGCCATCACCTGGTTCTTCGCCCAGTACCTCAACAGCCCCGCCGACCGCGAGGACTGGCGCTTTGCCCCGCTGCTGGCCCCCGATGTGGACGGCGTGGCCCCGGCCTGGATAGGCCTGGCCGAATGCGACCCGCTGGTGGATGAGGGCGTGGAATACGCCGACAAGCTGCGCATGTCCGGCGTGCCCGTGGACCTGGAGATCTACCGGGGCGTGACCCATGAATTCGTCAAGATGGGCCGTGCCATTGCCGAAGCGCGCCGTGCACATGCCGACATGGCGCGCGCCTTGAGCGACGCCTTCGCGGCCTGAAGGCCAAGACGCACCAAAAACACACCAAGACACCCCAAGACAACAGGAGAGAAACACCCCCATGCAACGCCAAGATTTCCGCACGCTGCAACGCATCGAAGTGCGCTGGTCCGAAGTGGACGCCCAGAAGATCGTCTTCAACGCCCACTACCTGATGTACGCCGACGTGGCCGTCACCGACTACTGGCGCCAGCTGGGCCTGCCCTATGAATCGTCCTTCGCGGCCCTGGGCGGCGAGCTGTTCGTCAAGAAGGCCACCACCACCTATCACGCATCGGCCACGCTGGGCGACGTGCTGCATGTGGGCATACGCTGTGCCAGGCAGGGCAATACCTCGCTGTTGTTCGAGGCCGGCGTCTTCCGGGGCATGGAACTGCTCAATACCGTGGAACTGGTCTATGTGTTCGCCGATGCCACCACGCGCCAGCCGCTGCCCGTGCCGCAGCAGCTGCGCGACGTGCTCACGGCCTATGAGGCCGGCCAGAGCGTGGTGCGCGTGGCATCGGGCAGCTGGAACGACCTGGGCCGCGACGCCGAGCGCCTGCGCCTGGCCGTGTTCGTGCACGAGCAGGGCGTGCCGCGCGAGATCGAGATCGACGAGTTCGACCCCGTGGCCCGCCACGCCGTGGTCTACAACGGCCTGGGCCAGCCGATCGCCACCGGCCGCCTGGTCAGCGACAGCCCCGGCGCGGGCAGGATCGGCCGCATGGCCGTGGACCGCAGCGTGCGCGGCGGCCGCTGGGGCCGCATCGTGCTGGACAGCCTGGTCGAAGCCTCGCGCCAGCGCGGCGACCGCGAAGTCGTGCTGCATGCGCAGCGCCATGCCGAGTCGTTCTACCTGCGCGCGGGCTTCACGCCGGAAGGCGAGCCCTATGAAGAGGCCGGCATCCCCCACATCACCATGAGGAAAGTGCTCACCGCCTGAGCTGCAGGCAGCTCAGGCGGTGCAAGGTTCAAATCTCAAATGTCCTCGCGCAACGCGTAGGGCAGGGGCTTGAGCTGCAGCGCCACGGCCTGTGCGGCATCGGCGCGCTGGCCTTCGCCCAGGGCGGCATGAGCCAGCAGGGGCTGGTCGGCCGAGCTGGTCTGCATGGAGACGATGGCGTCCCAGCCCCCGCCGGGCGCAGGGGCGGCCTGGACCACGGTGCCGGTGGCCTGCTCCAGGTCCTCGGGCGTGAAGACCTCCATGCCGGTGGCCAGCGGCTGCTGTGCATGGGCCAGGTAGGCGCGGCGCTTGAGCGTGCCCCGGAACTGGCTGCGGGCCACCACCTCCTGGCCTGGGTAGCAGCCCTTCTTGAAATTCACGCCTTCCACCGATTCGTAGTTGAGCATCTGCGGCACAAAGGCATCCACCACAGGCGCCGACAGCGTGGCAATGCCGCTGGCGACTTCGCTCCAGAGCCAGTCGGCCTCGCTGAGTGCAGGGCCTTCGGGCAGTGGCGCGCCCACGGGCGCCACGCGCAGGGCGCGCGGCTGGCCGGCGGCCGGGTACAGGGCGATCAGGCTGGCGTCGCCGTCATCGGTCTTGGTCCAGGGCACGGCTGCCGGGCCCAGGGCCTGCGCGGCGGCATCGCCAGCCAGCCCGTGCAGCGTGAATTCGGCCGTGGCGTCGCTGAGCTTGCACTTGGCGCGCAGCACGAACATGGACAGGCGCTTGAGCGTGGGCGCCAGCAGGCTGCGGTCGCACAGCAGCAGGATCTCGTCCTTGCTGCGCTTGAAGCCGATGAAGCTGGCCAGCATGCGGCCCTTGGCCGTGCAGAACGCCGACAGACGCGCATGCTGCAGATCCAGCAGCGCGAAGTCGTTGGTCAGCTGTCCATGCAGGAACTGGGCGGCGTCTTCGCCGAGGGCGCGTATCACGCCGAGATGGGGAACGGAAGCAATGCCGTTCAGTAAAGGCTGGGTCATGGCTGAATTATGATCAGCCGCTCTATTGCTTGCTTGGACCGAGGTTGTGCGCTTTATCTTTCGCGCTTTGATGATGTTGCTGGTGCTGGCCGCCGTGCTGGCCGGTGCCGGCTGGTGGTGGCTGAACCAGCCGCTGCCGCTGGCCCAGCCCACGCTGGAGCTGGAGGTCGAGCCCGGCACCACGCCGCGTGGCGTGGCCCGCGAAGTGGTCAAGGCCGGCGTGCAGACCGATGCGCGGCTGCTGTACGCCTGGTTCCGCGTCTCGGGGCGGGACCGGCAGATCAAGGCCGGCAACTATGAGCTGACCACGGGCCTGACTCCCTATGTGCTGCTGCAAAAACTCGCGCGCGGCGAGGAATCGCTCAAGGCGTTGACCCTGGTGGAAGGCTGGAACTGGCGCCAGGTGCGCGCCGCCCTGGCCCGCGAGGAATTCCTGCGCCAGGAAAGCGCAGGCATGGACGACGCTGCCCTCATGCAGGCCCTGGGCCGCACGGGCGTAGCACCCGAGGGCCGCTTTTTCCCCGATACCTATACCTATGCCAAGGGCAGCTCCGACCTGGCCGTGCTGCGCCGCGCCCTGCATGCCATGGACCGGCGCCTGGCCGATGTCTGGGCGCTGCGCTCGGCCGACACGCCGCTCAAGACGCCCGACGAAGCGCTGATCCTGGCCAGCATCGTCGAGAAGGAAACCGGCCGCGCGGCCGACCGCGTACAGATTGCCGGTGTCTTCAGCAACCGCCTGCGCATCGGCATGCTGCTGCAGACCGATCCCACCGTGATCTACGGCCTGGGCGAGAAATTTGACGGCAACCTGCGCCGCCGCGACCTGCAGACCGATACTCCCTGGAACACCTACACCCGCGCGGGCCTGCCGCCCACGCCCATCGCCATGCCCGGCAAGGCCGCCCTCATGGCCGCCGTGCAGCCCGGACAGACCAAGGCGCTGTACTTTGTGGCGCGTGGCGACGGCACCAGCCATTTCAGTGCCTCGCTGGACGAGCACAACCGCGCCGTGAACCGCTACCAGCGCGGCCAGCAAAGCCCTGGGCAAAAGCCCTGAGATATTCCCCCAGGGCTGCTGCGCTTTGCGCAGCGCTTGCGTATCCTCTCTTCCCATATGACCACTGCAACTCCCGCCGGCCTGTTCATCAGCTTCGAAGGCATCGATGGCGCCGGCAAGTCCTCGCACATCGCGTCGCTGGCCCAGGCTTTCCGTGACCAGGGCCGCACGGTGACGCTCACCCGCGAGCCCGGCGGCACGCCGCTGGCCGAAAAGCTGCGCGCGCTGATGCTGCACGACGCCATGGACCCGCTGACCGAGGCCCTGATCGCCTTTGCCGCGCGACGCGACCACCTGGTGCAGGTGATCGAGCCCGCGCTGGCACGCGGCGAAGTCGTGCTCTGCGACCGCTTCACCGATGCCACCTTTGCCTACCAGGGTGCGGGCCGGGGCTTTGACCTGCAGCCGCTGGCCACGCTGGAGCGCATGGTGCAGACGGGCACCGCCCCCCAGCCCGATCTGCTGCGCGAGCCCCACCTGACGCTCTGGTTCGACCTGCCCGCCGAGGTGGCCGCCGAGCGCCTGGCCTCGGCCCGTGTCCCGGACCGCTTCGAGTCCGAGCCCGGCAGCTTTTTCGCACGCGTGGCCCAGGGCTATGCGGCGCGCGCTGCCGCCGCGCCCCAGCGCTTTGCGCGCATCGACTCCAACGCCAGCCGGCATGCGGTCTGGCAGCAGATCACCCAGGTCATGGTGCGCCGGGGCTGGCTGGCCATCATGGTCGGCGGACAGGCAGGTGCGGCATGAGCGAGGCGCTGCCACAACCGGCCGAGACCGACACCGCCTGGATCGCCGGGCAACGCACGCGCCTGCTGGCCCAGCGCGGCCACGCCTGGCTGCTGCAGGGACCTTCCGGCCTGGGCCAGTACGCGCTGTCTCTGTCGCTGGTGCGCGCCTGGCTGTGCGAATCGCCGTCGCCCCAGGGGGCCTGCGGTCACTGCGGCAGCTGCCACGCCATCGACGTGCGCGCCCATGCCGATCTGTGCGTGCTCATGCCCGAGGTGCAGATGATGGCGCTGGGCTGGCCGCTGCCCGAGAAGGCCCAGGCCGATATCGACGACAAGAAGCGCAAGCCCAGCAAGGAAATCCGTGTCGAGGCCATGCGCGACGCCGTGGAGTTCTGCCAGCGCACCAGCGCGCGCGGGCGCGGCAAGGCCGTGCTGGTCTACCCGGCCGAGCAGATGAACGTCATCACGGCCAATGCGCTGCTCAAGACGCTGGAGGAGCCGCCGGGCGATGCCCGCTTCGTGCTGGCCAGCGAGGCGGCCCACCAGCTGCTGCCCACCATCCGCAGCCGTTGCCTGACCCACACCATGGCCTGGCCCGATCAGCAAGAGGCCCTGGCCTGGCTGCAGGAGCAGGGCGTGGCCCCGGAAGCTGCCGCAGTGGCGCTGCGCGCCGCAGGCGGGCGGCCCGGCGACGCGCTGGCATTGGCGCACAGCGGTGGCGGCAAGGACATGGCCGCTTGGTCCCAGTTGCCGCGCGCGCTGGCCAAGGGCGATGTGGCGGCCCTGGCCGCCTATGCTCCGCCCCATGCCGTGGAGGCCTTGCAGAAGATCTGCCACGACCTGATGGCCCTGGCCGCAGGCGCCGCGCCGCGCTACTTCACGCCGGCCGACCTGCCTTCGCGGCCGCTGGACATGGGCCTGCTGGCCGAATGGTCACGCGCCCTGGCCCAGGCTGCGCGCACGGCGGACCACCCCTTCAACGCCGGACTCATGACCGAGGCCCTGGCCGCCGAGGCCCGGCGCGTGCTCATGTCCGGCCAGCCTGCCCGCCAGCGCCGGGGATGAGGCGCGGGGAGGGGGCGTGGCGGCAGTGCAGCAGCGCAGCTGGGTGCTTTTCGCCACATGAAAGCCCGTCCTGTTAACCTACTGCCCTGGGCCCGGTGCCGATCGCGCCGGCCGCTCACCGAACCAATGTCTGCAAACCATCCATGAGCACCGCACCCACCACACCCCGTCCCAGCGTGATGCAACTGGCGATCAAGGAAAAGGCCGCGCTGTACGCCGCCTACATTCCCATGTTCGCCGAAGGGGGCGTTTTCGTGCCCACGCAGCGTGAGTACCGTCTTGGCGATGATGTCTACGTGCTGCTGACCCTGCCCGACGAGCCGCAGCGCTATCCCGTGGCCGGCCGCGTGGCGTGGATCACGCCCGCGCGCGCCTCGGGCAACCGCACGCAGGGCATAGGCATACAGTTCCCCAAGGACGAGAAGTCCGCCGAGCTCAAGGCCAAGATCGAGAACATCCTGGGCTCGGCCCTGGCCTCGGACAAGGCCACGCAGACGGTCTGAGTCCTGCACCTGCCTCTGCCCGCATGCCGACACGGAGGAAATGCTCTCCGGTCGGCATGCCTGTTTCTGAACCACGAGATTCCATGTTTACCGATTCCCACTGCCATCTGAATTTCCCCGAGCTGCAAAGCCGCCTGCCCGAGATCCGCGAGGCCATGGCGGCCGCGCGCGTCACGCGTGCGCTGTGCATCTGCACCACGATGGAGGAATTCGGCGATGTGCACCAGCTGGCGCTGGACCACGACAATTTCTGGGCCACGGTGGGCGTGCACCCCGATACGGAACACATGACCGAGCCCAGCGTGGCCGACCTAGTCGAGCGCGCCGCCCTGGCGCGCGTGGTGGCCATCGGCGAAACGGGCCTGGACTACTACGGCATGGAAGACCGCAAGGGCGGGCGCACCATTGCCGACCTGGAGTGGCAGCGTGAGCGCTTTCGCGTGCACATCCGCGCTGCGCGCCAGACACAAAAGCCCCTGGTCATCCATACGCGCAGCGCCTCTGATGACACGCTGGCCATCCTGCGCGAAGAAGGCGAGGACGGCTCGGCAGGCCAGGCTGGCGGCGTGTTCCACTGCTTCACCGAAACCATGGAGGTCGCGCGTGCGGCGCTGGACCTGGGCTACTACATCTCCATGTCAGGCATCGTTACCTTCAAGAACGCCCAGCACCTGCGCGACGTGGCCGCCTTCGTGCCGGCCGACCGCCTGCTGATCGAGACCGACAGCCCCTACCTGGCGCCCGTTCCCTATCGCGGCAAGACCAACAATCCGTCCTACGTGCCTTACGTGGCACAGCAGATTGCGCAGGTGCGCGGCATGGCCGTGGAGGACGTGGCGGCCCTGACCAGTGCCAATTTCGACCAGCTGTTCAAGGGGGTTGTCGCATGCGACTGAATGCTGCGGCCAGTGGCCGCGTGGGCGTGGACCGGCGCCACTGGCTGGCCCGGGCCGGCCAGGCCGCGGTAGCCCTGGCCGCAGCCAGCGGCGGGCTGGCGCATGCCAGCCAGTACGACGACTACGTGCGCGCCATCATCAGCGACAACGAGCGCGCCATGGTCAACCTGATCTTTCGCGGCTTCGACCCCAACACCCGCGACACGCGCGGCCGCCCGGGCCTGGTGGCTGCCTTGCACCAAGGCTCGCTGGGCGTGTTCGACGTGCTGCTCAAATCCCCGGGCATCAAGGTCAACGAGGCCTCCCAGCAGGGCGAAACGCCGCTGATGATGGCCTGCATCAAGGGCCACCTTGACCTGGCAAAGGAACTCATACGCCGGGGCGCCGATGTCAACCGCCCCGGCTGGACGCCGCTGCACTACGCCACCTCGGCCGACCTGCCCAAGACGCTGGACATCGTCAAGCTGCTGCTGGACAACAGCGCCTACATCGACGCCGACTCGCCCAACGGCACCACCCCGCTGATGCTGGCCGCCCAATACAGCAGCGAAGCCGTGGTGGACCTGCTGATCAAGGAGGGCGCCGACGTCGTCCTGCGCAACCAGCGTGGCTTCACCGCAGCCGACTTTGCCCGGCAGGTGGACCGCCAGTACATGGTGGACAAACTCACCAAGGCCATCAAGGCCGAGCGCAAGACCCAGCCTTCGCGCGGAAGCTGGTAGCAGCAAGCCAGGTGGGTGGCACTGCCGGTGCCGCTGCTGTCCAGCTCAGGTTGTGTGATTCCTGCTCAATCGGGCGTACAGGCCGTCCCGCGCCAGCAGCTCGGCATGCGTTCCCTGCTCGGCAATGCGGCCGCGCTCCATCACCACCACACGGTCGGCATGCTCGATGGTCGAGAGCCGGTGGGCGATGACCAGGGTCGTGCGACCCTGCATCAGCCGCGTCAGCGCCTCCTGCACCAGGCGCTCGGATTCGTTGTCCAGGGCCGAGGTGGCCTCGTCCAGGATCAGGATGGGCGCATCCTTGTACAGCGCCCGTGCAATCGCCAGCCGCTGGCGCTGGCCCCCCGACAGCTGGCTGGCGTTGTGGCCCACCACCGTCTGCAGTCCGTTGGACAGGCCGCGCACATGGGAGCCCAGATTGGCGGCATCCAGCGCAGCCCACAGCTGGGCCTCGTCTTCCACCCCGCCCAGCGCCACGTTGGCGGCAATGGTGTCGTTGAACATCACGACGTCCTGGCTGACCATGGCGAACTGCTGGCGCAGCGCGGCCAGATCCCATTCGGGCAGGGGCGTGCCGTCCAGCAGCAACTGGCCGCCCGTGGGCTGCAAAAAGCGTGGCAGCAGGTTCACCAGCGTGGTCTTGCCCGCGCCGGAGGGGCCGACCAGGGCCACCACCTCGCCCGGGCGCACGCGCAAGTCCACATGGCTCAGTGCGGGTGCCTTGTCCTCGCCAAACTGCACGGACACGTCGCGCAACTCGATCTCGCCACGCGCCTTGCCGGGCACCTGCGTGCCGCCGGTCTCGTCGCCCGAGCCCTCCAGCAGATGCAGGCCCCGCTCCAGCGCCGCCACGCCACGCGTGATGGGGTTGGCCACATCGGCCAGGCGTCGGATAGGGGCAATCAGCATCAGCATGGCCGTGATGAAGGCCGCAAAGCTGCCCACCGTCACATCCTGCACATTGGCCGCAGCGGCGCCCGTGCCCCGGCTTTGCCACAGCGCAATGCAGATCACGGCCGACAGGGCGGCGGCGGCCAGCAACTGGGTCAGCGGCGTCATGGCCGCCGAGGCGATGGTGGCCTTGATGGCCAGCTTGCGCAGCTGCCCGCTCAGGCCGCCAAAGCGCTTTTGCTGGCCCTGTTGCGCGCCATGCAGACGTACCATGCGGTGGGCCAGAACGTTCTCTTCCACCACATAGGCCAGGGAATCGGTGGCCTCCTGGCTGATCTTGGTGATGCGGTACAGGCGGCGCGACAGCGTCTTCATGATCCAGGCCACGCCCGGCACCACGGCCGCCACCACCAGCGTCAGCTGCCAGTTCAGATACAGCAGGTAGCCCAGCAGCGCCACCAGCGTGAAACCGTCGCGCGAGATGCCCAGCATGGCCTGCACCAGAAGCGTGGAGCCGGTCTGTACCTCATAGACCACGGTGTTGGACAGCGATGAGGCCGACTGGCGCGAGAACAGCGCCATATCGGCCGCCAGCAGCCGCTCGAACAGGCGCTTGCGCAGCGCCAGCATGCCCTCGTTGGCAATGCGCGCCAGCGCGTACTGGCCCACGAACTGCGACAGGCCCCGCACCAGGAACACGCCGATGATGGCCAGCGGCACCGACCACAGCGGCAGCGTGCCGTCGGTGAAGCCGCTGTCCAGCAGCGGCTGCAGCAGGGCAGGGATCAATGGCTCGGTGACCGCGCCCACCAGCGTGGCAGCCACGGCAAGCGTCCAGGCCAGGCGCTGGCCACCAAAGTAGGGTGACAGGCGCTTGAGGCGCTGCGACAGGGTCAGGGTGCTGGCGAGATCAAGGGCCGCCGGTGCGGCGGACGGCGCAGGGGCCGGCGGCGGTGAGGATGGTGCTTGCATGAAGCGCGGATTTTACGGCGGGCTTGCCTGGGGCTGCCTCATGGGGAACTGATGCGGCTGCCGGGGATCGAGAAAGCCTGGGCCGACAGACCCTACAGTGCACGTTCTTACATCGTGACGCATCCAGTGTGTGTAACATTCGCACCTGTGCAAGTACCGGGGTCTTCCCGTAGATATTGATGAATGCCAATGACTATTGACCGACTCCTTTCTCCCTCCTCCCTGGCGGCCGTGCCGCGCACTTCGCGCCGAACCCTGCTGGCCGCTCTCGCCTCAACCCCCGCAATTCCCGCGCTGGCCCAGTTCCGCGTCGAAGTGACGGGCGTGGGCCTGACCCAGTTGCCCATCGCCATTGCAGCATTCAAGGGAGAAGGGCAGGCGCCCCAGAAGATCTCGGCCATCATCCAGGCTGACCTGGAGCGCAGCGGTCAGTTCCGCGCCGTGGACACGGCCGGCGTGCAACTGGACGAAACCTCGCGCCCCGACGTTGCCATGTGGCGCCAAAAGAGCGCTGACTCGCTGGCCGTAGGCAGCATCACGCGCCTGGCCGATGGCCGCTACGACGTGCGCTTTCGCCTTTGGGACGTGGTCAAGGGCCAGGACCTGGGCGGCCAGGGCTTTGCCGTCACCACGGGCGACCTGCGCCTGGTGGCCCACCGCATCTCCGACTACATCTACGAAAAACTCACGGGCGAGAAGGGCGTGTTCTCCACGCGCATTGCCTACGTGACCAAGGCGGGCAGCAACTACCGCCTGTGGGTGGCCGATGCCGATGGCGAGAACGCCCAGTCGGCCCTGTCCAGCCCGGAGCCCATCATCTCGCCCGCCTGGTCGCCCACCGGCACCCAACTGGCCTACGTGTCCTTCGAGTCGCGCAAGCCCGTGGTCTATGTGCACGATGTGGCCAGTGGCCGCCGCCGCCTGGTTGCCAACTTCCGGGGTTCCAACAGCGCACCGGCCTGGTCGCCTGACGGCAACTCCCTGGCCGTCACGCTCAGCCGCGACGGCGGCTCGCAGCTGTACCTGATCAGTGCCCAGGGCGGCGAGCCGCGGCGACTGATGCAAAGCAGCGGCATCGACACCGAGCCGAACTTCTCCAGCGATGGCCGCTCCATCTACTTCGTCAGCGACCGTGGCGGTGCTCCGCAGATCTACAAGGTGCCGGCCTCCGGCGGCAGTGCGGAACGCGTCACCTTCACCGGCAACTACAACATCTCGCCCAGCGTCAGCCCCGATGGAAAGTGGCTTGCCTACGTCTCGCGCGTGGGCGGCGGCTTCAAGCTCCACGTCATGGACCTGGGCACCGGCACAGTGAATGCCATCACCGACACCACGGCCGACGAAAGCCCCAGCTTCGCCCCGAACAGCCGCCTGATCGTCTACGCCACCCTGCAGCAGGGCCGCGAATCCCTGATGACCACCACGCTCGACGGCAAGATCAAGGCGCGGCTGGCAGGGCAGGGCGGTGACATCCGCGAGCCCGACTGGGGTCCGTTCCAGCGCCAGTGATATCCGGCTTCCTCGATTTCTTTTCAGTCAATCAGTCAACTCAGCACGAAGTCCACCCGGACATACGGAGATTTTTCATGATCACCATCAAACGACTTTCCCTGGCACTTGCAGTCACCGCACTCATGGCAGGTTGCAGCTCGGGCGTCAAGCTTGACGAAACCCCGGTCACCGACGCGGGCGCCACCAGCACGGGCCAGGGCAGCGGTGCCGGCACCGGCAGCACCTCGCAAAGCGGCATCTCGGGCGTGGACCTGACCGGCTCGGCCGCCGATAAGGCAGGTCCCCAGGGCGTCAGCCGCGTCGTCTACTTCGACTTCGACAGCTACGTCGTCAAGGCCGACGCCCAGCCTCAGATCGAAGCCCATGCACGCTTCCTGAAGGCATCTTCCGCTCGCAAGGTCCAGATCGAAGGCCACACCGACGAGCGCGGCGGCCGCGAATACAACCTGGCCCTGGGCCAAAAGCGCGCCGAAGCTGTGCGCCGCTCGCTGGGCCTGCTGGGCGTCAGCGACGCGCAAATGGAAGCCGTGAGCTATGGCAAGGAAAAGCCTGCCTCCGAAGGCCATTCCGAAGACGCCTACGCGCAAAACCGCCGCGCTGAACTGTCCTACCGTTGATGAACATGCAGCGCTCCCCGATCCTGCATCGCACCGCGCTGCGCACGCTGCTGGCGGCCGGCCTGATGGCCGGCTACGCCGCCAGCGGCCATGCCGCACTGTTCGGCGATGACGAGGCGCGCCGCGCCATCCTGGAAATGCGCCAGCGCGTCGACAGCATGCAGCAGTCGCAGCAGCGCATGACCGAGGAAAGCTCGCAAACGCGCCGTGGCCTGCTCGAACTGCAGTCGCAGATCGAGCAGCTCAAGTCCGAGCAAGCCAAGCTGCGCGGCCAGAACGAGCAGCTGCTGCGCGATGTGGCCGAGCTGCAGCGCGGCCAGCGCGACATCGCCAAGGGCGTGGACGAGCGCCTGCGCCAGTTCGAGCCCGTCACGGTGACGGTGGACGGCCAGGAATTCGCGGCCGACCCGGCAGAGAAGCGCGACTTTGAAGCCGCGCTGGCACAGTTCCGCGCAGGCAGCTTTGCCGAAGCCGGCACGGCGTTCTCGTCTTTCCTGAACCAGTGGCCCAAGAGCGGCTATGTGCCCTCGGCACGCTTTTGGTTGGGCAACGCGCAGTACGCCAATCGCAACTACAAGGACGCGATCACCAACTTCCGCGCGCTGCTGGCGGCAGCCCCCATGCACGGCCGGGCGCCGGAGGCGGCACTGTCCATCGCCAACTGCCAGATCGAGATGAAGGACACCAAGGGCGCGCGAAAGACGCTGGAAGACCTGATCAAGGCCTATCCCAACGCCGAAGCCACGGCTGCGGCCAAGAACCGTCTCGCCAGCCTCAAGTGATGAACGACACGGGCTCTTCATCCCTCCCGGAAGAAGACAAGACAGCGCCTGAAGCAGGCGCTGTTTTTTCTGATGCCGACCTGCAGCGCCGCTTCGGCGGCCTGGAGCGCCTGTATGGCTTGCCGGGCGCCGCGCGCATCCGCGCCGCGCACGTCGTCGTGGTGGGCATCGGCGGCGTGGGCTCCTGGACCGCCGAGGCGCTGGCGCGCAGCGGTGTGGGTGAACTCACCCTGATCGACATGGACCATGTTGCCGAGTCCAACATCAACCGCCAGATCCATGCACTCACCACCACCGTGGGCCAGGCCAAGATCGAAGCCATGCGCGAGCGCATCGCCCAGATCAACCCCGCCTGCCGCGTGCACTGCATCGACGACTTCGTTGATCCGGACAACTGGCTGCGCCTGCTGCCCCCGGGCGCCGACGCCGTCATCGACGCCTGCGACCAGGTCAAGGCCAAGACCGCCATGGCCGCTCATGCGCGCGCCACGCGGCAATGCTTCATCTCGGTGGGTGCAGCGGGCGGCAAGCGCCTGGCTCACAAGGTCGATATCGACGACCTCAGCGCCACCACGCACGACCCGCTGCTGGCCCAACTGCGCTACCGCCTGCGCCGCGAGCACGGTGCACCCAAGGAAGGCAAGCGCATCGGCATCGCCTGCGTCTTCAGCCGCGAGGCTGTCGCCCCGCCCGATGCCTCTTGCGCCATCGAAGGCGACGGCACGCTCAACTGCCACGGCTACGGCTCGGTAGTGGCCGTCACCGCCACCTTCGGCCAGTGCGCCGCAGGCTGGGTCATCGATCAACTGAGCCGCATCAAGAATTGAAGCGTAAATTTTGGTGCTAGAATCTATGTCTTCGCTAAGCAGCATCTGATGCATGCAAAGCGTGGTTTGGGTCTTTAGCTCAGTCGGTAGAGCAGCGGACTTTTAATCCGTTGGTCGCGAGTTCGAATCTCGCAGGACCCACCAAAGAACACAAGGCCCCGTAGCGATACGGGGCCTTTTTTCTTTGCTATCGAAGAAGTAGCAAAACGGAACAGAGATTTGCGGCCCGTGTTCCGCAATTCTGGGCGTGTTCCGCAATTCACCGCACGGGCTTCACCTTCTTGCCCAACTTGTGGCGGATGTACTGCGCTGTCATGCCCTCCGTTGTATGCCCCAGCAGCGCCTGGGCATGGCGTATCCCGCCGTCGTCATCCACAGTGGTGGCGGCCGTGGAGCGCAGGTCCCGAAACTGGAATTGCGCCTTGGGAATGCCGGCGGCATCCCGAGCGGCGTCGAAGCGGTCGCGGAGCATGTTCTTTGTCAGCGGCTGACCCGCCTCGTTCACAAGCAGCTGCGCGGTGTCCGCTTTGACCTGGACTTTGTACGCCTGGATCTCGGCCAGCAGCTCCTGAAGTGCGCCTGTTACCTCGATGCGCAGCTTGGCTGTCTTGCCCTGGCGGACGTGGAGCATGCCGCCGGCAATGTGGTCGGTGCTCATGCGAAGCACGTCGGCCGGGCGCTGGCCAGTGAGGAGCGCCAAGTGGACAGCGAACCGCAGGGATACTGCGGCCTTCTCCAGCAGCCGAGCCATCAGGTCGTCGCCGACTACGACATCCCGCCCATCCTCCCGGAAGCCTCGCACGCCTGCGCAGGGGTTGGAGGCCTTCGTGAGGCCCTGTTCCCGGGCAAAGTTCCATATGCGAGAACAGGGACTTCTCCCGATTGGCGCGCACCTGGCCGATGGAATCCGGAATCGGCTGAGCCGGTAGTCCAATTTGCCTGAGGGCGCAATGCGGGGGGAGTGACTTGGCTCATGCTGGTCCAGAACACAGAAAGCCAGCTCTGTGGCTGGCTTTTTGAAGAAGGAGAGATCAGGACAGCGCACTTCACGCGCTGTGCTCACGCACGGAAAAAAAGCCACTGTTGAGTGGCTTTAATTTGGTTGACGAAGGTTTGCCTAGCTAAGCATCTCGATTTATTTGCTTTTCTTCTTCATAGATCCTTCGTTCCTCTCTGGATAAAGGGTCATTCTTTCTTTTGCTATCAAGTGCTTCTATCTGAACACCTGGAGAAAAGATACTCTTGACGGAATCCCAAAAGACTTCCCATGGGGTGCGAGGTTGTGAAAGCATATTAAACTCCAATTATCTTCCGTTGAGGTAGGGAGGAGGTGTGTCCCGCAGTTCAGCAGAATCCAAATTTATAGTAAATTCTGTGTCCCAATCGCTGATTTTTTTCTTGCGTGGTGGGTCAGGCGTGCGGAAATAGTCATCGTTAGATACAGCATGACTATCAACATCTGGAAGAGAATATTTATTTTGGCGGCTAAATGGACCTTTTGTGTCTTTGAATTTCATGTGGACCTCCGGTCCTGTGTGTTGACCGAAAATGACCAACTTTTTTCACACTACTCTGATTTCCAGCGGAAAACCGTTTGGGTAACAACAATTACCTATATGGAGAAGCGGATCAGGGCAGCGAAGCCCGTCGCGAGAGGGCGCGTCTCGCGCCCTGCATCCATGCCCTCAGGAAATGTCAGGAACTGCTCGCGGTCTTTGCAAACGATCCATCTCGGGGGCTGTTATGAAGGAAAAAGACCCCTGGCAGTCTCGCATCCCGGGGCTTGGGGAGCCGCCTAGACTTGGCGCGCACCCCCTTGCGTGGTGTATGGGCCGGTCGTTGCTTAACTGTTGGCCGTTCTTATAAGACGCTGCTTCCGGACCTTGCGCTATCTCCAGGCCGCAGGCTGGCTTGGCTGCGCGAGAAGGTACCAAGACAGCGTGCTGCACGTGCTGTGCTCATGCTTCTCGATATGTGTACGCGGATGTAATACAGCTTCCAAAGGAACAAAAATAGGCGCCCAATGAAACTGCTCATTGGCAATTTCGTTTCCTCCAGAGGCGTTCCTTAATTTGAAATTCGGGAGAAAATGTTATGGATCAAAGAATAAGTGAGACCGAGCTAGGGGCATTGCACGTTTGGCATGCAAGCATGGTGCTGCTGGCACGCCGTGGCGAGATGCTTGGAATTTCTGTATATGAAGCGCCTGCGATCGCAAGTCTAGCCGCACGCTGTGAGTCCCCATATCACATGCTAGTGATAGAGGTAGACGATCCTTGGGATGTGTCCACCAAAAATCGCATTCGCGCGAGCCTTAGCAGGTTTACGGCATAGGCTCGTCTGCGTTTAAAACACTCAGACTCTCGCCGTTTTGTCGTATAAATGACATGTTGCCAAAAAAATCCCTTTTCTGGTGCATGCAATAACCACAATGCTTGTGATAGATGTGAAATGGCTAATGGGCCTAGATGTTGAATTGCATTTGTCTTACAGCGCTCACCAGTACAGAAGCTCATGCTGTGTTAATGACCACACCTGGTAAAAAATCCCCTGGCCAAGTGCCCACATCCTCTTCTCGTAACAGGTTTTCTACGCGCAGGACACTCTACATCGGCATCGCTGTGGTACTTGTTGCTCTTCTGGTTACGCTTGTTCCCTGGTAGATGATCACGGCTGCTTTTGCGAGCTGTACGTAACAGCCTTGCGGGGAAGTGCGATCCCAAAAAGGCCTCTATGAAGAGGTTTAGGGGAGAGATTATAAAAACAGAGTGGTTCAGATGGATGAAGAAGAGCCCGCATTCAGCGGGCTTTTCTACGATTATCATTATATCGGTCTGTGATATTTATCCTCGCGTCCCTCTATATGTGCATTGTGCCTATTGATGTGTTCATGCTGAGAAGATGCTTGGCTGTACGACGGGGTGTTGAGATTGTTTTGAAGCTCTTCTTCGTATATTAATATATCTTCTTTAGACAAGGGGTAATCTTGCTCAGTGGTTTCCATGGGATCTAGGTGAGCTTTGGGAGAAAATACGGTTTTTATAGAATCCCAGAATTTTTCAAAAGGGGTACGAGGGAGTAAGAACATATTGGCCTCCAGTGTGCAAGCCATTTAGAGCGGGCGGGCATATCTGTCGTTCGCGCAATATGGCAGATTTAAGAGCGACCAGAGATGCTGTATTCCACCAGCTGCGCATTATTTTGTGCGGTGGATCAGGAGTGTGGGAGTAATCATCTCTTGATACGGAATGGCTATCAACATCAGGTAGAGAAAAACTTTCGATGTGGATGATTGAATCAGATTTTTTTCTTAATTTCATGTGAACCTCCGGTTTGGATCGTTGGTCAAAGATGACTGACTTTTCACACTACTCTGATTTGCGCGGTAAAACCGTTTGCGTAACAATAATTACCTATATGTAGTAGCGTTTCATGGCGTCGAAGGACATTAGAAGAGGGCGCAAGGCACTCCCTGTGCTTCCGGTTATCAGGAAATCATCAGGAAACTCTCACGGTGTTTACCTGTTCGCGTTTGTCCGGGACATCTGCGGTCTGTAGCGTTTGTCGGAACTTTCGAAGGTCCGAGATCTTCTTGTCCAGAGCCTTCGCTGCGCCCTGAGCCCTGGCCAGCGGCACATCTGCCAACACTCCATCAGCATCCTCTCCGCGCTGAACCCGGGCTTTGAACTCGCTCTCGCTGATGTGGATCCGCTTAAGGTTCTCGTGGTGGGCGTTGCTCTGGCCGTTGGCGCCGCGCGTGTTCCCGTAGAGGCGACCTGCCAGAACACGACAAGGCTCGCCGTCGAGATGATGCCGTCGTTGGTGCCCAGCACTGCAGCGCGCAGCCAACCTACCTGAGCGGTTCATGGCGCTCAGGATGCGTTCGATAGTGGAATGACTTCATAGGCATCTTTTCGTCAACGCGAGGAGCGCCAGGCAGTATGCGGCAGCGTGTTGTCGTGTGGGATGTAGTGATTATTTTCATGGCTTCTCTAGTGTGGAATAAATTTCCATTAAGCTTTATCAGCCTTCGGATAATGCCATGGATTTTTTTATTCGATCGATCGCCGCAACTACGCCCGCCTCAAAATCTCTCCAGTTTTTTACGCCAGAGTGACGCATTTCATTCATCTTCTCATCTGCGGATTTAATCTCGGTATGCATTCTATTAATGTGCATCTGAATATTTACTTTGGCATCGGAGCTTGCCAAGTCATATTTCTTCTCAAGTTCTGATACCGCTGCCTTCCCTTTGGATATCTCCTTTCCGGCATTTGCTAAGAACTGCTCGCGAACCATCGCCTCGTTGGTATAGGTGAATGCTGGCATGTCCTTTACACTTTGTTTTGTAGCCCCCATGATAATCAGTTTTCCTGATATTTCATTAATTTCACGGATTGGAATGGCCACATCATGTTGTCCTATTCCGACAAACCCTCCGGCACTCACGATGGCATAAGTCACATTCTTGTCAGGTGAAATAATAAGATCATCTACTCTGCCAACTTTTTCCCCAGTGTCGTTAAATATAAACTTCCCTATCAATGATTTCTTTGCGCTCCATCCCACGGCGGCGCTGGTGGTTTGGGAGGTCTTAACATCCATTGTGGTAGTTGATCCTGCAATTTGTGCCCTTGCTGTTGCAGCAGAAGCTAGGACAGCGGCTAATGCCAGAACGGCAAGAAAATGGTGTGAATGTTGATTTTTCATGATGAGGTTCTCCAAAACGTACCACATCGGGTGTTGGATGTTTGGTGTACGTTTTATCGCTTTTATACTTATCAAGTAGCGCTGTCTGTACGCGAACGTACAGTGGCTTTTTTTTGACCATGAAACCATTGATGCAGAAATTTCTCTGGAAATATTTCAAGTGTGTGCTGGCGCACAGACATGATTTTAGGTTAGACATATTATTCTGATTGTTGAAGCATCTAGGAATTACCATGAAAACTGACACACAATTACAGCAAGATGTAATGGCGGAGTTGAAGTGGGAGCCTTCTGTGCACGCATCCCAGATTGGTGTAGAGGTCAAGGATGGAGTTGTCACTTTGGCTGGAGAGGTCAGTAGCTATTTGGAAAAATGGGGAGCTGAAAGGGCCGTGCAACGTGTGGTAGGTGTTAGAGCCTTGGCGATCGACATGACTGTCAAGTTGTCGCAAATGGGAAAGAGGACTGATACCGATATCGCAGCATCCGCGCGAAACGTGCTTAGCTGGACGAATTCGGTTCCTATCGACACCGTTCAGGTCCTTGTAGAAGATGGTTGGATTACCTTGTCTGGGGAAGTGGTTTGGAACTATCAGCGTAGCGATGCTGCCGACAGAGTGCGCCTCTTGCCGGGAGTGCGCGGTGTGAGCAACCAAATTTCCATCAAACCCAGGGCTTCAGCCATCGTCGTAAAGTCAGAAATCGAGGATGCCATCAAGCGTCGTGCGACTTCTGATACGAAAACGATTGTTGTTGATGTCACGGGTGGCGATGTGACGTTAACAGGGACCGTCCGTAGTTGGACGGAGCGTGATCTCATAGTTCATTCTGCCTGGGGAAGCCCGGGTGTCCGCCAAGTATTTGACAGGATGACCATCATCTGACAATTTTGGCGAAGGCCGTAGGCTTGAATCGTTATCGCCAATTCATAGCCATTGTTGTCGTGCCTACCTGAAGTGGATGTCTGATGAATCACAAAGGATCTGGGCCATGACCGAAACCTGTCAAAAGTATGCAGAAATAGGGTGAAAGAGGCATGATTTCGAAAACACCAGAGGCGTGGATGATTGAGAATGTGTTTTCTTTTTTATCTATTTCAGCGGAACGGATTTCTAATCTGTTGATCGCAAGTTCAAATCTCGAAGGACTCACCAACAAAAACGCGGAAGCCGCGCTATTGTAAAAGTAGCGCGGCTTCGTTTTGTCCCCAATTGAGGAATAGAGGTCTGGGCTGCTGCCGGTTTCATCTTCCACCTTAACAAGAGGTCATCAAAACCGGCAGCAGCTCACAACGTCAACCACATGTTCAGCACTTTTTGGGAGTAGAAAACATGAAAAATTCCATCCAAGCTCCCTGTCCTCTGTGCAGCCTGACCAGTACAGCCTACTTGGAAAACTATGCCAAGTGGACGCATTTTGTGTGTCCCTGTTGTCGTGAGTTCAAAGTGAACAAGCTGGTCATTAACATGTTGCGTGCTGAATCTGTTGATGTTCGTGAGCGGCTGTCACAGGAGGCTCGGGCGTTGACGGGGAGCAACTATCTTCATATCGCTGCAGCTGAGGGCAAGTCATTGCAACCCAAGGGGCTGACTCCTTGGCGCGCAGAGGTGCGGCAGCGGCCGGTTTAATGTTCAGCCGTCCGGTCCATGCCCAGGGTTTGCCCAGAGCGCGATACGGGTGAACACTGGAGCCATGCTTCATCTACCCACTCGGCCCTGCAGGTCAGACCTCCTAGAAGATCCTTCACGTCGTTTCTAGCTTTCTCCGCGTATCCTTCGCCGATATGGCCCAGCTTTATTAATGTCTCCAGCATAGATAAGGCCCCTGCATTCCATGCTTCCGAAACGGTTAGGGTTGTGCGTATCTCATCTGGTAGAGCTTTTGCCCAGTCATCGAATTTCATATACGTGCCTTGTCTCCGGTGTTCATGCGGTGACTTTCAATGCGGCTTGCCTGCTCGCTGAAGAAAAAAGGGCCTGTTGGCCCTTTGGATTTTTATCCAGCAGATTTATTGCTGAGCCTGTTCTTGCTCAGACCGCTTTTTTTGCTGCTCGGGCGCGTGCGATCCCTCTTTCAGAGGTCGGCTTTGCTCCTGCTGCGAGGGTTGCGGCTTGTTGCCTTGTTGCTGGTTGTTGCCAGGGGTATTTTGGAAAACGGCCATGAAGAGCTCCTTGGTTATCAAAAGCCAAGATCGGCTCCTGAGGTCTAACGATGTTCCTTTTCCTAATTTTCTGCTGTAGTCAAATAGGCCAATGATTATTTAATGTGTAAGCAGCGTGCCGAAAGGCTTTTATTTTTTAGGGTAAAACTGGACCTGAATAGGTTTCTGGTTTTACATAATATGTAGAAATGACGTTCGATCAGATCGCAATTGCCCTGCTGGGGTCCCTGGCAGCTTGGCTCTCCCAAGCCCGGGGAGAGAGCTGGCGCAAATGGGCGCCGGTGTTCGGAATGCTGGGGCAGCCGTTCTGGTTTTATGCCAGCTGGCAGGCCGAGCAGTGGGGCATCTTCGCCGTGTCGATCATCTATGCTGGCGCGTGGGTCCGGGGGCTGTGGGTCTACTGGATCTCGCCGCGGCGTGAGCATGGCACGGAGCCCATTCAACTGGTCCCCCGCCGCAAGCCATGATCTATGCCGTGCTGGGTTAGACCAAAGTGGAGATTTCTGACACCGGCGATGCGCTGATAGTGGAGGGTTCAGGCAGGCGGTGTGCTATGACCAAAACCTGCCAGAAATAGGCTGAAATAGGGTGAAATAGGGTGAAAAGGCATGATTTCGAAAACACCAGATGAGTGGCTATCGTTGCAAGTGGTTGATACGAACGGTATTTTCTTTTATGCCTATTTCGATAGATCGGACTTTTAATCCGTTGGTCGCGAGTGCGAATCTCGCAGGACCCACCAAAGAACACAAGGCCCCGTAGCAATACGGGGCCTTTTTTCTTTGCTATCGAAGAAGTAGCAAGAGTGGCGTTCAGGCCGCTTTTTTCTTGGCCGTTGTGCGGGGTTTTTTGCCAACCAACGCAACAGCACTTTTCAGCGTCTTCGTAGCCAGATGGCTGTACCGCTTCGTGCTCACGGCAGACTTGTGCACCAGCACGCCGCCCATGGTGTACAGATCCACGCCGGCGTTGATCATCTCGCTGGCTGTGCTGTGCCGCAGGTCATGCAGCCGGGCATGGCTGTAGCCGGCCGCTCGCGCGCCAGCCTTGAACGCTTTGCGCGCACGTCCACGCCGCGCTGATGAGCAGCCACAAGTGCCTGTGCAATGTCAGGAGCCTGGAAGGCGTAGGCCAGCACCTGAACGCTTGTCTTGGCGCTGGCGATTGTGTCCAGCACCAACTTGCGGGCGGAACCTTCGGGTGAGAACCCTACCTGCACGCTCGACTGGGCAAAGGAGGCGATCGGCAGAGCGAGCAGAGCCGCCAGTGCAATGCGAGGAAGGTTTTTCATACGCAGATAGTGCTGCGCCCGCGCTGTCTGCGGGCGCGGCGCCACTTCAATTCACGACTGAAATTTTGAGCGTGTACGCGGACGACTTGCCCTGCCGGGCGGCCGCACGATTGAGGAAGACTCGCACACGGTAGTCACCGCTGGCGGGCAAGGCGCCGGTCCAAGTGGGCCCGTCTGCCATTTCGCCGCGGAACAGCGCTTCATCGCTGCCAGGTGGGAGCACGTTGAAGTAGGTCGAGGTGGATTTTGTCTCCATCTGCACGGTCATCGTCTGCCCGGCGCCCGCGCGGACCACGTAGTCGCGCGTCTCCACCTTGTTGCCTTGGAGCTTGCCCTGGACGGTGGCGCTCGACGTGCCTTTCTTGAAGTTCACCGCAGTAGAGGGAACATCCGCCTGAGCCATCGCTGGCACTTGCACGACCGTGAGGCAGGCGACAAATGCAGCTGTGCAAATTCTGGAAAGCATGCAGGTCCTTTCTAGGGGGCGCATATCGCCCCGTTCGCATACAGGCTACCAGACGATCGGGCGCATTGTGCGACAGCCTACGACGAGCCGCCTCGCAGAGATGACGGTGCCGTCCCAAGCCTGCCACGTTCGGCAGGATGAGCAAGGAACAGAAGCAAGCCCCCCAGTGGGAGCGCATTGAGCTGGACTACAGGGCTGGCCCCCCACAACGCGCCCGTAGGACTCTCGCCACCGGAATCTTGCTCAGGGACCGACAGCCTGCAGCCCGCTGGCGGGGCACCATGCAAGCTCTGAAGAAACAGGAGCAATGAATGGCGATTTCAGAAAAGATCCAGGACCTGCGCAAGTGGGATGACTCTCGCAAGGGATTCACGGGAGAGCACTGGCTGGTGCTCGGTGCTGGCCTATTGGCTCTGCGCCACGCCCGGCGGACGGAAAGTGGTATGGGCCGTGTCGTGAGTGGTGCGCTGGGCACGGCACTGATAGCGCGGGCGGTAACGGGCCGCGATGGCGTGCTGGGAACGGCAGAGCGCTTGGCTGCAAAGCCCACGCTGGCCGAGCGCCTGCAGATCGCCGCGCGCCGACTGTAGACACGCAGACGAAGAAAAGGCCCGCAGTTGCGGGCCTTGTTTTTAGGTCAGGGCTGCATCAACGCTGGCGGCGCATGCGACGCAGGCCGAACATCGCCAGCAGGGCAGACATCAGAATGACACCCCACTCGCTGAGCGTAGGAATGGCTGCAGCGCCGCCGGCTGGAGCTGCTGCCAGCACGGGCACGAGTGGGTCTGCGATTACGCCCACGGCAGGGTTGGTATCACCCGGGCCGTTGTCGGTGATGGTGTAGGCCACCTTGGTGCGCGCACCGTTCACGATCACGTTCAGCGCGGTCGCAGGGTCGAACCATCCGCCGGCTCCATCGGGCTTGCGGAACTGCACGCCTTCGGGGAGAGCACTGGGATAGGTGAGAGTCATCGTCACAGATCCGGTGCAGTTTTCGGCGCTGAAAGCGAATTGACCGCTGGGCGCTTGGAGGTTCGGAGGGGTGGAGGTCACAGGTCCGAAGCCGCCGCCAGGTTGCAGCGTGCAGGTGGTGCCGCCGCCGGACATCGTGGCAGACGGTATGCCTGTCATGCCAGGCACACTGCCGGGCGCGCTCAACAGTTGCAGCTTGCGCGGCGTGGCTTGTGTGCTTGCAGAGGCTGCACCGGTTGTCCCGTTGGATGCCATGACCGTGAAGTTGTAGGTGAAGCCATTGCTCAGGCCAGCCACGACGATGGGGGGTGTCGTTCCTTGCTGAGTGATCACACCAGGCGCACCGGGCACGGCCACGGGGGTCGCGGTCACGGTATAGCCTGTGATGGGGGTGCCGCCGTCAGATGCAGGTGCAGTAAAGGTCACCGTAGCCTGCCCGTCGGCTGCAGTGACGTTGCCAATGGTGGGGGCTCCGGGTGCCGCTGCATTCACCATGAAGGTTTGAGACACCTGTGATGCAGGCAGATAGCTTACGTTACCACTTTGGTTCGCATCGACGGTGCAAGAGCCTGTGTTCACAAAAGTCAGCATGCCGCCCGACGTGACCGTGCACACGGCAGTTGTGGTTGCACTGAAGGCCACGGGCAGGCTGGAACTGGCCGTCGCGGTCAGTGTTGGCGTTGTGCCGAAAGTTTGGTCGCCGGGGTTTGTGAACGTGATGCTCTGGGTTTGCTGTCCATTCACCAGTACGCCGGTCGTGGCGGCTACGTTTGCCAAATTCAGTACAACGTTGGTGCCTCCGCTCGTCATCGTGCTCCCATTGAGATTGATGGCTGTCCCTAACGTCACTCCATTTGCATCAAAGTCACCTGGCTGCACGGTGTATATGAAAGTCAGGGTGGAGGTGTTGCTGCCACCGACGAAGTTCGCTTGCCGGACAGTTGAACCAATCGTCAAAGGAATTGACGGTGGGCCGCCAGCTGTGACGGCGACGGGAGCGCTGTAGGTCACATTGAACTGCAGGTTTTGTCCAGCACTATAGGTTCCGTTGGGAGGAACGCTTACTGATTGCACTGAGGGGGCAGCGGCCGCAAGCATGTAGCTCAGCGCGGTTTGGCAGGCGTTGGCGTCTGTGATGGTCACCCAATATTGACCGGGAGCTAGTCCTGTCGCGGTTGCCGCTGTGCCCCCGGAGGGGATCCAGACGTAGGTGTAGCCAGGAGTCCCCCCGCTCGCGACAACTGCTGCGCTACCATTGTTGCCTCCAGTGGGATTGATCTGCGACTTTGTGCCTGATAGGGCTGCTACAGGTTGTCCAACTGTGACAGACGCAGTTCCCTGTAAGTTGTTCGAGTCAGTAACTTCGACGGTGTAAGTGCCAGCCATGAGCCCTGAGGCGGTAGCGTTTGTGCCTCCAGTGGGTGCCCATGAGTAGGAGAAGGGCGCAACACCGTTCTGGATGCTGTGGGCCGTGGCTGTGCCATTGTTTCCTCCGTAACACGAGACATTGGTATGTGATGTGGATACGTTGAGCAACTGTGCGCTGGCGGAGCCAGCAAAGGCCACAAGAGCCACGGCGCTGCCCAGTGCCCATGTGCGGAAATTCCCGGATGACATGTTGGTTCCTTTTTAGCGAACGGCTCGCTCCCTGCAGCGCTCTATACCGAACCAATGTTCGATGGCCGAATTCGTTGCAAATTGTAGAAATTTGTGTATTTTGTGTATATCACTGAAACTTGGTAGTTATTTGGAGTGGGCGGTCTGGTGCTGTGGCGGTCGCCCCAAGCCTGCCAGCTTCGGGCGGATGAGCAAGCAACAGAAACAGGCGCCGCAGGGGGAGCGCATCGAGCTGGACGCGCGCTGTCTCTGACGGCCTGCGCGAGCAATCTGCAGATGCCGCCCGCAGACTTGCCAGCGCGCCCCCCGCATCCGTCCTTGAATACGCCACTGCCGTCAATGCCGTATATGAAGACTGCCGCGCAGCGTATGGGGACATGGCAGCAAAGGCTGCAGGACACGCAGCCGATGTCCAATCATTAGGTGCTGCATGGCCTGGAATATCCAAGGATTTAAATCGCGTTTAATTTCTTGGTTAGATGCTTGATTATAGGAAATCAACTAATAAATTTTTAGGTCAGAGTGTGATTTATGGTTTATCCCAAGCTCGTCAATTCCTGAAAGTGTCGCAGGATTAAATGATTCATATTTTCAGATTGGAATTAGACTGCTTGCGGCTAGGGAGGTGATTTTTTTCTGCAGCTCCTCTAAGAGTGGTTAACACCACTTCACCAGAGGGCCCATCAGAGCGGTTATGCTCCCTGCCCTCATTACGAGAAGGTCCACGTGAGCGTTGACCTTCTCGCTGGCGGTGCTGTGTCGCAGGTCGTGGAGAAGCAGATCAATGAGGCCAGCGCATCCGCTCGTTCACGCGTGTTTTGGGCAGATTTTCCTTAGCAAGCAAATAAATTAACTAAATTAAATTTGTTGAAGCGTTTGATGTGAATTATCTTGATGAACCGGTTGCAGGCTATAGTCAGGCGGCTTCGCTTAATTTTCATGTCAATGGAGACGTTATGAATCGATGGGTCCGCAGTGTTGTGATTTCTGCCTTTGCCTCTTGCCTGTCTGCTTACACAATGGCGGCCTTGCCTGATTCCGGTATTTGGGCAGTGGATGGTGAGCTGAATGGCAAGCCTGGGCGTGGGATTCAGATAGACAGGCAAGGCGGGCTGAACGTGATCGTTACTTACTTCGGATACAGAACGGATGGCTCTGCACTTTTCCTGCAGGCTGCGGGTCAGCTGAAGGATGAAAAAACCTTCGAAGGTGAACTGACGGAATACCGTGGCGGCCGCGTTCTGGGAGGGCCCGCACAGGATGGAGAGCCCGTGCGAGTCGTAGGACCTGTCCGCATTGTTTTTGATACAGAGACTTCTGCTACGGTCACTTTGCCCGGGGAGGCGCCACAGCCAATGAAGCGGTTCGGCTTTGAGGACAATTTGGCCCGCATGCATGGCAAGAGCTTCAGCTACTCATCGGGTGAGGAACTGGTGATGAGTGGTTCGAGGGGTGGGCAGCTTCATATCTACGCTAAGGGAGATGTGTTCCGCATGGAGGAGGAGTTTGCAGCCGGAGGGACTTGCTTTTACGAGGGACCTCTGAGGTATTCGGGAGGTGGCATCTACTCTGAGGGGCTTTTGAGCTGCAAAGGCGCTCCGTCTCGATCCGGCTTGAACATGTACAGGATTGAGAGGCTGCACGTGGACGAATACGGCGTCCTGACGGGACGGATCCATTGGAGCGGGGTGGATGCAGCCGGCCAACTCGTCCAACCGGCCAGAACGGTACTGGGCTTTTGCCATAGCAGTGCAGCCGTAATGCTGACGCCCATGCCGTGCTTGGGCGGCGGAAAAAACTACTACCAGGCTGAAAGGCATTGAAGGAATCACAGCGCACGCGCGCTGTGATCATTCCTTTCTGGGCGGGTCCTCAAAAATCCGTCCCGCTCCTGTGCTCAGTGCTGGCGCCGCGTCCTGGCTACGCCGACCAAGGCCAGCAGTCCCGACAGCAGCAACAAGCTCCATTCGCCAAGCGTGGGGATGGCCTGGGCTGACGCGATTGGGGGCGCGAAGGTGATCAGAACGGACCCGTCCGCACCATTCGAATCTCCGACGCCACCCATACCCGCTCCGCTGGTGGCTGCTACGAATGTGATTCCGGTGCCGTAGCTGCTGCCACCACCGCCAGCGCCGCCTATGTCGTCAGTGTTCCCGCCGCCGCCACCACCGCCGCCGCCGTAGCCGCCACCACCACCACCGGCGTTGTAGCCGCCGGCTCCTCCGCCGCCTGCGCCGCCACCGCCCAAACCGGGGCCCATGCTGCCGGCGCTGGCGCCACTGGCTCCTGGTCCTGCAGGGCCCACCCCGCTGCCGCTGCCGCCTCCGTCTTTGCCTGTGGCCGTGCTGCCGTCCCTGCTGCTGGTGCTGCCGCCAGCGCCTCCCGTGCCATCGGTGCCAATGCCACCGGCCCCGCCCGTGCCTGCCACCGTGCCGCCTGCGCCACCGGGGTGTGCCGCGTTGCCCATCGTTCCGTTGCTGCCGTTGCCACCTCCGACGCCCACTCCCGCATTGCCACCGGAAACTCCAGCGGTGTCGTTGCGGCCGGCGCCGCCTCCGCCGCCCGCCACGGCCAGAACGGTGAGGGCGGATGTGTCGATGATGCTGCTGCTTCCACCGCCCCCTGCGCCGACAGGCCCTCCTGTGGCGCCTCCGCCACCGACGCTGATCAGGAGGTTGTTGGCAGGAGTCACCGCCAAGCTGCCTGTGCCAACGGCGGCGTTTCCTCCTGTCACCATGGATGAGCTGAGAACGCCCCCGCCGCCACCGCCGATGAGGGTGACGGTCATGGTCGTGATGCCTGCAGGTACGGTGCAAACCTGGGGTCCGCCAGCGGCGGTGTACACCGTTCCACTGACGCAGGGCGCTGCCCAGACCGCAGGGGCCAGGCACGCAGCGCAAGCTGCCAGAAGACGCGCATTCAATATGCCCTTGCGCAGTTCAGGCCAAGGCGTGATCCATCTTTGTTGACTCGGTGTTGTTGCTCGCATTTTTCCTCATCCCTTGGTGAATATATTTTGCGAGCGCGATGCTATGTGATGGTCTGAATATTGTCTATTGATGAATTACTTGATTTCGGCTTATAGGGTCACGTTGATGTTGTTTTGATATTGATATAAATAAATCAATAGAAAATTAAAATGTATTGAGCTTGAGATTATTGAGTTTTATTTGTTTGGATTTATTTTTCCAGCTTTATTTCAGTAAGCCGTCATGGTATTAATCAGCGGAAATTCGCTCTGCTATTTCTGGTTTTCAATGGAAAAAGGCTCGAATTAATGCGAGGCCTTTTCTCATGCAAAGCACAACGCGAAATCAACATTGAGACAGCAGTGCGCGAGCCCATGTCCTGTGCCTGAGGTTGATTCTCACAATCCAAGAAACTCAAACGGTGCCGATTCCTGAAAATTCCGCGTGGCATCGCCCGAGAATGTGTGGTCCTGATCCGGTCCCAGGTCGAGCTTGAGCACCTTGCCTGTTTGCTTGCTGAAGTCCAGTGCCTTGAGGTCCACCCAGAAGGTATTCGGTGTCAGGGCCGACTCGAAGAAATAGAGCTTGCGCTGGTGGTCGAACACGGTCCGCCAGCGGGTGGAGGAGATATTGGGCTCCTCCGGCGTATTCAGGCCGTAGGGGACCGAGGCGTTGCGGATCACGCTGAAGACGCTGGCAAGCGCCTTGTTGGGGTCCGGGCTTTTGGGGATCGCGTTGACGTAGAACGATGCGCGGGCAAAGCGGTCAGCGGCCCGGTTGGTGCCGGGCAGCATGGTGGTGCCGCCCACTTGCTTCCAATAGGCGTTCAGGGCCAGTTGCTGATCAAAGGTCGGCGAGTTGGTCATGACCTGGTATTCACGGCCGTGGTGTATCACCTGCCGGCCGTTGATGTATTCGACGATCGCGCTGTCGCCGCTGGCGTCGGACATCGAGAGGTGCAGCGTTGTCAGGCGGTTCTCTCCGGGCACGTTGTCCGAGACGATGGTGAAGGGCTCTTTCTCCAAAGCCGCGACGGCTTCCTTCACGGTGGCGAAGTTGTCCAGCACATACTGCGCCCAAGCCGCAATGGTCAGGCCGGGTTTGCTGCCTGCGCCGAAAGCGGGGTATTGGGATTCCACGAGCCATAGCAGGTTGGCATTCAGGCCGGCCTCATTGACTCCATCGGTGGTAGAAACGTCATAGCCCGAGGTGACAACGCTGCCGTACCTGGAAGTCCAGCGCAGGGAATTGGGGCCGGCCTTGCCGCTGCGCTCCATGCCGCGCGGCAGTACCCAGAGATTGCTGACGATGTCGCTTTTCCAATCCATGGAGCGTGCCGTCACGACCTGGCCATTCGCACCCAAATAGACAAGGCGAGTACAGGCCCAGGCGCTGGAAAGGGCTGCAAGCCCGGCAAATCCCACCAGCAATGCGCCCACAACGGGACGAATCTGCAATGCGCTTTTCTTCACGGGCAATTCCTTTGTAAGCAAATGGACTGGCGCAGTGTAGGCGGCAGGCATTTGCATCCAGAGTCGGATAAAGCCGCATTGGAGACGGCCAAGGCGATGGCCGATGGTTTTATGGGCGTGGTGCAGGCAACGGCACGCGCGCTGGCAGCACGGTCAGATGGCGTGGCTGAGCATGGGGCTGGCCAGCATTGCGACGGCAAAGGAAATGGCGCAAATGGCAGACCACAGAAAGACGAGGAAGAGGTGTCGCATCAGAAAGTTCTCGGCAGTTCGGTGGCGAATGCGGCCCGCAAGGCGCGCAAGCCCCGCGCGTACAGGCGCCACAGGGGCGAGCGCGACTCCATGCGCAGCAGCAAAGGCTGGCTGCCGCGAAGGGGAAAGGCTTCCAGCAGGCTGCGGTGGTAGCGGGCATCCGGGTCCGGGTTGAAGCTTTCTGTCGGAACGACTCGACTCATCTTGTATCTCCGTCACATGATTTGGAGAGGTTTCTCGGTACGTGCTCTCCTATGGGCTCTATTTCAATTGGTTGCGCGGTGTTTCTGTGCGGGCCAAGGCTGAGGTCGCATGTAGGCCGCGCCTGTACGCCGTGTATGTGTTTTGCGGACGCGCTGTGCGCTGCGTCCTCAGGCCTCGCAGGGGTGCGAGGAGTGGCCTGCAAGCCTCTCTGCGGCGGCTTGCCGTGCCTAGAATTCCTGGTCCCCATTTCATTTGTTTGCCAGGAGTTCCATGTCGTCCCTTGTTCCTCCGCTTCAGATCCGGCCCGTCACACAGGCGGATCACCACCAATGGCTTCCTCTCTGGCAGGGCTACAACGCCTTTTATGGGCGCGCTGGCGAGACGGCGCTGCCCGAAGGCATCACACAGGCCACCTGGGAGCGCTTCCTCAATCCGCTGGAGCCGGTGTTTGCGCTCGTGGCGGAGAGCGAGGGTGAGCTGGTCGGCCTGGCGCACTACCTGTTTCATCGCAGCACCACGCGGCTGGAGCCGGTGTGCTATCTGCAGGATCTGTTTGCCGATGCGCGGCGGCGCAAGCAGGGCATTGGCAAGTCGCTCATCCGTGCGGTCTATGCGCAGGCTGCGCAGGCGGGAGCGCGCCGCGTGTACTGGCAGACGCAGTCCTCCAACGAAGCGGGTCGCGCGCTGTATGACCAGGTGGCCGAGCACCGGGGCTTCATCGTCTACGGGCACGAAGTGCAGGGCTGAGGCTGACGCTTTGTTGTCGGGTAGGCGGCCTGGATACGAAACCTGTTGAAACAGCGGGCGTGTGCTGCCGCTGCAAGGCCTGCGGGCAGCCCGGCAACCCTAGAATCACGCGTTGTCCTATCGCTGCTAGCGCTGCACCCCATGTCCAATCTCATCGTCCACGGCGGCACGCCTTTGCGCGGCCGCGTCGTTCCCTCCGCCAACAAGAATGCCGTGCTGCCGATTCTGTGCGCCACGCTGCTGACCGATCAGCCGCTGCGGCTGCATGGCGTGCCGGACATCACGGATGTGCGCAAGATCCTCGACATCTTCCGCACGCTGGGCAGCGAGGTGCAGCTGGACGAGACCACGCGCACGCTGCAGCTGCACCACCGCGACACGCGCTTTGACGCGTCCTCGCACCGCCTGCCCGAGGAAATGCGCTCTTCCATCATGCTGGTGCCGCCGCTGCTGGCGCGCTTTGGCGTGGCGCGGCTGGAGGACAACGTCAAGGGCTGCACGCTGGGCGTGCGCGAGATTGATCCGCACGTGGACATCTTTCGCTCCTTTGGCGGAGAGGTGGAACGCGCCAGCGGCTCCCTGCTGATCCACAGTGCCGCACCGCTCAAGGCCGTGCGCCACTGGCTGGACTACGCCTCAGTCACGGCCACGGAGAACTTCGTGCTGTGCGCCGTGGCTGCGCAGGGCGAGTCCATGCTGACCAATGCGGCCTGCGAGCCGCATGTGCAGGAGTTCTGCCGCTTCATGGTGATGATGGGTGCCGATATTGACGGCATCGGCACCTCGCGGCTGACGGTGCGCGGCGGTGCGCCGCTGGGCGGCGGCGATTTCACCTTCGAGGAAGACTTCCACGAGATCACCACCTTTCTCGCGCTGGGCGCGATCACGGGCGGCGATGTGGAGGTGCGCAACAGCACGCCAGACAACTTTCCGCTGATCGACCGCACCTTCGCCAAGTTTGGCGTGCAGGTGGAGCACAAGAACGGCTGGTCGCGCGCGCTGCGCTCGGGGCCGCTGAAGGTGCAGACGCCTTTCACCAGCAATGTGCTTACCAAGGTGGAAGCCGCTCCCTGGCCGTACTTTCCGGTGGATCTGCTGCCCATCTTCATTGCGCTGGGTGTGCATGCGCAGGGCAATGCGCTGTTCTGGAACAAGATCTACGACGGCGCGCTGGGCTGGACGGGCGAGCTGTCCAAGTTCGGTGCCCATGTGTTTTCTTCGGACCCGCACCGCGTGGTCACCTTTGGCGGCAATCCGCTGACGCCGGCCGTGGTGGAGAGCCCCTACATCATCCGCGTGGCGATTGCGCTGTTCATGGTCGCCAGCAGCATCGAGGGTCGATCGGAGATCCGCAACGCCACGCCGATTCGCCGTGCGCATCCGCACTTTGTCGAGAACCTGCGCAGCCTGGGCGCGCGGGTGGAGTGGACCAACGAGGAGTGAGGTCAGGCGGCGATGCGCAGGCCGCTATGCCTGCGGCGCCGCATCCGAGAATCTCTTGGCCGCCCTGAGCAGGTAGCTCACGGCATAGAGGATGGGGTCGTCCATCTCGTCGTCGTTCACGCGGTCAATGATTTCCAGCAGGCCTTGAAGGTCGGCCGACATCTGCGGCAGCACGCTGCTGGCCAGCGCCTCGACCGGCTGCTCTGCAGCGGCACGGTCTGCCTTGAGGTGGTAGCTGCGCAGCAGGTCATGGACACCGACCACCATGGCGCGGTTGGATCTTTCCACATGCATTTCCAGCACGCTCAGCGCCGCGCTGATGTGGCATAGCGCATCGGTCGCCAGGCTCTCCGGATCGGGCGCTCTGGCGAGGGCCTGCGCAAGGCGCGCGGAGGCGGGCATGTCTGTGTCCGGCATGGTTCTGTTCTTGCGCAATAGGTCTGGGGTTCAGTGCTCTTACGCACGGGCATCGGCGTGTGCATGGCATGGGGGCTGGTTTGGCCGGTCCTCGGTCGGGCCGATTCAAATGTTATGCCAACTTGGAATCATGTCAACTAGGCATGAATCTGAATTTGCATCTGGCAGGTACCATCGCCCAATGCAACGAAAACCCTTTCCCAGCGAAACCCAGGAGCGCTTCATCGTCCGTTTCCCGGATGGAATGCGCGATCGCATCTCGGAAGTGGCAAAGGCAGGCCACCGTTCCATGAATGCCGAAATCGTTGCCCGCATACGGCGCAGCTTCGAATTGGATGAAGCCGGCGACACGGCCCAGGCTGGCCCGGACCTGGATGTGGCGGAGTTGAAAAAGGAAATCGCGCGCCTGTGCCGCTTGCTGCAAGAACACAAGGACGCCGCTGCAGGCCTGTTCGAGGCGCACAAGGAGGCCGTGGTGACCGAAGCCCTCAAGCGCCTGCGCTCCGAAGCGGGTGAGGCCGCGTCTTTGCCCAAGGCCACGGGGGATGGCGTGCAGGCCCGTCGCACCAGCAAGAAGACCTGAGGCTGTAGGTCTCAGACCACGCGTATCGTTGCAGCGCGCTGGCGCGCGCCCCGGTTTGCCACGCGTATCGTTGCGTTGGGTGTTAAACAACCTATCCCTTTTTGAAGGCTCTTGCAGCAAAGGACGCAACTATGAACACGGATCAGATCAAGGGCACGCTCAAGGATGCCGCAGGCAAGGTGCAGCAAAAGGCTGGCGAGTTGATCGACAGCCCCGAGCAACAGGCCAAGGGCATTGCCAAGCAGGTCGAAGGCACGGCCCAGAAGAAGCTGGGTGATGTGAAGGAAGTCTTGAAGGACGCGAAAAAATAAGGCATTCACCCTGCCTTTGCGAACAAGCCCGCCACACCCTGGCGGGCTTTTTCTTTTCCACGGATTTTGATGAATGGGCGTGCGAAGAAGGCGCTCCGCGCTTCCTGTTTCAGACGGCCTGCGGCACCCTGCGGCCAGGGTCCGTGGCCACATGCACGCGGTCGCGGCCCGCCTGCTTGGCGGCATACAGCAGGCCGTCGGCGCGCGTCAGCGCATCGGTCAAGGCGGTGTTGGCGGCCACGGGTGCGATGCCGAAGCTGATGGTCACCCGCTGGCCGGCCGCCAGCACATAGCCGTCCGCGCTGAGCTGGGCGCGTATGCGCTGGGCCACGCGCTCGGCCTCCTGGGGCGTGGTGCGCATCAGCAGCAGCACGAATTCCTCGCCGCCAAAGCGTGACACCAGATCGTCGTTGCGCACGTGTTGCTGCAGGGTCTGGGCCACGGCCTGCAATACACGGTCTCCGCAGTCATGTCCCCAGCTGTCATTGATGCGCTTGAAGTGGTCTATGTCGCCTATCAGCACGGAGATCGGGGCCATGTGCGGATCGGCCAGGCGCAGCTCGGCAGCCTCCTGAAAGGCGCGGCGGTTGAGCAGGTTGGTCAGCGAGTCGTGGTTGCGCTCCTCGCGCAGCGCGGTGAAGACATCGCGCACCGTGCATGCCAGCAGCATGAGGGTGAACAGCAGCGCAAACGACAGCGTGCTGACCAGGGTTACCAGCCAGTAGGTGGAGCGTGCAATCTCGTTGAGATCGGTGCTGCCAAGGGCCAGCACCAGCAGCGGCCGGGCAGCGGTGTAGCCGGCAAACACCACGTACGACCAGTAGAGCATTCTCTCCAGCCAGTCCTGCGGCGGCCGGCGCCGCAGCATGGCGGGCGCCGGCAGCATCTGCAGCAGACCCAGGCCGGTGTTGAGCCAGTGCACGCGCACCCACAGATCGACCTGGACCCGGCTGTAGTAGTACAGCGCAGCCAGGACGACGGTGCCTATGAGCAGCCCCAGCAAGGGATGGGCCGAGACGCCATAGCGCCCCGCCATGCAGCGCGCGAAGCACCAGGTGCCGAACAGATACATGGCGCCCGTGAACACGGCCCAGTGGTGCAGTTCTTCCCGGGGTGCAAGGCTTTGCCAGGCCAGCGCCAGAGAAACCAGGGCGTATCCGCCCGCAATCCACAGCAGGTAGCGCTGGCGCCGCTGCACCAGCCAGCACACGGCCAGCGTGCAACTGAGCAGCAGAATGCTCAGCGGCGCAATCAATACATAGAGGCGATCGGTATCGAGTGACACATCCACAGCGTGTTATGCACTTGCAGGTGCGGGTGGCGACAGCTTCGCGATTGCGGCATTGAATGGTGCTGCATTCCGAAGCGCCGGTCCATTTTGCATCCGTTGCCACGGCGCTTGCGGCCGCATGGGCGCATGGGCGCATGTTCTGCGTTGTGCACGGCTGGCGATATCGGGCCTACCCGTGCAGCGGCCTCAAGTCCCGGGCATTTGTGACGAAAGAGCAGGTCATCTTTTCCGGATTGGTGGCCTATGCCGATATGGCAAGGCGTTGCGCCGGAAAACGGTCGCCGCTGATGTGCGCGGCCTGTTGTTTCACCTTTCCTGTATTCGGTTTTTCCGACGAGAGTGCTACGAATGAAATTTGATCAATGGAGCGTGTCCGCCAAGCTTTGGGGCACGCTGGGCGGCTTGCTGGCGATGATGCTTGCGGTATCGCTTTGGGCACAGTTTGCGGCGGCTCGCGCCATGGACCACGGCATGCAGACGCTGTCCGAGTACGAGAGTCGCATCAGCTTGGCCATTCAATGGAAGGGCGCAACGGAGACCACGGGCGAGCGGGTTCTGGCCAGCAATGCCTCCACCGATGAGGAACTGACCCGCCTGCTCGACGGCCGGGTCAAGGAAGGCTCGGCACTGATCACCAAGCTGCAGGCCGAGATCGTCAAGGGCGCCAGTGATGCCGATAAGGCGGCGCTGGAGCGCATTGCCGCCATCCGCACCGAGGTGCTGGCACTGAACAAGCGAGCGCGCGAGATCAAGTTGACCGGCGATGCAGCGGCATTCCGTGAGTTCGTCCAGCAGCAGTACCTGGGTGCCATTGGCCGCTACGTGGACTCGCTGGAAGTCTTCGTGCAGCTGCAGCGCAGCCAGCGCGATGCAGCCCGCGAGCAGGCCCAGGCCGCCCGGCAGCAGGCCAGCGTGCTGGCCTGGATCGTCCAGGGCGTGGTCCTTCTGGCGGGCCTGGCGCTGGCCTTGGTGTTGACGCGGGCCATCACCCGCCCGCTGGAACGTGCCGTGCAGCTGACGGACGCCATCGCCCAGGGCGACCTCACGGTGTCGGCCGATGACAGTCGCAAGGACGAGTTCGGCCACCTGCTGCGCTCGGTCTCGGGCATGGCGGCGCGGCTGCGCGGCCTGGTGACGGAGGTGCGTGACAGCGTGCATTCCATCTCCACCGCATCCACCGAGATTGCCGCGGGCAACCACAACCTGTCTTCGCGCACCGAGCAGACGGCGTCCAATCTGGAGGAAACGGCCGCCAGCATGGAGCAACTGACCGCCACTGTGGGTCAGGCGGCCGACACCGCGCGCCAGGCCAATCATCTGGCCGGCAGCGCCGCCCAGGCCGCCGAGCGCGGCGGCGCCGTGGTGGGCCATGTGGTGGCCAGCATGGATCGCATCGGCGACAGCGCACGCCGCATCTCCGACATCATCGGTGTCATCGACTCCATTGCCTTCCAGACCAACATCCTGGCGCTGAACGCTGCCGTGGAAGCGGCCCGCGCAGGCGAGCAGGGCCGCGGCTTTGCCGTGGTGGCCGGTGAAGTGCGGGCCCTGGCCCATCGCAGCGCCGAGGCCGCCAAGGAGATCAAGGTGCTGATCAGCACCTCGGTCGATGCCGCGCAGGAAGGCTCGGCCCAGGTGGCCCAGGCCGGACAGGTCATGGACGATATCGTGGGCAGCGTGCGCAAAGTCTCGGACATGATCGGCGAGATCACGGCATCTTCCACCGAGCAGCGCGACGGCATTGGCCAGGTCAACCAGGCAGTCAGCCAGCTGGACCAGATGACGCAGCAAAATGCGGCTCTCGTTGAGGAGTCCGCAGCGGCGGCCGCCGCCCTCAGCGACCAGGCGCAGCGCCTGTCGGGCATGGTGGCCGTGTTCAAGGTGGGCCATGCCGTGCCAGCCTTGCGTTGACCAGCACCAAGGCGCAATAACACATGCAGAAAAAAGGACCGCCCGAGGGCGGTCCTTGAAGAGAAAAGCCGGTGCCCTTGCGGGCCTGCCAGGGTAAGTCAGTGAGAGGGGAGGGAGGAGATAGTCTCCCTGGCCCGGCTGGAAAATGGTTCGTGGTGGCTGCGGATCGCTCCAGTGGCCGCCTGGACCTTGCCGCTGCGTGGTTGCATCCACATGGCTTGCGCTTGCTGCAAAGACGTGGCCAACATGATTTTGGAGAGCAGGGTTGTAGGACAGTTCCCTGTGTGATACCTGCTGTTTCCCTTGTTGTGATTGCTTGGGTACCGAAACATGCCGGCACCCATCGGGTTCACGCATCTGCACTACATTGAAGAATTTGTAACTTCTGAGCAATAGGGTTAACCCGTTGCTTCTGGCAGCAAAAAGCCCGCACTTGGCGGGCTCTGTCGCAGCTTGGTGGCCGCCAGGGGGCGGGTTGCGCCGGACCTCATATGGCGAAGGGAGTGCGGTCCTTGCCTTCGATCCAGCGGGGCTGCTTGCCACGGCCGGTCCAGGTCGCGCCCGTGGCCGGGTCGCGGTACTTGGGGACGCCGACCACGCGGAAACCGCCACCAGCCTTGGCTTTGGACGAAGGGAAGACGTCGGCCTCGGTCAATCCGTATTGGTCGATGATGGTGCGCACCTGAGCAATGGCTCCGGACTTCTCGGTCTTGAGCACTTCGGCGATCTGGGCTTCGAGATGGGCTTTCTGCTGCAGCAGTGTCTTGTAGTCGGTAGTCATGTATATCAATGGATGTTGATCTGCCAATATAAAGGAATCTTAGGAGACTTTTGGCAAAGTGAGCCTACACTGCCGCGCAACACCCGGACGACGACAGGCGTATTGCCTCGAACCTGTCTGAGAACAGATTCCCATCTTGCCCGAGTCTAGGCGAGTCGGACGCTGATTTTTGTAGCGTATGGAAACCGGGCCATCGCGTCTGCCACAGCGGCGCAAGTGCTGGGGAACAGGGCTGTGTAGCAGGCGCCGGCCACTTTGATGATGCATCGCTTCATGTTTCTCATTCCCTTGAATGACAGATGTGCCTTCTTATCGGCATTTTTGTATCAAGGTGAAACACTTTCTTGCCCGGCTCCCTGCCGGCCCCGATGGGAAGCCACTCTCGATCAATGGCAGTCCATGCAAGGAAAGAAAAGGCCGCGTGGTGCACCCCAAAAATATGAGGGAGGGAAAAACACAGGGTGCGCGGCGCAAACGGCAGGGTCCTGGAATCAAGGCGCTGGCGTTTGCGACAGAAAAATCCCGCAGCCAGGGCGGTAAGTTTCTGTGTTACAAATTGACACTATAGCACGCATCCTTCAAGCTTGTGACTGGTTCTTGCAAAAGGCTGACGACTGCAGCTCGGGCGGCGCTGCCAGCAATGCAGTGCCTGCACGAAGGGGCTAGCCAGCGGGCTTCTTCGCACGCAAGAAGCAGGCAATTACAAGGGCAAGTACGCACTCTTCGAGCTCTGGCGGCCGATGCGTCTCGGATAGGCTCGGTGGGCATTCACAGCCCTCGTTTTGCCTTCACTACGCATCATGTTTCAAACACTTCGTGCCCGCCTGATCCTCATCTGCGTAGCAATCACCGTGGCCGCGCTGTTCGCGCTGTCCATGGCCACCTTCTGGACGGCGCGCAGCAGCACGCTGTCCGATATCGACGAAAACATCGGCCAGCTCACGCGGGCCCATGCATCCACACTGACCGACTGGGTTCAGGACAAGCAGCGCATCACCGGCTCATTGAAAAAAGCGGTTGACCAGCCGGACCCCGTTCCCTTCCTGCTGGCCGGCCAGCAGGCTGGCGGCTTCGATGACGCCTATTTCGTCCATGCCGACAAACGCGCCGTGTTCACCCATCCCATGCCGGAGAACTACGACGGAACCCAGCGCGACTGGTTCAAGCAGGCTGTGCGCGAAGGCCGGCCAGGCGTGACGCCGGCCTATGTCGATGCCAGCACCGGCGAGCTGACCATCAGCTTTGTCGATCCGGTCGGCAGCTCGGGCGCCATCACGGCCGTTGTCGGCACTGATGTGCGGTTGGCCGCCATGTCCAGAAAAGTGGCCGCCATCCGTCCCCAGGAAAAAAGCTTTGCCTTTCTGATTGATGGCGAAGGCCGCCTGCTGGCCTACGCCAAGCCCGAGCTGGCGCTCAAGCCCGCTTCCGCGATTGCCCCTGAACTCGATGCCGCGCTGATCAAGCGCCTGGCCGAGCAGGGCGGCCGCGCCGATCTGGTGCTCGATGGCGAGCCGCAGATGCTCTACGCCGCCAAGGTCGAGGGCACGCCCTGGACGCTGGCCGTGGTGATCGACCGCGCACAGGCCACGCATTCGGTGCGGGCGCTGCTGCAGGTGGCCGCCCTCATCACCGTGCTGTCCGTGCTGGGCGCGGCGGTGCTGCTGACCGTGGCGCTGCGCCGCATGCTCAACCGCCTGGCCGTGGCACGCGATGCGCTGCAGGACATCGCCTCGGGCGAAGGCGATCTGACCCGCCGCCTCACCTCTGCCGGCCGCGATGAGCTGGCGCAGATCGGCCAGTCCTTCAACCAGTTCGTGGACAAGATCGCCACGGTGCTGCTGCGCATTCGCGAGTCGTCGGAATCGGTGCGCATGGCTTCGGCAGAGATTGCGGGTGGCAACCAGGACCTGTCGTCACGCACCGAGCAGCAGGCCAGCTCGCTGGAGCAGACGGCAGCCGCCATGGAGCAGATCACGGCAACCGTGCAGCAGAACGCGGCCAATGCCCGCCAGGCCAGCGAGCTGGCCACCAGCGCCTCGCAGATCGCCACCCAGGGCGGAGAAGCCGTGGGCCAGGTGGTGCAGACCATGGGCGGCATCGAGGCTTCGGCACGCAAGATCGAAAGCATCATCGGCGTGATCGACTCCATTGCCTTCCAGACCAACATCCTCGCGCTGAACGCAGCGGTGGAAGCGGCGCGCGCCGGCGAGCAGGGTCGGGGCTTTGCCGTGGTCGCCAGCGAGGTGCGCACGCTGGCGCAACGCAGCGCCACGGCGGCCAGGGAGATCAAGGCGCTGATCGATGATTCCGTGGGCCAGATCGACACGGGCAGCCGCCTGGTGCGCAATGCGGGCACCACCATCGACCAGGCCGTGGACGGCGTGCGCAAGCTCAGCACGCTGGTGGCCGAGATCAGCAACGCCAGCCAGGAGCAAAGCCGTGGCATTGCCGAGGTGGGCAGCGCCATCGGCCAGATGGACCAGGTCACGCAGCAGAACGCTGCCCTGGTGGAAGAGGTCACGGCCGCAGCGCAGTCGCTGCAGCAGCAGGCGGTGCAGCTGGCGCAGGCCGTGGCGGGCTTCAAGCTCGACGAAGGAAACGGCACCCGCCGCCTGCGCTGAGCGCTGGCAAAACGCCGAGGCGGTGCCTGGTGTCAGGCCGCTTTGGCGCCCCCGGAATGCTCGCAGGCAAAGGCCGGTGAGTCGGCCTCGCCCGGCCGCTCGCCGGCCACGAAGTAGCGGTCGCGGCCGCTGGCCTTGGCCTGGTACAGCGCGGTATCGGCCATGCGCAGCAAGGCACTCAAACCCAGCGGTGGGTAGGCCATGTTCGTGCAGCCTATGCCAATGCTCAGCGTGGGGCAGATGGCTGCGCCATCGTTCATGTCGATGCGAATTTCGCGCGTGGCCTCGCACAGCCGCTGGGCCACGGCTCTGGCCGTGACGCAGTCGGCACCGGGCAGCAGCACCGCAAACTCCTCGCCGCCCAGGCGGCCTATGAGTTCATGCGGGCGCAGCGCCTGCGACAGGCGGGCCGAGACTTCCTGCAGTACCCGGTCGCCGGCGGCATGGCCATGGCGGTCGTTGATGTGCTTGAAGTGGTCCAGGTCGAGCATCAGCATGGCGCCTGACTGGCGCTCGCGCTGCAGGCGCTCCAGCGTGCGCTGTGCGCGCTCCAGAAAGCTGGTGCGTGCCAGCAGTCCGGTCAGCGCATCGTGGTTCACTGCATGGCGCAGCTTGCTGAGCATGTCCTTGAAAGCCATGAGCGTACAGGCTACGGCCAGCGGTCCGATCGACAGCATGGCCAGACCCAGGCGGAAGGAGAACGTGGTCTCCAGCTCGGTGTTGGGCGAGCTGAACAACACATGGGAAAACGTGGCCAGCTTGATGGCACAGCTGACCAGGTTGAGCAGGGCGACCACGAACAGCCGATAGCGCATGGCGCACAGCAGCATGGCCGGCATGGTGAGCGACAGCGCGCCTGGTCCGCCCAGGTAGATGGCAATGGATTCGGAAATCGCCAGGGCAAGCAGCGGCAGCAAGGCCTGCGCCGTTTGTTTGAATGGCTGGCTGCGCCAGGACAGCGGCTCCAGCTTTGCCGGAAGGCTCAGCAGCACAGGCAGCAACAGGGTCATGTGCATCAACTCGCTGCTGAACCACATGGCCATCATGGGCTGCCAGGGCCAATGCATGAGATGGTGCATGCCCGCCGAGCCCAGCACGGCTCCGACCACGCTCACCAGCAGGCTGCACATCACCAGATGCAGCACCGAGGAAGGGGAGCGCATCTGCTGAACCCGCTGCGGCAGGCGCCGCATCATCACCCAGCCGCAGGCCACGGCGGCCAGGTCGGCAAAGGTCAGCCACAGGGTCTGGTCCAGCGGACTGCCAGAAAGCCATTCGGCCAGCGCCATGGCAACGGCGGCAGCCGTCCAGCCGTGTTTATGGCTGTAGGCAGGGCTGCGAAGCATCCAGCCCAGGAGCAGGGCGTTGGACAGCCACAGGGACGACAGATGCTCCGGAGAGCGCAGGCCCAGCGCCACGGCCGAGCACAGGAACAGCACCCCGCCCAGCACAAAGCTGTCCCGCCAGGGCGTTGCAACTTGTGGAAGGCTCCACGGATCTCCGGATGCGGCGCGATGTGACATATGTCTCCCCTGTGGAGACCGAATGGAGGCACCGGACTCTGCGCGCGTTCGTCGGGCATGGCGGCCATGCCTTTGTCATGGTGGTGAACGAGCGGCCCGGCGGGCAGCGGGAACAGGAAATCCTCCTCGGGGCAAATCAAACAAGACGCGCGGGGTAACTTGAGTACACAAAATTTACGCCTGCGGGGCCAATCTAGCGGAAATGCATGTATTTGCAAGTACTGATCCATCTTGCATACAGCAGCTATGAAAGCGTTTCGCAGGCGCCGCTAAGCCCGATCAGCACTGCCGCAAGTGGCAGCGGTGCGCCTGGAGCAGCTTTTGTGAAGGAAAGATGGGATGCATGCTAAGGATTCATGCGGTTCCGTAGTCAGGTCCCTGCGTGGTCCCTGCTTCGTGTCGCGCCAGGAATTTGTAATTAGTTACTTTTGTTTCTAATGAATATCCCAAGAGCTGGTGGTGCCAGTTGGGGCGGCTGCCGTTCGGCGAGGGTTGGAGAGGCATTCCAGCCACCGCGGTGCCAGGAAAAGTGCAGCTCCTATCGATAGAACGACGATGCGCAACGCATAAAATCGCCGGATTGGGGGAGATCTCTGCCGAAGTGTTGAACCACATCCGGGCAGCCTCCATGGGTGCTTGCCGTTGAAATCCAGGGAACCGCATGGAATACCGTCTTGATGAAACCGACCGCCAGCTGCTGCGTCTGCTGCAGACCAATGCGCGGGCTTCCACCGCTCATCTGGCTCGGCAGATGAATCTGGCGCGCACCACGGTGGTGGCGCGCATTGCCAGGCTGGAGCAAGAGGGCGTGATCGCCGGCTACGGCGTGCGCCTGGGCGCACGCGTGGAGCAGTCTGCCGTGCGGGCGTATTGCGGCATCCGCGTGCAGCCCAAGACTGCGACGTTGGTCATGCAGGCGCTCAACCGCTTCACCGAGGTCGAGGAGGTCTCTGCCGTCAGCGGCCAGTACGACTACATGGTGTTCGTGCGCTGCGAGAGCAATGAAAAGCTCGATGCGCTGCTGGACCGCATCGGCCTGATCGACGGCATTCAGCAGACCTACACCTCGGTGGTGCTCAGCCGCAAGATCGACCGGCGCACGACGGCGGCCCTGAGCCAGCCGGGCGAATCCGCTGCTTGACGGGCGCGCTGCAGCCCTTGCAACCCCTGTCGGGTCTCTGACATCTGCTAGTGAAACTGCCGGGTAGGCAGTCCCTTGCGGCCCTCCTATGCTGTTGTGGGCCCCCGTACCAACAGGGGCCTTTCTTTGTGTACGCATAACACCAGGAGACAAAGCATGTACCCAGCGGTTCGCAGTGGATGGAAGCCCCTGTCATTGATTTGCCTGGCCGCCTTGGCGGCCTGCGGCGGATCGGGCGACGGCTCCAGCAGCAAGTACAGCGCGGAGATCCGCCGCACGGAAATGGGCATTCCGCACATCAAGGCCAAGGACTGGACGGGCCTGGGCTATGGCGCCGGCTATGCCCAGGCGCAGGACAACCTGTGCACCATGGCCGACTCCTTCCTGACGTACCGCGGGGAGCGCTCGCGCTACCTTGGCGGCGATGCCCAGGCCGTCTACGACAGCACCATCGACCGGCCGCGCAATCTCGACTCGGACTTCTTCTTCCGCCATGTCGTCTCCGATGACGCCGTGGCCGCCATGATCCAGGCCCAGCCGGACAAGCTCAAGCAACTGGTCGATGGCTTCGTGGCCGGCTACAACCGCGTGGTGCGCGAGACCCCGGCCGGGGCCAAGACCAATGCGGCCTGCGCGGGCCAGCCTTGGGTGCAGGCCATCACCGCGCAGGACATCTGGCGGCGCATGTACACGGCCAATCTGGCCGGCGGCTACAGCAACTTCGTGGCCCAGATCGCCAATGCCGTGCCGCCTGCAGCGGCTGCGGCAGCAACGGCCTCGGCCAGGCTGGCGAAGGCCCTGCCGGCCGCGACGCAGCTGGCCGCGCTCAAGCCGGGGCAGGTGGTGGCGCCATCATTGCAGGTGGGCGGCACCACGGGCATCGGCAGCAACATGTACGGCTTTGGCCAGCAGGCCACGGGCGGCGGCAGCAGCGTGCTGTTCGGCAATCCGCACTGGTACTGGAAGGGGCCGGACCGCTTCTATCAATCGCAGCTCACGATTCCCGGCGAGATCGATGTCAGTGGCGCAAGCTTTCTGGGCATCCCGATGGTGCTGATCGGCTTCAACAACGACGTGGCCTGGAGCCACACCGTATCCACGGCGCGGCGCTTCGGCCTGTTCATGTACCAGCTGGCGCCCAATGACCCGACCCGCTATGTGCGTGACGGCAAGACCGAGGCCATGCAGGCCAGCAAGATCACCGTGAGCGTGCGCAATGCCTCCGGCGGGCAGGACCAGGTCACGCGCACGCTGTACAAGACCGTGCACGGCCCGGTGGTCAACCTGGGCGCCATGGACCCGGCGCTGGGCTGGACCACGCAGAGCGTGTTCGCCATCCGCGACATCAACGCCTACAACTACCGCACCTTCCGCAACTGGCTGCGCTGGAACCAGGCCAGGTCGCTGGACGAGTTCATCCGCATCCAGAAGGAGGAGTCGGCCATTCCCTGGGTCAACACCGTGGCCGCAGGGCGCGGCAACGCACAGGTCTGGTATGCCGACATCGGCGCCGTGCCCAACGTGCCGCCCGCGCAACTGCAGGCCTGTGCCACGCCCGCCTCGGCCGCCATCAACGCGGCGCTGCCCCAGGTGCCGGTGCTGGCCGGTGGCAGCAGCCAGTGCGACTGGAGTTCGGATGCGGATTCGGTGCAGGCGGGTGCCATCGGCCCCGCGCGTATGCCCAATTTGCTGCGCAGCGACTACGTGGGCAACATGAATGACAGCTACTGGCTGTCCAATGCCTCGGCGCCGCTGACCGGCTATCCGGCCATCTTCGGATCCACTTCGTCGGCCCAGAGCCTGCGCACGCGCATGGGCCACACCATGGCGCTGCAGCGGCTGGCGGGCACGGACGGCTATCCGGGCAAGCTGGCCACCAGCGACATCGTTCGCCAGATGGTGCTGGACAGCCGTGTCTACAGCGCGCGCTTCAAGGACGAGGCATTGGCCCAGGTCTGTCCAGGCCCTGTGTCCACGGCTGGTGAAACGGTGGACGTGTCGGCTGCCTGCACGGCGCTGCAGGCCTGGGACGGCACGGGCACGGCGGCATCCAGGGGTTCCCATGTCTGGGACGAGTTCTGGAAGCGCGTGGCCAGCCAGATCAAATCGGCCGACCTGTATGCCGTGCCCTTCGATGCGGCCGACCCCGTCAACACGCCGCGTGGCATCAAGCCCACGGCCAAGGCGGCGCTGCAAAAGGCATTTGCAGAAGGCGTGAAGGCCGTGCAGGCCAGCGGCTTTGCCATGGATGCGGCGCGCGGCACCGTGCTGTTCTCGCAGCGCGGCGGCGAGAAGATCGCGCTGTATGGCGGCTGCGGCGAGGTGGGTTACTTCACCATCACCTGCTCGGAAAACAAGATAGAGCAGGGCGGCTACAGCATGGACGGGCAGCCGCACGGCAACAGCTACATGCAGGTGGTGAGCTTCCCGTCGGCCGGTGTGGAGGCCCATACCTTCCTGACCTTCTCGCTGTCGGACGACCCGGCCTCGGCCCACTACGTGGACTACACCAAGGCCTACGGCGCGCGCCAATGGCTCAAGCTGCCGTTCACCGACAGCGCCATCCAGGCCAGCCCGGCCTACAAGACGCAGACCGTGAGCGAGTGAAGCCACCTGAAACCCGGTGACGGGCCGCCGGTTCGCTGGCGGCTCGCCGGGAGTGCAATAAGCAACGGGGGCCGAGGCCCCCGTTGCTTTTGGAATGCGCTGGCCGTCAGTCCACGATGACGCGCGGCTCGCCCGCCTCCATGCGGCCGACGATGGCGGCACTGCCAAAGCCCTGCTCGGCAAACAGTGCAAGCACCTGATCGGCAACATCCGGCGCGCAGGACACGAGCAGGCCGCCCGAGGTCTGCGGATCGGTCAGCAGCGCGCGCTGCGCATCGGTGATGCCGGCGCCCAGCGCAACCTGCGCGCCATACGAGGCCCAGTTGCGGCCCGAGGCGCCCGTGATGACGCCCTGCTCGGCAAAGCCCTGCACCGTGGGCAGCACGGGCAGGCTGCGGCTGTCGATGCGTGCCGTCAGGCCCGCGCCGCGTGCCAGTTCCAGGCCATGGCCCAGCAGGCCGAAGCCCGTCACATCGGTCAGCGCGTGCACGCCGTCCATCTTGCCCAGCGCCGTGCCGGGGCGGTTGAGCAGGGTGGTTGCTTCCACCATGGCGCGGTAGCCGGTCTCGTCCAGCAGGTTCTTCTTGAGTGCGGCCGACAGAATGCCCACGCCCAGCGGCTTGCCCAGGATCAGCACGTCGCCGGCCCGGGCGTCGGCATTGCGCTTCATCTGGCGGGGGTTGACGATGCCTATGCCGACCAGGCCGTAGATGGGCTCGACCGAGTCGATGGAGTGGCCCCCGGCCAGCGGAATGCCGGCATCGCGGCAGACCGATTCGCCACCTTCCAGGATCTTGGCAATGGTGTCGTGCGGCAGCACATTGATGGGCATGCCCACGATGGCCAGGGCCATCAGGGGCTGGCCGCCCATGGCGTAGATGTCGGACAGCGCATTCGTCGCGGCGATGCGGCCGAAGTCATACGGGTCGTCCACGATGGGCATGAAGAAGTCCGTGGTCGCCACGATGGCCTGCTCGTCGTTGATGCGGTAGACGGCGGCGTCGTCGGCGGTCTCCGTGCCCACCAGCAGGTCCGGGAAGAAGTGCTTGGGCAGCGCGCTCTTGCCGATCAGCTCCGCCAGCAGGCCCGGTGCGATCTTGCAGCCGCAGCCGCCGCCATGGGACAGCGAGGTGAGTCGGGGGGCTTGGGAGGTGTCTGTGGTCATGGAGCAATCCGGCGATCGGCGGCGATCGCAGTAGTGGGAAAGAGTGCCTGCCGCCAGCGCGGCGGCGCGCCATATTATGGGCGGGCACGGCGGGCGGCCATGGTACAAGCGGGCATGTCCAAGTCTTTCACTCATGACCGCGCATCCGTGGAATGCGATCCCGAGACGGTGGTGGGCGTGGAGCAGCGCGGCTTCAACGCCTGGCCGGCCCAGCGCACCGTGCTCTGCGGCCACTGGCTGCTGCGCGCTGCGCAGGGCCATACCAAGCGCGCCAACTCGGCCAATGCCCAGCAGCCCGGCGCCCGCCTTGGCGCCTTGCTGCCGCAGATCGAGGCCTTCTACGAGCGCCAGGGCCTGCCTGCCATCTTTCGTCTCTCGCCTCTGGCAAGTCCCGAGGCGGATGCACAGCTGGCGCAGGCAGGCTACCTGCTGGCCGACCCTTCCCTGGTGATGCGTGCCGCATTGACGGACATGGCGCCGCCAGCGAACGACCAGGGTTGGACCCTTGCCATTCAAGCTCGGCCTGGCACGGCCTGGCTGCAGGGCTTTGCCGAGGCCGGCGCCGTGCCGGAGCAGCACAGGCAGGCGCACCACCATATGCTGCAGTCCATTGCCTGGCCCGCCGCATTTGCTTCGCTGCAAGTGGGCGGTGGAGCGGGCGGCGAGGTGGCCGGGTTTGGCCTGGCCGTCGTGGAGCGCGGCTGCGTGGGCCTGTATGACATCGTCATCACGCCTGCGCTGCGCGGCCAGGGACTGGGCCGGGCGCTGGTGCATGGCCTGATGCACTGGGGGCAGACGCAGGGAGCGCAATGGGCCGAACTGCAGGTGCGTGCGCCCAACATGGTGGCGCGCGGGCTGTATGAAAGCCTGGGCTTTCAGGCACTCTACGGCTATCACTACCGGCTGCCTGCCTCTGCGCTTTGATGTGTTGCCGCATTGGCCCATCACGGGCGCCCCGGCGTGACAGTCCCGGCGGCCCGATGGGGTCGATATGTGAAAAAATGCTTCAGTGCGCCAGCGTGGCGCAATGCATGGATATTCCGTTCAAGGAGCCTTGGTTGGCAGCTCGCACACATCGCATACATCAAACACACCGCAGGTGGGGCATGGATTGCAGGATCAAAGGCCTGTCTGCCGGGGCCTGGCTGGTCGTGGGCCTGCTGGCCCTGCAGGCCGGGCTGGTGGGGCAGGCACATGCGGAGCCGGCGGCCGATGAGCATGAGCTGGGGGTGACCCGCACCGTCGTAGGCATCCTGGGCTACACGCGCTGGCCCACGGAAAGCCCCGTGCTGCGGCTGTGCGTGGTGGGCTCCACCGAATATGCCGACGACCTGCTCAATGGCGCCCCGCAGACCGTGGGCAGCCAGCGGCTGGAAGTGCGGCGCGTGGTGCCCGTCGACGCGCGCGCCCTGGTCGAATGCGAGGGCATTTATGCCGGCCAGCTCGATGAGGCGGCCTGGCGCAAGCTCATGGAGCAGCTGGCCGGGCGGCCGCTGCTGACCATCAGCGAGCGGGGCGAGCTGTGCCGCATCGGCGCCATGTTCTGCCTGCGCCGCCGTGGCGAGGGCGCGGGCTTCGAGGTCAGCCTCGACTCCGTGGCCCGTAGCGGCCTGCGTGTCAATCCCAAGGTGCTGCAACTGGCGCGCCACAGGACCTTGCCATGAAGTTGTCCCTGTCCGGCAATGCCTCCCTGCGCAACGTGATCCGCCGCGCGCACCTGCGCATGGCGGCGGTGGCCATCGCGCTGGCGGGGGCGCTGCTGCTCATCGTCGGCGTGGCCACCCTGCGCCTGTACCTGTCCAACAACCTGCATCTGGTGGCCCGTTCGCTGGCCTATACGGTCGAGGCATCGCTGGTCTTCGGTGACCGTGACGAGGCCGCCCGCGTGCTGGACCAGCTGCTGCGTGGCGAAGGCGTGGCCCACGCCGAGGTCTTCGATGCCGAGGGCCGCCCGTTCGTGCGGTGGTCGGGCCATGGTGGCTCGGCGCTGTCCAGCATCGGGGAGCTGCTGGCCGTGGGCATTGGCCTGCCGCGCGCCGAGGCCGATGTGCGCCAGGACGGCAGGCTGGTAGGCAGTGTGCAGCTGGCCAGCGATGGCGTGGGCCTGGTCCGCTTCCTGGGCGCAGGTTTCATCGTGCTGGTGCTGTGCGTGGGTGTCAGCGGCTATGTGGGCCTGCGCCAGTCGCGCCGCATGCTGCGCGACATTGCCGAGCCGCTGCAGCAGCTGGCGCGCGTGGCCCGGGCCGTGCGCCATGACCGATCCATGGACCAGCGCGTGCCGCTGGCGCGCATTGCCGAGCTGCGCGAGTTGGGCGACAACTTCAACGCACTGCTGGCCGAGCTGCAGACGCGCCATGAGCGGCTGCAGCAGCAAAATTCGGCCCTGGAGCGGCAGGCTTCTCGCGACAGCCTCACTGGGCTGGCCAACCGGCTGCATTTCGAGCAGCGACTGCAGCAGGCGTTGGACAGCGCGGCGGAGAGCGGGCAGAAGCTGGCCGTGCTGTTTCTGGACAACGACCGCTTCAAGCAGGTCAACGATGCCTACGGCCATGCCGTGGGCGATGTGCTGCTCAAGGCGGTGGGTGCCCGGCTGCGCTCGCAGGTGCGCGAGACCGATCTGGTCGCCCGCCTGGGTGGCGACGAATTCGCCATCCTGCTCTATCCCATCGGCGGCGGTGGCGATGCGCAGATGGTGCAGGACAAGATAGAGGCCGCCATGCGCGAGCCCCTGGTCGTTGGCGACGGCGTGGTGCTGCAGCCTTCGGTCAGCGCGGGCGTCGCCCTTTTTCCCAAGCATGGCCAGAGCATGGAGACGCTGATGCGCCATGCAGACCAGGCCATGTACCAGGCCAAGGCCATGCGCCAGGCCGAACGAATCACAGGAGGATGACATGTTGAAACGACGGAGCTGGATCCGGATGTGCGGCGCAGGTACGGCCGCAGTGCTGGCCCTTGCGCTGGTCGGTTGCCAGACGGTGCCGCAGGCGCCGGCCAAGGCGCCGGGGCTGACCGAAGAACAGCAGCAGTTGCTGCGCAGCCAAGGTTTTGCGCAGGCAGACCAGGGCTGGGAGCTGCAGATGTCGGGCAAGCTGCTGTTCGGCTTTGATTCGGCCGAAGTCGGCGCCCAGGCGCGCACCAAGGTGCTGGAGCTGGGCCGTGCCCTCAAGGGCGTGGGCATCGAGCGGCTGCGCGTGGAAGGCCATACGGACGATCGCGGCAGCGATGCCTACAACATGCGCCTGTCGCTGCGCCGCGCAGAGGCCGTGGCCGATGTGCTGGCCGAAGCTGGCCTGGCGCGCCAGGATATCGAGGTCAAGGGCCTGGGCCGCGCCATGCCCGTGGTGCCCAGCGATGCAGCGGAGAACCGCCGCGTGGCCATCGTCGTGCCCTTGCAATAGCCGGAACCTGGCTGGAATCAGAGTCGGGGGGATTGGCGGAAAGCAGCAGGAGTCGAACCTACCCAGGAGCGGCTGACGCCCCTGACCGGGTTTGAAGCCCGGGCGCACCACCGGGTGCGTATGCTTTCCTTCTGGCTTGAAGCTCCCCCTGAGCGGCTTACGCCGCTTCCCCCTCTCTACCCGCTTCGCGGGGGAGGGGGACGACACCCTTGCGGCGGGGCGGCCCTTGCTCGGTGTCCCTCGCCTTGGGCCGCGCCGGTTGCTGATGCCGTGGTGAAGCAAAGCTCGCTATTGTAGCGGCGCCGTTTTTAGCCTTGGCTGGAATTGGCGGCCTCTTTGCCGGAAGTCCACTGCACATCGGGGCGCAGCAGGTGGGCGTCGCGCAGGCGGCGGGTGTAGCCGATGCGGTCGAAGAATTCGAGGATCTGGATGGCGCGTTTGCGGCCCAGGCCGGTGGCGTCGCGGAAGGCGTGGGCCTGGATTTCGGCGTTGGGGGTGGAGGAGGCCAGCTCGCGGACCAGGGCCGCGAGTTCGTCCATGCGGGCTGCCGTGTAGAACAGGTCCTTGGTGACTTGGAACAATTGGCCCTGGCGTGCGAGCTTGCGCAGCAGCTGGCGCACGGTTTCCTCGCCGGTGGCGCTGTCACGGGCCAGGTCGCGCACCCAGGGCGGGTCGTAGCGGCCGGCCTCGATGGCGGGCAGCAGTTTCTGGGCGATCTGCTTTTCACTGTCCGACAGCTGCACGCTGTGGCCGGGCAGGTGCAGCCAGGCGCCGCTGGCGGCCAGGCTGCCGTCCTGCAGCAGGGCTTGCAGCAGGCCTTTCCACAGCGCGTCATGCCCTGCATGCACCAGGCCCGACAGTGCCATGCGGCGCAGGCGTGCGGCGTTCACGCCGGGCTCGTCGGGGCTTTTGTCGTGGAAGCGCGCCATGCTGTCCAGCACCTGGTTGCGCAGCTGCTGCAAGCGTGCCTCGCCCAGCAGCAGCGTATCGCCCTCGGCAAGGGGGAGGCGGTGCAGGCGGGCATCCGTGGCCACCGATGCGCGGCCCGTCAGGCGCATGAGCTGCGACATGGCAATGCCGTGCGCCGCGCCTTGCACCAGCGCGCTGGCATCCCCGGTGGCAATCAGCGATTCCAGCGCCTGCAGATAGGCCGTGCGCTCGGGGCTGCGGCGCTTGCGTGCGGGTGCAAAGGGGTCGATGACGCTGCCGCCGGCAATGGTGCGGCTGGCCTGGGCATTGCGCACGATGAGCCGGTCGCCGGGTTGGGCATGTACGGGCATGTCCAGCACCAGTTGGACGATGGCCTGTTCGCCCGGGCCCAGCGGCTGGTCCTGCAGCAGGGCCACGTGGGCCGTGCAGCGCGCCGTACCGATGTGCACATGCACAGGCGTCCATTGGGCCAGTGATGGCGCATCGGCCAGCAGTTGCAGGCGCACGTCGATCCGGTCGCTGGCCTGCAGCAGCCGGGCGTCGGCGATCCAGTCGCCGCGCGTGATGGCTTCCTTGGCAATGCCCGACAGGTTGAGCGCGCAGCGCTGGCCGGCCAGGCCCTGTTCGCTGGCCTGGTTCTGGGCATGCAGGCTGCGCACGCGCACCTCGGTGCCCGAGGCCGAGTGCACCAGCGTGTCGCCCACTTTCACCTGGCCGCCGAACACGGTGCCCGTGACCACGGTGCCCTGGCCAGGCAGCGTGAAGCTGCGGTCCACGGCCAGGCGGAACAGTCCGTCGCTGGCCCGCGCGGGAATGGACTGGGCGCGCGCCATGAGGTGCTCGCGCAACTGCGCCACGCCTGCGTCGTCAGGCAGGGCTGCCGCGGTAGGGAAGACCGGCGCGCCGGCCAGCGGCGTGGGCGCCAGCAGGGACTCGATCTCGGCGCGCACCTGCTGCAGCCGCTCGGGCGTGGCGCGGTCGGCCTTGGTCAGTGCCACGGTGGCTTCGCGCACGCCCAGCAGCTGCAGGATGTCCAGGTGCTCGCGCGTCTGCGGCATGACGCCGTCGTCGGCGGCCACCACCAGCAGGGCATGGTCTATGCCCACGGCGCCTGCGGCCATGGTGTGCACGAATTTCTCGTGGCCGGGCACGTCGATGATGCCCAGCACCTCGCCATTGGGCAGCGGCGTGTAGGCATAGCCCAGCTCGATGGAGATGCCGCGCGCCTTCTCTTCCTTGAGGCGGTCGGTGTCCACGCCCGTGAGCGCGCGCACCAGGGTGGTCTTGCCGTGGTCGATGTGGCCGGCGGTGCCGATGATCATGCGTTCGTCCTCAGGCGATGTGCAGCAGCGGCAGCTGTTCGGTGAAGGCAGGCTCGTCGGCCGCTTCCAGGCAGCGCAGGTCCAGCCACAGCGCGTCGTCATGCAGCCGGCCGATGACGGGGCGGGGCAGGCTGCGCAGGCCGGCCTCCAGCCGGGTGAGCTGGCGGCCGGCCTGGCGACCGTCGGCCGGATGCAGGCGCAGGCCCCAGCTGGGCAGGTTTTCCACGGGCAGGGCGCCGCTGCCGATCTGGCTGTTCATCTCGGCGGTTTCCACCACGTAGCGGCTGCCCAGCGCCTGCTGCACCAGCGGCTGCAGCGCCTGCGCGCGGGCCTGCATGTCGGCCTGGGGCCGCGTGAACAGGCGCAGCGTGGTCAGGCGCTCGGCCAGCTTTTCGGGGTGCAGGTACAGGCGCAGCGTGGGCTCCAGCGCGGCCAGGGTGAGTTTGCTCACGCGCAGTGCGCGCTTGAGCGGGTGTTTCTTGATGCGGGCGATCAGGTCCTTGCGGCCCACGATCAGGCCGGCCTGCGGTCCGCCCAGCAGCTTGTCGCCGCTGAAGGTGACGATGTCGGCGCCCGACTCGATGGTCTCGCGCACCGTGACCTCGTAGGGCAGGCCCCATTCGCGCAGATCGACCAGGGTGCCGCTGCCCAGGTCCACCACCATCTGCAGGCCGTGCGCATGGGCAATGGATGCCACCTCCGCGTCGCTCACGGCCTTGGTGAAGCCGGTGATGGCGTAGTTGCTGCAATGCACCTTCATGAGCAGGCCGGTGTGTTCGCCGACAGCGCCTTCGTAGTCGCGCGCATGGGTGCGGTTGGTGGTGCCCACCTCGACCAGAGTGGCGCCTGCGCGCGTCATCACGTCGGGAATACGGAAGGCGCCGCCGATCTCCACCAGCTCGCCGCGCGAGACGATGACTTCGCGCCCGGTCGCCAGCGTGGCCAGGGTCAGCAGCACGGCGGCGGCGTTGTTGTTGACGACGGTGCAGGCCTCGGCGCCCGTGAGTTCGCAGACGAGGGATTCGATCAGGTCGTCGCGGTCGCCACGGCCGCCGTCCTCCAGGTCGTACTCCAGGTTGGCCGGCGCCGTCATGGCTGCCACCACGGCGTCCACCGCCTCCTGCGGCAGCAGGGCGCGGCCCAGGTTGGTGTGCAGCACCGTGCCCGTGAGGTTGAAGACCGTGCGCAGCCGGGGCGCAAAGCGCCTCGCCAGGCGCAGGCCGGCCGCCTGCACCACCTCGGTGATGCCTGGCGCGCCTGCATCGGGCTCGCCGGACCGCAGCCGCTCCTGCGCATCGGCCCGCATCTGCGCCAGGGATTCGCGCACGGCCTGGGTGCAGGCATCGAGGCCGTGGCGCTCGCGCAGCGCGAGCATGTCGGCGCTCAGCAGCACCTTGTCCACGGCAGGCAGGCGCAGCGCGGACGGGGCAGGGGAGGCGGCAGAGGATGCGGCAGAGGGGGCGGCGGTATCGGTCATGGCGTGCGAAAGGGTCAGGCAGCAGGCGTGGCGGGGTCGATCAGCGCGTCGCCGGCCTCGTCCTGCTCCTCGGCAAAGGCCACGTAGAGCAGGGGATTGGCGCTGGCGCGCTGAAAGCGCGTCTCCTCGCCCATCAGCAGGTCCAGCATCAGCGAGGCCAGGTCGTCGGCCAGTGGCTCGGCCATCGGGTCCTTTTCCTGGTTGACAACCTTGCGGTAGCTGCCGCATTCCTCGCAGGTCTCGGCCAGCACGGTATCGCCTGCGCCATCGATGCCCTGGTACTCGACGCCCTTGGTCGACTCGCAGTGGGAGCACTTGACGCGCACCATGTGCCACTCCGTGCAGCAGGTGCCGCAGTGCAGGTAGCGGTGGCCCGCCGCCTTGCCGCCGATGCGCAGCACGCTGGCCACGGGCTCGCTGGCGCAGACGGGGCAGATCGAGGCGGGATCGGTATAGGGCACGTCGCGTGCGCTCAGGCCGCTGGCGCGCGTGGCAAACACCACCTGCAGCGCAGCCATCACAAAAGGCGCCATGCCCACGTGGCGGGCCGCCACTTCCTTTTGCAGCAGCCGCTGCGCGATCTCGTCACGCCCGGCCGTGTCCAGCGCGCGCAGCTCCTGCAGCAGCGGCTGCAGCGGCGCAGGCAGGCCATCGGCGCCCGACAGGGTATCGAGCATGCGGTCCAGCACACCGTGCCAAGCGGCATCGATATGGTCGGCGGCAGGCAGCAGCGGCATCGAATGCTCCTGCGCCCGCGCGATCAGCGCCGCATCGGGCTCGGCCAGCGTCAACTGCCCGGCCGCCTTGGCCTGCGCGTCCACGATCTGCGCCACAAACCGCAGGTAATCGGCAATCGGATTGCCCTCGGCCAGCTGCCGCAGCCGCGCCGCCCGCTCGACGAACAGCCCCGGCAACTGCGGCAGCAGCACGCGCGGAAAACTGGTGTGGTCCAGCGACTCGATATCGCCGGGTTGAAGAATGCGTTGCATTGGAATGTTCCAAAAAGACAATCGCCCAGCGTCCAGGGACGCCGGGCGGCTGGTGGCTTCAGGCGAAAGGCTAACACGGGGTTGCGCATTGTCCTTGGCCTATGAAACCGGCGTGCCCCAGAGCAGGGGCACCGAGGAAGGGCCGCCCCGCACCGAGGGTGCCGTCCCCCCCGCGAAGCGAGAGGGGGAAGCGGCGCAGCCGCTCAGGGGGCTCAGTCGTTGTCCCCGGTCATCTTGCGATACCACCCCCGGTGGTGCTGCTTGGCCCAGGCCCGCGTCACCGTGCCGTACAGCATGGCGCGGATGGTGCCCCGGGTCCAGATGGCCGCGTACACGTGCATGATGATCAGGCCGATCATCCACACGCCCGCAATGGCATGCACCACCGAGGCGGCGCGCACCACGTTGACGGGCAGCGTCCACCAGGCGCGCCACATGAGCGCGCCGGTCACGGTGATCGCCAGCATGCCGATGACCAGGCCCCAGAACAGCAGCTTCTGGCCGCCGTTGTACTTGCCCTGCTCGGGCATGTCGTGGTCGTCGCCGTCGATCATCTTGTTGACGTTCTTGAGCCACTCGATGTCGCGCGGCTCAACCACGTTCAGGCGCCAGAAGCGCAGCGCCATGATGATGAAGAACAGCGCCATCACCACCCCGATGTAGGGGTGCAGGATGCGCGTCCACGGCCCGCCGCCGAACAGCTGCGTGAGCGGGAAGAAGGCCGGGTGGAAGAACGCCAGGCCCGACAGCGCCAGCAGGATGAAGCAGATGCCGACCACCCAGTGGTTGGCACGCTCCGATGCGTTGTAGCGCACCAGGTCACGTGGATTGCGTTTCATCGGCGGGCCTCCTTTTCAGCGGCTTCCTGGTCCTTGCGGTCCATTTCGTCTTCCAGTTCCTTGGACACGTCGTTCGGGCCCTTGGTGATGTAGTGGAACAGGCTGCCGACGGCAGCTGCGCCCAGCGCGGCCATGGCCAGCGGCTTGGCAACGCCCTTCCACAGGGACACCATGGGGCTGATCTTCGGGTCGTCGGGCAGGCCCTTGTACAGCGAAGGCTTGTCCGCGTGATGCAGCACGTACATCACGTGGGTGCCGCCCACGCCTTGCGGGTCATACAGGCCCGCCTCGGCATAGCCGCGCCGCTTGAGGTCGCCGATGCGGTGCTCGGCCTGGTCCTTCATCGCCTCCTTGGTGCCAAACATGATGGCGCCCGTGGGGCAGGTCTTGACACAGGCAGGCTCGCGGCCGACGGCCACGCGGTCCGAGCACAGCGTGCACTTGTAGGCCTTGTGGTCCTTCTTGGAGATGCGCGGGATGTTGAACGGGCAGCCCGTGACGCAGTAGCCGCAGCCCACGCACTGGTCCTGCTGGAAGTCCACGATGCCGTTGCTGTACTGCACGATGGCGCCCGGCGAGGGGCAGGCCTTCAGGCAGCCCGGGTCCTCGCAGTGCATGCAGCCGTCCTTGCGGATCAGCCACTCCAGGTTGCCGGTCGCTTCGTTCTCGTACTCGGTAAAGCGCATGACGGTCCACGACTGATCGGTCAGATCGGTCGGGTTGTCATAGACGCCGGCTGCGCAGGTTCCGATTTCGTCGCGCAGGTCGTTCCACTCCATGCAGGCGGTCTGGCAGGCCTTGCACCCGATGCACTTGGAGACATCGATGAGCTTGGCCACCTCGCCGCTGTGCGTTTCGCGCGCACTGGGAGCAGGCGTCGTCGTGGCCGAGCGACGCTTGATATCGAGAGACATGGTTGATGACATCAGCTGCTCCTTAAACCTTTTCCACCTTCACGAGGAAGGTCTTGGATTCCGGGGTAAGGCTGTTGCCATCGCCCACCGATGCCGTCAGGTTGTTGGCCATGTAGCCCTTGCGGCCCGTCGACGAGAAGCCCCAGTGAATGGGCACGCCCACGTGGTGGATGGTCTTGCCATCGATCTTCATGGGCTTGATGCGCTTGGTCACCACGGCGGCTGCCTTGACGAAGCCGCGCTTGGAGCTGACCTTCACATGCTGGCCGGTCTCGATGCCCAGCTCCTTGGCCAGCGCCTCGCCGATTTCCACGAACTGCTCGGGCTGAACGATGTTGTTCAGCTGAACGTGCTTGGTCCAATAGTGGAAGTGCTCGGTCAGGCGGTACGTCGTGCCCACGTGCGGGAACTCGCTGGGCGAGCCCGCCGAATCCTTGACGGAGTCGAAGATCCGCGTGGCCGGGTTGATGACCGCCAGCTTGTTGTCGGGATACATGGGGTTGTATCCCAGCGGGTTGTCAAAGGCCTCGTAGTGGGTGGGGAACGGTCCCTCGTTCATGCCCTTGCGGGCGAAGAAGCGCGCCACGCCCTCGGGGTTCATGATGAACGGATCGGTGGTCTCCGGCGGCATGGTCGGCCCCATGTCGGGCACGTCGGCACCGCCCCAGGCCTTGCCGTTCCAGCGGATCAGCGTGCGCTTGGGATCGAACGGCTGGCCGTTGCGGTCGCAGGAGGCGCGGTTGTAGAGCACGCGGCGGTTGGCCGGCCAGGCCCAGGCCCAGTTCAGCGTGTTGCCTATGCCCGTGGGGTCGCTGTTGTCGCGCCGGGCCATCTGGTTGCCGGACGAGGTCCAGCAGCCTGCCCAGATCCAGCAGCCGCCCATCGTCGTGCCGTCGTCGCGCATCTCGCCGAAGCCGGCCAGCTGCTCGCCGGCCTTGCGGATGAGCTTGGTCGGGTCCTTGGGGTCGAACAGGTCCACCAGGGCGCGGCCGTTGTACTCCTTGGCGATCTCTTCCGAGGTCGGATGATCGGCATGGGCGTAGGGCCACCACAGCTTGGTGATCGGCTCGGGGAACTTGCCGCCGTCCTTCTCATAGGCCTGCTTCAGGCGCAGGTGCAGGGCCGACATGATGGCGATGTCGGTCTTGGCCTCGCCCGGAGGCTCGGCCGCCTTCCAGTGCCACTGCAGCACGCGCGAGGAGCTGACGACGGCGCCGTCTTCCTCGGCAAAGCAGGTCGTGGGCAGGCGGAACACCTCGGTCTGGATCGATGCCGGATCCACGTCGTTGAACTCGCCGTGGTTCTGCCAGAACTCCGATGTCTCGGTGACCAGCGGGTCCATGATCACCAGGAACTTCAGCTTCTTGAGGCCTTCGCGCACATTGTTGCTGTTCGCAAGGGCCGCCAGCGGGTTGAAGCCCTGGGCGATGTAGCCGTTGATCTTGCCCTGCGCCATCAGGTCGAACACCTGCAGCATGTCGTACTGCCTGTCCAGCTTGGGCAGGTAGTTGAAGGCCCAGTTGTTCTCGGCCGTGGCCGCCGGTCCCCACCAGGCCTTCATCAGGCTCACGTGGAACTTGGGCGTGTTCGACCAGTAGTTCATCTGGCCCGGGCGCATGGCCTTGGGCGTGCGCGCGTCGATGTACTTCTGGTAGTCCTGCTCGCCTTCGTTGGGCAGCGTCAGGTAGCCGGGCAGCGAGGCCGACAGGATGCCCAGGTCCGTCAGGCCCTGGATGTTGGAGTGCCCGCGCAGCGCGTTCATGCCGCCGCCGGCCACGCCGATATTGCCCAGCAGCAGCTGGACCATGGCGCCCGTGCGCAGGATCTGCGCGCCCGTGGTGTGCTGTGTCCAGCCCAGTGCGTACAGGATGGTCGCGACGCGACCCGGCACGGCGGTCGATGCCAGCTTCTCGCACACGTGCAGGAATTTTTCCTTGGGCGTGCCGCAGGCGCTCTCCACCTTCTCGGGCGTGTAGCTGGCGTAGTGGCGCTTGAGCCATTGGTACACGCAGCGCGGATGCTGCAGGCTGGCGTCCACCTTCACGTAGCCGTCGGCGTCGAGCTCATAGTCCCAGCTGGACTTGTCGTATTTGCGTGTCTGCGGGTCGTAGCCCGAGAAGATGCCTTCGTCGAACGCAAACTCCTCCTTCACGATGTACGAGAAGTCGGTGTAGTTCCTCACGTACTCGTGATGGATCTTGTCGTTCGTCAGCAGATAGTTGATCACGCCACCCAGGAACACGATGTCCGAGCCCGACCGGATGGGGGCGTAGAAATCGGCCACGGAGGCGGAACGGTTGAAGCGCGGATCGACCACCATGAAGTGCGCACCGTTGTGCTCCTTCGCTTCGGTCACCCACTTGAAACCGCAGGGATGTGCTTCAGCGGCATTGCCGCCCATGATCAGGATAACGTCCGCGTTCTTGATGTCGACCCAATGGTTCGTCATCGCTCCACGGCCAAACGTCGGGGCAAGACCTGCCACCGTCGGGCCGTGTCAGACACGTGCTTGGTTATCTAGTGCGAGCAGGCCCCAGGAACGGGCAACCTTGTGTGTGACGTAACCGGCTTCGTTGCTGGATGCCGAGGCGGCCAGCATGCCGGTGGTCAGCCAGCGGTTCACCGTCTGGCCCTTGTCGTTTTGCTCGACGAAGTTCGCGTCGCGATCGTCCTTGAGCAGCTTGGTGATGCGCGTCAGCGCCTCGTCCCAGGACATGCGCTTCCACTCGTTGGAGCCGGGGGCGCGGTACTCGGGGTACTTCAGGCGGTGCGGGCTATGGACGAAGTCCAGCAGCGAGGCGCCCTTGGGGCACAGCGTGCCGCGGTTGACGGGATGGTCCGGATCGCCCTCGACGTGGATCACCGACAGCTTGGCGTTCTTGGCGCCGTCGCTCAGCGAATACATCAGGATGCCGCAGCCTACCGAGCAGTAGGTACAGGTCTGGCGGGTGACCGTGGTGGCGGCCAGCTTGAACTGGCGCACTTCAGCCAGGGCGGCAGTGGGCGAGAAGCCCATCAACGCCAGGCTGGATCCGGCCAGAGTCGAACCAGTCACTTTCATGAACTGGCGTCTGGAGAATTGGACCATGTGGGGTACCTTCTAATAGAAATTGACGCTTGTAAGCAAATTCTACGAGTGCACCCCGGAATCAATCCGGGAAATAACCCTTAATCCTGAGTCGCCCTGTGCGGCATTCGCGCGCAAGCTCCACGCCAGGCCTTGCTGCGCGGGGCTTGCCGGGGCGCCACCCGGCGGGATCATCAGTTGAAATGATTATCTGAATTCAGGGCTTCGGACATTTTGTTTTATATCAATCCGCCATTCATTGAATGGATGAATGAGGTCGATGAATCCAGGCTATTGCGCGAATGCGATCCATTTGCACCCATTGAATGCCTGAAAATGGATTTCCGGCCCCCGTCCAGAGGGAGGGGCCGGAGCAGGCTCAGCGTGCCGGCGGGCGCGGATCGTGCGGTGCTTGCTTGAGGTCCATATCATCCGATGTCTGATATTCAGCATGCGCCAAACCTGCCTGGGCAAGTTGGCGGCGCTTTTCCTCATCCTGCACTTGCATGCGCGAGAACATGTCCCAGATCGCCATGAACAGGGCCGCAATCACGGGGCCTATCACAAAACCCGTCAGTCCGAAGAGGGCCATGCCGCCCAGCGTCGAGATCAGCACGATGTAGTCGGGCATCTTCGTGTCCTTGCCCACCAGCAAGGGGCGCAGCACGTTGTCCACCAAGCCGATCACCAGCACGCCGTAGGCGATCAGGATCAGGCCCTTGCCCATGGCACCGGTGGCCAGGAAGTAGATGGCCACCGGTGCCCAGATCAGGCCGGCGCCCACGGCGGGCAGCAGCGACAGGAAGGCCATCACCACGCCCCACAGCACGGGCCCCTGGATGCCCAGGATCCAGAAGATCAGCCCGCCCAGCGCGCCCTGGGCGGCCGCCACGGCCAGGTTCCCCTTGACGGTGGCGCGGATCACGGTGGTGAACTTGCTCGACAGCTCGGCCTTGTGGTCGGACTGCAGCGGAATGGCCATGCGGATGCGCTGTGTCAGGTCACGGCCGTCGCGCAGCAGGAAAAACAGCAGGTACAGCATCACGCAAAAGCCCACCAGAAACCCGAAGGTGTTCTGGCCTATGCCCAGCGCCTTGGTGGCCGCCAGCTTGGAGGCCTGCATGGCGATGCTGGACAGCTTGTCCTGCAGCTCGGCCAGCGAGCCCAGGTGCAACCTCTCCAGCCAGGGTGTGACCCAGGAGGGCAGGGCGTCCATGATCTGTTGCACATAGGTGCCCGCGTCCAGGTTGCCGCTGTTGACGCGCTCATAGATCAACGAGGCCTCGCGCACCAGCGAGGCGCCGATCAGCGCCAGCGGCAGGATGGCCACGACCAGGCACAGCAGCAGGGTGGACAGGGCGGCGAGATTGGTGCGCCGGGGCATGCGCGCCAGCAGGCGCCGGTGCAGCGGCGAGAACAGGATGGCCAGGGCGACGCCCCAGAAGATGGCCCCCATGAATTCCCAGAGCACGGCACCGAAGCCGATGGTCGCCGCGATCAGCAGCAGCATGAAAGTGCGTTTGTGTAAGGGCAGCAGGTTCATCTGTCGGTCCGTTCGGAAGATGCGCCAATGTACGCGACTGCGGGAACTCCCGGAGGGTCCAGGTAATCGCTTGGTAACTGCCCTGCTGCGATGTTTGAACGGTGGCACAATGGCGGTCGCAACCAGGCCCTTCCCCAGCCACAGTCGCATCCGCCAATCGGTACAGCCGTGTCGCGGAAGGTTCTACAAACCAGCTAATGCCTCCTTCAGGGAGGCGGAGGTCAGCGCAATATGAGCGATCAGACGTCGGTCTACCAAGCCTATCAAGGCAATACTTACCTCTTCGGCGGCAATGCCCCCTACGTCGAAGAAATGTACGAGAACTACCTGGCCAACCCCGGTAGCGTGCCGGATTCTTGGCGCGAGTACTTTGATGCACTGCAACATGTGCCCGCAGTCGACGGCACGGACTCCAAGGACGTTCCGCACCAGCCTGTCATCAACGCTTTTGCCGAGCGCGCCAAGCAAGGCGGCACCAAGGTGGTCGTGGCCTCCGGCGCCGACTCCGAGCTGGGCCGCAAGCGCACCGCCGTCCAGCAGCTGATCGCCGCCTACCGCAACGTCGGCGCACGCTGGGCCGATCTCGATCCCCTCAAGCGCACCGAGCGCCCCGAAATTCCCGAGCTGGAGCCGTCGTTCTACGGCTTCACCGATGCTGACCAGGAAACGGTGTTCAACACGAGCAACACCTTCTTCGGCAAGGAGAGCATGTCGCTGCGCGAGCTGATGAACGCGCTGCGCGAGACCTACTGCGGCACCCTGGGCACCGAGTACATGTATGCCACCGACCAGACGCAAAAGCGCTGGTGGCAGCAAAAGCTGGAAACCAGCCGTACCAAGCCCAGCTTTGACGCCAACCAGAAAAAGCGCATCCTCGACCGCCTGACGGCTGCCGAAGGCCTGGAACGCTACCTGCACACCAAGTACGTCGGCCAAAAGCGCTTCTCGCTGGAAGGTGGCGAAAGCTTCATCGTCGCCATGGACGAGCTGATCAACGCTGCCGGCCAGAAGGGCGTGCAGGAAGTCGTGATCGGCATGGCCCACCGCGGCCGCCTGAACGTGCTGGTCAACACCCTGGGCAAGATGCCCAAGGACCTGTTCGCCGAGTTCGATCACACTGCCCCCGAAGACCTGCCCTCGGGCGACGTGAAGTACCACCAGGGCTTCAGCTCCGATGTGTCCACCGCTGGCGGCCCTGTCCACCTGTCGCTGGCCTTCAATCCCTCGCACCTGGAAATCGTCAACCCCGTGGTCGAAGGCTCGGTGCGCTCGCGCATGGACCGCCGCGACGACCCGCACGGCAAGCAAGTGCTGCCCGTGCTGGTGCACGGCGATGCCGCCTTTGCCGGCCAGGGCGTGAACCAGGAAACCCTGGCGCTGGCCCAGACCCGTGGCTACACCACGGGCGGCACGGTGCACATCATCATCAACAACCAGATCGGCTTCACCACCTCCGATCCGCGCGATACCCGCTCCACGCTGTACTGCACCGACATCGTCAAGATGATCGAGTCGCCCGTGCTGCACGTGAACGGCGATGATCCGGAAGCCGTGGCACTGGCCGTGCAGCTGGCGCTGGAATTCCGCATGGAATTCTCCAAGGACGTGGTCGTGGACATCGTCTGCTTCCGCAAGCTGGGCCACAACGAGCAGGACACGCCTGCCCTGACCCAGCCGCTGATGTACAAGAAGATCGGCGCCCACCCCGGCACCCGCAAGCTGTACGCCGACAAGCTGGCCACGCAAGGCCTGGGCGAATCGCTGGGCGACGACATGGCCAAGGCCTACCGTGCCGCCATGGACGAAGGCCGCCACACCGTGGACCCGGTGCTGACGAACTTCAAGAGCAAGTACGCCGTGGACTGGAGCCCGTTCCTGGGCAAGACCTGGACCGACGCTGGCGACACCGCCATCCCGCTGACCGAATGGAAGCGCCTGGCCGAACGCATCACAACGATCCCCGAGACCGTGACCCCGCACGCGCTGGTCAAGAAGGTCTATGACGACCGCGCAGCCATGGGCCGCGGCGATGTCAACGTGGACTGGGGCATGGGCGAGCACATGGCCTTCGCATCGCTGGTCGCATCGGGCTACCCCGTGCGCCTGTCGGGCGAGGACTGCGGCCGTGGCACCTTCACCCACCGCCACTCGGTCATCCATGACCAAAAGCGTGAAAAGTGGAGCGAAGGCACCTACATCCCGCTGCAGAACGTTGCCGACAGCCAGGCTCCGTTCACCGTCATCGACTCCATCCTGTCCGAAGAGGCCGTGCTGGGCTTCGAGTACGGCTACGCGTCGAACGATCCCAACACCCTGGTGATCTGGGAAGCCCAGTTCGGCGACTTCGCCAACGGCGCCCAGGTGGTGATCGACCAGTTCATCGCCTCCGGTGAAGTCAAGTGGGGCCGCATCAACGGCCTGACGCTGATGCTGCCGCACGGCTATGAAGGCCAGGGCCCCGAGCACAGCTCGGCACGCCTGGAGCGCTTCATGCAGCTGGCCGCCGACGCCAACATGCAGATCGTGCAGCCCACCACGGCCAGCCAGATCTTCCACGTGCTGCGTCGCCAGATGGTGCGCCCGCTGCGCAAGCCGCTGGTCATCATGACGCCCAAGTCGCTGCTGCGTAACAAGGATGCGACCTCGCCGCTGTCCGAATTCACCAGCGGTGGTTTCCAGACCGTGATCCCCGAGCAGGACGAAGCCGTCGTGAAGAACGCGGCCAAGGTCAAGCGCGTGATCGCATGCTCGGGCAAGGTCTACTACGACCTGGTCAAGAAGCGCGCCGAGAAGGAAAGCAAGGACGTCGCCATCATCCGCGTCGAACAGCTGTACCCCTTCCCGCACAAGGCTTTCGCCGCTGAACTCAAGAAGTTCGGCAACGCCACCGAGATCGTCTGGTGCCAGGACGAGCCGCAGAACCAGGGCGCCTGGTTCTTCGTGCAGCACTACATCCACGAGAACATGCTCGATGGCCAGAAGCTGGGCTACTCCGGCCGCGCTGCCTCGGCATCGCCCGCCGTGGGTTACGCACACCTGCACCAGGAGCAGCAAAAGGCCCTGGTGGAAGGCGCGTTCTCCAAGCTCAAGGGTTTTGTCCTGAACAAGTAAGGCAGCCCCCACCCGCTACGTATCAGTACAGAACACTTTTGGAAAGAATCACAAATGGCTATCGTTGAAGTCAAAGTTCCCCAGCTGTCCGAGTCCATCGCTGAGGCCACCATGCTGACCTGGAAGAAGAAGGCCGGCGAAGCGGTTGCAATCGATGAGATCCTCATCGAAATCGAAACCGACAAGGTCGTGCTCGAAGTGCCCGCACCCGCCGCTGGCGTGCTGGCCGAGATCGTGCAAGGTGACGGCGCCACCGTGGTGGCCGAGCAGCTGATCGCCAAGATCGACACCGAAGGCGTGGCCGGCGTGGCCGCTGCCGCTCCTGCCGCAGCCGCCGCTCCCGCTGCCGCAGCGCCTGCTGCTGCTCCCGCCGCTGCTGCTGCCACTGGCGGCAGCAAGGGCGATGTCGCCATGCCCGCCGCTGCCAAGCTGCTGGCCGAGAACAACCTGTCGGCCGCCAACGTGGCTGGCTCCGGCAAGGATGGTCGCGTGACCAAGGGCGACGCCCTGGCCGCCGTCAAGGGCGGCGTGCAGTCCACGGCTGCCGTCATCCCCACCGGCGTGCCCACCAAGGCGCTGCCCCAGGTGTCGGCTCCCGCTGCCAAGGAAGACCTCAGCGGCCGTCCCGAGCAGCGCGTGCCCATGAGCCGCCTGCGTGCCCGCGTGGCCGAGCGCCTGCTGCAGTCGCAGTCCACCAACGCCATCCTGACCACGTTCAACGAAGTGAACATGGCCCCGGTGATGGATCTGCGCAAGAAGTTCCAGGACGCCTTCACCAAGGAACACGGCACCAAGCTGGGCTTCATGTCCTTCTTCGTCAAGGCGGCAGTGCACGCCCTGAAGAAGTACCCCGTGCTCAATGCTTCCGTGGACGGCAACGACATCGTCTACCACGGCTACTTCGACATCGGTATCGCCGTGGGTTCGCCCCGTGGCCTGGTGGTGCCCATCCTGCGCAATGCAGACCAGATGAGCTTCGCCGACATCGAAAAGAAGATTGCCGAATTCGGCAAGAAGGCGGCGGACGGCAAGCTGGGCATTGAAGACATGACCGGCGGCACCTTCTCCATCTCCAACGGCGGCACCTTCGGCTCGATGATGTCCACCCCCATCATCAACCCGCCCCAGTCGGCCATCCTGGGCGTGCACGCCACCAAGGACCGTGCCATGGTCGAGAATGGCCAGGTCGTGGTCCGCCCGATGAACTATCTGGCCATGTCCTATGACCACCGCATCATCGACGGCCGCGAAGCCGTGCTGGGCCTGGTGGCCATGAAGGACGCGCTGGAAGATCCTTCGCGCCTGCTGTTCGACCTGTAATTCCACAGGGTTCGACACGACGAAAACCCACCCTTGGCCGCGTGCCCTGCGGTGGGTTTTTTCATGCATCACAGACAAGAGATTCCTGAAATGAGCAAGCAATTCGACGTCATCGTCATCGGCGCGGGCCCTGGCGGCTACATCGCCGCCATCCGTGCCGCACAACTGGGCTTCAACGTGGCCTGTATCGACGAGTGGAAGAACGCCGCGGGCGGCGCCGCTCCGGGCGGCACCTGCACCAACGTGGGCTGCATTCCCTCCAAGGCCCTGCTGCAGTCGTCCGAGCACTTCGAGCACGCCAATCTGCACTTTGCCGACCATGGCATCTCCACCGGCAAGGTCGAGATGGACGTGGCCAAGATGATCGCCCGCAAGGATGCGGTCGTGAAGCAGAACAACGACGGCATCCTGTACCTGTTCAAGAAGAACAAGGTCACCTTCTTCCATGGCCGTGGCTCGTTCGTCAAGGCGGTCGAGGGCGGCTACGAGATCAAGGTTGCCGGCAAGGAAGAGGAAGTGCTGACGGGCAAGCAGATCGTGGTCGCCACGGGCTCCAGCGCCCGCGCGCTGCCCGGCGTGCCTTTCGATGAAGAGAACATCCTGTCCAACGACGGCGCCCTGCGCCTGGGCAAGGCCCCGAAGAAGCTGGCCCTGATCGGCGCTGGCGTGATCGGCCTGGAAATGGGCTCGGTCTGGCGCCGCCTGGGCACGGAAGTGGTCGTGCTCGAAGGCATGGACAAGTTCCTGTCCGCCGTGGACGAGCAGATCGCCAAGGAAGCCAAGAAGGCGTTCGACAAGCAGGGCCTGAAGATCGAGCTGGGCGTGAAGATCGGCGAAATCAAGAGCGGCAAGAAGGGCGTGTCCATCGCCTACACCAACGCCAAGGGTGAAGCCCAGGCGCTGGAGGCCGACAAGCTGATCATCTCCATCGGCCGCACCGCCAACACGGCCGGCCTCAATGCCGAGGCCGTGGGCCTGGCTCTGGACGAGCGCGGCTGCGTCGTGGTCGATGACGACTGCAAGACCAGCCTGCCCGGCGTCTGGGCCGTGGGCGACGTGGTGCGCGGCCCGATGCTGGCGCACAAGGCCGAGGAAGAGGCCGTGGCCGTGGCCGAGCGCATTGCCGGCCAGCATGGCCATGTGAACTTCGGCACCATTCCCTGGGTGATCTACACCAGCCCCGAAATCGCATGGGTGGGCCGCACCGAGCAGCAACTGAAGGAGCAGGGCGTCAAGTACAAGGCTGGCACCTTCCCCTTCCTGGCCAACGGCCGCGCGCGCGCCCTGGGCGATACCACGGGCATGGTCAAGTTCCTGGCCGATGCCGAGACCGACGAAATCCTGGGCGTGCACATGGTCGGCCCCATGGTCTCGGAACTGATCTCCGAAGCCGTGGTCGCCATGGAGTTCAAGGCATCGAGCGAAGACATCGCCCGCATCTGCCACGCCCACCCCTCGCTGTCCGAGGCCACCAAGGAAGCGGCACTGGCCGTTGACAAGCGCACTCTGAATTTCTGAGTGCCAGGCTAGCCATCTAGCCCAAGCCAAAGACCTGAAAGCGCTTGCCCTGCAAGCGTTTTCAGCTTCTGAATACATAGCGAATGGTTGATGCTGCATGAGCGTTTCAGTGCGAGAGGCCTACGAGGCCGAACTGGTAGCCAAGGGCTTTCACAGTGATCCTGCGCAGTTGCGCGCCGTCGAGGCGCTGCAGCGCTGTGCCGACGACTGGGCGGTCTACCGCCAGCGCCGCTCCAACGCCTTCAAGAAGCTCATCAACCATCCCGAGATTCCCCGCGGCGTCTACATGTACGGCGGGGTGGGGCGCGGCAAGAGCTTTCTCATGGACTGCTTCTTCAACGCCGTGCCGCTCAGACGCAAGGTGCGCCTGCATTTCCACGAATTCATGCGCGAGGTCCACCGCGAGCTCGCCGTGCTGCAGGGAACGCAGAACCCGCTGGACGTGCTGGGTGCCCGCATCTCCAAGAAGTACAAGCTGATCTGCTTCGACGAATTCCACGTGGCCGACATCACGGACGCGATGATCCTGCACCGGCTGCTGGTCTCGCTGTTCGCCAACGGCGTGGGCTTTGTCACCACCTCCAACTTCAAGCCCGACGAGCTGTATCCGGGCGGCCTGCACCGCGACCGCATCCTGCCGGCCATCGACCTGCTCAACGAGCGCATGGAAGTCGTCAACGTGGACAACGGCACGGACTACCGCCGCCGCACGCTGGAAAACGCCCGGCTCTATCACACGCCCCTGGGTGCAGAGGCCGATGCGGCCATGACCGAAACCTTCGACAAGCTGGCCGAAGTCAAGGACGAAGACCCGGTGCTGCACATCGAGGCGCGCGAGATCCGTGCGCGCCGCCGCGCCGGTGGCGTGGTCTGGTTCGACTTCCGCGAGCTGTGCGGCGGCCCGCGGTCGCAGAACGACTACCTGGAGATCGCAAGCCAGTTCCACACCGTGCTGCTGTCCGACGTGCCCTATATGCCGGTCAACATGGCATCGCCCGCGCGGCGCTTCACCTGGCTGGTGGACGTGTTGTACGACCGCAGGGTCAAGCTGGTCATCTCGGCCGCCGTGCCGCCCGAGCAGCTTTACACTGAGGGCCCGCTGGCCCATGAGTTCCCCCGTACCGTATCGCGCCTGAACGAGATGCAGTCCAAGGAATTCCTGGCGCTGGAGCGCCGTGTGGTGGACACCAGCCTGACCTGAGGCCGGTCCCGGCCGCTGGCGTCGTTTGCCGGACCTGTACATGTTGAAACTGCCTACCTCTGCTTTCGCCCTTGTGAAGAAACTGCCCGCTCCCCTGGGCGCTGCGCTGGCCTGCCTTGTGCTGGCCGGCCCGGCCATGGCTGCGGATGCTGGCGCCGATGCCGATGTGCGGCAGGAACGCGCCCAGGCTGCAAAGCAGGTCCAGGTCGAGCGCAAGGCCGCACGCGCCGAGATCGCGGCCCAGCGTGCCGTCATCGACAGGCGGCGCACGGCCCTGGAGTCCGAGTGCTACCAGCGCTTTGCCGTGGAAGACTGCCTCAGGCAGGCGCGCGAGGAGGCTCGTGAGCAGGACAAGCCGCTGCGCGAACGCGAGCTGCAGATCAACGACGAGGAGCGCAAGGAGCGCGCCGCCCAGCGCCTTGAGGATATCGAGGCCAAGAAGGCGCAGAAGGCCGCCTCGTCCATGCAAGCCAAGGAGCGGCCACCGGCCGCCCAGCGCGACACCCAGGCCATCAGGGCCCAGCGTGCCCAGGACGCACAGCAGCGCGCAGCCCAGCAGGCCAGCCACCAGCGTGATCGCCAGGCGCAGATCGAGCAGCGCCAGTCTGCGCAGGAGCAGGAGCGGCGAGCTGCCGCCCGCGCCCAGTTCGAGGCCAAGCAAAAAGAGGCTGCCGAGCGCAAGGCCCGCGCCGCCGATGCCGCCCGTGATCGCGGCCCGCAGGCAGCGCCACTGCCTGCGCCTCCCGCGCCTGCGGCGCCCTGAGTTTGGTGGTCACGCCGTCACCGGCTCCAGTGCCTCGAGCTTGAGCACCACCAGCGACAGGTTGTCACCACCGCCCTGGGCGCGCACGCGTGCCTTGTCGATCAGGAATTCCGTGGCCTCGCGCGGCGTGAGCGCGTTGAGCACGGTGCCCAGTTCCTCCGCCGTGTAGTAGTGCCAGACGCCGTCGCTGCAGGCCATGAGCGTGGTGCCCGGATGCACGTGCTCGATCACGTGGTGGCTCATGGGCGGCTCGGCCTCGGTGCCCAGGCAGCCCAGCAGGATGTTGGACTTGGGGTGCACATGGGCCTCGAACTCGGTGAGTTCTCCCCTGTCCACCAGGGACTGGACGTAGGAGTGGTCCTTGGTGCGGTGGACCATGGTCGCGCCCTGGTAGTGGTAGATGCGCGAATCGCCCGAATGCACCCAGTGGCAGCGGCCCTGGGGCAGCAGCACGAAGGCGGCAATGGTACTGTGCGGCTCCTGCTCGGCCGAGATGGCCGTCAGCCGGATCACCATGTGCGACTCGTGGACGATGCTCTCCAGCAGCGCCGTGCAGTCCTCCTTGCCCGGCTCGAAGCGCTCGAACAGCTGGCGCGCCGTGAGCATGACCTGGTCGGAGGCCTTGCGCCCGCCACTACGCCCGCCCATGCCGTCGGCCAGCACGCCCAGCAGGCAGCCGTGTACATAGGGGTGGGCCATGAGCATCACCTGGTCTTGCTGGTATTGCCTGTCACCGCGATGGATGCCTGTGGCGGCTTGGAGTCGGTACGCTGGCTGCATGGTCTCTGGTTTGGTGGGCTCTTGGGGCGGTGGATGGGCACACCAATGTCATGGCGCATATTATCGGAGCACCGTCCCCGGCGCTGGCCCGCCGCACCCCGGCGGCGCTCTCTTTTTCAACAAACGGACCCGCCCTTTGCATTCCCTGACCGCCGCCGTGCAGGCGGCCTTCGCGCCGCAAGGCCTGCTGTCGCGCGCCGAGGCGCTATTCCTGCCGCGTGAGGGGCAGACCCGCATGGCCCTGGCCGTGGCCCAGGCCATCGAGCAGCGCCAGACCCTGGTGGTCGAGGCCGGCACGGGCGTGGGCAAGACCTATGCCTACCTGGTGCCGGCCCTGCTCAGCGGCCAGCGCGTGCTAGTGTCCACGGCCACGCGCGCGCTGCAGGATCAGCTGTATGCCCGCGATCTGCCGCGCCTCGTTGCCGCGCTGGGCATGCCGCTGCGCATGGCGCGCCTCAAGGGCCGCAGCGCCTACCTGTGCATGGAGCGGCTGGAGCGTGTGCGCCAGGGCCGCACGGCGCCGCAGGACCCGCAGGTGCTGCGCAGCGTGGCCCTGGTCGAGCGATGGGCACGCACCACGCGCACGGGCGACCTGGGCGAGTTGCCCGCGCTGGACGAGCGCTCGCCCGCGCTGCCCCTGGTCACTTCCACACGCGACAACTGCCTGGGTTCCGACTGCCCGCATTGGCAGGACTGCCATGTCAACGTGGCCCGCCGCGCTGCGCTGGAGGCCGACGTGGTGGTCATCAACCACCACCTGATGTTTGCCGACCTGGATGTGCGCGAGTCGGGCGTGGCCCAGTTGCTGCCCAGCGTGGGCGTGGTCGTGGTGGACGAGGCCCACCAGCTCAACGACACCGGCGTGCAGTTCGCGGGCCAGAGCCTGTCGGGCCAGCAACTGACGGGCTATGCCCGCGATGTGCTGCGCGCCGGCCAGGAACTGGCGCGCGGCATGGCCGACTGGATGCAGCTTTCGGCACGTGTGGAGCAGGCCTTGCGCGAGCTGCGACTGGCGGCAGGCAAGCCCCCGTTGGGCGGGCGCCTGCCCTGGCAGGGTGTGACGCCGCAGGGGCTGGACGCGCAGCGCTGGCGCGCCGCCCTGGTGACGCTGGGGCGCAGCCTGCGGGCACTGCTGGAGCCGCTGGTGCAACTGCAGGTCAGCGACCCCGAACTGCGCAGGCTGTTCGAGCGCGGCAACGAGCTGCTGCGGCGCCTGGCCACCTTTGCCGCAGCCGCCGTGCAGGACACGGTGCGCTGGCTGGAGCTGGGCAGCCACCAGATGCGCATGCTGGAGTCTCCGCTGACCATTGCGCACATCATGCGCACACGGCTGCTGGGGTTGACGCAGGAGCAGGAGCAGGAGGGATTGGAAGACCAGGAGCGAGAGGATGCACAGCCCGAGCCACAAGAACAGGAAGAAGGCGCGCCCGCGCCCGTTCACGAAGCTGCAGGCCTGCCCCGGCAGCCCTCGGGCACCGCGTGGATCTTCACCTCGGCCACGCTGGGTGACGACGAGCGCCTGAGCTGGTTCACCGAGCCCTGCGGCCTGCGCGAGGCCCAGGTGCTGCGCGTGGACAGTCCCTTTGACTATGCGCGGCAGGCAGCGCTTTACGTGCCCCGGCCCTTTGCCCAGGCCGGCAGTGCCACGCACAGCATCGAGGTGGCGCGCCTGGCGCTGGATGCCGCTCAGCGCCTGGGCGGGCGCACGCTGGTGCTGACGACCACGCTGCGGGCGCTGCACGCCATAGGCGATGCGCTGCAGCAGTCGCTGGAGCTGTTTGGTGAACTCGATGTGCTGGTCCAGGGGCAGGCGCCCAAGCTGGCCTTGATCGAGCGCTTTATCGCGGCCGGAGAAGGCAGGAAAGGCACGCAAGGCGGGGACGGTACGGGGGCGAGCCTGGGGCGGGGCTGCATTCTGGTGGCCTCGGCCACTTTCTGGGAGGGGGTGGACCTGCCGGGCGATGCGCTGCAGCTGGTGGTCATCGACAAGCTGCCGTTTCCGCCGCCCGACGATCCGCTGGTCGAGGCGCGTTCGCGCAGTCTGGAATCCGTGGGGCGTCAGGCCTTTGCCGACTACATGCTGCCCGAGGCCGCCATGGCGCTCAAGCAGGGCGCTGGCCGCCTGATCCGGCGCGAGACGGATCGCGGCGTGCTCGTGGTCTGTGATTCCCGGTTGGCCACCATGGGTTATGGGCGGCGGCTGCGTGCCGCGCTCCCGCCCATGCGGACTCTGGTGGACGAGGCGGCCTTTGTTCAGGCCCTGCAGGCGCTGGCGCAGCCTGCGCCGCAGATCACCACAGCTTCCACCACGACTTCTGCTTTGCCGTGAGGTCCTGGTCGGACTCCTGGCCGTAGGAGGCGGTCAGCACGCGTTGCGCGTCGTCGCGCAACTGCGTCATGCCCAGGGCGTCGTATGAATTCACCAGGATCTGCATGGCCTCGCGCACGGCGGGCACGCCCTGGTAGTCCTTGACGGCCGTCTGCGCGCGCGCGATGGCGGCCACGTAGGCGCCGCGTCCGTAGTAGTAGCGGGCCACATGCACTTCGTACTGCGCCAGAGAGTTGACGATGTACTGCATGCGCAGCCGCGAATCCTCGGCGTAGCGCGACTCGGGAAAGCGCGTCACCAGTTCGCGGAAGGACTCGAACGAGTCCTTGGCGGCCTTCTGGTCACGCTCGGACAGATCCTGGCGCGACAGCCAGGAGAACATGCCCAGGTTGTCATTGAAGTTGACCAGGCCCTTCAGGTAGAGGGCGTAGTCGGTGGCGGGGCTGGCCGGGTGCAGCTTCAGGAAGCGGTCCAGCGTGGCGGTGGCCTGGATCTTGTCGCCGCTCTTGTACTGGGCATAGGCCTTGTCGAGCTGGGCCTGCTGGGCCAGGGGCGTGCCGGCGGCACGGCCTTCGAGCTTCTCGAACAGCGGAACGGCCTTGTCGAACGCGCCGGAGGCGGCTTCGTCGCGGGCCTCGGTATAGATGCGGTCCGGGGTCCACTTGGCAGTAGGGTCTTGCTGCGTACTGGAGCAGGCTGTCAGAACGCCTGCGACCAGCATGGCGGGAACGATGGACAGGGGAATACGCTGCATGGTGGACGTTTCTCGGGCAATCGAAGGGCAGTGAGAGGGTTGGCGGGCAGGGACGCGGGCCGCGCTGAGGGGCCGCACAAAGCCTGATTTTCCCGCAACCGGGCCGAAGCATTGTAACGGCCTGCGATGCCCGCCCCGCAGGCGGGGGCGGCGGCAAAGGCATGGCCGTGAACGGGTCCCGGCCTTGCGGAGCTTTCTACAATGGCGCCCATATGTTTGTCCATTTGCGCCTGCACACCGAATTCTCCGTCGTGGACGGAACCAACCGCATCAATGCCATCGTCAAGGCTGCCGCCGAGGATGGGCAGGTCGCACTGGCCGTCACAGACTTCAACAACCTGTTTGGCGGCGTCAAGTTCTACCGCGAAGGGCGGGCCAAGGGCGTCAAGCCCGTGCTGGGCGCGGAAATCCAGATCGAAGGCGAGAACGGCGCCGCCGTCTCGCGCATCATCGTGCTGGTGCAAAGCCCGCTGGGCTACCACAACCTGTCCGAACTGCTGGCCCGTGGCTGGACCCGCAACGTGGTCAAGGGCCAGGCCGTGCACACCTGGGCCTGGCTGCAGGAGCTGGGCGAGGGGCTGATCGTGCTGGCCGGTGCCCAGGCCGGCCCCGTGGGCCAGGCGCTGATGCGCGGCGACGAGGCCGGCGCAGCCGCCGTGGCCCAGCGGCTGGCAGGCATGTTCCCGCACCGTTTCTTCATCGAACTGCAGCGCGCCGGCCGCCAGGACGATGAGGCCCATGTGCTGGCCGCCGTGCAACTGGCCGAGCGGCTGAACCTGCCCGTGGTGGCCACGCACCCCATCCAGTTCTTCGGCCCCGACGACTACGAAGCGCACGAGGCGCGCGTGTGCATCGCCGAGGGCGAGATCCTGGCCAACCCGAAGCGCGTGCGCCGCTTCACGCGCGACCAGCATTTCAAGACCGCCGCGCAGATGCAGGCGCTGTTCGCCGACATTCCCAGCGCCATTGCCAACACCGTGGAAATCGCGCGCCGCTGCAGCCTGACCCTGGTGCTGGGCAAGCCGCAGCTGCCCAATTTCCCCGTGCCTGACGGCATGACCATGGACGAGTTCTTCCGCAGCGAATCCTTCAACGGCCTGGAAGACCGCCTGACCCACCTGTATCCCGATCCCGCCAAGCGCGAGGCGCAGCGCCCGCGCTACGTGGAACGGCTGGAGTTCGAGATCGGCACCATCCTCAAGATGGGCTTTCCGGGCTACTTCCTCATCGTGGGCGACTTCATCAAGTGGGCCAAGCTCAACGGCTGCCCCGTGGGCCCGGGCCGCGGATCGGGCGCGGGCTCGCTGGTGGCCTACGTGCTCAAGATCACGGACCTGGACCCGCTGGAGTACAACCTGCTGTTCGAGCGCTTCCTGAACCCCGAGCGCGTGTCCATGCCCGACTTTGACGTGGACTTCTGCCAGGCCAACCGCGACCGCGTCATCGACTACGTGAAGCAGCTCTACGGCCGCGACGCCGTCAGCCAGATCGCCACCTTCGGCACCATGGCCGCGCGCGCGGCCATCCGCGACGTGGGCCGCGTGCTGGACATGAGCTACACCTTCTGCGACGGCATCTCCAAGCTCATTCCCAACAAGCCGGGCCTGCACGTCACGCTCAAATACCCGCCCAATCCGAAGAAGGAGGGCGACAAGTACACCTACGCCATCGAGGCCGAGCCCATGCTGGCCGAGCGCATCGAAAAAGAAGAAGACGTCAAGACCCTGATCGAAATGGCCCAGAAGCTCGAAGGCATGACTCGCAACATCGGCATGCACGCGGGCGGCGTGGTGATCGCTCCGGGCAAGCTCGCCGACTTCTGCCCGCTGTACCAGCAGCCGGGCAGCGACTCGGCCGTGGCCATGTACGACAAGGACGATGTGGAGGCCGTGGGCCTGGTGAAGTTCGACTTTCTGGGCTTGGCCACGCTGACCATCCTGGAGATCGCGCGCGAGTTCATCATCAAGCGCCACAAGGGCCAGGAGAACTTCGCCTTCGAGAACATCCCACTGGACGATGCGCGCACCTACCACCTGTTCTCCGAGGGCAAGACCGAAGCCGTGTTCCAGTTTGAATCGCGCGGCATGCAGGGCATGCTGCGCGACGCCAAGCCCAGCCGCCTGGAAGACCTGATCGCACTGAACGCGCTGTACCGTCCGGGCCCCATGGACCTGATCCCCAGCTTCGTCGCGCGCAAGCACGGCAAGGAAGTGGTGGAGTACCCGCACCCGCTGGTCGAGCAGGTGCTGGCCGAGACCTACGGCATCATGGTCTACCAGGAGCAGGTGATGCAGACCGCCCAGGTGCTGGGCGGCTACTCGCTGGGCGGCGCCGACCTCTTGCGCCGGGCCATGGGCAAGAAGAAGGTCGAGGAAATGGTCATGCACCGCGGGATCTTCCGCGAGGGCGCGGCCAAGCAGGGCATCAGCGAGGAAAAGGCCGATGAGGTCTTCGACCTGATGGAGAAGTTCGCGGGCTACGGCTTCAACAAGTCGCACGCCGCCGCCTACTCGCTGCTGGCCTACCACACGGCCTGGCTCAAGGTGCACTACACGGCCGAGTTCTACTGCGGGAACATGACCGTGGAAATGGACAACACCGACAAGCTCAAGGTGTTGTACGAAGACGCGCTCAAGATGGGCATCAGCTTCGAGCCGCCGGACGTCAACCGCGGCATGTACCGTTTCGAGCCCGTCACCGACAAGGTCATCCGCTATGGCCTGGGCGCCATCAAGGGCACGGGCCAGCAGGCCATCGAGGCCATCGTTGCGGCGCGTGAAGGCCGCGGCGTGGGGCCGCGCGGTGCCGACAAGGGTCCTTTCAAGAGCCTGGCCGACTTCTGCGTGCGCGTGGACCGCACGCGCCTGAACAAGCGCACGCTGGAAGCCCTGATCAAGGGCGGCGCCTTCGACGCCATCGAGCTCAACCGGGCGTCGCTGGTGGCCTCCATCGACCATGCCTTCGAGTTCGGCAACAAGACGCTGGCCAACGCCAATCAGGGCGGCCTGTTCGACATGATGGGCGATGACGCCGTGGGCTCCAGCACCCAGGAGCCGCCTCTGGTCGAGGCACTGCCCTGGGGCGTGAAGGAGCGGCTGACCCAGGAAAAGACGGCGGTGGGCTTCTACCTCTCGGGCCACCTGTTTGACGAGGTCGAGAAAGAGGTGCGCCGCTTCGTGCGCACGCCCCTGGCCGAGCTGCGCGACAGCCGTGAGCCCCAGACGCTGGCCGGCATCATCAGCGACTTCCGCGCCATCAACGGCCAGCGCGGGCGGCTGGGCCTGTTCAAGATCGACGATGGCTCGGGCGTGATCGAGGCCTCGGTGGACGAGAACACGCTCAACATCTACCGCGAACTGCTCAAGGACGATGAATTCGTCGTCATCACCGGGCGCCTGCAGCTCGACCATTTCAGCGGCGGCCTGCGCATGAAGGCCCAGCAGCTGTGGAATCTGGCGGACGCGCGCTGCCGCTTTGCGCGCTACCTGCAGGTCAGCGTGGGCGAGAAGATGCCTGATGTGCTTGGCCTGCTGCGCCAGTTCCCCGCCGTGGTGGAGCAGGGCGAGCACGGCGAGCTGCAGCGCGGCATGAAAGTGCGCCTGGGGCTGGTCTGCGAGGACGAGCGCGGCTCGGCCAGCTGCGAGCTGGCGTTGGGCGATACCAGCCGCTTCTATCCCAGCGATGCGGCCCTGGCGGCCTGGTACGCCCAGGCCGGCAGTGCCCAGGTCAAGGTGGTCTACGAATAAACCGCAAGGTGGCGCAGCGCCCGATGGCGGCAAGCAGGCACTGCTTTGGTGCGTGCTTGCCGGCCCGGGCGGGCACCGCGCTTGAATTCTTCAGGCATGCCTCGCATATCCCTTCCGGAAAACAGTGGCTCCGATGGCTAGAATGATTTTCATGGCAACCCAACCCCCTTCGATCCCTCCTGCCATCCCTACAGTGCGGCCCGTGTCCGACGATGACGGCGCCGTGGTGCTGGAGCGGCGACGCCAGCGCGTCCAGCCGCCGCAGATGTACCAGGTCGTGATGCTCAACGATGACTTCACGCCCATGGAATTCGTCATCATCGTCCTGCAGGAACTCTTCGGTAAGGACCGCGAAACGGCCACCCAGATCATGCTCAAGATCCATCTGGATGGCCGCGGCGTCTGCGGCGTGTACTCGCGCGACGTGGCGGCCACCAAGGTCGAACAGGTGCTGCAGGCCGCCCAGAAGGCAGGCCATCCGTTGCAGGCAATGTTCGAGCCTGTTGAATAAACCCGGGCCGCCCTGATTTATGGTTGCAGTCAATAATCCCCAGCAAGCGAAAAGGAGTCATCAATGATCGCCCAGGAACTGGAAGTCAGCTTGCACATGGCCTTTGTCGAAGCGCGCCAGCAGCGCCACGAGTTCATCACCGTGGAACACCTGCTGCTGGCCCTGCTGGACAACCCCAGTGCAGCGGAAGTGCTGCGCGCCTGCTCAGCCAACATCGATGACCTGCGCTCGGCCCTGTCCAACTTCATCAAGGACAACACGCCCCAGGTGGCGGGCTCCGATGAGGTGGACACACAGCCCACGCTGGGTTTCCAGCGTGTGATTCAGCGCGCCATCATGCATGTGCAATCCACCGGCAACGGCAAGAAGGAAGTCACGGGCGCCAACGTGCTCGTGGCCATCTTCGGTGAGAAGGATTCGCACGCCGTCTACTACCTGCACCAGCAGGGCGTGACGCGTCTGGACGTGGTCAATTTCATTGCCCACGGCATCAAGAAGGGCGAACCGCCCGAGCCCGCCAAGGCCGAAAACCCTGCGGAGTCCGAAGAGGGTGCCGGCGGCGAGCGCAACGAAAAGGCTTCGCCCCTGGAGCAGTTCACGCTGAACCTCAACCAGGCGGCCAAGGACGGCAAGATCGATCCGCTGATCGGGCGCGACTACGAGGTCGAGCGCACCATCCAGATCCTGTGCCGCCGCCGCAAGAACAACCCGCTGCTGGTCGGCGAGGCCGGCGTGGGCAAGACGGCGATCGCAGAAGGCCTGGCCTGGCGCATCACCGAGGGCAAGGTGCCCGAGGTGCTGACCGAAGCCGTGGTCTATTCGCTGGACATGGGCGCGCTGCTGGCGGGCACCAAGTACCGTGGTGATTTCGAGCAGCGCCTCAAGGGCGTGCTCAAGTCGCTCAAGGACCGGCCCAACGCCATCCTGTTCATCGACGAAATCCACACGCTGATCGGCGCGGGCGCCGCTTCGGGCGGCACGCTGGACGCGTCCAATCTGCTCAAGCCGGCGCTGTCCAGCGGCCAGCTCAAGTGCATCGGCGCGACCACCTTCACCGAGTACCGCGGTATCTTCGAAAAGGATGCGGCGCTGTCGCGGCGTTTCCAGAAGGTCGACGTGGTCGAGCCCACCGTGGCCGAGACCGTGGACATCCTCAAGGGCCTGAAGTCGCGCTTCGAGGAGCACCACAGCGTGCAATACGCCGCTGCCGCCCTGCAGGCTGCGGCCGAGCTGTCGGCCAAGTACATCAATGACCGCCACCTGCCCGACAAGGCCATCGACGTGATCGATGAGGCCGGTGCCGCGCAGCGCATCATCCCGGTGGAGCAGCGCAAGCAGACCATCGACAAGGCCGAGATCGAGGCCATCGTGGCCAAGATCGCGCGCATTCCGCCTGCCAACGTGTCCAACGACGACCGCAGCAAGCTGCAGACGCTGGAGCGCGACCTCAAGAGCGTGGTCTTCGGCCAGGACAAGGCGCTGGAGGCGCTGGCCTCCTCGGTCAAGATGGCGCGCTCGGGCCTGGGCAAGCCGGACAAGCCGATCGGCTCCTTCCTGTTCTCGGGCCCCACGGGCGTGGGCAAGACGGAAGCGGCCAAGCAGCTGGCCTACATCCTGGGCGTGGACCTGATCCGCTTCGACATGTCGGAGTACATGGAGCGCCATGCCGTCAGCCGCCTGATCGGCGCGCCTCCGGGCTATGTGGGCTTTGACCAGGGCGGTCTGCTGACCGAGGCCGTGACCAAGAAGCCGCATTCGGTGCTGCTGCTCGACGAAATCGAGAAGGCGCATCCGGACATCTTCAACGTGCTGCTGCAGGTCATGGACCACGGCACGCTGACGGACAACAACGGGCGCAAGGCCGACTTCCGCAACGTGATCCTCATCATGACCACGAACGCGGGCGCCGAGACCATCAACAAGGCCTCGATCGGCTTCACCAACCCGCGCCAGGCCGGCGACGAAATGGGCGACATCAAGCGCCTGTTCACGCCGGAGTTCCGCAACCGTCTGGACGCCATCGTCAGCTTCAAGCCGCTGGACGAGCAGGTCATCCTGCGCGTGGTCGACAAGTTCCTGCTGCAACTGGAGCAGCAACTGGCCGAAAAGCGCGTGGAGGTCACCTTCACCGATGCGCTGCGCAAGCACCTGGCCAAGAAGGGCTTCGATCCGCTCATGGGCGCCCGCCCCATGCAGCGCCTGATCCAGGACACCATCCGGCGTTCGCTGGCCGACGAGCTGCTGTTCGGGCAACTGGTCGATGGTGGCCGCCTGGAAGTGGACTGGGTGGCCGACGCCGACGATGCCGACAAGGGCGAAGTCAAGCTCGACATCACGCCCCAGCCCAAGCAGGACCCGGCTTCCGAGCCGGCCGAGCCCAAAGAGGCCACTGCCGATTGATGTGCATCTTCTGATGCCCACCGCACAAGCCGACAGCCCACCGGGCTGCCGGCTTTTTCTTTGATCCGCCCGAAGGAGTCTTTGTGGAGTGGCTTCGTCAGTACCTGACCCATGAGAATGCGCTGCTGCTGCTGTCGGTGACCTGGTCGGTCTATGTGGTGATCGTCGCGGTGTGGATCCTTCTGCAGCGCAGCGCGCCCGTGGCCACGCTGAGCTGGCTTCTGTCCATGGCGGCGATTCCCGTGGGCGGGCTGGCCATTTACTATTTCTTCGGCCCGCAGCGGCTCAAGCGCCAGCGCATCAAGCGGCTGCGTGCGCGCAAGACATCGCGTGTGCGAACAGGCGTGCAGCGCCTGCGCGAGCGCATGCCGGGCAGCTCGGAGCGCCTGCACCAGGTCGCGCGGCTGGTGGCGGCCACCAGCGACTTTCCCGTCAGCACGGCCGCCGACCTGCGGCTGCTGGTGGGCGGCGCTGCCACCTTCGACGCCATCATCGAGGCGGTGAACGCGGCGCGCCACCACATCCACCTGGAGTACTACATCTTCGAGCCGGACCAGACCGGCACGGCCCTGCGCGACCTGCTGATACAGCGGGCCCGCGCAGGCATACAGGTGCGCCTGCTGGTGGATGCCCTGGGTTCCAAGAAGCTGGGACGGCGATTTCTGCAGCCGCTGGAGGATGCGGGTGCCGAGGTCGCACTGTTCCATGGCACCAAGATCGGCCGGCGGCTGCGCCCGGTCATCAACTTCCGTACCCACCGCAAGATCCTGGTGTGCGACGGCAAGGTGGGCTTCACGGGCGGCGTCAACGTGACCGACGAAGAGAACGCGCGTGTCATGCCCGATGCCTACCACGACGTGCACCTGCGCCTGGAGGGCGCCATCGTCAACTGGCTGCAGACCGTGTTCCTCGAAGACTGGGCCTATGCGCTGGAAAAGGACCCCAAGAACGAGCCCGCCGACATCGACCTGCTGCTGCCGGATGCGCCCGAGGGCCCGCTTCCCGTGCAGATCATCACCTCGGGCCCCGACAACGGCCTGCAGGCCATCTACCGCGCCCATCTTGCGGCCATCAACGCGGCCGAGGAACGTGTCTGGCTGACCACGCCGTATTTCGTGCCGACGGAGGCCGCGCTGGCAGCGCTCACCAATGCCTCGCTGCGCGGTGTCGATGTGCAGCTGCTGGTGCCACGCCGTTCGGACTCGGCCCTGGTCACGGCGGCTGCGCGCTCCTACTACGACGAGCTGATCCGCTGCGGCGTGCGCGTCTACGAGTACAAGGCACGCATGCTGCACTCCAAGACCCTGGTGGTGGACGACAACATCGCCATCATCGGCACGGCCAACTTCGACTACCGCAGCTTCTTCCTGAACTACGAGGTCTGCGCCATCGCCTACGGGCCTGCGCTCAACGGCGATCTGGCCAAGCAGTTCGAGGCCGATCTGGAGCAGGCCCAGCGCGTGCACTTCAAGCGCGACCTGGGCTTTGCGCTGCGCCTGTTTGACTCGGGCGCGCGGCTGTGTTCGCCCCTGTTGTGAGGGCCGGTGGCTCGTTTTTCGCAGGCATACTCGCCCGATGGCCCATACCTTCTTCTGGCACGACTACGAGACCTTCGGCGCCCAGCCGCGCTATGACCGGCCCGCGCAATTCGCGGGCATCCGCACGGATGCGGAACTCAATGAAATCGGCGAACCCGTCATGTGGTACTGCCAGCCGGCTGGCGACTACCTGCCCGATCCGCAGTCCTGCCTGATCACCGGCATCACCCCCCAGCAATGCCTGGAGCAGGGCATGCCCGAGGCCCAGTTCGCCGCCCGCATCGAGGCAGAACTGGCCCAGGCAGGCACCGTGGGCGTGGGCTACAACACCATCCGTTTTGACGACGAGATCACGCGCTTCATGTTCTGGCGCAACCTCATCGATCCCTATGCGCGCGAATGGCAAAACGGCTGCGGGCGCTGGGACCTGCTCGACGTGGTGCGCATGGTCTATGCGCTGCGCCCCGAAGGCATTGTCTGGCCGAAAAAGGAGGATGGATCTCCAAGCTTCAAGCTCGAGGACCTGGCCCGTGCCAACGGCCTGCTGCACGAAAAGGCGCACGACGCGCTGTCCGACGTGCGCGCCACCATCGGGCTGGCGCGGCTGATCCGCAAGGTCCAGCCCAGATTGTTCGACTTCGCCTTCTCGCTGCACAAGAAGGATCGCGTGCTGCAGGAAATGGGCCTGCCGGCCGAGCCGGCGCATGCCAGGCCTTTCCTGCACGTCAGCGGCATGATCCGGCCCGAGCGCGGCTGCATCGCCGTCATGTGGCCGCTGGCCACGCACCCCACCAACAAGAACGAGATCATCTGCTGGGATCTGGCGCAGGACCCGTCCGAGCTGGCCTCCATCGACGTGGACACGCTGCGCCTGCGCCTGTTCTCGCGCGCGGCCGACCTGCCCGAGGGCGTGCAGCGCCTGCCCATCAAGAGCATCCACGTCAACAAGTCGCCCATGGTGGTCGGCAGCCTCAAGACGCTGAGCCCGGCCATGGCCGCGCAATGGGGCATCGATGTGGAGCAGTGCATGGGCCATGCGGCCATTGCACGTGACCTGCCCGACATGAGCGCGCTGTGGCGTGCCGTTCACCAGCGCCCTGCGCAGGAAGGGCTGGATGCCGACCAGGACCTGTACGGCGGCTTTGTGGGCAACGAGGACCGGCGCCGCCTGAACCACCTGCGCAGCCTGTCTGCGCAGGAGCTGGCGCTGGACCGCACGGGCTTCGACGATGCCCGCCTGACCGAACTGCTGTTCCGCTACCGCGCCCGCAACTTCCCCGCCAGCCTGAACCCGGCCGAGCGCCAGCGCTGGCTGCAGCACTGCGCTGCCTGCCTGATCGAAGGCAAGGGCGGCGCACGCACGGCCGAGCAGATGTTTGCCATGGTGGACCAGCTATCGGAAACTGCCGACGAGCGCGGCGAGGAGATCCTGGGGGCGCTGTATGACTATGCGGAAGCCATCATGCCGGAGGTCTGAGGCTGGGGCGTCAGGAGGCCGGTTCCATCACGAACACGGAGGTGGGGCTGAGCATCGGCAGCTTGCTGTTGTCAGTCACGGTTCCATGCCAGAGTCGTTGCGGTCTTCGTCGTCGGCAGCAAGACGCACGGCAGGCAACTGCCTGAGTAGCGCCGGCAGCCACTCCTGCACTGTCTCCCACACCACATCAAGGTTGATGTCGAAATAGCCGTGAGCCATGCGATTGCGCATATTGCGCATGCTGCGCCACGGCACCTCGGGGTGCGCCTGGGTGAACTTGGCGTAGCCGTCCATTACCTTCGTGGCTGCCTCGCCGATGATGATGAAGCTCATGATGACGGCTTGCTGGGAGCGCTTGTCGGCGAAGAAGTCCTCCTTGGTCAACCCTTCCACGAAGCTGCGCGCATCGATCGCAGCCTGCTGGATGTGGTCCAGGTAGTCAGGCAGGCGGTAGTTCTCGCTCATACCGGTTTTGCCTCTGCAAGCACCTTGGCCCGGAACTTCGACGGCAGGTCACCGGGCGTCAGCAAATCGACGTCAACGCCGAGCAGCAATTTCAGCTCGTCTTCCAGATCACCCAAGTCCAACAAGGTGGCACCGGGCAGGGCGTCGACCAGCAGGTCGAGGTCGCTCCCGTCCCGGTCGGTGCCGTGCAGTACCGAACCGAAGACTCGCGGGTTTGCCGTGCGAAAGCGGCTGACCGCTTCGCGCACCGCGCTTCGCTTCATGTCAAGCACAACGGACGGGCGCATAGGCATCCTTTCTTGTCGAATCTCGCTGAGATGATATGCAATACGCTGTGCTGTCATCCAAAGAACTTGTAGCAGACGACGATGGCCGCCGCCACGCCGGCCAGTTCGGCGATGAGGGCGCAGGGCACGGCATGACGGGCGCGCTGTATGCCTACGGCGCCGAAGTAGACGGCCAGAACGTAGAAAGTGGTTTCGGTGCTGCCCTGGATGGTGGCGGCCACCAGGGCGGCGAAGCTGTCCACGCCCTGGGTCTGCATGGTCTCGATCAGCATGGCGCGCGCCGCGCTGCCCGAGAAGGGTTTGACCAGGGCCGTGGGCAGGGCGTCCACGAAGCGCGCGTCCATGCCCAGGGCATCGACCACCCAGCGTATGCCCGACAGCGCATACTCCAGCGCACCCGATGCGCGGAACACGCCCACGGCGCAGAGCATGGCCACCAGATAGGGCAGCAGGCCCTTGGCCACGTCAAAGCCTTCCTTGGCGCCTTCGATGAAGCTGTCGTAGACCGCGACCTTGCGCCAGGCGCCCAGGGTGACGAACAGCACGATCAGGGCAAACAGCGTCAGGTTTCCCAGCAGCGATGACAGCTGGGCCAGTGCAGCCGCCGACAGCGTGGCCAGAAAGGCCATGAAGCCCGCCAGCGCCAGGCCCAGCGGCAGCAGATAGCCCAGCACCACGGGGCTCCACAGCGGCAGCCTCTGCACGGCGGCCACGGCCAGCAGGCCGACCAGGGTCGAGGCCGAGGTGGCCAGCAAGATCGGCAGAAAGACCAGGGTGGGATCGGGCGCGCCTTGCTGCATGCGGTACATGAAGATGGTCACGGGCAGCAGGGTCAGCGACGAGGCGTTGAGCACCAGGAACAGGATCTGCGCATTGGTGGCGGTGTCGGGCCGAGGATTGAGCTCCTGCAGCGAGCGCATGGCCTTCAGGCCCATGGGCGTGGCCGCGTTGTCCAGTCCCAGCCCGTTGGCCGCGAAGTTCAGCGTGATCAGGCCCAGGGCCGGATGGCCGCGCGGCACCTCGGGCATGAGCCTGGCGAACAACGGGCCCAGCACGCGCGCCAGCCACTCCACCACGCCGGCCTTCTCTGCGATGCGCAGAAAGCCCAGCCACAGCGTCAGCGTGCCGAACAGCAGCACCATGACCTCGACCGACAGCCTGGCCATGGCAAACAGCGCCTGCACCATGGCCGAGAAAATCCCGGCCTGGCCGCCGACCAGCCATTGCGCCAGCGCAGCCACGGCCGCCACCAGAAAAAAGCCCAGCCACAAGGCATTCAGCATGGATTCCCGTCCCTCACGAGGCAATTGCAAGCCGCCATTGTGGGGCCAGCCGCAGGGCTTACGGGCCAGGGCGGCAGGGCATTGACAGGGCTCCGTTATCCTCGCGGCCCCGCGGTCCGAGGACCGCACCATTGCTGCAAAGGATTCCATGCCCCAGGTGATAGGACAGGTGAGCGTCGCTGTGCGCGACTATGACGAGGCGCTGCGCTTTTATGTGGGCGCGCTGGGCTTCGTGCTGATCGAGGACACCGCCCTGTCCGAGGGCAAGCGCTGGGTCACCGTGGCCCCGGTTGGCGGCGGTGTGCGCCTGCTGCTGGCCCGCGCCACGAATGAGGAACAGGCCGCGCGCGTGGGCAACCAGACGGGCGGGCGCGTGTTCCTGTTCCTGCAGACCGACGACTGCCTGCGTGACTTCGAGGCCTACCGCTCGCGCGGCGTGCGCTTTGTACAGGACCCCCAGCGCAAGCCCCACGGCACCGTGGCCGTGTTCGAAGACCTCTACGGCAATCTGTGGGATCTTATCGAGCCGCATCCTGCGCGCTGAGGGCTGAAGGCGCACCGCTTCAGCGGCTGGCCACGATGAACAGCCTGGGGAAGGGCAGCAGCACCGTGCCATCGTCCAGCGCGGGGTAGGCCTGGGAGATGGCCTGCAGATACGCTGCGTAGAAGCCGGCCTTTTGTTCCTCATCCAGCGGCGCGACGAAGGGACGCAGCGCCGAACCCTTGAACCACTCAACCACTGCAGCATGGCCGCCCGCCAGCGGGTGGAAGTAGGTGGTGCGCCAGACATCGACGTTGCTGCAGTGCGGGCGAAGCAGGGCGTAGTAGAAGTCCGCGCTGTGACGTGCGGGGTGGCGCACATCGCCAATCGTGGCGGCCCATGGGCCGCTGGCGGCCACTTCGCGCGCCAGCCGGTGGGCCGGTTCTTCCAGGTTGTCCGGCGTCTGCACGGCCAGGCTGCCACCGGGTGCCAGGTGGCTGACAAGGCGCGGGTAAAGCTGCTGGTGGTCGGGCAGCCACTGCAGCGAGGCATTGGCCAGGATCACTTCCTGCGGCTGGTCGGGCTGCCAGGTGGCGATGTCGGCCAGGGAGAAGGCCGTGCCCGGCAGCCGCTTGCGTGCGGCGTCCAGCATGTCCTCGGAATTGTCCAGTCCCGTCACGGTGGCCTCGGGGAAGCGCTGGGCCAGGACCTCGGTGGAGTTGCCGGGGCCGCAGCCCAGGTCCACGGCCAGCCGCACGGCGCGGCCAGGCAGATCGGGAATGGCGGCCACCAGGTCGCGCACGGGGCGAGTGCGCTCCTGCTCGAACGTTGTGTACTGCTTTGCGGACCAGGTCATCGTGTTGCCTTTCAGGTAGGTGTGTTTGTGGGGCGCGAGCGTAAATCCGTCCATCCATGATTGCAAATGCCACAATTGAAGTTTTCCCATACCTTGAAAGTATTGACGTGCCCGAGCTTCGCCAACTGCGCGCCTTTGTCGCCATCGCCGAGGAAGGTCACATCACGCGTGCGGCCGAGCGGCTGAGCATGCAGCAGCCGCCGCTGACGCGATTGCTGCAGGGCCTGGAACACGAATTGGGCGTGGAGCTGGTGCAGCGCCTGCCGCGCGGCGTGCGGCCCACGGCGGCGGGGCTGGCGCTGCTGGAAGAGTCCAAGGCGCTGCTGGAGCGCTGTGACGTGCTGGCCGAGGTGGTGCGCCGCGCCGCCCGGGGCGAGACGGGCCGGCTGGCCGTGGGCTTCACCAGTTCGGCCGCGCTGCATCCCTTTGTCCCCGGCGTGCTGCGCATGTTCCGCCAGCAGGTGCCCGGCGTGGCCGTGGCACTGGAGGAGGCGGGCACGGGTGAACTCATGGATGCATTGCTGCACGAGCGGCTGGACGCGGCCTTTGTGCGCTCGCCGCTGCATGGCAGCCAGGGGGTGCAGGCCGTGCCGATTCTGGAGGAGCCCATGCTGCTGGCCCTGCCTGCAGGGCATGCGCTGGCACGCCCATTGCGCCGGCCCGTGCCTTTGCCGCAGCTCGCCTCGGAGGATTTCGTGCTGTACCGGCGCAGGGTAGGGCAGGGCCTGTACGACGCCATTCTCAAGGCCTGCCTGGAGGCGGGTTTCAGCCCGCGCGTGGTGCAGGAGGCGCCGCGCATGACGGCCACGCTGAGCCTGGTCTCGGCAGGGCTGGGGCTGTCCATCGTGCCGGCCTCCATGCAGCGCCTGCGCAGCGACGGCATTGTCTACCGTGCGCTGTCCCAGTGCCCCGGGTTGGCCGCTCCCCTGCATCTGGCCACGCGCGTGGGCGATGCGTCGGCCGTGCTGCGCAGGTTCCAGGACCTGGTTGCCACGGCGGCCGTGGCGGAGTCCTGACGGCGCGGGCTACGGTGTCCTGGTTGCTGCGCGTGCGGCAGCGCGCGGGCCGCCGCGCTGCTTGACCACGGTGCGTGCGCAGTCCACCAGCCTGTGGATCAGCGGCAGCCGTGCCGACGAGCGCAGCCACATCACGCCAAAGCGCCGCGACTGCGATTCCTCGGGCAGGGCCAGGCGCACCACGCCCTGGCCATCGGGCAGGTTCAGTGCCGTGTCTGGCACCAGCGAAACGCCCAGGCCGCGCTCCACCATCATGGCAATGGCCACCAGCGAGCTCAGTTCAAAGCGTTCCTGCGGCGCAATCTGCGCGGCGCGCAGGTAGCGCTCCACCATTTGCCCACCGCCCAGGCTGCGGTCATAGCGGATCAGCGGCTGGGTGCGCAGCAGCGTGTGCGGGTCCAGGTGCGCCAGCTGGTGCGGCACCAGCAGCACCAGCGGCTCCTCGCGCAGCAGTGTCCAGTCGAAGGTCTTGGCCAGGGCGAATGAGGGGTGCAGGCAGACAGCCGCATCCAGCTCGCCCTGCTGCACGGCCTGGTACAGCTCGCGCGTGGTGGCCGAGCGCAGGAAGACCTTGGTCTGCGGGCACTTCTTCACAAAGCCCGCCAGGATGTCGGGCAGCAGGCTGTGCAGAGCCGTGTTGATGGTGCCTATCACCAGCTCGCCGTCGGCGCCCTCATGGTTGACATGGGTCTTGGCGTTGGCCAGCTCGCGCAGCAGCAGCGGGGCCGATTGCGACAGCCGGTGGCCGGCTGGGGTGGGCAGCACGGTGCGGCCTGCGCGGGCCAGCAGGGGGGCGTCGAACTCGCGCTCCAGGATGCGGATCTGCTGGGCCACGGCGGCGGCCGTGATGTTCAGGCGCCGCGCGGCCTCGGCCATGGAGCCCGTCTCGACCACGAGCAGGAAGCTGTGCAGGTAGCTGGTTTCCATAAACAAAGAATTTGTGTGGTTTGAACAAATATTACCTGTGTTTCTCTTGGCTTTCTGCCGCCCACAATGCGGTGCATGAGAAGCAAACTGTTTGTTCCCGCATCGCGTCCCGAGCTGTTCGCCAAGGCCCTGGCCGGCGACGCCGACGCACTGTCCTTCGACCTGGAGGACGCGGTGGCCGAGGCCCGCAAGGACGAGGCGCGCGGCCTGCTGCGCAGCTTCCTGCTCAGCCCTGAAAGCCGGGGCCATGGCAAGACGCTGATCGTGCGCGTCAACGCCATGGATACGCCGCATTTCGGCGCCGACATCGCCGAGATGGTGCGCGACGGCGTGCACCTCATCAACCTGCCCAAGCCCGAGACCGTGCAGCAGGTGCGCGAGGCCGCACAGCGCATTGCCGAGGCGGCAGATGCCAACGGCGTGGCCCAGGCGCCTGGCCTGCTGCTCAACATAGAAACACCCCGCGCCCTGCGCTGCGCTGCCGAACTGGCCAGCGCCCATGCCAGCGTGGCCGGCCTCCAGATGGGGCTGGGCGATCTGTTCGAGCCCTTTGGCGTGAACCGGCGTGAGCCCGCCGCCATTGCCCAGGCGCTGTTTGCCGTGCGCATGGCCGCCGCCGAGGCCGGCGTCTACGCCTACGACGGCGCCTTTGCCGACATCCGCGACAGCGAAGGCTTCAGCGCCGAGGCCCGCCTGTCGCGCGGCCTGGGCTTTCTGGGCAAGACCTGCATACACCCCAGCCAGATCGCCCTGGCCAATGCGGTCTACCAGCCCACCGAGCAGGAAATCGGGCACGCCCTGAAGGTGGTGGAGGCGGCCCGCCAGGCAGATGCCAACGCCCTGGGCGCCTATGTGGTGGACGGAAAGATGGTGGACAAGCCCTTTGTGCTGCGTGCCCAAGCCATCGTGGCTGCGGCGCATGCACAGGGGCTGCTGGCGGCCTGAACGGGCGCCGGCAATCCGGTGCCCCGGCATCCCGCATGCCGGGCATCCCCATGACAAGAAACAGTACAGGAGACAAAGACATGAGCATTTCCCATTGCCGCGCGCGGCGCAGGCTGGTGGCGCTGGCCGCCACCACAACGGTGGCCACGCTGGCCGGGCTGGCTTCGCCGGGATTGATGGCGCAGGGCGCCTTCCCGTCCAAGGCCATCACCATGGTGGTTCCCTATCCGCCGGGTGGCTCCAACGACGTGTTCGCACGCCAGGTGGCCAAGGAAATGGGCGATCTGCTCAAGCAGACCGTGATCGTGGACAACCGGCCCGGCGCCAGCGGCAATACCGGCACGGCCTCGGTGGCCAAGGCGACGGCGGACGGCTACACGCTGGTGGCGGTCTCGTCCAGCATGACCACGAATGCTGCGGTACAGGCCAAGATGCCCTTCGACCCCGTCAAGGACCTGGCGCCCGTGGCCATGTTTGCCAAGGGCCCGCTGGTGGTGGCCGTGAACAACGAATTCCCGGCCAGGACGCCGCAGGATCTGGTGCGCGCCATCAAGGCCAGCCCGGGCCAGTTCAACTACGCCACCTCGGGCACCGGCAGCATCAACCACTTCGCGACCGAGATGATGCGCTCCATGGTGCCGGGCATGGACATCATGCATGTGCCCTACAAGGGCCAGGGTCCGGCCGTGACCGACGTGATCGGCAACCAGGTGCAGATGCTGGTCTCCAGCGGCCCGTCCATTCTGCCCATGGTGCGCAACGGCAAGCTGCGCGCCATCGGCATCACCAGTCTCAAGCCCAGCCCCATTGCGCCGGACCTGACGCCCATGGCAACGGCCATCCCGGGCTACGAATTCGATCTGTGGTGGGGGCTGCTGGCGCCTGCGGGCACGCCCGCCGACATCGTGGACCGCCTCAACCAGGCCGTGAACCAGGTGCTGGCCAAGCCGACCATCCAGGCCAGCTTCCTGCGCGAAGGCGCCATTGCCAACCCCGTGACGCCGCAGCAGTTCGCACAAGTGATCCGCAGCGACGTGGCGCGCTGGAAGCAGCTCGCCAAGGACCGCAATATCCAGGCCGATTGAACCCGGCCTTTGGCGGGAGGTGCCCCAGGCCTTCCCGCTTCCCTATCAGGAGAAACGAATGAGTTTTGTGCCCGGTGAACGCCAGGGACCGAAAGGCCCGCTCAGCGGTGTGCGCGTGCTGGATCTGAGCGCCTATATCGCGGGGCCTTATGGCTGCTCGCTGCTGGCGGACCAGGGCGCCGAGGTCATCAAGGTCGAGCCGCCCGTGGGCGACAACCTGCGCAAGTACCCCTCCACGCTGGAAGCTGAAAGCCGCGCCTTCCTGGGCGTGAACCGCAGCAAGTGGGGCATGGTGCTGGACCTGAAGGATGAGGCCGACCACGCCGTGCTGCTGCGCCTGGTGCGCGAGGCCGATGTGCTGGTCCACAACTTCCGGCCCGGCGTGCCCGAGCGGCTGGGCATCGGTTTTGCGCAACTGGCCGCCATCAACCCACGCCTCATCTACTGCAGCGTCACCGGCTATGGCAGCCGCGGACCGCTCAAGGCCAAGGCGGGCTACGACCAGGTGCTGCAGACCATGACCGGCATGTGCGCCATGCAGGGCAAGGCAGGCGGGCCGCCCGAGATTCTCTATGGCTCCGTGGTGGACTACTACGCCTCGGCCCTGGTGGCGGGCGGCGTGTCGTCGGCGCTGTACGAGCGCGAGAAAAGCGGGCTGGGCCAGCATGTGGGCGTGTCCCTGCTGCGCGCGGCGCTGACCATGCAATCCGCACGCATGGTCTGGGCCGAGGGCGAGCCGCGCGAGGTGGGGCGCGACATGCGCTCCGGCGGCATCACGGGCATCCACCCGACGCGCGAAGGTTATCTCTACATTTCGGCCAACACCGCGCATTTCTGGGCGGCGCTGTGCCGCAAGCTGGATCTGCCCGAGGTGGCCAGCGACGAGCGCTACGACTCCGTGCGCAAGCGCGCCCAGCACCGCGACGTGCTGGTGCCCCTGCTGCGCCAGGCGTTGGCGGGGCGCAGCGCACTGGAATGGGAAGCCTTGTTTGGCGAGGAAGTACCCTGCGCGGCGGCTCGCACGGTGGAAGACATGTTCGACGACCCGCAGGTGCAGGCCGAGGGCATGGTCACCCGCTTCGAGCACCCGACCCTGGGCAGCTACCGGGGCTTTGCCGGCGCCGTCGAATTCGACCGCACGCCCGGCCCGCCGGCCTTTGCCGCGCCCACGCTGGGCCAGCATACCGAGGCGCTGAAGGCCGCCGCGCAAGAGAGCCTCTGATGCACGCGCTGCCTGCAGGCGCCTGCGACGCCCATCTGCACGTCTTCGATCCGCGATTTGGTACGCGTTTTGATACGCGTTTTGGCGCCCATGCCACGGCTGCCGACTATGCGCAGCTGCGCGGCGCCATGGGGCTGGAGCGCGCCGTCATCGTCCAGCCGCGTGCGCATGGCACGGACAACCGGGTCACGCTGCACGCCATCCAGTCGCTGGGCGCTGCAAGCACGCGCGGCATTGCCGTGGTGCACCCCGAGATCACCGACGCACAGTTGCAGGCGCTGCATGACGGCGGCATCCGCGGCATCCGCTTTTCGCTGCACACCGAGCACGATGCAGCCGTGCGGCTGGACATGCTGGAGCCGTTGGCCGAGCGCATTGCCGCGCTGGGCTGGCATGTTCAACTGCACTGGCTGGCCAGCCAGATCGAGGCCCATGCGGCGCTGCTGCAGCGGCTGCCATGCACCCTGTTGTTCGACCACATGGCGCGGCTCGCTGACAGTGCTGACGGCGCTGGCGTACACCAGCCCGCCTTCGGCGTGGTCCGCGGGCTGGTGCAGCAGGGCAGGGCCTGGGTCAAGCTCTCGGGCCCGTATCTGAACAGCCGTGCGGGCCTGGCCGCAGGCTATGCCGACTGCGACGCGCTGGCGCAGGCCTGGGTGGCCGAGGCCCCGCAGCGCCTGGTCTGGGGCAGCGACTGGCCCCATGTCACCGAAGCTGCCCATCCGCCGCAGACCCCCATGCTGCTGGCGCTGTTGTCACGCTGGATTCCCGATGCGGCGCTGCGCGCCCGCGTGCTGGTGGACAACGCCGCCGAGCTGTACGGATTCGATTGAGGGCGCGGGGCACGCAAGCCTCGCAGCCCAGGTTTTCACCATTGAGCAACAGGAGACAGAAACGTGAAGAAGATCAAGACACTGCAGCCCGCCATGACGGTGCTGGCCTTGGGTATTGGGGCGGGGCTGGGCCTGTTCCAGGGCACGCTGCATGCGGCCGACTATCCGGCCGCACAGGCCATCACGGTCGTCGTGCCGTTCTCGGCCGGTGGCGGTGCGGACAATGCGGCGCGCATCATCGCCAAGGCGCTGGGCGAGGTCTCGGGCCAGACCGTGGTGGTGGACAACAAGGCTGGCGCCAGCGGCGCCATCGGTGCCGCCCTCGTGGCGCGCGCCAAGGCCGATGGCTATACGGTGCTGTATGACGCATCGTCCTTCGCCATCAACCCGGCCCTGCGCAAGCTGCCCTATGACCCGGCCAAGGATTTCATTGCCGTGTCCCAGGCCATCAGCGTGCCCAACATTCTCGTGGCGGCGCCGTCCTCGCCCTACAACAGCCTGGCCGACTTCATGAATGCCGCGCGGCAAAAGCCCGGCAGGCTCACCTATGCCTCCTACGGTCCGGGCAGCCTGGCCCAGATGGCGACGGAACTGCTCAAGGCAGACGCCAAGTTCGATGCCGTCCACGTTCCCTACAAGGGCGGGGCGCCCGCCATCGTCGATGTCATGGGCGGCCAGGTCGATGTGTACTTTGCCAACGCGGCCTCCAGCATCAACTACGTCAAGGGCGGCAAGCTCAAGGCGCTGGCCGTGTCCTCGGCCAAGCGCATGCCGGACCTGCCCGACGTGCCCACGGTGGCGGAAAGCGGCATCAAGGGCTTCGAGGTGACGGAGTGGAACGGCTTCTTCCTGCCTGCGGGCACGGCGCCCGACACCGTGCAGAAGCTGCAGGACCTGGTGCAAAAGGCCCTGGCTTTGCCGGCCACGCGCGCCAGCCTTGAAAAGCTGGGCCTGACGCCCGTGGGCAGTTCCTCCGCCGCCTTCACGGGCTTCGTGGCGGCCGAGCGCAAGCGCTGGGATGCCGTGGTCAAGGCCAACGGCATCACCGTGCAGTGAGCCGCCGCGCGTGACGGGGCTCAGGGCGTGGCGGTGACGCGCAGCAACTGCCCGTCCTGGGCGTCCGTCAGCAGGTAAAGCCAGCCGTCCGGTCCCTGGCGGACATCACGGACGCGCTGGCCCAGGCGCGGCAGCACCTCTCGCTGGCGGTCACCTTGCCTGTCCACAGGGGGCAGGCCAGCCGGTGCCGGCGCGAGGCGCCCGTCACCGTGCACGATGCGCAGTCGGCCGGCTTTGATCTGGCAAACATCATGCACGACGCGGCCAGAGCCAGCGGCGCCCTGTCAACCACTGCGCAAAAAGCCCGCGCAGCCACTTGCGCGGGTGTATAAACAGCGCTCTTTCGGCGCCGGGCCGGGTCCCTGCGTGGGGCGGTCGGCGGCGCCTCCTACCCACCAGAGAATCCGCAAGGGAAAAGCAGCCATGGGCGCGCAATGGAAAGCAAAGGGCAAGGCGCTGGTCGCCGATGCCAAGGGAAAGCTGTTTGGCAAGCTGGCCAAGGAAATCATCGTCGCGGCGCGCGCCGGCGCCGATCCGGCAGGCAACTCGCGCCTGCGCATGGCCGTGGAAGCCGCCCGCAAGGCCTCCATGCCCAAGGACACGCTCGAGCGTGCGATCAAGAAGGGCTCGGGCGTGGGTGCCGATGCCGTCAACTACGAACGCGTGGTCTATGAAGGCTACGGCCCCAACCGCGTGCCCGTGATGATCGAGTGCCTGACCGACAACGTGAACCGCACGGCGCCCAACATGCGCGTGTGCTTCCGCAAGGGCCAGATGACGGCCGTGGCCTGGGACTTCGACCATGTGGGCATGATCGAGGGCGAGCCCGAAGGCGGTGCCGATGCCGAGCTGGCCGCCATCGAGGCCGGCGCACAGGACTTCGAGCCCGGCGAGGAAGAGGGCACGACGCTGTTCATCACCGACCCGACGGACCTGGATACCGTGAGCAAGGCGCTGCCGGCCCAGGGCTTCAAGGTGCTGTCGGCCAAGCTGGGCTACAAGGCCAAGACGCCGATCAGCATGGCCAGCCTGTCGGCCGAGCAGCAGGAGGAAGTGCAGGACTTCCTGGCCGGCATCGAGAACGATGATGACGTGCAGCACGTCTACGCGGGGCTGGTGGATTGATCCCGCTGCCCCCCGCTCCCCAGCAAAAAAGCCGCACGATGTGCGGCTTTTTTGTGGGTGCGTGCACCAAGCCTACTTGGTGCCGAAGATGCGGTCGCCCGCGTCGCCCAGGCCCGGCAGGATGTAGCCGTGCGCGTCCAGCTGGCGGTCCACGGCGGCAGTGTAGATGTCCACGTCGGGATGGGCCTTTTGCATGGTGGCCACGCCTTCGGGCGCTGCCAGCAGGCACATGAACTTGATGGACTTCGGGTTCAGTTGCTTGAGGCGCGCCACGGCGGCTGCGGCCGAGTTGCCCGTGGCCAGCATGGGATCGACGACCAGCACGTCGCGCTCTTCCATCTCGGAAGGCATCTTGAAGTAGTACTCGACGGGCTGCAGCGTCTCGGGGTCGCGGTACAGGCCGATGTGGCCGATGCGCGCACCGGGCACGACGTTGAGCATGCCGTCGAGGAAACCGTTGCCGGCGCGCAGGATGGACACCAGCACCAGCTTCTTGCCGTCGATGACCTTGCCGGTCATGGTCTCCAGCGGGGTTTCGATCTCGATGTCCTGCAGCGGCATGTCGCGCGTGATCTCATAGGCCATCAGCGTGGACAGCTCGCCCAGCATGCGGCGAAAGCTGTTGGTGCTGGCTTCCTTGCGGCGCATCAGCGTGAGCTTGTGTTGGACCAGCGGGTGGTCGATCAGGTGCAGAGTACTCATGGTTTTCTTCTGGAAAAAAGGGGCGCCGGCATTTGCGGCCGGCGCCAGGGGGCGGTTCAGTCGTGCAGAAAGCGTGCGTAGCGCGCCAGGTCCACATTGCCGCCGCTGATCAGAATGCCCACGCGCGCGCCCGACAGCGCAACCCCGCCATGCAGGGCGCCCGCCAGCGAGAGCGCTCCCGTGGGTTCGACCACGATTTTCTTGCGTTCCGCGTAAAAGCGCATGGCCTGCACCAGATGCTCGTCCGCCACGGCCAGGATATCTTCCACATGCTCGCGGATGATGGCGAATGTGATATCGCCGATGGACTGGGTCTGGGCGCCGTCGGCAATGGTGTGGGGCGTGGGGATCTGCACGATCTGGCCTGCGCGCAGCGACTGGCGGGCATCGTCGCCGGCCTGGGGCTCGACGCCGTAGACCTTGCAGCGCGGGGCGAGCTGTCCGGCTGCCAGCAGGCTGCCCGACAGCAGGCCGCCGCCGCCCAGGCAGACGAACAGGTAGTCCAGGTCGGGCACCTCTTCGAACAGTTCCTTGGCTGCCGTGCCCTGGCCGGCGATCACGTCGCGGTGGTTGAACGGCGGGATCAGCGTCATGCCGCGCTCGTCGGCCAGGCGGCGGGAGATGGCCTCGCGGTCTTCGGTGAAGCGGTCATAGGTCACCACCTGGGCGCCGTAGGAGCGTGTGGCTGCCATCTTGGAGGCGGGGGCATCCTCGGGCATGACGATGAGCGCGGGCATGTCCAGCATCTGCGCGGCCAGTGCCACGGCCTGGGCATGGTTGCCCGAAGAGAATGCCAGTGCGCCGCGCTTGCGCTGCTCGGGCGTGAACTGCGACAGCGCGTTGTAGGCGCCGCGTATCTTGAAGGCGCCCGTGCGCTGCAGGTTCTCGCACTTGAAGAACAGCTGGGCGCCCAGCAGCTCGTCGGCGGTGCGGCTGCGCAGTATCGGTGTGCGGTGGGCCACGCCTTCCAGCCGGCGAGCGGCGGCGGCGACATCGTCATAGGTGGGCAGCGAGGGAGGGCTGTTCGTCGTCATGGCGTGCGGTTCCGCAAAGTGGATGGAGGCGCTTTCGATCATAGCCGCATGCGCGGGCTTTCAGAGCCCTGAAATGCGCCAGCCGTTGCATGGCAACGGCTGGGTGCTATGGTGTTTGATGCGGCGCAGGGCCGGTGCGCCAGTGCTTCAGCGCTTCTTGTTGCCCAGGATGCCGCCGAGCACGCCGCGCAGGATCTCCTTGCCCAGCGAGTTGCCCATGGTGCGCATGGTGGACTTGGCCATGGTCTGCACCAGGCCGTCGTGCTTGCCGCCGCGCGGGCCCGTGGTGCCGAACAGCAGGTCCTTGAGCCCGTCCATCATGGCGCCCCCTTCGCTCGCCGCAGGCGTGGCACCGGCCGGGCCCGTGCCTGTTGGCGCTGCGCCGTCGCCGGCCGCTGCAGTGCGGCCGCGCAGCACCTCGTAGGCCGACTCGCGGTCCACCGCCTTTTCATAGACGCCGGCCACCAGCGACTGTGCCAGCAGGGTCTTGCGCTGCTCCTCGTTGATGGGGCCGATCTGGCTGCCGGGCGGGATCACGTAGGCACGCTCGGTGATGCCGGGGCGTCCCTTGTCGTCGAGGAAGCTCACCAGGGCCTCGCCCACGGCCAGCTCGGTGATGGCGGCCTCGATATCCAGGCCGGGCTTGGGCCGCATGGTGGTGGCCGTGGCCTTGACGGCCTTCTGGTCGCGCGGCGTGAAGGCGCGCAGCGCATGCTGCACGCGGTTGCCCAGTTGGGCCAGCACGCTGTCGGGCACGTCCATCGGGTTTTGCGTGACGAAATACACGCCCACGCCCTTGGAGCGCACCAGGCGCACCACCAGCTCGATGCGTTCGAGCAGCACCTTGGGCGCGTCGTTGAACAGCAGGTGGGCCTCGTCGAAGAAGAAGACCAGCTTGGGCTTGTCGGGGTCGCCGATCTCGGGCAGGCGCTCGAACAGCTCGGACAGCATCCACAGCAGGAAGGTGGAGTACAGGCGCGGCGAATTCATCAGCTTCTCGGCGGCCAGGATGTTGACCACGCCCTTGCCGCCGGCATCGGTCTGCATCAGGTCGTTGATGTCGAGCATGGGCTCGCCAAAGAACTTGTCACCGCCCTGCGACTCGATGGCCACCAGCCCGCGCTGTATGGCGCCCACGCTGGCCGCGCTGATGTTGCCGTACTCGGTGGTGAACTGCTTGGCGTTGTCGCCCACATGCTGGAGCATGGACCGCAGGTCCTTGAGGTCCAGCAGCAGCAGTCCGTTGTCGTCGGCAATCTTGAAGACCAGGTTGAGCACGCCCATCTGCGTGTCGTTCAGGGCCAGCATGCGGCCGATCAGCAGCGGCCCCATGTCCGAGACCGTGGCGCGCACCGGGTGGCCCAGCTCGCCGAACACGTCCCACAGCGTGGTGGGGCAGGCCAGGGGCTGGGGAATCTCGATGCCGCGCTCCTGCAGGGAGGCCGCCATCTTGGCGCCTGTGCTGCCTGCCTGGCTGATGCCGGACAGGTCTCCCTTGATGTCGGCCATGAACACCGGCACGCCGATCTCGGAGAATCCCTCGGCCATTTTCTGCAGCGTCACGGTCTTGCCGGTGCCGGTGGCGCCCGTGATCAGGCCATGTCGATTGGCCAGTGCGGGCAGCAGCAGGCATTCTGTGGCAGAGTGGCGGGCGATCAGAAGTGGAGCGGCCATTTCGGGTTTCCTCGGGGGAGCATGCGGTCAAAAGTAAAATCCCAGCCGCAAGGTTAAATCAATATCAAAGGACAGCCTGTGGCAGGACACAGTAAATGGGCCAATATCCAGCACCGCAAAGGCCGCCAGGACGAAAAGCGCGGCAAGGTCTGGACTCGCATCATCCGTGAAATCATGGTGGCGGCACGCACGGGAGGGGGCGATCTCAGCGCCAACCCGCGCCTGCGCCTGGCGGTGGAAAAGGCCAAGGCGGCCAACATGCCGGCCGACAACATCAAGCGCAACATCGACAAGGCCACGGGCAACCTCGAAGGCGTGACCTACGAGGAAATCCGCTACGAAGGCTATGGCATTGGCGGCGCGGCCATCATCGTGGACACCATGACCGACAATCGCGTGCGCACTGTGGCGGATGTGCGTCACGCCTTCAGCAAGTACGGTGGCAACATGGGCACGGAAGGTTCCGTGTCCTTCCAGTTCAAGCATGTCGGACAACTGATCTTCGCTCCCGGAAGCGACGAGGACCAGATCATGGAAGTGGCTCTGGAGGCCGGCGCCGAGGACGTGATCACCGATGACGAGGGAGCCATCGAGGTGCTGACCGCACCCGCAGAGTTCGAAACCGTGCGCGACGCGCTGCAGGCCAAGGGCCTGACGCCGGAGGTGGCTGAAGTCACCATGCGCCCGGAAAACACCATCGCCCTGCAAGGCGATGACGCAGCCCGCATGCAAAAGCTGCTGGACATGATCGAAGACCTGGATGACGTACAGGACGTCTACCACAACGCTGAACTATGAAAATTCTTGTGATTGGTGGCGGAGGCCGCGAGCACGCCCTGGCGTGGAAACTGGCTGAATCGCCGAAATCGACCAAGGTCTATGTGGCCCCCGGCAACGGTGGCACGGGCTTGGCCGGCGGCAAGGTGGAAAACCTCAACATCACCGACCCGCAGGCGCTGCGCGAGTGGGCACAGGCCGAGAAGGTCGCGCTGACCGTGGTCGGCCCCGAGGCTCCGCTGGCTGCCGGCGTGGTCGATGAGTTCCGCGCCCACGGCCTGCGCATCTTCGGCCCCTCCAAGGCGGCCGCCCAGCTGGAAAGCTCCAAGGCCTTCTCCAAGGACTTCATGGCGCGCCACGGCATCCCCACGGCGCTCTATGAAACCTTCACCGACCCGGTGGCGGCCCATGCCTACGTGGACCGCCTGGGTGCGCCCATCGTGGTCAAGGCCGACGGCCTGGCCGCAGGCAAGGGCGTGGTCGTTGCGACAACGCTGCAGGAAGCCCACGACGCCGTGGACTTCATGCTCGTGGACAACAAGTACGGCGTGGCCCACAACGACGGCGGTGCCCGCGTGGTGATCGAGGAATTCCTCGCTGGCGAGGAAGCCAGCTTCATCGTGCTGTGCGACGGCAAGAACGTCCTGGCCCTGGCAACCAGCCAGGACCACAAGCGCCTGAAGGACGGCGACCAGGGCCCGAACACGGGCGGCATGGGCGCCTACTCGCCCGCGCCCGTGGTCACGGCCGACGTGCATGCCCGCGCCATGCGCGAGATCATCCTGCCGACCATCCGCGGCATGGAAAAGGACGGCATTCCCTACACCGGCTTCCTCTATGCGGGCCTGATGATCGACGCGTCCGGCCATCCCAAGACGCTGGAGTTCAACTGCCGCATGGGCGACCCCGAGACCCAGCCCATCATGATGCGCCTCAAGAGCGATCTGGTGGACGTCATGCTGGCGGCCACCGATGCCAAGCTCGACCAGGTCGAGCTGCAATGGGACCGCCGCACGGCGCTGGGCGTGGTCATGGCTGCGGCCGGCTATCCCGAGGACCCGCGCAAGGGCGATGCCATCAGCGGGCTGCCGCAGGACGCCGCCGATGCCATGGTCTTCCATGCCGGCACCCAGCTCAAGGACGGCGTGCCCGTCACCAGCGGTGGCCGCGTGCTGTGTGTCACCGTGCTGGCCGACAGCGTCAAGCAGGCCCAGCAAAAGGTCTATGACGTGGCGCGCGGCATCCATTTCGATGGTGCCCAGTACCGCCGCGACATCGGCTTCCGTGCTGTGAAGAACTGAGTCCATGGCAGAGCAATCGACCGGGCAGGCGCTGCCCGTGGCGCAGGTGCGCGAGTACCTGACGGGCCTGCAGGCCCGCATCACGCAGGCGCTGGAGCAGGTGGAAGGCGAGGGCGGAGCACGCTTTCTATCCGACGCCTGGAGCAAGGGCCCCGGCGAGCGCCTGCAGGGCGATGGCATCACCCGCATCATGGAGGGCGGCTGCGTGTTCGAGCGCGCGGGCTGCGGCTTCTCGCATGTGCGCGGGCCGCAGCTGCCGCCCTCGGCCACGCAGCACCGGCCTGAACTGGCGGGTGCGCCGTTCGAGGCCATGGGCGTGTCCCTGGTCTTCCATCCGCGCAATCCTTTTGTGCCTACGGTACACATGAATGTGCGAATGATTGCGGCTGGCTCAGGTGCGGCAGGGCATCCGGGCAACGAGCCCACCTGCTGGTTCGGCGGCGGCATGGACCTGACACCGGTCTACGGCTTCGAGGAAGATGCACAGCACTTTCACCGCGTCTGCCGCGATGCGCTGGCGCCTTTTGGCGACACGCTCTACCCGCGCTTCAAGACCTGGTGCGACGAGTACTTCTGCCTGAAGCACCGCAACGAGCAGCGCGGCATCGGCGGCATCTTCTTCGACGACTTCTCTGAGCTGGGCCAGACGCGCAGCTTCGACATGCTGCGTTCGGTGGGCGATGCCTTTCTGGAGTCCTACCTGCCCATCGTCGAGCGCCGCCAGGCCATGGACTACGGGCAGCAGCAGGTCGATTTCCAGCGCTACCGCCGCGGCCGCTACGTGGAGTTCAACCTGGTCTGGGACCGGGGCACGCACTTCGGCCTGCAGTCCGGCGGGCGCACGGAATCCATCTTGCTGTCCATGCCCCCGCATGCGAGCTGGAGCTACCAGCGCGAGGACGCGCCCGGCACGCCCGAGCGGGCGCTGCTGGAGCAATTCCTGGTGCGCCGCGACTGGCTTTGAGTTCCATTGCCGCCATCTCCGGCCGCGTGGCGAAATCCGCGCGTGCAAGGGAATAGGCGGCAAAACTATAATTTCAATAGCTTGAGGCGCAGCGTTGGCTGCGTTCTCCACTTTCTTCGGCGCGAAATCTTCCGGCGATCTGTGGGCGAACTCCATGCATTTTGGAGCGCCGCTACAGCCAAGCCCTCTACGGGCCGCACGGCGCTCGCGCTATATTGATCCCATTTCTATTCCACTGATCACCGCCTGATGACCACTTCCACCAAATCGGATTCCGCAGCCAAGCGCGACGTGACCAAGCTGCAACGCGCCATTGTTGACGGCCTCGAAAACGTCAAGGCCCAAGACATCCAGGTCTTCAATACCGAGAAGCTCTCGCCGCTGTTCGAGCGCGTGATCGTGGCTGCGGGCACCTCCAACCGCCAGACCAAGGCGCTGGCCTCCAGCGTGCGCGACGCCGTCAAGCAGGCCGGTTTTCCCGTGCCGCGCCAGGAAGGCGAAGAAAACGGCGAGTGGATCATCGTGGACTGCGGCCAGGCCGTGGTCCATGTCATGCAGCCAGCCATCCGCCAGTACTACCGCCTGGAAGAGATCTGGGGCGAGACGCCTGTGCGCCTGAAGCTGGGTGCTCCCAAGCCCACGCGCTCGGCCGCCACCGACAAGGCCGAGGAAAAGGCCAAGAAGGCCGCTTCCAAGAAGGCTGCTGCAACGGCCGCCAAGCCTGCTGCCAAGAAGGCCGCTTCTGCCGCTGCACCTGCTGCAGGCAAGAAGCCCGCTGCCAAGAAGGCAGCTCCTGCCAAGGCCGCTGCGCCCCGTTCCGCAGCCGCCAAGCCGGCCGCATCCCGTACGGCTGCTGCAAAGTCGGCCGCTCCCAAGTCTGCCGCCGTGAAGTCTGCCGCCGCCAAGGCGCCGGCCCGCAAGACGGCAGCGCCCAAGGCCATCAAGACCGTGGTGGTCAACCGCGCTCCCGCCAAGCCCAAGGCAGGTGCCGCTGCCAAGCCGGCCGCCAAGCGCGCTCCCCGCGCGAAGGCCTGAACGGTTCGGGACTGACGCTGCATGAAGCTGTTGATCGTGGCCGTGGGCCAGCATGTGCCCGACTGGGCGCAGACGGCCTACGACGACTATGCCAAGCGCTTTCCCCCGGAGCTCAAGGTTGAACTCAAGGCCGTCAAGACCGAGCCGCGTGGCTCCAAGACGGTCGAGACCCTGTACGCGGCCGAGCGCAAGCGCATCGAGGCCGCCATTCCGCGCGGCACGCGCATCGTCGTGCTCGATGAGCGCGGCACCAATCTGACGACCAAGGCGCTGGCCCAGCGCCTGCAGGGCTGGCAGCTGGAGGGCGACGACGTGGCCCTGATCATCGGCGGCCCGGACGGACTGGACCCCGCCTTCAGGCAGGCTGCGCACGAGCGCATCCGCCTGTCGGACCTGACCCTGCCGCATGCCATGGTGCGGGTGCTGCTCATCGAGCAGCTGTACCGTGCCTGGTCGGTCAACGCCGGCCATCCCTACCACCGGGAATAGGGCCTGTCCCGGCTCCCAGGCTCTGCCAGCGGCCCTGTCACGCGGATCCGAGGATCTCGTGATACTATGATTTTGATAGCCTTCAGCGCTTTGCAACAAAGGGCTGAAGGCATTTCTCATTCTTATCATGCCGCCATTCATCTACCTTGCCTCCCAGAGCCCCCGCCGCCGCCAGCTGCTGGAGCAGCTGGGTGTGGCCCATGAGCTTTTGCTGCCCAACGCTGAGGGCGACATTGCCGAAGATGCCGAGGCCATAGAGGCCGAACTGGCCGATGAGGCAGCGCGCGACTATGTGCAGCGCGTCACCGCGCTCAAGCTCGATGCAGCCGTGGCCCGCCATGCGCGCCGCGCCCTGGCTGTGGCGCCCGTGCTGTGCTCGGACACCACGGTGGCGCTGGATGGCCGCATTCTTGGCAAGCCTGCCGATGCCGACGATGCCCGCCGCATGCTGACCGCGCTTGCGGGCCGCGAGCACGAGGTGCTGACCGCCGTCGCCATACAGCACGGCGCGCGGCGCCTGGCTGCGCTGTCGGTGTCCCAGGTCTGCTTCTCGGCCATGAGCGCGCAGCAGATCGACGCGTATGTGGCCTCGGGCGAGCCCATGGGCAAGGCCGGCGCCTATGGCATACAGGGCCGCGCGGCGGCCCATGTGCAGTGGCTGCACGGCAGCTACTCGGGCATCATGGGCCTGCCGCTGTTCGAGACGGCGGCGCTGCTGCGCGAGCTGGGCTGGGCACTGTAGGCCGGCTCCCCGACCTTGGCCCGCAGGGGCGTGCAGGCATGCGCAGACCGCCGATGGCAGCGGATGGCGCGGCAAGATAGTGGCAAGCGGCCACCGGCGCAATGATTGCCGGGCCGCCATGGCCGAGAAATACAAACGACAAAGCACACCACAGGCACAGCATGCAGCAAGACATTCTGATCAATTGGTCGCCACAGGAAACGCGCGTGGCCATCATCGAGAACGGCGCCGTCCAGGAGCTGCACATGGAGCGCCCGCTGGAGCGCGGCCTGGTTGGCAACGTCTATCTGGGCAAGGTCTCGCGTGTGCTGCCGGGCATGCAGTCGGCCTTCATCGACATCGGCCTGGAGCGCGCGGCCTTCCTGCATGTGGCCGATGTGTGGCAGCGGCAGGAAGGGGGCGAGGCCCCCATGTTCGCGCGCAAGGACATGCCTGTCGTGCCCATCGAAAAGCAGGTTTTCGAAGGCCAGACCATCATGGTGCAGGTCATCAAGGACCCGATCGGCACCAAGGGTGCGCGCCTGTCCACGCAGATCAGCATTGCGGGGCGATTGCTGGTGCTGCTGCCCCAGGATGACCATATTGGCATCTCGCAGAAAATCCCGCAGGGCGAGCGCGACGCGCTGCGCGCCCGCCTGCAGGGCCTGGTGGGCACCAAGGAAACCGGCGGGGGCGGCGGCTTCATCCTGCGCACCAATGGCGAGGATTCCAGCGACGCCGAGCTGGCCGACGACATCCGCTACCTGCGCAAGACCTGGAGCCGCATCAAGGACGCCTCGGTGCGCCTGCCGCCCATGTCGCTGCTGCACCAGGACCTGAACCTGCTGCAGCGCGTGCTGCGCGATCTGGTGGGCGAGGGCACGCAGAGCATCCGCATCGACTCCAAGGAGCAGTTCGCCCTGCTCATGACCTTCGGCCAGGAATACATGCCGGCGGCCGTGCCCAAGCTGCAGCACTACCGCGGCGAGCGGCCCATCTTCGACCTCTTCGCCATCGACGAGGAAATCGCCCGTGCGCTGGGCCGCCGCGTGGATCTCAAGTCCGGCGGCTACCTGATCGTGGACCAGACCGAGGCGCTGACCACGGTGGACGTCAATACCGGCGGCTACGTGGGGGCGCGCAACTTCGACGACACCATCTTCAAGACCAACCTGGAAGCGGCCCAGCAGATCGCGCGCCAGCTGCGCCTGCGCAACCTGGGCGGCATCATCATCGTGGACTTCATCGACATGGTGCGCGACGACCACCAGGCCGAGGTGCTGTCCGAATTCAAGCGCCAGCTCGGGCGCGACCGCGTCAAGACCATGGCGGGCGGTTTCTCGCAGTTGGGCCTGGTGGAGATGACGCGCAAGCGCACGCGCGAATCGCTGGCCCACATGCTGTGCGAATCCTGCCCGGTCTGCCAGGGCAAGGGCCATGTGAAGACCGTGCGCAGCGTCTGCTACGAGGTGCTGCGCGAAATCCTGCGCGAGGCGCGCCAGTTCAACCCGCGCGAGTTCCGCATCGTGGCCTCGCCCAAGGTGGTGGAGATGTTCCTGGACGAGGAAAGCCAGCACCTGGCCGGCCTGTCCGACTTCATCAAGAAGCCCATCTCGCTGCAGGCCGAGACGGCCATGGCACAGGAGCAATACGACATCGTGCTGCTGTGAACGGTATTTATCCTGCTAATTCATTATCAATAGCAGTTCATCTATTGGTGAATGAATGGGTTCAATTGAACTCATTCTTGCGTTGCTATGGATTGTTGATTCCCGATAATTAACTTTGTCTCGGCTTTTTTGATACTGTTTGTTGCAATCAGTGCCTCAGCAACTGAAAGGGCGACGAATGGGAATCGACTCCACCATTGTGCGTGCAGCCATACACCCGGGGATTGGTGTGGCGCGTATTGGCAATAGTCCGGATGAGTACTATGTCGGCCCCGAGCTGATGCATGTGCCGCCCATGGCGCCGGGCAGCCTGCGTGATGCGCAGGGCGCGCTCAAGCGGCAGGCGGCGCGCTTTCGCATATACGGCTACAACGCCGCAGGCGAGGTGGTGCGTGAACTCACGGCCGACCAGGACCAGATCGAATGGGAAGTCGAACTGGCTAATACCAAGGCCGCCTGGTATCAATTCCAATTGGCGCTGGACGTGCCTGAAGCCGCAGCGGCCGATCCCACGATTTTGCGCAATGCCACGGTGAAGGACCGGAAAAGCCTGGCCATTCGACCGGGAGCCCGCCGCATTGCCAAAGGCTCGGCCCCGGTGGCATTCGACAGCGGCAGTTTCTGCGGCAAGCCGGTTTATCTGGGCGAATTGCGCATTGAAAAGACGGGCCAGCTTCTCGTGCTGGGAGGCCGTGGCGTCTCTGCCTCCGTGGATGGCTCCAAGGCCACCACGTTTGCGAACAACGAGGGCTGGCATGACGATGTGGCCGACGGCCCCGTGCGCGCCAAGGTCGTCGTGGCCGGCGTTTCCGTGCCGGTGGATGCGGCATGGGTCACGGTTGCGCCGCCCAACTACGGCCCGCAGATGAAGTCGGTGCGCACCATGAAGGATCTGATGGAGGATGTGTACATCCACTCGGGCATGGCCGCCTTCCCGCTGCACGTCTCCTTCAGCCGGCACATCCTGCCCATACTCCAGCGCCAGAGCAGCCTGCAGTGGGCGAACAAGGGCTTTGCATCCCAGTTCGGCTGGGGCGGGGCGGCCAGTGCGGATGACGAGGCGTGGATCGCCAGGCTCAACAGCCCGGGCACGACTTGGGCCGAGCTGCGCCAGCAGGTGGCCAATGCCTTCCGCCGTTTTGACCGTGATGGCGCATCTCCCCAGCCCTGGCCCTGGCTGTATGGCGACGCCATGGCCGTGCCGCCCGCCGACACACCGCGCCAGCATGCGGCGCTGACGGCCACGCAGCTGAGGATGCTGGACCTGTGGGCTGGTGGCCATTTCCTGTCCGACTGGAAGCCCGGCCAGCAGTACCCTGCCCAGCTCGCCGACGTGCCGCTGCAGGAGCAGCCGGCCATGCTCGACCATGCCGCCATGGACGACTGCCTGGCCGACGCCTTCCATCCGGGCTGCGAGATCACCTGGCCCATGCGGCACGCCAGCATGTACCGGGCGCCGTTCCGCATCCGCGAGGCGGCAGTGAACCCGCCCGAGCTGCAGCTCTACGGCTCCCGGCTCACGCCTGCGGTGGCCCTGTCCGAGAGCGGGCCGCTGTATGCGCAGGTGGCCGGCGACCTCACGCGCTGGATGGCGGTCCCCTGGCAGACCGACACCGCCAGCTGCCGCAGCGGCTATTACGCCGGCTATGGCCCACGCTACGCCCCCTACCTGCCCACGTTCTGGCCGGCCCGCGTGCCCAACCAGGTGCTGACGCAGGAGGCCTATGAAAGGGTCATCGACACCGAACTGCCGCGCGAGCAGCGTGTCGCTGCCTTCAACCGCCGCGAGTCGTGGTTCCGCACACTGGGTGAGGAAGGCTATGAGAGCGAGATCAACCGCATGATCAGCCACTTCGGTGACATGGGCGTCATCGAGAGTCGGCCCGGCGTGCGGGGCGACAAGGACTTCCCGCCGGTGATGCAGGTGGAAAACCGCATCGCCCCGGCGCCGTCGCACATGCTCAAGACTGCGGTGCAACCGGACGGGCAGGAGGCGCCTCCTCGCATCGAGCCCTTCGATGCAGACAACGAGCAGCAGTTGCGCGCCATGACGCAGCGCGGCCCGGTGCTGCCGCGCTGAGTGCCGGCCATGCCGTCGCACGCCATGGCCGCCGCGCCGCTGCCGGATGAACTGGATGTGCTCGTCGTGGGCGCAGGGCCGGCGGGCGCGGCCGTTGCCGCGCAACTGGCAGGGCACTGCCGCGTGGCGCTGGTAGGACGCGCCGTGCAGGCTGGGCGGGCCATTGGCGAAACCCTGCCCGCTGCGGCCCGGGTGATTCTGTCCGACCTGGGCGTGTGGGATGCGTTCGCGGCACAGGGCCACCGTCCCGCCTGGTCGCGGCGGTCATTGTGGGGAAGCTCCGAGGTCATCTTTCAGGACGCGCTGTTCGACCCGCATGGCGCGGGCTGGCACCTGGACCGAAAGCGCTTCGACGCCATGCTGCTGGAGGCTGCGCGCAGCCGTGGCGTGCCCTGCCTGGTGCCCGCCACGCTGCGCAGCCTGCAGCGCCAGCCGCCAGGCGCACCCATGCGCTGGCGCTGCCTGATCGATAGGGCGCAGGGCGACCCGGCGCACTGCCCGTTGGAGCTGTCCTGCCGCATCGTGGTCGATGCCACGGGCCGCGCGGCCCGCGTGGCCCGGCAGGTTGGCGCCCAGGCCCACCGTGGTGGCCGCCTGGTCTGCTTTCACGCCTGGGTGGAGCCGCCATCGCATGAGCATGCAGGCACCACCATGATCGAGTCGGATGCCGAAGGCTGGTGGTACAGCGCCGACCTGCCCGATGGCAGTTGCGTGATTGCCTGGCAGACCGATATCGACCTGCCTGAAGCCCGGCGCCTGCGCAGCACGGCCGATCTGTTGGAAATGGCGCATCACACGGCCCTGGTGAGCGCGCGCAGCAGGGGCAGCCGGCCGCTGGAGCCAATGCGCGTGGCCGCCGCCCACGAACAATGGCTTGATGCAGCCAGCGGGCCGGACTGGCTGGCCGTTGGCGATGCAGGCCTGTCCTTCGATCCCCTGGCATCGCAGGGCCTGCTCAACAGCCTGGTCACGGGCAGCGAGGCCGCCACGGCCGTGCGCCGCAGCCTGGCGGGCGATGCCGATGCGCTGCAGTCCTGGAGTGCGTGGATCGGCACGATACGCGCTGCGTACCGTACCCATCACCAGCACTACTACGCGCTGGAGCAGCGCTGGGCGGCCGAGCCGTTCTGGACCCGCCGCCAGCAGGCTCCGGAGGCAGGGATCGGAGCCGACGTTACTGCCGCTCCAGCTTCGCCGTCTGCACGATCGCATTCCAGCGCTGGTACTCGGCCCGCGTGAATTCGCGGAAGGCCTTGGAGTCCAGCAGGCGCACTTCGCCGCCCAGTGCCGTCACCTTGGACTTGAAGTCGGCATGGCCCGCCACCTTGAGCGTGGCCTCTTCCAGGCGCTTGACGATGGCGGCCGGCGTGCCCTTGGGCGCTAGCACGCCGTTCCAGGTGCCGGTCACGAAGGTGGGGTAGCCGCTTTCCTTCATGGTCGGCACATCGGGCAGGGTGGGCAGGCGCTGCTCGGAGGTCACGGCCAGGGCCTTGAGCTTGCCCGACTGCACGAAGGGCAGGGCGGGCGTCACGTTCTCGAAGATGAAATCGATCTGGCCGCCCAGCAGGTCGGTCAGGGCCGGCGCGCTGCCCTTGTAGGGCACATGCACCATGTCCAACTGGGTGGCGCTCTTGAACAGCTCGCCCGACAGGTGGATCGTGGAGCCGCTGCCCGGCGAGCCATAGCTCATGCCGGTCTTTTGCGCGGCGGCGCGTGCCACCAGGTCCTTCACCGTCCTGGCGGGCGTGCGCGTCTCGTTGACGACCAGCACATTGGGAATGGTGGTCACCAGGGCCACGTACTCGAAATCGCCCAGGCTCTTCTCGCTCAGGTTCTTGTACAGGCTCTGGTTGATGGCCTGGGTGCCGGCCGTGCCGAACAGCAGCGTGTAGCCATCATTGGCCGCCGAAGCCACGCGGCTGGCGCCGATGGAGCCGTTGGCGCCGGAGATGTTTTCCACGATCACGGGCTGTCCCAGCGACTCGGACAGGCCCTGCGCCACCATGCGCGCCAGCACATCGGTATTGCCGCCAGGGGCGAAGGGCACGACCAGCTTGACGGGCCGGGCCGGGTAGGCATCCGCCCAGGCCTGGGGCAGGGGCAGCAGCGTGGCGCCGAGCAGAGCGGCAGCGCGCAGGAATTGCTTGCGTGAAAGAGTACGGGGCATGGGGGATGTCTCCTTGTCGGTGTTTTTGGTGGCGCAGCGGCTGGGGCTGGCGGCGGATTTTTCAGGCGGGCCAATGCTGGGCGGTGGCTGTCTTGACGTCAATCAATGTTTTGGCAGGACGTCATGCGGCGGGCGAATGACCTGTTCGGCCTTGCTCGGCAAATGAGAATGGATTGAACCGGCGTGCGCCCGTCATGGCTCCTGCAACCACGGCGCAAGCCTCCTGGACCCGCCCATGAACAAGGTCCGCCCCCTCTCCTGCATCCGCCCCCGACGCTGCCAACTGCCCGCACCCATGCGGCTTTGCGGCTCCTGCCTGCATCTGCACGGTGCGCCCCATGGCGTGGGCCGGCGCCCGCCGAGGCACCGGGGTGAGGTGGGCATTGCCGATGCCGATACAGCTCAGAAATCCGCCTTCAGGCTCACCGTCAGATTGCGCGGCTCGCCCCACCAGCCCTGGTTGTAGAAGCCGATCTGACTGTAGTACTGGCGGTCCAGCACGTTGTTGAGCTGCACGCTGGCCGACCAGGTGGGGTCGATGCGGTAGTGGGCCGAGAGGTTGACCACCAGGTAGCTGCCCTGGCCGACCTGCACGCTCTGGCGCAGCGGGTTGGTCACGTTCTGCCAGATGCGGCTTTGCCAGCGCAGGTTGCCGCCCAGGCTCAGGCCCTGCAGCGCACCCTCGAAGCTGCGCATGGCCGTGAGCTTGACCAGGCTGCGCGGGTGCGTGGTGTTGAAGGCGGCGCCGCTGGCGCTGCGTGCCGTGTAGTGCGTGTAGCTGGCGCCCATGCGCCAGCCCCGGGCCGGCTCGCCGCTGAGTTCCAGATCGATGCCGCGCACCTGGGCGCCCTTGACTCCCCGGTAGGCCTTCTGGTCCGTGGTGCCGTCGATGAATTCGCCCGTGTCCTGCGCCAGGTTGTCCTGGCGGGTCTGGAACAGCGCGGCAGAACCCTGCAGCCGGTCCTGCAGCCAGGAGCCCTTGAGGCCCAGCTCGAAGGCCTGGCCGGTGACGGGGTCCAGGATGCTGCCTTGCTTGTCGCGGTAGTTCTGGGGCGTGAAGATTTCCGTGTAGCTCAGGTAGGCCGTGTGCCGGGCATCGATGTCCCACAGCAGGCCGGCGTAGGGCGTGATTTCGTTGCTGTAGCGGTAGTCGCGCAGGCTGCCGAAGTAGTTCTGGCGCGTGGACCAGCGGCTCAGGCGGGCGCCGGCCACGGCCGTCCAGCCATCGGCCAGCGAGAAGCGCCCCACGGCATAGCCGCCGCTTTGGCGCATGCGGCTGTCGTCGCCGCCGTTGGAGACGTCGGACCAGCCCGGCTCGGCCAGGCTGCCGTTGCGCCAGTCGAGGAAGTTGTCCGTGGCAGGCGGCGTGCCCAGCGGTGCGTAGCGGCGGATGTCGATGTCGTCGCGCACATGGTTCCAGCCCACGGCAATCTCGTGCTGGCGCCCGAACAGCGCGACCGGGCCGCTGGCCGTGAGGTGCAGGCTGTCGCGCGAGCGGTCGCCCCGGTATTTGATGAAGGAGTTGGCCATGCCCAGGCCGGTGCTGGCGTCCGGCGCGCCGCCCCGGTAGACGTAGCGCATGTCGTAGTTGCCGTCGTTGCGGCTGTAGGCGGCGCGCAGCAGCCAGCGGTTGTCCAGGCGGTGGGTCAGGTCCAGCGTGGCCGTGGTGTTCTCGGTGCCGAAATGCGACCAGCGCGTGTTGTTGGACACCGAGCGGTCGAAGTCCGTGCGGCTGCCGTCCGCATAGAACAGCGGAAAGCCGGCGCCCATGCCGGGGCTGGTGTTCTTCTGGTATTCGAGGCTGGTCATGAGCCGGGTGGCGGGCGTCAGGGCCGCGCTGACCACGGCGTACAGGCCCTGCCTGCGCTGGCCAAAGTGGCTGACGTAGCTGTCGCTGTCCGATTGCACGGCCACGACGCGGCCATGCACGCGGCCTTCGCGGTCCAGCGGCAGGGACAGATCGGCCTCGGCGCGGCGCAGGTTCCAGCGGCCCAGCGTCAGCGAGGCATGGCCGCCCGCCGTCTCGCGCGGCTGTTTGCGCACGAAGTTCACCGTGGCTGACGGATCGCCCGAGCCATTGAGCAGGCCCGTGGCGCCGCGCACGATTTCCACGCGGTCGTAGAAGGCCGTGTCCATGTCGGTGGCGCCGAAGTTCCACAGGCTGTTGATGGGCGAGGCCAGGCCGTCGAACTGGAAGTTGCTGACGCCAAAGCCGCGCGAGGAAAACTGGTAGCGGTTGCTGTCGCTGCGGCTGACCGACAGGCCGGGGGCGGAGGCCTCCAGCGTCTGCGAGACCGTGAGCTGGCCGGCATCGTCCATGAGCTGGCGCGTAATCACGCTGACCGACTGCGGTGTCTCGCGCGCCGACAGTTGCAGGCCCGTGGCCGTGCCTGTGGCGCCGCTGGTGTAGCGCGCCGTGCCTTCGGTGGTGCCCGCATCGGCGGCGGCGCGCACGGTGACGGTGCCCAGTTCGGTGTCGCCTTTCCTGGCAGGGGGCCTGTCCTCGTCGGCGGCCCAGACTGCTGGCGCAGGGGCTGCACACAGGGCGCAGATCAGCAGGGACAGCGGGGTCCGCGCGACTTGGAGGTGTCGCGGGGTGGGGTCTTGAATACGAATGCTCATCATTTCCATGGTCCTGGGCGTGAGCCAGGATTGTGGGAAATGTGCGCCGCCGCCGCCTGTTCCAGGCGACGCCAGTCCTATGGTTTGCGACGCAGGCTGCCTTGGCTGGGCGCGTGGCCGAAGCGCTGGCGAAAGGCCGTGGCGAAATTGCTGGCGTGCTGAAAGCCCACGCAGTCGGCCGCTTCCTGCACGCTCCAGCCCTGTGCCAGCCGCTCGCGCGCCAATTGCATGCGGCGCTCGCGCAGCCAGCTGAACACGGTCTGGCCGTAGGCAGCCTGGAATTTTTCGCGCAGCGTGGTCGGGCTCATGCAGGCCAGGCGTGCCAGGTCGTCCAGGCTGTGCGCCTGGCCCGGCGCTGAATCCATGCACTCGCGCACGCGCTCCAGGCCGCGCCTGTCCCGGGGATGGATGCGCGGCGAGGGCACAGGCCGCGGCTGCGCATGTGCCTGCAGCGCGCAGGCCAGCACCTGCAGCGCAATGCCTTCGCGGTGCAGCCGGGCCAGGCTGCCGCTCCAGACGCCATCGAGCAGCTGGCGCAGCGACACCGCCAGGTGCTCGGGCAGCGACCAGGCATGCAGCGGCGGGCCGGACTGCCGCAGGGCATGGTGCAGCAGCTCGGCCAGTTCGGCATCGGCGCAGGCCTCGGGCGCCTCGATGGACAGGTTGAAGCCGCGCACCCTCTGGCCTGCCGCATGGGTGGCCTTGAGCACCTCGGTGTCGCCGCAGGAGAATGCCGCTGCGGCATGGCGCGTCACGCTCAGGGCCTTGCGGGCGTCGGGCAGCTGCAGCTCGGCCTGGCCGTCCAGCAGGACCACGGCGGTGAAGCGCCGCGGATGCTCGGACGTGGATTCATAGCCATGGTTGATGCGGATGTCGGAGCTGACCAGCTGCAGGCCCGAAGGCAGTTGGTGCTCCTGCACCTGGCCTTCGAAGATGCAATCGTTTTCGGAGACGGTGGAGAGAAAGCGCACGCTGAAACCGTGGCGCTGGCGCATGGCGTCGAGCTGCGCCGTGGTGTAGCGCTGGGAAGGGGCGGGCATGGGCGGAGGCGGAAAGGCGGTGGCGGGAAGCGCTCGCTGCAGTGAACGCTTCTCATTATCGCTGCAGGCTTGCTACGGCCCTGCGGCGGCCACGGCCCGTGGCGTCCAGCCCGCAGATGCGCAGGCTCAGGGCAGGGCGCAGACAAAGCTGGCCGCATCCTCCACATTGCCCGTGCCGGCGGCTGCGCCCTCAAACCTGTACCTGGCAATCTTCGGATACGGGCACAGCGGGCGCGTGCGCTGCGGAAAGTCCGCGCTGGACGGCAGGGCCCTGGCGGCGATGGTGTCCGGGGCGATGCCTTTCTCCACCCAGTCGACCATGGCCTGTATGGAGTCGAAGCTGTCCGTGGCCGGGCCGCCCGAGCAATGGTTCATGCCCGGTACGAGGAAGGTGCGCGCAAAGTCCTGCGTGGCCTGCATGCCGCCGTTGTTGGCGGCCAGGCGCTCGTAGTAGTCCAGCGTGTCCAGCGCCGAGAAGATGGGGTCGGACATGCCGTGGATGAAGAGCATCTTGCCGCCGTGCTGCCGGAAGGCCGTGAGCCGGTCATCCCGGTAGGTGTCATAGATGGCCGAGTAGGCCTGCATGCGCGCCGGGTCGGTGTCGAAATTGAAGGCCAGCGGGTTGAAGCCCAGGTCTGGCGGGGTGAGGAATTCGTTGACCAGCGCATCCACGATCAGCGTGATGTAGCGCGAATCCGGCGTGGCGGTGGTGGAGCTGCCCAGTGTCCAGGTGCGCCAGCCCGGCGCTGCCAGGCCCGGATCCCACGGCTGGCCCGCATACAGGGCCTGGCCTGCCGAGTTGCGCGGCCCGGCAAACACGTTTCTGAGCGCGTTCACCTGTCCGCTGCTCAGGCAGCTGCCGGTCTTGGCGCTGCCGCACTGCAGCACGCCGGGGTCGAAATGGCAGGCCTTGACGTGGTTCACCATGCCATCGGCCACGCCGTCGGCCGCATCGCAGGAGGCGGTCACGGCCTTGGCCACCAGGTTCAGGTCCTCGTTGCTGAAGGCCCGGGAGAGGATGCGCCGGCCGCTGCTGTCGGCCGGCGCGATGGCGTCGAACTCGATGGTGTTCCACATCGCGGCCACCGTGGCGCCGCTCGATACCCGCATGGCAGGGGCACCGGCCGTGATGGCGTCGAAGTAGTCGGGAAAGCGCTGCGAGAACACCATGCCCTGGCGTCCTCCGCCCGAGCAGCCTGAAAAATAGGAGTGCTCAGGCTTGCGCCCGTAGCGCGTGGAGATCAGCGATTTGGCCGCCACGGCGGTCTTGTCGTAGGCGTTGTAGGCGTGGTCCAGCCGGGCCTGAGGGTCGGCACCGAAGCTGGCCGTGGTGCCGGTGTGGCCCGCGTCGGTGGAGACCACCGCAAAGCCCTGGCCCAACGGTGAAGGCGTTGCGCCAGAGATGCTGGAGCTCAGCGAGGTGTCGCGCAGGATGCCGTCGTTGCCACCGCCGCCGATGAAGAGAAACCGGCCGTTCCATTGGTCCGGCAGGCTGAGCTGGAACCCGATGGCGTAGTTCTTTCCGTCCACGCCCACGCGCGGGTTGATGGCGCCGGTGACTACGCAGTGCCCGGGCAGCAGCGCGCCGGTGCTGGCGCCGCCCGGCCTGCGGGTGTCGGGCGGCACATAGCTGGTGGACAGCCGGGTTGCCGCAAGGCCTGCCCTGTCAGGCAGGTCGGCGCAGGCGGCCGCCGGCGTTTCCGCATCGGCCAAAGTGGGGCTGCTGCCACCGCCGCAGCCCGCCATGAGAAGGGATGCGGCAAAGGCGGCCGTGGATGGAAAAACGCGCCGCAAGGCGCGTGGGGCGTGGTCGGTTCGCATGGCTTGTGTCTCCTGTCGCCCGAGCGTAAGACCAGGGACGGAGGGGCCATGTCATCTCAGAGGATGACGGGACAACCCGGCGTGGGTGCGCGCTGCCCCGCGCCCGGTTTCAGAGTTTGCGCAGCCGCTCCAACGCCGCGCGCAGCGTGCTGTCTTGCTTGGCAAAGCAAAAGCGCACCACGCGCTGGTCGAAGCCGTCGCCATAGAAGGCCGATAGCGGGATGGCCGCCACGCCATGCTCCCGGACCAGCCACTGGCAGAACGCGGCTTCGTCCAGGTCCGACACGGCCGAGATGTCGGCGCAGACGAAGTAGGTCCCCGCCGTGGGCAGCAGGCGCAGGCGCGAGCCTTCCAGGCCCTGGCAGAACAGGTCGCGCTTGGCCTGGTAGAAGGCGGGCAGCTGCAGGTAGGGCGCAGGGTCGGCCATGTAGCTGGCCAGGCCCGCCTGCATGGGCGTGTTGACGGTGAAGACGTTGAACTGGTGGACCTTGCGGAACTCGGCCGTGAGCGCGGCCGGCGCGGCGACGGTGCCCACCTTCCAGCCCGTGACATGGTAGGTCTTGCCGAAGCTGGAGACGATGAAGGCGCGCGCCGCCAGGCCGGCAAAGCGCGCGGCGCTCTGGTGCTGGCGGCCGTCGTAGACCATGTGCTCGTAGACCTCGTCGCTGATCAGCAGCACGTCGGTGGGCGCCAGCAGCTCCTGCAGCTGCAGCATCTCGGCATCGCTCCAGATGGTGGCGCTGGGGTTGTGCGGGCTGTTGATGATCAAAAGCCGTGTGCGTGGCGTGATGGCGGCGGCAATTTTGGCGAAGTCGGGCTTGAAGCTGCCCGGCGTCAGCGGCACGCGCACGGGCACGCCGCCGGCCAGCTCGATGTTGGGTACGTAGCTGTCGTAGCAGGGGTCGAGCACGATGACCTCATCGCCCGCATGCACGGTGGCCAGGATGGCGGTGAGGATGGCCTGCGTGGCGCCGGCCGTGACCGTGATCTCGGTGCCCGCGTCGTAGCGGCGGCCGTACAGCGCCTCCATCTTGTCGGCCATGGCCTGGCGCAGCTGCGGCAGGCCGGGCATGGGCGGGTACTGGTTGTGGCCGGCCTGCATGGCGGCCGTGACGGCATCGACCAGCCTGGGGTCGCAGCCGAAGTCGGGGAAGCCCTGGCCCAGGTTCACCGCCTGGTGTTCGGCGGCCAGCGCCGACATGGTGGTGAAGATGGTCGTGCCCACATGGGGCAGGCGGCTGGGGAAGGCGGGCGTGCGGGGCGTGGCAGAGGTCATGGCGGAGGCAGCGGAAAACGGGAACGGGCCCGCGCTGCGGGCCCGGTGGGGCGGAGGATCAGAGTTCGTAGTCGTGCACGTGGCCGCTCATGGCGCGCATGATCAGGTCGCGCGTCAGGCGGTCGCTGAGCAGTTCGGCGAAGCGGTAGACGAAGTTGCGCAGATAGGCGCCGCGCTTGATGGCCACGCGCGCCACGCTCTGGCCGAACAGATGGCCCATGGGGCGCACCACGAGGTCGTTGACCGGATCGTCGCGCATGGCCATCTCGGCCACGATGCCGATGCCCAGGCCCAGGCGCACATAGGTCTTGATCACGTCGGAGTCAATGGCCTCCAGCACGATGCGCGGACGCAGCCGACGCGTGGCGAAGGCCTGGTCGATCTTGCCGCGCCCGGTGAACGAGGGGTGGTAGGTGATCAGCGACTCATGGGCGATGTCGTCCAGCGTGATGCGCTCCTTCTGCGCCAGCGGATGGCCCGTGGGCATGACCAGCACGTGCTGCCATTCGTAGCAGGGCAGGGTGACGAGATCGGGGTAGTCGGCCAGGGACTCGGTGGCCATGCCGATGTCGGCGATTTCGTCGATGACCATGCGCGCCACTTCGGCCGGCGTGGCCTGGTGCAGGCTGATGGTGACCTTGGGATACAGGTCGCGCAGCCGTGCCACGGCGGGCGGCAGCACGTAGCGGGCCTGGGTGTGGGTGGTGGCAATCGACAGCGTGCCGCTGTCCTGGGCGCTGTACTGCTCGCCGATGCGCTTGAGGTTGCCGATCTCGCGCATGATGAGTTCGATGCTCTTGAGCACCTCCAGGCCGGGTTCGGTGATGCGCTTGAGGCGCTTGCCGTGGCGCGCGAAGATGTCGATGCCCAGCTCCTCCTCCAGCTCGATGATGGCCTTGGAGACGCCGGGCTGCGAGGTGTGCAGGGCCTTGGCCGCCTCGGTGAGGTTGAGGTTGCGGCGCGCCGCTTCTTGGACGAATCGGAATTGGTGCAGGTTCATGGCGGTGACAGCTGGGTGCAGCGCGCCATTATGCTGCATTTATATAAAGAAGCGATTCGTTATTTCAGCTTCCTGACCTGCCGGAAGGCTCCATGGCCGCCAACGCCAGCTCTGCCAACAGGGCCGTGACACGTGGATGCTCGCCCACGGCCGGCTCCAGTTCCACGGTCACCTGTGGGTGGGTGTCGCGGATCTCCTGCACCAGCTTGGGGATGTCCTCGCGCGCATGCTTGCCCGTGCCCAGGAACAGGGGCAGCACGGTGATGTGCGTCGCGCCCGCCTCGATCAGCCCGCGCGCGGCGGTGGGCAGGTCGGGCGCACAGGCTTCCAGGTAGGCGCATGCAGCCAGGCCGTGGGGCCGCGTTTGCCGGACGGCGCCGAGCACGGCCTCGATGGGCTGGCGCCACAGGGCGTCGCGGGAGCCGTGGGCCAGCAGGATCAGGCCGGCAATGCCGGCCGCTGTTGTGTCGTTTTGCATGGCAACGGATCTAGCGGCGCAGCACCAGCCAGGTGAACGCGGTCAAGGAAAGAAGGCTGTAGAGCAGGCCCGGCGCTGCAGCGGTCAGCCAGGGCGACCAGGTCTGCAGCGTGCCGATGTAGCCGAACACGTTGTTCAACAGGAAGAAGCTGATGCCGGCCATGACGCCGCCGAACACATAGGCCGCGATGCCGCCCGAGCGGAAATGCAGATAGGCAAAGGGCAGGGCCAGCACCACCATCACCAGGCAGCTCATGGGGTAGAAGACCTTGCGCCAGAACTCGATCTCGTACTTCTGCGCGGCCTGGCCGTTGGCCTCCAGGTGGCGCACGTACTGAAACAGCGAAATGGTGGACATGCGGTCGGGCTTGAGCAGCGCGGCCGTGACCATTTCGGCGCTGATGCCGGTCTTCCAGACCAGGCTGTCCTCCTTCTCGCGCAGCAGCACCATGCCTCCGTCGGCCTTGGCCTTCAGGTGGCTGGCCTCAACGCCCTGGAGCTTCCAGGATTCGCCATCCTCGCTGACCTGCGCCGCCTGCGCATGGATCTGGGCCGAGATGCGGCCCTGGCCGTCAAAGTCGAAGATGCGCACGTTGGAGAAATCACCGGGCCCGCGGATGGCGCGCACGTTGATGGCGATGGAGTGATCGCCCTGGCGTTCCTTGAGCCAGGCACCCGTGGCGCCGCGCGACAGCTGGGCCAGGTGGATGGCGCGGATGTTCTGGCCCGCGTTCTCGGCCGCCGGCGCCAGGTAGTCGCCCGTGCCGAAGGTGGCCAGCACAAAACCCAGGCCCAGCACCATCAGCGTGCGCAGCGCCAGCCAGGGGCCCATGCCGCTGGTGCGCATGATGGTGAATTCCGAGCTCTGGGCAAAGCGCGCCATCACGTAGATGGTGCCGATCAGCACGGTGATGGGCATCAGCTCGTACAGGTGGCTGGGGATGCGCAGCACCACGAAGAGCAGGGCGTGCGTGATCTGGTAGCCGTTGTCGCCTCCGCGCCCGACCCAGCGCAGCTCATCGACCAGATCGAAGAAGAAGAACAGCGCCAGGAAGGCCAGCGTCACATAGCTGACGGCCGCGATGATGTCGCGGTACAGCAGGTTTCTCAGAACTCTCATCAGGGCACCGCCTTTGCGTCGTCCAGGGCAGCCGGCTTGCAGGGCCTGCGCCACAGGTCGCGCGGCGACCAGCGCTTGTGCCGTACCAGCAGCACCAGCAGTGCCAGCAGCAATGTTCCACCGTGCAGCAGGGCCGTCATGGCGGGCATGCTCAGCTTGCCCGAGGCCACCCAGTTCTCGCCCAGCGTCATCAGGTTGTAGTACACGATGAAGGCGAACAGCGCGAGCATGAGGCTGCCGCTGCCACCAGCGCGCGGGTTCACGCTGGCCACGGCCAGGCCCAGGATCACGAAGTTCAGCGCCGCCAGCGGCAGGCCTATGCGCCAGCCCAGCTCGGCGCGGTAGATGGGTTCGGTGCGCGGCAGCAGCTCATGCGTGTAGGTGCTGCGAGCGGCCATTTCCTCGGCAGCGGCCAGATTGTTGCCGCCGCCGAGCTGCGTGCCGTATTCCTTGAACTCGCTGATCTTCACCGAGCCGTCGCTGGTCTGCGTTTCCATGCGCTGGCCGTCGGTCAGCACGGCCATGCGTTCGCCCTTGACCACTTCCAGCCGCGCCCCGCGCGCCGAGGTCACGGACTCGCGCCCGCGCTCATTGGCCACGATGAACACATTGTTGGCTGCGGTGGCGCTGGGTACGTCCTTGTCGATGAAGAACACGCGCGAGCCGCCCGCAGACTCCTGGAACTCGCCGGGGGCGATGCGGTCAATGTCGCTGCGCTGCTCGAACTGGGTCTTGATCTGCTCGATCTGCTGATTGGCCCAGGGCAGGATGCCCAGGCCCAGCACGGCGATCACGGCAAGCACCGGCCAGGCAAAGCGCAGCAGCGGGCGCAGCAGGCTGGCCAGTCCCTGGCCTGCGGCGAACCAGATCACCATCTCGCTGTCGCGGTACATGCGCGACAGCGAGCCGACCACGGCCACGAAAAGCCCCAGGCCCAAAATCGTGGGCAACTGGCCAAGCACCGTATAGCCCATGACCAGCAGAACGTCGGAAGGGCTGACATTGCCCTTGTAAGCCTGGCCCAGCGTGCGGATCAGCATCATGGTCATGACGACCGTGATCAGCACCACGACCGTGGCACCGAAGCTGCGGGCCAGCTCTTTGCGTATGGATGAATCGAATAACATTGGCTGAAAGGAAAACGCCGATTATGAACTTTGAACTGAAGCCGTTGACGACTGCCGCAGCAGTACGTGAAAAGTGTGACCTGTTGTTGGTGCTGGTGACCGAAGCCACGGTCACGGGCAGCGACGCGCTGTCCACCCTGGTCGCACACGCGGTCAAGGCCGGAGATTTCGAAACGGCAGCCGGCAAACAGCTGGCACTGTACGGCCTGCCTGCCGTTGCTGCACGCCGAGTCGTGCTGCTGGGCGCGGGCAACGGCTCGGCACGGGAAGTGCGCCAGGCCGTGGCCGGCGCAGGTGCCGCGCTCAAGGCGACCGGTGTTGGCAAGGCCTTGCTGTGCTTTGGCTTTGAGGCGGCAGGTCCTGCCGTTGCTGCCGCCGTTCTGGCGGCGGCCGATGCCTGCTACAGCTATACCCACACCAAGCCGCAGGCCAAGCCCGTGGCGCTCAAGAAGCTGGTGATTGCCGCAGCCGTCAAGGCGGGCGACAAGAATGGCGTTGCCGACGCTTTCAAGACCGCCGTGGCCCAGGCCGAAGGCATGACCCTGGCACGCGAATGGGCCAATCGCCCCGCCAACCACGCCACGCCCACCTTGCTGGCTGACGCGGCCCGCGCCCTGGCCAAGCTGCCCGGCATCAGCTGCAAGATCCACGGCCCCGCCGAAGTCGCCAAACTCGGCATGGGCGCTTTCATGGCCGTGGCCCAGGGATCGGAGCAGCCGCTGCGCTTCATCGAACTGCACTACAACGGCGGAACCAAGGGCGCCGCGCCCGTGGTGCTGGTCGGCAAGGGCATCACTTTCGATACCGGCGGCATCTCCCTCAAGCCTGCCGCTGAAATGGACGAGATGAAGTTCGACATGGGCGGTGCCGCCAGCGTGCTGGGCGTGTTCCATGCGCTGGCCCGGCTGCAGCCGGCCGTCAATGTCGTCGGCCTCATTCCGGCGTCCGAGAACATGCCCGGCGGCGCTGCCGTCAAGCCGGGCGACGTGGTCACCAGCATGAGCGGCCAGACCATAGAAATCCTCAACACCGATGCCGAAGGCCGCCTCGTGCTCTGCGATGCGCTGACCTACGCTGCCCGCTTCAAGCCCCGCGCCATGGTGGACATTGCCACGCTGACCGGCGCCTGCGTCATCGCCCTGGGCGGGCTGCGCAGCGGCATGTTCTCGCCCAGCGACGAACTGGCCCGCGCGCTGGAGCAGGCCGGCGATGCGGCACTGGACCCCTGCTGGCGCATGCCGCTGGACGAGGAGTACGGCGAAGGCCTCAAGAGCAATTTCGCCGACATGGGCAATGTGGCTGGCCGCGCGGGTGGCGCAGTCACGGCAGCCAAGTTCCTGCAGCGCTTTGTGGGCGACATTCCCTGGGCGCACCTGGACATCGCCGGCACGGCCTGGAAGAGCGGCGCCGCCAAGGGCGGTACAGGCCGCCCCGTGGGCCTGCTGCTGCACTATCTGCTGGCCGGCATCGATGCTGGCAAGGCGCAGGCCAAGGCTGCTGCATCCCATAAAGCTGCTGCACCCAAGAAGCCGGTGCCATCCAAGGCAGGATCTGCCAGCCGCCGCAAGGCGGCAGTTGCCGCTCAGCCGGAGCAGGCATGAGCGCATCGTCCCCGTCAGCCCGGGCCTGTTTGAAGGGAGCATCGCTTGACTGAAGTGGCGTTCCATTTCAACGCGCCCGACAAGCTGGCCTATGTCTGCCGTCTGGCGCGCAAGGCGCTCAGGCACCGCACGCAACTGGTGGTGCTGGGGTCGCCGCCGCTGCTCAAGGCCTTGTCGCCCAGGCTATGGAGTGTCTCGCCCACCGACTTCCTGGCCCATGCGGGCGAAGGCGATGGGGCAGACATCATGGCCTTCTCGCCCATTGTTCTGCTGGAGCGGCTGGACGGCGCGCCCCACCACGATATGCTGGTCAACCTGGGCGGCGAAGTGCCCGAAGGATTCGAGCGCTTTGCGCGTGTCGTCGAAGTGGTTTCCGCCACCGACGAGGAAGACCGCCACCTGGCCCGGCAGCGCTGGAAGCACTATGCGGCCCAGGGTATTTCCATCAAGCGCCATGACCTGGTCCTCAAGGAGTAAGCCATGAGCGCTCCTCCCTCCAAAACCCCACCGCGCTTTGTTCCCACGCTCACCGATGTCGTTGCGGTGGATGCGGTGCAGGCACCGGTTCAGGCGGTCGAACCCCCGGCACCCCTGGCACCCCCCGTGTCCGAACTGCCGCTGACTGACGAAGCGACGCCCTGGGCCAGCGAAGGCATGCTGGCGCCTCGGCGTGGCGTGGTCGCCCTGCCTGCGTCCCTGCCGCCGCTGCCGCAGGACCTGGAACCGCAGCGGCCCATGGTCACCGAGCAAGCTGCACCCGAGGAAATCCCGACACCTGCAATGCAGCCCGTGCTCTCGGACTATCAGCCGCCCAGCGCCCCGTCCGTGGAAATGCAATTGGCCCAGGAAGGCCGTCTGGCCGAAATGGCTGATGTGGCTGGTGCGGCAGATGTTGCAGGTGCGGCAGATGTGGCTGCAGCGGGCGACGCGGCACCGGCCGGGGAAGTGGTCCCTGCCGACCTGGTGGCCCCGGTGGTGCAGGCTGTCGTGGCAGAGGCGGCTGCCGCGCCGACGCCGGCTTCCCCCGCCATGCCGGCAGCCCCCACCATGGAGTCCATCTGGGACAGTCATGCGCAGCAGGTCACCGAGGAATATCTGGTCCATCGCCTCATGCAGCGTGTGGACCTGGTGCTGGACCAGCGCCTGCGCGACGCCATTGCCACCGTGGTTCAGCAGCAGACTCGGTCCATCGTCGTGCGTCTGCGCGAGGAGGTGGAATCCGTCGTGCGCCAAGCCGTCTATGAGGCGGTGGCCGATGAACTGGCCTTTCGCGCCACGGCCGCACGTGGCGACTCCGGCCAGGGCGGCCGTTGAGTGCAGGGCAAGGGCGGGTGGCGCAAGCCCCCGCCTGATCCGGTCGTCAGCCTGCGCGGGCCGGGCCTGAGAACACCTCGGGATTGAGGATGTTGCTGGGCTGCCCCGCAACGAAGTTCACCACATTGTCGAAGGCAGCGCGAAAGTACAGCTCGTAGCTGTCCTGCTCCACGTAGCCGATGTGCGGCGTGCAGATGCAGTTCTCCAGCCGCAGCAGCGCATGGCCCTGGAGGATGGGCTCGCTCTCGAACACGTCCACGGCCGCCAGGCCCGGCCGGCCTCGGTTGAGCGCACCCAGCAGGGCATCGGCCTCCACCAGCTCCGCGCGCGAGGTGTTCACGAACAGGGCGGTCGGCTTCATGCGTGCCAGATCCTGCGCCGTGACGATGCCGCGTGTGGCCTCATGCAGGCGCAGATGCATGGACAGCACGTCGGATTCGGTGAAGAAAGCCTCGCGCGAGTCCGCAGCCGCAAAGCCATCGGCCTGCGCCTTCTGGCGCGAGCTTTCGCTGCCCCAGACCAGAACCTGCATGCCGAAGGCATGGCCGTAGTGCGCGACCAGCCGTCCAATGCGGCCGTAGCCCCAGATGCCCAGCGTGCGCCCGTGCAACACGCTGCCCAGTCCGAAATTCGCAGGCATGGACGCAGCCTTGAAGCCCGATTGCTGCCATGCGCCGTGCTTGAGGTTGGCGATGTACTGCGGCAGCCGCCGCGTGGCCGCCATGATCAGCGACCAGGTCAGCTCTGCCGGCGCAATGGGCGAGCCCACGCCCTCGGCAATCGCAACGCCCTGGTCGGTACAGGCCTGCACATCGATATGGGCGCCGGCCTTGCCGGTCTGCGCGATCAGCTTCAGGCGCGGAAGCTTTTCCAGCAGCTGCCGGCTGATCTGCGTGCGCTCGCGGGTCAGCACGATGATGTCCGCATCGCGCAACCGCACCGACAGCTGGCCAACGCCCTTGACGGTATTGGTGAAGACCTTGGCGTTGAAGGGCTCCAGCAGACGAGCACAGTCCAGCTTGCGCACGGCGTCCTGGTAGTCGTCAAGAATGATGATGTTCATTGCCTGTGAATCTGTCATAAGCCTTTGATTTATCTCCGGTTTGCCGCGTAAGATGTTGTCGGCAAATGATTTATTCCATTCCTGCGCTTACCTTTGCGCTTCATCTGCACTTGCCTGGACTCGTCTACACTTCACCGCTCGGTATAGATTTTGTGTAGGTTTTTCCGGCACTCAAGGTGTAGCTTCAGATGTTCTTTGACGCACGTTCAGCCAAGACCCTAAAGCAGGGCGAACACATTGTCGTACAAGGTTGCCCAGGCTTGAGGCTCGAAGCGACGGCCAGTACGAAATCTTGGACCTATCGTTACAGAAGCTTGGCGGATTCAGCAAAGCTCAAGCAGGTCAAGCTCGGCCAATGGCCAGCCATGTCGCCAGCCCAGGCTGCAGCCGAATGGCAGGCAGCACGGGACCTGCGTGAGCAGGGAAGAGATCCAGCGGATGAGCGAAAGCTGGCGCGCAAGGCTTTGGCGCAACCGGTTGCACAGGTTTACACATTGGCCAAGCTGGTGGACGACTATGCCGCCCGGTATCTCATGGTCAACCGGGAGGCCAAGGGCGCCCGCAACATCGAGCAGCGTCTGCGCAATGCGATCTCGGGACGGGAGTCGACATCCGTGGCCGAGGTGGGGCGCTCTTTTGTCTACGACGTCATTGAAGGTCTGGCCGACCGCCCCGTCTTGGCCAAGTCCGTGAAGACGGAGATGGCAGCTGCATGGCGCGTGGGGCTGGAGTCAGGGCGAATTCCGGACGGCATGCCCAACTGGTGGGCGGAACGCACGTCCCACAAACTGCGCAGCAAAGGCGCAGTGCGCGATGGAAAACACAAAGGCACCAGCAAACGCGTGCTGAGCGGCGCGGAGATCAAGACGCTGATCGGCAGCGAGCTGTCGATGTTCAGCCAGCAGGTTCAGGATTTCCTGACGCTGCAGCTGTGGACATGCACGCGAGGCGGGGAGATCTGCCAGATGCAGAAGAAGCAGTTGTTGGAGGAGGGGGGTGTGCTTTGGTGGACCGTGCCCAAGGAGGCAATGAAGATTCGGCACGTTGAGGTCGCACATGACCTGCGTGTGCCTTTGTTCGGTCGTGCCGAGCAGATCGTGCGTCGTCTGCTGGCGAATGAGGGGCCATGGCTGTTCCCGAGCATCGGGCGCGATGGTGTGCTGAAAGGGCAGACCCAGGCCTACATGCAGACCAAGGTGCACTATCTGCAGCCTTACAGCAAGACGAAGCCCGAGCACAAGCGGGCGCGGCTGACCGTGACGCATTGGTCACCGCATGATCTTCGGCGGACGGGGCGCACCATTCTTGCGTCGATGGGCTGTCCGCATGAGGTTGGGGAGGCGATCCTTGGCCACGTCCTCCCTGGCGTGGCGGGCGATTACAACCTGTACCGGTACGACGCCGAGCGCGGCCATTGGCTGGCGGCGCTCGATGCGAAGTTGGAGGAGTTCATCGGGGCTTAGGGGCACCGGTGTTCTCGGGTGGCAGCAGCTCAGACGCTGGCCGCCGGGCGGACCAGTCATCGAGCTCCGCGCGCAGCCAGCCAACGCGCCTGGCAGACAGCTGGCGTGGCTGGGGGATCTGGCGCTCACGCACCAGTTGTTCGAAGGAACTGACGCTCAGCGCCACGTAGGCTGCGGCATGCTCGCGGCCGAGCACGGCAGGTGCAAAGTTCAGAGTGATGCTCTTGGACATGTTCGTCCTCAATGAAAAAGGCCCGCGGGTGCGGGCCAAGTGGGTGGTTCGTCGTTGTCGGGGAGCGGCGCGCGCTTGTCGCGCCAATCCTTGTGCTTCTTGCTGGCCATGGTCATGCCTACTTGGCCCTGATACCTGCATCCGCTTCGTAAAGCGTCTCGGCTACTTCGAGCAGGCGCACAGTGTCAGGTGGGCTGCGTTTCGTTGGCGATGAGTTGCTCATTAGGTCGCCTTCCGCACAGACAGGGCGCTCGGGTGCGAAGTAAGGTGCCCAGGCCGCACACCATTTGCATAGTGTTTTTGTCCCAGACGCATGCTCGGCATGCTTTTCGCGGTCTCTTGTAGGTAGCAAGTGGGTGACGGTCCAGAGGATTTTTATGACTCGAATGCCTGCGCCACCACCAGCACTGTTCTCCAGACTTGTGGGCAACGACTCGGAGGTGTGGATAGTTCGTGGCCTTTCCTATGCCGAGGATGATCCAAGGTTCTACGCTGTATCCCTCATCGCCGAATCCGAGAAAGACTCGCTGTTTTCTTTTGAACTGGTTTTCGATGAGTACGCCGCTTTTTGCCGGGACCACGGGATAGTCTCCCCCGAGGCTGGGCCTATTGCGATGAACGCCGGGGGGCTTGCTTAGGCTCAGGCGACGCAGCTCCTTCGCGACATCGTCCTCCTGGCTCCTGGCCAGCATCATGAGCGCTGTGACGATGATGGTTCTGGTCATTTCGGTCCTGACGTGGTCGGCGCGCTGCAGCAGCTGCTGGCACGCGGCCTGGGGTGGGGTCGGGGTCATGGGGAAACAGAGCGGGCCGCACTGGGCGGCCCGGGTTGGGGATCAGGCCGCGCGGCGCAGTGCACCAGCCGGGGCCTCGGAGTAGTTGGTGGCCACGATGAGCTGCATTGGCTTCGGACTCACGGAATTGCCGACCATGCGGACCTGGGCTGTTTTGGTCAGCGCCTTTCCGGCCGCCGTGCGGTCAATTACATAGTTTTCAGGGAAGTCCTGAGCGTTGTAGAGCTCGCGCGGCACCAGCATGCGCAGCGTGATGTCTACGATCACCCAGGGCTCGCCCTTGAGCCACACGGTCACGAGCGCCAGGCGGTCGCGCGTGGTGATGGTGGTCATCGGGTCACGCAGGTCCGCCCACTGGCCGCCGCTGGCGTGGTAGCGCATCAGGAAGGCTGCGCAGCGCAGGGCGCCGGCCTCCTGCTCGGGCGACAGGTGGTACTGGATCAGTGCGTGGTGCTCGGCCCCGGCTGTGACCGTGGACACCGGCTCGCGCATATCGCGGCCCACGCTGTTCCTGCGCAGCGTGCACAGGTGCGCGGCGATCAGCTGCTGCTGGCTGCCGCTGGTGGTCACGGTCGATACAGGTTCGCGCAGGTCGCGGGCCGGCGTGCTGTTGAACCCGCCGTTGGCCTGGACCATGAACGCGGATGCCAGGCTCTGGCCGCCGCCGCTGGCCGTCACGGTGCCCAGAGGACCTTTGATGTCGTTGGCGCCGTGGCTCCAGCGCTTGCCGCCGTCCTTGCCTTCACCGTGTCCGGCCTGCACCAGATAGGCCGAACTGACGGCGTGCTTGATGCCGCCGGCCACGGCCGTGCCCAGGGGTTGGGACAGATCCAGCACGCGCGGTGCCTGGCCCTTGGCTTCGCCGTATCCCATCTGGATCAGGGTGGGCGACACCAGGGCGCGGCAGCCGCCTTTCTCCGTGGCGATGGTGCTCATGGGCCGGTCGAGCAGCTCGATCTTCCCGCCGTGGGCCATGTTCACGATGAACGGCTGGGGGCTGTTCAGCACGAACTTGTCCAAGCCGTGGGCGATCCGCCGCATGGTGGCTGGCGCCAGTTCCTTCTTGCGGCCGAAGATGCTTTGCCCGGGGATGCTCCAGTCGATGCATTCGGCCGCCTGGCGGTAGGCCTTCTGGCCCGGCTTCGGGTTCTTCCAGTGCGTCTGCTGGGGCCATACGATGGGCAGGCCGTCGCGGCGGGCGATCAGATACAGACGTGTGCGGGTGCTGCGCGAGCCCAGCGTTGCATTGCAGATCACCCGCCATTCCACCTTGTAGCCCAGGTCGCGCAGCGCCTGGATGAAGTGGCGCCAGTTGCGGCCCTTGTGCTTGGGGTCCGGCACCAGGAACTGATTGCCGCGCGGCACCACCTCGCCGGGTTCGGCTACGCGGAAGGTGGCTTTTCCCGTGGCGGGGTCCGTGATGCGATCCAGCGTGATCACGCGGCCCGTGGCGGGATCGCGCTTCGCAATCAGCGGAGACCACTGCATCATCTGCTCGACGTTCTCCAGCGTGATGACATCGGGCTGGGTCTTGCCGGCCCACCGGATGACGATCCACGCGAGCGACCGGATTTCCCCGTTGCGGGGCTGGCCGCCCAGGGCTTGGCTGTGATGCGTGCAGTCGGGCGACGCGTGGAGGAGGCCCACCACCTCGCCGCGTGTCACGGCCAGTGGATCCACTTCGCGGATGTCGGAACGGTAGTGCCTGGTCTGCGGGTGGTTGACCTCGTGCATGCCGATGGCATCGGCGTCGTGGTTGATGGCGACATCGACGGGCCGGCCGATGGCCTGCTCGATGCCTGTCGATGCGCCACCGCCGCCGGCAAACAGGTCGATCACCAGCTTTGCCGCAAGGGGCAGAACAAATTGAGGGGTGAGCATGTGGTTCCTCGGAAAAGGAAAAGCCCGAGCGGCTTGCACCGGTCGGGCTTCGGGGAATTAGAAAAGCCCGCGATGCGCGGGCTTTGAAATACGACTACTGGCTAGTTCAACCTACATAGCGGATCCAGCGGACACCGGCCATGCCAGGGAGCCCACATCCAGCCTCGCTGCTTACAACCATCCAGCCTGGCGGAACGGGTGAAAAAGCGCACATCTTCATGTTGAGATAGCTCGGATTCGCGTATTGGATTGTGTATTGACCAAGTCCTGGCAGGCCGCAGCCTTGGCTGACACTTGTCACCACCCAATTGGGAGGAACCTGCGCAGTTGGAACATTGCACATCGTCATGGAAATGTAGCTTGTTCGAACGGGAACGAGTCGAAGGCGTCCATATCCGGCAAGACCGCAGCCGACCTGCACAGAGCCGACGACCCATCCAGCAGGAACGGGTGTTACGGCACACATGAACATCTCATTGAAGTTGGTGTTGAGCTGTTCTATTTGGTAGCGGCCAGTCCCAGTTCCGCAGCCAGGGTAGATGTTTGTCACGATCCAGCCAGCAGGGATGGGATCATTGGCACAAATGTCCATGGATGCCTGAGCACTTACCTGGAATGAGCCACCTTCTTGCTCAACATCATGGAAATCACTGGCATACGCTTGACTGATCGAGAACGCAGCGATTATGGAAAAAGCTATCTTCTTCAAGTTCACCTGAAATTCCTCCAATGGTCTGTATCCAACAAATATTGCGTAATCAATATTTTTATGGAGAAAGAATATTATGAATTGTTATTTAATCGGTCAAGTCGAATAATTGTTAGCTCAATAACCGAATTGGCTGGTGAAAGAAATTCTGATGGGGATCAAATGTTGTCGGCCTGAATAACGGGAGCGCCTGTACTCGATGTGTTCATGCCCCAGGACCAGCCGGGATATGTGAGAAACGGCGTACGGTGCTGGACCGTGATCCAGCTGCGGGGGCTTGAAAGAAGAAGCCCCTGGCTCTCGAGCAACCAGGGGCTTGAGGCGCCGCCTAGACTTGGCGCGCACCTCCTTACTTGGTGTATCGGCAGACCCTTGCCTAACTTTTGGCTGTTTCGATCAGGAATTGCTCGCGGTCCTTGCCGTTGATCCAGTTTGGGGGCTTGCCCCGGCCTGTCCAAGTCGCGCCGGTGGCGGGGTCGCGGTACTTCGGGGCGCCCACGCTGCTCTTGGCCTTCTTGCCCTGGGCCGGGAAGACATCGGCAGCGGTCAAGGCGTGCTCCTGGATCAGCGCGCGGGCCGCGGCGATGCCCTCGGCTTTGCGCTCTGCCTGAGCCGCTGCGATCTGGGCGTCGAGTTCGGCCTTGCGGGCCAGCAGGTCGGTGTAGGAGGTCATGGATTTCCTTTCGTGGCGCCGCGCTGGCGCCGTGGGTGGTTCAGGGGATGGTTCAGGCTGGTTCGCCGGTCACAGCCGCCGCGAAGGCGTCTTCGGGCGTCTGGTTCACAGGGTGGTTCGGGTCGGTGGGCAGCTCTTCCTCGCCTTCCTCGCGCAGCTCCTGCTGGTCCTCGTTTTCAGGCTGGCTGGCGGGCGTGTCGGGCTTGCCAGCGCGGTAGCCCTTCTTGGCTTGCTGCAGCTCGGCCGGGGCCAGCAGCTTGATGTAGATCTCGCCCTCGGCTGCCAGGCCGGACAGCTCGCCGAAGACATCGTTGTCCTGCAGCTCGTCGCCGTTGTACTGGATGGTGCCCTTGATGGTGACGCTGCCGCCTTCGCTCAGCTCGTAGTGCAGGCCGGTCAGCACGGCGTCCATGAAGTCCACGTGCGCGTCTTCGATGCCCCAGTCCCAGATGAAGCGGTAGCCGCGCCACTTCTGGCCCTTGCCGTAGTGGTAGAGCAGGGGCAGCTGTGGGTGCCGCAGGTTCGGCAGCGGGATCAGCACGCCGGGTAGCGCCTCCTGGCCGGCCGTGGCCGCCTTGTTGCAGTAGTGGTGCTCGCGCAGCCCAGGCTCCAGCAGGTCCAGCAGGGTGTTCTCGCCCGTGAGCGTGAACGAGATGTCGATTGCGCGCACCTTCTCTTCGCCGTGCAGCTCGCGCCGCGGGTTGGCGTTGGTGATGGTGACGGCCGTGGATTCAGCCAATTCGAAGGCCATGGTTTTCCTTTGTGGTGGTGGAAACAGGGTCAGGCTGCCTTCGCTGTCTTCAGGTCTTGGACAGCGAAATAGACAGCGATGCAGGCAGCGACGTCAGCACCAGCTGTGTGTGCGCCCTCGAAGTCGTGGCCGAAGAGGTGGTGGTAGGCCTCGGCCAGCTTCGGCGTCTTGAACTTGCCTATGCCGGCGGCGCGCATCTTCTCGGTGGGCGGCAGCTTGCAGATCGGGGTGGTCAGCAGCGCTGTGCATGCGCTGGGGCCCGCCTTCCAGATGTCGGATTGGGGCAGGGCAGCGGCGGGCTCGCGCGCATCGATGTGGCGCTTGATGGCGATGCGCAGGATGCGGGCGTCGAAGCTCTCGTTGTGGGCCACGCGCATGCGACCGCCCCACATCGACAGCAGCATGCTCACGGCCACATCCTCGGGCACGCCCAGGTCCAGCGCCTTCTCGGTGGTGATCCCGTGGATCTTGGCCACGTCGTCAGGGATGGTCCAGCCGTCCGGCTTGACGATGACATCGATGCTGGAAAGCACCGTGCGGGTGTCGAGGTCCACCAGGCTGGCGGCCAGCTGCACCAGGTGGGGCTGGTCGGGGTGTTCGCTGGGCTCCTTGAAGAGCGGCAGGCCGGTGGTTTCCGTGTCGAAGAAGAGGGCGGGGTTCATGTTCAGGCTTTCTCGGCCAGGCGGCTGATGTGGAAAAGACAATGCCCGCGCGAAGCGGGCACTGGGGTGGTGGGCAGGGCCCGGGATCAGGCAGGCGCGGTGAGCGCGTGGGCGAACTTCTCGAAGCCCAGGGCCAGCTTCAGGGCCATGCGCTTGGCGTCGGAGACCAGCACCAGGACGGCGCCGCGCTCCTTTCGGTAGGGCAGGCCCAGCAGCTCCAGCGTGGCGGCCGAGACCTTGACGGCCAGGCCTTCCTGTTCCAGCTGCGCATTGAGCTGGCCCAGGGTGATCGTGGCGCTGCTGTCCTCTGCTGCAGGAGCTGCGGCTGCGCTGCTTGCCTGGGCCGTGCTGATGGCCTGCTGCGTGTCCAGCGCTGCCACGCCGCTGTCGTGCACGTGGGAGGCCGTGGCGCTCAGGTCGTCCAGCAACGGCTGGGACAGCGCGCCAGCCTCGCGGCCTTCGGCGATGCCGGCCTGTGCCTGGGCGTTGGCCTGGGCCAGCTTCTCGCGGGCCTCGGCGTCTGCGCGCTGCTGCTCCTCCTGGCGGATCCGCTCGCGCTCGGCCTCCAGGCGCTTGGCTTCGGCCTGCCGGTGCTGCCCGATGCGCAGCGCGGCCAGGGCCTGGAAGTCCTCGGGCGCTTTGCCGCCCACGGCCGCGAAGTCCGCGAACAGCGCGATCCAGTCGCCGTCTTCCTGGCGCAGGTGCTGGCGGTTCGCTTCCAGCCGGCCGGCCAGCGTGTTGGCGTCGGCCTTGGCGTTGGTCAGCACCACCGCGATGGCGTCGCGCATGTTGTCCAGCGATTTCTTGCCCCGGATGGCTTCGGCGAAGCCGCCGGCAATGCGCGGAATCCAGGAGGCGCCCAGGCGCTGCTGGTTCAGGGCCGCGATGTGCTGGTCCAGGTTGGCCTGGGCGCTGGTCACGATCTCAGCCTTGCGAACCTCTTTCTCGGCCTTCACCAGCTTCTCGCGTGCCAGGCGGGTGTTGCGTGCCAGGCTTCGCAGATCGGCAACAGTACGGCGGAAGAGTTCCACATCCTCGACCTGCGCCAAGGCGCTGGCCTCGCCGGCGTCCAGCATGTCCTCGGCCTTCTTAAGCGCCTTGCACTCTGCCTCGGCGTCTGCGAACTCTTGGTCCGTGGCTGGCTTGGGCACCATCTTTTCGATGAAGCTGCGCAGCGCATCGCCAAAGGCGGGCAGGTTGTTCACCACCTGCAGGCTGCCATGCATCTGGACGGCCAGGGCCGGCAGGCTTTCCACGGGCTCGGCCACCACGGGCGCGGCGCTGGTGTCGGTGGGCACATAGGCGGCCACCTCCAGGGCCAGCTGCTCCCAGCCGGCGAGGATCTGGGCGCGCAGCTCAGGGTTGGGTGTGTACCAGCAGTGCAGCTGCTCCAGCAGGGTGCCGTCGGGCGCCCACTTCGTGGCCATGAACAGGATGCGATCGCAACCGGCCACAGCTGCCTGCTGCTCCATCTGCACCTGGTACTGCAGCGGCAGGTCGGCGCCCGTGCAGTCTTCGACCATGGCCGCGCGCAGGCGGTCGTTCAGGCTCTTGTGTTCGAACGCGGTGTCGTTCATGAACGTGAGGCCGTCGAAGCTGGCCGAGAGCTTGCCCTCGGTGCCCACGCACGGTGAAAGCTCTTCGCCGATGATCTCTTCGGCCAGCGGCCGGGCCAGGGCCTCGAAGCGGTGGCCGTCGGCGAAGCGGCGCTCGGTGGCGGCGTCTGCCTCTGGCGAGATGCCCGTGGCCAGCTCGCGCACCAGCTCGCTGCGCGTCTTGTAGCTGCTGCAGCCCATCATGGCCGGCGCGTCGCTGGCATTCCAGTGCTGGGCCCGGTGCTGGTGCCAAGCGGGTGAGCCCTGCGTGAGGTTCACGATCTGCATGTCATCCCTCCAGTTCGGCCACGCGGGCCTCGAAGATCTCGGTGAGGCGCTGGCGTTCGGCCAGGTCTTCCACGGCGTCCAGCAGGGAACCGTGCTTGTAGAGCGCGTCCAGGTCAGAGGCATCCTTCAGGTTCTGCTCCAACTTGGTCGCGTCCACCACCATCACGCCGTCAGCGTCAGCGACCGTGGCGGCAACCTCTGCTGCAGCACCAGCAGGCGCTGCGCTGGCGGCCTGGCGCTTGGCCACTTCGTCGCGCAGTTGCTTCTCCTGCTCGGGCGTGACCTTGCCCTTGCTGCCCAGCCAGGCCAATGCGTCATCGATGGTCTTGCCCTGGGCGATCCCGTCAAGGATCGATGGCAGACGCGCAGCCCAGCGGTCGGCGGGCCATGCGGGCTGCACGACTTCCGCCTCGCCCATGTGGCGCTCGCCGGGCGGCGGCGCAGCGTTGGCCATGTCCTGCAGCTCCTCGGCCACCGGCATGCCGCGCAGCACGTCGGGGAACACGTCGCGCAGTGCGAAGGCCCGGGCCCGCATCTGGCGCATGCGCTTGGGGTACTGCGACCACGGGCCCTGCTTGCCGGCCAAGCCCGCCTTGATGGCGTCATCCATGCTGAAGCTGCGGACCTGCTCGACGCCGCCCTTGCGCTTCACGCGGCAGTAGGCCGTCTTGCCGTCGTCGTCCTCGTTGACGTACTCGCAGACCGGGCTGGCCAGCACCAGGGCGATGACGGCATCGCCCCAGAGAGCAGGTCGGCCGTTGATCACAGCCAGGTTCTGCAGCGACTGCAGCGGCTTCAGCCCCAGCTCCGCGCCCCATTGCATGGCGATCAAGCAGTTGCCTGGCTTGCCCTTGAAATCCTTGGGCACCATGTCGCTCTCGGCGAGGTAGTTGGAGAAGGTGAGGGCCTGCTCGAAGTTCTGCGGGCTCAGGTCGAATTGGGAGGCGGCGCGCAGCTGGCCGCCGCTGGCCTGGGTGACAAGGCTGTTCATGAATACCTCTGTGGTGGAAATGAAAACGGCGCTCAGAAGGCGCCGGAAGTGAGGGCGGCCAGGCCGGCGCACATGGCGCTCAGTCCCAGCCAGAGGAACAGGTGGAGGAGGGCGTTCATGCTTCAGCGTTCTCCTGCGGCAGCATCTCGTTCACGCGCTTCAGCCAGAACTGGCCGCCGGCTGGCAGGCAGCGGTCCAGCTTTTGGCAGGCTTCGCGCACCATTTGGGCCAGCTCGTCGCGCTGCTCCTGCAACTGTTGGTAGGTCAGGGTTTGGCTCATGGCCGCTCCTTCAAACATTGAACTTGGGTGTCGCTGAGCCACTGCGCATGCATACCCGGGCAGAGCCAGGCTCCAGCGGCAGCGCGCTTCAGGTCGGCGGGGCTGGCACTGTCCTGTGCTGCGTCCGCAGCGCTGCAGCCGGACATGGTCAGCACAAGGGCAATCAGCCCCAGGACAAGGCCCAGAAGCAGCGAAGCCCGCTTGATGGCGGGCTTTTTGCGGCGAGGCAATTGCTGGAGCTGGATGGGAGGGCGGGTATCAGGCAGCATTGATGCCCTCCGGATAGCGGTTGGCGATGTGGGCCATGACGGCGGTGCGCAGCTGCAGGGCCGGCTGGCTGACCATCAGCGCGCCGAGTGCCGTGATGCTGTCGTGATCACCGTCGGCGATGGCCTCGGCCAGCATTTCGTCGAAGGACATGGGCAGGCCGAAAGGACCGGGCATGCGCTCGTGGAACCAGTCCGTGGGCGTCATGAACGCCGCCGCGCGCTGCAGCTTCTGCATGGCGCGGGCCCTGTCTTCATCGGCCGCAGCGGCGCGGCGGTCCATCTCGTTCTCCCAGCGCTCCGCATCCGCGCAGGGGTTGGCGGTCATCAGCATGACGGTTCTCCAAAAGAAAACAGCCCTCTACGGGCTGCGGAACAATGGTTTACAGAGGCCTGTCGGTGCTCGACATAGACTGCCGGCCACAACTCTATGAAAGGCGCCCACATGAAAATCGCTTTCGCCATGGCCGTTGCGGCCTTTGTTCTCGGCGGCTGTGCTGTGTATGACGATGGCTACCGTGATGGGTACAAAAGCCATCCCCACGGCTGCCCGCCTGGCCAAGCCAAGAAGGGCAACTGCTGAAACCAAGAACCCGCCTCGGCGGGTTTTTGTTTTTGCGGTGCGTGGGAGCATCCCGGGCCGCAAAAGAAAAGGCCCGCGAACGTTGAAGCTGCGGGCCTTGGTGCAAAGTGCCGATGCCTGAAAGGCGTGCCTGGGAATTAGAGAGGGAGGGAGGAGGAACCCAGGCTCGGCGTGAAACTGATTGCGTCCACGATACCCTGCACTCGGCCGAGCAAATGTGAACGGAAAGTAAAAGATGCAGGGCTTCCACCTGCTGCGGCTTGCTAAGCCTCTGCGACCCCGTGGCCAGGGTATGGATGATGGCATGCCGTGTAAGCCCCGGCTTTCCTCTATCGACGGTGGCTAGACTTTCACTGCTTGCAGGCGGGCGACTGCCTGTCACGATTTGCCATCAAGGGTGCTGGCTGGCCCCTGCAGATACCACCTGCAGCGCACTTTCGGGGCGGGCCACTCCAAGGCGCGTGCCCACCAGCCAGCACTCCTGATGGCCCCGGCGCGAAGCCGGGGGTTGGTGTTCATTCAGATGTGAGCCGGCCGCTCTGGGTTCGCTTGTGCGTCACTGGGAGCGTTTCGCCGCTCTCGGACCGGCCCGCCCACTTCCTACTGCAGTCGTTTCGGAAGCCCCGGACGCCAGGCCAGCGCTGCTCGAATTCCTTGACCGGCATCGGAAACAGCTGGTCCAGCTCTTCAAGCGCCCCGTTGAAATCGCTGAAGTAGCGCCCCGTGAAGTCCATGTCGCTCTCCTTATTCAAACCTCAGCACCCTCTCGGAAGACGCTGAGGTTTGGACCCTTGCGGGCCCAATCGCGACGCACCCACGCCGCTGGTTTTTCTTGCTCTTGGGTTCCACCCTCACCGGAGGATTGGCTTGCATCCGGGCGCCCCGGGACTGAGTCCCTGGCGACTTGCAGCTTTGGCCTGCTTGGGAGCAGGTGGCTGGGTCGTTGGGATGAAATGTATCAAAAGATATTGATTGAAGCAATATCAAAAGATACTTTGTTGGAGCAAAAAAAAGCTGCGAGGCATCAATGGATGCTCAAGCAGCGTTTGCTCTCTACCTGTTTTTCCCGGAAGGAAAGGCGTTGTTTGCCTCGTGCAACATGCTATGGGCAAGCATCAAAACCCCTTGAAAGCGGCACTGCTCGGGCCCGAGTGCGCTTGCACACAGCTCCACGAGATCGGCCGCAGCTTCGATGCGCCCTCTTGCAAAAGCTTCCTGCTCTTGGAGGGTGGAGATGCTCAGAAGCCCGCCTCCGAAATGATGGAACACTTTTGTTTGGTCGCCGTTGAGTGGTGGTGGTGCGGTTTGAGCGGTGATCACACGGGCCTCATGTGTACTGTTGTTATGTACAGTATTCCCGTGAGTGTCCGATTTGTCAATTTGAAAAAATTAGTAGCGCGAGACTATTGTGGGCTACGCAGTTGTGGGATATCCAGCATTCCTCTTAGCAAGTTTTCGATACGTCGCACCTCCGCAGGCTCCAGCTTCGCGATGGCTGCGACCACCTCTCTGGATAGGGCCCGCTCCTGATACTTGGTGTCACTAAACCAACCGGTCGCGCCTGGAAGCTCCTCGCACATAGCAATGGTCTTCTCCGTAATCGGTCGAAGGCCGTTGACCATGTGATTGATATAGCCGCCGTCCTTGTATCCCAGAGCTCGCCCAAGGGCAGCACGTCCGCCCATGTGGGTGGCAAGGGCGTCCAGCCTCTCACGCCGAAAGTTGTTGAGTGCGTCGGTGTTCATCCGGTGAAGCTTATTGCGTCAGTATCGAACGCTATTGTTTTATGAGCATATCAAAAGATACTTGAAAAGTATCAAAAGATATAGAATCGCCGCATGACCACATTCAAGCCATGCGACGAACTACGGCGGTACCTGGAAGCCCAGGGAGCACTTTCGATCACGGAACTGAGATCGCGGGTCGGCGCGAAGCAGGATACCCAGATCCGACATTGGCGCGACGGGGTGCGAAGGCCCAAGCCAAAAACTGCCGTGGCAATCGAGCAGGTGACCTTGGGGCAGGTGCCTCGTCATGTTTGGTATCCGGACGAGTGGAAGGACATCTGGCCCGAGTACGAGCCGACGCCCCCCAAGTCGCTGCAAGCCGCCGAGACCCAAGGGGAGCCCGGCCATGCCTAAGCCGTACCGCCTGGGCGGGGCCCAGCCGACAAGCAAAAGGTTTTCGGGGAAGCGTTGGGACCGAGGGTCGGCCTTCTTTGTAACCCTGCAGCGCAGCAGGACGCACGTCTGGGAAGGTTGCCGGCGCCCGTCAGCTTCCGTCTTGGGAGGGGTGTTGTGCCTGCCCCGCACGCCGGGCTTCTTCTGCAGTGTCCACGCGCTGAATGCCTTCCAGCAGGGCGTAGTAGGCGTCTTCGAACGTCTTGGCAACGATGCCCCGCGTGAAGTCGCTGTACTCCAACTCGATCTTCGAGAGCATTGCTCCGGCAAGAGTTGCTGTGGGCGCGATCAGTTCTTGTTTCATGTCCGCCCCTCTCGGGAATGGTTGTGTAGGAACTCCCATTCTGCGCCGGGAGGCGGCGGGCACCCCTTCGCTGCCGGCCCGCCGCAGCACCAGCAGCGCCTGCACCGCGCCCGCGAACAGCGCCGCATGGAGGCCTGGCACCAGGCCAGCCTGAACCTGCACGCTGCCATGCAGACCCTGAAGTCGCGTCAGGCCTTGATCCAGGGGCTGAGCCATGCTTAGCCGCACGATCACCCTGCGGCCTGGCGAGTCCTTCGTTACGGCCGATGGCGTCAAGGTCGAAGCGCGCATCGAGGAGCAGGAGCGCCGCGAACAGGCCTCGCTGGACGCGATCCCGCAGGCTCACGCTGCGGCGCTCCAGGCGTTCGACAACGTCAAAGAACAGATTCGGGCGCAACAGGCACTGGTGTCTGCACAACAGTCCATGACGGGCCTGTCTCTCGCTGGCCCAAGCGCGCCGCGCGCCATCTCCATCACCGATTTGGACGACCGCATCGTTATCACGGTGGGCGCCGCTGAACTGCGGCTGACCCATGAAGAGGCCACGCGCCTGTTCGCAATTGGACGCGGCGCCAACGACAAACCCCAACAGAAAGGAGGCGCCTGATGCGTGCATTCCTATGGACCGCAGCCGTCCTCATTGCCGTTGGCGTGCTGTGCCGGGCCTTTTGGCTGACCGTGCGCAGCTTCCCACCCCAGACCACTGGCAACTACGTGCTGAGCTTGATCGGTGACGTCGCGTTGCTCTGCTGGGTCTCCTACCTGCTGGCGGGCGACAGCTGTGCCTGAGCACCCGCGCCGCCGCGCCAGCCCATACATCCACGAATCCAGCTCCCTGCGGCTGACGTCCCATTCGTCGTCCAGGGCCTCGTCCTCCACGACCACCACAGCCAGGACAAAGACATGAACTACGACCACCTGCCACCTCAACTCGCCCGGGGCCGCAACCCAGACCTGGAATACACGAACCTGCGCATGAACCTGCCGGTGTTCACGTACAAGATGCTCGACTCGTCGGTACAGATCCGCGTGCGGATGGGCGAACTGCGCTGCAGCGTGAACCAAGTGATCAACGAGATCCTGGACCCTTGGGCGGATGCCCGGTGGCGCCATTCCCAAATGGACATGCGCCTGGCCCCCGAGAACCCGTTCGAGATCGTTTCCTTCCGCCCGCGTGCTGGCCAACTGCGCGAGGACGAGCTGACCGAGGTCCGCGCGTCTGTGCGCAAGTTCACCCTGGACGTGATCCAGGCGCACATCGATGTCCTGTACAGCGGCGATAGCGATGCAAGCCGGGGCGATGTGATCCGCCAGATCCTGACCAGCTGGGCTTTGAAGCGTTGGCATGAGTCCAGTATCACGATCGAGCGTGTGCCTGTGAATCCTTTCGCTGTGGCATCGGCTCCCAGGGGCGAGGAGGGCGGCAATGTCTGAAGTCGTCAGCCTCGACCGCATCAAGGCCCTGGCGCACGCAGCGCGCGCCGCTGGCCAGCCCATCGAACAGGCATGCCCATGGCCGGCCACCACGCCCGCTGGCCAGGCGTTCGCCCGCGCCTACGAGGGCCAGGAGCCAGCATGAATCTCTCCATCCGTTTTGTCGAGGCCTGCAAGGTGCGCATCGACGGCCGGCCAGCGCCGGAGCCCGTCCTGATGGTGCACTTCGCCGAGATCCCCGAAGCCATGCCGCTGGAGCAGCAGGCCCTTGAGATGCGCATTCAGGCCCAGGGTCTACTGCTGCACGCCGACATGCTGGACTTCCAGCGCACCGGCAAGGTTCTGCACCGCCCGTGCGCCGATCGGGCAAAGCGCGCCATGTACGGCCTGATCGCGCTGCGCACACCTGAGCGCCAGACCGAAATGGAGCGCGTGCTGGGAGGTGCTCCCAATGCGTGACTACGCCAAAGCCGTCCCCAAGATGTGGCACGGCAAGACCTTCAAGGCCCTGCGCAAGCAGCCGGAGGGGCTTGTGGTGGCCTTTTACCTGATGACCTCGCCCAGCTCCAACATGCTGGGCCTGTATGCCCAGCCCGTGCTGTACATGGCCTACGAAACCGGCCTTGGTGAAGAAGGGGCTCGCAAGGGCCTTCAGCAGTGCATCGAAGCGGGTTACTGCTCCTATGACGATGAGTCGGAATTCGTGTGGGTGCACGAGATGGCCAGCTACCAGATTGCCTCTGAACTGAAGGGGTCTGACCTGCGCTGCAAGGGCATCCAGAAGGACTACGACGCCTTGCCGGACAACCCGTTTCTGGGCGAGTTCTTCGACCGCTATGCCGAAGCATTTCACTTGCATGGACGAAGGGGAGAAGAAGGGGCTATGCAACCCCCTTGCAAGACCCTACGAAGCCAAGAACAGGAACAAGAACAGGAGCAGGAAAAGAAAGAGCCTTACGGCTCTGTCGGCAGCGCCGACGACCAGCCCGGCGAAAACGCACCTGGCAAGCCTGGACTGCCGAACTGCCCGGTTCAGGACCTGGTTGACCTGTACCACGAAGTCCTGCCCGAACTGCCGAAGGTTCGCCTGCTCAACGAGGGCCGCCGCAAGGCCGTGGGCAAGCTCTGGCGCTTCGCCCTGACGAGCAAGAAATCCGACGGCACGCCGCGTGCAGAGACCGCCGAGCAGGCCACGGCCTGGATCCGCGACTACTTCGGCCGTGCCCGCGACAACGACTTCCTGATGGGCCGCGGCTACCGCAGCGGAGAGCACGCCAGCTGGCAGTGCGATCTCGACTTCCTGCTCAGCGAAAAGGGCATGAAGCACGTCATCGAAAAAACAAGGACCGCAGCATGAACGCCCGCTCCATGCCCCCTCTGGACGAAGTTTTCGACGGCGCCGCAGCGATGCCGCTGGCCAGCTTCGAGGCTGAGCACGCTGTGCTGGGGTCCCTGCTGATGGACAGCCGGCTCTACGACGTGGTCGGCGACCTGCTGCAAGCCAAGGACTTCGCGGACGAGACACACGGAGCGGTCTACGGCGCCATCGCCGCGCTGGCCGTGGCCGCAAAGGCCGTGGACCCGATCACGGTGCACGAGCAGCTGGGCGGCCAGGTCGATCTGGGCTACCTCACGGCCCTCTTCAACGCTGGGACTGTCAACGGCTCGTCGGCCCGGCGCTACGCCGAGATCGTCCGGGAGCGTGCGCTGAGCCGCCAACTGCTGGGCGTAGTGGACAAGGCCCGGGAGCTGGCGCGCGACCACGCACTGCCCATCGGTGACCGCATCGAGCAGGTTTCGGCGCAGCTGGCCGGCCTGGTGTCCGATGGTCCCGGCGACGAATGGGTCGATGCCTCCGCAGGCATGGACGAGTTCCTACAGGAGCTGGACCGGCGCGCCAGCGGCATCGAGGAGCCATTCATGCCCACAGGCCTGGCCGACCTGGACAACCAGCTCGACGGGGGCCTGCGGCCCGGGGAACTGGTCATCATCGCCGGCCGACCTGGCATGGGCAAAACAGCGCTGGCCCTGGGCATCGGCAGCCACGGCTCCAAGCTCAAGCAGACCTGCGCCATGTTCTCGCTGGAGATGCCGCGCATCCAGCTGTACGAGCGCCAGATCGCCTCAGAGGCAGAGGTCTCGTACAGCAAGATCCGCCTGCCCAAGCGCCTGACCGACGAAGAGGGCGCCGCCGTGGTGGCAGCAGCCGAGCGCGTGAAGGCCCGCCCGTTCTACGTGACGGACAAGACCGGCCACAACATCAACACCGTGCGCACGAAGGCCCGCGCGCTCAAGCGCCGGCACGGCCTGCGTCTGCTGATCATCGACTACCTGGGCCTGCTGGAAGGCGCGAACCCGAAGGACAACCGCACCACCCAGCTCGGCGAGATCACGCGCAACCTCAAGAAGCTGGCGAAGGAGCTGGACATCACGATCCTGCTGCTGGCCCAGCTCAACCGTGAGGTGGAGAAGCGCGTGGACGGCATGCCGATCCTGTCCGACCTGCGCGACTGCGGCGAGATCGAGCAGGACGCCGACATCGTGCTGTTCGCGCATCGACCCATCCAGCACAAGCCCAGCCTGGGCGACGCCTGGCGCTACTACGGCGTCATCCGCGTGGCCAAGCAGCGCGGCGGCGCCACCGGCGACATCGACGTCAAGTACACGGGCCCGCTGCTGACCTTCTCCAACTGGTACGGCGCCCGGCCGAGCACCACCCCTGGCCGTTCGGCCGACTTCGAGTGAAAGAGACGACCATGATCACCTTTACCGTTCCCGGCCAACCCGTCGGCAAGGGCCGCCCCCGCATCGGCAAGGTGGGCCAGCACGCCCGCATGTTCACGCCCGCCAAGACGGTGAACTACGAGGGCTTGGTGGCCCACGCCGCCAGCATCGCCATGGCCGGCCGCGCGCTGCTGGAAGGCGCCATGGACGTTCACCTGCTCATCAACTGCCAGGTGCCGGCCAGCTGGTCCCGTAAGAAGCAGCAGCAGGCCCTGGCCGGCGCCATCCGACCAACGACCAAGCCGGACATCGACAACATCGAGAAGGCCGTCTACGACGCCATCAACGGCGTGGTCTGGAAGGACGACGTGCAGGTGGTGGATGTCGTGAAGACGAAGCGCTACGCGGCCGCGCCCGGTGTGATCGTGACGATCAAGCCCGTGGGCGAGCAGGAACCCTCGGTAGAGCAGGGCGACCTGCTGGGAGCGCTGGCATGAGCGAGCACCTGACCGTCCTGCTCAAGACGCCCGAGCAGGGGCATATCGCCGTCAACGGCGCGTGGCGGCAGGTCAAAGGCTGGCTGCGCGAGGGAAAGCGCCTGGTGCTGGAGATCCGGCCTGAGTGCCGGGAGGAGCGCCACAGCCGCCACTTCCACGGCCAGATCAACCAGATCAGCCAGCAGTTGGGCGGGGACTTGGCCAACGTGGAGGATGCCAAGCGCATCCTGATAAGCGCCTTCCGCGTGGACACGCTGGACGATGTTCAGTTCCGCGACGAGTGGGTGCGCCTGGGCGAGATGCGGATGGGCCGTGGCCTGCGCGGGGAGGTCGTGATGCTGGGCGTGCCCACGAAGAAGTTCTCGAACAAGCTGGCCAAGGGCTTCGTCGAATGGCTCTATGCCTTTGGCACCGAGGCCGGCGTGGTGTTCAAACCGTGGGAGGACGAGATGCGATGAATTGCTGGCCCTGAAAAAAAGAAAGCCCGCACGTGGCGGGCCTCCCCGGACTGTTGTCCTGAGCAAGCAATAGTCTACCGGGAGAAGCCATTGACCACCAGCACCACCACGCCGCAAATCGACGACCGCACCAGCGCCGACATCATCTGGGCCACTATCCAGGACCTGCACACCCAGGGCCAGGTCTGCTCGCGCTCGGAACTGCAGGCAATCACAGGCCTGAAGATGACCATCATCGACGACCACGTGTCGCGCCTGATCGATGACGGCCGCCTGCGCCGCATTCGGGATGGTGTCTTCGCGCCAATGATGGGCCGGCCCGAGCCCGAGGCTGTGTCGATGACGGAATTGCCTGAGGGGCTGGTGATCATTGAGGCTGGTGACCAGCAATTGCGCGTCAATGAAGCCACGGCTCGGCGCATTGCCCGCATGTTCCAGGGCTACGCAATGCAGTTCTCCAACATGCAGACCCAGCACGACATGGGCGCCATCCTGACCGAATTCACGGTGCGCAATAGGCACCAGGCCGACGAGATCCTGGAGCTGCGCAAGGTGGTGCAGCAGTTGCAGAAGAGGGTGCAGGATGGGGATGCCGGGCAGATGTCGCTGATCGGTTGAATTACTGACGCGGTCAGTCTCCGCAAACCCTGCTTCCTCTTTGAGGATTTGGCTATTCTTTTTTCTTTCTTGTGTGAACGCTGCCTATGGAACGGTCTGGGGGAAACATTGCTCTTTTCATGTCCTCTAGAGTCATGATCTTTTGTTGTGCTATTTCCTGTTCTAGCAACTCCTGAGGAGTAGTTGCCATATAACCTAGCAAACCACCACTGGATAATCCTAAATTTGGTGAAGAAGGGGTGTGTTGAATCTTGGTTTCTAGCTGTGTAATTCTGTTGATTAGTATCCCGAGGTTGCCTGCAATATCTTTAAGAATATCTGATTCCTTGGGCGGCTCTGGAGGGTCTTGGTTGGGTGTTACTGCGATGATTTCGGCTATCCGCTTTTCTAGATCAGGCCAGAATACTTCGAAAGTCTTTCGAAGAGTAACACCGTCAACTGGAGAAGCGAGTTGTTGATTTATGCTGTTAATGAGTTTTTCAACACTTTGTTTGTCAACGGGAGTATGGTTGAATTGAGATAATGGGCCAGTGACCTCGCTAACCGGCAAATCTATCAAAAGCGTACAGACCCGACTGGTTTCCAATCCTTTTGCCAGCGCGCCTGCTTCGAAAAGTATCCAGGCACTATTCAGATTCTCACGGGTTAGGCAGATAATTCCTACCGTACTATCCTGAAGCTGCTTGCCTATGTCTTTTTGCCACAGCGAGCCGCGCTCGATATCTGTTGTCGAGATCCAGGGCGTTGTAGTTTGCAACACGCATTTCAGCCAAGGCTTTAGCGCTTCCGCTACAAGGCAACTACGTGTGCCTGACCAACTGAGAAAAACGTTCATGAATAGATCTCCTCTGCGACGTAAGGAAGTGTGTCTCGATGATTGTAGAAGTATGTGAAAGCTCCCCTGCCTAGGGTTCGCCTAAAAGACACGCGCCCGGGAGACTCCGGGCATGCCATCTTCTCCGCATCCCGATCAAGCCCCCAGCGCAGGGGGCGCAGCCCCCGGCCCCCGCTCCCCTGACTGGGAGCGCATAGAGCTGGACTACCGGGCCGGCATCAAGACTCTTCGCCAGATCGCCGACGAGAACGGCATCACCCACGGCGCCATCAACAAGCGCGCCAAGCGTGATGGATGGGAGCGTGACCTGTCCCAGAAGATCCAGGCCAAGGCTGATGCGCTGGTATCCAGGGCGGCGGTATCCAGCCAGGTATCCGCGGATACCAAAGTCCGGGAACGGGCTGTCATCGATGGCAACGCCCAGGCTGTGGCCGACGTTCGGCTGGGCCACCGCAAGGACGCGCGCCGTGTTCGCCAGCTCACCAACAGGCTGATGGACGAGCTGGAGCAGCAGACTGACCCGGCCACCCTGGCCAAGCTGCAGGAGCTGGCCGCTGCCGTGGTGACGCCTGGAGAGAAGCCGGGGCGCGACCGCTACGGCGAGCTGCTGGAGGCCGTCATCAGCCTGCCTGAGCGCTCCAAGACCTTGAAGGTGCTGGCCGAGAGCCTGCGCGTCGTGGTGGACATGGAGCGCACCGCCTTCGGAATGGACAAGGTCGATCCCGTGGGCGCAGGGCCAGGGGAGGGCGGCGTGGCCCGCATCGCTGTGGAGTTCGTGCGGCCTGCTGTGCGGGAGGACGACGACGCATGAACGCGCCTGCCGAGCTCCCATTCACCAAGCTGCAGCTGGCCGAGAAGCTGCAGGCCCTGTTCTCGCCCCGGCGCTACAAGGTCATGCACGGTGGCCGTGGCGGCGGCAAGTCCTGGGCTGTGGCCGCCGTCCTCCTGGCCATGGCCGCCGACCGGCCGCTGCGCGTGCTGTGCGCCCGCGAGATCCAGCGGTCCATGAAGGACTCGGTGCATCGCCTGCTGAAGGACACCATCTCGCGCCTGGGCCTGGAAGCCTTTTTCGAGGTGCTGGACTCCGAGATCCGGGGCATCAACGGCTCGCTGTTCCTGTTCTCGGGCCTGCAGTCCCACACGGTGGACACCATCAAGTCCTTCGAGGGCGTGGACATCGTCTGGGTGGAAGAGGCCCACGGCGTCAGCAAGAAGTCCTGGGACGTGCTGATCCCGACCATCCGCAAGGAAGGCTCAGAGATCTGGCTGACCCTGAACCCGGACATGGAGACGGACGAGACCTACCAGCGGTTCATCGCCACGCCCAGCCCGGACACTTGGGTCTGCCAGATCAACTGGCGCGACAACCCCTGGTTTCCCGTGGTGCTGGAGGACGAGCGCCAGAAGGCCAAGCGCTCCATGCTCAAGGACGACTACGAGCACATCTGGGAGGGCAAGGCCCGCAAGGTGGCCGCCGGCGCAATCTATCGCCACGAGGTGGAGCACCTGTATGCCGACGGCCGGGCCTGCCGCGTCCCCTACGACCCGCGCCTGCCCGTGCACACGGTCTGGGACCTGGGCTGGAACGACGCCATGACCATCTCCATGGTGCAGGTCGGCCCGCAGGACGTGCGCGTCATCGACTACCTGGAAGACAGCCACCACACCTACGACTGGTACGTGGCCCAACTGGAGAAGCGCCCGTATCGCTGGGGCATCGACTACCTGCCTCACGACGGCAAGACCAAGAACCCGCAGACCGGCAAGAACGCCGAGATGCTGCTGCGCGAGCTGGGGCGCCGGCAGGTCGTGTGCCTGGCCGCGCTGGACGTGGAAGAGGGCATCAAGGCCGCTCGCATGCTGTTCCCGCGCTGCTACTTCGACGCGGCGAAGACGGCGCGCCTGCTGGAGTGCCTGAAGCGGTACCAGCGCCACGTCAGCACCAAGACCGGCGAGGCCATGGGACCGCTGCACGACCAGTACAGCCACGGCGCCGACAACTTCCGCTACATCGCTCAATCGGCCGAGCACATGCTGCGCTCACAGCAGCAGCGGCCCGTCGCTCCTCGGGGCGGCGGCTGGCAGCCACTGGACAACGAGATAGGGTACTGACATGCAAGCCACCACCAACCAGGGGGGCCTGCTGGCCCAGCAGCACGATGACGGCGGCGAGCCTCAGCGCGACCTGCGCGCCAAGTTCGTCCTGACGCTCCTTTCCAAGCGCCGCGAGGCCATTGCCGGCCGCGCCGGCTCGGGCATCGAGGAGGAGTGGACCGAGGACGAGGAGCACTACCAGGGCATCGACGACGCCAACCGGTCATTCCAGAACGCCAACCAGCTGTACCGCAGCAGGAAGATGGCCATCGTGGGCGGCCAGCCCAAGCAGCAGGGACCGGCCCGGTCGGTGGTTTTCCTCAACATCACGCGCCCCTATACCGATGCGGCCAGCGCCCGCGTGGCTGACATGTTGCTGCCCACGGATGACCGGGCCTGGGAGATCAAGGCCACGCCTTTGCCGACGCTCAGCCCAGCATTGCGCCAGCGGCTGATGGACGCCATGGGCGGGATCTACAAGCAGAAGACCGTGGAGGAATTCGTCCAGGAGCAGATCCACAATGCGGCCGAAGCCGCCAAGGGCATGCAGCGCGCGATCGAGGATTCGCTGGTCGAGAGCAATTGGCATGGAGAGATGCGACAGCTGATCGAGGACTCAGCGCGCATCGGCTCCGGTGTCTTCAAGGGACCCTATCCAGTGATGCGCACCAGCCGGATGGCCATCAAGGATCCGGTGACGCAGACCACGGAGTTCGTCAAATTCGACGAGATCAAGCCCGGCTCCAAGCGCATTGACGCCTGGAACTTCTTCCCGGACCCAGCCTGCGGAGAAAACCTCCACAACGGCGGATACACCTGGGAGCGCGAGCACATCGGCCCGCGCCAGATCAAGGAGATGCTGGCCGATCCCAGCTACGAAACCGCCGAATTGCTGGCGGTGCTGCGCGAAGGACCGTCCCGAACCCGTGAGGGCACGGAGGCCGTGTACCGGCCGGGCGAGAACGAGTTCGAGATGTGGATCTTCTACGGTCACTGCGCCCGTGAGCACCTGGCGCGCCTGGGCGTGGAGATGGAGGAGGGCGACGAGGACCGCGTGCCCACCATGGCGGTGATGATCAACGACCGCCTGGTGAAGGTCGTGCTCAGTCCCCAGGAAGATGGCGAGTTCCCCTATGACGTGCTGGCCTGGCAGCGCCGCCCGGGCATGCCCTGGGGCGTCGGCATCAGCCGGCAGGTCCGTACGGCGCAGCGCATGCTCAATGGTGCAGCCCGCGCCATGATGGACAACAACGGCCTGTCCGCAGCGCCTCAGGTGGTGATCGGGAACGGTGTGACGCCGGAAGATGGTGTCTGGAGTCTGCGGCCCGGGAAGATCTGGCGTGCCGAAGCAAATGCGGATGTGTCCGATGTGCGCGGAGCATTCAACGCCTTCACAGTGCCCAGCGCCCAGGTCACGCTGATGAACACCATTCAGTTCGCGCTGAAGGTGGCCGAGGACACCACGGGCATGCCGGCCATGCTGCAGGGCATCCGCGGCGATGCACCCAACACCCTGGGCGGCATGCAGATGCAGAACAACAACGCCACCAGCGTGCTGCGGCGCCTGGCCAAGCGGTTCGACGACTACATGACCCGGCCCCACATCCAGCGGTACTTCGACTGGATGATGACCTACTCGGACGACGAGTCCATCAAGGGCGACTTCCAGATCGACGTCCGCGCCTCCTCTGCGCTGGTCGAGCGCGACGCCCAACAGCAGTTCCTGATGACGCTGCTGCAGGTCTCTGCCAATCCCATCTACGAGCTGGACCCGGCCAAACTGGCGGCCGAGCTGTGCAAGGGCCAGCGCCTGGACCCGGCCAACTTCCAACTCACGGATCAACAGAAGGCGCAGCGTGCCCAGCAGGGCCAGGACCCGACGCTGCAGGCCAAGGCCAAGCTGCTGGAGGCCCAGGCAGGCAAGACCGATGCAGAGGCGGGCAGGGCGCGTGCACAGACCGTGGGCGTGAACGTGGACACCTTGTACAGCGGCACCCAGGCTGCGCAGGTCCTCGCCCTGAACCCCGGCGCGGCGCCAGTCGCCGACGGGCTGCTGCGCTCGGGCGGCTATGTCGACCAGGACGCTGCGCCCATCGTGCCGCAGCCGTCGGGCTGGATCACACCCCAGCAGCAGCCTGACCCTGGCGCCGTGCCCAACAACACCGATCCGCTGACGCCACTGCGCCCTGACAGCCCGCTGCTGGGCGTGCGCCAGGGCATCGAGACGCCGGCCGCTGACGGCGCGCGGGGCTGACCCCCGGCCAGGGTTCGTCATAGGCGTGGCTTCCCGGAACACTGGATGCCATGACAAACCCGGGCCTGGACTTCACCTCACCGACATGGCGCGCCATCGAGCGCCATGCCAACGCGCAGATCGACACCCTGCGCAAGAAGAACGACAGCCCAACCATGGACGCGCTGCGCACCGCTGAACTGCGTGGGCGCATCGCGGCCTGGAAAGAACTGCTGGCACTGGACAAACCAGACCCGGCACATACCGCTGACATCGGTGGCCCCGGCTACTGACCTCAGCACGACACACAGGAGTGCATGACGCATGGACGAGCAACAACAGCAGGAACAGCAGGCTCAACAGCAGGCCGAGGCCCGTGCTCAAGAGGAGGCCGATTTCCATCGCGCCTTCGCTGAGACGTCCGGCACCGAGCCGCCCGCATCCACTGCAGCGCCCGTAGGTGCTGCGGCCGAGCAGGGCGGCAAGGAAGCTGTGACGCAAGAAGCCAGCGAGCAACAGCAGGAGGAGGCCACGGCCGCCGCCGGCACTGAGGGGCAGCCCGCCCAGCAGCAGCCGGCCACGACCGAGGATGACGATCCTGTCGAGTTCGCCGGCCTCAAGCGCAGTGAGCTGCGCCGCCTGCTGGACAACGCCGCCGAGGTGGATGCGATCAAACGCCAGTTGGACAAAGCACACGGGAGCATCGGCGATCTGCTGCGCAAGTCGCAGCAACCCGCTCCTGCGGCCCCAGCAGCCCCGGCGCCCGCAGCGGCGCCCGAGTTGCCGCCCGAACTGAAGCAGTTGGAGCAGGACTACCCCGACGTCGTGCAGTTGGTGCGCCACATGGTTGCAGGCCAGCAACCCCGCCAGGAAGCCCCACCAGCCGAAGCGCAGCAACCCGTGGCCACGGGCGATGCGCCGCAGGAACAGGCCGGGCCCGATCCCATGGCGTTGGAGATGGCTGTGCTGGACCGCATGCACACGGGCTGGCGCGAAAAGATCAGTTCGCAGGAATTCAACCTGTGGCTGAACGCCCAAGGGGAGCAGGTGCAGCAGGAATTCGCCGAAGCGGCCACGGCCGACGGCATGGGCTCCTTGCTGGGCAAGTACGAGGCATGGACCACCGCCCGCGCCACCGCCGCCGACAAGGCCGCGAAGGGGCAGGCACGGCTCAAGGCTGCCGTCACGCCCAGCGGCAACGCACCGCGCCCCCAGGCCGCGCCCACTGAAGAGGAAGAATTTTTGGCCGCCTTCCAGGCCACCATGGGCCAGCGCTGAGATAGCCAGGCCCGAAGGAGAACATCATGGCTCAATACGAAAGCGGCAACCCGGCGCCGCGGATCGGCAAGATCAAGGGCGACATCCTCGCCCACGCTGTGGCGAGCGAAGTGCTGGGCATCACTGGCCAGCAGCGCGCGCTCCCCAAGAACCAGGGCAAGACCATCGTGCACCGCCGCTACCTCCCCTGGGGTGCAGCGAACACGGACTGGAACACCCGCAATCGGCCGCAGGCCAATCCTGTGGCCCACGAGCTGACCGAGGGCGTGACGCCCGGCGCCGACACGCTGGTGCCGCAGGACATCCAGGTCACGCTCAAGCAGTACGGCTGCCTCTACCAGCTCACCGACCAGACGGCGGACACCTACGAGGACGACGTGCCGGCCGAGATGAAGAAGCAGTGCGGCGAGCGCATTGCTCTGGTCCGCGAGATGATCCGCTACGGCGTGCTCAAGGCCTGTACCAACGTGTTCTATGCCGGCGGCGGTGCCAGCCGTGCAGCCGTGAACGCGAAGATCAGCCTGAACCTGCTGCGCAAGATCAGCCGTAACCTGCAGGCCAACCACGCCAAGCGCATCACGGGCATCCTGTCGCCCTCGGCGATGATCGCCACCAAGCCCGTGGAAGCCAGCTACTTGGTCTTCGTGCACACGGACGGCGAGGCTGACGCCCGTGACCTGCCGGGCTTCACGCACGTCAGCGCCTACGGCAGCCGCAAGCCGGTGCACACCCAGGAAATTGGCTCCTGCGAGAACTTCCGCTTCATCACCAGCGCGGAACTGGCGCCCTATGCCGGCGCAGGCGCAGCCATCGGCAGCACCGGCCTGACGGGCGCGACCAACGTGGACGTCTACCCGTTCATCATGGTCGGCGAGGATGCCTGGGGCCAGCTGGCTCTGCGCGGTTCCGACTCCATCGACCCGACCTACATCCCGCCCGGGGTGAAGGACAAGAGCGATCCGCTGGGCCAGCGCGGCTACGTGGGCGCCAAGTTCTACATGGCCTGCACCATGCTCAACGAGGGCTGGATGGCGGTGGCCGAAGCCGGGGTGACCGCGCTGTAAGGCCGGGGAGGGCTTCGGTCCTCCCTCCACTCTGAACCTCAACTCCCACGGAGAACCCATCATGGCCGACAACACTGCGGGCCAGACCCGCACCAAGACCGACAAGCAGGACTCCCAGAGTTCCGCTCAGGGCAAGGTGGTCTACGACGCCACCGCCATCGTCGTGGGGGACACCACCCGCGTCGAGATCGGCTTCAAGCCCAGCCAAGTCCGCTGGATCAACGTCACCGACCGCGTGCAGATCGAGTGGTTCGAGGGCATGGCCGCTGGCTCGTGCCTCAAGACCGGTGCCGACGGCGTCCGCACCCTGGATGCCGCCAACGGCATCACGGTCGATGAACGCGGCTTCCGCGTGTCGCAGAACGCCACCCTGGCGGCCGTCCTGGCTTCCAAGACCTGCGTCTACGAAGCGCGCAGCTGAAGCCCACCCGTGGTCCTGGGGCGCTCGCCCTGGGCCACCTCACATCCCCGCAAGGACATCAACATGGCCACCACCCCCCGCAAGAACGAAACGGACGCCACCAACGAATACCTGGGCGCCACGCCTCCCATGGAGTTCGGCATCGTGCCGGACTTCTCGCCCGAGATCATCGACAGCCCGGTGACGCTCAAGGATGCCGAGCTGGAAGCCTTCATGAACGAGCCCGTGATGGTCACGGTGCTGTCCGGAGGCCGCGACAACGAAGCCCAGTTCGTGCAGGTCTCGGTGAACGGCGTCATCCAGATGTTCCGCCGCAACTTCCCCATCGTGGTCAAGCGCAAGTTCGTCGAGCGCTTGGCCCGTGCCAAGGAAACCGGCTACGACCAAGAACTGGACGACCGCCTGGGCGAGCGCATGAACGTTGTGCAGCCCATCAACAGCCTGCGCTACCCGTTCCAGGTGAACCGCGACGACAACCGGCTGGGCCAGGCCTGGCTGCGCTCCATCCTCGCCTCCTGACCTGAAGGCCCGCCATGAACCTCCAGGAGATGATCCAGCTGTATCGGGCACAGGCCGACGATGCCGAGCCCGATCCGCTGTGCCGGGACCCGATCCTGACGATCTACGCCAACGAGGCCCAGGAGGAGGCGTGCCGCCGCGCCCAGCTGCTGCGTGACTCCACCTCTCCCATGTGCAAGGTGGAGTTCGCTGCGGGCGACGAGTCCGTGGCGCTGGCCCCGCAGGTGGTGCGCGTGCTGCGCGCCTTCGTGGCTCGCCAGCCGCTCGAAGTGCTCAACGTGGAAGAGATGGACTGCATCATGCCGGGCTGGCAGTTCCAGGAGCGCCAGGACGTGCCGCAGCGCTTGATCACCGGCATGACCACGGGCCGGCTGCACCTTTGGCCTACGCCTGCGGCAGCCGGCGAGATCCGGCTGACCGTGCAGCGGCTGCCTCTCAAGCCGCTGCGCTGCGATATCGACAAGCCCGAGATCCGCCCGGAGCTGCACAAGGCCCTGGTCGAATGGATGCTCTACCGGGCCTACAGCACCCAGGACACCGAGCTCTACAACGATGCCAAGGCCGCCGTCTGCATGCGCCGCTTCGAGGAAGAGTTCGGGCGCAAGGCCAGCGGGCGCAATGAAGAGTGGGTGCGGTCGCGCGAGGTGGCTGTCCCGGGGCCGCTGGCTTAACGCAACCCGCCGATTTTTGGGGGTGACGTCATGATCACCGGCGCAGGTGTGAAGTCTTTCTTCGCGTCGAGGCCCCCAAGGCAAGTGACCTTCGTGGCAGCCCCATCCTTTGCACTGACCGTAGAGTCCTGGGTGCACGGGTTGGTCAATTCAAGCGTTATGGTGTTTTCCAGAGTGCCTGATGTCGTTCGTGTGTAAGAGAGCTTGACGGGAGCTTTCTCAACACCAGCAGTCAAATTCGAGCCTTGAGTCGCGGTAATCTTCAGCACGACTGTAGCTGTTTTGATAGCGAGGTTGGCGGGGCGATTGGGGCTACTTGTTTGAACATCGTAGATGTCTTTGCGCAGAGCTTCCAATACCTCTCCAAGATCTGCAGTGGGCTCTGGAACCCGTTGCATCGTGTGGCAGCCTGTGAGCACCAAGACGCTCATTGCTATGGCTGTTGCTTGCAGTACTTTGCTCATTTGAGTGACCCTCTCCGTTTAGGAGATTGCATGCTATGTCGAATTCATGATTCCCCCTCCAGGGTTTTGCCCATTGAGAAATTGAGAGGACAGTGGCGCAAATAGAGTGGAAAGGCAATCAATGCGTAAAGCAACTTTGGTATACGGTTCTGCCCCAAGCGTTGGATCGCGTGTGCGAAAAGGGGAAAGCGACGAGAGCCTCGACATCGAGATTGCGCATCAGGTGTTCGGCCTGTCCCGCGAAACCATCGACGCCTGGCCCTGGGGTGCGCCGTTCTTCTCCAGCGACTGGACAGCGGCTGCCGACGTGGTGGGCCGCATGCTGACAGGCCCTGATCGCCAAGCCTTCGAGCATGAGCTGGAGCTGGCCGCCCGGCATTGGGGTTGGGGCTCCACGCCGGATCACGCCGGCACGGCCACCTTGCTTCTGGTGCTGACGCCGGACGAGATCTGTCGGGCCGCGCTCAAGGCTCTCCAGCAATCTGGCCGCGCAGAACCGACTTGAGCACTTGGTACGGGTCACCCTTCATGCCGTAGAAGAGGTAGGCCCGGTTCTGCTGCACCCAGGTGTAGAAGGCCAAGACATCCACTGCAGTGCGCTGGTCAGCGGGGCGCTGTCGCCACAGCTGCTGCAGTTCGGCTTCGCGGTCGGCTTTTTTCATATTTGAGCAGCTGAGGAGTGGTGTTGCCAATTTTGGAGTCGGGAGATCAGGCTTCGAGTTGAAGAAATGGTGCAAACACTTTGTCTAGCTCCTCTGCGTGTCTCACAAAATCTCTAAATCGCTCATTCTTCAATTCCGCAAGATCTGATTTTTCAAATCTTGATGGTGCATCGGCTACTTCGTCAGCGGCAAGCTGAAATTGCAGCATGGCTCGACCAAGCTTGGTGTGAAGATAGTCTGCAACCTCATCATTGAAGATCCATTTCGCCCCCTTGATACCGTCAAGAAATCTTATTTCGACCTCAGTGCTGAAGTGGTGCATTTTCCTTGTCGTTTTGATCGCCTCTACAGCAACCTGGTACATAGCCCACCTGCGATCGAACAAGTCGAGCTTTAGCTTTTTTCTTGCTGTCGATGCTGCTGCGGCTGCCGTCTCGGCCTGCTGTCGAGCAATACCCTCCTGAATCCTGCCGAACTTATGTGCAACCCACGCACCGACGCCAGCTGCGATTGATGCAGCGATTACTGGCGCCCACGGTTGCAGGGCTTGAAGATCTGCGGAGTTGATAAATGCCATGCGGTCCTCGGTCTGATTGCTGATGCCCCCACTGGGGTTCGACGCGCCGAGAGCATATCCGCACACTGCCATGAAGCAACCAAGGAACGCTCATGGCCACCACCATCCTCGAAGCACTGCGGCGCCAGAACGGTGAAGAACCGTATGCGCCTGCATCCTCCAACGTGACGCACGGCGCTGCCTTCGGCGTCTACCGCCGGCCTGAGACCGCAGGTACCCGGCCGGGCATGATGCAGCCCTATGCGGCCACAGGCCCGCGCTCCTTCGAGCCGGCCAAGAGCCTGGATGCCGGCGGCATGCGCATGGACGCCACGACTGATCCGCGCTCATTGACCTTCGGAGGCGCCACGCCCCAGCCGGCCAATTCCTATGCAGGCGTGGGCTACCGCCCCCCGGCACCACCTTCTGCTGCGCCTACGACAGCGCCACCAGCTGCGCCCGGAAGCCTGGCGGCGGCTGCTCGGGCGCAGGCCCCGTCTGCCGACTTCTCTGCGGTGAACGACTTCTCCCAAGCGCCGAGTGCCACACCCACGCCTGCTGCTCCACCAGCACCTGCTGCAGCATCTGCCACCACCTCCAACGTCTCCCGCATCGGCAACAGCTACGCCGGCACCGACGTGGCCGGGGACATCTCGATCAACGGCTCCGCGCCGCGTGGCTCGGTCACGACGCTTCCTGCCGGCGCCGCGCCCTCTGGCTTCGGTGGTCCCCTGGTCCAGGCCGCAGGCATCAGGCCCTGGGGCAGCGACCGGCCCGGCTTCAGCATCATGGACAACCCAATGGTGGCGCGCGCCCTGGGTGGCGGCCCCAGTGCGCAGAACATGGGCGCGGCCGACAACCTGGCCGCGCAGGGCAACATCGAATCCATGGCCCGCCTGCGTGCCTCGGGCCAGATCGCATCGCCCGGCCCTGGCCCCTCCATGAGCCTGTCTGGTGGCACGCTCGGGATCCGCCGTGCCCCGAGCATCGTGGCGTCCGAGCTGGGCGCTCAGCGTGGATTCGACCGTGCCGTGGGCCGCGACCCTGCATCCCTGCAGCGCGCCACCTCCATCTACCAGGCGCTGCTCCAGCAGCAGGGGCAGAACCAGCGCGCCGGCATGCAGGCCGGGCTGGACCAGCAGCGGATCAACATGGATCGTGAAACGCAGGGCTTCACGAACCGCCGCCAGAGCATCGTGGAAGCGTTGCGCAGCCAGGTTGCGCAGGAGCCCAATGCAGTCAACCGTGTGCCGCTGGTGCAGCGCCTGCGCGAACTGGAAGGCACCGCGCTGCCAGACCGCTGGAATCTCAAGGTCACGCCCACCACCAAGAACGTGGACGGCTCGACCACCATGGGCAGCGTCGTCCGCTACAACGAAACGACGGGGCAGGTGGAGCAGGTTCCTGTGGCGCAGGGTGGTGGCGATCCGCTCTCGAGCCCTGCAACCAGGCCCGTTGGAACGGTCTCAAGCGTGGGTGGGAAGACGGCAGTGTGGGATGGACAGAAATGGGTGCCGCAATAGGAGCGTCTACTTCTTCGGGGGCGAGAGCACGCCGCGCTCCCAATCGGGACCGTCATACAGCCGCCGGCACGCCATCCCAATCAGCTCCGCTGCCCTGGTGTTGCGCGTGTCTCCGGCCTTCTTCGCTGTGCACTCTGGCCCGGACTTAAACCCCAGCATGCCCCGGCCATCTCCCTGGGGCACTGCCTGAATCCCGCCCGGGTGCTCAGCGCTGCAGACCTGGAACACCGCCTGGGCTGCGACATCGTTCTGCGTGCCCGGGAGCTTGTCCAGCAGGCACGTGGCCATGTTCGCGGCCAGGGCGGGGGCGGCGGCAGCCAAGCAAAGGACCAGGAGCGTGGAGCGCGCTTTCACCGGCACGTCTCTTCGATGACCTGCTGCACTTTTCGGATGCTCTCGCGGATCTCTCTGAGACGCTTATCCTGCTCTTGCTTCTGGGCCTCCAGAGCAGCAAGCTGATGGATGTTTCTGGCCTCTTCAGCGCGCAGCATTCGAACCTCGCGCCAATACTGTTCAACGCATTCCGCCGTAGCCCCACTGCTCATGGTTGCTCCTCCCGAAAGTGAATGTAGCAGGAGGCGAATTGGCTCAATGACCAGCTTCCCTAAGCATTTCCTCTAATACCTCGATCCGTCCTTCTATACGGCGCAGATCCAGTTCGAGGTCGGGGTCCTTGGCTTCGGATGCCTGCAGCTGCGCCTCTGCAAAGGCCTTCTTCGCTCGCAGAGGGTCTAGCGATGTCTCCCATCGCTCTGATGTCAGTGCGCTTATACGCTGTGGACTACCACCGTTGCAGGGCGCGCAGGGAGATAGTCAGGCAAGGTTGTGGGTGGTGAACAATAAAAAATCAAGGTGAGTTGAACTCTGGATGCCTACTAACACGGTTAGGAAATTTTTGCTAGATCTAATGTTCAATTGGTTCGGGTTTTGCGAATTGTACATATTGGTTACAATTGAGCGAATCGTACTGTGCAAATTTCCTTTTGCCTGAAGTAGATATTTGATAATTTATTCCCACCCATATTGATTATGACAAAGACAAATAAGGTGACTAAGCTTGTTTCCATGGATATTATTAAATTCCGTGGATTAAATAATATCAATATTGACTTGGCGAATCAGGTTACTTTAATATGCGGGAAGAATGGAACTTCAAAATCTTCTCTTCTTGGAATTGCTGCGCAGATTTTTAGTTTTGAAAAAGATTATCAATCTGGCGATGATTTGGGGTTTGAAACAATAACCGGATTTCCATTCAAATCTTTGCCATCAGAGCATTTTAGGTTCTCTGATAAATTTGATGGACCTAACTCTATGGCGGTTAATTTCAAAATATTCGATGCATACAGTGAGGAAGAGTATGAGTCGTCGCTTGAGTTAACGACTAGGAGTACTGCTACGGGTGCAAAAAAAGCTCGACCAGTTGTGCGCGGAAATACTTCATCTCAAAACACAGAGAATACCAGTCGTAATTATACGCATCCAGTGATATTTTTGAGTTTGAAAAGATTGATGCCAATTACAATGCGTAGAGCTTACACTCCAGGCAATTATGATTATCTTCAAGATAATATGGCTAAGTTTATTGCCTTGAACAATGAATTGCTAAACAAGAATTCTACGGTTGCTACAGGAACTATTGGTACGATTAAATCTGCGGTGGCTTTCGGCGAGAATTACGATCAAGACTCGGTTTCAGTAGGTGAAGACAATGCTGGGCAAATATCACTTGCATTGATGTCATTTAGAAAACTGCGGGATGAATATCCAGGTTACCGTGGCGGTTTGCTTTTAATCGATGAGGCCGATGCGGGACTGTTTCCCGCGGCGCAGATAAAACTAATAGATATGCTGCATAGGGAATGTAATGATCTGGGTATACAGGTTATTCTTACTTCACATTCTCCTTCGATGATCGAACATGTCCATAATTTGGGGCAAAAGTATCAGAGAAATTTCAAGACAATATATTTGACGGATACATATGGTGCGATATCTTCACGCCCCGATATGACGTGGCAGCAGATTGATGCTGACATACATACCAAAACAATTGCTTTGAGAAATGATGTCTCATTGCCTCAAGTAAATGTTTATTTTGAAGATCAGGAGGCGGTAGATTTTTTTGACATCCTCATGATGAGGCATCCAGCAAAAAAGATTCTTAAGACAATAAATGTCAGCTTGGGATGTGATAACTATATCCAGCTAATAAAGGCGAAAATCCCAGAGTTCGCTGTGAATAGCTTGATCGTCCTTGATGCTGATGCGAAAGAAAAATCATCTGCATATAGCACAATAATTGCATTGCCTGGAGATCTTCCGCCAGATCAGCTGATATTTGAATTTCTTTATAATATTGATGCTTCGTTTGGTATTTGGAAGAATGAAATTCAGTACACACGTAAAAATTTTACAAGCAGTGCATCTGCCATTATCTCGACCTTAGGAATTTCGACCAATCAAATAAAATTAAAAGATCACTTAAAATCTTATGGAAAGCCGAGCTCTGAGAAAAAAATCACATTGCGAAAGGTATTTAAAGACTTCTACAAGTCTAAGGATTTTCAGGCTTTCCTGAAATTAAAACATAAAGATGTTCATCCTTGGAAAGTTTGGGCTTCTTTCCACCAGCAGGATGTAGAAGATTTTAGGAATGCTGTGAGTCAAAAGGTTGCTCAAATTCTCAAGAAGTCCTATGGTATAGGTGGAGAGAGGACAGATTTTCTGAATATAAAAAATTAGTTGCTTTTTTCGTTAAATCACATTTGTGATATAATAGCTTCTATGTTTTCAAACAAACTGTATACGCCATTTAGATATCCAGGAGGTAAGGGCCAATTTGCGCCTCTTGTTGCGCAGATACTGCACGCCAGTGGGTTGGATGGCGGTCATTATTTGGAACCATATGCAGGTGGAGCTGGGGTTGCCTTAGTTCTATTGTTTGATGGCTTAGTTGAGCAAGTGCACATCAATGACGCCGATCCTGCCGTTGCGATATTTTGGCGGATTGCAGTGAGCCAGCCTCAGAATTTGCTTGAAATGGTGGCAAATGAGGTTGTAAATATTGAAGCATGGCACCATTGGCGCGCGGTTATGCGTGGGGAAGTGCTGGCGAATGATGTTGAAAAAGCATTTGCCACGCTCTTTATGAATCGCACGAATCGTTCCGGTATCCTGAAGGCTGGGGTGATTGGTGGGAAGTCGCAAAATGGGCCGTATAAACTCGATGCTCGATTCATGCGGGATGAGTTATGTGGCCGCCTAGAGCGTATTGCAAGATATTCTTCATTTATTAATGTTTATGAAGAAGATGCGCATGCATTGCTTAGCCGTTGTGTCACTTTTCTTCCAGAGAAGACGCTTATATATTTGGACCCTCCATATTATGTAAAAGGTGAGGGTTTATATAGAAATTTCTATAAGCATGAAGATCATCTGAAGATTGCAAATTTGCTTGCTAATAGGTGCTTTCAGATACCTTGGATGGTTTCTTATGATAATGCAAAGGAAATTCGAGAAATGTATTCCTACGCAAAGTCTTTTACATATGGCTTGAATTATTCCGCTCAGCGACGTTACACGGGTTCAGAAGTAATGTTCTTTAGTGAACGAGTTGCTGCACCACAACAGTTGCTAAACCAGGATGCGGCTTGAATCGGCCTGCCCCGGCATCAGCAGCTTCAGCACCACCAGTACTATCGCCAGCAGCACGATCGCCAGGGCGGTCAGGCCCACGGTCACGGCCGGGTTGTCATCCTCGGGCTTCCCGTCTCTGCTTTCCATTGCTCATCCAGCTCACGGCAATTGGGCCAACTATTTTTTACTTTTCGAGTGGATGCGGCTTTCGTTGGAATAATATATCGCCTCCACAACCAAGGAGGAGTTATGAGACTTATCACGAAGATTTCGGCATGCCTGCTGGCTGTTGTGTCTATTGCGGCGAGCGCCAGTGTGGCTGCACAACCAGTCAGGGAGCTGCCGAGTAAGATCGTTTTCTCGCGAACGATTAATGGCGGACAGACCGTAGACCGCACTTTGGAAACGTATTCCTGGGGCACCCAGACTCTGCCTGCGCATCGCATTTCGTGGCCAAACTCCGACTTCCTGCACTATACGATAGCTACAGCAAGACCTGAGCAGACGCATCTGACTCAAAGCATCGGATTTCGGTTTAGAAGCAATGGACTGTTCGCCTCAAATCCAGGGGCACATTTCATTGTTTCTGGGCGTGCGGAGGGGTCTGGTTGGGGTGCTCGTGGACGAGGTTTCATTGTCGGCGGCGTCTTCGCCACTGCAAACCCTTGCCCGACAGGAGCGCGGAGCCAGCCCGAGACATGGTGGACAAACCAGTCAGCAACTACTTCCGCAAATTATGTGTGGAACGGCGCACTCTGCGGATCTGCCTTGTTGGACAACGTTTGGTATGACGCGTACCTACATCTGAACAACAACAGCGGCTTCTACTATGAAATTAGGCAAGCTGGTGTATTGGTTGGTGGCGGAACCTACATCGTAGACAATGTAAATCCAGAGAACGCATTTATCAATAAGACTCCTACCGGGTTTATTTTTGGACTGACTCAGGCGACTAATCTCTCTACTCCGTGGAGCCTGGAGTTTGATGCGATAAACGTGGTTTGGTTTTAATTGACTGACTGAATATTTTAAATTGGTAATGAAGCCCGCGGTTTTCATCGCGGGCTTCGTCGCTTCTGGACCTGAACCTACTTCGCCGGATGATCCTTCCGGTACAGCGTCAACTCTTCCATCTCCGTGCCGTTGGGCAGCACGCAGATGCCTTCAACGCCCTGGGGCGTCTTCTCCATCCGTACCTGGCCGCCGATCTCGCCGCAGTAGACCGGGGCGGGATTGGCCATGCCCACGGAGGGAGCGAGCTTCTGCTGAGCGCCTGCGCTGAGCACCAGGGACACCAGCGCGATTCCAGAGAATTCGAGTGCTTTGGTCGTGGGGTAGCTATATGTGCCCTCTGAATGCTACTGGGGCGTTGGTTGCCGACATGTGCGATCGCCAGCGCTCCAGAGGGGGTTCGGACAACCCCTAACTCGGCGCTTGGTTTTGGGGCGTGCCTGTGCGGTACAACAGGCTCAGAGTTTCTTTTGCTCAGTATTTCTTCAGGGTGCCGCCATGCCAGACTCCATCCAAGCCCCGTGCCCCCTATGCAACCTCCAGTGCACTGCCTACCTCGAAGACTATGGAAAGTGGATGCACTTTTCCTGCCGCTGTTGTCGCGAGCTGAAGGTGAACAAGATGGTGATCAGCAAGCTCCGCGCTGAATCCAATGACGTGCGCGAGCAGCTGTCGCAGCAGGCTCGGGCGTTGGGAGAGGGCGAATACCTCCACATCGCCGCAACGGATCAGGGCTCGTTGCAGCCCAGAGGGCAGTCTGCCTGGACGGCTGAGGTGCGGACGCGGCCGGTTTGAGGCTATCGTCCCAGCACGTGCTTTCCGTGCCACCATCGCGCCATGATTCCAGCACCTCTCCTTCAGTTCACCGACGTTCGCACACGTGCCTTCAACGGGCAGACCCTCATCGGAATCAAGCACACAGCCAAGACCAAGTCCGGACTCGCTGTCACAACCACCTGGGTCGATATGCCCCCTGAAGATGTCGAGCGGCTGATCAAGAAGCTGCAGGACACGCTGGCCGAGCTGACGCCCGAGTAGCAGAGGCGCATCGCCCACATCCACAAGCCCCGCACTCCGGGGCTTTTTCACGCCCCCGCCCAGGGTTCGCGCCCCCGCCCCTGCGTGGGAACACTGGTGGCATGGCAAATACAGACTGGGAACGCGGCACCTTTGCCGCACCGAATGCGGGTGGCGCGCCCGACTGGGAGAAGGGTGCCTTCTCCACACCTGAACCCGCCAAATCCAGCACCCTCTCCGACCTCGGCAAGTCCGTAAAGGCCGGCTTCCAGCGGCTACCGGGCATGGTCACGGGCCTGGCTGACCTGCCCATTGCCCTGGCCACTGGCGCGCGCCCCGTCACGGCGGCAGCCGATGCGCTGGGCGAGGCCACGGGCTTCCAGCCGGGCAAGTGGGCCGACGAGACGAAGTTCTCCCCGGCTTACGAGGCCGGGCGCCAGAACGTGGACGAGGCCTGGAAGGACGGTTCGGCCGGCGACATCGCGCTGGCCTACCTGAAGAACCCTGCGTACACGGCGAACCAGGTGGCCGAGTCGCTGCCTTCGATGGTCGCGGGCGGCGTCCTCGGGCGTGCGGCCATGGGCGCTGGCGCAGTGGCTGCCAAGGCCGGCAATGCTGCGACAGGTGCAGCGGCACGCGCCGCCACACCCGGCGTGCTGGCGCGCACCGTGGGCGAGAAGTGGGCCGCGCCGGTTGCAGCAGGTATTGGCGAGGGAGTGGTCACGGCCGGCCAGCAGATGGAGCAGGCCACGGGCGAGGATCAGCAGCGCAATGCTGTTGCTGCCCTGGGGGCTGGCGCGCTGACGGGCGCCATCGGCGTGGGCGCCGGCCGGGTGGCCAACCGCCTGGGCCTGGAGACCGCCGAGACAGCCATGGCCAAGATCGGCACGGGTGCGACCACGGAGGTGCCGCTCTCTGCCCAGCGGCGCATCCTGGGCGGCATGGTCTCCGAGGCGGTGCTGCAGGAACTACCTCAGTCCGCCCAGGAGCAGATGTGGCAGAACTATGCCGAGGGCAAGCCGCTCATGGAGGGCGTGGCCAGGGCCAGCACGGAAGGCGCGATTGCCGGGGGTGTGATGGGCGCTGGCGCCAACGTGAGCGGCGGGGCGAACCGTCGCGCGCGCCAGGCAGACCAGCAGGGGCGCCAGCGTGCGGAGGATGCTGCAGCCAGTGCCAACCAGCTGGCCGAAGCGGCGAGCATCCAGAACCTGGCCGGACAGCCGGTCAACCCCGTGGACCTGGGCGCGCCCGCCAACTTCGAAGACCTGGTGACTTCCAGGCCACAGGCAGAGCCCGATCCCTACACAGCGTGGGACCAGCAGGTGCAGGCTGGCGCACGTGCGCTGCAGCCGGGTGCTGAAGCTCTCGCCGAGGCTGCTGGGCCGGCAGTGGACCCCTTCACGGACTGGGACGAGCAGAACGCTGCGGTGCGCGACTTCCTTGCCCGTCCTCAGGAGCGCGCCCAGCAGCGCCCCGACTACCTGGCCGAAGTCCAGGCCGCCGTGCGCAGCGGAACGCAGTTCTCCACCCAGCAGACGGTGGACACAGTGCGTGACGCCATGGAAGACGCCTGGCTGGCCCAGAACGTGGGTGCCGATCCTGCTGGTGCGCCAGCCCGTGGTACCGGGCTGCAGGCGGCTGATGCCATGGGCGTGCAGCTGCAGGGCCAGTTCCAGCAGGCCAGCGAGGACGCCGGCATTGCCGCCGTGGACGCCCGCGTGCGCACCGGTCGCATCCTGTCCGGGCTGCAGAACCTGCTGGATGGGGGGGCCGAGAACAGTGCTCAGGTGCTGGGCGGCCTGAACGATGGCCTGGCCCGCATCAACGAGCAGCCGCTGGACACCGCTGAGACGCAGCGCGTGCGCCGCATGGTGGACGCCTACATGGGCTTCCGGGGTGTGGGTGAGCCTGCGCCGCTGCCGGCCGACCGCGCGCCAGCTGTGGACCCCTTCGCAGACAACGCCGCCATGGAGCAGCTGATTCCCCAGCGCCCGCTGCAGCGCCCGTCCGAGCGCATGGGCATCAACCCTGCTGACGGCCCGCTCTCGCGCGGCGCTGCCATGGCGGTGGATGCTGGCTTTGACGCCACCCAGCAGGCCGCCCTGCAGGCCCAGGAGATTGCAAATGCCCAAGGTGTCCAGGCACAGGCTGCCGCCGTGGCCGCCCCAGCAGCCATTCCCCCAACCGGACCCGGCGCCCTGGAAGCCGCTGGGCCTGGCCCCCTGACCCAAACCACAGGAGCCACCTTTGCCCCGCAAGCCGATCAAGCCCAGCAAGCTGGCGCGCAACCTCCGCAAGCAACTGGAGCGACAGGCGCGCCGGCTGCTGGTGCTGCTGCAGCGCAGGAAGGTCTGACGAATGCCAGCACCACGACTTTCAACGATGGCGCGCAAGGCGGCCCGGCGCCAGGCTCGCAAGGACAAGCGCAGGCAGCAGCAGCCCGCCCGGCCAACTGGCGATCCAGCGCGCTACCTGCCGGCCGCGTGGCCCGGAGTCTGGGAATAGATCCCAAGGGCAAGAGGCTGGCGCTGATCCTGGCCGAGGTGGATGCAGCTGACGCGGCGCGCGCTGGCCAGCAGCAGGCCGCTGGAGTCTTGAACGAAGAATCCCCCGCAGCTCAATGGGTGGACGCATCTGCCCGGGCCGCTGGCCCTGACCTGACTTCCATCCGCTCTGCGGGGGATGCCGCCAGTGTAGAGCAGGCGGCCACCGCGCAGTTCAGCCGCAGCATGCCCGAGGAACTGGCCCGGACGCTCCGCCGCCTGCGCCCGCCGCCGGCTGCCGCCACGAATTCCTCTGTGCGCCAAGCCGTGAACCAACTGGTGGGCGGCATGGGCGTGCTGCCCAACAGTCTGGGCCGCATCGTGGTCACCACCTCCGATGACATCCGTGCCAACTGGGAGCCGCTGATCGGTCCGGTGGCCATGGGAGCCGAGGGCGGCGGCAAGGCCCAGGGCTTCTACGACCCCAACACCAAGACCGTGTTCGTCATCTCTGACCACATCGTGGCCGGCGACGAGCTGGGCGTGGTGGCGCACGAGCTGATGCACAAGCACGGGCCTGCGGTGCTGGGCGAGGAGGGCTGGAACCAGCTGCATGGTGCCATCGGCGGCTGGGCTACCGCGCCCGAGGGCAGTCTGGAGCGGCAGGTCTACAACGAGGCAGCGGCCCGCGTGCGTGATTCCCAGCCGGCTACAGGTGACACGCAGGCCTACTCTTCGCAGGAACTGTTCCCCTATGCCGTGCAGGTCGCTCTGGAGATGGGTGTGCGGCCCAGCCCCCTCGCCAAGCCTGGCAGCGTGGCCCGCTGGCTGGACCAGGTCCGCAAGGCTCTGCGTCAAGTGTGGGTCAAGATCGCCGGCAGCCGCGCCGACTTCAACAGCCAGGACCTGGTGAACCTGGCGTTCGGAATAGCGCAGCGGGAGAACCCAGCGCTGGCTGGCGAACTGGATGGGGCCATTGCACCTGCCACGAACCGAGACAGTGCCCGCGCCGCACCGTCGGAAATCCAAAGCGATGAACGAGGTGCTGGCGTCGTTGCCACGGATGAGCAGCGGGCGCGCATTCTTCAGGGTGAGCCGATTCTGACCCTCACTGGTGAGGAAGCTCCTCAAACCGGCATGCTGGCGGTACGCCACTGGGCGACGCAGCTTTTCCGGGAGCAGGGCGGCAAGGCTGTGAACCCCGAGATCGGCGAGGTGACGCTGGATGGCCGCTCGGTGCGCGATTCCATGGCGCATGGAAAGCCCAACCCGTTCAAATACACGGCGTTCGCTGCAGTGAAGGACGTGCTGGAGAAGGGCGCTGTCGTGCTGTCCACCCAGCATGGCCGCGACGGCCAGAGCTTCTACGTCAGCGCGCCAGTGCGCATCAAGGGGGTGGACGATGTGGTCACCGTGCTGGTGCGCCGTGATCCGAATGATCAGCGCATGTACCTGCACAGCGTGGCCACAAAAGAAAATCTCCTGAATCGTCGAGTTTCCGGGACTGACACCGCGGGCGGTGTGGAGCGATCCGGCTCATCCAATTCAGGAGACGGTTCAATGTTAGCGCAGCAGCAGCCTGCTGGCAAGTTGTCGTCCGAGGCGGTAGCCAATGAAATCAACAGGTTGCTGAAAAAACCGCTGCAGTTCAGCCGGGCCGCACCGGCCGCACCCACGGCCAACGACTACACCCCGGAGCAGGCCCGCGCCGCAGAACATGCCTTCGGCGTCCAGGTAAAGCAGACCTGGGCAGAGCGGGCGCAGGCCATGCGCCACAACATCGGCACCAAGCTGCGCCAGGGCCTGGTCGACCAGTTCGCACCCCTCAAGGAGATCAGCGAGAAGGCCTACATCCTGGCGCGCCTGTCCAAGGGCAGCGACGGTGCGGTGGAAGCGGCGCTGCTCTACGGCAAGCCCTACCTACGCGACGGCGTGGCCGACGTGGACATCAAGGACGGCGGCTTCGCCAACGTGCTGGCCAGCCTCAAGGGTGAGCACGACCGCTTCTTCCAGTGGGTGGCTGCCCAGCGTGCCCAGCGCCTGAAGGCCGAGGGCAAGGAGAACCTGCTGACCGACCGCGACATCACGGCCCTGCGCTCGCTGGATGCCGGCCGCATGGCTGACGGCACGGCCCGCATGCCGCTCTACGCCGCGGCGCTGCGGGAGCTCAACGCCTTCAACGAGGCCAGCCTGAAGGTGGCGCGCGACTCTGGCCTGATCGACCAGGCCGCCTACGACCTCATGAAGGACCAGCCCTATGTGCCGTTCTACCGCCTCATGGAAGAGGACGGCGGCATGCGCGGCCCGCGCTTCAGCTCCGGGCTGGTGAACCAGCAGGCCTGGAAGAAGCTCAAGGGTGGGACACAGCAGCTCAACGCCGACCTGCTGCAGAACACGCTCATGAACTGGAGCCACCTGTATGCGGCGGCCGCGCGCAACAGGGCTTCCCTGGAGACCATGGACGCGGCCGAGAAGATGGGTGCTGCCGAGCGCGTGCCTGCCGACACCAAGGGCTCGGTGAAGGTCATGCGCAACGGCGTGGCCGAGCACTGGGCCATCGAGGATCCGCTGCTGGTCGATGCCATCTCGGCCATGAGCTACACGCCCGGCGGCATCGTCAAGGCCATGGCGCCGTTCAAGCGCCTGCTGACCTTCGGCGTGACGGTGAACCCCACCTTCAAGATCCGCAACCTGATCCGCGACAGCCTCTCGGCCATCGCCCAGAGCGACCTGAGCTACAACCCGCTGGAGAACGTTGCCAAGGGCTGGAAGGCCACGGCCAAGGACAGCCAGACCTACGCCTCCATGCTGGCCAGCGGCGGCATCATCAAGTTCGGCACGCAGGAGAACACCAACCAGCTGCGCGGGCAGATCGAGCGCCTGGGCGGCACCATGCTGGACAAGCAGGGCTTCGACAAGCTCAAGGACCAGATGCGCTCTCTGTGGGAGGTGTACGAGGAATTCGGTGACCGCACGGAGAACGTGAACCGCACGGCGCTGTACGAGCGCCTGCGCGCCAAGGGCCTGAGCCATGCCGAGGCCAGTTTCCAGGCCCGGGACCTGATGGACTTCAGCATGTCCGGCAAATGGGAGACGGTGCGTTTCCTGGCCCAGACCGTGCCCTTCCTGAACGCCCGCCTGCAGGGCCTGTACAAGCTGGGCCGTGCTGCCGGCGAGGACCCGCGCCGCTTCGCCGTCATGGCCGGCGCTGTGTCCATGGCCAGCCTGGGCCTGCTGGCCGCCAACGCCGATGACGACGACTGGAAGAAGCGCGAGGACTTCGATCGCGACAACTTCTGGTGGTTCAAGATCGGCGACAAGGCCTTCCGCATCCCCAAGCCCTTCGAGGTGGGTGCCATCGGCACGGTTGCCGAGCGCACGGCCGAGCTGATGATGAGCGAGGAGATGACGGGCAAGCGCTTCGGACAGCGCATCAGCGACATGGTGTTCAACACCTTCGCCATGGACCCGACGCCCCAGGCCATCAAGCCCTTCCTGGACGTCTACGCCAACAAGGACAGCTTCAGCGGCCGGGCCATCGAGGGCATGGCCGACGAGCGCCTGCGCCCGCAGGACCGCTACAACGAGCGCACCTCGGAAGTGGCGCGCCTGCTGGGCTCCTGGGGCCTGCCCGACCCGGTGCGCCTGGCCAAGGGCGAGTATTCGGGCCTGAGCCCCAAGCAGGTGGACTTCCTGCTGCGCGGGTACTTCGGCTGGCTGGCCACGGTGAGCACCACGGCCACGGACACCATTGCGCGCCCGATGCTCGACCGGGGCGAGCGCCCATCCATGCGTCTGCGCGATACCTTCCTGGCCGGCAACTTCGTCGAGGAACTGCCCACGGGCTCCAGCCGCTACGTCACCACCATGTACGAGCAGGCCAAGGGCGTGGAGCAGGCCTGGGCCAGCCATCAGGCCGCCATCAAGTCGGGCGACATCGAGCTGGCGCGCAGCATCCAGGAAGAGGAGGGGCCGAAGCTGCGCAACCGTATGGCCATCAACGCCGCCAAGCAGCAGATGGCCGAGCTGGGCCAACGCGCCAAGAAGATCGAGGGGGACCGGCTCATGACCGGCGAGATCAAGCGCGAGCGCCTCACCCAGATCGAGCAGCAGCGCAACGCCATCGCGCAGCGCGTGGCCAAGCTCACAGACTGATGGCGCCGCGCCGGATGAACTGCCAGATGAAGCCCACGGCGCCGAGCCCGATGATGATCAGCCAGTAGGTCTCGATCATCGAGCGGCGCTCGGCGGGCGTGGTCAGCTTGAAGAAGAGGATGGCTGCGATCACGAGTAGCCAGAAGATGATGCCGGGCATGGCGATATCGTGAGACAAAGCGATTGCAGGATCAATCCTTTGGCAATGGCAGGCTTTGATCAACCTGACGTTCTAAACCCTTTTGGGCACAGAGAATCTTCCCCCCAAAGGTTATCTCGCAGAGGAGATTAATTTTTTCGCATTAGGAAGAGGGAATCGTTTTGGTACTCACCACAGCGCCCTTGTCGCGGCAATGTTCCCGAATATGGGGCATTGGAGTTCGCAAGCCAACTCCAACCGTTCATTTGGTAAGTTGAGCAGACATAGACTTCAGCGCCCTTTGGAAGGTTGCGTGTATCCCGTAGGAAGTAGCTTGCACCGAAGGTATAGTCTGGGCAGCGTCCCAGTCTTGCAGTTCGGTAAACAGCTACCCCTGCAGGATAATTTGTGTGGCAGCTTTCAATGAGGTCCCCGCCGTCATAGACTTGGAATTCTCTCCAAGCTACCCAGGACGGGCTGCTGGTTGTTTGAAGAATAATTGTACGGACTGGGATTTCTTTGAGATTTTTATATTCAATCCATTGATTGTCTTGGGTGTATCCCGACACTTCGCCGAAATCAAACCATTGGCCTGCATCGTTCCTTCCCCAAACGTGATGGACGGTGTTGCCAGGAGGATTTTGCGAAGGAAGCATTCTCAGAATAGAGAACATTCTCTCGGAGCCGAGATCAATATCGATCCACTGAGTGGGGCCAGCGCCGGCATTCCAGATCGTATTTGGATTACCATCCGCCGCTTTGGTCATGTCGGCAACGTTGCCAGATGCGTTTGTGATCGTGATGGGTAGCAGCACGCCACCGTTTTGTGCGGATGCTCCTGCCGAGAACATTGCAGCAGCGGCTCCGACTGATGCTGCGACCATTTTGAATGAGTGAACTTGCAATTATTTCTCCTTCGATGGATTTGGTGTTGGTATTTTATTTTCGGCTTAGCTAAATTTATTTCTTCTCCATGAGTGTTATTTCATCGAATTGGTAGGACGTGCATCGCCCGCCAGAAGGGCCATAATTGACAATCTTCCAATTATCCAGTCCAAATGTGCTGCATGTGAGTATCTTGGTTCCTTGTCGTTGATTTCTGACATCGCGAAATCTGTAGAGTGTTTTATCTGTTGTTGGGCATCCACTATGTGTAGTTGTGGCGTATATGGCCCATCCAGCCCCATATTGATTTGCAAAACACCCTTCTGCTAAATCTCCTCCGTCAAAAACCTGAAATTCTCTCCATGCGACAGCAGAGGGTGACTGAGCGGTTTGTAGAACTATTGTTCTAATGGGAATTTCTTTGAGATTATGAAATTCAATCCAGCGATTGTCAGCCGTAGATTCAGAGGAAAAGCCAAGCTCAAACCACTGTCCTGCAGTATTGCGTCCATAGACTCTGTGAGATGTCATTCCTGCTGGGGATTGTGCAGGGAGCATTCGGAGTATTGAAAAAACACGCTCTGAGCCTAAGTCTATATCTATCCATTGGGGTGCTGCCCCCCCGGAGTTCCATATAGTATTTGGGTTCCCATCTGCAGCCAAGCCCATGTCAGCGACGTTGCCAGATGCGTTGGTGATGGTGATAGGCAGGAGAACGCCGCCACTTTGTGCTGATACACCACTTGCGAAAATTGCTGCGGCTGCACCAATCGCTGCTGCCGCAATCTTGAATGATTTCATTTGCAACTACTCCTCCAGTGTGTGAAGCCATGCATGCTAATAGATTTTCGTCCGTGAGATTTAAGAAATGCGCTATTGCAAATGGGAATGTGTGATGGGATTTTTCGTTATTGAGCAAACTATTACTTTGCTAACTATTTGGGGAATGGCAATGTAATTGGCCACACACTTTCACGTAGCGTGTGCCCCGGCTAGGGTTCGACTCATTCAGAGTCGCTCGGCAAAGTCGTGGCATGCCAGCAATCCGCTCCTTCCGAGGCTTGAACAACGTCACCGATCCCATCCGGCTCGGGCTGTCGTGGTTCACCCGTGCCGACAACGTGGACATCACGGAATCGGGGGGGGTCAAGGTCCGCGTCGGCCGCTCGCTCGCGATGGCTTGCACGCCTACGGGCATCTACTCCACACGCGATTTCAGCCGCCTGTATGTGATCGACAGCGGCGAGCTGTGCCAAGTCCTGGACGACATGACCGTGCGCCCCCTGGCGCAGGGCCTGGGCCGCCAAGCGTACTGGGCTGAAATCAACGACCAGGTGCTGTACGTGGCCGGCGACGCAACTGGGATCATCACTGCCGAGGGTGAGGTGCTGCCCTGGCGCCTGCCCGTGCCGGCCGAGCCGCGCGTGTTGGCGGGGGAGGGCGGCCAACTGCCGGCGGGCCAGTACCGCGTCTGCGCCACCTTCATCCTGCCGGACGGCCGTGAGACGCCTGCCAGCACGGCGGCTGAGGTCGTGGTGGAGCAGGGCGCTGCGCTGCAGATCAGCGGCATTGAGCAGCTGCCCGGCTGCGTGACGCGTGTCTATGTGGCGCCGGCGGACAGCACCGCATTTCAGCTTGCCTTTGGCGATGCCGGCCCGGCCGCGCTCTGGGCTCAGCCGCCCGAGGCCCTGGGCCAGGAGCTGCTGACCGATGGGCTGGATCCGCTGCCCGAGGGCGTGGACGTGATCGCCGAGTGGCGCGGCCGCATCTATGCCGCCCAGTACTTGCCCGAGGACGACAAGACCGCAGTCTGGCGCAGCGAACCCCTGGCGCCGCACCTGTGGAATCTCTCCGAAGGCTTTTTCATGGTGCCCGGCCGCGTGCACGCCCTGGCGCCCAACGATGCGGGCCTGGTGGTGGCCACCGACCGCGCCATGCATGCCTACACGCCCGAGGGCCTGGTCCTGCTGGCCAGCTACGGCACGGTGCCGGGCCTGCCTTGGGCGCTGGATGACAAGCGCACCTTGATCTGGTCTCAGCGCGGCCTGTGCCAGTTCCCTGAATTCACCAACCTGACCGCCTCGCACGTGAGCGTCGCGCCCGGCCTGCAGGCTGGCGCGGCCGTGCTCGAGATCGACGGTCAGACCCGTTTCCTTGCCTGCCTGAACGCGGGCGGCATTCCCTTCAACCAACGACGCGAGGTATCGCCATGACCACCAAACTCTCTACCGGCCTGCGCAATGCAATGGCTGGCACCATCGGATTCTCGGGAGCCCTCAATGGAGGCGTGATCGAGGTTTACAGCGGCCCACAGCCTATCTCGGCCGATGCGGCTGTTTCTGGCGTACTGCTGGGGCGTGCGACGCTCAATGGTGATCCCTGGGTTGTGGGATCTCCGACGAACGGCCTGGTGCTGGACACCCCGGTCAACGGTGGTGTGCTCAAGCCGGCTGCGGCCGTCTGGAAGCTCATCGGCCTGGCGGCAGGCACCATCGGCTGGTTCCGTCTCCGCGGCAATGGTGCTGATGATGGCTCCCTGTCGGTCTTGCTGCCGCGCCTGGACGGCGCCGCTGCTGTGGGTTCTGGTGAGGCGAAATTCTCCTCGCTGACCGTGGCGGTGGGCCAGCCGATCACCATTGACGTGTTCTCTCTCATGCTGCCTGCGCAATAGTCAGCGGCCAGGCCATGGGAACAAATCGCGAGCACCTGCTGCTGGGCGGCGCCGAAGAGGCCAAGCTGCTGCCCTGGGCGAGAGGCCGCGTGCGCGCTCTGCGGGCAGCAGGCTTTCGCCACATCACCCAGCGCTACGAGATCCTGGGCCTGCTGGTGCGTGTGACCATTGCCGAGGACGACGCCTGGATCGAGATCAAGGGCGGTAGCTGGGAGTACCTGACTTGGCCCACGAGCCTGGAGCACGGCATGGGCGTGGACAAGAACGAGGAGGGCGAGGAGATCTCACCGCTGTGCGCGCTGACGCTCAACGCCTCCGACAAGGGCCTGCGCCGCAAGGAGAACGTGGATCTGCTGGCTGGGCCGCACGACTGGATCAGCGACGACCACAAGGACGTGCTGACCTACGACCACGGCAACGGCTTCCGGTACGCGATTTCGGGTGCCCAGAATGCGACCAGCGGCGCCAAGGCGGAGATCTGCCGCAACGGCGCGCGGATCAAGGTGGCTCACGAGGTCAGCGGCTGCGCCATCTTCAAGGCCTCGCTGCCGCAGGGCGGCACGGCAAAGAGCATGGTGCATGCCTCCTATGAAGAGGGGGGTGGTGAGACATACGGTGACCAGCAGGTGGTGCTGTATCGCGTGGATCCCAAGGACCGGGACGATGCCGGCGTGTCGCACTCGGAAGAGTTCGCGCGCTGGGCCGTGCCCGCGGGCCCTGAGCTGACCATCACGCAGCCGATCTTCTTCGACGGCAAGGGACAGCGCTGCATCACGATGCTGGAGACCGTGACCCGGGAGCCAGTGGGCGGCGGCGTGGCCATCCGGTTGGGTGCTCCGCGCTATGCACTGCGCGGCATGCTCAGCCGCAACAGCGATGGCAGCCTGGGCGCTGAGTTCGAGCTGTCCCTGTTGGCGACCACCCCCGACCAGCCGCTGGAGCGCGTGAATGTGCAGCGGCACAACCCCTCAGATCAGAATTACTTCCGAGGGAGCACTGCAACCGATTTCAGCGAGAGCGAGAACTATCGCATCGACGAATTCACGACGTTTTCCAGCTTGAATGGCGGCGCGTCTGGCTACTCCCGAACAACGATGACGGAGCGTCAAGTGGAGATTCTCGGGCTGGATTTGGCGCCCGATGGGACGGAGTTGCTCGTAGAGCGCGTCCGATCTTCGGAGTCCATCAGCTACATAGGGGAAGTGGAACGGACTCAGTTCCAATACACGCACTACATCAACGACAAGGTGTCCCCTATCGTTGAGCATTTCACTGGGAGCGCCTCGTACAGCAATGCCTACAGCACCGGCGCAACAAGCCGCGTAACGCAGTCCATCACAGTGAATGGGAATGTGCTGCTTTCACTCGACCTGTCTGCGGATTCCACAGATTTGACCGAGACCCGGCAATGGTCCCATTCGTACAGCGAAGCGTTTCCCGTGCCTGATCCTCCACCAGTCACGGTCACGACGACGAGGACCGAGACCACCCGCCGCAGGACGCTCAGCATCCGTGACATTGATGCGCGGTGGGAGTCATTGGCTACCGTGGTGGGCGAGTACGACCAGCCGTTCAACGGAACGGAACTTCGACCGTATTCCGTCCGCCTGCATGCCCAGTGCCAGGGGCAGGAGTTCGATCGCGTGATCTTCGCCGGCCAGGTACTGCTGCCGCCCCTGGGCATGAGTCTGGACCAGATGCTCTATCGCAGCATCGCCGTGCGACGGTCCAAGGAGTTCGTGATCTGCTTCTCGCCGGCGGGCGCCGCGCACCAGCATCCGCCCATGTCGGCCCTCTATGACCGCCTGGCCGAGACGGGCACGCCGGACCGCAATCCGCTGCTGGCCATCTGGCGCAAGGACAAGACCATCACGCCGGGCCCCGACAAATTCACGCTGGGCGAGGAGGCCGGGTTTCGACTCGATCCCGTCCACCTTCTTTGAGCACCGCCATGGCCGAACTTGCCGGATACGCGTACTTCAGCCGCGCCGAGAGCTACTACCAGCCTCCGGGCAGTCCAGAGACCTGGCAGGCCCAGGTGCATGTCTACGAGGTCCTGGACAACGGATCGACGGTCTACCTGGGCGTGGCCCTGTACAAGGCCTCGGACCAGGATTCGCTGGGCCTGCGCTTTGGCTACCCGCCCGAGCCGGACATCAACAACCCGGCCTTTGAGGGGTACTACGACCTCGATCCACCGGCGCTGCGGCACATCAAGCTGCCGCCCGAGCGCGTGCGCGCCTATCGCTACAAGGGCAACGCCTCTGGCGCGACTCTGACAGCCAGCCCTGCGGAGTACGACCTAGGCACCATCACGGTGGACCCGGGCACCGAGTACATGGTGTGGGCGCACTGGGATGCGCCGGACGAATGGGGCTCGTTCCCATCGCCGGCCCGTGTGGCCTTCGTGCTGCCGCAGGCGCCCGGGCTCTGGCAAGACATGGTGCTCAGCGAGGACTGGCACCGTGTCGCGTTCGGCTCCGACTTCGCCGAGGAGATCCTGAACAAGATCGAACTGGTGTGCCCTTCGCCCGTGCTGGAGATGGTGGCCACGGTTGAGGGCTTGGCGCAGATCCAGTTGACTGCGCCGGCTGCCCGGGTGGAACTGCTGGGCGGGGCGCGCATCGAGCTCGTGGCGCCGGCCGCGCGCGTGGCGCTGACGGGATCGGACGCCTCCAACCGCATTGAGCTGGTGGCGCCTGCCGCCGTGGCAGCGCTGATGGGCGGCGCCCAGGTGCAGCTTGTCGCGCCGTCTCCCGTCATGAGCCTGCAGGCCACGGTCAGCGAGATCGCACGCATTGAGCTGGTGTGCCCGATGCCGCAGGTCCTGCTCGAAGCGACGGTGGAGGGCCTGGCGCAGATTGCGCTCGTGGCGCCTGCCGCGCGTGCCGAATTCGTGGGTGGCGCGCGCATCGAGCTCGTGGCACCGGCTGCCGTGGTGAGCCTGGAGGCTTCTACCGAGGGGTTGGCGCAGATCCATCTGGTGTGCCCGATGCCCGTGGTGCAGCTGGAGGCCTATGGCGAGGCCACGGCCAGCTTTGACCTGGTAGCGCCCGCGGCGATTGCCGGTGGCTGGGCTGAGATCGTGCTGGTGGCGCCGGCCGCGCGCGCCTTGCTGGTGGCCACGGCCGAGGTGCCGGTAGTGCACGAGGGGTATGCCATCAATCTGCGCACGCAGCTGGAGGCCGGGGGCAACGAGGTCACGCGCTACACGGCATTCCCGTTCACGCGCATCGTGCGCTGGCGCGGCCGCTACGTGGCCATGGCCGCCGATGGCCTGTACTTCCTGGGCGGCGCCACGGATGCCGGCCAGCCCATCGCCTGGCACCTGCACACCGGCACAACGGACTTCGGCTCGGCCCAGCGCAAGGCCTGGGTCAGCTGCTACGTCGGTGGCCGCATGCCGCCCTGCAGCCGCTTCGTGCTCGCCGTGGGCGAGAAGTGCCAGGAGCGCTATCCCTACGACACCCCGCGAGGCTCCAGCGCCCAGAACTACCGGCAAAAGTTCGGCAAGGGACTGGACGCGCGCTATTACGCACTGGAGCTTTCCGGCCGCGGCGCGCTGACCATTGACGACCTCGAGGCTGAGGTCGTGAACAAGACACGGAGGATCTGACCATGGCATCGGTAGAAGAAATCATTGACGACCAGCGCGGCTTTGCGGCCCAGGTGCTTTCGGACTCGCAGCAGGCGCTGCGCGACGTGAGCAACATGATCACGGGCATCGGCTACCTGCAGCCCGACCCGCAGCTGGAGCCCATCGACCAGCCGCTGGAGCCGCCGGTGTTGCAGCCCGTGCCCGAGTTTGCCGGCGTGGACTTCCAGCTGCCCCAGGCTCCAGGCGCTGCGCCGCAGTTCCAGGACATCGGCCCCATCGACATCAGCGGGCTGCCGGTCGCCACGGCGGTGGTGCCCACCATCACGATGCCTTCGTCGCCGGCCCCGCTGGCGGACTTCTCCATCTCCGCGCCCTCGATCAACACCAGTTACGAGTTCCCCGACCCGCCCGACCAGCTCATCAATCCCCTGGTCGCCGAGCCGCAGATCCAGGACCGGGCAGCGCCCGACAAGCCCACCATCGTGCTGCCGGTGTTCGATTCTGCTGCGCCCGTGTTCGATGCCGAAGCGCCCACGGATTTGGCAGCGCAGCTGGAGACCACCCAGCGCGGAGCCAGCGCCGCGATGATGTCGGTGCTGGACGGCCAGCTCGACGCCATGCTGGCCAGGTACTGCCCGCGCTACCACTCCAGCATGGAGACGATGGAGTTGCGCCTGTCCCAGCTAATGGCCGGCGGCTCCGGGTTCAGTGGCGATGTCGAGCGCGCGGTAATCGAGCGGGCCAAGGATCGCCATCTGGGCGAGTACCGGCGTGTGCGCGATGCGGCCTGGACCGACGCTGCAGACCGGGGCTACACCCTGCCGCCGGGCGCACTGTTGTCGGTGGCTGCAAAGGCGCGCCAGGCGGCCGCCGACAACCTGGCCCGGGCCAACATCGAATTGGTGGTGAAGCAGGCCGAGATGGAACAGGCCAACCTGCAGTTCGCCATCAGCACCTCGATGAACCTGCGCCAGTCCGTGCTCGCGGCCATGCTCAGCTATCACGGCAACTTGGTGCAGATCAACGGACAGGCGCTGGAGCACGCCAAGGCCGTCGTGGGCATGGCCGTGGAGGCCTACAACATCGCGGTCAAGGCCTTCGGCGCCAAGCTCGACGCCTGGCGTGCGCAGGTTGCGCTGTACGAAGTGCGGCTCAAGGGCGCGATGGCGGCCATCGACCTGTACAAGGCCGAGGTCGATGCGCTGCAGGCCTTGACCCAGGTGGACATGGCCAAGGTCAACGTCTACCGCGCCCGCATGGAGTCGCTGCAGTCCCTGGCGAACGTCTATCGTGCGCGCATCGATGCCATCGTCAGCCGCGCTGGGCTGGAGAAGCTCAAGCTGGAACTGTTCCAGGCCCAGGTGCAGACCCGCGCCACCGAGGTCCAGTCCAAGGCCACAGAATGGACCGGCTACCGCGCTGCGCTGGAAGGCCAGGAGCTGCAGGTGCGCGTGTACGACGCCCAGGTTCGGGCAGACGGCCAGGCCATTCAGACCTACCGCGCCGGCATCGACGCCAAGGTCGAGGTTGTGCGGGCCGCCGCGATCACCAATGACTCCCGGGCGCGCGTGCACGAGATGGCGCTGCGCGAGTACGGGCAGATCGTGGCCGCACGTGGCGAGCTGGCGCGCACGCAGCTCGAAGGCGACCGCCAGAAGCTCATGGCCTACCAGGCCCAGACCGCTGCGGCCGTCAGCTACGCGCAGATGGCAGCCACCTTCTACCGCTCCAAGGCGGATGTGAACGTGAGCTACGCCGATGCGCGCATGCGCGCCCAGACCGTGCAGCAGTCGAGCATGCAGAGCATGCAGGCCGCCATCACGCAACTTGCCGCCGCCAACGCCAACACGCACAGCCAGGTCGCGGGCCAGGCCATGGCCGGACTGAACTCCGTGGCGATCAAGAGCAGCGACGGCTGACCGCCCCCCGGCTAGGGTTCGCCTCCAGCGACCCTCCCGGGAACACTGCGGGGCATGACAACCCCGGCATGCCTCGACTACACCATCTACCAGGGCGCGACCTTCCGCGCACCCTTGGAGCGCGTGACCGTTCCGTATCCGGTGCGAGAGGAATGCGGCCAGCTGGTGAAGGCCTGCAGCGGCGAGCCAGTGCCCGATACCGACAAGGTGCCCGAGGACTACACCGGCTGCACGGCCCGCATGCAGCTGCGGCGCGAGATCGATGACCCGGAGGTGCTGCTGGAACTGAGCACGGCAAATGGCGGGATCGAGTTGGACGGCCCCTGGCTGCGCCTGCTGATGACGGCAGAGCAGACCGCCGCCTTTGTGTACGGGCCCATTGCGCCCGGCTGGACCTCTTGCATTGGCCAGATCGAAATCACGCGCCCCAGCGGTGACGTGGAGCGGCAGTACGAGCTGCACTTCGCCCTGTACCCGGAGAGCACCCGGTGACCACCGTCGTCTCTTCCGAACCCTCGGCCGCCGTCATCGAGCGGCAGACCTCTGTCGTGGTGACGCGCGAGGGCGGCAAGACCCATGTGGTTCAGCAGCCGGCGCCGCCCGCTGTCGTCGTGACGCGGGGCATCCCTGGCCCCCAGGGCCCCCAAGGCCCGCCCGGTGGCGGCGCTGGCGCGACCTACACCCACATCCAGAGCGTCCCGGCAGCCGTCTGGACCGTTGCCCACAACCTGGGGCGCTACCCCTCCATCACCGTCGTGGACAACCTCGGCGGCCAGCTCTACCCCGATGTCCGCTACGCGGACGCCGACATCGTCCAGATCACCCACAGCGTGCCGCTGACCGGCCGCGCCTATTGCAACTGAGGGCCCAGCCATGAAGATCACGAACAACCTCGACGCCTCGGGCAACCGGGTCATCAACCTGGCCGACGCGGTCAACCCGCAGGACGCTGTCACGAAGGCCCAGCTCGACGCGGCAGTGCAGGGCTACAAATGGAAGGAGCCGGCGCGTGCCGCCACCACGGCCAACATCACGCTGTCCGGCGCTCAGACCATTGACGGCGTGTCAATCGTGGCCGGCGACCGGGTGCTGGTGAAGAACCAGACCACGGGCTCTGCCAACGGCGTGTACTTGGCCGCCTCCGGCGCATGGACACGGGCCACGGACTTCGACGCCGCGAGCGAAGTACTGGGCGCCGCGGTCTTTGTCTCCGAGGGCACGACACAAGGCAACCAAGTCTGGCTGATGACCACGGACGCGCCGATCACCATCGGCACCACAGCCTTGGTGTTTGCTCAGGTCGGCGGCGGGGCCAGCTATACGGCGGGCAACGGCATCACGATCAGCGCCGGTGTCATCGCTGTTGATACCGGTGTGGTGGCGCGCAAGGCCTCGGCCACCGTGGGCGACGGCACGGCCACGACCATCACCGTGACTCACAGCCTCAACACCCAGGACGTGGTGGTCAGCGTGCGGGAGACCGCGACGAATGCCGGCGTGCTGTGCGACTGGGTCGCCAACGGGGTGAACACAGTGCAGCTGACTTTCGCTGTGGCGCCGACCACGGGCCAGTACCGGGCAACCATTACGGGCTGACCTTATGAAGCACGTCGGCCGACGCACAGAGGCCAAGGACATCGTTTCTCGGGAGCAACTGGTGTTCCGCGAGTTGCTCACCGCCGCGCGTACCTACTACGTCCGCACTGATGGCAACGATAGCAATACCGGGCTCAGCAATACAGCGGGCGGAGCGTTTGCCACGATCCAAAAGGCTATAGATACAGCGGCTGCCCTTGATGGGTCCATTTATCAAATTACCATCTCTATCGCTTCCGGAACTTATGCGGGCATCGTCCTCAAGAAATATGTTGGCAGTGTGCCAATTGCAATAACAGGTGATACGACCACGCCTGCAAATGTGACGATTACGACAACAGCGCCAGATTGCATATTAGGTGAGGATGTTGGCGCCTGGAAGTTGGGTGGCCTGAAGCTTCAGAACACCACTGGCGGTACAGGGCTGCACTTGCGGGGAGCCACTGTTGTTGCATTCAGCGGCACGATGGAGTTCGGCGCGTGCTCGTCCAGGCACATGTTCCTGATCGCCGGAGCAAGACTTTCCATTGAAGCGCCCTGGCGAATAACTGGCAGTTCGCCGTATCACATCTCGGCTTCTGTTTATTCATTCTTCCTAGTAACGAATCAGCCGTGCACCCTTGTAGGGTCACTTGAATTTTCTGCCTCTTTTTTGGAATGCCTCGGGTCAGAGATGCGCGTGTTTGGCGTCACATTCACCGGGTCTGCCACGGGCGCACGGTATTACGTTGCATTTAACGGGCTCATCCGCGTTTACGGGGCGGGCGCAAATTACCTGCCTGGGGATGCTGCAGGGTCAACAGACGGGACAGGCATCTACCTATGATTTACCAGCTCTCGCAAGACGCCGGGCACGTCTACCTCTGGACTGACGGTGTTCGCGCCACGATTCCTCTGGTCTCGGCGCCAGAGTTCCCTCCCAGCCCTGACGCGGCGGCCTACCGCGCTTGGCTCGCAGCCGGCGGCGTGCCGCTACCTGCCGAACTGCGGCCGGCAGCCCAGATCGCGGCGGGCCTGCGTTTGGCCCTGGCCGCTGAGTACCGGCGCCGCATCCAGGTGATCGCCGCAGGCTACCCGCTGAGCGAGCGGGAATCCTGGCCGGTACAGACGGAAGAGGCGAGGGCGTTGGAGGCCGACCCCGCAGCCGCAACGCCCTGGATCGATGCCGCAGCGCTGGCGCGCGGGCTGGACCGCCTGGTGCTGGCCGAGCGCATCCGGGCCAAGGATGACGCATACCGCCAAGTGCACGGCCTGCTGACGGGCACGCGCCAGCGCATCGAGGACCAGATCGACGCTGTGGCCGACGACGCCCTGGCGCTGTCGCAGATCGACGTCGCGGTCGGCTGGCCTGCGGCCCCCGTGTAGGGTTCGCCAGCGCGGCCCGGCCCCGGAATCATCGGGGCCATGAAGAAACACCTCGTATCCCTGCTCGCGCTGATGGGCATCCACCAGCACCTGAGCGCCGAGCAGCGGCAGGACCTGGCCAATGCCGCAGTCCATGCCACGCCAGGCGCTGCTGCCACTGGGGTGTTCAAGGTCTGGGGGCTGCCGCTCAGTGAATGGTTGGTGGTTGCCTCGCTGGCGTTCATCGTGCTGCAGGCCGGCTACCTGATCTGGAAGTGGCGCCAGGACTATCAGCGCGCCCAGCAGCGGCAGCGCCTCGCGCGCCTGGCTGTGCTGAAGCCTGAGCCTGAAACGGATTGGGGAGCGCCATGAGCAAAGTCCCTGCATTCCTGTCCAGCCGGCTCGCGGCCCTGGCCATCCTCGCCGGCCTGGGCGGCACGGGCGCATACGTGGCCCAGCAGACCAGCGACGAGGCCCTGCGCGACCAGTACGTGCAGACCGTGGCGGCAGATTCGAGCACCAGCAACGCGGTCAAGGTGGCCATGGTGTTGGGCCAGTTCTACGAATCCTCGGGCAAGCACATCGGTACGCCCTATATCGACAAGCTGGGGCGCGGGCAGCCTCTCACGGTCTGCAACGGCATCACCGGCGTGGGCGTGGTGGCCGGGCGCTGGTACAGCCCATCCGACTGCTACTACCTGGAGCGCGGGCGCTACCTGGCTGCCGAGCAGGATGCCCGTCGCCTGTTCACGCGCTGGGCCAGCTACGCCCCTTTCGTGCAGGGCCAGTTCATCGACTTCATCCACAACAAGGGTGCGGCCAACCTGAGCACCAGCACGCTGCTGCGCAAGGCCAATGCCGGCGACCTGGCCGGTGCCTGCCGCGAGAACCCGCGCTGGAACCGGGGAACTGTGGCCGGCCTGTCTACCGTGCTGCCCGGCCTGCAGCTGCGCGGCGATGCCAACGCCGAGATCTGTCTGGAATGGAGGGCTGCCTCATGAACACACTCGTTGACTCGCTCATAGACACGCTGCTCTTTTTCGCTCTTCCAGGTGTTGTTGGCGTTGGGCTGGGATTGGCGATTTGCTGGGCCTCAGGGTTGCTATGAGCCCGGCCCTCTTCACTCACCTCGCGGCAGCAGTCCTGGCCTCCGTGCTGGCGTGGCAGTTCCAGGGTGCGCGCCTGGGCGCCGAGTTGGCCGAGGCCAAGCTGGAAGCCACCACCCAGCAGCTGGCCACCAGCACGGCCCAGCGCGCGGCCGACGCCCGCGTGCGCAGCGCTGAGCAGGCCATGAACACGAAATACCAAGGAGCTCTCAATGCCGCCCGTGACCGCGAGGCGCTGCTGCGCCGTGATCTTGACCAGCTCCGCACTGTCTCTGACGGCCTGCGCGAGCAATCCGCAGATGCCGCCCGCCGACTTGCCAGCGCTCCCCCCGCTGCCGTCCTTGAGTACGCCACTGCCCTCGGAGTCGTATTTGAAGACTGCCGCGCAGCGTATGGGGGCATGGCAGCAAAGGCTGCAGGGCACGCAGCTGATGTCCAGACCCTTGGCGCCGCCTGGCCGCTGATGCCACCCTCAGACGCTGCACGAATGGACTAAGGCGTTGCTGTAAATTCAATCGACATACCAGCTCATCGGATAGCTTCTCGTTGTTCGCGAAAGTATTGCGCCATTGCTCTTTTGTATATCTGCCTGAGCGTACTGACCAAGTGTATTGGCAGCAAAGTTCGCAGATCGAGGAGGGCTTAGCACGGCTCCAAATTGTGCTCCTGCGGTATTGTCTATAAGCAGATCCACGTTCCCCAGGCAGACAATAGACTGTGTACTATCGTATTTCACAGAGACTTGCGCACATGGTGCATGCCAATGTTGCGCTCCTGCATCAAAAACCACTACCTTTATAGAGGCGCCATTAATGGCTGCAGTTCTAAGAGCTTGCAGGGAGCCAGCTGTTGTCGCGCCATTTGCATCATTGGAGTAGATTAGATTCCAAGCGTAAGAATTGCTTGCCAGAAAAGCAATGGCGGATATGCAGAGAGATCTTTTGATAAGCATTTTTTTCATGTGTGAAGGAAATGGAGTTGTAGACGGTGCTTTTGGCTTGGGCAGGGATTCGCTTGCACGCGGCCGGTGATTTATTGAACGTACCACCGCATGGCGTAGCGCGTTTGCGATGTGGAGATCAGGGCGCCTGTGCCAAGATTGATGTTGTTCTGGGTGAATTGGCCAGCGGTATTTGCCTTGAACTGCATGGACTGAGGAGGGCCTATCACCACACCAAATTGGGCGCCGGTCTCTCCATAGGTCCTAAGATCCATACTGCCAATGCAGACGACTTCCTGCGTAGCTCCCATGTGTATGGACACTGGAGCGCATGGGAGCTGGAAGTCTTGGTCCCCAGGCAGCACCGCCACCACCTTCACAGATGCGCCATTCGAGGCGGCGTTCCGAAGCCCTTGCAAAGAACCCGCTGTCGCTGCACCGTTCGTATCATGTGCGTATGCCAACGTCCATGCATGCGATGCGCCAGCACTGAGAGTAATGGCCATAGCGGCAATAGTTTTCTTGGGAATCATGGTTCTCGATGTGTAAAGTGAATTTTATTGTTGGCGTACTGCGGTATTTTTGAATATATCTTCGAGGTTCATAATTCTTCGAAGGATAAGATTTTCTTAATTAATCAACAAACCACTGCATTGAAATATTGCTTACGGTTCTGTTGACTATCGCGCCATTACTGTGATTGATATTGGTCTCAACAAACTGACCAGTTGTATTAACTGCGTAGTTTGTTGAGCTTGGAGGCAACCCGACAACTCCAAAATTAGAGCCTACTCGCACATCCATGCCAAGACTGGTATTGCTTAGGCAAACAACTGCTTGAGACGCATCGGCCTTTACGCCGTGCTGAGTGCAATAGAGAGTCCATGTCTGTACATTCGGAAATGTGAGTTGAACCTTCAAGCTGGAGCCATTATTTAGAGCAGTTCGCAGCGTCTGCAGCGACCCTGCCGTAGGCGTGCCGCTGGCATCGTGCGAGTAAACCAAATTCCAAGCATGCGATGTGCCGGCCGCGAGGGTCAGAGCTGCAAGCGCGAGTGTTTTCTTGATGACCATGATTGTTTCTATGTGTAAAGGAGGCCGCATTGTAGGCAGACAATGGTGCTCGATCAGTCCGCGGGGCACTGCTCCATATCCCAGTCCAGCGAATCGGTCGCCGTGTCGTGCGGCCCGTCAGCCGTCTTGAGTCCGCGCTCATCGGCCCAGAGCGCGCCGGTCCAGCGCCGTGCATCGGGGAACGGCAGGCGGCCATAGTGCACGAACGACGTATACCGGCCCGGCGCCGGGGACGTGCAGCCTCGGGTGGGGCTGCCAGCCATAGAGCTCAGCCAGCTCGCTGCTCCAACTGCACCGCACCAGTGCTGGCGCTAATGCACCGGCCATGAAAGGAAAGCAAGGGGGCGTGATGCTGGAACCCGGCTACTGGAATACCTGGCTACATGGCACAGCCGTCTAGGATGACACGCTTATCAAGCCGCCGCCGCTGGGAGCACTGCGGAGCGGGGCCGAGAAGCCTGAGGAAGAGGACCTGCTGCCTGCCGAGCAACTGTTCGCTCTAAGAGTTGAGGAATAAGCAGAATCAGAACCCGCTCCCCGCTGAATGCGGTGTAGGTTCTTGTGTAGCTTTTGGAGAATGTTCTGATAATCAGAGGGAGAAGGCTTCTTCAAGAATGATGATGTTCATTGCCTGTGAATCTGTCATAAGCCTTTGATTTATCTCCGGTTTGCCGCGTAAGATGTTGTCGGCAAACACTTTAATCTGTCGTTGCGCTCTGTCTTCGGCATCGTCGGCACTTGCCTGAACTGGGCTGCTTGAAGGTTCTATGAGACTCGCGCAGCCAAGGCCCTGAAGCCCGGCGAACACATTGTCGTTCAAGCTTGCGCCTACCTGAGGCTGGAGGCTTCGGTCAGTACCAAATCTTGGACCTGTCGTTACAGAAGCCTCGCAGATGCTAAGGCTCAAACCGGCGAAGTGCGGCCGTTGGCCCACCATGTCAGCCGCACAGGCTGCTTCCGAATGGCAAGCTGCATCTTGCTCCGCTCGCCCCGTGGCTTATCCAACGAACGCAGGCAGGCCAAGGTCGGCTCCGCGCAACCGTATCAGTGGCTTACACACTGGAACGTCTTGGCGACGACGATGTCGAGAAGGCTTTGTGGATGGCCGCCTGTTGGCAAATTCGGTGAAGACCGGGTTGGCGGCGGTCTGAAGAGGCTGCGTGGCATTAGGAGAATGCCTGAACATGTTCCCCTCTGGTGAGTGGCGCGAGGGAGTCATGATTTCTCTCGATATCTGGCAGTTCCGTGCCGGATTCTCATTGAGAAACTGGTTGCTGAATGGAGTGGGGTACTCGCGGTGTCCCAATTACCTTCGGCGGCTCCTGCATCAGGGGCGTATTTGAGCCGCATGCAGCATTGACACCCGTGATCGCGGCATTGGTCCGCATCCGTTTTTCGTCTTGGGAAATGGCGCGAATGCTGGAGACGAATTCCAGCTCCTTGCGCGCCTGCTTGCACTGAAGGGACGCGCCGAGCTGCTCGGGCGCAGGAGCAGTTGTCTGGCGGGCTTGCTGCTCTATGACACGCTGCTGGCTCTCGATCTGGCGCTGCTGCATTTCGTTCATCTGGCGCTGATACTTTTGTTCATTCGCCTGTGCTGCATCAGCCCGTTCACGGGAGATCTCATCGTCCGATTTTTTGCGCTGTATCAGGGCGCCAGTGTCAGTGCTGCTGCAAGGACTGTCTGAGAAAGTCGACTTTCCAGAAGCATCCTTGCATTGAAAGACCTGGGCTGCGACAGGCAATGCGAAAAGTGCTGTAAAGATTGCTGTGGTCAAGAGTCGCATATGCATATCGATGAATTGATGGGCCTGATCGGATCCGGATTACAGACGAAGAATAGTCCTTTGACCCGCATGCCCGGCAACTTTCGTCTTGGCTCGAATGGCCCGCTTCACTCGGCGTCCCGCAGGGCAGCGCGGCGGGCTGCTTCAGCGGTCTCCTGAGCCTCCTTCTCGGCGTGCCTGAAACGTTCTTGTGCTGTGGTCGATGTGCCGTCATGGCCGCCTGCGGCGCGCTCACCGATGTGAATGTTGGAAAGCCTTGCTGTGCCGTACAGCAAGGCCGCTGCAATGATCAGGAGCACGATGAATTTCATTGTTGCATTGTGCCGCTGGTCATTTGGAGGGTACGGCCAACGTCTGCAACGCAATCTCACACCTCTGCCGCTTGCCAGGTCCAGAGTAAAATCGCCCCCGCAGCCAGCACTCGCTGCACGATGGGAATGGAGCTTCCCGAAACCGCCCTGCGAAGGGCTGATGGCTCCTGCCTTGGTGGGATGGGTCCTGCCGGTGGCGGGGCCATGTCTTGATCTTGCCCGGCACGCCCGTCCCGGTTATTCGATGAAAGGACGGTCATGGGGTTCTACGGTTTCATTCTGGTGTTCGTTGGAGGCGGCCTGGGGTCTGCGCTCCGGCATGGCACGAACTTGCTCGCACTGCGGCTGGTGGGCGGTGCGTATCCACTGGGTACGTTGGCGATCAATGTGCTGGGTGCCTTCGTGATGGGGGTGGTGGTGGAGTGGTTTGCGCTCAAGACATCGCTGCCGCAGAGTGCGCGGCTGTTCATCACCACGGGCATTCTGGGTGGCTTCACCACGTTTTCGACGTACGCGCTGGAGGTCGGCATGCTGTATGAGCGTGGCGACTGGCTGGCCTCCGTGCTGTATGCGCTGGGCTCGCTGGTGCTGGGCGTGGCTGCGCTGTTTGCGGGGTTGGGGCTGGTGCGCATGGTGGCCCATTGAGACACCGTGATTGCGCTATGCTGTGCGCCATGGCCCGCCTGAACGCAACGCAGATTATTCGCACCATCCATCGGATGGTGGGTTAGCCAGCGGCCTTCAGCGCCATGCAACCCGCCCAGAGGAGGCGGGTTTTTTCATTCCGTCTCCGGGTTTTCTCAAGCCTTTCAGGAGATGGATATGCAGGTTTCCGAACAGTCCCGGCCCCGTTGCGCAGAATATGCCGATGCCCCTGCCGCCAACGCGCGGCTTGCCACGCTGCACATGGTCTGCGGCAAGATCGGCTCGGGCAAGTCAACGCTGGCGCGGCAATTGGCGGCCGGGCCCGGAACGGTGTTGGTCAGCGAGGATTCCTGGCTGGCCGGCCTGTACCCCGGCGAGATGCAGTCGGTGGCCGATTACGTGCGTTGCAGCACGCGGCTCAAGGGGTTGATGGGGGCGCATATACAGGCGCTGCTGGACGCTGGCGTGTCGGTGGTGCTGGATTTTCCGGCCAATACCCTTGAGGGGCGGGGCTGGGCGCGCAGCGTGTTCGAGAAAGTGGGCGCCTCGCACCGCCTGCATTTTCTGGATGTGCCTGACGAGGTCTGCAAGCAGCGCTTGCGTGTGCGCAATGCGGCGGGCGAGCATCCGTTTCAGGCCAGCGATGAGCAATTCGACCTGATCACGAGCTACTTTGTCGCGCCCTCCGACGAGGAGGGCTTCGACGTGGTGCATCACCCGTATGCGCCGGTCTGAAGTGCCGGCCTGGACAAGAGACTTCGCCACGGCCTCATCCCATCATCTCAGCTTGATCGCGCTTGCACCTCCACCCAATAGCGGGTACGGGTGCGCAGTTGCAGAGGAAAGCGGCTGACGAGCGCGGCCAGGGCGCGATCCGTGTCATCCACGGGAAAGGCGCCCGAGACAAGCATCCCGGCGACCTCGGCCGAGCAGCCCAGGTAGCCGGGCCGGTAGCGGGCAAGGGCGTCAATCAGCTGGCCCAACGGCATGTCCAGCGCGACCAGGCCGCCTTCATGCCAGCTGGCTGCAAAGGGGTCTGCGGACGTGGGCGGCTGGGTAGCGCTGGACGAGAAGGCGGCCTGCTGTCCGGCCTGCAATTGCGCGGAGGGCGCCTCGCTGTCCAGAGGCTGCAGGCGCACGGCCTTTTCCTGCACGGTGACATGGCACAGGCCATCGTCCGCAAGATGGACCGTGAAGCGCGTGCCCAGGGCCAGTACGTGGCCTTGCGGGGTCTGCACGCTGAAGGGGCGGCCCAGCGCGTCGGGCTCGGTGGCGACGAGGATGCGGCCCCGGTGCAGGCGCAGCAGGCGCTGGCGGTCGTCAAAAACGGTGTCCAAGGCGGTTGCCGTATCCAGGGCCACCAGGGAGCCGTCGGGTAGCGTCAGATCCCGGCGCTCGCCCGTGGCTGTGCGCTGCCCGGCCTGCCAGCTTCCCAGTGGTGCGCCTTTCCAGGCCATCCAGGCCGTGGCGCCGCTGCCCAGGCCCAGAGCCACGCCGCGCACCACGGAGCGGCGGGTGGGCGAGGCGCGACGGCCCAGCGCCTGGCGCGCCAGGGGTGCGGGCAGATGCGACAGTTGCGCGGTGACGGATTGCACGCGCAGCCAGGCGCGCTGGTGGGCGGGATCGGCCTCATGCCATTTCTGCCAGTCCTGTTGCAGGCCCGCTGTGGCAGAGGCGCCGCGCAGTTTCACGTGCCAGGCGGCGGCCTCATGCAAGGCGCGGCGGTCGTTGCCTTCCAGATGTCTCTCGCCCATGTGGCTATGCCAGGACCAGGCAGCAATGCTCCATCGCCCGGGTCAGGTAGTTGCTGACGGTGCGCAGCGATACACCCAGGCGCTGGGCGATCTCTGGGTAGCTCAGTTCCTCGAACTGGGCCAGCACGAAGGCTTCGCGAACCTTGGGAGGAAGGCCTTGGAGCATGCGGTCCACATCCAGCAGGGTTTGCTGGACGATGGCCTGCTCTTCGGGCGAAGGCGCCAGTGATTGTGGCAACTGGGCCAGATAGTCCAGATAGGACTGCTCCAGCGTGCGGCGGCGAAACAGGTCGGCGACCAGGCCCCGGGCGATGGTGGCCAGGTAGCGCCTGGGTTCGCGGATGTCCTGCTGCGGCAGGGGCGAGCGCAGCAGGCGCACAAAGGTGTCCTGGGCCAGGTCGGCGGCATCGTCACGGTTGCCCAGGCGTTTGCGCAGCAGGCTTTCCAGCCAGGGATGGTGGTTCTGGTAGAGGCTGTGCACGGAGAAGGTTGGGGCGGAGGAGGCGGGCGCAGTGGCAATCGCTGCTGCAAAAGATAATAAGAATGCTTATCAATTATCTTTCAGGCCTGCGCCCCTCCCGCAAAGAGGGCGTCCACTTGTTGCATGTGCGCTACAGGGCAGTGGTGGCCGCCAGCCTGCACCAGCTTTGCGCAGGCCGATTCCTCGTGCGGCACGCTGTCCGCGCCGCCCAGGTTTGTGTCGTGCAAGGTGTGTCGCACACCTTGCATCGGGCCTCAGTTGGCTGCCGGTCCGCCATGCGCCTCCATGCGCTCCAGCGCAGCGCAGACATCGGCCATGCGCCCGGAGATGAACAGGCATTCCGGCTGCTCCTGCGGCGACCGCTGGATGATGCGCAGGCCTGAAGGCTGCTCAGGTGCGGATTGCAGGGCGGGCTGCGTCGGCAGCAAGGGCAGGATCAGCTGGGCATCTCCATGGTCTGCAGCGCGTGCGGCCTTGCCGCGGCGCTGCTGGCTGCGCCGGCGTGCCTTGCTGAAAGAGATCACGTTGGCGGACTCGGGTGCTGCAGCAGGTAATGGCTGGCACGCAGGGGCTTGTGCAAGTGGCATGGCCGACTCCATGGCGGTCGCAGTCAGGCGGATGCCATGTGCCAGGCGCAGGAAGGAAAAAGAAGATAGTGTTGGCAGAGCGAATCCCATGTGACGACTCCTGTTGGCGTGTTTCAAAGAGGCATGGACACAGGCAGGATTGCGGTTTGCGGGCAAAGCTCCGCCCAGGGCGAAGCTCCAAGGCTTCGCGCCTACCACCTGGGCGGTGCGTGAAATGGGGTGAGGCGGCCTGAGAAGGGCCGCCAGTCCGGCTTACATGGACATGCTGTTGCGGATCAGCCCCACGGCCAGGCCTTCAATGGCAAAGACCTCTTCGGGGGCGACGCGAATCACCGGGTAATCGGGGTTTTCCGGCAGAAGTTCCACGCCCTGCGTGGTGCGGCGCAGGCGCTTGACGGTGACTTCATCACCCAGGCGCGCCACGACGATCTGGCCGTTGCGGGCTTCGTGTGCGGACTGCACGGCCAGCAGGTCGCCGTCCATGATGCCCGCGTCGCGCATGGACATGCCACGCACGCGCAGCAGATAGTCGGGGCGCGTCTGGAACAGGCTGGGCTCGACGGAATAGGTTTGGTCGATATGTTCCTGGGCGAGAATGGGCGAGCCCGCCGCAACGCGGCCCACCAGGGGCAGCATCAGCGGTGCCAGGGCCGACAGCGGCAGTCCGAAACTGGTGCCGCGCGCGGCATTGATGTTGCGCACGGTGTCGGTACGCAGGCGAATGCCGCGCGAGGTGCCGCTGACCAGTTCGATCACACCTTTGCGGGCCAGGGCCTGCAGGTGTTCCTCGGCAGCGTTGGCGGACTTGAAGCCCAGCGTGTTGGCGATTTCCGCGCGGGTGGGAGGCGCGCCCGTGCGGGAGATGGCGGCCTGGATCAGGTCCAGGATCTGTTGCTGGCGGGCGGTGAGCTTGGGATGGTCGAGCATGGCGTGCGTCCGGTCCTTGAGGGCAGATGGCAGGCTGGGAGGCCATCTGATGATTTATACAGTATCTGTATTTTTAACCAGTTTTCTAAGAGGTGCAAGTGGGGCAGTCAAAGTTGGTGATTCTGGGCACGGGCGGGACCATCGCCGGCCGGGCGGATTCGCAGTCGCAGGGCGTGGGGTACAAGGCCGGGCAGATCACGGTGCAATCGCTGCTGGAGGCCGTGCCGGACCTGGAGCAGCAGGCGCTGGGACCCGTGCAGACGCAGCAGATCGCGCAGGTGGACAGCAAGGATATGGACTGGCCCGTGTGGCGCGCGTTGCTGCGCGCCTGCACGCAGGCATTGGAGGATGCGGACACACGCGCCGTGGTGATCACGCATGGAACGGACACGCTGGAAGAGACGGCCTGGCTGCTGCACAGCCTGCTGCCGGCCACCAAACCCATTGTGTTGACCTGCGCCATGCGCCCGGCCACTTCCCTGTTGGCAGACGGACCGCAGAATCTGCGCGATGCCGTGACCGTGGCTGCCAGCGGCGGGCGCAGCGGCGTATGGGTGGTGGCAGGCGGCGAGGTGCATGCGGCAGCCCAGGTGCAGAAGGTCCATCCTTACCGGCTGCAGGCAATGCGTTCTGTGGAAGGCGGGCCGCAGGCGTTGTTGGAGGAGGGGCGTGTGCGCTGGCTGGTGCCCGATGCGCCGTCCTCCCCCTCCGCACCGTCCACGCGGGCCATGGTGCCTGCGACCATGTCATCTGATCTGCTGGCGCTGGATGAGCTGCCCTGGGTCGAGGTGGTGTTCAGCGGCGCCTTGGCGCGTGCCAGCGGTGTGGATGCGCTGGTGGCGGCAGGCGTGCGTGGCATCGTCGTGGCTGGCACGGGCAACGCGACGGTTCACGAAGGCATGGAAGCGGCCTTGCAGCGTGCCCGCGACAAGGGCGTCTGGATCTGGCGGGGCACGCGCTGTGCCGAAGGCCTGCCCGTGGCCTCCGGCCTTGGGACCAACCCGGCAGAGGCTGATCTGGCGCAGCTGCCCGTGGCAAAGGCCCGGATTGCGATGATGCTGGCGCTGGCAGCGCAGCCGCGCGATTGAGCCGGGCGGCACCGCCGGCATTTATTCAGATGCTGGCGGTCAACAAAAAAGCACCCGGCGGGTGCTTTTTTCGTTGTGGCACATGGCCTGCATCACTCAGCCAGTGCAGCCAGTGCGCGTTGGGTGATGTCCTCGACCGAGCCCAGGCCGCTGATGGCGCGGTACTTGGGTGCCGCTGCGGCTTCCTTTTTGGCCCATGCGCGGTAGTAGTCCACCAGGGGGCGGGTCTGGCTGCTGTAGACGTCCAGGCGCTTCTTGACGGTTTCTTCCTTGTCGTCTTCGCGCTGCACCAGCGGCTCGCCGGTCACGTCGTCCTGGCCTTCGACCTTGGGCGGATTGAACTTGACGTGGTAGGTGCGGCCCGAGGCGGGGTGGGAACGGCGGCCGCTCATGCGCTCGATGATGGCGTCGAAGGGCACGTCGATCTCCAGCACGTAGTCCAGCTTCACGCCAGCGGCCTTCATGGCGTCTGCCTGGGGAATGGTGCGGGGAAATCCATCAAACAGGAAGCCGTTGGCGCAATCGGCCTGGGCGATGCGTTCCTTGACCAGATTGATGATCAGGTCGTCACTGACCAGTTGGCCGGCGTCCATCACGGCCTTGGCCTGCTGGCCCAGGGGCGTTCCGGCCTTGACGGCGGCACGCAGCATGTCACCGGTGGAAATCTGGGGGATGCCGTACTTCTGGCAGATGAAAGCGGCTTGCGTGCCTTTGCCGGCGCCGGGTGCGCCCAACAAAATCAGTTTCATGGAAGTCCTTGAGGAGAGTAGAAATTCTTGTCTGCCGGATCGGCCCACCGGGGCGGACAGTCCATGCGTCATATTTTTGTCGCGGGCAAGGATAGCACGCACAGGGCTAACACTGGCTTACACGCAGAGGGCAAAACTGTCGCCTGTGCAATCTCCAAAAACTGCGTTTTGCTGTCCGACAAAACCGCATGTGCAGTTGTGTTGTGAATGGCGATGCCGGGCATCGCCATTGGCGCATCTGTATTGGCGTATGCGGGATCGGATTCAGGCGGACAACCGGGCGCGTACCCGTTCCAGGTCTTCGGGGGTGTCCACACCGGGGCCTGGTGCATGGGGCGTCAGGTGGACGGCGATGCGGTGGCCGTGCCACAGCGCGCGCAACTGTTCCAGCGCCTCCAGCACCTCGGTAGGGGCGGGAGAAAGCTGCGGGAAGCTGCGCAGGAAACCGGCACGGTAGCTGTAGATGCCAATGTGGCGCAGGGGCGCGAAGCCGGGGTGGCCCGGCGCTGCCGCTGCAGATGCCGTCTCCCACCATGCCTGGCCTGCATGCTCACGCGCAAAGGGGATGGGTGCGCGGCTGAAATAGTGGGCCATGCCCTGGGCATCGCAGACGACCTTGACCACGTTTGGGTTGGTGAAGTCGGCCAGGCTGTCGATGGCATGCGCCGCCGTGCCCATGCTGGCCGAGGGCTGCTGCGGCAGCAGGGCGGCCACGGCATCGATGAGGTCGGGAGCGATCAACGGTTCGTCGCCCTGGACGTTGACGACGATGTCGTCGCCATCCAGGCCCAGCAGTTCGCAGGCCTCGGCCAGGCGGTCGCTGCCGCTGGCGTGGTCGCTGCGGGTGAGCACGGCTGCAACGCCGTGCGCGGCGCAGGCGGCGACGATGCTTTCGTCATCGGCCGCGACCACGCAGCGCGTGGCGCCGCTGAGGCCAGCACGCTGTGCCACGCGCACGACCATGGGAAGGCCTGCAATGTCTGCGAGGGGCTTGCCTGGCAGGCGGCTGGAGGCAAGGCGGGCAGGAATCAGAACCGTGAAGGGCGCGGTGGGCATGGTGCGTTGCGGAGAAGGTCGAAAGTGCGGGCGCGGGCGTTGTCGGAAATCGGGCCTTGCGGCGCGATCAGTCCTCGAGCTCGTCGTCGTCCAGCGTGCGGGCTTCGGCCTCCAGCAGCACCGGAATGCCGTCGCGCACGGGGTAGGCCAGGCGCGCGCTGCGCGAGACCAGTTCCTGGTGCTCGCGGTCAAAGCGCAGCGGGCCCTTGGTGACGGGGCAGACCAGCAGTTCGAGAAGTTTGGCGTCCATGGCGGATCCTGTGTTTTGGAGGGAGAGGGCGAGCCGTGGCGGCCAGCCAAGACGGTGATGATAGTCAGGCGCGTGGCCTGCGCAGCGCCTGCAGCCGCTGATCCAGCAGCGCCCAGAAATCTGGCGGCAGCTGCAATTGCAGCGCAACGGACCAGGCCTGGGGATGGGTGCGCCACAGCTTGACGGCATCCTTTTCGGTGCAGACCAGCGGGTCTTCATTGCGTCCCAGGCGCTGGAAGCTCTCAAAATTATAGTGATCCGGCAGCGCCGGGGCGTGCTCCAGCGCCAGACCCTGTTCAGTGGCCAGCATGGAGAAAAAGGCCTCGGGCCGGGCCACGGCGGCCACGGCCTCCACGGGCCGTCCGCGCAGGGCCGCCAGGGGAATGCGCTCACCGTGCGCATTGACGCCTTCAGCGGCAAGTTGGCGATGCATGGCAAAGGCGGGCGCATCCGTTGGCGGGCAGGCGCCCGCGTGCAGCACGGCGGTGACGGGGCGCGGCCAGGGTTCGCGCAGCGGGCCGGCCGGCAGAAGCCAGCCATTGCCGATGCCGTCGTCGTTGAAGACGCACAGCTCGATGTCGCGGGCCAGGGCCAGGTGCTGCAGGCCGTCGTCGCTGATGACCACATCTACCTGGGGATGGCGGGCGCGAAGGGCCTGGACGGCCTCGATGCGCTTGCGGGCCACGAAGACCGGCACGCCGCTGGCGCGCGCCAGCAGCGCGGGCTCGTCACCCACGTCGGCGGGGGCGCTGTCGGGATGGGCTTCGCGGCAGTCGTCCGTGCTGCGGCCATAGCCGCGCGAGACGATGCCGGGGCTCCAGCCGCCATCCCGCAGATGGCGGGCCAGGGCGAGCGTGACGGGGGTCTTTCCAGCGCCGCCCGCAATCACATTGCCGACGACGATGACCGGAATGCCGGCCTGGCTTGCACGCCTGAAACCCAGTGCATAGGGCAGCCGATGCAGGCCCAGCAGGGCACGGTACAGCAGGGACAGGGGAAAGAGGGCGCAGGCCAGCGGGCCGCGGTGGCGCCAGGCCGCGCGAAGCCCCCGGGCTGCGGGGGCGGGGCCATTCCCGGGCATGGAGGCCTTGCCCTCAGCGCCCGGCGCTGGCCGAGGTCTGCGTGGCAAAGGTGATCTGGGACAGTCCGGCGCGGCGCGAGGCCTCCATCACCGACACCACGGACTGGTGCGGCGCGGTGGCGTCGGCGCTGATGATGACCACGCTGTCCTTGCCGGCAACGGCCGCTGCGGCCAGTGCCTGGGTCAGGCCGGTGACGCTGCGGTCTTCCACGGCGGTCTTGTTGATGGCGTAGCGGCCGTCGGCGGCGATGGCGACGATGATTTCGCGGGGCCGGTCGCGCTGCTGCTCGACATCGGCCACGGGAAGGGTCAGCTGCAGCTCGGTGAACTTGCTGTAGGTGGTGGACAGCATCAGAAAGATCAGCACCACCAGCAGCACATCGATGAACGGGATCAGGTTGATCTCGGGCTCGTCACGGCGGCGGGGACGGAAGTTCATGGAAGGTCTCTCGCGTGCGGGTTCTGCGGATTCACTTGCCGCCGACGCGCACCAGGTGGCGCACGAACTGCTCGGAAGCCAGCTCCATGCCCAGCAGGTAGCCATCGACGCGGGCGCGGAAGTAGCGCCAGAAGATCAGCGCCGGAATGGCGACGATCAGGCCGAAGGCCGTGTTGTACAGGGCGATGGAGATGCCTGCCGCCAGCTGCGCCGGGTTGCCGCCGCCGGTGGCCGATGCGCCGCCTTGCGAGCCGAAGATCTCGATCATGCCGATCACCGTGCCCAGCAGGCCCAGCAAAGGCGCGGCAGAAGCGATGGTGGCCAGCGCGCTCAGGTGCTTTTCCAGGGTGTGGGCAGCAGCGCGGCCGGCGCCTTCCATGGAGGCGCGAAGCTCTTCTTCGCTGCTGTCCGGATGGGCTTGCAGGGCGCGCAGTCCGCTTGCCAGGACTTCGCCCAGCGTGGAGTTCTGGGACAGCTGCTGCACGACTTCCTGGCTGGGCAGGCCGCGCGAGGACACGGAAATCGCCTCGCCCAGCAGGGCGGGCGGCGCCACGCGGGCCGTTTTCAGCGCCACGAAACGTTCAAAGACCAGGGCCAGAGCCAGGATGGAGCAGGCAATCAGTGGCCAGATCGGCCAGCCTGCGGCTTGTATGATCGACAGCAAGTTGTTTTCCCCCCGCGTTTAACTGCAGCCGACGATTATGGCCCAGCCATATGGCCGGTCCAGGCGTCTCGTGTCCGCGATCGCCTGAAAACTGTGACCCGGCGCAGCATCCAGGCAACGGGCGGCTCCCCATATTCGGGATTTTGGATGGTCGCTATAGCACAGATTTCTGTGGATAACTTTGTTATCAAGCGGGTTGCGCAAACGCCGCTGCGGCGGCGAATGGACACTGTGACAAATGTGAATTCTTTGTTGCAGCAAAAAAATCTTTATGAATCAATTGCTTGCGAGGTATTTTTGAGAGTGCTTCTGCAAATTGCCGCCAAAGTGCCTGCTCGGGTCTGCATCCGCCTGCCTGTGGAGAATGTTGCACTGCATGCAGACCGGGAGGCCGCATGAGTGGTGCATTCGGCGCAGTGAACCCAGCAGCGGCGCCGCTGGTCTGGGAAGTCGGCGCGCTGTGCCGCGCCGTGAGCGACGCCTTGCAGGCGCGCTTCAATCCGGTGGCGGTGCGCGGGGAGATCAGCGGCTTTTCCCGCGCGGCCAGCGGGCATTGCTACTTCAGCATCAAGGACGCGGGCGGGCAGATCCGCTGCGCCATGTTCCGGCGTGCGGCCCAGCTCATGGATTTTTCGCCGCGCGACGGCGAACTGGTCGAGTTGCGGGGCCGGCTGGGCGTCTACGAGCAGCGTGGCGACCTGCAACTGGTCGTCGAGAGCATGCAGCGTGCGGGCCAGGGCGCCCTGTTCGAGCAGTTCCTTCGGCTGAAAGCGCAACTGGAGGCCGAAGGCCTTTTCGACGCGGCCCGAAAGCGCAGCCTGCCGCCGCTGCCGCGCGGCATTGGCGTGGTGACTTCGCCCGGGGCTGCTGCGCTGCACGACGTGATCACGGCGCTGCGCCGCCGCGTGCCCCATATCCCCGTGGTGCTGGTGCCTGCCCTGGTGCAGGGCGCGCAGGCGCCGGCTTCCCTGATCGATGCGCTGCAAAGGCTTTATGGCCTGGCGCAGGAAGGCGCGGGCTCGGTTGATGGCTCGGTGGCCGGCGCGCCGCCCATCGACACCATCTTGCTGGTGCGCGGAGGCGGCTCCATCGAAGACCTCTGGGCCTTCAATGACGAGCGCCTGGCCCGCACCATCGTGCAAAGCCCGGTGCCCCTGATCTGCGGCGTGGGGCACGAGACCGATTTCACCATTGCCGACTTCTGCGCCGACCTGCGCGCGCCCACGCCCACGGCGGCGGCCGAACTGGTGAGCCAGCCGCGCGAGGTCTGGATGGGTGCGCTGCAGCTCATGCAGGGCCGCCTGGAGGATTCCGTGCAGCGGCTGCTGGACCGCCAGCAGCAGCGCCTTGACCTGGCAGCGCAGCGCCTGGGCCGGCCCAGCGAGCAACTGGCCCGCAGCCGGCTGCAGCTCAGCCGCCAGGCCCAGCGACTGCGCCATGCCATGCAGTTGCGGTTGCAGCGCATGGACCATGCGGGGCAGGGCCTGCAGGCGCAGTTGCCTGCCGGCATGCGTCGCGGCCTGGACCGGCGCGCGGATCACCTGGCGCGCATGGAGCTTCGCCTGCAGCTGCTGGATCCGCGCCTGGTGCTGCAGCGCGGCTATGCCCTGCTGACCGATGCCGAGGGTCATCCCGTGACCGAGGCGCGCGGCGCGCCACCGGGCACGGCCTTGCAGGCACAGCTGGCCGACGGCAGCCTGGACCTGGTGGTGACGCAGCCGCGCCTGCTCTGAACTGCGGCCCGCTGTGTGCAGCGTTCGGCGTGCAGGGAGTGGCGGGCGGCAGGCGATATCCGTGTAGGCCGATTGGCCGGATCAAGGTCAATTCACATCCACCCCCGCAGCAGCGGGCCAAGATGGGCCATTTGGCGCGCGCTTTCGCCGCAGGGTCACGAAGTTGTTCCTACAATGCCCGTTCGGGTGCGTGAGGGCCAGGGCTCGCAGCAATGCGCGCAGTGCAGGCCCCGCGCGACGGTCACGGCAGGCGCTGCAGGCGCTCTGCGCAACAGGTGCTGGCCCGTCCTAAAAGATTTCAACCACGAAGGAAACACCATGGAACATACCTTGCCCCCTCTGCCCTATGCGATTGACGCGCTGGCACCCCACTACAGCCAGGAAACGCTGGAGTACCACCATGGCAAGCACCACAACGCCTATGTGGTGAACCTGAACAATCTGCAAAAGGGCACCGAATTCGAAAACATGACCCTGGAAGAGATCGTCAAGAAGTCTTCCGGCGGCATCTACAACAACGCAGCCCAGATCTGGAACCACACCTTCTTCTGGAACTGCATGGCCCCCAACGGTGGCGGCGAGCCCACCGGCGCACTGGCTGACGCCATCAACAAGAAGTGGGGCAGCTACGCCGCCTTCAAGGAAGCCTTCGTGAAGTCGGCCGTGGGCAACTTCGGCTCTGGCTGGACCTGGCTGGTCAAGAAGGCCGACGGTTCGGTGGACATCGTCAACACCGGCGCTGCCGGCACGCCCCTGACCACGGAAGACAAGGCCCTGCTGACCGTGGACGTCTGGGAACACGCCTACTACATCGACTACCGCAACCTGCGTCCCAAGTTCGTCGAGACCTTCCTCGGCCAGCTGGTGAACTGGAAGTTTGCCGAGCAGAACTTCGCCTGATCGAAGCGCAGGTACGCCGTGTGCACGCCATGTGCACGCAACGCAAAAAGCCCCGGACGGGGCTTTTTGCTTTTTGAGAGGAAGGCGACGGCTCAGCGGCGCTGACCGCGCAGCCACCAGCCCGTCCACAGTGCCGTGCAGACCAGCAGCAGCGTGGCGCCGGCGATCACGGCGCTGAAACCCTGGCCGAAGGCCGTGCGTGCCAGCTCGGTCAACTGGTGCGCGGCCTGGGGCATCAGCTGATCGGCAGCCAGCAGGGCTTCGTCCAGGCTGTCGCGCACGGAATCGGGCAGGGCCAGGCCCAGGCCCAGGCCCTCCGGCAGGTGCAGTGAGCCTGCATAGACGGCCGACAGCAGGCTGCCCATCAGCGTCACGCCCAGTGCGCCGCCCAGCTCGTATGACACCTCCTCGACCGAGGCCGCCATGCCGGCACGGTCTGCGGGAGCGCTTTGCATGATGGTGCTCGACGCCGTGGTCATGGCCGCGCCTATGCCCAGGCCCAGCACGGCCAGCGCCGCCGCCTGCGGCCACCAGCCCATGTCGTGGACCAGCAGATAGCCGCCCATGCCCAGGCCCGACAGCAACAGCGCTGCCGGCAGCATGCGCGCGCCACCCAGGCGTGGCAGCCAGTGGCCTGCCACGGGGCCGGCCACAAAGGCGGCCAGCGGCAGCGGAAGCACGGCCAGGCCGGCCTGCAGTGGCGACAGTCCCTGCACCAGTTGCAGGCGCTGGCTGAACACGAGCTCCATGCCGATCAGCGCGGCCGCTGCCACCAGGGCCGAGGCCACGGCCGTGGCAAACGCCGGGTTGCGGAATAGCGCGAAGTCCAGCAGCGGGTCGCTGCTGCGGCGCTGGCGCCGCACGAACAGCGCGAGAAAGCCCAGGCCCAGCACCAGGGCCACGGCGGCCAGGGCCCAGTCGGGCGATTGCTTGCCGGCTTCCTTGATGGCGTAGGTGCTGCCCACCAGGCCTGCCATGACCTGCAATGAGCCGATGAAGTCCCAGGGCCGCTGCGAGGTGGCCGTGCCTGCGGGGATCAGCCAGCCGGCCAGGGGCAGGGCGAGCAGCACGATGGGCACATTGATCAGGAACACCGAGCCCCACCAGAAGTATTCGAGCAGCAGCCCGCCCACCACCGGCCCGAAGGCCGCACCGCCCGAGGCCACCGAGGCCCAGATGCCGATGGCCAGCGCGCGCTCGCGCTCATCGGCAAAGCTCAGGCGGATCAGGGACAGCGTGGCCGGCATCATCATGGCCGCGCCCACTCCCAGCAGCGCGCGCGCCGCAATCAGCAGGGCGGGCGAGGGCGCAAAGGCCGCGCACAGCGATGCCACGCCGAACACGCACAGCCCGGCCATGAACAGCCGCTTGTGGCCGAGCCTGTCGCCCAGCGTGCCCATGCCCAGCAGCAGGCCGGAGACCACCAGCGCGTAGATGTTGACGATCCATAGCTTGGCCGAGGCCGTGGCCGCCAGGTCATGCGTCAGGCGCGGAAGCGCCGTGTAGAGCACCGTCATGTCGATGACGATGAGCAGCAGCGCTACCGAGACAATGGCCAGCACCAGCCAGCGGCGCGGATCGGCCGCCAGGGGTTTTGGAAGATGCCCCGAAACGGGGTTCTGGGTTTGCGTTGTGAACGCCATAAAGCACCTGTTTGCCCCGGGCCTTGTGGGCCAGGGCTTCCTTCTTGATGAAAACCACAGTTTCCATCAATGAAATGATTCATCAAAGTTTGATTCCATCCATAAAATTGATGGATGGAATGGACACTCGACAGGCTGAAGCATTTTGTGGCGGTGGCCGAAGCCGGCACCATGACCGAGGCCGCCCGCCGCCTGGGACGTACGCAGTCGGCCGTAAGCACGGCTATCGGCCTGCTGGAAGCCGACCTGGGGCTGGAGCTGTTCGACCGCGTGGGGCGCCGCGTGCAGCTGACGGCGGCAGGGGAGGTGATGCTGCTGGAGGCCCGGTCCCTGCTGCACCAGGCCCAGGCCATGGACCACCGCGCCCGCGCACTGGCCGCAGGCGGGCAGGCACGCCTGGCCGTTGCGCTGGACGAGGCATTGCCCTATGTGCCGCTGGCCCAGCTGTTCAAGGAACTGGCGGCGCGCTTTCCGGCCATGGAGCTGACCGTGCTGAACGGCACGGCCTCCGAAGTGGCCGAGCATGTGGCGGCGCAGCGTGCCCAGGTCGCCTTCCAGTTCGACCGAGCGCCTGCGCCGGCCACCTGTGCCCAGCGCCATATCGGCAGCGTGCCGCAGACCATTTGCGTGGCCAAGGGCCATGTGCTCGATGGCACGGCGGCCCTCACGCGCAGGCAACTGGCCGCGCACCGCCAGTTGCTGATGCACATCGAGGGCGTGGAGGACACCGTGCTCAGTCCCGCCGTCTGGCGCTCCAACAGCTTCTATGTGATTGCCGACATGGTGGCCGATGGCCTGGGCTGGGCCATCCTGCCGGTCAACATTGCCGAGTTCGGCGATCTGCGCCCGCACCTGCGGCAACGCGCCTGCGAGGGGCTGGCGCTGCCGCCGCTGACCGTGCGCATGCTCTGGCTGGAAGGGCTGGCGCCCGGGGCCGAAGCGCTGTGGATGCGCCAGCGCCTGGCCGAGCTGCTGGCCTTGATGGCCACGGCCTGAGCGGCCTGAGCAGTCTGGGCTGGCGCGGGCGTTGGGGCCGTGTTCAGGTGCAGGCAGCGGCTGCGTCTTCGGCAGGCGGGCTCTCTTTCGCTCGTGCCTGGCGTGCGGCCAGCACGCCCAGGGCCCACATGGCGACACCGGCCAGCAGCGCCACCACGAAGGAAATGCGCGCGCCCCACAGGTCGGTGGCCCAGCCTGCGGCGGCCGCGCCCAGGGCCACGCCCATGGCAATGCCGGTCAGCAGCCAGGTCATGCCTTCGGTCAGGCGCTGGTGCGGCACCTGCTGCTCCACCAGGCCCATGGCCACGGTGATGGTCGGCCCGAAGGTAATGCCGGCCAGCAACACGGCCAGGGTCAGCGTGAACACATTGGTGGCCAGCAGCAGGGGCACGGCGGTGATGCACACCGAGGCGCCCACCCAGGCAATCTGGCGGTGCAGCGGCGCCTGCAGGCGCAGCGTGCCGAACACCAGTCCCATCACGCAGGACCCCAGCGCATAGAACGACAGCACGATGCTGGCTGCCGCCGGCTGGCCCTGCTGCGTGGCAAAGGCCACGCTGGCCACGTCGATGGTGCCCACGATGATGCCCTGGGCCAGCATGAACAGCGCCAGCGTGCGCACCACGGGATGGCGGGCCAGCGACTGCTGGCGCGTGCGCTGCTGCGATGTGTCCACGGGCGGCTCGGTGCGGCGCTGGGCCACGAACAGCGCCACGCCCACCAGCAGCAGCAAGGAGGCGGCCAGCGGCCCGGCCTCGGGGAACAGCACCATGCTCAGGCCTACCGACAGCGGCGGGCCGACGATGAAGCAGACATCGTCCAGCACGGCCTCCAGCGCATAGGCCGTCTGCAGCTGGGGCGTGCCACGCAGCAGCACGGTCCAGCGTGCGCGCACCATGGCCGGCATGCTGGGCAGGGCACCCACCAGTGCTGCCAGCACCAGCAGCAGCCAATCCGGCCCCTGCCAATGCGCGCAGGCCAGCAGCGCAAACATGGCGGCAGCACTCACGGCCGCTGCCCAGGGCAGGACCTTGCGCTGGCCATGGCGGTCCACCAGGGCCGAGATGCGGGGCGCCAGCACCGCAATGGACAGCGCAAAGCAGGCTGCGACCGCGCCAGCCAGCGTGTAGGCGCCGCGCTGCTGGGACAGCATGGTGATCAGGCCGATACCCGTCATCGACAGGGGCAGGCGGGCCAGGAGACCGGCCAGCACAAAAGCGGCCGTGCCGGGCTGGGTGAACAGCTGGCGGTAGGCGTGGAACATGGAAACCTCGGAAAAGACAGGCCGCTGCAATCACATACGCGGCGTATGTCAGCGATTCTACGGGCTGCCCATGACGCGCCGTATCATTGGCATACGTTTTGTATGTGAATGGAGTGCGCCATGCGCAAAAGCCGGGCCAGCATGATCGAGGAGACACGCGCCAAGCTCATCGAGGCTGCGCGCGAGGCCTTTGGCAGCCAGGGCTATTCCCAGGCCTCCATGGACGAATTGACGGCCAATGCCGGGCTGACGCGCGGCGCGCTGTACCACCATTTCGGTGGCAAGCCGGGCCTGCTGGCCGCCGTGGTGGCGCAAATGGATGCCGAGATGGACGCACGCCTGGAGCAGGTGCTGGCCGACCATGCCGACCCCTGGGAGGGGTTCCTGGCCTACTGCCGCGCCTACCTGGCCATGGCGCAGGAGGGCGAGATACGCCGCATCGTGCTGCAGGATGCGCGCGCCGTGCTCACGGGCACGGACCAGGGCGAGCAGCACCGCGCCTGCATCGCCTTCGTGGCCGGCTACCTGGAGCAGCTCATGGAGCGCGGCGTGATCGTGCGTGCCAATCCTCTGGCCATGTCGCTCCTGCTCAATGGCTGCTTGGTGGAGTCGGCATTCTGGATTGCCGAGGAAGGGGCGCCCCCCGAGCGCCTGCAGCAGGCGCTGCAGGCGCTGGAGTTGACGCTCAAGGGGTGGAAGGCGCCTGCGAGGGGCTGAGCGGCTGAGTGGCGCTGTGCCAGCCCGCCCTCGCTCGTGCTTCACTCGTACTTCTTTTCCAGCGCGTCCCAGAACGGCTTGTTGACCAGGCGCTGGCGCTCGGCAAAGGGGGCGACCACAGCGGGGTTCTCGTCCACCCTGCGCTCGTTGCGCAGTTGGCCCAGCGCCTTTTGCATGCCGGCCACGGCGCCTTGCAGCGCCGCGTTGGCATACAGCACCAGGCCATAGCCCAGGTCTGCCAGCTCGCCCGCGTCGGTGATGGGCGTCTTGCCTCCGATCACCATGTTCATCAGCTGCGGCGTGGACAGGCGCTGGGGCAGGGCGCGGATCTCATCGGCCTGGGTCACGGCCTCCACGAACAGGATGTCGGCTCCCGCCTCGGCAAAGCGCTGGGCGCGCTCCACGGCGGCCTCGAAGCCCTGGGTGGCGCAGGCATCGGTGCGCGCCATGATCAGCGTGCCCTGGTCGCGGCGCGCGTCCACGGCGGCCTTGATCTTGCCCAGCATTTCCTCGGTGGAAATCACTTCCTTGCCATTGAAATGGCCGCAGCGCTTGGGGCTGATCTGGTCCTCGATCTGGATGCAGTCGGCGCCCGCGCGCTCCAGCGTGCGCACCGCATGGTAGGTGTTGAGCGCGTTGCCGAAGCCCGTGTCGGCATCCACGATCAGCGGCAGATCCACCGCGTCGCGGATGCGGGCCGTGTGGTCGGCGATGTCGGTCAGGCCCATGAAGGCCTGGTCGGGCAGGCCAAACCACATGTTGGTCACGCCGGCACCGGTCACATAGATGGCCTCGAAGCCGAGATCGGCCACGACGCGCGCGGACAGCGCGTTGAATGCGCCGGGCACGAGCACGCCGCGGCGCGCTTCGGCCAGGGCCTTGAGTTGTTGCTTGGTGTTCATGGATGGTTCTGTCGAATGGGAAAAAGCGATGCGCGGGCTGGCGCTCAGTCCAGCGTGATGTTGGCGTTCTTGATCACCGGGCCCCACTTGGCGCGCTCGGCCTCGATGAACTTGCCGTAGGCCTGGGGCGTGCCGCCCATGACCATGCCGCCCGTGTTCTCGATCATGGCGCGCACCTCGGCGTCCTTGAGTGCCTCGTTGACGGCCTTGTTCAGGCGCTCGATCACGGCCGGCGGCGTGCTGGCCGGCGCGATCATGCCCAGCCAGTTGTACGACTCGAAGCCCTTGATGCCCGCCTCATCCAGCGTGGGCACGCTGGGCAGCACCTTCAGTCGCTGCTTGCTGGACACGGCCAGCGCCTTGACCTTGTCGCCCTGGATGGCGGGCAGGGCCGCATAGCCCATCTCGAACATGAAGGCCAGGTGGCCGCCCATCAGGTCGGTGGCTGCCAGCGCGCCGCCCTTGTAGGGCACATGGACCATGTCCGTGCGCGTCTGGAAGGCCAGCAGCTCGCCCGACAGGTGGTGGGCGCCGCCCACGCCCGACGATCCATAGGTCAGCGTGCCCGGCTTGGCCTTGGCTGCAGCCACCAGCTCGGCCACGGTCTTGAACGGCTGGTTGGGCGCCGTGGTCAGGATCAGCGGCGCCTCTTCGATCAGGATGATGGGCTGCAGGTCGCGTGCGGCGTTGTAGGGCAGCTTTTTCATCAGCATGGGATTGGTCACCAGCGGGCCTGGCGAGCCGAAGCCGAAGGTATGGCCGTCCGTGGCCTTGGCGATGGCATCCGTGCCCGTCACGCCGCCCGCGCCGCCGCGGTTGTCGATCACGATGGGCTGGCCCAGGCTCTGGCCTATCTTGTCGGCGATCTTGCGGGCCCGTGTATCGGCAAAGCCGCCGGCCGCATAGGGCACGATGAGCTTGATGGGGCGCGAGGGCCAGGCATCTGCGCCCTGGGCCACGGCGGTGGCGGGGGCGGCGAGCAGGGCGGCAGCGGCGGCGGTGGCGCTCAGGGCCAGCCCCAAGCTCAGGCGGAGGGTGTTGCGGCGGGTATTCATGGTGTCTTGTCTCGGTTGGGATCGATGGTGATGGCGCAAGCGGCTCACTTTTCCTGCATCTTCGCGGCCTTGACGATCTCGCCCAGGCGCTTGCGCTCGGCATCGGTGAATTTCACGAACTCGGCGCGCGTGCCGCCGATGGGCTCGATGCCCAGGCCCTTGAGCTTTTCCACGGTGGCGGGCTCCTTCATGGCCTGGTCCACGGCGGCGGCCAGCTTGTCCAGGATGACAGGCGGCGTTCCCTTGGGCGCGTGGATGCCGGCCCAGTGCGCGATCTGCAGCTCGGCAAAGCCCTGCTCCACGGCGGTGGACAGTTGCGGATAGGCGGAGATGCGCTGGGTCCAGGTCGTGGCCAGGGCCTTGAACTTGCCCTCATTGAGGATGTGGGGCAGGGCGATGATGCTGGCCTCCGACGTGCCCTCCACCTGGCCGCCCAGCACGGCCGTCGTGCTTTCCGATCCGCTCTTGTAGGGCACGGGCTGCAGCTGTGCGCCGTACTTCACGTTCAGCATCTCGGCCACGAAATGCGGCGTGCTGCCCGTGCCGGCCGTGGCGAAATTGAAGCCCTGGCCCTTCTTGGAGGCCTCGACGAAGTCGCGCAGGTTCTGGTAGGGCGCGTTCTTGGGGACCACGATCACGGACGGCGCCAGTCCGATCATGGCCACCGGCACCAGCGCATCGTCCTTGAACGGCATGGTCTTCTTGATCATGCTGTTGGAGATCACGCCGGCCGCGCTCACCAGCAGGGTGTAGCCGTCGGGCTGGGCCTTGGCCACGATGTCGGCGCCCACGGTGCCGCCTGCGCCGGGCCGGTTGTCGATGACCACGGGCTGGCCCAGGATTTTGGACGCACCTTCGGCGGCCGAGCGGGCCATCAGGTCGTTGGCGCCGCCTGCAGAGAACGGCACCACCAGGCGGATGGGGCGGGTGGGCCAGGCATCGGCGGCAGACGCGGCAAACGACACGCTGGCCAGCGGCAGCACGGTGGCAAGCAGGGCGGCCAGGGCAGTGCGGCGGGGCAGGCGGGATGGCTGGTGCATGGGGAGTCTCCTGGAAATACTTGAAATGATTGAAACGCCGGCTTTGTTTGCAAGCTGCATGCCATGGCAATAAAGGGTAAACCCTTGTTTTCGCAAGCCATTGATCTGAATGCATTTTTCAGTTCACAAGAGGATGGGGCGGAACCTGCTGCTGGATTCATGCGGTGCGATGTTGCATGAATGAAATAATCGGTTGCATGAATGAATCAGTCGTGGCCCCTGTCCCTGGAACCCCGTCCGGCCCCCGTGCGGCATGGCCCCGTGTCGTCACCATAGGCCGCCATCGCATCGGCCGCGTGCTGGAGCGCATGTCCCTGGCGGTGGGCGACCAGGTGCGTGTGGAGCATGTCAGCGCGGCCTTTGACGACGCCGTGCAGGCCGTGCGCGCGCTGCAGGCGGTCGAGCCCATAGACGCTCTGGTGGCCGCCGGCGCCAGTGGTGCCTGGGTGCGCGAGCATGTCGACATTCCCGTGGTCATGATCGAGGTGCGCGGCTTCGATCTGCTGCAGGCGCTGGCCAGCGCGCGGGAATTGGCGCAGGCGGGTGGCACGCCGCGCATCGGGCTGGTGTCGTTCGACCATCCCTCGCCGCACCTGGCCCAGTTCGATGCGCTGTTCGGCGCCGGCATTGCCCAGTTCAGCTACCACGGGCCCGAGGATGCCCAGGCCTGCGTGCGTGCGCTGCAGGCCGCAGGCGTGGGTGCCGTGGTCGCGCCTGGGCTGGTTGCCGATCTGGCCGAGCAAGCCGGCATTCCCAGCGTGCTGCTGTACTCCGACGGCGCCGTGCTGCAGGCCCTGCGCGACGCGGTGCTGCTGGCCCGCCACCGCCATGCCGAGCGCGCCCGCCACCAGCGGCTGGAAACCGTGCTTGGCCAGTTGCAGGACGGCGTGGTCGCCGTGGATACGCAAGGCTGCATCCAGGCACTGAACCCCACCATGGCAGCCCTGCTGGGAGCGCCCGCCAGGGCGCTGCATGGCCGGCTGCTGGACGAGGTGGCGCCCGCGCTGGCGCTGGCACAGGCGCTGCAGTCGCAGTCCCTGGAGCCCGAAGGCAGTGAAGACGTGGTCCAGCTGGCCATGCGCACCCTGGTGGTACGGCGCGCACCCATCGTGGAAAACGGCCAGCTCACGGGCGCCTTGCTGGTCTGCCGCGACCCCGCCACCATCCAGCGCGCCGACCGCCACCTGCGCGCGAACCGCAGCCTGCGCGGCGCGGGCGTGCGCTGGCGCATCGAAGACTACGCGGGCGACAGCGAACCCGCCCAGCGCGTGCGCCGCCTGGCGCGCCAGTTCGCGGCCAGCGATGCCACCGTGCTCATCCAGGGCGACAGCGGCACGGGCAAGGAGTTGCTGGCCCAGGGCATGCACCGCGCCAGCCGGCGCGCGGCCCAGCCCTTTCTGGCCGTCAACTGCGCGGCCCTGGGGGAAAGCCTGCTGGAGAGCGAACTCTTCGGCTACGACGAAGGCGCTTTCACCGGCGCGCGGCGCGGCGGCAAGACCGGGCTGATCGAGGCGGCCCATACGGGCACCTTGTTCCTGGACGAGATCGGGGACATGCCGCTGGCCCTGCAATCCCGCCTGCTGCGCGTGCTGCAGGAGCGCGAAGTGCTGCGCGTGGGCTCCACCACGTCCGTGCCTGTGGACCTGCGCGTCATCGCCGCCACGCATGCCGATCTGGCGGCCCTGGTCGAGCGCGGTGAATTCAGGCGCGACCTGTTCTACCGCCTGGCCGTGCTGCGCCTGGCCATGCCCGGACTGCACGAACGCGGACAGGGCGATGTCCAGGCCCTGGCCCGCACCATGCTTGCGCGGCGTTTGCGCACGCAGTCGCTGCAGGCCGAGGCCTCTTCACTGGAGCCCTTGCTGGAAGCCTTACTGGATTTGGCCGCCGCTCACCGCTGGCCCGGCAATGCGAGAGAGCTGGACAACTGGGTGGAGCGCCTGCTGGCCTGCCGCCACGACCTGCGTGACAGCGCGGGCCGCGTGGACATGGGCCGGTTGCGGGAGCTGTTTCCTGAATGCAGCGGGGCTGGGCAGGGTACCGTTCAGGCCCTGCCAGCACAGCAGCGGCAACTGCAACTGCGCGAGGCCCGTCGCGATGCCGAGCGCCAGCGCATGCGCGAGGTGCTGGAGCAGGTGCAGGGCGACCAGCGCCGCGCCTGCGAGATCCTGGGCATCAGCCGAGCCACGCTGTGGCGCAGGTTGCGCGACAGCCGTTGATCGCGCGCTTGCGTCCTGCGGCTATTCCCGCTGCAGGGCAGGGTCCACCTGCATGGCCTCGGGATCACAACGGGGCGTGCCCAGCATCGTGGGTTGATCATTTTGGCAAATGCCGCTGATGAACTGTCTGTGGCTGTAGGTTCCGGGCTTGTCGGCAGGGCCCATATAGATGCGGGCACTGAGTGTGCCGAATTCATCCACTTTCAGGTGCCTGGCCTCATAAATGAAGTGACTGATGTTTGTGCCCCAGTCGCATTCGGCCATTCCCTTTGAGTGGAAGCCATCGCCCGCGTACTTCAAATCGCCCACGTATTCACAGCTACCTGAGCCGCCTGTTTTTTGGGACATGGTGAGCGTATTGCCATCGGCCTTGATGGTGATCGTGCCCGGTGTGATATTGGAGAACTCATAGGCGACGGTGTGGACGAATGTGAAGTTGAGTCGGCGCTTCAGATCCTCGAACTGGAAGCGCTGAAGGCGCTGCGGAGCCTCGCCGGGCAGGGTGATCGTCGCCGTGGTGGAGGAATCGAAGATGATCCTGACCGGGCCAGCCTCCTGTGCAAGCTCTCCATCGCGGGCCTGGCCACCCAGTGCGCGGCCATTGCGATATTCCGTGAGCACGCCGTCAAACTGCTTGCCGTCCTTGAGCGTGCCTGCGGCCTGCAGGAACAGGGATGATCCATCGGCACGGTAGCCGAAATAGGTCAGGATCAGCGTGGAGCTACCCTGCCTGTCGATCTGAATGCCGCGCCCGGGCTTGCCATTGAGTTCCGCGCCAATGCTCCACATGCCCGAATCCGGAAGAATGGCCAGCGCGGGCGTGGAAATGAAGGCGGCAAGGGCCGCGGCCATGAGGCCATTCAGTCGCTTTGACATGCTTGCTCCGTTGGTTTTGGGGATGTTGAATCGAATGGATGCCGGACTTTAACCGCGATCCACTGCGGAATGCTGAATCGCCCGGGATGACGGAGTCATTTGGTTTTCTGCTCGAATGAAATGGTCGTCGTGATTGCCATTGGCTATTGAAAATCACATGGAAGAATCATGAAACCTGCAGCCCACCAGCCCCACCCAGCCGCTCGGCCAGGAAATCCATCAGCACGCGCAGCTTGAGCGGAAGGTGGCGCGTGGGCGGGTGAAGAATCCACAGCTGGCCGCTGTAGTTGGGCAGGAAGTTCCAGTCCGGCAGCACCTGCACGATGCGCCCGTCCGCCAGGGCCTCGCGTGCTGTGAAGCGGGGCAGGCTGGCGATGCCGATGTGCTGCAGCACGGCGTCCAGCCGCACACCGGTGTTGTTGGCGGCATAGCGCCCGCGCACGGCCACGGTGACGGTCTTGCCATGGCCGCGCAGCTTCCAGTGCGCGTCGCCGGGCTCCTCCCCCAGGTAGATGCAGCTGTGGGCCTTGAGCTCCAGCGGATGCACGGGCGTGCCGTGCCGGGCCAGGTACTGGGGCGAGGCGCACAGCAGATGGTCGATGTCCATCAGGTGGCGGCCCATGAGGCCGGGCGGTGGGTGGTTGGTGATGCGTATGGCCAGGTCCACCGGGTCGTCGATCAGGTCCATGTAGCGGTCTTCCAGCCGCATCTGCACATCGACCTCCGGATACAGGGCCAGGAAGTCGGGCATGTGGGGATGGACCACGGTACGGCCCACGGCCTTGGGCACGCTGATGCGCACCAAGCCGCGCGGCTGCGCGTCCTGCAGCAGGGACGCGGCCATGACGGCCTGGGCGGCGCCCACCATGTCCAGGCAGCGCGCATGCACCTCACGGCCGGCCTCGCTCAGGCGCAGCTTGCGCGTGGTGCGTTCCAGCAGGCGCAGGCCCAGCGCCCTTTCCAGCCGCGCCACGCCCCGGCTGGTGGCCGATGGCGTGCTGCCCAGCTGACGCGCGGCCTCGGAGAAGCTGCCCGTGTCCACCACCTTGACGAAGATGGCCATTTCTCCGAACAGGGGCAGGGCTTGATTTGTGCTCATGGCGCAAAGAATATTTGAAAAGCCAAGGGATTATCGCGGCTGAACGCCAGTCCTACACTGCCACCCCATGCCTTTGCACACCTTCACTCCCCTTATCCCGTCCCATGCCCTGAGCCACGCCGGTGGTCCTGAAATCTGGCTCAAGCTGGATGCGCTGCAACCCTGCGGATCATTCAAGCTGCGCGGCATAGGCCATGCCTGCGAGACCCTGGCGCGCCAGGGCAAGAAGCGCTTTGTGGCTTCGTCGGGCGGCAATGCCGGCATTGCCGTGGCCTATGCCGGGCGGCAACTGTCCATACCCGTCACCGTGGTCGTGCCGCAAACCACGACCGAGCATGCGCGGGCACTGATCCGTGCCCAGGGCGCCGAGCTGATCGTGCATGGCGCCGTCTGGGACGAGGCCAATGCCCTGGCCCAGTCCCTGTTGGGTGCCGAGGATGCCTTTGTCCATCCGTTTGACGACCCGCTGCTGTGGGCAGGGCATTCCACCCTGATCGATGAGCTGGCTGCTGCCGACTTCAAGCCCGACGCCGTGGTGCTGGCCGTGGGCGGCGGCGGCCTGCTGGCCGGCGTGGTGCAGGGCCTGGAGCGCCATGGCTGGACCGATGTGCCCGTGATTGCTGCGGAGACGGCCGGCGCGGACTCCCTGGCGCAGTCGCTGGCCCAGGGCCGCCGCGTGCTGCTGGACCGCATCACCAGCGTTGCCACCTCGCTGGGCGCGCGCCAGGTCTGCCAGCGGGCCTTCGATCTGGCGCAGGTGCACCCCGTGCGCAGCGCCGTGGTGACGGATGCGCAGGCGCTGGATGCCTGCCTGCGCTTCATTGATGACCATCGCCTGCATGTGGAGCCCGCCTGCGGTGCCGCGCTGGCCCTGGCCTACGCAGGCGCACCTGCGCTGCAAGGCTTCAAGCGCGTGCTGGTGGTGGCCTGCGGCGGCACGACGAACACGCTGGAGCAACTGCGGACGTGGCACGCGGCGGCGCTGACCGGCCAGGCGTGAGCACGGCCCAGGCCTGAAGCCGGACCCTGCGCATTCACGCGGCGTTCAACACCTCGCCAGGCACCCTGATCCAGCCTTCCATCAGGATGCGCGCGCTGCGGCTCATCAAGGCCTTGGTCACCTGCCACTGGCCATTCACCAACCGGGCCTCGGCGCCCACGCGCAGCGTGCCGGAGGGATGGCCGAAGCGAACGGCGCCGCGTTCGCCGCCGCCCGCCGCCAGATTCACCAGCGTGCCTGGCACCGCTGCCGCCGTGCCTATGGCCACCGCCGCCGTGCCCATCATGGCGTGGTGCAGCTTGCCCATGGACAGGGCGCGCACCAGCAGGTCCACATCGCCTGCCTCGATGCGTTTGCCGCTGGAGGCCGTGTAGGGCGCTGGCGGTGCCACAAAGGCGATTTTTGGCGTGTGCTGGCGCCTGGCGGCTTCGGACAGTTCCTGGATCAGGCCCATCTGCAGGGCGCCGTGGGCGCGTATGGCCTCGAAGCGCGCCAGCGCCTCGGCATCGCCGTTGATGGCGTCCTGCAGTTCGCAGCCCGTGTAGCCCAGGTCCTTTGCGTTCAGGAAGATGGTCGGAATGCCCGCATTGATCAGCGTGGCTGCAAAGCTGCCCACGCCAGGCACATCCAGGCGATCCACGAGATGGCCCGTGGGGAACATGGCGCCCCCATCCTCTCCCTCATCGGCAGGGTCCAGGAACTCCAACGCCACCTCGGCCGCAGGAAAGGTCACGCCATCGAGCTCGAAGTCGCCCGTCTCCTGCACCTGGCCGTCCGTGATGGGCACATGGGCCACGATGGTCTTGCCGATATTGGCCTGCCAGATGCGGAGGGTGGCCGTGCCGTTGCGTGGAATGCGCGCAGGGGCTATCAATCCCATGTGGATGGCGCAGGGCCCCACGGCGGCCGAGAGATTGCCGCAGTTGCCGCTCCAGTCCACGAAGGGCCGGTCGATGGAGACCTGGCCGAACAGGTAGTCCACGTCATGGCCTTCGCGCGTGCTGGCCGAGAGGATCACGGCCTTGCTGGTGCTCGACGATGCATTGCCCATGCCGTCGATCTGCTTGCCGTAAGGGTCGGGGCTGCCCAGGGCGCGCAGCAGGATGGCGTCGCGCACGGCGCCCGGCTGTTGCGCAGCCTCCGGAAGGTCTTGCAGGCGGAAGAACACGCCCTTGCTGGTGCCTCCGCGCAGGTAGGTGGCGGGAATGCGGATCTGGGGTGTGGTGTTCATCAAGCGTCCTGTGTCTGTGCAAGAAAGTCCTGGGCAAACCGCTGCAGCACGCCGCCGGCCTCGTAGACCGATACCTCTTCGGCTGTGTCCAGCCGGCAGATCACCGGCACGCGCAGCGTCTGGCCGTTGCGGCGTTCAATCACCAGCGTGAGTTGGGTGCCCGGCGTGCGCTCGCCTTCCACGCCATAGATCTCCGTGCCGTCCAGGGCCAGGGTCCTGCGGTCGGTGCCCGGCAGGAACTGCAGCGGCAGCACGCCCATGCCGATGAGGTTGGTGCGGTGGATGCGCTCGAAGCCTTCGGCCACCACGGCTTCGACTCCGGCCAGCCGCACTCCCTTGGCCGCCCAGTCGCGTGAGCTGCCCTGGCCGTAGTCGGCGCCCGCGATGATGATCAGCGGCTGGCGGCGGTTCAGGTAGGTTTCCATGGCCTCCCACATGCGCACCACGCGCCCTTCGGGCTCGATGCGCGCCAGCGAGCCCTTGTGCTGCACGCCGTCGATGACGGCCATTTCATTGACCAGCTGCGGGTTGGCGAAGGTGGCGCGCATGGCCGTCAGGTGGTCGGTGGTGATGTTGTCGGGCAGCAGCGCCAGCGGCCGCATGTTGCGCAGCGTGCGCGGGAAGGCCGCCAGCGCGCCCACGCCTTCGGTATCCCAGTACGGCGGGCGGCGGATGTAGGTGGACTGGGGGCGCCAGTCGTACTGGGGCGAGGCTTTGTCGCCATCGTCCTTGCGGATGGCGAACATGGGTTCGTAGACGGCGCGGAATTGCTCCGGACGCACGGCGCGCTCGACGATGGCGTCGATCTCCTCGTCGGAGGGCCATAGGTCCCTCAGGCGGATTTCGCGGCCGTCCACCACAGCCAGCACGTCCTGCTCAATGTCGAAGCGCACCGTGCCCGCCAGCGCATAGGCCACGACCAGCGGCGGCGAGGCCAGGAAGGCCTGTTTGGCCTGGGGATGGATGCGCCCGTCGAAGTTGCGGTTGCCCGAGAGCACGGCCGTGGCGTAGAGGTCGCGCTCGACGATTTCCTGCTGGATGGTGGGGTCCAGTGCGCCGCTCATGCCGTTGCAGGTGGTGCAGGCAAAGGCGACGATGCCAAAGCCCAGTTGCTCCAGCTCGGTGAGCAGCCCGGCCTCCTTCAGGTACAGCTCCACGGCCTTGGAGCCTGGCGCCAGCGAGGTCTTGACCCAGGGCTTGCGCGTGAGACCCAGGCGATTCGCGTTGCGCGCCAGCAAGGCGGCGGCGATGACGTTGCGCGGGTTGCTGGTGTTGGTGCAGCTGGTGATGGCGGCAATGATGACGGCCCCATCGGGCATCAGGCCCCGGCTCTCCTGGGCGCGGGCGGCCTGCAGTTTTGCCGCATCGGCAATGCCGCGCTCGGCCAGGGCCGAGGTAGGCAGGCGCCGGTGCGGATTCGAGGGACCGGCCATGTTGCGCACCACGGTGGACAGGTCGAACTGCAGCACGCGCTCGTACTGGGCATCGGCCAGGCTGTCGCTCCAGAAACCTGCGGTGCGCGCATAGGCCTCGACCAGGCGCACCTGGGCCTCGTCACGGCCGGTCAGGCGCAGGTAGGCCAGCGTCTGGTCGTCAATGGAGAACATGGCCGCCGTGGCGCCGTATTCGGGGCACATGTTGGAGATGGTGGCGCGGTCGCCAATGCTCAGGCTGTCGGCGCCCTCGCCAAAGAATTCCACATAGGCGCCGACGACTTTTTGCTGGCGCAGGAATTCGGTCAGGGCCAGCACGATGTCGGTGGCGGTGATGCCGCCCTGTCGCCGGCCCGTGAGGCGCACGCCCACGATCTCGGGCAGGCGCATCCAGCAGGCGCGGCCCAGCATGACGTTCTCGGCCTCAAGGCCGCCCACGCCCACGGCGATCACGCCCAGCGCGTCCACATGGGGCGTGTGCGAGTCGGTGCCGACACAGGTGTCCGGGAAGGCCAGGCCATCCTGCACGGTCACCACGGGGGACATTTTTTCCAGATTGATCTGGTGCATGATCCCGTTCCCTGCGGGGATCACATCCACGTTGGCGAAGGCTTTTTTTGTCCACTCGATGAAGTGGAAGCGGTCCTCGTTGCGGCGGTCCTCGATGGCGCGGTTCTTCGCAAAGGCATCGGGATCGAAGCCGCCGCACTCCACGGCCAGCGAGTGGTCCACGATGAGCTGCACGGGCACGACGGGGTTGACCTGGGCCGGGTCGCCGCCCTGGGCCGCAATGGCATCGCGCAGGCCGGCCAGGTCCACCAGGGCGGTCTGGCCCAGGATGTCGTGGCAGACCACGCGCACGGGGTACCAGGGAAAGTCGATGTCGCGGCGGCGCTCGATCAGCTGCAGCAGGTAGCTGTCCAGCTGCGCGGGATCGGCGCGGCGCACGAGGTTCTCGGCGTGGACGCGGGCGGTGTAGGGCAGGCGTGCCCAGGCACCGGGCGAGAGGGCATCGACGGCGGCGCGGGCGTCGATGTAGTGCAGCGTGGTGCCGGGCAGGGGTTTCTTGTAGCGGGAGGTCATGGGGGCGGATGGATTCTCGGGCCTGCGTGAGCCGATTGCTGTGCGCCGATTACTGTGCGCGGATTTCGTTGTCTTTCACCACCTTGGCGTAGCGGGGAATCTCGGACTGGATCAGGGCGCCAAACTGGGCCGGTGTGCCGCCTGCCGGGGACACGCCCGTGGGCTCCAGCTGGGCCAGCAGTTCCGGCGCCTTGAGGCCGGTGTCCAACGCCGCATTGATGCGCGACAGCACGGCGGGCGGCAGGCCCTTGGGCGCGAGCAGGCCGTGCCAGGCCACCACGTCATAGTCCGGCAGGCCGCTTTCGGCCACCGACGGAATCTCGGGATAGGCGGGCAGGCGCTGGGCCGTGGTCACGGCCAGGGCGTGCAGCTTGCCGCTCTTGACGTGCTGCATCAGCGCCTCGGTGCCTGCCACCAGCATGTCCACGTTGCCTGACAGCAGATCGGTCACGGCCGGGCCCGTGCCGCGATAGGGCACATGCGTGGCCTTGACCTTGGCCATGCCGAACAGGTACTCGGTGACGATGTGAAGATGGCTGCCATTGCCGGCCGAGGCAAAGGTCAGCTTGCCCGGGTTCTCACGCGCATAGGTCAGCAGTTCCTGCAGGTTTCTGGCGGGCACGCGGGGGCTCACGCAGACCACGTAGGCGCCTTTGGACAGCTGGATCACGGGCGTCATGTCGGCCACGGGGTCGAAGCGCAGCTTGTACAGCGAAGGGTTGACCGTATAGCTGCCCGCCACCAGCAGCAGCGTGTAGCCGTCGGCCGCCGAGCGCAGCGCGTACTCGGTGCCCAGCGTGCCACCGGCGCCCGGCCGGTTCTCCACCACCACGGGCTGGCCCAGCCTGTCGTTGAGCACGTTGGAGGCCACGCGCGCAATGAAGTCCGAACCGCCGCCGGGTGCGAAGGGGCAGACGATCTTCAGCGACTTGCTGGGAAACGCCTCCTGGGCCAGGCCCTGGTGCGGCAGCGCAAGGCCGGCCAGCGGGGCGGGCAGGGCGGCGCAAAAGCGGCGGCGGTTGATGCTCATGGGTTGGTGTCTCCTGCAGAGTTATGGTTGGCAGTGCACCAGGCTTGTTGCAAGCAGCATGCCATCCGACTCAAGGGGAAACCCGTGCAAGCATCGCAGCCTGCTGCCAGAGGCTGAAGGGCTGCAGCGCCACCTGCTGCCGTACCATCCGTTTCATTGTTGTTTCAAAACTGCCGCCTCTGATTTCATGGATGAGGGCTTGTGCAATGCCTCGCCCTCCACCCCTGGTGCCCGGCAAGGCCCGGCAGGCCCGGCGAGCCCGGGCACATGGGGCCGGGTACAAGCACCTTGCTGCCTGCACTCTAGGGTTTGCCCGTGGAGGTCTTCAGCAAGAGCGCATTCCGACGATAGAGCAAAGGCGTTTGTAGGATTTGTCTTACATATGATTTGCCTGCCGGGTGCCGAAATCCATTTATCCTCGCTCTCTGCTCCACATGGCCTGCCCGGCCTTTTCGGGTGGCTGGCCATGGGGCTGGCAACGAGTGGTTCCGTGCTCCTGGACCGATTCCCCGTGACTGCCTATTCAGCCTTAGCCGCTCCATGTCAGCTTTTGCCCAGCGCACGCTTGTAGCCATCCGGACCGCCTGGCCAGCCGCCACCGTCATGGCGGTGGGCATGTGCCTGAGCGCCGCGCTCGCCCTGCAGCAGCAGCGGGCGCTGGAGCGCATCGACCTGCAACGCCATACGCAACAGGCCCAGTCTGCCCGCCAGGCGCTGGAGATGCGCCTGGATGCCTATGCCGTCATGGTCCAGCATGTGGCCAACCAGCTGGCCGCCTCTCCCGAGATGGGGCAGCAGGCCTTCGCGCGCATTGCGCAGGCGCTGCGCATACAGATACAGCCCGGCATGCAGGCGCTGACCTTTACGCGGGCCGCAACGGAGCGCGGTCAGGCCAGCCAGGATCCGTCGGCCTCGTTCAGGCCCGATCCCCACTATTTCTTCATCGACTATCTCTGGCCGGTGGAAGGCAATGAATCCATCGCCGGCCTGGACATGCACGACCGCCCCAGTCTCATGGCCAGCATGCTGCGCAGCCGGGACAGCGCGGCCGCCGTGGTCTCGGCGCCGTTTGCAATGAAGCAGCCCGGCGAGCATGCCACCGCCGTGCTGGTGCGCGCGCCCGTCTTTGCGCTGGCGGACCACCAGTCCCCGGATGGCACGGCCGCGCATCCGCTGTTCCTGGGAACGGCCGACGTCAGCATTCGTGTGCACGACCTGGTGCAGGACCTGCATGAGCGCGGCTTCCTGGGCCGGCTAGCGCTGGCCATGCATGACGCAGGCCCGGTCTCGCCCCTGCCGCCGGCCGGCGTATCGCCGCTGCCGCTGTATCTGGGTGCTGCCTGGCCCGAGCGCGGGCAGGATGCGGTAGGCCTGGGCGATACCGGCCAGGTGGTGCTGGAGCAGACACTGCAGGCCCAGGACCGGCTGTGGCGGCTGAACTTCATTCCCGTGAGCACGGCCCTGTCCTGGACCGAGCGTGCCCAGCCCCTGGTGTTGTTTGCGCTGGGCATGCTGGTGTCAGTCCTGCTGGCCTCGCTGGCGGCAGCCTGGTGGCGGCGCCATCCGTCCAGCTGGGCGCAACTGCGTGCCTCTTCCCGCAGCATGCGCGAGAGCGATGCCCGCTTTCAGGCACTGTTCGAGCAGGCCGCCGTGGGCGTGGTGCAGATCGACGCGGCCAACGGCAATGTCCTGCATGTGAACCGCAGGTATTGCGACATCACCGGCCACGAGGCACAGCAGCTGTGCCAGCGCCCCCTGCTTGCCCTGGTGGCCGCCGAAACGGTGGAGGGCGACAGGCTGCTGCTGCAGGAACTGGCTGCGGGCCAGCGCCGCGCCCTGCAGATCGAGCGGCAGCTGCGGCGCAGCGACGGCAGCCTGGTCTGGGTGGAACTGCACATCTCCGCGCTGGGCCACGGCCCATCGCTGCGGCTGATGGCCCTGGTGCAGGACATCAGCGCGCGCCGGCACTTGCAGCAAATGCAGCGCGACGGATCGCGCCACCTGCGCATGGTCATCCAGCGCCTGCCCCTGGGCCTGGCCATGCTGCAGGAGGATGGCCGCTTCGCCTACTGGAACGAGGAATTCATGCGCCTAGCAGGCCATGGCGCCACGGCCGGCATGGATGGCGACGGCTGGTGGCGCAACATGTGCCCGGATGAAGCCCGCCGCCAGCGCATGCAGCGCCGCTTCGAAGCTGCGCAGGCGCGGGCGCGCGTTGCCCAAAGCCCCCATGGCAGCGAGTCCGACAGCTGCGGCACCCTCAACTCCGAGGAGTACCAGCTCATAGGCAGCGACGGCTGTGCGCGCTCCGTATCCATCGGCGGCATGCTGCTGGACGAAGGCTGCCTGCTGATCCTGCAGGACCAGAGCCAGCGCAAGACCGCCGAAGAAGAAATTCGCCGCCTGGCCTTCTACGATGCGCTCACCGGCCTGCCCAACCGCCGCCTGCTGGTGGACCGGCTGCAGCAGGCGCTGGCCTCCAGCCGCCGTCGCGGGCGCTGTGGCGCCGTCATGCTGCTGGACGTGGACAACTTCAAGGCCTTCAACGACAGCCTTGGGCTGGAACTGGGCGACGTGCTGCTGCGCATGATTGCCGAGCGACTGGCCCAGTCCCTGGGCCGCGAGGCCACGCTGGCCCGCCACAGCGGTGATGACTTCGTCGTGCTGCTGGAGGACCTGGGCAAGGACTCCATGCACGCCGCCTCCAAGCTCGAAGGCGAGGTCCAGCGCATGCGTTCGCTGCTGCTGCAACCGCTGCAACTGAGTGGCCAGTCCTGCCACATCACGCTGAGCATAGGCGCCAGCCTGTTCGGCGAGCAGGAACTCAGTGCCGACGAGGTCCTGCGCCGTGCCGAGATGGCCATGTACCAGGCCAAGGGCATGGGGCGCAACACGCTGCAGTTCTTCGATCCGCAACTGCAGGCCGTGCTCAGATCGCGCACCGCCATGGAGCAGGAAATGCGCGAGGGCCTGGTGCGCTCGCAATTCGTCCTGTACTACCAGCCGCAGGTGGCGAACGGGCGCATCGTCGGCGCCGAGGGCCTGCTGCGCTGGAACCACCCGCGCGAAGGGCTGGTGCCGCCGTCGCTCTTCGTCTCGCTGGCCGAGGAAACGGGCCTGATCCAGCAACTGGGCGAATGGGTGCTGGGCGAGGCCTGCCGGCAACTGGCGCAATGGGCGGCGGAGCCGGACATGGCCTGCCTGATGCTGGCCGTCAACGTCAGCCCGCGCCAGTTCCACCAGGCGCGCTTCGTGGAGCAGGTGCTGCAGGCGCTCAAGGAGCACGGTGCCAATCCGCGCCTGCTCAAGCTGGAGCTGACCGAAAGCCTGCTGCTGGCCGACGTGGACGACACGGCGGCCAAGATGGCCACGCTTAAGGCACACGGCGTGGGGTTCTCGCTGGACGACTTCGGCACCGGCTACTCCTCGCTGGCCTATCTCAAGCGCCTGCCGCTGGACCAGCTCAAGATCGACCGCAGCTTCGTGCGCGACGTGCTCAGCGACCCCAACGACGCGGCCATTGCGCGCACCATCGTCGCCCTGGGCACCAGCCTGGGCCTGCAGGTCATCGCCGAGGGTGTGGAGACCGAGGCGCAGCGCCAATTCCTCGAAGACCAGCACTGCCACGCCTGGCAGGGCTACCTGCTCAGCCCGCCCGTGCCCGTGCGCAGCTTCGAGGCACTGGTGCGCCAGGCCATCGTGTCGCGCCCTCCGGCCCTGAGTCCGGCGAACCTGCCGCAGGAGGCGCAGGAGGCGCAGGAGGCGCAGGAGGCGCAGGACCGGCCCCAGGTGGTGGAGTGCACGGATGGCAGCGGGGTGCCGGACGCCCCCTCAAACCATTCTTGACATTCGACACGGCCCCGCGCGGGCCGCTTTCCATTCTTGAGCAGGGGTGGCGCGCGGTATCATTCCGAGCTTCCCTGTTGTTCCCCCCACGTCCTCATTCGTCCGTTCGCCGCGGACCGCCATCTGCCTGCATCGTGCGCCTGAATTCCATCAAGCTGTCCGGCTTCAAGTCCTTCGCCGAGCCCACCAACTTCATGCTGCCGGGGCAACTGGTGGGCGTGGTGGGCCCCAACGGCTGCGGCAAGTCCAACATCATGGATGCGGTGCGCTGGGTGCTGGGCGAGAGCAAGGCCAGCGAGCTGCGCGGCGAGTCCATGCAGGACGTGATCTTCAACGGCACCACGCACCGCAAGCCGGCCAGCCGCTCCAGCGTGGAGTTGGTGTTCGACAACAGTGACCACCGCGCGGGCGGCCAGTGGGGCCAGTTCGGCGAGATCGCCGTCAAGCGCGTGCTCACGCGCGAGGGCAACAGCAGCTACTTCATCAACAACCAGGCCGTGCGCCGCCGCGATGTGCAGGACGTGTTCCTGGGCACGGGCCTGGGCCCGCGCGCCTACGCCATCATCGGGCAGGGCACGATCAGCCGCATCATCGAGTCGCGCCCCGAGGAACTGCGCCTGTTCCTGGAAGAGGCCGCAGGCGTGTCCAAGTACAAGGAGCGCCGGCGCGAGACCGAGAACCGGCTCTCGGCCACCACCGAGAACCTCACGCGCGTGGAAGACATCCTGCGCGAGCTCAACAACAACCTCGACCGGCTGGAAAAGCAGGCCGAGGTGGCGGCCCAGTACAACGCGCTGCAGTCCCAGGTCACGCTCAAGCAGCAGCAGCTGTGGTTCCTCAAGCGCGCCGAGGCCGAGGCCGAGCAGGACCGCGTGCGCGTGGAGGGCCTGCAGGCCGTCAACGAGCTCGAAGAGCGCATGGCCGACATCCGCAACAACGAAAGCGGACTCGAAACCCTGCGCCAGGCCCACTACGACGCCAGCGACCAGGTCAACCAGGCCCAGGCCAAGCTCTACGAATCCACGGCCGAAGTCGGCAAGCTGGAGGCCGAGATCCGCTACGTGCTCGAAGGCCGCCAGCGCGTGCAGCAGCGGCTGCAGCAGCTGTCCGAGCAGGTGCTGCTGTGGAACAGCCGCCGCGAGGAAGCCGAAGCCGAGATCGAGAACCTCGAAGGCGCCGGCATGGACGCCGAGGAACAGGCCGAGATGCTGGCCGCCCAGGTCGAGGAGCAGAGCATGCGCCTGCCCGACCTGGAGGACGCCCTGCGCAATGCCCAGAAGGCCGACACCGACCAGCGCGCCAGCGTGGTCCAGGTGCAGCAGCAGATCCAGGTGCTGGCCGCCGAGCAGCGCAGCCTGGACGAGCAGCGCCGCCAGTTCGAGACCCGCTTCGAGCGCCTGCGCGCCGACCGCAACGCGCTGGAGACGCCCGACGAGGCCCGCCTGAACAATCTGCAGTCCCAGCTGGAAGAGGCGCGCGAACTGGCCGAAATGGCCGATGCCGTGCTCAACGAGCTGCAGGACTCCGTGCCCCAGCTCGACGAGGACCGCCGCACGCGCCAGCAGGCCGTCAATGCCGAGGCCGCGCGCCACGCGGACCTGTCGGCGCGGCTGGAAGCGCTCAAGGCCCTGCAGGAAAAGGTCAAGACAGACGGCAAGCTCCAGCCCTGGCTGGCCAAGCACGGCCTGGACGGCATGCAGGGCCTGTGGAGCCGCATTGCCATCGAGCCCGGCTGGGAAAACGCGCTGGAGGCCGCGCTGCGCGAGCGCCTGGGCGCGCTGGAAGTGGGCCGGCTCGACATGGTGCGTGGCTTTCTGGGCTCAGGCGGGCACGATGCGCCGCCCGCGCGCCTGGCCTTCTTCAGCCCGCCGCAGGGCGCACCCGCGCCGGCCGCCGGCCGCTGGCAGCACCTGTCGGACCTGCTGCGCGTGAACGATGCCGGCCTGCGCGCCGTGCTCGGCGACTGGCTGCAGGACTGCTACACGGCGCCCACGCTGGAAGAGGCGCTGTCGCGCCGCAGCGAACTGCGGCCCGGTGAAACGGTCTACGTGCCCACGGGCCATGCCGTCAGCAGCCACAGCGTGAGCTTTTATGCGCAGGACTCGGAGCAATCCGGCCTGCTGGCACGCGCCCAGGAAATCGAGCACCTTGAAAAGGAAGTGCGTGCCCAGGCGCTGATCTCCGATGAATCGCGCACGGCCCTGGTGCGTGCCGAAAGCGCCTATGCCGAGGCCTCGCAGCGCCTGGTCAGCGCCCGGCGCGAGGCCAGCGAATCGCAAAGCCGTGCCCACGAGCTGCAGGTCGAAACCCTGCGCCTGTCGCAGCTGGCCGAGCAGGCCCGCGCGCGCAATGCCCAGATCAGCGCCGACCTGGCCGAGGTCGAGGCCCAGCTGTCCGACATCGAGGAGCGCCGCGTGGCGGCCGAGGCCCGCTTCGAGGAACTGGACATGCAACTGGCCGACAGCCAGGAGCGCCATGCCCAGCTCGGCGACAAGGTGCTGGAGTCCGAGCGGCGCCTGAACGAATCGCGCGAGCAGCTGCGCACGCTGGAACGCCAGGCCCAGGAGGCCACGTTCTCACGCCGCAGCCTGGAGGCGCGCCGGGGCGAACTGAGCCGCACCATAGAGACCGCCAGCCAGCAGGCCCGTTCGCTGGCCGACGAGCAGCAGCGCGCGCAGGACGAACTCACGCGCCTGACCGATGCCGCCGCCCAGGGCGGCCTGCAGGATGCGCTGGATTTGAAGATGCAGCGCGAGCAGGCCGTGGCCTCGCGCCGCAGCGAATATGACGACCTGACCAACAAGCTGCGCGCCAGCGACGAACGCCGCCAGCAATTGGAGAAGGCGCTGGACCCGCTGCGCCAGCGCATCACCGAATTCCAGCTCAAGGAGCAGGCCGCGCGCCTGGGCCTGGAGCAGTACTCCACCTTGCTGGAAGAGGCGGGCGCCGACCTGGCCGCCGTCTCCCAGTCCATTGCCGAGGCCAATGTGCGCATGCACGGTCTGCAGGGCGAGATCGACCGACTGCACCGCGAGATCGCGGCCCTGGGCGCGGTCAACCTGGCGGCGCTGGACGAGCTGAAGCTGGCGCGCGAGCGCAAGACCTTCCTCGACGCGCAGACCGAGGACCTGACCCAGGCCATGAACACGCTGGAAGATGCCATCCGCAAGATCGACGCCGAGACGCGCGAGCTGCTGTCGGGCACCTTCGAGACCGTGAACGGGCATTTCGGGCGTATGTTCCCCGAGCTGTTCGGCGGCGGGCAGGCCAAGCTGGTCATCACGGGCGATGAAATCCTGGACTCGGGCGTGCAGGTGATCGCGCAGCCGCCCGGCAAGAAGAACCAGACGATTCACCTGCTGTCCGGTGGCGAGAAGGCGCTGACGGCGATTGCCCTGGTCTTCGCCATCTTCCAGCTCAACCCGGCCCCGTTCTGTCTGCTGGACGAGGTGGATGCGCCGCTGGACGACGCCAACACCGAGCGCTATGCCAAGCTGGTGGCCAGCATGAGCAAGAGCACGCAGTTCCTGTTCATCAGCCACAACAAGATCGCCATGGAAATGGCCCAGCAGCTCATCGGCGTGACCATGCAGGAGCAGGGCGTGTCCCGCATCGTGGCCGTGGACATGGAGTCCGCGCTGTCCATGGCTGAGCTATCCTGAGCATGTCCGCAACCTTTCAAACCCCTTTGCTGGAACGACGTTTCATTCCTTCATTCCATGAGTAACCTGCAAATCAGTCTGGCCGTCCTGGGCTTTGTGGTGCTGGCCCTGATCCTTGCCTACAACAGCTGGTCCGCGCGCCGCAATGCACCCAAGCGCGCCGACCCCGTCGATGAAGCGCAGCGCGATCCCTCGCGCCATGAGCCCGGCATGGACACCGTGGGCCACGGCCCGGACCTGACGCACAGCCTGCGCGAGCCCGTGCTGGGCGACTTCGGCACCGCCGCGCCGGGCCAGAGCCCTGCCTCCGCAGACCGCTTTGCCGAAACCGACGCCGAGCTGGCCCATCTGGTCCAGCTCGAAGAGCAGCAGCGCCAGGCTGCGGCCCAGGCTGCGCTGGCTGCCAAGGCCGCCCAGGCAGTGCAGTCCGCGCAGGCCGCCCATGCCCTGCAGGCGGGCGAAGACGCCAGCGCATCGGCACCCGCATCTGAATCTGTGTCCGTGCCTGCGGCGTCCCCGTCGGCACCGCAGTCCATCGAGCCTTCCCTCAATGACGCGGCCCTGACCAGCGCGGCCGCCAGCCGCCCGGGTCTGGATGCGCTGATCGACGCCATTGCCCCCGTGCAGGTGGGCCAGGCCGTGCCTGGCGAACTGGCGCTGCAGGCCCAGCCCGCCACGCGGCGCGCGGGCAACAAGCCCTTTGCGATCGAGGGCATGAACCAGTCCACCCACCAGTGGGAGCCGCTGCAGCCCGGCCAGCGCTACCTGGGTTTTCAGGCCGGCGTGCAGCTGGCCAACCGCACGGGTGCGCTCAACGAGATCGAGTTCTCCGAGTTCGTTGCCAAGGTGCAGCGCTTTGCCGACGCGCTGGGCGCCACGCCCGACGTGCCCGACATGCTGCAGGAAGTGGCGCGTGCGCGCGAGCTCGACCAGTTCGCCAGCGAGCACGACGCCCAGCTCACCTTCATGCTGCGCGCACGCCAGGCCTCCTGGAGCGCGGGCTACGTGCAGCAGAACGCATCGCGCCAGGGCTTTCTGCCGGGCTCCATGCCCGGGCGCATGGCCCTGCCTTCGCCCACGCCCGGCATGCCGCCGGTGCTGGTGCTCAACTACGACCCGCAGGCGGCCATGGCCGACGACCTGGACACCTCGGTGGTGCGCGAGTTCCTGCTGAGCCTGGACGTGCCCCAGGTGCCGCGCGGCGAGCAGGCCTTCGTGCAATTGCGCCAGGTGGCCGAGCGCCTGTGCCAGACCATGGACGGCGTGCTCTGCGACCAGAACGGCTACCTGCTGCCGGCCATGGCGCTGGACCCCATCCAGCACGACCTGGAACATCTCTATGACAAGCTCGACAGCCGCGAGCTGTCGGCGGGCTCCATGCTGGCGCGGCGACTGTTCAGCTGACGCGGCGCGGTGCCCCTGGTGCACAACAGGCTCCTGGCCTCAACCCCATGAATGACAATCTGGATCTTTTCTCCGGCGCAGCCCCTGCGGCGCCGGAGTCCGGGGCCGCCCCCGACAAGGTGCTGGCCAAGGTGCAGGCGCTGCGCGCCCAGCTCAACCAATGGGCGCATGAGTACTACGTGCTGGACACGCCCACCGTGCCCGACGGCGAGTACGACCGCGTCTTCCAGCAACTGCAGGCGCTGGAAGGTGCCTACCCCGAACTGGTCACCCCGGACTCGCCCACGCAGCGCGTGATCGGCGCCGTGCTCGATGGCCTGATGCCCGTGCGCCATGCCGTGCCCATGCTCAGCATCCGCACCGAGACCGACAACGAGGCCACGGGGGCCGAGGCCTTCGACGCACGCATCCGCAAGGAGCTGGAACTGGCCGAAGGCGCGCCGCCCGTGGAGTACGTGGCCGAGCCCAAGTTCGACGGCCTGGCCATGAACCTGCGCTACGAGAACGGCCGCCTGGTGCAGGCCACCACGCGCGGCGACGGCGAGGTGGGCGAGGACGTGACCCACAACATCCGCACCATCCGCAAGATTCCGCTGTCACTGCCCGAAGGCAAGGGCGTGCCGCCCGTGGTCGAGGTGCGCGGCGAGGTCTACATGGGCCGCGCCGACTTCGTCAAGCTCAACGAGCGCCAGCAGGCCGCCGGCGGCAAGAGCTTTGCCAATCCGCGCAATGCGGCGGCAGGCTCGGTGCGCCAGCTGGACTCGGGCATTGCGGCGCAGCGCCCGCTGTCCTTCTTCGCCTATGGCCTGGGCGAGATCACGCCGGCTGCCCAGGGCGGCCCCGACTTCGTCACCCACTACGCCATGCTGCAGACGCTGCGCGACTGGGGCTTTCCGGTGGCGCCCCAGGTCTGCATCGCCAAGGGCGCGGCAGAGCTGGTGGCCTTCCACCAGCGCATGGGCGCCGAGCGCGCCACGCTGCCCTACGAGATCGACGGCGTGGTCTACAAGGTCAACAGCCTGGCCCAGCAGCGCCAGCTGGGCTTTGTCTCGCGCGAGCCGCGCTGGGCAGTGGCCCACAAGTACCCGGCCGAGGAAATGCCCACGCGCATGGAAGGCATCGACATACAGGTCGGCCGCACGGGCAAGCTCACGCCCGTGGCGCGCCTGGCCCCCGTGGCGGTGGGCGGCGTCATCGTCACCAATGCCACGCTGCACAACCTGTTCGAGATCCGCAAGAAGCGCGTGCGCACGGGCGACACCGTGGTCGTGCGCCGCGCCGGTGACGTGATCCCCGAGGTCGTGGGCCGCGTGCCCGGCGACCGGCCAGCCTATGTGCCCAACTTCCGCATGCCCGCTGCATGCCCCATCTGCGGCAGCGCCGTGGCGCGGCCCAAGGGCGAGGCCAACCACCGCTGCACGGGCGGCCTGTTCTGCCCGGCGCAGCGCAAGGAGGCCATCCTGCACTTTGCCGCGCGGCGCGCCATGGACATCGAGGGCCTGGGCGACAAGCTCGTGGACCAGTTGGTGGACGGCCACGTGGTGCGCACGCTGCCCGACCTCTACCGCCTGGGCCTGGTGGCCCTTGCATCGCTGGACCGCATGGCCGAGAAGTCGGCCCAGAACGTGCTGGACGCGCTGGAAAAATCCAAGAAGACCACGCTGGCGCGGTTCCTCTTCGGCCTGGGCATCCGCCAGGTCGGCGAGTCCACGGCCAAGGACCTGGCCCGCCACTTCGGCCAGCTGGACGCCATCATGGACGCCAGCGTCGAGCAACTGCTACAGGTGCGCGACGTGGGGCCCATCGTGGCCGAGAGCATCCACACCTTCTTCGCCCAGCCCCACAACCGCGAGGTGGTCGAGCAACTGCGTGCCTGCGGCGTGCACTGGGAAGAGGGCGCGGCGCGCGAGCAGACCGCCCAGCCGCTGGCCGGCATGACCGTGGTGCTCACGGGCACGCTGCCCACGCTGGGCCGCGACCAGGCCAAGGAGATGCTGGAGGCTGCGGGCGCCAAGGTCTCCGGCTCGGTCAGCAAGAAGACCAGCTATGTGGTGGCCGGTGCCGAGGCCGGCAGCAAGCTGGCCAAGGCCGAGGAACTGGGCGTGACCGTGCTGGACGAGGCCGGCATGCTGGCGCTGCTGGCAGGCAGGGACCACTGATGGCGCTGAGTCCGCGCAAACCCGTGGTCGGCCTGGCGCTGGGCAGCGGTTCGGCGCGCGGCTGGGCGCATTTCGGCGTGCTGCGCGCACTGGAGGATGCGGGCCTGAGGCCCGACATCATCTGCGGCTCGTCCATCGGCGCCCTGGTCGGTGCCTCCTATGCGGCTGGCGAGATGCAGCGCTTCGAGGAATGGGTGCTGGGCCTGGGCATGCGCAAGGTGTTCGGTTTCATGGACTTCAACATCACGGGCGGCATGCTCAAGGGCGAGAAGCTGATCGCGTTCTGGCGCGAGCACTTCGTGGACTCGGCCATCGAGGACCTGAAGATTCCCTTCGGCGCCGTGGCCACCGACCTGCATTCGGGCGCGGAGGTCTGGCTGCGCAAGGGCTCCATCGCCGATGCCGTGCGTGCCTCCATCGCGCTGCCCGGCCTGTTCACGCCCGTGCAGCGCGAGGGGCGGCTGCTGGTCGATGGCGGCATCGTCAACCCCGTGCCCGCCTCGCTGGCGCGCGCCATGGGCGCGGACATCGTGATCGCGGTCGATCTCAATGCCGACATCATGCGGCGCCACATGCGGCCGCTGGTTCCCTCCGCCGCCATGGCTGCCGCGCCGCCGCTGGAGGAAGCCCCGCCCGCCGTGGAGCAGGGCGTGGCGCCCGAGGACCTGGCCGGCCAGGCCAGCGCCGTGGCCGGCACGGCCTGGGTGCGCAGGCTGCAGCGCGGCGTGATGGGGTGGATGCCCGGACACCACCGCGACGAGGCAGGCCGCGAGACCGAGCCCCCGCCCCGTCCGCCCTCGCTGCTGGACGTGGTGATGACCAGCGTCAACATCATGCAGATGCGCATCACGCGCAGCCGCATGGCGGGCGACCCGCCCGAGCTGGTGATCGCGCCGCGCCTGTCCCACCTGGGCCTGCTGGACTTCCACCGCGCCCGCGAGGCCATCGACGAAGGCTACGAGGCAGCGCAGGCCGCGTTGCCGGGCCTGCGCCACTGGGGCCTTTGAGGCGCTAAAAGCGCGGCACACCCGACAGGCCCGGCGCGCCCGACATGCCCATAGGCCCGACCGGCCCGGGCTACGCCGCCTCTCTTTCCACGCTGACCGCATTGCGGTCGGCATTGGCCGCGGCAACGCGCGAAGGCTGCAGCCTTCGCATCAGCGCGGCGGGGTCCAGGCACTGGATCAGCGGCAGGCCCGAATCGGCATGCACCAGCTTGCGCACCAGGGCCGTCGCGGTGTCTGCCGCGTTCAGCATGGGCGAATCCACCAGCGCGCTGGCTGGCAGCCGGTGCACGCCCTGCAGCGCGCTGACCAGCAGGCCCACGCGCAGGCCGCCATGCTGGACCACGATGACCTGTGACTGCTCGGTGACCACGCCGGGCTGGCCCTGCAGCAGCGCGGCCAGGTCGAACACCCAGACATAGCCGCTGACGCTGCCCTGGCTGCGCCGTGCCAGCGCGCCCACGCAAAACGGCAGGCGTCCTGCCGCCACGGGCGAGATGGCGCTGGCGGGCAGGGCCTCGCAGACATCGCCCGCGCGCAGGGCCAGCAGGCTGGCGCCCACGTAGAAGCTGGCCAGTTCCACGGGCGCATCGCCGCTGCCATGCACGGCGCGCCCGTGCCCGTGCCCGTGCCCGTGCGTAGCGGGCCGGGCGCCATCCAGCCGGGTGGCCGACGCCAGGCGCAGCGCGCGGTTGCGCGCATCGGCATGCACGGGGCCCAGCCGCTGCAGGCTCAGGCTGACGAGGCCGGCCAGTGTGTCGTCCGTTGCGCTTTCTTTTGTATCGCGTGCCGCGCCCTGGTCCAGCCGGAATTCGCGGTAGCCGCGCCCAGCGGCCATGCCGACGATGCAGTAGTGGCCTTCGATCTCCTCGATGCTGCTGCGCACCTCGCCATCGGCCAGCGATGCCAGGCCGGCCACGCCTGCGATGTAACTGCCCAGCGGGCGCCCGCCATGGCTGGCAGCGACGATGCGCCCGTCACGCGCCACGTAGAAGGCTTCCATCGGCAGGCGCGGCAGGCCGCTGTCTTCGGGATCGGTGGCTGCGGCCTGCTCTGCCGTTGCCGCCTGCTCTGGCGCTGCGGCCTGCAGCATGGCCTGCAGCTCCCGCCGCGTGTGGAACAGCAGGGCGATGCCGCCGATGACGGGGCCTTGATCGCCGCCGTGTGCATGTCCGTGCGCCTGTTCACTCCCAGGCGATGGGGCGCGCAGCGCGGCATGGTAGACATGGACGGGCAGGCCTCCATCGTCCATCTCCTGCACGTGGTAGGCCTGGGCATCGCGCAGCAGCACAGTGGCCTGCAGGGCCGATGCCTGCACGCGCGTGCCGGGAGCCAGGGGCAGGCCGGCCTCGTCCTCATGGCTGCAGGCCAGCACCAGGCCCTGGGCGTCGTACAGCGCAATGCGCGCATAGACGGTGTACAGCGCATTGAGCTGCTCCAGCAGCCGCTGCGCGCTGTCGTGGGCCTGTACCGACAGGGCCAGGCAGCCGCTGTTGTCCTCCAGCACCTTTTGCAGGCCGGGCGTCAGGGCCCACCAGCGGCAGTCGTTGGCACGTTCATAGAGATTGCGCTCCAGCAGGTCCATCAGCAGCCGGTTCAGCGTGCTGTGCTCCTGCAGCCGGGTGGACAGCGCGGTCTCGTGCAGGCCGTGAATGGCGCGTGTGAACACGGCATGGGTCAGGTCGCCGGTCTCGCCCATCTGCTCCAGCACCGCCTGCAGCGGGTCCGGGTGGGCCGTGCCCTGCACGGGGGACTCCGGCGCCTGGCTGGCAGCCAGCACCTGGCCGTTCCAGACCACGCGGCGTATGTCGTCGGCCGCGCGGGCCATGGCGTGCAGCGGCGGGCAAAAGCCGCGCGCCTGGGCCATCAGCCCCTCGGCAATGGCCGGCTCCAGCGCCTGCAGGACCTGCGGTCTTTGCTGCGTGGCGAAGGCCAGGTCCAGAGGTGCCATCACCTGGGTCTGCCAGCCCTGCGGCCCCGCGTAGCCCTGGTAGGGCAGGGCGCGCGCCGTGCGCACCAGGTAGGTGCGGCCTGCATGGATCAGCGGCTGCACAGCATCACCATGGTGCATGGGCACGTGGCTGCCGGGGGCTATCCAGTGGGCGTCGCTGCTGGCGATGACCAGTCCGCCCTCGTCCAGCAGCAGTCCCACCTGGGCACGCGGCCCGCCCGAGGCAAAGATGGCCTGCATCTCGGCGGCGAAGTCGAAGCTCAGGCACAGCACGCCGAGCACCGCCATGGTGCGTGGGTGCAGCAGGCGCTGCGCGTAGATCAGGCGGTCAGCGTCCGGCAGCACGCAGCTGGCGCCGAAATGGCTGACATGGCCGGCCTGCTGCAGGGACTGCTGGAACCAGGCCTCGGCACAGGGCGGTGGCGGCTTGCGGCCTGCCTGCGCCTGGGCACGTGCGCAGACCTGGCCCTGCGTGTCCAGCAGCAGGATGTCGTCATACACCGTGTACTTGGCTCGGTAGCTCTGGAGGTGGGCCTGCAAGTGCGCCTGCAGCGGTGCCTGCCATGCGCGCAGACCGCCGGCCGCCATGTCGGGCAGGCCGCAGTCATCGCCATCGCCATCGTCAAGCCGGGCCATGGCCTCGCACAGCACGGTATCGGCGGCGAGAAAGCCGACATCGGCCGTGCGCTCGTACAGGCTTCGCACCAGCAGGTCGATGGCATGGGCGGACTGCATGCCCAGCTGGGCCATGGCCTCCTGCGCGGACTGCGCCAGCTGCGACTGCAGCAGGCCTTGCTCCAGCTGCTCCAGTCCCTGGCGCGTGTCGGTGAGCATGGACACCAGGGCCTGCCCCTGCTGCGAGGCCTGCATGCGGGCCGAGGCTTCGATGAGCCGCCACATGAGCCGTATTTCGCGCAGGTCGGCGGCGTTGCGGTTGAGTTCCCGCAGGTGGGGAAGAATCAGGTCGGTTGGCAGGGATGTGGCCATGGAGCGCTCCGCAGTCAGGTTCAGGCTGGGTGAAACCCGCTTTCCCCGATCAGGGAAAAGCCTGATGCAACGAGCAAGAAGGAGGCCAGTTTGTGACTAAATGTGTCTGCAAGGTGACACAGGGATGACGGCCCCCCATCCACAGCCCCACCCGCAGCCCCATCGGCGCCACGCCGGGGCATGGCCTGGCGTCACCGGGGTGCGTCCGGCACTGCCGTGCAGCACGGTGGTGCCGGACGGCGGTGCATGCGCCTACAGGCTCAGGTCGATGGAGTGCACGCGGTGCGCGTCAAGCAGGCCGGTCGCACGGTCCTCGAAGTAGCGCTCCAGCGTCACGCGCACGGTGCGAAAGGCCAGTTCCTCCCAGGGAATCTCGGCCTCGGCAAAGAGGCGGGCCTCCATGGTCTCCGGGCCTGGATAGAACTGCTCGCTGCGCAGGCGGGCGCGGTAGAACAGGTGGACCTGGCTGACCTTGGGCACGTCAACGATGGAAAACAGCGGCCCCATCTCGATGTCGGCACCGGCTTCCTCATCGGTCTCGCGCTGGGCGCCGCGCGCCGTGGTCTCGGCCAGTTCCATGAAGCCGGCAGGCAGGGTCCACAGGCCCCGGCGCGGCTCGATGTTGCGCTTGCACAGCAGCACGCGGCCGTCGTCGGTGACGGGGATGGTGCCGACCACGTTCAGTGGATTCTCGTAGTGGATGGTGTGGCAGTGCGGGCACACGGCGCGTTCGCGCGTGTCGCCATCGTCGGGAATGCGGTAGACCACGGCCGTGCCGCAGGCTCGGCAGAACTTGATGGGGCTGCGAAAAATCATGCCGACACCATGGAAGTGAAAGCGCCGCCAGACGGAAGGCAGGAAGGCTTTCCGTGCAGCGGACTGTGGGTTCAGAAAAACGAAGGCCGGCAGGCCGGGGAGCGCGCTCCCCGCTGCCTTGCCGGCCTGTCGCAAGGCACAGGGATCTCAGGCGATCTTGACGCTCAAGGGGCTCAGGCCATCGATGCGGCCTTCCAGCAGGTCACCGCGCACCACGGCGGCCACGCCTTCGGGCGTGCCTGTCATGATCAGGTCGCCGGGCTGCAGTTCCCAGGCGGCCGACAGGTGCTCGATGGTCTCGGCAATGTTCCAGATCAGCTTGCCGATGTCGCTGCGCTGGCGGTCGGCGCCATTGACCTGCAGCGAGATCGTGGCCTTGGCGATGTCGCCGGCCTCGGCTGCCGGGGTGATGGGGCCGATGGGCGCGGCATGTTCGAAGGCCTTGCCGATGCACCAGGGGCGGCCCTGTTTCTTCATGTCGTTCTGCAGGTCGCGGCGCGTCATGTCCAGGCCCACGGCGTAGCCCCAGATGTAGTCCAGCGCGTCGGCGGCCAGGATGTTCTTGCCCGCCTTGCCGATGGCCACGACGAGCTCGATCTCGTGGTGCAGGTTGGAGGTCAGCGTGGGGTAGGGCATGGTGCCCGTGGTGCCGGCCTCGACGGGCACGATGGCGTCGGCAGGCTTGAGGAAGAAGAAGGGCGGCTCGCGGCCGGTGAAGCCCATCTCCTTGGCGTGCTCTTCGTAGTTGCGGCCCACGCAGTAGATGCGGTGCACGGGGAAACGCTCGGGGCGGCCCAGGACGGGTACGCTGGCCACGGCGGGCGGGTTGAAAACGTAGCTCATGTCAGTGTTCCTCTGGCGCCTTGTCTCGTGGGCGCCGTCGCAAGTGTGCCATGCCTGTGGCCCCGCAGCGGGGCAACGCGATGGCCGGATGAGCCGGAACAGACCCCGGGCCGCACGGTATGCTTTGCGGTCTATGAAGCTCCACACCTACTTCCGCTCGTCGGCCTCCTACCGCGTGCGCATTGCGCTGCAGATCAAGGGCCTGGACTATGAATCCGTACCCGTGCACCTGCTGCGCGGCGACCACAAGGCGCCGGCCTATGCCCAGCATGTCGGCGATGCGCTGGTGCCGGCGCTGGAAACCGAGGACGGCCACTGGCTGACCCAGTCCATGGCCATCATCGAATATCTCGATGAGACCCATGCCGAAATACCGCTGCTGCCGCGCGACGCCCTGGGCCGCGCCCATGTGCGCGCGCTGGCCCAGATGGTGGCCTGCGAGATCCATCCGCTCAACAACCTGCGCGTGCTCAAGTACCTGGTGCGCAACCTGGGTGTCTCCGACGAGGCCAAGAGCGGCTGGTACGTGCATTGGGTGCGCTCCGGCCTGGAAGCCTTCGAACGCCAGCTGGACCTGCTGGCCGCCGAGCGCGAGGCCGCAGGCCTGGCGCCTTCGCTGTTTTGCTGGGGCGACACGCCCACGCTGGCCGACTGCTGCCTGGTGCCGCAGATCTTCAACGGCCGCCGCTTCAACGTGAGCCTGGACGGCCTGCCACGCCTGGCGGCCATCGTCGATCGCTGCGAGGCGCTGCCGGCCTTCCAGAAGGCCCATCCCTCGGCCTGCCCCGACGCGGAATGAGCACGGCCCTGCCTGACTCCCTCCCCGGTACCATCCCCGCATCCTGGCTGGTGCCCGAGTGGCCCGCGCCGCCCGGCGTGCACGCGCTGTGCACCTCGCGCGAAGGCGGCGTCAGCACGGCGCCCTGGGGCAGCCTGAACCTGGGCGACCATGTGGGCGATGACCCGCAGGCCGTCCGCACCAACCGCCAGCGGCTGCAGGAGATCGTGCGTGCCCATACGCCCGGCGCCTGCGCGGTGTTCCTGCAGCAGGTGCATGGCGTGGATGTGGTGGCCCTGGATGCAGGCAGCGCGCAGGGCCAGGCCTTCGATGCCTGCGTGACCAGCGCCTCGGGCGTGGTCTGCACCATCATGGTGGCCGACTGCCTGCCCGTGCTGCTGGCCCATCGCAGCGGTGCCGTGGTGGGCGCGGCCCATGCGGGCTGGCGCGGGCTGGCGGGCGGGGTGCTGGAGACGCTGTTCGAGCGCTTTGCAGGCCAGATCCAGACACCGCCCGGGCAGGTGGCGCAGCAGACCCTGGCCTGGCTCGGACCCTGCATCGGTCCGCGCTCCTTCGAAGTGGGAGCCGAGGTGCGCGCGGCCTTCATCGCGCATGACGCGGCGGCCGGGCCGCATTTCACCGCCGTGCCGCAAGAGGGCGGGGGCGCACCCAAGTACCTGGCCAACCTGGCAGGGCTTGCGCGCCAGCGTCTGGCGGCGCTGGGCATCACCGCCATCTACGGCAATGACGGCGGCGACGCATGGTGCACGGTGCTCAACGGCTCACGGTTCTTTTCGCACCGGCGCGACGCTGCCCGCCTGGGCAGCAGCGGGCGGTTCGCCGCCTGCATCTGGAAGGACTGAGCGCGCCTGCGTGCCGGGGCCGCTCTGCGAGGCCTGCTGCTGCGCCAGCCAGGCCTCGCGCTCGACCAATTCGCGTGCATGGCGTTTTCGCTTGCGCGCGGGCGTGCCCATGATGTAGATCACGATGGACAAAGGCAGCAGTCCATAGAGTGCGAACGTGATCACGGCGCCGAGTATGCTGCCCGTGGGGCTGGCGGCCTCGGCCACTGCCATCATCAGAGTGACATACAGCCAGGCGATAACAACGAGATACATGGTCGAACCAAAAAAACGAGCGGGGCACGGGTTTTCGTGGAGGTCTGTGCCGGGCAAGGCGGGGCTCGCCTGGGTCACAATCAAAACGGATGCCCCGCAAGCCCCAGGCTATTGCATGGCATCCACGAACAAGGATGCAGCATGAATTTTGACCCACTCGCTGGCCTGTCAGGCCAATCCGTCCAGCAATTCTGGAACGAGCAATGGAGCCGCACGCTGCAGACACTGCAGCAGCTGGGGCAACCAGGCCTTCCGGGAACCCAGGGCATGCCAGGCATGCCGGACATGGCCCAGGCCTGGAAAGCGGCCGTCCCCGAACCCGGCGCCCTGCCCGAGAACGCGCTGTCGCTGGACCCCGAAAAGCTGCTGGAGCTGCAGCGCCAGTACCTGGATGGTGCCAAGGCCATGGCCGAACAGGGCGGCGCCCAGGCGCTGCTGGCCAAGGACAAGCGCTTCAACACCGAATCGTGGGCCGGCAATCCTCTGACGGCGGCCACGGCTGCGACCTATCTGCTCAACAGCCGCATGCTCATGGGCCTGGCCGATGCAGTGCAGGCCGATGACAAGACGCGCAACCGCGTGCGCTTCGCCATCGAGCAATGGCTGGCGGCTATGGCGCCCAGCAACTTCCTGGCACTCAATGCCGAGGCCCAGAAGAAAGCCATCGAAACCCAGGGCGAGAGCCTGGCCCAGGGCGTGGCCAACCTGCTGGCCGACATGCGCCAGGGCCATGTGTCCATGACCGACGAAAGCCTGTTCACCGTGGGCAAGAACGTCGCCACCACCGAAGGCGCCGTGGTGTTCGAGAACGAGCTGTTCCAGCTCATCGAATACAAGCCGCTGACGGACAAGGTGCACGAGCGGCCCTTCCTCATGGTGCCGCCCTGCATCAACAAGTTCTACATCCTGGACCTGCAGCCCGACAACTCGCTGATCCGCTACGCCGTCAGCCAGGGCCATCGCACCTTCGTGATGAGCTGGCGCAACCCCGACGAAAGCCTGGCGCGCAAGACCTGGGACAACTACATCGAGGACGGCGTGCTCACCGGCATCCGCGTGGCGCGCGAGATCGCAGGAGCCGAGCAGATCAATGTGCTGGGCTTTTGCGTGGGCGGCACCATGCTGTCCACCGCGCTGGCGGTGCTGCAGGCGCGCCATGACCGCGAGCATGGCGCAGCTGCTGCTCCGGCGGCCAAGGCGCCTGCGGCCAAACGCGCGGCTGGCAGCCGCAGCGCCGCCCGCACATCCACAGCCCGCGCCACGGCGCCGGCCGGCGTGCCGTTTCCCGTGGCCAGCGTCACGCTGCTGACCACCTTCATCGACTTCAGCGACACCGGCATCCTCGATGTCTTCATCGACGAATCCGTGGTGCGCTTTCGCGAGATGCAGATGGGCGAGGGCGGCCTCATGAAGGGCCAGGACCTGGCGTCCACCTTCAGCTTTCTGCGGCCCAACGACCTGGTCTGGAACTACGTGGTGGGCAACTACCTCAAGGGCGAGACGCCCCCGCCGTTCGACCTGCTGTACTGGAACAGCGACTCCACCAACCTGCCCGGCCCCTACTACGCCTGGTACCTGCGCAACCTCTACCTGGAAAACAAGCTGGCCCAGCCCGGCGCGCTGACCGTCTGCGGCGAGCGCATCGACATGCACCAGCTGCGCCTGCCGGCCTATATCTATGGCTCGCGCGAGGACCACATCGTGCCCGTGGGCGGCTCCTATGCGTCCACCCAGGTGCTGGGCGGCGACAAGCGTTTTGTGATGGGCGCATCGGGCCACATCGCGGGCGTGATCAATCCGCCAGCCAAGAAAAAGCGCAGCTACTGGCTGCGCGAGGACGGCCAACTGCCGCCCACCCTCAAGGAGTGGCAGGCCGGCGCCGACGAGTACCCGGGCAGCTGGTGGGCCGACTGGAGCCCCTGGCTGGCCGAGCACGGCGGCAAGCTGGTCGCAGCGCCAAAGCAGTATGGCAAAGGCAGGGAATACACGGCCATCGAGCCGGCCCCGGGCCGCTACGTACTGGTCAAGGCCTGAGGCACAATCGTTTCGATGCTGCAGCGCAATAACGCTGCGGCTTGAATGCAGGGTGCCGCTGCCGCGACTGCGGCAATGTGCGCCCAGGCATCCCTTCAAGAGTCCAAAGAAAGGTCCGTCATCATGGAAGACATCGTCATCGTTTCCGCTGTCCGTACTGCCGTTGGCAAGTTTGGCGGCACCCTTGCCAAGATCCCCGCCACCGAACTGGGCTCCATCGTGATCCGCGAGGCACTGAACCGCGCCAAGGTCGGCACCGACCAGGTCGGTGAAGTCATCATGGGCCAGGTGCTGGCCGCTGGCGCAGGCCAGAACCCCGCACGCCAGGCCATGATGAAGGCCGGCGTTGCCAAGGAAACCCCGGCCCTCACCATCAACGCCGTTTGCGGCTCGGGCCTGAAGGCCGTGATGCTGGCGGCCCAGGCCGTGGCCACGGGTGACAGCGAGATCGTCGTGGCCGGCGGCCAGGAGAACATGAGCCTGTCGCCCCACGTGCTGCCGGGCTCGCGCGACGGCCAGCGCATGGGCGACTGGAAGATGGCCGACACCATGATCGTGGACGGCCTGTGGGACGTCTACAACCAGTACCACATGGGCATCACGGCCGAGAACGTGGCCAAGGAAAAGAGCGTCAGCCGCGAGCAGCAGGATGCCCTGGCCCTGGCCAGCCAGCAAAAGGCCACGGCCGCACAGGACGCAGGCAAGTTCGTGGACGAAATCGTTCCCGTCAGCATTCCCCAGCGCAAGGGCGATCCCGTGGTGTTCGCGGCCGATGAGTACATCAACCGCAAGACCAATGCCGATGCCCTGGCAGGCCTGCGCCCGGCCTTCGACAAGGCCGGCTCGGTGACGGCCGGCAACGCCTCCGGCCTGAACGATGGCGCGGCCGCCGTGGTGGTGATGAGTGCCTCCAAGGCCAAGGCCCTGGGCCTGACGCCGCTGGCGCGCATCGTCTCCTACGCCACCAGCGGCCTGGACCCTGCCACCATGGGCCTGGGCCCGGTGTTCGCCTCGCGCAAGGCGCTGGAGCGTGCAGGCTGGACCGCGCAGGACGTGGACCTGTTCGAGCTGAACGAAGCCTTCGCGGCCCAGGCCTGTGCGGTGAACCAGGAGTTGGGCATCGACCCCGCCAAGGTCAACGTCAACGGCGGCGCCATTGCCATCGGCCACCCCATCGGCGCATCGGGCGCCCGCATCCTGGTGACCCTGCTGCACGAGATGCAGCGCAGCGGCGCCAAGAAGGGCCTGGCCGGCCTGTGCATCGGCGGCGGCATGGGCGTGGCCATGGCGGTGGAGCGCGTCTGAGAGGCTCCGGGAAAACGTTAGCAAGCTTTCAGGGTAGATCCTAGGCCTGCCTAGGGCCTGCCCGAAGAGAGGCGCAGCGCACGCGCTGCATACTAGCCATACGGGGGCGCCGGACCCAGAGGTTCAGGCACCCTTGGTGATAACCGGAGTCAATGCCCCGGTTGTCGTGGATAGATTGATCTGAAGCAACCATTGATTGACAGGAGAGAAGAATGGCTCAAAAAGTAGCGTATGTCACAGGGGGAATGGGAGGCATCGGAACGGCTATCTGCCAGCGTCTGCATAAGGAAGGCTTCAAGGTCATTGCAGGTTGCGGTCCGTCGCGCGACTTCCAGAAGTGGCTGGACGAGCAAAAGGCGCTGGGATACAACTTCCATGCATCGGTCGGCAATGTGGGCGACTGGGCTTCCACCGTCGAGGCCTTCAGCAAGACCAAGGCCGAGCACGGCAGCATCGATGTGCTGGTCAACAATGCCGGCATCACGCGTGACCGCATGTTCATCAAGATGACGCCGGAAGACTGGCAGGCCGTCATCGAGACCAACCTCAACTCCATGTTCAACGTGACCAAGCAGGTCGTGGGCGACATGGTGGAAAAGGGCTGGGGCCGCATCATCAACATCAGCTCGGTCAATGGCGCCAAGGGCCAGGCCGGGCAGACCAATTACTCGGCCGCCAAGGCGGGCATGCACGGCTTCACCATGGCGCTGGCGCAGGAGATGGCCACCAAAGGCGTGACCGTGAACACCGTGAGCCCCGGCTACATCGGCACCGACATGGTCAAGGCCATCCGTCCCGACGTGCTGGAGAAGATCGTGGGCACCATCCCCGTCAAGCGCCTGGGCGAGCCCAGCGAGATCGCATCGATCATCGCCTGGCTGGCCTCGGAGGAAGGCGGCTATTCCACCGGCGCCGATTTTTCGGTCAACGGTGGCCTGCACATGCATTGAACCTGCAAGGGTTCGCGCTGCAAAGGAGCCTCCGGGCTCCTTTTTTGTTGGGCAGCCCCGCTGCAAATGTCCCAGAAATGACAAAACCCGCTGAAGCGGGTTCTGTGGAAGAGGGGGTCTGCACGGAAGGCCGTCAGACCGGTGGTGTCAGAGACTGGGGCACCGTGTGCGCCAGCCAGCGCCTCAGCGCTTGCGATCGCGTTCGTCTTCGGGCCAGATGGACATGATGGCAGTCGTTTGCATGGAAACTTTCTCCTGTATTGCTCTCTTAACGCGGGCCAGATTCAGCTGGTTGACAGGTTTTTAAAAAATTTTCGAAGGAAGTCGAAACTTTTTTGTGACCCGGTTTTCAGGCGTTGCCGGGTGCGCGCTTGCGGTCACGGTCATCCCATGGCCAGACAGCTTGGGCCAGCGCAGCGGCTGCAAAGCGGGTCTGCAGGGCGGTGTGGGAAAAGATGTCGGTCATGTGCAATCACTCCTTTGTTGCGTGTTCAACGCGGGCAAGTGGCTGCAGGTTGACTCAGGGATTGCCCCAGGACGCAAGCAATTGCAAGCCCGGAGGTGGTAATCTGTCAGTTTGAAGACAGATTTCTGGCGCTATGAGAAAAAATCCGTTTCCTGACAGAGGCTTACGGGAATGACGGGCCAAGGTGGATGCTGTTACGCCTCGTTGCCCGCAATGCGTGGGCACAGGTCAACCCGGGGCGAAAACGTCCATCAGGCAAAAATCAGGGTCACGGCAGGCGCGTCGTCCACGATGTAGCCGCGGTACATGCCGGCGCTATTGAAGGGGCAGTGCACGCGTCCCTGGCTGTCCACGGCCACCACGCCGCCCTGGCCACCGATGTGTGTCAGCGTGCCCCGTACTGCGGCGTCGGCTGCGAGTTCCAGGCTTTGCCCCAGGTAGCGCATGCGCGCATGGATGTCGTGCGCGATGGCTGCGCGCAGGAAATGCTCGCCGGTTCCGGTGGCCGCCACGGCGCAGGTGGTGCTGTCGGCGTAGAAACCTGCGCCCACCACGGGCGTGTCGCCCACGCGCCCGGGGCGCTTGTTGGTCAGCCCGCCGGTGGATGCCGCGGCGGCCAGGTTGCCATGCACATCGCGCGCCACGGCGCCGACCGTGCCCATCTTGCTGTTCTCGTTCAGCGGAGCAGGGTGCGCCGCCAGTCCGCTGGCGTCGTGGTCCAGCAGCGCGGTCTGGCCGGATTGCGCCTGCACCCGGCGCAGCTGTGCCAGGCGCTCGGCAGAGTCGAAGTAGCGTGCATCCATCCGCGCCAGCCCGCGTTCATCGGCAAACCGTTGCGCCCCTTCGCCGACCAGGAGCACGCACTGGCCGTCGTCAAGAACATGCCGTGCCAGCGCAATCGGATTGCGCACCTGGCTGACGGAAGCGACTGCGCCGGCCCGCAGGTTGCTGCCGTCCATCAGGCCGGCGTCCATCTCGTGGCGCGCGTCGCGCGTGTAGACGGAGCCGCGCCCGGCATTGAACAGCGGGCAGTCTTCCAGGGACTGGCACGCGGCCTGGACGGCGTCCAGCGCGCTGGCGCCGCGCCGCAGCAGGGCGGCGCCCGCCTCCAGCGCATGGGCCAGCGCGGCGTGGTAGGGGGCCTCGTCGGCCTGGCCCTGGATGACGGTGCCTGCGCCGCCGTGCACGGCAATGGAAAATTTTCGGGAGTTCTGGGACATGTTCATTGGAGTGCGTAGCGCGATTCCAGGAAGCGCCCATAGCGGGCAATGCCCAGGCCGATGAGCAGGTAGACGGCACAGACCACCATGTACATCTCCACGAAGTACGCAATCCAGTGGGGGTCGCTCATGGCCATCTTCAGGGAGCCAGTGATGTCGTAGATGTTCACGATCGCCACCAGGGAGGTGTCCTTCACCGCGCCGATGAAGTTGCTCACCGTGGGCGCGATGGTCACGCGCAGTGCCTGCGGCAGGACCACGTAGCGCAGCACCTGCACCCTGGTGAAGCCCATGGCCTGGGCCGCCATGACCTGGCCCTGGGGCACGGCCTGCAGCCCGCCGCGAAACACCTCGGCCAGATAGGCGGCGCTGAAGGCCGCCAGGCAGACGGCGATGCGGACCATGGGGTCCACCCGCCATTGCGCGGGCACCAGCATGGGCAGCACGAAGGCCCCGAAGAACAGCAGCGTGATCAGGGGCACGCCGCGCACGGCCTCGATGAAGCCCGTGCACAGGATGCGGATCAAGGGCAAGCTGGAGCACCGGCCCAGCGCCAGCAGAATGCCCAGCGGAACGCCGGCCAGGCAGGCGATCACGGCAAGGAACAGGGTCAGCGGCAGGCCGCCCCACAGATCGCTGGGCACGGGTGCCAGGCCGGCCACACCGCCCGCCATCAGCACGCCAAAGCCGGTCAACCCGGCCAGCAGCATTGCCATGCCGGCGCGGCCGAAGAAGCGCGGCAGTGCCGCCACCCCCACGCTGCCCAGCAGCAGCAGGCTGGCGGCGACGGGGCGCCACTGTTCGGCCATGGGGTAGCGCCCCAGGAACACCAGACGGTACTTGTCGCGCACCACGCCCCAGCAGGCGCCGGCCGCAGCGCGGCATGTGTCGGGGTTGGCTGCGGTTTCGGCGTCGAGCAGGCCCCAGGCCAGCAGCTTCCAGCCCGCCCACAGCGCGGCCAGCAGCAGCGTGGCGGTGATGAGCCCGGAGAGCGCATCCGGAAACAGGCTGGCGCGCAGGCGCTGCGCCAGCGGAACCCGGGGCGGGGCCACCGGCAGGGCCGGTGCGCGGAGTACGGCACTCATGGGCAGGTCTTTCCCGGCTAGCGTGTGATGAAGGCACTGCGCTGGTTGAAGGCATTCAATGCCAGCGAGGTCAGCAGGTTGATGGCCAGGTAGACCACCGCGATGATGGTCACGCACTCGATGGCCTGGCCGGTCTGGCTCATGGCGGTGTTGGCGACCATCACCACGTCGGGGTAGCCGATGGCCACGGCCAGCGAGGAGTTCTTGATGGTGCTGAGCGCCAGGTTGGTATAGGGCGGAATGATCACCCGCAGGGCCTGCGGCAGCACGACCAGGCGCAACTGCTGGCCGCGGCGCATGCCCAGGGCCGAGGCAGCATTCCATTGCCCGCGCGGCACGGCCTGCAGACCGGCGCGCACGATCTCTGCGCAATAGGCGGCGGCATACAGGCCCAGGGCTCCCACCAGGGCCAGGAATTCAGGCGTCAGCGCCAGTCCCCCGTCGATGCCGAACATGCCCGGTTGCGGCGAGCTCCAGTGCCAGCCCGCCGCGCTGTCGTACACCGGGCCGGGCAGGGCCAGCCCCGCCTTGCTCAGAAAGCCCAGGGGGCCGATGGCCAGAGGGCGGTCCACGTCGGGCAGCAGCGAAGTCAGCGCGAAATACCACAGCAGCACCTGCACCAGCAACGGGATGTTGCGCGCCACATCGACATAGAGGCGCACGGCGCCGCGCAGCAGCGGATGCCTTGCCACGGCGGCCACGCCCAGCAGCAGGCCCAGCACGGTGGCCAGCACGAGCGCGGGCACGGCGGCGCGAACCGTGTTGGCCACGCCGGCCGCGACCGCACGCAGGTAGCTGTCGCCGGGCTCGTAGGGTAGCAGCCCTTCGGAGATGGAAAAGCCGGCCGTCTGCTCCAGAAAGCCGAAGCCCCCGGCAATGCCGCGCGCGGCCATGTTGCGGCTGGCGTTGTGCGCCAGCCAGCCCAGCAGCAATATCAGCAGCCAGCCGATGGCGAGCTGCAAGGCCAGCCGGCTCCAGCGTGGCCGGGTGGGGGCCGGCGGCTGTCGTGCCCCGGCGTCGATGGCATTCACGGCTTTCGCAGCATCCACAGCGTTCGCGGCATTCATGGCAGGGTGCCCTCGGCGCGTCAGTTCATCGGCGGCGACATCATCAGGCCGCCCTTGGTGAACAGCGCGTTCTTGCCGCGCGGCACGTTCAATCCGGACTTGGCGCCCAGGTTGCGCTCATAGCTCTCGCCATAGTTGCCCACGGCCTTGACGATGCGCAGCGCCCATTCCTTGTCCAGCCCCAGCTGCTTGCCCAGGTCGTCGCTCTGGCCCAGGAAACGCTTGACCTGGATGCTGTCGGAGCGTGTCTTGAGCTCGTCGGCATTGGCCTGGGTGATGCCCAGTTCCTCGGCCTCGATCATGGCGTTGAGTGTCCAGCGCACGACGGCGAACCATTCGTCGTCACCGCGGCGCACGGCCGGGCCGGCCGGCTCCTTGGAGATGACTTCGGGCAGGATCACGTAGTCGTCGGGGTTGGCCAGTTCCTTGCCGCGCAGCACGGCCAGGGCGCCGAGGTCGCCTGTATAGGCCTGGCAGCGTCCGCTGCTGAAGGCCTGCAGGGCGGCTTCGGGGTTGTCGAACACCACCGCCTTGTAGTTGAGCTTGTGGGCGCGAAAGTACTCCGACAGGGTCTTTTCCGTGGTGGATCCGCTGATCACGCAGATGGTGGCGCCAGAGAGCTGCTTGACGCTGTTCAGGCCGGGCTTCTTCCTGGCCATGAAGCCCTGGCCGTCGTGGAAATTGACGCCCGCCCACATCAGGCCCAGGCCGTTGTCGCGCGTGAAGGTCCAGGTGGTGTTGCGTGCCAGCAGATCGATCTCGCCGGACTGCAGCGCCGTGATGCGTGTCTGGCCGCTGGTGGGAATGAACTTGACCTTGCTGGCGTCGCCCAGGGTGGCGGCAGCCACGGCACGGCACAGATCCACGTCCAGCCCGGACCAGATGCCGCTGCCGTCGGCGAGCGCAAAGCCTGCGCGCCCCGTGTGCACGCCGCAGGCCACGGCGCCGCGCTGCTTGATGCCGTCCAGCGTCTTGCCAGCGTGGGCGGGCGCGGCAGCGAGTGTAAAGAGGGCGGCCATCGATGCAAGCGCAAGGCGCAGACGGGCAGGGGTGTTCATGGTGAATCCTTTCCAGCGGGATGAGGGGCCTGGGGTTGCGGCTTGCCTGCCGCCGGCGAAGCGGTATCGGCGTCCGGAGTCAGGTAGGGAAGCACCGACTCGGACAGTTCGACCAGACTGCGCACGGCCTGGGGTGTGGCGCGGATGACCTGGGTGGCCAGTGCCTCGACCATGGCCATGGCCGCCATTGGCGATGAAGGCAGCAGGGGATGCGAGGCGGGCGCCAGCAGCGTGTAGTCGGCCTCGCGGGCCAGCGGACTCGTGGACTCGTCGGTGATGGCGATGGTCAGGGCGCCCCGCTGGCGTGCGTGCGCCGTCAGCGCGACGGCTTCGCGCGAGTAGCGCGGCAGGGAAATGGCGATCAGCACGTCCTGCTCCGTCAGCCCTGTCATGCGGCGTACCGCCTGTTCCGATCCGCCTGCGGAGGTCACTTCCACCACCTGCTGCAGATAGGGTTGCAGCACGTCGGCGCCAAAGGCCGCCACATGGTGGGAGCTGCCAAACCCCATGAAGAGCACACGGCGTGCGCGGCAGATGCGCTGGGCCAGTTGGTCGAGCAGGCCGGGGTCGCAGGCCTGCGCAGCCGCCTGCAGGTTGCGCTGCGTGTGCCCGAAAGCCTGCTCGCCCATGGTGCCCACGGCGCCCGCGGTGCCTGCCGTGGCGGCTTCGGGCCCATGCGCCGCGCGCAGCTTGTTCACGGGCTCCAGGGCCTGCTGCAGCTGGCGGCCCAGGTGCAGGCGCAAATCGGCGAAGCCTTCGTAGCCGGCGTGCTTGGCGAAGCGATTGACTGCGGCCAGGGAGCCGCCGCAGGCATTGGCCACTTCTTCGGCGCTCAGCGTGACGGCCAGCACCGGATGCGCGGCCATCCAGCGGCCGACCCGGGCGACGGCGGGCGAGCCATCGACGCTGGCGCGCAGCAGTTCCTGTACGGCGGGGTGGGGGTGGAGTTCCATGAATGAATGAAAGTGAATGGTCTCTTTCAATCATTATTTTTTAAGAATGAAATCTTTCATTCAGGAGAAACCCTGAACCGAACGATTCATGCGTTCCGCTGGCTGCGGGGAAGTGCGGGGCGTTGGGGGGAGGGCAGGGCCTCAGGGGTGCACTTCGGCGCAGCCGAAGTGGAACGCCGTCTTCACGCGGGACGACGCTTGTGGCAGGCGGTCATGGGTGCGAGCAAGGGCCTCGCACCCATGACCGCCTGATTTTCGAGAACGACTGGAATCAGTCGGAGATCGCGGCCGACATCTGCTCGATCTGCTCGCTCAGTTCCAGCCAGCGCTCTTCCAGGCTGTCGATCTCGTCGTTGCAGGCCTTGAGGCTGCGGCCCGTCTCGGCCATCTCGGCGGGCGAGATGGGCTGGCTCAGCAGGCCTTCGAGCCGCGTGCGTTCGGCCTGCAGCTGGGGCAGGCGCTTGTCCAGCTGTTCCAGTTCCTTCTTGAACGGCCGGGTCTTCTCGGCCATCTGCTGGCGGGCCAGGGCGGCCAGGCGCCGTTGCTCGCGCTGGTCTCCGGCACTGGCGGCCGGGGGCGTGGGTGGGGCAGCGGGAGCCGGGGCCAGCGCAGCAGCCGCGGGGGCCTGCACTGCAGGTGCTGCAGGTGCGGCGGGCTCCACCTGCGCTGCCGCCTTGCTGGTGGCCGCAGCCGCCTGTTCGGCCTTGCGGGCCTCTTCGCGCAGGCGGCGGGATTCTTCCAGCAGGTAGCGCTGGTAGTCGTCCAGGTCGCCGTCGAAGGGGCCGACCACGCCGCGGCCGACCAGCCAGAAGTCCTCGCAGACCGAGCGCAGCAGCGCACGGTCGTGGCTGACCAGCATGACGGTGCCGTCGAAGTCGTTGATGGCCATGGCCAGGGCCTCGCGGGTGGCCAGGTCCAGGTGGTTGGTGGGCTCGTCCAGCAGCAGCAGGTTGGGGCGCTGCCAGACGATCATGGCCAGCACCAGGCGGGCCTTTTCGCCGCCGCTCATGCTGCCCACGGCCTGCTTGACCATGTCGCCGCTGAAGTTGAACGTGCCCAGGTAGCTGCGCAGGTCCTGTTCGCGGGCCTGCGGGCCGGTGGCGCCGGTGTCCCGTGCCAGGCGGATCATGTGCTCCATGGGGTTCTCGCCGGGGCGCAGCACATCCAGTTCCTGCTGGGCGAAGTAGCCGATGTTCAGGCCCTTGCCTTCGGTCACGGTGCCGGCCAGGGCCTTCATCTCGCGCGCAATGGTCTTGACCAGGGTGGACTTGCCCTGGCCGTTGGCGCCCAGGATGCCGATGCGCTGGCCCGCCAGCACCGAACGGTTGACGCCGCGCAGGATGGTGGTCGCCTGGCCTTCGTCGTCCAGGTAGCCGAATGCGGCGTCCGTGATCGCCAGCATGGGGTTGGGCAGGTTGGCTGGCGGCTTGAACTCGAAGGTGAAATCGGCGCTGGCCAGCATGGGTGCGACTTTTTCCATGCGCTCGATCTGCTTGACGCGGCTTTGCGCCTGCTTGGCTTTGGAGGCCTTGGCCTTGAAGCGGTCGATGAACTTCTGCAGGTGGGCGATCTTGTCCTGCTGGCGCTCGAACGAGGCCTGCTGCAGCAGGATCTGCTGGGCGCGCAGTTCCTCGAACTTGCTGTAGTTGCCGCCATAGCGCGTGACCTGCGCGTTTTCGATGTGCAGCGTGGTGTTGGTGATGGCGTCCAGGAATTCGCGGTCATGGCTGATCACGACCAGGGTGCCGGGGTAGCGCTTGAGCCAGGCTTCCAGCCAGACCAGGGCGTCCAGGTCCAAGTGGTTGGTGGGTTCGTCCAGCAGCAGCAGGTCGGAGGGGCACATCAGCGCGCGCGCCAGCTGCAGGCGCATGCGCCAGCCGCCGGAGAAGCTGTTGACGGGGTGCTCCAGCTCGGAGACCTTGAAGCCCAGGCCCAGGATCAGGGCCTGGGCACGCGGCACGGCATCGTGGGCGCCGGCGTCGGCCAGGTCCACGTGGGCGTGGGCAATGGCCATGCCGTCCTCGCTGGCCTCGGCGGCCGCGAGCTGGGCGTTGAGCTCGCTCAGGCGGGTGTCGCCGTCCAGCACGAACTGGGTGGCCGTCTCCGAGGTCTCGGGCATATTCTGCGCGACCTGGCCCAGGCGCCATTGCGAAGGGATGGAGAACTCTCCACCGTCCTCGGCCAGGCTGCCGTTGAGCAGGGCGAACAGGCTGGACTTGCCGGCGCCATTGCGTCCGACAAGGCCGACTTTTTCACCGGGGTTGATGGAGACGGAGGTGCTGTCCAGCAGCACGCGGGTGCCGCGGCGCAGGGTAATGTTGCGAAGGCTGATCATGAATGGGCAGGATTATCCCAGCGATTGCGCCAGGGCAGGATTGCCGCCCGCCATGCCCGTGCCCGGTCACGGTGCAAAGCCCTGGTACCAGGCCCTAGATCGGCTGTATGCCCACGCGCTGCATCATGGACTGGGTGAACTGGATCTCGCGCTCGAAGCCCTTGGCATAGGCGTCGGCGCTCGTGATGGCGACCTTGCCGCCTTCCTGCTCCAGCAAGGCGATGACCTTGGGCTGCCTGAGCACCTCCTCCAGCGCCGTTCGCAGCCGCTGGACGACGGCCTCGGGGGTGGCCGCCGGCACGGACACGCCGCCCCAGGATGTGAGGTTGACATCGGGCACGCCCAGCTCGGCCAGGGTCTGCACCTGGGGCAGCTTGGCGTTGCGCTGCGGCCCGGCAATGGCCAGCGGCACCAGCTTGCCCGCCAGCACCTGGGGATAGGCGACGGAAAACAGCGGCGCGCCGAAGGCCACCTGCTGGCCCAGCACGGCATTGACCAGCTCCGACGCGCCCTTGTAGGGCACATGGTTGACCTGCAGGCCCATGCTGGAGGCCAGCATCTCCACGCCCAGGTGCGATGGCGTGCCCACGCCGCCCGAGGCATAGTCCAGCGCCCCTGGCCTGGCCCTCGCCCGCGCTGCCAGGTCGTCCAGCGTGCGCATGCCCGAGTCGGCATGCACGACGACCAGGATGTCCGAGCGCGACATGCCCAGCACATGGCGGAAGTCCTTGAACACGTCATATCCCGGGCTTTTGTACATGCGCATGGCGGCGGCCATGGGCGAGCCCGAATACAGCAGGGTGTAGCCGTCCGCCGGGGCCTTGGCCACCTGGCGTGCGCCGATGTTGCCGCCCGCGCCTGCGCGGTTGTCTATCACCACGGGCTGGCCCAGCTGGGCCGACAGTGCCTCGGCCACGATGCGCGCGGCCGTGTCGGGGCTGGTGCCGGCCAGGTAGGGCACCACCCATTTGATGGGGCGCGTGGGCCAGGCGCTGTCGTGTGTGGTGGCTGTGGCGGCTGTGGTGGCCCAGGGCAGGCCTGCGGCAAGCGATGCGGCGCCCGCAGCGCGCAGGAATCGGCGTCGGTCCGGCCTTTGGGATGGATTGTCTTGCATGGCGTTGTCTCCTTGTCTTTTCGCTTCTATGCCGGCCAGCCTCAGGCGCCGGCCCGCTCCAGCAGTTCCTTGGCGATGGTGTTGCGCTGTATCTCGCTGGTGCCCGTGAGCACGCGGTACATGCGCAGCATGCGGAACAGGAATTCCACGCGCCGGCCCTGGACGATGCCTTCGCCGCCATGGATCTGTACGGCGCGATCGGCAATGCGGAACGCCGTCTCCGAGCAGAACAGCTTGCTCATCGAGGCCTGGGCGCGCGCATCGATGCCGGCGTCGATGGCGCGGGCCGTCTGCACCATCAGTGCGCGCGCCGCCATCCATTCGGTGGCCATGTCGGCCAGCATGTGCTGTATCGACTGGAATTGGGCAATGCTGCGGCCGAATTGCTGGCGCCCCAGCGCATAGTCGCGCGCATCGCGCAGCGCCACCTGGGCCAGCCCCAGCATGGCCGGGCAGTGCAGCAGGCGGTTGACGGTGATGCGGCCCAGCGCCAGGGCCAGGCCCCGGCCCGGCTCGCCGATCAATTGGGCAGCGGGCACGCGGCAGCCGTCGAGCACGATGTCGCCCGTGCTGGACTGCCCGGCCATGGTCTTGTAGCCGCTGACCACCTGCACGCCCGGTGCATGCAGGTCCACGAAGAAGGCGCTGATCTCGCGCTGCGGGCTGCCCTCGGGCGCGGTCGAGGCCATGAGCACGGCCAAGTCGGCAAACGGCGAGCCCGAGATGAAACGTTTGCGGCCGTGGAGCACGTAGTGGTCGCCTTCCAGCACGGCGCGCGTCTCCAGCGCGCCCGCGTCCGAGCCGGCCGCCGCCTCGGTCAGCGCAAAGCAGATGGATTTCTCGGCGCGCGCCACGGGCAGGATGAACTGCTCCATCTGCAGCGGCGTGGCCTTGCGGATCAGCGCGCCTATGCGCGGCGGGCCGCTGAGTTCGCCCAGTACATGGGGCGCGAAGGGCGAGCCCGTGGCGTAGATGGCCTCCTTGACCAGCACCTGGTCGAGCACGGACAGGCCGGCGCCGCCCATGGCCTCGGGCAGGGTCATGCCGTAGAAGCCGCGCGCATGCGACAGCTTCCAGACCTGGCGCAGCAGCTCGGTGGAGGCGCTGTTTTCATGGTCCACGCCATGCGCGCGGGCGAGGTCGGCCAATTCGCCGTGGATGAAGGCGTTGAGCGCGTCGATCAGGCCGGCTGCGCGCTCCGAGCCTTCAAAGGGCATTTCCAGCAGGGCAGCGTTGGCGGCGGGGAGTGTGTCTTTGGCGTTCATTTCAGTTCACCTTGCGGGCGTGGTTGGCCCAGTAGGGCGCCTGCACGGCGCGGCGCATGACCTTGCCGTTGGGGTTCTTGGGCAGCTGCTGCACGAATTCGATGTGGCGCGGGCGCTTGAAGCCGCCCAGGCGCTCGGCGCAGAAGCTGTCCAGCGCGGCGCTGTCGCCGGCCAGGCCGGGCTTGAGCACGATGTGGGCGGCCACGGCCTCGCCCCATTTGTCGTCGGGGATGGCGAACACGCAGGCATCGGCCACCGAGGCATGTTCGTAGAGCACGGACTCCACCTCGGACGGATAGACGTTGAAGCCGCCGCTGATGACCATGTCTTTCTTGCGGTCCACGATGTAGACAAAGCCCTGCTCGTCCATGCGGGCCAGATCGCCCGTGTGGTAGCGGCCGTTCTTGAGCACCTCGGCTGTCAGCTCGGGCGCGCGCCAGTAGCCTGCAAAGACATCGGCGCCGCTGACCACGATTTCGCCGATCTCGCCCTCGGGCACCGGGCGGCCCTCGTCGTCCAGCACCTCGACCAGGGATTCCAGGAAGGGCCGTCCGCAGGAAGCCAGCCGCTCGGGGCGCGATGCGCGCGCCTGCAGGTGGTCCTGCACCGTCAGGCCGCAGACACCGGAGGTGGTCTCGCCCGCGCCGTAGCCCTGGGACAGGATGGGGCCGAACACGTCCATGGCCTGCAGGATGCGCGCGGGCGCCATGGGCGCTGCGCCGTAGCCCAGGCGCAGCAGGTCGGGCAGGGGGCGGTAGCGGCCGCCGATCTCGGCCAGCAGCATGTTGATCATGGTGGGCACCATGAAGGTATGGGTCACGCGCCGCGCCTGCATCTCGGCCATGAAGGCGCCCGGCTCGAAGCCCGAGAACAGGTGGATGGTGGCGCCCGTGCACAGCGCCGGCACCATCTGCATTCCCGAGGCGTGCGTGACCGGCCCCACCAGGCCCAGTACATGGCCGGCCTGCATGCCCTCGCCGCGCATCAGGAATTTGCGCAGCTGGGCCAGGCGGTTGCCGAAGGTCTGCATGGCGGCCTTGAGCACGCCCGATGAGCCTGAGGTGTAGTGCAGCACGGCCACCTCGTGCTCCTGCACGGCCACGGGCTGGAAGCGGTCGCTGGCGCGGGCGAGCAGGGACTCGTAGCTTTCGCCGGCGGGGCCGTCCAGCAGCAGCAGGCGCACGTCGGCAGACTGCAGGTGCGGCTTGAAGGCCTCGGCGCGCGCCGCGGTGGTCACGATGACGGCGGCATCGCTGTTGGCCGCGATATCGCCCACTTCGCGCGGCGAAAGGCGTGCGTTGAAGGGCGCCTTGATGAGCCCGGCCTTGTAGCAGGCGATCTCGATCTCCACGATTTCCACGCAGTTGGGCAGGTAGATGCCCACGCGGTCGCCACGGGCCAGGCCCTGGGCAAGCAGGGCGTTCGCCAGGCGATTGGAGCGCTGTTCCAGCTCGGCATAGCTGATGCTGCGCGCGGCGCTGGTCACGGCCGGCTGCGCGCCATGGGCCTTGCAACTGCGCGCGACCAGTTCGCCGACATTGGGGATAGGAAGGGACTGGGAATGGGGGTGGCCTGCGGTGGGCCGGGATGTCTCGTGCATGGCATTCCTTGGCTGAAGCCGCGCGTTTTGCGCGGCGTGCCATGCACTGTTCCAGAAGAGGCCTGGAGCGGGGAAATACCGTTTAGTGATTCAGGCGCATCAGAAAAATTGATGTCCAGATCAACCCTTGCGGTATTTGCTGATGGCCCGTGCCCAGACCCCTGCGGTCATGCCGTCATGCCTGCTGCCAGCGTGCCTGCCAGATGCCGGCCGTGATCAGTTGCCGGGCCTGTGCCATCAGCGCCTGCTGAACCACCTGCAGCGCCGGGTCGCTGCTGCGGTTGGCCTGCACGGCCAGGAAGTAGCGGCGCAGCAGTTCGGGCGCCGTGACCTGGGCCACGATCCAGCCGTGCTGGATGGCCGTGGGCGCAGCCTTGGCTTCCTCGCGCAGCCAGGCGGGCGCATCGCTCAGCGAGCAGGCGGGCGTGAAGGTGAAGCCTGCGCCGCAGTGGTAGAGCGAGCGGATGACGCGGGCGGAATCGTGTTCGTGGACGATGTTCAGCCGCAGGTCCCGTGCGTCGGCCGCAGCCTCCACGGTCTGGCGGATGGAAAAGCGCCGCGACTGCAGCACCAGCGGCAGCTGGCAGGCGTGGGCAAAGTCCATGTGCGGCAGGCCGCCGTCCGGCGCGGGGCGCAGCAGCGGGGCCACGCTGCCATCTACATCCTGGCCGCAGACGTAGATGGATTCCTCGGCCATGGGCTGCACCTGCATGTCGTGCAGGCTGGCCGTGTCCACAAGAATGGCCAGGTCTGCGCGCCGGTCCAGCATGGCCTTTTGCACCATGAGGCTGAGGTCGTCGAGCACAAAGATGCGTATGCGCGGGTGGCTGTTGCGCAGGCTGGCGATCACGGGGCCGGCCAGCAGGCTGGTCAGCAAAAAGGGCAGGGCGATGGTGACCGAGCCTTCGGGGCCCTGCGGCAGGCGCTGTATGCGCTCGCGCATGGCATCGGCGTCGGACAGCAGCCGGCGTGCGTCCTCGTACAGCTGGGCGCCGGCCGGCGTGGGGGTCACGCCGGCGTGGCTGCGCTCCAGCAACTGGGCGCCCAGCTCGCCTTCCAGCTTTTTGATCTGCGCCGTGAGCGCGGGCTGGGCCACGTACAGCGAGTGCGCGGCGCGCGAGAGGCTGCCCGCCTCCAGCACCGCGATGAAGTAGCGCAGCGCCCGCAGGTCCATCTCAGCCCAGGGGGCGGTAGGTGGGGCGCAGGGCCTCGATGTCGCCTTCGGTCCAGGCGCGCAGCGCCTCCTGGGTGATCAGCAGCACCTGCTCGTCGCCCGAGCTGGTGTCCAGCCAGAACACGGGCAGGTCGGGGAAGGCGGCTTCGAAGAAGTCCTTTTCATTGCCGATTTCCAGCACGACCACGCCTTCCTTGGCCAGACGCGACGGCAGGTCCAGCAGCAGGCGGCGGATGAAGTCCATGCCGTCGGCGCCGCCGGCCAGCGCCAGCTCGGGCTCGGCCTGGTACTCGGCGGGCAGGCGCGACATGCTGTCGGCGTTCACATAGGGCGGGTTGCACAGCACCAGGTCCCAGGGGCCGGGCAGGGCGGCCAGGCCGTCGCTCTCCAGCAATTGCACGCGCTCGGCGAGCTCATGGCGGTCCACGTTGATGCGCGCCACGGCCAGCGCGTCGGCCGAGATGTCGGCGCCCGTGACCTCGACCTCGGGCCAGGCCATGGCCGCCAGGCAGGCCAGGCTGCCGTTGCCGGTGCACAGGTCCAGCACGCGGCGCGTGCGGTCGGACAACCAGCCGTCGATGCTGCCGTCGGCCAGCAGCTCGGCAATGAAGCTGCGCGGCACGATGGCGCGCTCGTCCACGTAGAAGGGCACGCCCTGCAGCCAGGCCTCGCGCGTGAGGTAGGCGGCGGGCTTGCGCGTTCGGATGCGCTCGGCGAACAGCGCAGCCACTTCGGCCTGCTGCTCGGCGCTCACCTGCTGGCTGGCCAGGGACTCGGGCGCGCCCGGCGCCAGTTCGCTGTCCAGTGGCAGGCCCAGCTTCCACAGCGTGAGCCAGGCCGCTTCGTCTTCGGCCGTGGCCGTGCCGTGCCCAAAGGCCACGCCGGCCGCCGTGAGCGCTGCGGCGCCCGAGGCTACGAGGTCGGCGATGGTACTGCCCGAGATGGCGGGAATATTGGCAGGGGTGGGGGCGGATGTCATCGTCGGCTCCTTTGTCGCGTTCAGACGGCCTGCTGGCGCTGCAGCTCCTGGAGCGTGCGGCGGTAAATGTTCTTGATGGGCTCGATGTCGGCCACCACGATGTGCTCGTCGATCTTGTGGATGCTGGCGTTGGGCGGGCCCACCTCCACGACCTGGCTGCAGATCTGGGCGATGAAGCGGCCGTCGCTGGTGCCGCCCGTGGTGGACAGCTCGGTCTCCAGGCCGGTCTCGGCGCGGATGGCCGCCTGCACGGCGTTCACCAGCGTGCCCGGCGTGGTCAGGAAGGGCTGGCCGCCAATGGTCCAGGCCAGCTCGTACTCCAGCCCGTGGCGGTCCAGCACGGCGTGCACGCGCTGCTGCAGCGATTCGGCCGTGGACTCGGTGCAGAAGCGGAAGTTGAAGTCGATGGTCACATGGCCGGGAATGACGTTGGATGCGCCCGTGCCGCCATGCATGTTGCTGATCTGCCAGCTGGTGGGCGGGAAGAAGGCATTGCCCTCGTCCCAGCGCGTGGCGGCCAGTTCGGCCAGGGCCGGCAGGGCCTGGTGGATGGGGTTGCGCGCCAGCTGCGGGTAGGCGATGTGGCCCTGGATGCCCTTGACCGTGAGGCGCCCGCTCATGGTGCCCCGGCGGCCGTTCTTGATCATGTCGCCCGTGCGCTCCACCGAAGTGGGCTCGCCGACGATGCACCAGTCCAGGCGCTCGCCGCGCTCGCGCAGCAGCTCGACCACGACCTTGGTGCCGTCCACCGAAGGGCCTTCCTCGTCGCTGGTCAGCAGCAGGGCAATGTCGAAGGAGGGAGCCGGTGTCTCGGCCAGGAATTCCTCCAGCGCCACGACGAAGGCGGCGATGGAGGTCTTCATGTCGCTGGCGCCGCGGCCGTACAGCTTGCCGTCGCGGTGCGTGGGCACGAAGGGCGGGCTGCTCCACTGCTCCAGCGGGCCGGTGGGCACCACGTCGGTATGGCCGGCAAAGACCAGCACGGGCCGGTCGGCGCCTGTCCCGGAGCGCCGGGCCCAGAGGTTGCGCACGCGAAAGCTGTCGGGGCCGCTGTCGATGCGCTCGCAGGCAAAGCCCATGGGCTGCAGGGCATCGGCCAGGAGTTCAAGGCAGCCGGCGTCTTCGGGAGTGACGGAGGGCAGGCTGATCAGCTGCTCGGTCAGTTGCAGGGTGCGGGACATGGTGGGTGGAATCAAAAAACAAAAAAGTCGGAGGGCCGGCTGCCGCCAGCGTGCTCCGACATTGTGAACGCTGCGGGGCTGGCCGATCAGTTCGGCTTGACTTCCAGCATGATTTCCGTGAACGAGGGCATGTCGTCCTCGCCGGGCGTGGCCAGTTCGGCGAACTGGCTGGACTGCGCTGCATGGCTGGCCTTGACCACGTCGTTTTCCAGGCGCCACATCAGGTTGGTGGGCGAATCGGCGAAGGCCAGGGCTTCGGCGCGGTCGATGCGGCCGGAGCGGACCAGCTGCGCCAGCGCCTCTTCAAAGGTCTGCGAGCCTTCGGCCATGGATTTTTCCATGGCCTCCTTGACGCCCGAGAAGTTGCCGCGCTCGATGAGGTCGGCGATCAGCTTGGTGTTGAGCATGACCTCGACGGCCGGCATGCGGCCGCCGTCCACGGTGCGCACCAGGCGCTGGGAGATCACGCCCTTGAGCGCAGCCGACAGCTCGCCCAGCATGGTGGGGCGGATTTCCTCGGGGAAGAAGGACAGGATGCGGTTGAGCGCGTGGTAGCTGTTGTTGGCGTGCAGCGTGGCCAGGCACAGGTGGCCCGACTGCGCAAAGCCCATGGCCGAGGACATGGTCTCGCGGTCGCGGATTTCGCCGATCAGGATCACGTCGGGGGCCTGGCGCAGCGCATTCTTGAGCGCGATCTGCAGCGATGCCGTGTCCGAGCCCACTTCGCGCTGGTTGACGATGGAGCGCTTGTTGCGGAACTGGTATTCGATGGGGTCCTCGATGGTGAGGATGTGGCCCGTGAGCTTTTCGTTGCGCGCATCGATCATCGAGGCCAGCGTCGTGCTCTTGCCCGAGCCCGTGGAGCCCACGACCAGCAGCAGGCCGCGCTTTTGCATGATCAGCTCGCCCAGCACGGGCGGCAGGTTCAGCGTGTCCATGGCCGGAATGTGCTGGGCGATGAAGCGGATCACCACGGCGCAGCTGCCGCGCTGGTGCATGGCGCTGACGCGAAAACGCCCCACGCCGCGCAGCGGCACGCCCATGTTGAGCTCGCCCGTTTCGTCCAGCTCCTGCAGGCGCTCGGCCGGCACGATCTCGGCCAGCAGGCTGCGCGGCGCGTCGGGCGGCAGCAGCTGGTTGTTGATGGGCACGCATTCGCCGTTGATCTTGATCAGCGCCGGCGCGTTGACCGCCAGGTAGACGTCGGACGCCTGCTTCTCGCCCATCAGGCGCAAAATCCTCTCCATCGTGCCCATGTTTTCCCCCAAATTCGTGTACTGCCGCTGTTCTTGGATCGTCTGCACGCTCTTGTGACGTGAAACGGGCGTCCGCTGCCTGGTGGCCGGGGACGCCCTCGAGAGTATGCCTTGCTCCATCCCCTGAACAGGGGATGTTTTGGCGCCGCAACCACGCCTTTGGCGCGGTGCGGATGCGGATCAATCGCGCAGCAGGTCGTTCAGGCTCGTGGTGGAGCGTGTCTTGGCATCGACCTTCTTGACGATGATGGCGGCGTACATGCTGTAGCGGCCGTTGTCCTTGGGCAGGTTGCCCGACACCACCACCGAGCCGGCAGGCACGCGGCCATAGCTGGTCTCGCCGGTCGCACGGTCATAGATGGGGGTGGACTGGCCGATGTACACACCCATGGAGATCACCGAGTTCTCTTCCACGATCACGCCTTCGACGATTTCGGAACGCGCGCCGATGAAGCAGTTGTCCTCGATGATGGTCGGGTTGGCCTGCAGCGGCTCCAGCACGCCGCCCAGGCCCACGCCGCCGGACAGGTGCACGTTCTTGCCGACCTGGGCGCAGGAGCCCACGGTGGCCCAGGTGTCAACCATGGTGCCTTCGTCCACATAGGCGCCGATGTTCACGTAGGAAGGCATCAGGATCGCGCCCTTGGCAACGAAGCTGCCGCGGCGGGCCACGGCCGGAGGCACCACGCGCACGCCGGTGGCGGCGATCTCGGCCTCGGTCATGCCGGCGAACTTGGTGGGGACCTTGTCGAAGAAGTTCAGGTCGCCGGACTGCATCAGCACGTTGTCCTTGAGACGGAAGGACAGCAGCACGGCCTTCTTGATCCACTGGTGCACGGTCCACTGGCCCACGCCTTCGCGCGTGGCCACGCGCAGCTGGCCGTTGTTCAGGGCTTCGATCACGTGGTCCACGGCCTCGGTCACTTCCTTGGGGGCGGCAGCGGGGGAGAGGCTGGCACGGTTGTCCCAGGCGGTGTCGATGATGGATTGCAGCTGTTGCGTCATATGGCTTTGGTGATCAAAGGGTTTGTGAGGAAAGGGGAGCGCAGGGCTGTCTCAGCGCTGGCGCGATTCTATGAACTGTGCAATGCGCTGGGCGGCTTCCAGGCATTCTGCGGTCTCGGCCACCAGGGCCATGCGCACGCGCCCGGCGCCGGGGTTGCGGCCATTGGCCTCGCGCGCCAGGTAGCTGCCGGGCAGCACGGTCACGCCGGTGGCGGCATACAGCTCGCGTGCAAAGTCGGCGTCGTCCAGGCCCAGCGATTCGGGAATGCCGGCCCACAGGTAGAAGCTTGCGTCGGGCAGGCGCACATCCATCACGCGCGCCAGCACGGGCGTGACCTGGTTGAACTTCTCGCGGTACAGGCGGCGGTTTTCCTCGACATGGGCCTCGTCGGCCCAGGCCGCGATGCTGGCCGTCTGCACCACGGGGCTCATGGCGCCGCCGTGGTAGGTGCGGTACAGCAAAAAGGCCTTGATCAGGGCCGCATCGCCCGCCACGAAACCGCTGCGCAGGCCGGGCACATTGCTGCGCTTGGACAGGCTGGTGAACATCAGCAGGTTTTTGTAATCCGTGCGGCCCAGGCGCTGTGCGGCTTCCAGGCCGCCCAGGGGGGCGGTGCCGTCGAAATAGATCTCGCTGTAGCACTCGTCGCTGGCAATCACGAAGCCGTAGCGGTCGGACAGGGCAAACAGCTTTTCCCACTCGGCCAGCGGCATCACCGCGCCCGTGGGGTTGCCGGGCGAGCACACGAAGATCAGCTGGGTCTTTTCCCACACGTCGGCGGGCACGCTGTCCCAGTCCACCGCGAAGTTGCGTGCGGCGTCGCTGGGCGCGTAGTACGGCTGGGCGCCGGCCAGCAGGGTGGCGCCTTCGTAGATCTGATAGAACGGGTTGGGGCAGATCACGCGCGCGCCGTCCTGGCTGGCATCCACCACCACCTGGGTGAAGGCAAACAGTGCCTCGCGCGAGCCGTTGACGGGCAGCACCTGGGTGGCGGCGTCCAGGGCAATGCCATAGCGCTGGCGTGCCCACTGGGCGCAGGCCTCGCGCAGCGCGGGCTCGCCGGCGGTGGCCGGGTATTTGGCCAGGCCGCCGAGGTCGGCGCTCAGCGCCTGTTCAATGAACGCCGGCGTGGCATGGCGGGGCTCTCCGATGCCAAGGCTGATGGGGCGCACGCCCGCAGGTGGCTGGACCCCGGCGAACAGTTTGCGAAGACGCTCAAACGGGTAGGGCTGGAGTCGGGAGAGCAGGGGATTCATGGGCTCGCATTATGGATTGATGCGCTTTCGGCATGCCGTTGTCACAGGGGACTGCGGGTCTGCACGCTGGCTTTTTTGCATTCTGTTACCTATTCTGGCATGGTCTCGACTGGGGCCATGCCATCTCGTGTGGCGGGGCCTCGTGAACGGTGAATTCCAGATACCAATGACTAGAGAGGCAATCAGCTATGCAGGCAGGCGCTGGCATGGAAAAAGTGGCAAACAGGCATCGTAAGCATACATCCGGCCCCGGGGCCGGCTTCCTTGTATGCGCCGTGTGGGCATTGGCCGGGCCGCCACTGGCGCTGGTGGCCGGCTCGGCGGGCATGGGGCCCTGGGTTTGGGGAGCCTTGCTGCTGTGGGCCGGACTGCTGCTGGGCGGCATGCACAGGCTCTGGTCGCGGGTGATCGGCGAGCGCGAATTGCTGCAGCAGGCCATGCAGGGCATCGCCCAGGGCGACCTGAGCCAGCGCGTGACCGTGGAGGCTGCCGCCTCGCAGGAGGGCATTGGCGCTGTCCAGACGCCCAAGGCGCTGCTGGGAGGCATGGTCACCTCGCTGTCGGGCATGGTGGCCGATGTGCGCAGCAACGCGGCCCTGGTGGCGCAGGCCGGGCAGCAATTGGTGAACGAGCACCAGGCGCTGTCCGATCGCACCGAACTGCAGGCCACCAACCTGGCCCAGACCGTGGTCAGCGTGGAGCAGTTGAGCAGCGCCGTGCAGCACAACGCCGATGTGGTGGGCGTGGTCCACCACCAGGCCAGCGCCGTGCGCGGCGCCGCCGATGAAGGCGTGGTGGCCATGGGCCGCGCCGTGGAGTCGGTGGAGACCATTGAGAACAGCGCCGGGCGCATGCGGGAGATCATCGGCGTGATCGACGGCATTGCTTTCCAGACCAATATCCTCGCGCTCAATGCCGCCGTGGAGGCCGCACGGGCTGGCGAGCAGGGCCGGGGCTTTGCCGTGGTGGCCAGCGAGGTGCGTTCCCTGGCCGGCCGCTCGGCAGAGGCGGCGCGCGAGATTCGCCACCTGATTGGCGATGCCTTGACCCAGGTGGAGCACAGCACCGAGTTGATCCGCACGGCCGGGCGTGGCATGGAGCGCGTGACCGAAGGCATCCGCCAGGTGGCCGAGCACATGGGCGAGCTCTCGCAATCGACCGGCAACCAGAGCACGGGCCTGGCCGAGATCAGCCGCGCCGTGCACCAGATCGACGAGATCACCCAGCACAACGCGCAGATGGTGGGCCACGCGCTGGACCAGGCACGCGCGCTGCAGCAGCGCGCGCAGATGCTGTCAGGGGCGGTGTCGCGCTTTCGGCTGCAGCAGGGCACGGCGGAGGAAGCCGTGGCCCTGGTCGAGTCGGCCCTGGGCCTGGCGCGGCGCGGCGTGGCCACCGAGGCACTGCTGGCCGCCGTGAACGACCCCGGCCAGCCCTTCCATGACCGCGATATGTACGTTTTCGCCCTGGCCGCTGACGGCAGCTACCGCGCCTTCGGCGGCAACCCTGCGCGTGTGGGCGTGCGTGTGCAGGAGCTGCCAGGCGTGCGGGGTGAACAACTGCTGGCCGACATCATTGCCCAGGCCGAGCGCGGCCCAGGCTGGGTGGAGTACGACTTCAGAAACCCTGCCACGCAACAGGTACAGACCAAGATGTCCTTCGTCTGCAAGCATGGCGGGCTGTACTGGGGTTGCGGGGTCTACAAGAGCCTGGCGCTGGCTGCGTAGGCCTGCCACGGCCTGCGTGGGTGCCTATGGCGATCTATGACCATCTATGGGCATCCATAGGCTTGTACTGGCGGGCGTAGGCGGGTCTCGCTGCCCGCCCACATCCACTCAATGCCCTTTGGGCGTTGAGGCGCCACCCGCACGCTGGGCACGTGCGCGGGCAAGGATGGCTGCGATGGTGGCTTGCTTGCTGTCGGTCGCCAGCGGGGGCGCCGGGCAGGGCGTGGAAGGGCTGGCGTCGTCGGCCATTTCCTGCTCCCCCAATGCAAGAGGCGTCTGCGCCCGGGCGGCACCCAGGCGTTCGCGCTCCTGTTCACGCTCTCGGCGCAGCACATAGCGCTGTCGCGCATGCTCGGCCTGCTGGGGGCTCCAGGCAGACCAGCCTGTGGCCGGGCCGCTGGCATTGTGCAGTTCGATGCAATCGACCGGACACACGGGAATGCACAGCTCGCAGCCCGTGCAGTGGGCGGCGATCACCGTATGCATGAACTTGTTGGCGCCCAGGATGGCATCCGTGGGGCAGGCCTTGATGCACAGGGTGCAACCGATGCACCATGCCTCGTCGATCACGGCCACGGTGCGCGGGGCTTCCGTGCCGTGCTCGGCGCTCAGTGGGACAGCGGGCCGGCCCGTCAGTGCAGCCAGCCTCTCCACTCCCGCAGCGCCCCCGGGGGGGCACTGGTTGATGCCGGCCTCGCCCGAGGCCACGGCCTGGGCATAGCTGGCGCAGTCGGGGTAGCCGCAACGCGTGCACTGCGTCTGCGGCAGCGCCGCGTCTATGCGTGCTGCCAGATCGTCGCGGGCAAGGATTGCGAAGGCGGACATGGCGTGCCGGGCTTGCTCGGTGCTCAGCCTGCCTGCACCTTGGCACCGCGCTTGCGCGGCTGCTCGGTGGCCGAGGGCGCGTCATCGCTCAGGCTGCTGGTGTGACCTGCCGCGCTGGCGGCAGTGGCGCTTTCGGGCTGGTGGGCACTGATGAACTCGCGCACCTGCGGGTAGACGATCTCTCTCCAGCGCCTGCCGCTGAAAATCCCGTAGTGGCCGGCGCCCGGCACTTCAAGGTGCTTGCGCTGATCGGCCGCGATGCCCGTGCACAGATCGTGCGCTGCGCGCGTTTGGCCCGAGCCGGAGATGTCGTCGAGCTCGCCTTCGACGGTCAGCAGGGCGCTGCCCTTGATGTCCTGCGGGCGCACCAGCTCGGCCTGGCCTTCGGGCGAACGCACTTCCCAGGTGCCATGGACCAGCTTGTAGTCCTGGAACACCGTGGCGATGGTCTCGAGGTAGTAGTCGGCATCCATGTCGAGCACGGCGTTGTACTCGTCATAGAACTTGCGGTGATGCTCGGCGCTGGCGTCGTCACCCTTGATCAGGTCCTTGAAGTAGTCGTAGTGGCTATTGGCGTGGCGGTCCGGATTCATGGCCACGAAGCCCGAGTACTGCAGGAAGCCCGGGTACACGCGGCGGCCTACGCCCGGATAGCCTTCGGGCACGCGGTAGATCACGTTGTTCTCGAACCACTCGAAGCTGCGGTTCTGCGCCAGGTTGTTCACCGAGGTCGGCGAGCGGCGTGCGTCGATGGGGCCGCCCATCATGGTCATGGACAGCGGGGGCGTCTCGCCACGGCTGGCCATCAGCGACACGGCAGCCAGCACCGGCACCGTGGGCTGGCACACGCTGACCACGTGGCACTGGCCGTATTTGCCCTGCAGGTAGCGGATGAACTCCTGCACATAGTTCACGTAGTCGTCGAGGTGGAACTCGCCATCGGCCAGGGGCACCAGGCGGGCGTTCTTCCAGTCGGTGATGTAGACCTTGTGGCCTCCCAGCATGCTTTGCACCGTATCGCGCAGCAGCGTGGCGTAGTGGCCCGACAGCGGCGCCACGATCAGCACCACGGGCTGGCTCAGCATGGTCTGCAGCGTATCGGTGTCGTCGGAGAAGCGCTTGAAGCGGCGCAGCTCGCAAAACGGCTTGTCCACTTCGACGCGCTCGCGGATGGTCACGTCAACGCCGCCCACATCCACACTGTGCAGGTTGAATTCGGGCTTCTCGTAATCCTTGCCAAGGCGGTAGAACAGATCGAACCCGGCGGCCATGCGCTGGGACATCGGACCTTGGCTCAGCAACGAGTGGGGGTTGCTGTAGAGCTTGGCTGCAGCTTGCGCGAAATCGGCAAAGGGCTCGACCATGGCGCGCTGGATTTCGTAGAGCTGATAGAGCATGGATACAAGGGGTTGTTTGGATATGTTGCAGTGCAATATATCAGCAGCAAGCTAAGAAAATTGGTAGTAAAACCCCTTTGATGCTGTCGCGTAAGTGATAGTTTTTACCGATAGGCCTGGGCGAGCGGCCGCCTCAGCCCTGGCCATCCTGCAATGCAGTCCCCCGCGCTAGGCGGCAAGCGCCGCCTCGGCCGGTTTGGTGCGCGCAAGCCGCATCACCTCTGAAGGCGGCAATTGCTTGAGCTGGTGATTGCTCCACACCTGGCGCCAGCGGCGCGCCCCCGCCAGCCCGTTGCGCAACCCCAACATGTGCCGCGCGATGGAGTACCAGTGCGTGCCATGCGTGCGCGCCTCGCGCTCCATATACGCCACCATCTGCTCCTCGATGGACTCGCGTGTGTGCTCCATGCTCGCATCGCCGTAGTAAAGCGCATCCCACGAGGCCAGCCACCAGGGGTTGTGATAGGCCTCGCGGCCCACCATCACGCCATCGACCTGCTGCAGCAGTCCCTGCACCGTGGCATCGGCCTTGATGCCGCCGTTGATGGCAATGGTCAGTTCCGGAAAATCCTGCTTGAGCCGGGCCACGATCTCGTAGCGCAGCGGCGGGATCTCGCGGTTTTCCTTGGGAGACAGGCCCTTGAGCCAGGCATTACGCGCGTGAACGATGAACACGCGGCAGCCCGCATCCGCCACCGTGCCCACGAAATCGCGCACGAACTCGTAGCTCTCATCCTTGTCGATGCCAATGCGGTGCTTCACCGTGACGGGCACATCCACTACATCGACCATCGCTTTCACGCAATCGGCCACCAACGGCGCCTCGTTCATCAGGCAGGCGCCAAACGCGCCGCGTTGCACACGCTCGCTGGGGCAGCCGCAATTGAGGTTGATCTCGTCATACCCCCACTGCGCCCCCAGCCGCGCGGCCTGCGCCAGATCGGAAGGCTCGCTGCCGCCGAGCTGCAGCGCCACCGGATGCTCCTCGGCCTCGAAACGCAGATGCCGCGGCACATCACCGTGCAGCAAGGCGCCCGTCGTCACCATCTCTGTGTAGAGCAAGGTGTGGCGGCTCAGCAGCCGGTGCAGGTAGCGGCAATGTTTGTCGGTCCAGTCCATCATGGGCGCAACCGACATGCGCCACATGTTGGCTGGTGCTTGATTTTCTACGTTTGTCATTGATCTGATTGGGTTTTTTGCTCTGGCGGCTGCTCTTGGTTTTACGCCGTTGAACCCCGCTTTTCCTATTGTTCCAGCTCTGGGTGCTACAGATTGGGCTTGTGGCATGCAATAGGAGCCATCACTGCACGCAAGTCGAAAGGTTCTGACCAGCGAATGGTTGCACCGGCGGGGGTACGAGCTGCAGCAGGGGCGTGCTTCAGGCCGGGCTCTGCACAAGAAGGTCTCAGTGGGGGAGCTGCCGCGGAATTATGTCAGCGCGGCTGAAAACGTGACTGAGTGGGGTCGTAGCAAAAGGTGGACTTCGCGTCGGCCGGCCTCCGGCCTGGCCCGGCTTCAAGCGGCCAGGCCCATGAGTGGCGCGACGAAGGCCAATGGAAGAGCACCGTGGCGGCTGCTCGGGTAGCCAGCAGGAAGGTGTTGATGCAGACCGGCACTGTCAAGGCAGCCAGCAGTCTGCCTATCCCGGCCACCAAGGCGAGTAGCGAGGCGGCTGCAGGTGCGGTTACAGGGCAGCACCTGATCGGCCGCGAGACCGGCGCGGATCTTCGAATACGTGAACCTGAGTTGCAGGCCTTGCATGCCTGGCACGCAAGCATAGTGGTGCTTGCAAAAGCCGGAGGCATTCCAGCATCAAACTCCAGCATGCACATTACTCACATATCGCGTCCAACTTGCTTCTGGATAGTTTGAGTTTTGGAAAAAAGAAGTGCGTTAGATAAATTTGATCTTCAGTCATTGCGGATTGTTGAAAAAATTCTATTTTTCCGGATGCATTTTGTGGCAAGTTCTACATGTGCTTTGAGCATTGCATCATGTATTTAACCAGTTGAGGCAAATTGAATGAATGACATGAGGAAACAAGACTCATTCTCGCCCCAGTCGCGCTTGCAAGCATTGCTGGCGGACCCTGGGATGGAGGATTTTTCAGGGTTAAGCCTATTGCTTGATCAAGCCGGGTATGAACTGAGTTGGGTGGCGAGCGAATCTGATGTGCAGAATTTGCTCGAAAGGAGGCATGTTGATTTGCTTATATGCAACACGCGGCTGCTTGACGTGGACGGCGGAAGGTGGTTGGAAGAATTGATTGTCCAGTCGTGCAATATTTCCGTGATTATTTTGGATGAAGGCGGGAGAGGGAACGCTAGGAGAGGTATTGGGCGTTTATTGGGATTGTGCCGTCATATTATCAGCCCATGGGATAGCGATCAATTTTTGGCGACTATTGAACAGTTGAATGAGCAAAGGATTTCACGCCAGGAAAATATTCGCCTCGAACAGAGAAATCGGACGCTGGTGAAAGAGTTGAGTGAACTCAGTTCGAAGCTGGAGAATGCTGCGCACGAGCATGACGACGAGCTTCTGGAAGCACATAGAAAGCTCAAGAGGAGTTTCGTGGCGACAATCCGGATGTTCTCGAATCTTCTGGAGTGGCGAGGAGGGGCGCTTGCCGGCCATTCTCGACGCGTGGCCGACCTGACTCGGCGAACGGCAAATATCATGCAGCTTGACGAAGGTGAGCAGCAAAATGCCTTTGTCGCTGCGTTGATTCATGATATTGCACATATAACGCTGCCCGACGGGTTGTTGAATAAATCAGTGACCAGCTTAAGCCATGAAGAGCTGGAGAAATATCGAACCCACTCCAGCTTGGGAGAACAACTGCTCCTGTCAATAGATGACGCACATGGGGTTGCCACTTTGGTCAGAGGCCATCATGAGCGTTTCGATGGCGCAGGTTACCCGGATGGGCTGAAAGGGGAAAATATTCCAGTAGGTGCGCGAATAATCGCAGTCGCAGATTGTTATGATGACCTGACAATAGGACATTTGAACGGTAAATCTCTCACTCCGGCAGAGGCAAGAACCATAATATCCCATGGCAGGGGTACGCAATTCGACCCTGAGGTAGTCGATGCATTCTTGCAGATTCTGCTGCAGGCAACGCCCGCTGTTGATCCTGCACCATTTTATATTCGCTGTTCAGATCTCAAGCCTGGAATGGTCTTGGCCCAGGATTTTATGTCTGGAGAGGGTTTGGTTTTACTCACTGCAGGTCGGGTTTTGACTGAGGAGTTGATTCACAGAATACAACTACGTGTTCATCTTGGACGCAAGTTGCCGGTTCGTGCCATGACGGTGGCCGCATGATGCGGGTTTTTCTCATAAAACGTCTTTATTGAGTCCTATGAATTCCTGGGCTAAAGGGGAATATCGAAGATTGGTCTGGATGCCCCGATGTGGAAACTGTTCTTGTTGCGAAATGTTGACGCAAATAAGTCCATTTATCAGGGTTTCTTTGCCTTGAAGAACTTCAGCAGAATTTCGCCATTCAACGTGACTGCTTGATTTTTCAATATATCTGCTATATGTGATGGAGGCGCTTCTGTTGAATAGAGCTTGTTGTCGCTCACTCGATATAAGATCCTGGTGGCGCCCATGATGAATTCGTCTCCTTCGATATGGCCTACATACCTGCCATTTTTTGTGTAGGCTTTCCACCATCCGCCTTCAATCATCATATGTCTCTTTCAGTTGGGTGTTTTATCATTGGGGCTCATTGTGTTTTTGAGCGCAACCAGATTCTATGTTGATGATTATTCTTTTGTGCAGGCGAGACAAAAATTGACAGAGTTTGGAAACCATTCATTTATTTGATAATGAGTTTTCAAAATCAGCCCATGGCGTGAGTTGTGGTGCCATCGATATCCAGGAAGAGGGCGACGACGATACGGACACCTCTTGTACCACCAAGGGCAAAGCCGGACACCAGCATGCCTGCTGGGCCCGCGGCCACCGCCGCTGCGACGGTACGCCTCCTGAACCAAGAAGTGCAAAACGTGTTTGTAAAAACAGAAGTGATAGTTTGCATGCTAAATGCAACCGACTTCTTGATAAGTTTCTTTAATGAAGTGTGTTTTGTTTCAGTTGACAATGTTTGATACTTTTTTGAGTCGAATCCACGTCAGGTGGGTCTCGGCCTTACCGGAGCCTACCCCTGATGAATTTTTCAATTTCCCGCTGGCTGAGCGCAGCAGGTGTTGCACTTTTACTGTGCTCCAACGCCGCAGCTCAGTGGTCCTACCCTCCCGGCAGTTCCTTGGTCGTTCCCCCTGGCGGTTCTGTTGACCTGTCCTGCTCCTCGTTGGACATGCAAGGGACCCTGGATCTCGGGGGGGCGCTGACTGTGGATTCTTCAGCAACCTTTGGAAGCACGGCAGCCATCACCAGCAGCGGCGGAACGCTGTCCGTGGGCGGTGACCTGCACATCAATGGGTCGCTGAATGCAGGGAACAACACGATAGAGCTGCGCGATGGGTGCGACCCAGGCAACACGAGCCAGCTGAGCGGAACACTCGCGGTGCAGAACCTGACCATCAAGAGCACGAGTGGGCGCACTTTCGTTCTTCCCGTCGGGGCCAACATTACCGTGCTCGGCACTCTGACCATTGAGGGCGTGCCTGGCCAGCCGGTGGTACTGCAGGCGGCCAGCGGCACGGCCGTCATCAACCTTGGCCCTGGAGCGACGGTAGTGCGTGGCAATGCCACCGTGCCAGCGAATGTGCAGATCGGCGCGCCGGTTTCCACAGCCGCCATTCCGACCTTGAGCGAGTACGGGCTGATGCTTCTTTCCCTGCTGATGTCCATCGCTGTTTGGGTGCAGCGCAAGCGGTCGTCGGCTCCACGGCGCGATGCACGCGCAATCTGCAAGACATCTTTTTGAACCTTTGCGATTTCCTGAATCATGCGAAAAAAACCAACTGCTGCGTCTCCCTGGCTGATCCTCACTCTCTCCTCCGTTGCAGCGCTGCATGCGGCGGGCGCCTTGGCGGCTGACATCACTCTCACGCCTCCTGCCGGTGGCGGGTTTGTGATCAAGAACCAGGCTGGGCAGGAACGCCTGCGCGTCCAGGACACCGGCCAGGTTCTGATCCCTGCGCTGCCGTCAACATCGGCCTCCGGCACCCATGTGACTTGCCATGACGGCGCTGGGCAGCTCATGCCCTGCGCGGCAGGCGTGGGCGCAGGAGCGACGGGGGCCACTGGTCCTGCGGGAGCTGCAGGAGCTGTCGGTCCTACCGGGCCTACCGGCGCAGGTACGCCTGGAGCGACCGGCGTGGCAGGTCCCATGGGTCCTACGGGGGTTACAGGGGCAGTCGGCCCTGCCGGCCCCACTGGCGCCGGCATACCAGGAGCCACCGGTGCGACAGGCCCCACAGGTGCGGCGGGTGCAACCGGAGCGACCGGCCCCACCGGATCCACCGGGGCGCAGGGCCTTCAAGGAATCCAAGGCGTGCAGGGCGCTCCGGGTTCGACTGGAGGCGTTGGGCCGGTTGGCCCCACGGGGTCCCAAGGGGCACAGGGCGCTCAAGGCAATCAAGGCAATCAAGGTATTCAGGGAATTCCCGGCCCCACTGGCGCCACCGGCGCGACGGGTCCTGCTGGCAGCGGCGGGGTGCAGTTGGTGGACGGTGCCAACAACGTTCTTGGAAAGGTCTTGAGCGCAACTCGCAGCAGCATCACGATCGTGACCAGTACAGGACATTTGCTTGTGATGTCGTGGGACGGCACAGTCCCCAACGGCCAAATCTACTACCAAGGCAGTGGCGGCAATCTCTGCTCAGGTACAGCCTTCCTCAATTCGGGGAACTCCACACCCGCATCTATCTATGCGAAGACGCTGGTGTGGTCCGGTTCGCTGGCATCGTTCATGGTTCCGGCTTCTGCACCGCAGTCCAATGGAACCGTGCTGTCTGCGGCCATGAGCGGCATCACTGGCATCGACAATCCGGCCTGCGGAACCTCCAGCAGCACCCAGCATGCCTGGCAGTTGCAGACCATCACCCCCGCACTTGTGGGGCTGCCGGCGACGATCACGTCCCCGCTGGTCTTCCAGTAGTACGCAGCTGTATGAGCAGCTTGCTGAAAGCTGCTCGTGGCTCTACTCCCGTCCCGTTGATGGGCTTGAATGAGCCCGCGGTTCTATGTGAAGGATATGGCGGCAAAACCAAGCCGGCGTTGGCCGGCGCTCCGCAACGCCGATGACACAACATTCACGACCATGAAAACCATGAAATTTACGCTGCGCTCTGTTTCCTTCGCCGTAGCCATTGTTTTGAGTGGTGCTTCGATGGCGGCTCCTGGCGGCGCCGACATCACCATCACACCGCCGGCCAATGGTGGATTCGTCATCAAGAACAATGCAGGCAATGCAGAGCGGTTCCGGGTGATGGAAACAGGCGATGTATATCTGCCCAACCTGTCCAATACAACGGAGGCTGGCAGCGTGGCCTGCTATGACGACGCGACGGGGCGACTGGGCAAGTGCGCAGCAGGCGCGATTGTGGGGAACCCGGGTCCGACGGGAGCAACCGGAGCGACCGGTGCAACAGGACCGGCAGGCGCGACCGGCGCGACCGGCGCCACCGGCCAGGCAGGCCCGGCGGGACCCACAGGTCCGACTGGCGTTCAAGGCCCAGCGGGCCAGACAGGCGCTCAAGGCCCCATTGGTGCCACGGGCCTTCAAGGTCCGACGGGGGCGCAGGGTGATATTGGCTTGTCTGGTCCCACAGGCCCCACCGGACCAGCAGGGGCTGGAGGAACTACTGCCACCTCAATGGCTGCTCACAATACAAGCGGTGCCGTAATAGCTGTGGTTCTCGGTGGGACCGATATTCCATTGCCTCAGTCGCAGAATCTCTCTGGATTCATGGTTAATGGTTTAAATACGATGTTTACTGTCCCTTCGAGTGGCAGGTATAGGGTTAAATATTCTATTAAAACTAATGCCAATATGCTTGTTTCAGCAAGGGTTTTGTTGAATGGTACGCCAGTTGCGGCGCTTACAGAGAATACAACGATCAGCGTTTCAAGGTTCGATGGTGAATCAATTTTGGCTTTGGCTGCCGGCGATACACTGAGGGTTCAATTCTTTGATATGCTTGGGGTGGTGACTTTGCAGTCAGGTAGCGGTGCTGCTCTAATCGCGGAAAAATTAAGCGATTAGCATATTTGGATTTTCATAAAGCGAGATGTATATCTCGCTTTATTTTTTGTTGTGTGGATTTGTGGCCTAAGGAATAGTATTTTTGATAAAAAAATGCCATAGAGAGGAAATGGCCTACGGGTATCTGAGGAAAGATGAGGTGGTGAAATAGATGTGTCCCGGGTTCGGGTCTATACATTTCTACCGAGGGCTTGCAGAAGAGCTTTCCAACGCTGAGTGCAAGACTACCAACCAGACCATCCACTTTGACCAAAATCTGTCCAAAGTAGGTAGAAGTCGAGGGCAAATGCATGATTTCGAAAATACTAGAGGCGTGGCTATCGCTGCAGTTTGTTGATTGTAAAATATTTCTCTCTTATGCATATTTCGGTGGATCGGACTTTTAATCTGTTGGACGCGATCCCATGGGTAGGGGATATTCGAAAGTGATTCGATGTGTCCTTCTGCTCAAAGGCTTCTGAGCTAGGCAGAGGTCTACCCCGATAGGTGAGCATATGAAGACAGCCCGAAGCACAGTTAGGAGCGTAACTTAGCGATGGGTGCAGCAGCCGTGGCCTGTCCGGGGCTGGCCGGATTGGGTCATGGTGCAAAGCCGCTCAACAGGTGTGCGGCGCGGTTATCAAGTAAGCAAGGATGGCAGTGCACACACAAGCCAAGGCCACCATCAGTCCCAGCCACATGCCTTTGCGAGCGAGCATTGCCTCGTCCTTTGCGCGGGCGGCCTCATTACGGTAGAAGGCGGCTTCTTTTTGCGCTTCCAGCGCGCGATTTCGTTCTGCCCGCAGTGCAGCTTCCGAAGCTATCGCGCTGCGCCTGGCGTACTCGGCTCTTTTGTCTTCGCGCTCTTCCTGTTCCCTTCGCCGCCCCTCCAGCATGTGGCTGAACGGCGTCGATCCTGTTATTTGTTGGCGGGGTGGGGGGTCTCCCCCGCTGGGTCGTACTTTGAGCAGTATGGGTTGAATTGGAGGAATTTTTTTGGTGGGGTTGTCTGGTGTTTTTTGAGTTTTTATCTCGTTATCTGGTGTATTTTTGGAGATGGGACTTTCTGAGGTCTTGATATTGATCTTAGGGTTTGATGTGGTTGGTGTAGATTTGCTGATTTTCGCGTTGAACTCGATGAGGGGAATCCCTGGTGAAACATGGGTTTCCCGGGTCTTATTGTTTGCATGGCTGGCGGGCTTTGAGTTTTTTGATGCGATATAGGAATGGTTTGATATTTGGTCAGGAGTTTTTACTCCATGCGGGTAGGAATGGAGAAACGAAGCATATTCAAAACCACCTGAAGCCTGCTGCTGGAATAGATTAATATCTTTCGGCGGTGATGGCGATTGCGATGAGCCTTTTGAGCTTGATGTTGCCGATTGGAGGTCAGGTTCCGGAAGGCTCTGTGGCGATTGGGTAGTTTCATTCCCGAGAATTTCTTCAGGCGACAAGGCAGAGATGCTTGCATTCAAGGCTGCTCTCATCCTGTCCAGGGCTTTGTGATCACGTCCTGCGATGGATCCACTCAGGCTTGCGGCCTGTAGCGCGATCTCAGCAGGAGGAGTGGGGCTCTGCACGAGGTGATTTTTGGGCATGTTGCTTTCCGATTCTCTGTCTTCTTGCAACTTTTTCGGATCTGTCATTGCTCTCTCACGGTCTCAGATGTGATCAGGCTATTGTGTCATCCCGGCCGCTTGGGCCTATGCCTTTGCAAGGCAATGAAGCACTTGCCGGTCATCCTTGTCCTTGGCGCAGTCAACGGGCCTGCGGCGCCCTTGACGGCATCAATACTCGGTGTTTCTGAACCGTCAGCCGAAGCATTGACGATGTGCCAATAGCGCCTCACTCGTCCGCGTTGTTTCTGCCCGGCCCCTTCACCGGCCCACGCCCTTGCCCAGCGACAGTATTTCGCTCGCATGCACGATGGCCTGGGCAATCTCCTCCACCGAGCTTCGCCGGCTCATGGCCTGGGCGCGGATCATTTCGTAGGCCTGGTCTTCGTTGATCTGGTGGGTTTGCATGAGGATGGCCTTGGCTTCGGCCACGCGGCGCTGGCCCAGCAGCTTGGCCTGGAGCTTGGCGATGCGCTGCTGCTGCTGGCGTGATTCCTTGTGGTTTCTGCGCGCCAGCACCAATGTGGACAGCAGGCCGAAAGAGCGGATGGGCGAGGGCAGGATGGCTTGCACCTGCAGCTCCAGCACGGCGGAGACGATGGTGGGGTTCTCGTAGTTGACCACGGCGATGGCGGTGGGCGGGCTCTCTCCCTCGCCCTGGGTCCAGGCGTAGTTCAACTGCAGGTGATCGGGGCGCACTGCCAGGAAGACCACGTCCGTGCCCTCGGGCAGGCTGGGCTGGGGCGGCCAGATGGCCTGGACCTGGCAGCCTATGCGCTGCAGCTGCTGGGCCAGCAGGCGGCCGTCCGCGTCGTCGGGGTGGACGACGGCAATGCGCAGCTGGCGCAGTTCCTTCAGTTGGGGCGAGGTGGCGCGCAGCAGCGGCTTTCTTTCCAGCAGTGGCCGGCCTGTGGCAGCGCTGCCGGTGTCCTTGTTCGGGGCGGCATCCACGCTCAGTTCTCCAGGGCACCGAGGCTGGCGGTCCAGTCGCCCAGGGAGTGGGTGACCAGGTAGGGGTCGGGCGAGACGGCCCGGGTGGCCTGGCGCACGATGGTGAAGCCGCCCTGTGCATTGGCGCGGCCCACGCGCGGGTGCAGCCAGGTGTGGTGGTTGTCGGGGTCCAGCCGGATGCGGCCCTGGGGCGCGTCGAATTCGCTGCCCAGCAGATGGGGCAGCAGCTCGCCTATGCGGTCACTGCCGGCCTGGCGGAAGGCGTTGGCGAACAGGTGCATCTGAAAGTAGGCGGCCTCCCAGCACAGGTTGGGCCGGCAGTCGTCGCCCAGGCGCTGGCGCAGCCGGGCCAGGCAGCGCGCATTGGCCGGCGAATCGATGGACTGGAAGTAGGGCGCGGCCGTGAAGTGGCCGGCCGCCACGTCGGCGCCCATCTGGGCGATCTCGGCCTCTGAGGTGGTGAGGCTGGCAATCGGCATGGTCTGCGGGTTGAAGCCCGCATCGGCATAGGCGCGGTAGAGGCTGGCCGTGGAATCGCCGACCACGGTGGAGAAGATGAAGTCCGGCTGCCTGGCGCGGATGTCCTGCATGATGGCCGCGTAGTCGCGCTCGGTGGCGTCCAGCGGCAGGTAGTGTTCACCGAGCTTGTCGCTGCCGGGGTGCTGCATGACCAGCTCGCCCATGATGCGGTTGGACTCATAAGGGTAGATGTAGTCCGAGCCGATGAGGTAGACCCGCGCGCCGAAGCTGCTGGTCATGTAGTCGGCCAGTTGCACGCTGTTCTGGTTGGGCGCGGCGCCCGTGTAGATGACATTGCCCGAGAACTCGAAGCCTTCGTAGAGCGTGGGATAGAACAGCAGCTTGTTCCATTTCTCGACGATGGGGATGACGGCCTTGCGGCTGCTGGACATGTAGCAGCCGAAGATGACGTTGATGCCGTCGCGCACGATGAGTTGCTCGGCCAGGGCCGCATAGCGGGCCGGCGTGGAGGCCGGGTCGTAGCGCACCGCGACCAGTTCGCGCCCCAGCAGGCCGCCCGCCTCGTTGATTTCGTCGATGGCCAGCTGCGCGCCCTGCAGCTGGGACTGGCCGATGGTCGATGTGGTGCCGGTGGCCGAGTAAAGAATGCCGACTCTGACGGGGTCGTTCATGGGTTCCTTCTGTGCCAGGTGCTGGCGTGCGTTCTTTGCAGGCTTCAGGTTAATCGAGATTGGCGTGGCCGGTGGCCGTGGTCAGCGGCCGGCTGCGAGCCTTGCGCCCATCTGGGACAGCCGCCTTGGCAGATGACGCGCGTCGTCGGCAATGCCGTAGTTGCGCCCGCCAAAGATATGGCGCACATAGCCGTCTGCCTGGCTGTCCACAGCCAGGCAACTGATGCGTATGCCTGCGGCGCGGGCCTGCTGCACGGCGTGGCGCGCGTCTTCGATCAGGTAGCGATCGTCATGCACGTCGATGTCGGCGGGTGCTCCGTCGGTGATCACCAGCAGATGGCGCTGGCCAGCAGGCTCGGCTGCCAGCAGGCTGCTGGCGTGGCGCAGGGCGGCGCCCAGGCGGGTGGAATGGCGGCCCTGCAGTGCCTGCAACCGGGCGGCCGCTGCTGCGGCAAAGGGTTGGCCGAAGTCCAGCAGGCGCAGGTATCGGACTTCGGCGCGCGTGTTGGACGAGAAGGCGTGGATGGCCAGGCGGTCCACGCCGGTCCTGTGGCCTGCGCGCGATTCGGCCAGCATGAGGGCAGCCTGTTTCTCCAGCTCCAGCAGGCTGGCGCCGTGGGGGCCGGGCGTGTTGACCGATTCGGAAGCGTCCATCAGCACCAGCAGGCTGGTGGGGCGCGGGCCTTTGCCGGCCCGCATGAAAAGGCGGGGCTCAGGGCGCAGGTTCAGGCGGCGGTCCACCTGGACCTCGATGGCGGCATTGAAGTCCAGGTCGTCGCCTTCCCACTGGCGGCGCAGGCGCTGGCGCCGGTCCAGCTGGCGTGCGGGCGGCAGCGGCAGGGGCGGCAGTGTCTGTCTGCCGGCCTGGGTACCTTTCCCGGCCAAAGCATCGGCCTGCCATGCGGGCAGGGTGTCGATGACGGTGCACCAGTCCTTCTTCAGGCGCTCCGACCTGCGGTCCCATTCGGGATAGCTGTGGCGCGACAGTTCCAGGCCTGGGTCCAGGTCCAGCGACTGGCCTTCCTGGGCATCGGACTGCTGTCCTGCGCCGGCCGATGGAGGTGGAGCCGCGCGCGCAGCGGACTGCTGCAGCGCGAGTGTGTCTTCCTCGCCCTGAGGCGACTCCGGATGCTGCCAGAGATAGCTGTTGTCATCACGGTAGATGCTGGGCACGGCATGGTGCTGCGGGTCCATGCGCACGCGCATCTGTCCCAGGTCGTTGGCCAGGATGGAGGCAATGGCCCGGAATGCGGCGTAGTCCTCCAGGCCATGGCGCGTGGCGGTGTTCTCGAACAGGTCACGGGCCTTGTGGATCCAGTGGTTGCCGTCCATGCGCTCTGGCCACAGCAGCATGCGGTCCAGCCGGGCCATGAAGGCGGCAAAGCCCAGGTCGGATGGGTCGGGCTCGGGTGCGATGCAGGCCTCGAACCAACGGCGCACGCCGGGGTGCTGCAGGCACAGCAGCCGCTCCACGCGCGCATCTTCCAGTGCGCCCACCACGGCCTGGCCCATGGGCTTGAGGGCACGGCTGTCCTGGCGGGCGGGCGAAAAGCGCAGATGGGCTGCGGCATGGGCCATCGTTGCTGCGTGCAGGTGTGCCTGCATGGGCAAGTTGGCGGGAATCAGCAGCCGGGCAGGCTGGCTGATCAGCACGGCGCGCGGCGGCAGGGCGTGGGCCTGGCCTGGCGCCGGGGCACTGGCCGGCATCCTGGCCAGCGCCTGCACGGCGACAGGCTGGCGTGCCAGGCCGCTGGCCAGCAGGCCCAGCGTGTGCAGCAGACGGGACTCTTCGGGCAAGGCAACGGAGATGATGGCCATGGCGCGCGGCCCTCAGGCGCCGAACTCTGCTTCGACCAGCTGGCGCAGCGCGGCGGCGGTGTCGGGGTCGTCGGTCAGGGCGCTGGTGATGGTCATGTCGCAGCTGTCATGCACCGGCATGCCGTCGCGCATCAGCAGGCCCGCGTAGATCAGCATGCGGGTGGAGGCGCCTTCGTCCAGGCCCCGGTGGCGCAGTTCGCGCGTGCTGCGCGCCAGGCTGACCAGGCTGCGAGCGGTGGCCGGGGCAATGCCGGTCTCGTGGGCCACGATGTCCGCCTCGATCTCGGGCGCCGGGTAGTCGAAGTCCAGCGCCGCGAAGCGTTGGCGCGTCGATGGCTTCATGTCCTTGGCGCTGCTCTGGTAGCCGGGGTTGTAGGAGACCACCAGTTGGAAGTCAGGGTGCGCGTGGACCACCTCGCCCTTCTTGTCCAGCGGCAGGGTGCGGCGCGCGTCGGTCAGCGGGTGGATGACGACGGTGGTGTCCTGGCGGGCCTCCACCACTTCGTCCAGATAGCAGATGCCGCCGTGGCGCACGGCCAGGGTCAGCGGGCCGTCGTGCCAGGCAGTGCCGTCGGCATCCAGCAGGTAGCGGCCCACCAGGTCGGAGGCCGTCATGTCCTCGTTGCAGGCCAGCGTGACCAGGGGGCGCTTGAGCGCCCACGCCATGTACTCCACAAAGCGCGTCTTGCCGCAGCCCGTGGGGCCCTTGAGGATGAGCGGCATGCGGTGCTGGTAGGCCTGGCGGTACAGCTGGACCTCGCGGCCCGAGGGGCGGTAGAAGGGTTCTTCCTCGATGCGGTAGGCCGCCAGCGGGTCGGCGGCCTGGCTGGCAGGAGCGTGCAGCGGGCCTGTGGTTGTTGTCGTGCTCATCTTCACTCTTCACCTTTGCGTGTTCATGGGCGGGCCTGCCCCCAGGCCTGAGGGCTCGGAGGCAGGACGCTGTCAGCGGTGCCTGGGCGCCTCGTGCGGAATGCCTTCGATGGGGCATTCGGGCGTGCCCACGGTGGTGCGTGTGAAGGACTCCACCATCTCGCGCGTGCCCTCGGGATCGTTGACCCACTGGCTGTAGAAGTTGTAGGGGCAGGCGGCCACGCCCTTGTCCCCGTCGCCCGAGTTGATGGTGCCGGTGTAGCCCCGGTGCACCAGCTTGAACAGATGGTTCTGAGACTGGCCGTTCTTGCGCGCATCGCGGATCAGGTGCTTGGACAGTTCGGCGTACTGGATGCCCATTTCCTCCTCGCCGGTCTCGCCCAGGGTGCGGCCGTCGAAGCCGATGATGGCCGAGTGCCCGAAGTACGAGTACACGCCGTCGAAGCCCGCCGCATTGGCCACGGCCACGTAGCAGTTGTTCATGAAGGCCATGGCCTTGGAGACCATGATCTGCTGCTCCTTGGCCGGGTACATGTAGCCCTGGCAGCGCACGACGAGCTCGGCGCCGCGCATGGCGCAGTCGCGCCAGATCTCGGGGTAGTTGCCGTCGTCGCAGATGATGAGGCTGATCTTCAGGCCCTTGGGGCCTTCGCTCACATAGGTGCAGTCGCCCGGGTACCAGCCCTCGATGGGCACCCAGGGCATGATCTTGCGGTACTTCTGCACGATCTCGCCCTGGTTGTTCATGAGGATGAGGGTGTTGTACGGCGCCTTGTTGGGGTGCTCCTCATGGCGCTCGCCCGTCAGAGAGAACACGCCCCAGACGTTGGCCCTGCGGCAGGCGTCGGCGAAGATTTCGGTCTCTTCGCCCGGGATGGCGCTGGCCGTGTCGTACATCTCCTTGGCGTCGTACATGATGCCGTGCGTGGAGTACTCGGGAAAGACCACCAGGTCCATGCCCGGCAGGCCGCGCTTCATGCCCACCAGCATGTCGGCGATCTTGCGGCAGTTGTCCAGCACCTCGGCCTTGGTGTGCAGGCGTGGCATCTTGTAGTTGACCACCGCCACGCCGACGCAATCGTTGCTGCTGGAAATATCTCCGTGTCTCATGCTGCTGCTCCTGAAGGGGTTGAGGGGGCGGCGCGCGGCATCGCAGCCCCCTCGATTCCCGGCCCACAAAAAAAGGCCCGAACCGCTCCGGGTCAGGGAGCGGTTCGGGCCTTGTTGCCCGACATCTGCGCTGGCAGCTTTGGCAGCGGATGTCGTCTTGTCGGTAATGCGGGAATGAATCGGGGCGATGCCTTATCGCCGTGCATGCATTATTGCCATGCACTCGCGCCGCGCATATACGTCATATGCCGGTTGTGGCGGGCGCGATGCCGTGGTATTTCCCGCGCGCGCTCTGCGCCCTGGTCCCTCAGAAGGACCCGAACATGGTGCCGAGCGTGATCACCAGCACCAGGGCCAGCAGTGGCGCGCCAATGGTCATGATGGCGATGTTGCCGTATGACTGGCGGTGCGTGAGGCCGCAGATGGACAGCAGCGTGATGATGGCGCCGCTGTGCGGCAGGGTGTCGAAGCAGCCGGCCGCCATCACGGCCACGCGGTGCAGCAGCTCGGGGCTGATGCCCAGCTGGGCGGCCATGGCCAGGTAGTCCTTGCCCAGCGTGGACAGGGCAATCGACAGGCCGCCTGACGACGACCCCGTGATGCCGGCCAGCACGTTCATGGCCACGGCCTCGGAGATCAGCGGGTTGTGAGGCGCCACATTGAGCACGGCCTCGCGGATGATGGCAAAGCCCGCCAGCCCCGCGATGACCGCGCCGTAGCCCACTTCCGAGGCCGTGTTGAAGATGGGCAGCATGGAGCCCAGCACGCCCTTGTTCACCGACTCCTTGAGATTACGCCAGCGGCCCAGGCCCAGCAGCACCAGTGCGGCGCAGGCCACGGCCAGGGCCATGATCAGCGCCCACAGGCCCGTCTGCTTGGCCGGGTCCACGGCAGGAAAGCGTTCCTTCAGAAAGCCGAAATCCATCTGCGGGAACACACCGTAGGTCAGCAGCGCATTGACTGCGATCACCAGTACCAGCGGCAGCAGGGCCAGCAGCAGCGGCAGGTCCCGGCGGCTGTGCAGGGCGGGATCGCTTTCTTCATGCAGCCCCTGCTCGACGGCGTCGTCATGGTCGCCGTAGCCTTCGCCGGCCAAGCGTGCCTTGGCCGCGCGCGACTGCAGCCACCACAGGCCCAGGGCCAGCATGGTCATGCCGCCGATGATGCCCAGGCCCGGCGCCGCGAACACATTGGTGCCGTAGTAGGGAATGGGAATGGCGTTCTGGATGGACGGCGTGCCCGGCAGCGCCGTCATGGTGAAGGTGAACGAGCCCAGCGCGATGGTGGGCGGTATCAGCCGCTTGGGCACATGGGCCGCGCGGAACAGAGACTTGGCAATCGGATAGATGGCAAAGGCCACCACGAACAGCGACACGCCGCCATAGGTGAGCACGGCGCAGGCCAGCACCACCGTGAGGATGGCGTGCTTCTCGCCCAGCACGCGCATGATCCAGTGCGATATTGCGGTGGCCGCGCCCGAGTCCGCCATCAACTGGCCGAACAGCGCGCCCAGCAGGAACACCGGGAAGAACTGCAGCATGTAGTTGCCCAGGGCGCCCATGAAGGTGCTGGTGTACAGCGGCAGCATGTGGCCCAGGTCGCCGGACAGCAGCACGGCCACGGCGGCCATCAGGGGGGCCAGCAGCAGCACGGAGATGCCTCGGTAGGCCAGGAACATCAGTCCCGCCAGTGAAATCACGATTGCCAGGGTACTCAAATCGTCTCCAGTCCAGTGGTTCTAGTCAAAAAGACAGAATAAATGCGGATGGGTGACAATTTGGCGTAATTGGCGTGCTTTGTAGATGATTTGGCGCAATATATCGCCACGTTATCCCCATGTTTACCCGGCCTGTGCGCCGCTGCGCGACTGCAGCCTCAGTGTCAAGGGCGTGGATGGCCGCAGCGTGACCTGCAGCACAGGGCGAGGGGCGCCGGCACCTTCGGGCACGCTCAGCCGCAGGCGCTGCAGCACCATGGCCGCCACCACCGTCATCTCCGTGCTGGCCAGGTGCTGGCCCAGGCATACGCGCGGGCCGGTGCCAAAGGGCATCCAGCTGCCGCGCGGCGCGGCAGGGGCTCCGTCCTTGTCGGCATCGGCGAAACGCTGCGGCTGAAAGGCATCGGGTTGAGGGAACCAGCGCGCATCGCGTTGCATGAGGCCGGGCGCAATCATGAACAGGGTTCGCGCGGGCAGGCGCCACGGACCCAGCTGCACAGGCCGTGTGCAACGCCGGCTGATGAGCACGGGCGCGGCCGGATACAGGCGCATGGCTTCCTGGAGGCTCCAGCCCAACTGGCGCAGCGCGGGCAGGTCCTGCGCCGTGGGCGTGCGGCCCTGCAGCTGTTCCTGGATCTCGTCGGCCACCTGCTGCTGCGCCTCGGGATGGGTGGCCATGCACCAGGACCACCAGGTCAGGCTGCTGGCCACGGTTTCGTGACCTGCCAGAAAGGCGGTCATGCACTCATCGCGCACGGCCTGCAGTGTCCAGGCCTGGGCGTCGCCCCGGTGCAGGCGCAGCAGGCGGCTGAGCAGATCCTCGGGCCAGTCTGCATCGGCCTGCGCCAGCCGGAGCCGGACCTGCCGGTCGATGAAGCTGCGCAGCCAGGCAAGCGCCCGGCGCTTGCGGCGCTTCCATGGCATGGCATCGGGCCAGCGCAGGGGCCAGTAGAACTCGCTGTTGGCGGCATGGCTGACTTCGCGGATGGCCTGCTCCGCGGAGCGCGCATCCTCGCCGATGGCGCCGGAGAACATCAGCCGCATGATCACATCCATGGCCAGTGCGGTCAGCGCCTGTTCCATGGGAAAGTCCTCGGACTGCTGCGGCCAGGCCTGGAGCGCGGCCTGCGCGGCTGCGGCCAGGGCCGGTATCTGGGCCTGCACGGCCTTGGGGGAGAAGGCCGGCAACAGGGCCTGCCGCTTGCTGCGCCAGGGCTGGCCTTCGCTGACCAGCACGCTGTGGCCGTGCAGCTGGGCAAAGACCGAGATGCCGTGCTCCCAGCGCACCAGCGCATCGTGCTGGCCCACCAGCAGCTCGCGCACCAGTTCGGGATCCGTGACGACGACCTGGTGCTCTGGCCAGATGCGCAGATGGATGGCATCGCCGTGCTCGCTGCGCCATTGCGCCAGCGTACCCAGCAGGTCGCGCGACATGCGGCGCAGCAGGCCCCAGCCCATGAGCCCCCGTGCCGGGCCGGGTGGCCAGGCCGTGGAGGCCGTCTGCTCGGATTGCTCGGGTTGCGCCGGTTGCGCGGATTGCGGCGCTTGCGTGGCAAAGGGGCAGGAGGCCGCATTCGACGGCGCCGGTGTGCAGGTATCTTGCGTGGGATTCGGGCGGTTCATGTTCCCATGCTCGCTGGTCACGCCGCCCGTGGTCTTGAACGAAAGCGTCACCGGATCGGCGGGCGGCAAGGCCTACACTGCGCCTCCATGGATGCCGTAGTGATGCCCGAAGCCGAGCCCGAAACCGAAGTCTGTGTGCCCAGCGCCTTTGCTGCCTGTCCCCCTCTGGATGCCAGGGGCGCGCGCTGGGCAGGCCAGGGGCGGCAGCCGCACTCCATGCTGTATCCCGCGCCAGCTGGGCTGCATGGTGCGGTGGTGGCCGTCTCTGCCGCGATACGCGGGGCGTGGTCCTGGACGATGCGCAGCGGCTGTCGCATTTTCCCGCCACCCCCATGGTCTGCCTGTCCTGGTACCAGGACATGGCCGCAGGCCTGGTGGGCGTGCAGGGCTGCGAGCCCTTTGAGGCATCCGTCATGCTTTCGGGCAGCCAGACAGCGCCCACGGCCAGCTGGGCCAGCGGGCCTGGCCGTGGCGGCATGGTCTGCCTGCACCTGGATGCCGCGCTGCAGCTTTTCGGCCCCGGCGTGCTGCAGGCGCAGGATGGCTTTGTCGCGGCATCCGGGGTGCTGGGGCCGTCCTGGTCCGCGCTGTGCCAGGCCCTGCTGCATGCGCAGGACGATGCCGGCACCCTGGACGCGTTGCAGCGCCACCTGGCGCCGCGCTGGCGCGAGGTCCGGGGGAGCGCCCTGCAGGTGCTGCCCTCATTGCGCGAGCATGGGCGCCACTGGGTGGCCTGGCTGGGGATGCAGGCGCTGCAATGGCAAAGAACGCTGGGCGCGCGCCAGGTGGAGCGGCGCATCAAGCAGTTCAGCGGCCGCTCCCTGCGGCAGTGGCAGGGCATGGTGCGCACGGAAAGCCTGTTCCATGCGGCGCGGCGCCACCATGAACAGGGACAGGCGCTGGACTGGGCCGCGCTGGCGCTGGACGAGGGCTTCTCCGACCAGGCCCATATGTGCCGCGCCGTGCGCCAGATCACGGGGTTTTCGCCGGGGGAGTTTGCGCGGCGCTTCGAGCACGATGAATCGTTCTGGATGTATCGGCTCTGGGTTTGACCCGGGGGTGTGCTCCGCTTGCGTGTCCGTCACGCTACAGCATTTTTTGCATGGTAGAAAACGCGGGGGCTGCAAGCCGTTTCCCTGTGAAAACAGGTCCCGAATGCCGCTGTAAAACCCTAAGTCTTCTACAAGACTTAAAAAATGTGGCGGGTTCCGCTTAGAATTTTGTATTGTGGGATCGCATTGCAGAAAACGCCGGGGCAGCATGCTGGCGCGACGGGGCATTGCGTGACGGTCCTACTGCCTCAGGCTGCGCCGGCCCCGTTTCCCCTAGCGGATGCCCGGTTCGACGGCCTGCGGCGCGACCCCTACCTTTTCACTACCTGAGACAAGAGATGAGCACGCAGCAACCCACCATCATCTACACCCTGACCGATGAGGCTCCGCGCCTTGCCACCAGTGCCTTCCTGCCTGTGGTGCGCGCCTTTGCCGCACCCGTCGGCGTGAATGTCGAGACCGCCGACATCTCCGTGGCCCACCGCATCCTGGGTGAGTTCTCCGAATTCCTGGCCGAAGACCAGCGCGTGGCCCACACCTTGTCCGAGCTCGGCAAGAAGACGCTGGAGCCCGATGTCAACATCATCAAGCTGCCCAACATCAGCGCCTCGGTGGCCCAGCTGACGGCTGCCATCAAGGAGCTGCAGGGCAAGGGCTACGCACTGCCCGACTACCCCGAGAATCCGACCAACGACCAGGAAAAGGACATCAAGGCACGCTACGGCAAGTGCCTGGGCTCGGCCGTGAACCCCGTGCTGCGCGAGGGCAACTCCGACCGCCGCGCTCCTGCCGCCGTCAAGAACTACGCCAAGAAGCACCCCCACTCCATGGGCGAGTGGAAGCAGTGGTCGCAAACCCATGTCTCGCACATGGAGCACGGCGACTTCTACCACGGCGAAAAGTCGATCACGCTGGACGCCGCACGCGACGTCAAGATGGAGCTGACCACCAAGAGCGGCAAGACCGTGGTGCTCAAGTCCAAGGTGGCCCTGAAGGCCGGCGAGATCATCGACTCCATGTTCATGAGCAAGAAGGCGCTGTGCGACTTCTATGAAAAGGAACTGGACGACTGCCGCGACGCCGGCATCCTGTTCTCGCTGCACGTCAAGGCCACGATGATGAAGGTCTCGCACCCCATCGTGTTCGGCCACTGCGTGAGGATCTACTACAAGGAAGCCTTCGAGAAGCACGGCAAGCTGTTCGACGAGCTGGGCGTGAACGTCAACAACGGCATGTCCACGCTGTACGAGAAGATCGAGACGCTGCCCGCCTCGCTGCGCGAAGAGATCATCCGTGACCTGCACGCCTGCCAGGAACACCGTCCCGCGCTGGCCATGGTGGACTCGGCCAAGGGCATCACCAACTTCCACTCGCCCAACGACGTGATCGTTGACGCGTCCATGCCCGCCATGATCCGCCAGGGCGGCAAGATGTGGGGCGCCGACGGCAAGCCCTACGACTGCAAGGCCGTGATGCCTGAGTCCACCTTTGCCCGCATCTACCAGGAGATGATCAACTTCTGCAAGTGGCACGGCAACTTCGACCCCAAGACCATGGGCACCGTGCCCAACGTGGGCCTGATGGCGCAAAAGGCCGAAGAGTACGGCTCGCACGACAAGACCTTCGAGATCGAGGAAGACGGCGTTGCCAACATCGTCGATCTGGCCACCGGCGAAGTGCTGATGAGCCAGAACGTGGAGCAGGGCGACATCTGGCGCATGTGCCAGGTCAAGGACGCTCCCATCCGCGACTGGGTCAAGCTGGCCGTCACGCGTGCCCGCAACTCCGGCATGCCTGCCGTGTTCTGGCTGGACCCCTATCGTCCGCACGAGGCCGAGCTGATCAAGAAGGTCAACACTTACCTGAAGGACTACGACACCACGGGCCTGGAAATCCACATCCTGTCTCAGGTCCGCGCCATGCGCTACACGCTGGAGCGCGTGGCCCGCGGCCTGGACACCATCTCGGTGACCGGCAACATCCTGCGCGACTACCTGACCGACCTGTTCCCCATCATGGAACTGGGTACCTCGGCCAAGATGCTGTCCATCGTGCCCCTGATGGCCGGCGGCGGCATGTACGAAACGGGTGCTGGCGGCTCGGCTCCCAAGCACGTGCAGCAGCTGGTGGAAGAAAACCACCTGCGCTGGGATTCGCTGGGCGAGTTCCTGGCACTGGCCGTGTCGCTGGAAGACCTGGGCATCAAGAACGACAACGCCCGCGCCAAGCTGCTGGCCAAGACCCTGGATGAAGCCACGGGCAAGCTGCTGGACGAAGACAAGTCGCCTTCGCGCCGCACCGGCGAGCTGGACAACCGTGGCAGCCAGTTCTACATCGCCCTGTACTGGGCACAGGCCCTGGCGGCGCAGACGGAAGATGCCGAACTGGCCTCCAAGTTCGCTTCGCTGGCCAAGCAACTGGCTGACAACGAGTCCAAGATCATCGAAGAGCTGCGCGCCGTGCAGGGCAAGGCCGTGGACATCGGTGGCTACTACATGCCCGACGTGGCCAAGATGGATGCCGTGATGCGCCCCAGCGCCACGTTCAACGCAGCCATCGACGCGCTGCTGTAAGCCACTGTGCCGGGGCCTGGCCCCGGCAGGCTTCAGCCATGACCGGCCGACCCGCAAGGGCGGCCGGTTTTTTCATGCCTGCAACGGCAGGAAAGAAAACCGCAGGCGAAAAAAAACCGGCCCAGAGAGCCGGTTTTTGGAAGCTGCGCCGTGATCAGTAGCGACCGCCGCCGTGGCCGCCATTGCCATAGCCGACGTCCGAACGCTTGCCGGCGTAACCCTGCGGGCTGTAGCCACCGGAGCTGCGGCCTTCTTCACGGGGACGGGCCAGGTTCACGACGATCGAGCGTCCGTCCACGGACATGCCGTGCAGGCCGGTGATGGCGGCCTGGGCGACTTCGGCAGAAGCCATTTCCACAAAGCCGAAGCCCTTGGAGCGGCCGGTTTCGCGGTCCATCATGACCTTGGCGGAGGCCACGTTGCCGAACTCGGCAAAGTTGCTTTCCAGGCTGGAGTCGGTCACGGAGTAGGGCAGATTGCCCACGTAGATTTTGGTGGTCATAGGAAAACCTCTTCGATTGGATGTGCGCAAAAGGGCGCACCGTTGGCATGCATGCGGCGGACTGTGCAATCCGCGGCGGTGAATGGATGGGAGGGCGACAGGCAGCCGGGCAGGCAGGCCGTCAGCACGCAGGCGGGTGCTGCATGCAGGTCTGAAGCCAGCCCTGAGTGACGGCAAACAGCCGTGCTGCTTCGCGGGAGGCGAACGCCTTGTCGAAACGGAATACGCGGCAGTAGCTGCCGTTGCCTTGGGAGCGATGGACCGCGAAGGAGGCGCGGAAGCGGCCGCAGTCGGTCGGGTGTGTCGAGGGCGAGACGACGTACTTGCCCATGGGAATGCCGGTGTTTGAAATGTGGTTCAGTCAGGTTCGCAGGCTTGAACAGGCCTGCGTGAGCATCTGGGAACTCGGTTGGCTGCAGCTCTACAGACCAACTGTGCGACAAAGGTCGCAAGAGACATCCTGCGGGGAGCGGCGGACAGCCGTTGTGCAGGGAAGGGAAGTGGGCGGCTTAAGCGCTTGGCCTCAACAACGGAGCTGACTATAACCTGTTGCGTATTTAGGCGCAACTTAATATTCTTTTTAATTGTAAAACAGTGCGTGGCCGCCGATTTTGTTATGTTATAACGTAACTGTTTTGATGCAGGGCAAGGTCGCTGCCCGCCCTTTTTGACCAGGAAACCACCATGTCCCACTCCCTGACCACCAAGCAACAACGCGTGCTCGACACGCTGCGCCAGGCCGGCGCGCCGCTGACGGCCTACGCGCTGCTCGACCAGTTGCGGGACCACGGTTTGACGGCCCCTACCCAGGTCTACCGCGCGCTGGACAAGCTGGCCGAGCAGGGCGTGGTCCATCGCCTGGAGTCGCTGAATGCCTATGTCTGCTGCTCGCATCCGGACGAGGGCAGCCATGATTTCTCGGCCTTTGCGATCTGCGACAGCTGCGGGCAGGTCGATGAATTCGTGGACGACGCGCTCAACCGCTGCTTGGGCAGCTGGGCGCATGGCAATGCCTTTGCGCTGGCCCATTCGAACATCGAGCTGCATGGCAAGTGCTCCGCCTGCACCGCGCTCCCTGCCTGAGACCCCTCCCTGCGCATGCGGCCGCAGTGCCCGCCGCGCGATCCCTGTCCCTGTTCGAGAGATTCCATGATGCATACCGTAGCGCCGGTTCAGCCGCCGCATGCCCGATTGCCTGTGACCGTGCTGTCGGGTTTTCTGGGCGCGGGCAAGACCACTTTGCTCAACCACATCCTGCACAACCGCGAAGGGCGGCGCGTGGCTGTCATCGTCAATGACATGTCCGAGGTCAACATCGACGCGGCCCTGGTGCGCGATGGCGGGGCCGACCTGTCGCGCACCGACGAAAAGCTGGTGGAGATGAGCAATGGCTGCATCTGCTGCACGCTGCGCGAGGACCTGCTGCTGGAGGTGGCGCGGCTGGCGGGCGAGGGCCGCTTCGACCAGTTGGTCATCGAGTCCACGGGCATCTCCGAGCCGCTGCCGGTGGCCGAGACCTTCACCTTCGCGGGCGAGGACGGACGCAGCCTGGGCGATGTGGCGCGGCTGGACACCATGGTGACCGTGGTCGATGCCTTCAACTTCCTGCACGACTATGGCTCGCGCGACAGCCTGCGCTCGCGCGGTGAATCGCTGGGCGAGGAGGACCGCCGCACCGTGGTCGATCTGCTGATCGAGCAGGTGGAGTTCTGCGATGTGATCGTGCTCAACAAGATCGACCTGGTCACCGAGGAGGACTGCACGCGGCTGATGGCCATCCTGCGCGGGCTCAACCCGCGTGCCAGGCTGGAGATCGCCTCCTTCGGCCAACTGCCGCTGGATCGCGTGCTCGATACCGGGCTGTTCGATTTCGAGGAGGCCTCCAGGGCGCCGGGCTGGCTGCAGCAATTGCGTGGCACGCACCAGCCCGAGACCGAGGCCTATGGCGTTGCCAGCTTTGTCTACCGCGCTCGCCGCCCCTTTCATCCCCGGCGCTTCTTTGGCCTGGTGCAAAGCGAATGGCCTGGAGTGGTGCGCTCCAAGGGATTTTTCTGGCTGGCCAGCCATCCGGCGCTGGCCGGTTCCTGGTCGCAGGCCGGCGCCGTGGCCCGCCATGGGCCGGCCGGGCACTGGTGGGCCGCCGTGGAGGCCGAGCGCTGGCCGCGCGACCCCGAAAGCGTGGAGCGCATCCTGGACAAATGGGTCGATGGCGTGGGCGACGCGCGCCAGGAACTGGTGCTGATCGGCATGGGCATGGACGAGGACGCGCTGCGCGCCCGCCTGGACGAGTGCCTGCTGACCGATGCAGAAATGGCCCTGGGCCCACAGGCCTGGGCGCAATGGGACAACCCGTTTCCCGACTGGAATTGAACGAATACTGCGCCGGCCTGGGTCGGCGTGGCCACTGGAGTCCCGAATGCCTGCACCTCTTCCCGATGTTTCCCTGACCGATCCCGCGCCCAGCCTCAGCCCGCTGCAATGGGTGGGCATGCAGGGCATAGACCTGCCCGTGACCGTGGCCGAGCCCGGCTACTGGCGCGAGCTGCATGCGCGTGCCGATGTGCAGGTCGATCTTCCTGCGGCCCATGTCAAGGGCATACACATGTCCCGGCTGTACCGGCAACTGGACAGCCTGGCCGAGGAATCCGCGCTGTCTGCCGTGGCGCTGCGCCATGCGCTGCAGGCCATGATCGACAGCCACCTCGACTGCCAAAGCCGCAGCGCCCGGCTGCGCCTGTCGCTGGACCTGCTGACCCAGCGGCCCGCCCTGGTCACCCACGATCTGTCGGGCTGGAAGTCCTATCCCGTGCGCCTGGACGCCACGCTGGCGCAGGGCGTGTTCCAGCTGCGGCTGCAGGTGGGCGTGGGCTATTCCTCGACCTGCCCCTGCTCGGCGGCACTGTCGCGCCAGTTGCTGGAGCAGGGCTTTTTGCAGGCCTTTGCGGGCGAGCCACTGGTGGAGCCCGACCAGGTGGCCTCCTGGTTGCGCCGGCATGGCACGCTGGCCACGGCACACAGCCAGCGCAGCGAGGCGCAGGTCAGCGTGGACCTGGCCTGTGATGCGCCCGACCTCGGCATCCTGCCCCTGATCGCCCGTGTGGAGCAGGCGCTGGGCACGCCCGTGCAGACGGCCGTCAAGCGCGCCGACGAGCAGGCCTTTGCCGCGCTCAACGGCCGCAACCTGATGTTTGTCGAGGATGCGGCGCGCCGCATACAGGCCGCGCTGGAAGGCAGCTACGCCCAGCCGCGCGTGCATGTGCGCCACATGGAGAGCCTGCATCCGCACGACGCCGTGGCCTGGGCATGACCGGCGAGCCGGCACCCGTTTCTCTACAACCCAAGGAGTTTTCCATGCAAGTTCTCTCGTCCCTCAAGGAAGCCAAGCTGCGCCATCGAGACTGCCAGGTGGTGCGCCGTCGTGGCCGCATCTACGTCATCTGCAAGAGCAACCCGCGCTTCAAGGCCCGCCAGGGCGGCGCAAAGAACAGGCGCAAGGGATGATCCGCAAGAACCCGCGCGGCGACCTGCCGCGCATCCATGCCAGCGCCTTCGTGGACCCCACGGCCATCCTGTGCGGACTGGTGGTCGTGGAAGAGAACGTCTTCATCGGCCCCTATGCGGTGATCCGTGCCGACGAGATGGATGCGGACGGCCACATCGACCCCATCGTGATCGGTGCGCACTCCAACATCCAGGACGGGGTGGTGATCCACTCCAAGTCGGGCGCGCGCGTCAGCGTGGGGCAGCACACCTCGATCGCCCATCGCGCCATCGTCCACGGGCCCTGCACCGTGGGCAATGGCGTGTTCATCGGCTTCAACAGCGTGCTGTTCAACTGCGTGGTCGATGACGGCTGCGTGGTGCGCTACAACGCCGTGGTCGATGGATGCCACCTGCCGCCGGGCTTTTATGTGCCGTCCACTGCGCGCATAGGCCCGGAGACCGATCTGTCCACGCTGGCCCAGGTGCCCGCCGACGCCAGCGATTTCTCCGAGGACGTGGTCCGCACCAACAACGAATTGGTGCGCGGCTACAAGGCCATCCACAATGAGTTCTAGAACAAAGCACCCCCTGAGCGGCTACGCCGCTTCCCCCTCTCTCGCTGCGCGGGAGGGGGACGACACCCTCGGGGCGGGGCGGCGCGGCCGGCATAGGCCCTTCCTCGGTGTCCCTGAGCTGGGGTGCGCCAGTCTCGTGGACCGTGGACGGTTGGTAGTGCGCAGTGGCGTGAATCACTGAGACAAGAAAGGGCTGCATGTCCGATTCCGCTGACCTCAAGAACCTGGGGCTGAAGGCCACGCTGGCGCGACTGTGGGTACTGGACATCTTTCGCCACGGGGACCAGCGGCATCTGGCGGCGGAGGAGGTCTACCGCCAGCTGCATGACCAGGGCCGGGGCACCAGCCTGGCCACGGTCTACCGCGTGCTGGCGCAGCTGGAGCAGGCCGGCATGCTGCGCCAGCAGCGCTTTGCGGCGGGCAAGGCGGTCTATGAACTCGACGACGGCGAGCACCATGACCACCTGATCTGCACGCGCTGCGGCCTGGTGCAGGAGTTCCACGATGCGGTGATCGAGCAGCGTCAGAAGCTGCTGGCGCGCTCGCATGGCTTTGCCATCGTGGAGCACTCCCACATCCTCTACGGGCGCTGCATCAAGCCCGACTGCGAACGGCTGGCGGGCCGGCAGGAGGCTAGCTCTCCTTGAGGCTGCGCTGCGCACGCTCGCAGATGCGGTGCGTGGCGGGCACGGGCGATTCCTGGAGCCATTGCGCGCACAGGGCGCGCACCCAGTCGGGCCGGCTCTTGGCCGCGTCGTTGAGCCAGTTGGCCACCGAGTCCTGCACATAGGGCGAGGCATCGGCGCGCAGCCGCTGCAAAAGGGGCAGGGCGATCTCCGGCTGCTGCTTGAGCGCCGCGATATGGCTGCACCAGACGCCGCGCGGCCGCAGGGCCTCACTGGCGAAACGGCGCAGGCGGTCGGAGGGCCGCCTTGTCCACCGAGACAACTCGGCCACAGCCTGCGGCAGATCGCTGGCCAGATGCGGGCGCACGCCCATCCACGACCATTCGCGCACGCCGAAATGCGAGTCATCGGCCAGCGGCTGCACCAGCTCCAGGCGCTGGCTCAGGGTCAGGCCCGGCTGCGCACCGGCCATGAAGCAGGCCCAGCCGCGCACCGTGTCAGAGCGGTGCGTGAGGCAGCGCTGCCAGCCGGCCTGGCCCAGCGCCTGCCACAGCAGGCCGCCAATGCACTCCATGCGCTTGAGGATGCCCAGCTGGCCCAGCGCCTGCGCCGTGTCCTCCAGCTGCGGCCACGCGTCGGGAAAGACGGCCTGCAGCAGCCGAGCTTGGTCTACGGCCAGGCTTTCGGTCAGCGTGGCGGTCTCGATCTCGCCAAGGGACAGGGCCTGCAGCAGTTCGGGAGTGATATCGACTTTGCGGTTGGCGCCCTTGCGCCGGGGGGCGGGCGCCGTCATGCGCTGGCCTCCACGCCTGCGGCGGCCTTGGCCAGCAGCTTTCCCAACTGGCCGCGTTCGGCGGGCGACAGGTTGGAAAACAGGCCGGCGATCCATTGGCTGTGCCGGGCAAACAGCTTGCGCGCCAGCTGGCGGCCCTTGGCGGTGAGCTGCACGCGCAGCGCTCGGCGGTCGGCCGGGTCGGGCAGGCGCTCGGCCAGGGCCTCGCGTTCCAGGCCGTCCAGCAGGCCGGTCACGGTGGCGCGGGTGATGCCGGCCTGCTCGGCCAGGTGGTTGGGCGCCAGCCCTTCACTGGCGGATTCCAGCAGGAACAGCAGCACGAAGCGCCCTTCGGACAGGCCATGGGGCGCCAGCAGCGCGGCGCAGTCACGGTCGATGCGCGCAGCCAGCGACAGGGTCTGGAAGCACAGCCGCATGCTGTCCACGTCGTCCAGCTTGCGGCGCTCGGCCTCGGCCAGCAGGGCCTGGTATTTCTGTTCGAGTTGCATGTGGCAAGCATACAGTATGGTGGCTAACCATGTGGCTGCGCCTCCAGGCAAGCAGTGGCCTGTGCGCGATGGCTGCGCTTGCGGCGCAGCCTGCGCACGCCTATGAGCACGCCCGTGGCGCTCATCAGCAGGCCGCCCAGGCTGAAGGCCAGCAGCAGCCCATCCCACAGCGGCCGGCGCTGCAGCAGCGGCAGCCAGTCCCAGCTGTGCAGCATGGCGAACAGCCAGCGCTTGAGGCGCTGCGTGCCGTCCAGCCGGCCCAGCACCTGGCCCGTGTGCGGGTCGATGTGCACCCAGCTGGCCGCGGCATCGCCAAAGACCACGCGCAGCACGGGCAGGGGCTTGTCATGGCCGCCCATCATGGTGTGCTCGGCGCGCTCGTACCAGTACAGGTCGTGCGCGGTCAGCCATTCGCTGCGCAGCACGGGTGCGTCGATCAGCACGGCCGCGCGGTCCAGCAGGGCCTCGCGCGAATGGGCTGCGGGCGCTGCGCTGGCGCTGTCCAGCACCAGGGGCGTGCCGGCTGCGGGCTGGGCCAGCACCTCGGTGCGGCCTGCGGTGCGCAGCCAGCGCAGTTCGCGCACGGGTCCGCCCGCTGCGGCAATCAGCGACTGCGGCGTGGCGTCGCCCCCTGTCAGGCGCAGCGGGCCCTGCTGCCACCGGGCCATGTGCAGTGGCGGCGTGCCTGTGTCGAACAGACGCCAGGGGTTCATGGACATCAGGCCGCTGAAGATCCAGGCCAGCGTGGTCAGCGCGAACAGCAGGCCCGCCACATGGTGCCAGCGCATGGCGCGGCCCGGGTAGGGCGTGCGCCGGCCGCTGCGGTAGGGCTGCCTGAACCGCCAGCGCATCACCCCGACCACGGTGCCGGTGATGGCCACGGCAATGCCGAACAGCGACAGCACGTTGACGATGTCGGCCCAGGCGCCGTCAAAGGCATTGCCCCGGAACATGTACAGCCAGTGCAGCCAGGCGCCCAGGTAGTTCCAGCCGCGCTCGGTGCGCGTGGCATCGCGCACCACCTCGGCCGTGCGGCCGGAGATGTAGAGCAGCGTGCCCTGGGCATCGTCCATCTGCACGCGGTGCAGGGGGCGGTGGATGTCCAGCGCGCGCGAGTGGCTGAAGGCATCCTCATCCACCGTGCCCAGGTAGTGCAGGCCCGTGCCGTCCTCCGCGAAGGCGCGGGCACTGGCCAGGGCCTGCGCCTCACTGGTGGCGGGCAGCACCTGGCCGCTGGCCGCATCAATGGCCACGGGCTGGCGCCGCCCCTCGGGCGTGGCCAGGTAGCTGGCACGGCCGGCGCTGCCGGCATGCAGGCGCAGATCCTTGAGCGGGCCGTCGATGCCGGCCGCATGCAGCGCCTCGGCGGGCGCGAGCAGGGCGGCGTTGCCATTGAGCGGGGGCAGGTGGCGCAGCCGTTCGGCTTCGGTGAGCTTGGGGTAGCCCACGTACATCATCACCATGCCCGAGACAAACCACAGCGCAAAGAACAGGCACACGGCAATGCCCAGCCAGCGGTGCAGCAGGAACAGCCAGCGTTTGAGGTGAAGGCGCATGGCGCGGCCCTCTCTCAGAACGCCACGCGCAGCGTGATATCGGCCGTGCGCGGCGCCCCCAGGTAGGCCATGGTGCTGGTCAGGCTGGCGGCGTAGACGCGGTCCGTGGCATTGCGCAGCCGTGCAACCACGGTCATGCGCGGGTCGATGCGGTAGCTCAGGCCCAGGTCCAGCAGCGTGTAGGCAGGCCAGGACAGGGTGTTGGCCGCATCGGCATAGATGCCTCCCACGCGGCGCAGCCCGGCGTTGACCTCCAGGGCCGGCGTGATGCGGTAGCTGGTCCAGAGGTTGAGCACGCTGGCGGGCGTATTCGTGGGCCGCTTGCCCGCCAGGGACACGCCGCCTTGCTGGTAGTTGTCATAGCGCGCGTCCACATGGCTCCAGTTGCCCTGGACCGACCAGCGCGGCGTGGGCGCCAGGCCCATGGACAGCTCCACCCCGCGCGAGGACTGCTGGCCCACCAGCACAGTGCGCGTGCTGTCCTGCGGGTCCTGGGTGGAGATGTTGCGGCGCGTGATGTGATAGACCGCTAGCGCCGCCGTTCCCTTGCCCTGCCAGAACGACAGCTTGCTGCCCGCCTCCACCTGGCGGCCCGTGGTCAGCCCGGTGTTGTTGATGGCGTCGGCAAACGAGGCGCCCATCAGCATGCCCGACGGCGGATCGGCCGCCGTGGAGAACTGGGCGTAGAGATTGGCCTCGGGCGTGGCATCCCAGACCAGGCCCACGCGCCCGGTCGTCGGGCTGTAGCTGCGGCTGTAGCTGGCGGGCAGCGCGGGCGTTACATCGCGCCGGTTGGTCAGGTCCACATCGATGCGTTCATGGCGTAGCGCCGTCAGCAGATGCAGGGCAGGAGTGAGGGCCGTGCGGTTTTCCAGGTACAGGGCGGTCGTGGTGACCTTGTTGTCGCGGTCGGGCCTGAATCTGGGCGCCATGCCTGGGATGTCGTAGAAGTTTTCTGTCGTGAAATCGTAGGGATTGACCGTGCTCACCGTGCCAGACAGGCTGTTCGGAAAGCGTGTCTGCCGGTTCACGCTCACATCCAGCCCAAAGGCCCATTCGCTGCGCCGGCCGGCCAACTCGCCCAGGTAGCTGCCTTCGATGCGGTCGCCCACCATGCGCTGGTCATGGCGCTGCAGCAGCGCGGCCGAGCGCACCACCGCGCTGTTGTCGGGCGTGAAGCGGTAGGTCTCCACGTTGCGGTAGTCGCGCAGCGCGTCATAGGCGTAGAAGGTGTTGCTCAGCTTGAGCCGGTCGCTGGCCCGCCATTCGGTGATGGAGCGCAGCCACTGCACGCGCTGGGCATACAGGCCGTCGGCGCTGTTGTAGTTCTTGCCGAGGGTGGCCTCGTCAATGCGCGCCTGGCCGCGCAGCGGGTTGAGCAGCGGCGTGCCCCAGTACGGGCGGTCCACCCGTTCATGCTGGGCTTCGTAGGCCAGGGTGTGCGTCAGGCCGCCACCCAGGTCGGACAGCAGCGAGGCCGCCAGCTGCGTGGAGCGCGACTGCGTGCCGCCCACCCAGCTGCCGGCATCGCGGTGGTTGAGGTCCAGGCGCAGGTAATGGGTGGTGCCCTGGCTGTCGGTGGCATCGCCCAGGCGGCGGTTCAGCCCGACGGAGGCTTCTTTCAGCCCGTAGCTGCCCAGGCGTAGCTGGCCTTCGGTGAAGCTGTCGCGCTGGGCCAGCTTGGTGATGTAGTTCAGCGTGCCGCCCACGCCGCCCGCACCATACAGAAAGCCGGACGCCCCGCCCACGGCTTCGACCCGGTCGTAGATCCAGCTGTCCACGGGCCGGGCCGCAATGGAGTACTGCAGGTTGATGCCGTTGAACAGCTGGCTGACCGACCCCGTGCCGAAGCCCCGGTAGCTGATGCCGATGTTGCCGGGCGGGCTGTAGGCCGTGACGCCCGGAATGGAGCGCAGGATCTCCTGCGTGTCCTGGGCGCCACGCGCCTCGATGGCGGCGCGGTCCACGATGTGCACCGAGGCCGGTGTTTCGCGCGCTGTCAGGCCCAGGCGGCTGGCCGTGCCCACGGTCTTGTTGAGCGGCAGCAGACCGTTGGCGTCGGCCGTGGCCTGGTCGGAGACTTCGACGGCGGGCAGTGCCGCCTCGGCCAGGGTCTGCGCGTGCGCGGCAGGTGCCCATGCGGTGCCCAGCGCGCAGCACAGCGCCGTGGCCAGTGGATGGAGACGAAAGGCGTGCGTGGACGCGCGCACCGGCGCCGCCATCGCGGGGAAAGGGGAAGAATTCACGAACTGACTCCGGGTCTTGCACCGCGCATGCGGCGCAGTCCTGGGCCACAGGCGCGGCACAGGCGGGCCGGGCGCGCATCAGCAGGCCCGGCAGCGATTCAAGAGAACACGGCAGTCAGCGAGGGAGGGCCGCGCGCCGGCAGCGGCGCGCGTGTGACGGAGGCAATGTGCGCCGCCACCAGCGGCAGCAGCGCGTGGGCCAGCGGTTGCTGGTGGGGCACGGCCATCTGCGGCAGGGCCGGCGGCGGTGCGCCAGCGGGCAGGCACATGGGGCAGTCGAGCTGGTGGTGGCCCATGCCCGGGGCTGCGCTGTCGCCCAGCGCCACCAGCTTGACGTCGCCGCTGGCCGTGCAGACCAGCTCGAATCCCTGGGGATGGACCAGGGGTGAGGCCACGGCAACGCCCAGCGTCACGGCAAACCAGGCCAATATCAGCCGGGTGAGCCAGAACGAGGAGCGAAGCGCTTGCATGGGGCGTGATTATGGCTTGGGGGCTGGCGTCGGTGTGAACAGACTGCCGCCCAGCTTGACGCCAGCCTTCAGGCCGCGCTTGGCGAACCAGCCCTGGTTCATCTCCAGCACATAGCGCACGGGCTTGGCCGAGCAGTGCGAGTCCTCGGTCATGGGCTTCATGTCGGCCAGGTTCACGATGGTGCCGTCATCGGCCACGAAGGCGGCGGTCAGCGGCAGCAGAGTGTTGCGCATCCAGAAGCACTGCACGGCGGGCACCTCGAAGACGAAGATCATGCCCTCCTGCGCGGGCATCTCCTGGCGGAACATCAGGCCGATGGCGCGCTCGCGGTCCGATGCGGCCACCTGGGCATCGATGCGATGGATTCCGGCCGTCAACTCCACGCGGCGCAGATTCATCTGGGGGTTGCCCTGGGGCTGTGCGCCTGCCGATACGGCGGCGCCAGCCAGGCAGGCGGCCATGAGCAACCGCTGCAGCGTGCGGCGGGAAAGGGATGTGTGGAGGGGTGTCGAAGGCTTCGTCATCTTGCACATTCTGTCGCAGGGGGCGCGTGGCCGGACGCAAAAATCGGCCTGGCCGGGCCATCATGGCCGGGCGGGCGGCAAAAAGCCCGCAGTGCATTGCTGACTTGCGGGCTTTTTTCGAGGGGATGCCGGCTGGCATCCCGCGGCATGGATCAGGCCACGGCCTTGTGTGCCTTCTTCGTGGAACGCTTGGCGTGCTTCTTGCCGGAGTGCTTGCCGCTCTTGGCGACCTTGGCCTTCTTGGCTGTGTGAGCGGGTGCAGCTGCGGAAGCGGCCGTGGGAGCCGACATCGGCGCTTCGGGTGCTGCGGCGGCCTGTGCGAAGGCGCCTGCGGCAAACGAACCGGCGATCAGGACAGCGAGGAGTTTTTTCATATATGCCATTTCCTAGAAAAGCGGTAGAAGCCAAGTTGAATCAGACAACGGTGCGAAATTCTTGATGCACCGCACATGCTCAACGCGTTTACTGTATCGCCGTTGACAGGAGGGCGGCCCGATTGTCGTTAGAATTTTCTGCACCAAATTCGTGCCCGATCCGGGCATTCACTCTTGCCTCGTGCACCAGCCAACGGAGACCCGTCCCCATGAACCGCTTCCAGCACATCCAGGTGCCGGCCGAGGGCCAGAAGATCACTGTCAACGCCGACATGTCGTTGAACGTGCCAGACCAGCCCATCATTCCTTTCATTGAAGGCGACGGCACCGGCGTGGACATCACGCCCGTGATGATCAAGGTGGTGGATGCCGCCGTGGCCAGGGCCTATGGCGGTAAGCGCAAGATCCAGTGGATGGAGGTTTTCGCAGGCGAGAAATCCACGCGCATCTACGGCCCCGATGTCTGGCTGCCCGAGGAAACCATGCAGGCCCTGCGCGAGTACGTGGTCTCCATCAAGGGCCCGCTGACCACGCCCGTGGGCGGCGGCATCCGCTCGCTGAACGTGGCGCTGCGCCAGGAGCTGGACCTCTACGTCTGCCTGCGCCCCGTGCAGTATTTCAAGGGCGTGCCTTCGCCGCTGAAGGAGCCCGAGAAGACCAACATGGTCATCTTCCGCGAGAACTCCGAGGACATCTACGCGGGCATCGAGTACGAGGCGCGCAGCGACAACGCCAAGAAGCTCATCGACTTCCTGGTCAAGGAGATGGGCGTCAAGAAGATCCGCTTCCCCGAGACCTCGGGCATCGGCGTCAAGCCCGTGTCCATCGAGGGCACGGAGCGGCTGGTGCGCAAGGCCATCCAGTACGCCATCGACAACGACAAGCCCAGCGTGACCCTGGTCCACAAGGGCAACATCATGAAGTTCACCGAAGGGGGCTTCCGCGACTGGGGCTACGCGCTGGCCGCGCGCGAGTTCGGCGCCCAGCCCATCGACGGCGGACCCTGGCTCAAGTTCAAGAACCCTCGCACGGGCCGCGACATCGTCATCAAGGACTCCATTGCCGACGCCTTCCTGCAGCAGATCCTGCTGCGCCCGGCCGAGTACTCGGTGGTGGCCACGCTCAACCTCAACGGCGACTACATCTCGGACGCGCTGGCGGCCCAGGTCGGCGGCATCGGCATTGCGCCCGGCGCCAACATGTCCGACTCCGTGGCCTGCTTCGAGGCCACGCACGGCACGGCCCCCAAGTACGCGGGCAAGGACTATGTGAACCCGGGCTCCGAAATCCTCTCGGCCGAGATGATGCTGCGCCACATGGGCTGGCGCGAAGCGGCCGACCTGGTCATCAGCGCGCTGGAAAAGGCCATCCAGAGCAAGCAGGTGACCTACGACTTCGCCCGCCTGATGGACGGCGCCACCCAGGTGTCGTGCTCCGGCTTTGGCGAGGTGATGATCTCCAAGATGGATTGACGGGCGCCCGCGCTCCATGAAAAAACCGCGCCAGGGCGCGGTTTTTCTTTGACGGGCGTTGACGGGTCAGTTCTTGGGCAGCGCACAGCCATCGGGCCCGCAATCCTCGCCTTGGGGCGCTGTCTGCTCGCCGGCGGTGATGGTCGCAACCTGCTGCACCCACTCGCCCAGCTGCTTTGCCCAGCCCTGTGCATCGCCCAGCCAGGGTCCGATGTCGATGCGCTGTATGGCGCGCTGGCCCGGCTGCTCTGCCTCGGGGTGGTCGAACTCCAGCGCGAAGGTCGGGAAACCCTGGCCTTGTGCCAGGTCCAGCCATTCGCGCGACTGGGCGATATGGGCTTGGGTTGCGGCGCCCGAAAGGCGCTGGAAGGCGTCGGTGAAGGCCGCCACGTCCAGGCCCAGGTCCCGGGCCAGTTCCAGCAGCACGGCCGGATCGCTGATGCGGCGGCCTTCGACATAGTGGGCCTGCTGCTGGCGCGCCAGCATGTCCAGGCCCCGGCCCGCCAGTTCCTCGGCGGCCAGCAGCGCCGTGGTGGGCGGTTCGGAGTCCAGCACGGCGCCCAGGTCGTTGAGCAGGCCGTCGAAGTAGGCCGTGCCGAAGGGCTGGCCCGTCATCTCGGCAATGCGCTGGTCGTGCGGCATCACGTGGCCGCGCCAGTCGGCCGTGATGGTGCGGGTATGGGCGCCCGTGAGCATGCCGCCGCCATGCCATTGCAGGGTGACGCCGGGCACGTTGCGTGCGGCCTTGACCAGGGGCGCGGCGGCATAGCACCAGCCGCACAGCGGGTCGAAGATGTAGTGGAGGACAAAGGGCGGCTGCGCGGTCGTGGTCATGGCAGGAGCGGGCTGTGATGAAGGCGCCCACTGTAGCGGCTATTGGCTTGCCCGTGACGGGGCAGGGCCGCAGGCAGAATGGGCGACTGCCGCCGTGCAGCCACCGTGCTGCCATCGCCGATCCCGTCTGCTTGCCATGCGCCTCAAATCCACGCCGCCTCCGTCCGATCCGTCCGATCCGTCCGCTGCCTCCGCCCCGGCCGCCGAGCCCAGCGTCCAGTCCGTCGCCCGGCGCGGCATGCTGGGTTTTCTGCTGTTCTGGCTGCTGGTCATGGGCGTGCTGTACTGGGCCATGCAGATGTACCTGAAGCCGGCCGGCGTCAAGGTCCAGGCCGATGGCACGGTGGCCATTGCGCGTGACCGCGATGGGCATTTCCGCGTGGAAGGGGCCGTCAACGGGCAGCCCGTGTTGTTCCTGGTGGACACGGGCGCCAGCATGGTCGGCGTGACCGAGCCGCTGGCCGAGCGCGCAGGCCTGGACGGCGGTGAGTCCGTGCGCTTTCGCACCGCCAATGGCGAGCGCGACGGCCGCATGGTGGTGGCCGAGCAGGTGCGCGTGGCCTCCCTGGTGGTCAGCGGCCTGCGCGTGGGCACGGGCTATACCGGCAGCACGGACAGGGATGCGCTGCTGGGCCAGAACTTCCTGCGCCAGTTCGATGTGGAAATACGCGGTGACCGCATGCTGATCCATCCGCGCGGCAGCGGGTCTTCGCCCAAGCAGTAAGTACGCAAGTAACTAACAAAGTAAGGGAGAGGGACATGACAAACAACGGTTTTCGCACCGACAGGCGCAGGTGGCTGCAGACGGGCGCAGCCCTGGCGGCGCTGGGCTGCACGGCCTGTGCCAGCGTGGGGCAGGGCGGTGCCTCTTCCACCGGCACCGGCCTGGCCGAGGACCTGGGCGAACGCCTGGACCAGGGCGTGCAGAGTGGAGAACTGGCGAACCTGCACGCCGTCGTCGTGATGCGCCACGGCCGGCTGGCGCTGGAGCGCTATTTCGAGGGCGAGGACGAGCGCTGGGGCGAGCCGCTGGGCAAGGTGGCCTTCAACGCCGACTCCCTGCACGATGTGCGCTCGGTCAGCAAGAGCGTCGTCGGCCTGCTGTACGGCATGGCCCTGGCCGAGGGCAAGGTGCCCGCGCTGGACACGCCCCTGGTACAGGCGTTTCCCGCCTACGGCGATCTGGCGGCCGATGAGGGCCGGCGCGCCATCCTGGTCTCCCATGCCCTGGGCATGACCATGGGCCTGCAATGGGACGAGGACCTTCCGTACTCCGACCCGCGCAACAGCGAAATCGCCATGGAGCGCAGCAGCGACCGCTACCGCTACGTGCTGGAGCAGCCCATCGTCGCCCCGCCCGGCGAACGCTGGTGCTACAGCGGCGGGGCGACGGCCCTGCTGGGCCATCTGATCGCGCAGGGCAGCGGCATGCCCCTGCTGGACTATGCGCGGCACAAGCTGTTTGCTCCGCTGGGCATCGACAAGGCCGAGTGGACGCCTGGCACCAACGGCGAGGCGGCCGCCGCCTCCGGCCTGCGCCTGCGGGCGCGGGACCTGGCCCGCATTGGCCAGCTGGTGCTGCAGCAGGGCGAGTGGCCGGGTGGAAGGCAGGGACGGGCGCTGGTGCCCCGGCATTGGAATGTGCAATCCATTCAGCCGCGCGTGGACGCCTGGCCCGGCCTGCGCTACGGCCACCACTGGTACGTGGGGCAGACCCGCGCGGGCCTGGCGTACTACATGGCCATCGGCCTGGGCGGCCAGCGGCTGGTGGTCGTGCCCCAGCATTCGCTGGTGTATGCCGTCTTCATGGGCAACTACGACAGCCCCCAGCAGGTGCAGCGCGTGGCCGCCGTGCAGGGCCTGATCGCCGCTGCCTTGCGTTGACTGCCTGGCGTTGACAGCCTTGCCCTGACAGCCGAGCGCGGGCACGTCGGGCGTGCGAGAATCCTCGCTTCCAAGGTCGGCCGCATGCCCGGCTCGCGCAAGCAGGGCGCGAAGCGGGGCGGGCCGGTGCGTGTCGAGGCTCGATCCACTTTCCTGGTTCCGGTGCCGGCCCATGAGCCCCTGAGGCCATGGCGCCGGTTGTTTCTGCCTCCCGCATGATCGCCAGATCACCGTTTGCCCGTGTCCCACCGCCAGCCCATCCGCATCGCCGACCGCCACCAGTTCGACACCCTGATCGACGCCCGCTCGCCTGCCGAATTCGCGCAGGACCACATTCCCGGTGCCATCAACTGCCCCGTGCTCGACAACGAGGAGCGCGCCCGGATCGGCACCATCTACAAGCAGGTCAGCCCCTTCGAGGCCAAGCGCCTGGGCGCGGCCATGGTCTCGGCCAATCTGGCGCGCCATCTGCAGGAAACCTTTGCCGACAAGCCCGCCAACTGGAAGCCGCTGGTCTACTGCTGGCGCGGCGGCCTGCGCAGCGGCTCCATGGTCACCTGGCTGCGCCTGGTCGGCTGGGATGCCCAGCAACTGGCCAACGGCTACAAGTCCTATCGCGGCCATGTAATCGAGCTGATCGACCGCCTGGTGCCCCAGCTGCGCCTGCAGGTGCTGTGCGGCGCCACCGGCAGCGCCAAGACCCGGGTGCTGCATGCCCTGGCCGAGGCCGGCGAGCAGGTGCTGGACCTTGAGGGCTATGCCAGCCACAAGGGCTCCTTGCTGGGCAACCTGCCCGGCGTGGAGCAGCCCAGCCAGAAATACTTCGAGACGCTGCTGGCCCAGCAGCTGGAGAGTTTCGATCCGTCGCGCACCGTGTACGTGGAAGGCGAGAGCGCCAAGATCGGCCGCGTGTCCCTGCCGCTGGTGCTGGTCGAGCACATGCGCCAGTCGCCCGTGATTGCGCTCGATGCCACGCCCGAGGCACGCCTGGCCTACCTGCTGCGCGACTACGCCTACCTGGGCGACGATCCGCAGACGCTGGCCGACAAGCTGGGCTGGCTCAAGGAACTGCAGGGCAAGGAGACCATCTCGCGCTGGCAGGCCTGGGCGCATGAGCGCAGCCTCTCGCCGCTTTTCTCCGAGCTCATGGCCCAGCACTACGACCCGCACTACGAGCGCTCGCAGGAGCGGCATTTCACGCAGTGGCGCACGCGCCGCAGGGTGCAGGCCGACGACCTCAGCGAGGCCGGCATCGCCGCGCTGGCGCAGCAGATACTGGCGCTGGATGGGACATCGGCCGCATGAAGCAGCCGGGTGGATCAGGCGTGTGAATCTGCCAGCACCGGGTACAGCGACAGCAGCAGCAGGGCCGCCATGCCCCAGTTGAAGCGGCGCAGTGCCTGCGGCGAGCGCAGCGCGCGCCCCACGGCGCTGCCGAACAGCGTCCAGACGCTGACGCTGGGATAGTTCACGATGCCCAGCACCAGGGCGGCCAGCACCAGATTGACGAAGAAATCCTCGCGCGGCGTGTAGGTGGCAATCACGCCGATGGCCATGATCCAGGCCTTGGGATTGACCCACTGGAAGGCCGCCGCCTGCCAGAACCCGAACGGCCGGGCGCCCGCGTTGCCGCCGTCGATGCCGCCGCTGCCCGCAATCTTCCAGGCCAGCCAGACCAGGTAGGCCGCGCCCAGGTACTTGAGCGCGGTGTAGATCACCGGCAGCCGCTCGAACACTGCGCCCAGGCCCGCGCCCACCAGCAGCACCATGACCACCACGCCCAGGGTGATGCCCAGCATGTGGGGCACCGTGCGGCGGTAGCCGAAGCTGGCGCCCGAGGCCGTCAGCATCACATTGTTGGGGCCGGGCGTGACGGAGCTGACGAAGGCGAACATGGCCAGCGGCAGCAGGAACGAAGTGTGAGCGGTATCGAAGGACATGGTGGTAACAGACAAGGCTGGCAGGGCTGGCAATCCGGCGCCCTGTCTGCGCATGCCGCAGGCCGCGGCGCCGTCAGGCCATGCTAATCGCAGTTGGTGGCAGTTGCCGGTACAGTAGCAGTACACTTTGCCAGAACAATTTACCAACTGGCCTGCCATCATGACCCTGACACTTGATCCGGCCGCCACGCCGAATACACCGCAGACACCGCGCGCATCCTCCGATACGGCTTTCCAGGCCGCTGCGCCCTGGCGCCCGCTGCGGTCTTCCGACCTCTCGCTGGTGGACCAGCTGGTGGACCACTACGGCGGCCTGATCCGCCACCACGGCCTGCGCGCGGGCTCGCGCCTGCCTTCCGTGCGTGCGCTGGCGCAAGAGGCGGCCGTGAGCCGCGACACCGTGGTGCAGGCCTATGACCGGCTGGCCGCCCAGGGCCTGGTGCATTCGCGGCGCGGCTCAGGCGTCTTCGTCAGCGCCCGGCGTGCGGCCCAGGCCGTGCCGCGCGCCAGCCAAGGCCTGCCCACGCTGGAGCAGGGCGCCGCCTTCGATACCGCCTTTCTGTTGCGCAGCATGTTCCGCGAAGGCACGGAGCATTCGGGCGGCGCGGGCATGCTGCCGCCGGAATGGCTGGACCAGGAAATGCTGGCCTCGGCCCTGCGCGCCGTCGGCCGCAGTACGGGCACCAGCCTGCTGACCTATGGCGTGCCCCAGGGCTACCTGCCGCTGCGCCAGCAGATCGCCTCGGTGCTGCAGGCCCAGGACGTGCCTGCCCACCCCGAGGCCCACCTGATGACCGTGGCCGGCGTCACCCAGGGCCTGGACCTGATCGTGCGCAGCCTGGTGCGGCCCGGCGATACGGTGCTGGTGGAAGACCCTGGCTGGTTCCTCATCTTCGGCCGGCTCAACGCCCTGGGCGTGAACGTGGTCGGCGTGCCCCGCCTGCCCGGCGGCCCCGACGTGGAGGCGTTGGAGCGGCTGGCCCGCCAGCACCAGCCCCGGCTTTTCATCCTGAACACGGCCGTGCACAACCCCACGGGCCAGACCCTGTCGGCGGGCGTGGCCCACGAGGTGCTGCGCATTGCCGAGCGCCACGACTTCTACCTGGCCGAGGACGACACCTACTCCGACTTCCTGCCCGGCGTGCCCGTGCGCCTGGCCGCCATGGACCGGCTGCAGCGCGTGCTCCTGGTGGGCGGCTACTCCAAGACCCTGGCCGGCAGCCTGCGCGTGGGCTATGTGGCGGCGCACACCGACCTGATACGGCGGCTGACCGACCTCAAGCTGCTGGGCGGGCTGACCACGGCACTGCCGGGCGAGCAGGTGGTGCACCGCGTGCTGGCCGATGGCCAGTACCGCAAGCATGTGGACCGCCTGCGCGAGCGCGTGGACCGCGCGCGCAACCGCTGCCTGCGCATGCTCGAAGCCCTGGACTGCCGCGCCCCGCACGAACCGCAGGCCGGCATGTTCGCCTGGGTGGATTGCGGTGTGGATTCGGAGGTGCTGGCACGCAATGCCGCGCCGCAGGGCCTGCTGCTGGCGCCGGGCCTGCTGTTTTCGCCCAGGCAGGCCGCGGGCAGCATGCTGCGCATTCCCGTGCCCATGGTGGAGCAGCCCCAGACCTGGAAGATCCTTGGCCACCTGCTGGCGCAGCACCGGGGCGGTGGATGACTGGATGGTGCAGCAACACTGCCTGACGGGAGGTTGACGCTGCCGGCGCCAGGGCATGTAAGACATGGCATCGGGCCTCGGCGCCCCGGTAGCGCGCTGCTATCGTTCCGGGATGACTATTGAGCTTGTCTTGCCAGGGGAGGCCGGCCGCAGAGCCGGGGTGAACGACAGCCAGCCCCGACCGGGAGGCGGCGCGGCGCGCCGCCTGGCGCCGGTGCTGGCGCTGCTGCTGACAGCGGGCTGTGCCGACACGCCCGCGCCGCGCGGCAAGGTGGAGGGTGCCTCGTTCGAGCCCAGCGAAATCGTGCAGTCCGACAGCAACCGCATGGCCACGCTGGCCATGAAGGAGAACCTGGACAGCCTGATGCGCATCATGGACAAGCTCTACCTGCGCAACCCGGCCGAATGGAAGAAAACCGCCGAAAGCCGCGAGGCCGCATCCGCCTACGTGCGCATCGCCATCAACGAGCGCCAGCCCTGGGCCGACCTGCACGGTGCCCAGGACGTGGCCGCGCTCTCGCTGGCGCTGCAGCCCGACTTCAAGGGCGACCGCGTGGCCGCCTTCGTCCATGCGCTGGCCGACACCATCATCACCGCCCACGGCGGGCGCACCAGCTTCACCCTGGTCCATGGGCTGGACCCGCAGCTGATCTACAACGCTGCACGCAACGTGGAAGTGGCCAACTGGATTCTCAACTCACGGCGCAACGCAGCGGGCGGGCCGCTGCTGCTGTCCAACCACCTGGGCGACGACGCGCGCAACCTGAGCTTCGAGCGCGAGATGGGCAAGATCATCGGCCGGCTGGACCTGATCGCCAACTACACCACCGAGCGCTACAGGCGCTCCTTCATCGGCTACGGGCAGGGGCTGGTGGCGGGGCCCTTCATGCAGTTCCTGCCCGTGCGTTGAGGCGCGGCCTCAGAGCCTGTAGCTGAGCGTCACGGCCACCGAGCGCGGTGCCCCGTAGCGCGCCAGGCCCCCCGACCATGAATAGCCAAGATCCTGGTAGTAGCGGCGGTCCAGCAGGTTGTCCACGCTCAGCTGCACATGGGCATTGGCATTGACCTGGTAGCCCACGCCCAGGCCCAGCAGGGCGTAGCTGCGCTGGGTGGTCTCGAAGCCGGTTTCGCGGCGGAACATCTTGCTTTGCGCATGCAGCGATCCGTACAGGCTCCAGCGCCCGTACTCGCCGGGCAGGCGATAGCTGGTGTAGAGCTTGAGCAGGTGCTGGGGCTCGTCGGTGCTCACGCGCTGGCCGATGTTGGTGGCAATCCGGTCCTTGGTGTAGCGCGCCCGCACATAGGTGTAGCCGGCCGAAACCTGCCAGCCGGGCTGCAGCAGTCCGGACAGCTGCAACTCCAGGCCATCGCTTTGGATCTCGCCCGCCGCGCGAAAGCAACTGATGGCGCCGCTGGTGGGGCAATTGGCATCGTCACGCACGGCACGGTTGCGCTGCGTGATGCGGAACACCGAGGCGCTGGCATGGAGTCGCCCGTCAAAGTACTCGCCCTTGGCGCCCAGCTCGTAGTTGGTGCCTGTCATCGGGTCCAGGGTGTTGCCCCGCACGTCCATCGAGCTTTGGGGCTGGTAGCTCTGTGTCAGGCTGGCATAGACCGAATGCCTGTCATCCACGTCATAGACCAGGCCCGCATAGGGAACGAACCTGGCGCTCTCGTCCAGGCTGCGCTTCCAGTTGGGCGTGCCGGTGTACCAGCCCGTCGTGTCCTGCTCGTACCAGCCCAGACGCCCGCCCAGAATCAGGTGCAGCGGATCGGCCAGGCTGAAGTTGCCGCTGGCGTAGATGGCTTTTTCGCGCGTCTTGCGGCCCCACAGGTCGCCATTGGCAGGCACTGAGCCGGTCCAGGGCGCGGAGTAGGGATTCCAGTTCGCAATGTCGACGATGCGCGAGGCCGACGACCCCCAGGTCTCGGCCGCACGGGAGCTGTCATTGCGGTAGCTGGCACCCACGGCGATCTCGTGCGTGCGCCCGAACCACTCGACCGGGCCCCGGGCTCGCAGGTCGGCCACGGTCTGGCGTGTGCCGTAGCGCCAGCCCGTCTCGGACTGCTCCAGCTGTGTGGTCGATCCCGCGACGCGGCTGTTGGTGGTGTTTCGGATGTCGGAATCGGCCTCGACATGGTTGATGCCCAGCTTGACCGTCCAGCCGTTGCGCAGGCGCTGCTCCAGATCAACGAACACGCCATCGTTGTCGCGGTTCTGGAAAGACTCCGCGTTGTTGAGGAAGGTGGAGCGCGGCAGGTCCATATGGCCGCCATCGGGCAGGGTGGGCAGGCCCGTGAACACGCCCTTGGTGCGCGTGCGCTGGCGGTAGGCGCCCAGGCCCAGCGTGGTGTCGGGCGTAAGGTCCGCTTCCACGATGCCGTACAGGCTGGCATTGCGGGTGTTGGTGACATCGACAAAGCTGTCGCTGTCACGCCAGCCGCCCACCACGCGAGCGCGCACGCTGCCGCTGGCATTGAGCGCACGGCTTGCGTCCAGCGAGGCCTGGCGGTTGTTCCAGCTGCCCAGGCCCAGCGTGGCATTGAGCAGCGGCTGGGCCGTAGGGCGCTTGCGCACCAGGTTGACCGAGCCCGAAGGCGCGCCCACGCCATCCATCAGGCCCGTGGCGCCGCGCACCACCTCCACGCGGTCATACATCAGCAGGTCGGCCGAGACATTGCGCGAATTGAAGCCCGTCACGTCCAGCGGCAGGCCGTCCACATTCACATGCTCCAGCGCAAAGCCGCGCGCGTAGAAGGTGGACTCCGAATCGGTCACGGCCGGATTCTTGGCGTACAGCCCGGGCGTGACCTTGGCAATGTCCTGCAGGGTGCTCAGGTGGAAGTCATCCATTTGCTGGCGCGTCACCACGCTCACGGACTGCGGCGTCTGGCGCTGCGACAGGTTCAGCCCCGTGGCGCTGGCCATGCTGGGCGTGGTGTATGAGCCCGTGCCTTCCGTGGCGCTGCTGCGCTCCGCATCGGCCGTCACATTGACGGTCTGCAGCGTGCTGGCGGAAGACGGTGGGGTGGGACCTGCCGCAGCAGGCAAGGGCGCGGCAGCCTTCAGTGAAAAGCCTCCGCCAGGCTGCTGCACGGCTGCCACGCCGCTGCCCGCCAGCAGTTGCTGCAACCCGGCCGACACGCCGTGGCTGCCGGTCAGCCCGCCCGTGCGCAGGCCCGCCACCAGTGCCGGGTCATAGGAGAGGCTGACGCCCGCTGCGCGGGAGAAGCGATCCAGTGCCGCATCGAGCGGACCTGCTGCAATGCTGAAATCGCGCGTGAGCGCTCCGGCCTGGCCTGTGGCCGTCTGCGCCCATGCTGCGCCTGCAGGCACCAGGGCCGACATCGCCATGCCGATGACGGCCGCTTGCACAAGGGTGACAAGCGGCCGGGGGCGCCACTGCGGTTGGCTACCGGGCCTGGGCGGGTGATGACGGGACATGCTGGGTTCTCCTGGATGGAATACGGGAAAGGATTAAGGACTCATTCCCAGGCCGTACGAAAATCCGGATCCCCTCACTTTTTCTGAAAAAAAGTGGAAATCACTGGCCGGATGCCGGCCCCACATGAACCCACCAGCGCGTGCGCCGGCTGATGCTCACGGGCTGCGTCTGCGCGATGAGCTGCAGCACCTGCTCGGTCTGGCGCACATGGAAGGTGCCCGACAGGCGCAGGCCTGCCACGCGCTCGTCGCAACTGATGTGCCCATGGCGGTAGCGCCCCAGTTCCGCCAGAAGGTCACCCAGGCGGATGGCCCGGCCTGCCATCACGCCATCTGCCCAGTCGTCCGCACCAAAGTCCGGGGGAGGTGCCGGGGTACTGGCATCGGCCGACAGCCACCACGGCGAGCCGGGCATCGCGGTTTGCCGTGCGGCGCTGTCTGCGGCCTTTGCAGGCGTCAGCCGTACGGCGCCTTCCTGCACGCTGACAAGGGCCCGATGCTTGTGCAGCCTGACCACAAAGCGCGTGCCCAGGGCCTGCAGATCGCCAAACGGCGTGCGCACCCTGAAGGGCCGGTGGCCGGGTGCAGTCTCGTCGGCGCCCGTGGTCACCAGGATTTCCCCACGGCTGAGCACCACCAGGCGCTGCTGCGGGTCCAGCTCCGTGCGAATGGCCGTGTCCGTGTTGAGCACGATGGTGCTGCCATCGTCCAGCCTGACGGTGCGCTGCTCGCCCACCGAGGTGCTGGCGCTGGCCAGCAGGCGCTGCCAAGGCATGTGGCTGTAGGCCATCCAGCCCGTTGCCGTGGCGATTCCGGACAAGGACAGCAGCTTGAGGGCGCGGCGGCGCGAGACGCTGCGGGACTGGCGCAGGCGCTGCGCTGCATCCAGCGTGTCCAGTGCCAGGCGTTGCGGCATGCGGCCAAAGTCGGTCCTCAGTGATTGCACCCGATCCCAGGCCAGGGCGTGGGCGGGCTGCGCATGCAGCCATTGCTCGAAGGCCTGCCGTGTGGCGGGGCTGGGCGTGTTGAAGTCCAGCCGTACGGACCACTGGATGGCTTCGTCGATCAGGCCGGGCGAAAGATCGCTGCTCATGCCCCGAAGCGCAGTGCGTAGCAATGGCGCAGGGCCGTGGCGATGTAGCGCTCGGCCGTGGCCAGGGACACGCCCAGTCGTTCGGCGATCTGCGGGCAGGTGAGTCCTTCCAGCTGCGCCCACAGAAAGGCGCTGCGCACGCGGGGCTTCAAGGCATCCAGCATGCGGTCTATGGCGACCAGGGTTTCCAGGAAGATCAGCCGGCTTTCCGGCGAGGGGGCCTGCGCCTCGGGCATGAGGGCCAGGGTTTCCAGCCAGGCACGTTCCAGCTCGCGGCGGCGCCAGTGGTCCACCAGCAGGCCATGGGCAATGGTGCTCAGGTAGGCGCGGGGCTGGCGCAGGCCGGTTGCGTCAGGGCCGGGTTGGCGGGTGAGCAGGCGCATGAACACGTCCTGCGCCATGTCGGCCGCGTCGAAGGAGTCGCCCAACCGGCGCCGCAACCAGCCCTGCAGCCAGTTCTGGTGGCTGTGGTACAGGCTTTCCACGCTGGTTGTCGCCTTGGCGGACTGGGAAATCTGCGCGTCCATGGAGCGTCCATTCAACGAATGCAATCACGGGGCTCGTCATGCATTGCGAAGGGCTGGCGGCGGCTGCGTCCATGGCGTGAGCTAACGAGAAAGGCGTGATTATAGATTTGGTAATGAGAATGAATCGCAAATGAGGCGTAGGCGAAACCATTCGCACGCGGGCAGGCCGCGCGCGAGGCTGCATGATCCGCGTCAGCCGTTCAGCTGCACAGAACGATGGTGACCAGAGCGGAGGTGTCTTCGATGGCGCGTACCGCATGCGCCATGTTGGCCGGCAGGTGCATCAGCTGGCCGGCCTGCAGGGACTGGCGGCTTTCGCCGAGCATCACCTCCAGCTCGCCTTCCAGGCAGTGCAGGCTGACGCTGCCCGGCACCTTGTGGGGCGGCAGCGACTGGCTGGCGCGCAGCACCACGCGGATGACTTCCATGTCCTGGGACTTGAACAGGGCGCAGGTCCGGGCGCCCGCCAGCCGCGCACCAAACGGCAGGACATCGATGGCTTGAGCGGTCAGTGCAAAGGGGGTGGCCATGGCGGACCTCCGGGCGTTGGCGGGCAATACTGCCATTGTCCTCCGAAGCACGGGAATTCATCAACCGCAGCTGTGTGACAGCAGGGGCTTGTGCAGGGTCTCAGCCCGGCACGCTGGCCTCCACCAGCAGGGTCAGCAACTGCAGCGATTCCTGCCAGCCCAGGTGGCAGGCCTCGGCGGGAATGACGGCGGGCACGCCTTCCTGGGTCACATCCATTTCAGTGCCGCAGAACACCTCGCGCAGCGTGATGGTGGTGATCATCTCGCCAGGCAGTTGCGGGTCGTCGAAGCGGTCGGTATGGCGTACCAGCCGGCCGGGCTCCAGGTCCAGGAACTCCCCGCCGAAGCCGCTTCGCCCGCCCGTGGACAGATTGACGAAGGCCATGCGGTAGCGCCCGCCGACCCGGGCGTCGAACTCGGGCACCTCGCAGATGTAGCCGTGGGGCGGCAGCCATTTGGCCAGGGCAGCGGCCGTGGTGAAGGCCTGGTACACGCGCTGCGGCGGCGCCTTGAGGACGCGGTGCAGCCGGATGGTGTGGACGGTGTGTGACATGCGGAACTCCTTGGCGTGGTGCAGGGCTGCCAGCCTCGCACCGATGCAGTCCGTGTGCAAGAGGCGGGATCTGGAGGCTGAAGAGGGTTTCAATGATTCATAAATCGAATCCTTGCTTGGTTTTAAAGAATTGGACTTGAATCATTGACGCCCGCACCATGGCGGCGAGCGCTGGACACACAGCGCCGCCTTCCATAGGAAAACAGGATAGGAAACAGGAGACAAGCAAATGAAGCATTCCCCATTGCGCAGGGCCCTGGCCCTTGGCGCTATCAGCACCATTGCGGCCGTGGCCGCGCCCTCCGTGTCGGCGCAGGGTGGTTACCCCTCCAATCCCATCACCCTGGTCGTGCCCTTCGCGGCCGGCAGCGGCACGGACGCCGTGGCGCGCCTGGTGGCTACCCGGCTGGGCGAGCGGCTCAGGCAGCCCGTGATCGTGGACAACAAGGCCGGCGCCAATGCCCAGATTGCCGCCAACCATGTGGCCAAGGCCAAGCCGGACGGCTACACGCTGTTCATGACCACAAACACCTCGCACTCGGCCAACCCCTGGCTGGTCAAGGGCCTGAAGTACGACCCCGTCAAGGATTTCACGCCCGTGGCGCGCGTGGGCGAGCTGCCGTTCGCGCTGCTGGTCCATCCCTCCGTTCCTGCCAAGACCGTGCAGGAACTCATCGACTACGCCAAGGCCAATCCCGACCGCCTGTCCTACGGCACGCCCAACAGCACCTCGCTGGTGGCCTCGGAAACCTTCAAGTACGTCACGCACACCCAGATCACCTCCGTGCCCTACAAGTCCAGCCCGCAGGCGCTGACCGACCTCATGGGCAACCAGATCCAGGTCTACGTGGCCGACCTGGGCTCGGCCTGGGGCACGATCAAGACCGACCGCGTGCGAACCCTGGCCGTGACGGCGGCCAAGGGTTCCACCCTGCTGCCCAATGTGCCGGCCATCGGCAAGACGCTGCCGGGCTTCGACATCACGTCGTGGAACGGCATCTTCGGCCCGGCCGGCATGCCCGCCGAGATCACCGAGCGGCTGAACACCGAGCTGCAGGCCATCCTCAAGGACAAGGCCGTGCAGGAGCAACTGGCCCAGGTCGGCTTCGAGGTCTGGCCCACGGCCACGCCTGCGGAGTTCGCCACCTATGTGAAGGACCAGATGGCCCGCTGGGGGCAACTGGTCAAGCAGGCCGGCATCGAGGCGCAGTGAGGGAGACCGGCATGCAAGAAGCGCAGCAGGGACAGCAGGAGCAGCAGGGACAGCAAGGCCCTCTTGCCGGGGTGAAGGTGCTGGACATGACCTCGGTGGTCATGGGCCCCTTTGCCACCCAGATCCTTGCGGGCCTGGGGGCCGAGGTGATCAAGGTCGAATCGCCCGAGGGCGACAACATGCGCCACGTCGGCCCCATGCGCAACCCCGCCATGGGCCACATCTTCCTGCAGGCCAACCAGGGCAAGCGCTCCGTGGTGCTGGACCTCAAGCAGGGCGCCGCGCGCGAGGCCCTGCTGCGCCTGGCCGAAGGCTGCGACGTGCTGGTCAGCAACGTGCGGCCCCAGGCCATGGCGCGACTGGGCCTGGCCTACGAGGACGTGGCGGCGCGCAACCCGCGCATCATCCACGTGAGCTGCTGCGGCTTCGACCAGCGCGGCCCCCATGCGGCCCGGCCCGCCTATGACGACCTCATCCAGGGCGCCACCGGCGTGCCCTGGCTGGCGCAGCAATACGGCGGCGGCGAGCCGGCCTATGCCCCCATGACCCTGGGCGACCGCGTCACCGGCCTGCACGCGGTCTACGCCGTCACGGCCGCTCTCTATGCGCGCGAGAAGACCGGCAAGGGCCAGGCTGTGGTCGTGCCCATGTTCGAGGCCATGACCCAGTTCATCCTGGGCGACCACATGGCGGGCCTGTCGTTCGAGCCGCAACTGGGCGGCCCCGGCTATGCGCGCCTGCTCACGGCCCACCGCAGGCCCTATCGCACCAGCGACGGCCACCTGTGCGTTCTCATCTACAACGACAAGCACTGGCACAGCTTCTTCAACGCCATAGGCCAGCCCGAGCGCATGGCCGAGCCCATCTTCGCCACCCACAGCCAGCGCGCGCTGCACATCGATGCCGTCTATGCCGAAGTCTCGCGGCTGATGGCAGGGCGCACCACCGCCGAATGGCGCACGCTGCTGGACGCGGCCGACGTGCCCAACATGCCCATGGCCTCGCCCGAGGACCTGATTGCCGACCCCCAGCACCAGGCCACCGGCTTCGTGCACGAGATAGACCACCCCAGCGAAGGCCGGTTGCGCACCACGGCCAGCCCCACGCGCTGGAGCGCCACGCCGCCCGCAGAACGCGCCGCCCCCGCGCCGCGCCTGGGCGAACACACCCTGCAGGTGCTGCGCGACGCGGGCCTGACCGAGGCCGAACTGGCCGCCCTGCAGGCCAGCCGCGCCTGCAGCCAGGCTGCCGCGCTGCAAGACGCCCCACCACAAACACAAGCGCAAGCACAAGCACAAACAGAAGGAAACCGCCCATGCCCCGCTACCTGATCCGCGAACAAGACGTGCCCGGCTACAGCCCCGCCAACCACCACGGCACCGTCAACCGGCGCCTGGTCAGCGCCGCCAACGTGGGCGCGCGCCACATGGAACTGGTGCTGGGCACGCTGGAGCAGGGCGGCGGCGCGCTGCCCCATGCCCACCCCGGCATGGAGCAGGCCTGCTACCTGCTGGCCGGCACGGCAGAGGTGGAAATCGACACCCCGGACGGCAAGGAACGCTTTGCCATGCAGCCCGGCGACACCTGCTTCTTCCCCGAGGACTGCATGCACATCTTCCGCGTGACCAGCGCCGAGCCCGTGCGCCTGCTGGTCTTCTACAGCCCGCCTTACGCAGAGAACCCCGAGCGCGTGCGCCGGCCGGCAGCCTGAGCACCGTCACCCCACAGACACGACAAGCGAACAGCAACAAGCAACGGAGAACTCACCATGGACTTTCTGTGGAACGAAGAACAGGAACAGATACGCGACGCCGTCGAGCGCGCCTGCGCACCCTTCGATGCCGACTACTGGCTGCACAAGGACCATGAAGGCGGCTTCCCGCATGACTTCCACAAGGCCCTGGCCGACGCGGGCTGGCTGGGCATTGCCATGCCCGAAGAGTTTGGCGGCGCCGGCCTGGGCATCAGCGAAGCGGCGCTGATGATGCACACCATCTCGGCCACGGGCGCGGGCCTGTCGGGCGCCTCGGCCGTGCACATGAACATCTTCGGCCTGCACCCCGTCGTCGTCTTCGGCACGGGCGAGCAAAAACGCCGCTGGCTGCCCCCGCTGATCGCGGGCACGGACAAGGCCTGCTTCGGCGTCACCGAGCCCAATGCGGGCCTCAACACCCTCAAGCTGCAGACCCGCGCCGTGCGCGATGGCGACGTCTACGTGGTCCATGGCCAGAAAGTCTTCATCTCCACCGCCCAGGTCGCCAACAAGATCCTGCTGCTGGTACGCACCAAGCCCGTGGAAGAGTGCAAGGGCACGGAAGGCCTGAGCCTGTTCTACACCGACCTGGACCGCGAACGCATCGAAGTGCGCGAGATCGACAAGCTGGGCCGCAAATGCGTGGACACCAACCAGCTGTTCATCGACGGCCTGCGCATCCCCGCCGAGGACCGCATCGGCGAAGAGGGCAAGGGCTTCTCGTACATCCTGCACGGCCTCAACCCTGAGCGCATCCTCATCGCCGCCGAGGCCGTGGGCCTGGGCCGCGCCGCCCTGGCGCGTGCCACCCAGTACGCCAAGGAGCGCGTGGTCTTCGACCGCCCCATCGGCCAGAACCAGGGCATACAGCACCCGCTCGCCCAGGCCTGGATGGGGCTTGAGGCGGCCCACCTCATGGTGCAAAAGGCCGCCTTCCTCTACGACAGGGGGCTGCCCTGCGGCGCCGAGGCCAACGCCGCCAAGTACCTGGCGGCCGAAGCCTGCGCCAAGGCCTGCGAAACCGCCATCTTCACGCACGGCGGCATGGGCTACGCCAAGGAATACCACGTGGAGCGCTACATGCGCGAATCCTGGATCCCGCGCCTGGCGCCCGTCAGCCCCCAATTGATCATGTGCTTCATCGCCGAAAAGGTATTGGGCTTGCCTAAATCGTATTGACCCCCTGAGTCGCTTCGCGCCTTCCCCCTTCTCGCTGCGCGGAGGGGGACGACACCCTCGGTGCGGGGCGGCCCTTCCTCGGTGTCTCAAAGTTGAGGTGCGCGGGTTTTGTGGCTGCGAACCATCTGAAGTCCCATGATTTATCAATCTGTATTTCAGAGGTAGCCATGGTGCAAGATGCCATCTCGCTTGCTCCCCATCCGCCGCCTCTCATGAAGACCCACCTGCTGCGCTATTTCGTCGCCCTGGCCGAGGAACGCCACTTCGGCCGCGCGGCCCAGCGCCTGTGCATCACCCAGCCGCCGCTGAGCATGGCGCTCAAGACCCTGGAGCAGGACCTGGGCGCCAGCCTCATGGACCGCGACGCCAAGAACGTGCGCCTCACCCCCGCAGGCGAGGCCTTCCTGGTCGAGGCACGCAAGGTGCTCGCCCAACTGCAGCACGCGGCCGACGTGGTGCGCGGCGTGGCCGAAGGCATGCAGGGCCGACTGGACGTAGGCATCACCGGCTCCATGGTCTACCGCCAGGTGCCGGATTTCTGCCGCGCCTTCCGCGCAGAGCGCCCCCTGGTCGAAGTCTGCCTGCATGAAATGTCCACGCGCGAGCAACTGCAGGCCATTGCCAGCGGCCAGATCGACTGCGGCTTTCTCAACATAGGCACCCCGCCAGACGGCCTGCAGACCCTGTCGATTGGCGAGGAACCCTTTGTCTGCTGCCTGCCCGCCACGCATGCGCTGGCGCAGCAGCCCGCCATCGACCTGCGCGAACTGGCCCGCGACACCTTCGTCATGTTCGCCCGCGAAGTGGCTCCAGCCAACTACGACAACGTCATCGCCTGCCTGCAGCAGGCCGGCATCCACCCCCATACCCGCCACGCGGCGCGCCAGTGGCTCACCGTCATGGCCCTGGTCTCGGCAGAGCAGGGCGTGGCCCTGGTGCCCAGCTGCATGCAGCGCGTGGGAATGAACGGCGTGGTGTTCGTGCCGCTGCGCGGTCCGCAGCAGGCCATGACGCCCGCTGTCATGGCCTGGCGGGCGGACCAGCCTGCGGCGGTGCTGCAGGCGTTTATTGAGAGGGTGAGGGCGATGGCATCCACCGCCGTCAAGGGTGGTAGGGGTTGAGGGCTGTCACCTCTACAGACCCTTCGCAGTAGTGCATGGCGAAAACCACCAGCTCCTTACCATTCGATTGGGTGATGGCCTCCACGTACCAAAAAGGCACTTTTTCTCCCGGAGAAAACGTCACCTTGGTGATATCGAATGCGTACTGAGGAAACTTCTATTTCAGTTTTTTCAGTACATTCGTCCGAACCAGATTAAGGTCATGGTTTTCGCAAGCGGTTGCGTTTTTTGCGTCGCCGCATGCGGTGACCAGCAAGACTGCGCCAGCCAACATACTGCGCAAAAAACTGGATCTTGACATGGTTTTTTCATATCAGCGGCCTGTGAAGTAATTGGCCAAAGCCGTTGATGGCCGGATACTGGCTGGAGTTATGCGCGGATGTGCGGCGTTGTGCGGGCACCATCATCAAAGACGGGTTGCCATGGTACTTTCTTCTGTTTTAGGCTGAAGAAGGCACCATGGCTTCCTGGTGTCATACACTTGGTTTATTGTTGCTTCAATAGATTTCCATTATCCCATTTTCACTGGCCGAGTATTTGCTTTCCGAAACTGCTCGAGCAGAAACGGCCTTTCCCCCTGTGCCGGCCAAATGGGGGTACATGTAGCACAGAACTGCGACTTGCAAATTTGCTACTGGAATGCTACCAGCCATGGTGAAACCATTGTTATAGCAATTTGGAATTCCTCGAACTCCAACGGCGAGTGAAAGATCGCCACCTCTCGCGACAGAAAAGTCAACTCCTGCACTTGCAGATACTCTTGTATATGAACCAGCACGTGGGTAAGGGTCGTAGCTTAGAGATAGAACAGGTCTGTAGTCCCATTGGCCACCGGGCATGTAATAGTAGTTGGAATGTTGCTTAAATGACATTTCCTTTTGAAGGGAAGACGGTTCACAATGAAGGGGTATATTCCTTTCATCGCTACCAATTACCATTTTTCCAGGAGATTCTGGATTTTTGTCTCCGTACATTTCACACAACCTCTTGTTGAATTCAATTGCTTCATCATTTTGATTGGTGGTTTCGTAGAGATACGATCCATTTGATAGCTTGACTAGATTTATGGTCACAGTACCATTCATTCCAGCCATGCTGCCAGAAATACTTCTGGCGACCATTGGCATGCCGTTCTTTTCAATTTCCTCATTCCCTATCAAAAAATCTTGAGCCATTGCAGATATTGAACCGAGAACAAGTATGGATCCGGTGAGAATTTTACTTAGCATAGTTCCCTCTGTGCTGAAATGTTAATAGCCTTTGCTGCCACATGGCAGTGAGTGGCGCTATTAGTCTAAGTTCTTTCGAATTTTCAGATCAAGTGCAGACTGCTGTCGTTTTCTGTTTGTTCTTAAAAATAAGATACTTCCTAGGAATTGACGTGAATTGACGATCAAAGGTCTAAACACACGCATTCGGATGGCCTGATGAGCAAGGCTTGCGCTGATTCGCAAGCTTGATGAATCCGTAAGTTCCTAGTGCCGTACATCCGAGTGCTCTTGCCGCTTTGGCAGTGCCCCTCTGTCGTCGGCGATCGAGTCTGCCCACATAGCCACTACGAGGGCCGAGGGAGATGCGATATGGCCGGGTTTGAGCTGCGAGACAGGCGCCCGGAATCTGCGGGTCACCACGGCGCCAGCCGCGCAACTCAGTCCGATGGCACAGCGTCGGTACTGCCCAGAATCTCCGCCACCTTGAGCGCCAGCGCATCCAATGTGAACGGCTTGGTCAGAAGCTGCGTACCGGGGTGCAGGTTTTCCTGGCTGAGCGGAGATGCCTCGGTGAATCCGGTGATGAAGAGCACCGGCAGGTCGGAACGGGCCAGGCGAGCCTCGTCGGCAAGCTGCTTGCCGTTCATTCCGCCGCGAAGCCTCATGTCCGTGATCAGCATGTCCACCCGGGTTCCGGCGCGCAGTACCTGCAGCGCGGCGGCTGCATCGGCCACGGCAAGCACCGTGTAGCCCAGATCGACAAGCGCCTCGTCGATGAGATGGCGGATCGGGGCTTCGTCATCCACCACCAGCAAGGTCCTTTGGGCAGGAACCACCACCTGCCTTGCCGCATCGACCGCGCGTTCTGCAACGGGCGTGGCGTCGCACCTGGGCAGATACAGGCAGACCGTGGTGCCCTGGCCCGGCTGGGAGAAGATTCTGACCGCTCCTCCCGATTGCCGCGCGAAGCCGTAGATCATCGACAGCCCCAACCCTGTTCCATGGCCCACCGGCTTGGTGGTGTAGAACGGCTCGAAGGCGCGCGCAATGGTCTGCTCCGACATGCCGGTACCCGTGTCGGTGACGCACAGCGACACATAGCCGCCCGGCGGAAGGTCCCACTCCCGGGCTGCCGCCTCTTCAAGCTCGATATTGGCTGTCCTGATGGTCAGCCGGCCGCCTTCGGGCATGGCATCGCGGGCGTTGATGCACAGGTTCAGGATGGCGTTCTCAAGCTGCGTTCCATCGATTTGCACATGCCACAGATGGGCTGCCGGCACGATGTCTATGTCCACGCTGGCGCCCACCGTCCTTCGCAGCAGGTCCTCCCAATCGGCCAGGAGCGCGGCCATATCGGTGGGCTTGGAGTCCAGGATCTGCCGGCGCGAGAACGCAAGCAGCCGCTGCGTGAGCGTGGCGGCGCGCCGCACCGCCCCCTGCGCTCCATGGATGAAGCGCGTGAGGTTGTCCACCTGGCCGCGCGCCAACATCCGCTGCAGCAGCTCCAGATTGCCCATGACGGCCGCCAGCAGGTTGTTGAAGTCGTGCGCAAGGCCGCCCGTCAACTGGCCCACCGCCTCCATCTTCTGCGACTGGCGCAGTTGCTCCTGCGCCTTGGCCAGCGCTTCGGCCTTGGCCATTTCGGAGGTGATGTCGCGGCCCACCGCGTTGATGCGGCCTGCCGCCGAACGCGTGGACCAGGAGATCCAGCGGTAGCTCCCGTCCCGATGGCGATACCGGTTGTCAAACCTGGCATGCGCCATGCCTGTGGCCAGCTCCTGCGTGTCCTGGATGGTGCGCGCCAGATCCTCCGGATGGATGAGATGAAAAAGCGTCGTGCCCAGCAGCTCGTCTTCACGCCAGCCCAATACCTCGGTCCAGGCCGGGTTGACCGCAGTGATGATGCCCTCGAACGTGCAGCGCATCATGATGTCGGATGACAGCTGCCACAGCGCGTTGCGGTCGGCCGTGCGCTCTGCCACCTGTTCCTCCAGCGTGGCATTCAAGCGCTCCAGCGCGGCCTGGGCCTGCTTGCGCTCGGTGATGTCGGAGGCCGCTCCCAGCCAGCCGGTGATGGCGCCTGCGGCATCGAACAGCGGCACGGCGCGCGAGAACGCCCAGCCCACGCTGCCATCGACCCGGTTCACCCGGTGCTCGATCACGTAGTCGGTCTTCGTGCGGATGGCCCGCGCGATCTCCGCGCGCACAAGGTCGCGGTCCTCCGGGGGGATGTAATCTTCCAGCCAGTTCGTGTTGGACGCCTGCGTGTCGGGGATGAACCCGCCGCCTGCCAGCTGGTGCAGCTCGCTCCAGTCCGCACTGATGGAGTAGCGCACTTCCGACGAGGACCGCACCAGCGCATCCAGCCGCTCCTCGCTCTGGCGCAACAGGTCCAGCGCCCGCCGTTCCGCATCGATGTCCAGAATGGCGATGGCCGTGGCCACGACTTCCTTGTCTGCATTGCGCAGCGGCACCCCGAACACGCGCGTCCATACTTCGAGCCCCTGGGGCGTGTCATAGACGCAGTCAACACCCGGCACCACCAGCTCCCCGCGGAACGCGCGGGCAGCCACAAACTGGTCGCGGGGGACGGGCTTGCCATCCTTGTCCCAACTGCGCCAGCGCCCCCGGTCTTCCTCGGCCGACAGCAGCGAAGGGATGGGGGTCTCCGGCAGGAAATGGCGGTAGGCCGGGTTGGACATCAGCACCTTGCCGCCCTTGCTCACCAGGCACAGGCCTATCGGCAGATGCTCAATGAAATCCGAAAACAGCGTCTTTTGGTCTGCCACCTGCGCATCGAAGGGGTCCTTATCGCTGGTGCCCGCGCCCTGCACGGCGCTGGCATGGCCCGCCGTGGCAATCGCCAGCTGCGCCCGCAGCCGGGCGTTTTCAGCCCGAAGCAGGGCAATCTCGTCAGACGCTTGGATCATGGGGGAATGGGGCGGGGCGTTGGGTGGAGGAGAGGGGGCAACTCGCCGCTGGCGGGGACGGCGATGCTGCCTGGGGATCATAGCTGTGACTGCTGGTGCGACCGATGTTGAGGCTGTAGTCCTCGGTGCGGCAATTCTTGTGAGCTTTCGGCCTCCCAGGGACTATTGGGTTGAATTGGCCGTGCAATGGGCTGAATTTGGGTCCCCAATGACCGATGAATCGGTCGACGAACGCTCGAAATGTGCCATTGAAAATATGGAAGTCGAAAATCTTATTGAGAAAATGGCAAAAGGATGCATATTTCCGCCAATTTCTCGAATATGAATCAAACAAATCGGCAATGAATTATCTGCCCCGTCGTGCAGGCCATGGCTGAAGGGTGGCGGCGATGGGGCTTCCCTGCAGGAAACGTGCCGCAGGCACCGCCGCTGCTGTGACTTTCATGTCACACAGCACAGCTGTCACGAAGAATACTTATGTGTTGCCTAGAGTTCCCGCAGCGGTGGCAGGAGGCTACCGTCATTCTCATTAATAAGTTCAGTTCGTATCTCGCCAATGAAAAATCAAAAAACGTGCTCGCGCATTCTGGGACTCGCGATGGGCACATTCTTCGCCTCTTCTTCCAGCTTGGCCTTGGCACAATCTTCCGTCACCATTTTTGGTGTGGTGGACGTCGGCGTCACCATTGCCAAGTCCGGCAGCAACAGGCTCAATGCACTGAACTCCAGCCAAGGCAAGACCAGCTTGCTTGGATTGCGCGGCACGGAGGACCTGGGCGGCGGCAACAGAGCTCAGCTCTGGCTTGAAGGCGGCCTCAACCCCGATGTCGGCACTGGCGGCAGCAGCGGCTCCCTTGGCTTCGAGCGCCGCTCCACGATCGGGCTGAGCAACAATTCCTGGGGTGAAATCCGGCTGGGTCGCGACTACACCCCCAGCTACAACATCTTCACCGCTTTCGCGGGCCCTGACACCACCACCGGTGTGCAGGCCAATCTGTTCCAGACGATCCGCCAGACTGCCTACAACGCCGCCAGCCAAAGCGGCGTGGTCGACCGCACGCGCATCAGCAACGCCGTGGGCTACTTCCTGCCGAGCGACCTGGGCGGTGTCTATGGCCAGTTCTCGGTTTCCTTTGGCGACGAGAACGCCTCTGGCTCTGGCGCAAGCAAGGCCCGCAGGTACATAGGCGGCAACCTGGGCTATCGCTCGGGCCCGCTGAACGTGGGTATCGGCTACGGCAGGATCGACGGCACCGCAGCCGTGGCTTCGCCCAGCGCCATCGCCGCAACCAGCGATCTCGAAGACCTGGTACTGGGCGCCTCGTACAACTTCGGCAGTTTCCTGCTCAATGGCGGATACAACAGCCTGAAGTGGGAGCCCGTCAACGGCGCAACCTCCGGGAAGGTGGACGGTTTCTACCTGGGCGCAACCATCCCCATGGGGCAAGGCAGCTTGCGCGTCAAGTACGCCAGCGCCAAGTTCAGCGGCAACGCCTCTGCCCTCACGCGCAGCGGCGGCAAGGCCGACAAGTATTCGATCGGATATGTCTACGACTTCTCCAAGCGCACCTCTCTGTACGCAGGGCTGGCGCGTGTCAACAACAAGAACGGCGCCAGCGTCGGCCTGATCGGCGGCCCTGCGGGTGTGGCCAACGCCGGCTCGACCGGTGTGGATCTGGGCATCAGCCACTCGTTCTGAGCGGCACAGCGCCTTTTCCAGAAACGAAGCCTTCAAGGCTGGGCAGGCCCTTGCCACGCAGGGCCTGCCGATCTGCCGATCTGCCTATCAGGCTTGCCTCTTCTTCTCAAGATCTACTCGCCATGCGCCCCCCCACTTCTTCTTCCAGCCTGATGGCAGTGATCGCCGCCGCGGCTGCCTTGCTGAGCGCCTGCGCCGACACCCGCCCGCTCCAAGTCGCCGGCTCCGAGACGGTGATGCAGACCACCGGCGTCGGCAGCATTCGCGCCATCGTCACGCGCCAGGACGTCCAGTTCGACGACAGGTTCTATTTCCCCTACGAAGGCCAACACCCCGCCACCAAGGCCGATTTCCCCAAGGGCTTTCTGCCAGCCTACGGTTCGGGGCTGGCCTTGAAGGGCAGGCGTGCCGACGGCACGCTGGAGTTCTACGCCATCACCGATCGCGGCCCGAACGCGACCACCGGCCCGGTCACGCAGATCACCGACGGCTCCAATCCCGCGGGCTTTGCCAGTTCCACGGTGTTTCCCTCGCCCAACTTCACTCCGTCCATCGGCGTGATCGCCCTCGGAAAAGACGGAGCCAGGCTCGTCTCCACCCTGCCGCTCAGATTCAGCGCCACACAGAATGCCAACGGCCGCGTGCAGCCACGGGGCATCACAGGCAACACGGGCGAGCAAGTCCTGGACGACTCCTTCACCTATCCCGGCAAGGCCAAGGGCTACAGCGAATTCGGCCTGGACACAGAATCCGTGGTGGTGGATGCCGCACGCAATGTGCTGTGGGTGTCCGACGAATACGGACCCTTCATCGTGAAGATCGACCCGGCGACCGGCATCATCCAGAAGAGATACGGGCCCGGCACTGGCGCGGCCGATCTGCCGGCCATTCTCGCCAAGCGCCGCGCCAACCGTGGCATGGAGGGGCTGAGCATTGATGCTGCCAGCGGCAAGCTGCACGGTTTCCTGCAAAGCCCTCTGGACGACGGCAAGGCCGACTACACCACCGCTGCCGTTGCCGACGCCACTGGCAAGCTGGAGAACGTGCGCGACTACGCCCGCTTTGTGCGCTGGGTGGAGTTTGACCCGACCACCGAGAAAACCCGCCTGTTTGCCTTGCCCGTGGACAGCAGCTGGTACAGCCAGGGCAAGACCGGCAATGCCAAGCTGGGTGATGTGGTTTCACTGGGCAAGGGGAAGTTCGTCGCCATCGAGCAAGGCACGGGCAAGGACAAAAAAGTCTTCAACGACCTGGTTTTGATCGAGTTTCCGGCCAACGCCACCGACATCACCGCGCTGGGCTCCGAGCTGGAAAAGAGCAGCCTGACTGGCAAGCCGGTCAATGGCTCGGACTATTCCAAGGTCGTGACGCTCAAGAAGACCCGGCTCTTCAACCTGAACGCCACCGGCTGGGTGGCCGAGAAGGCCGAAGGCCTGGCACTGGTCGATGACTACACGTTGGCGCTGACCAACGACACCGACTTCGGTGTTTCGCTGGCCGTGCTGGACGCCAGCGGCAAGGACATCGAAGGCTCGGACGTCACCAAATGCATGGTGGACGCTGAAGGCAAGATTGTGAACGACGGCCAATGCGCCAAGGGTGCGGCGAGCCTGCGCTTTACCACCAATGACGTCAACGATCGCACGCAGCGACTGTGGACCTTTGGGTTCAGCAAGAAGCTGAGCGAATACGGCGCTCCCTGAACGACTGCGACTGCATGGCATAGGCAAGACAACGGGGCCACGGCGATCCAGGGCGGTTCGTCCAGCGCGAAGGCGCTGCGACGGGCCGCAACGCTGATGTCGCCTCCTCTGGCATCTGCACGGAGCGGCGCCGCCGTTGCGGCGCAAGTGTGGGCTTGCCGCAATGACTGGTCCTTTCGACCTTCGGCAGTGTTCCGGCATTGCCCAAAGCGGTAGTCGTTGAGTGCGTAGATGACAGGCATACGTCCGAGCCAAGCACTTTCACAATCAAATCCCCATCTGCTTGGCCATTTCAGAAGCGCCTTCAAATTCCATACTGGTTTCCCCGTGAATCGAGGAAATTCAACAGTGAGCAGTGAGCTGTTCAGAATCCCTCCCGGATTTTCGGTGGCTTGGGATTGGCCAGTCATCGAATTCCTGAAGAGACAGCGCGTGCGGTATCCTCAGCCGCTCTGTGGAGGAGAAGAAAGTGGCGGTACTGATTCCTGCGATGGGGGCGTGCGTTGGGCGCATGACGCCTGGCGAGCGACGGCTGGCCGAGCGTTTGGAGCAAAAGCTCGAAGACGATTACATGCTCTGGTATGACGTGCCCATCGGTCCCAAGCAGACGCATCCTGACTTTGTCGTCATTCATCCACGCAGGGGCGTTCTGATTCTTGAGACCAAGGACTGGCGGCTCGAGACGGTTCAAGAGGCGACCAAACAGGCCTGGACGCTCATCGTGGATGGAAGGCCCAAGGTCGTCATCAATCCGGCAGCTCAGGCGCGACACTGCGCCATTCAAGTGGTCAATGCACTGGAGCGGGATCAGCAACTCATTCACGGCGAAGGCCCTCATCAGGGAAAGCTGGCATTTCCCTGGGGCAGCGGCGTGGTGTTCACCAACATCACGCGCAAGCAGTTTGAAGAATCTGCACTGGACCAGACGATTGATGCGCATCTGGTCATCTGCAAGGACGAGATGCTGGAATCCGTTGATGCGGAGGCTTTTCAGCAGCGCCTGTGGAACATGTTCCCCCACGCTTTCGGCAAAGCCATGTCGGTGCCGCAGCTCGAGCGCACGCGGTGGATCATGTTCCCGCAGGTGCGTGTTCCGGTGCAAGGCAGCCTTCTGCCGGAAGACGCGGACGAGTTGCCGGACATCATGCGCGTCATGGACTTGCAGCAAGAGCAACTCGCGCGCAGCCTGGGCGATGGGCATCGCGTGATCCACGGAGTTGCCGGCTCAGGCAAGACCATGATTCTTGGCTATCGTGCGGAACACCTGGCCAAGACCGCTTCGACCAAGCCCATCCTCGTGCTCTGCTACAACGAGCCCTTGGCAGTGAAGCTCAATGCCTGGTTTGCGGCCAAGGGCCTGGCCGACCGGGTGCATGCCCGCAACTTCCACAAGTGGTGTCGCCAGCAGTTGGTGGCCTATGGTCAGACGCTACCCGCTCAGGGCCCAGGCATGTTTGATCAGATGGTGGAGTTTGTAATTCGCGGCGTGGACCGGCAACAGATTCCGTCCGGGCAGTACCAGGCCGTGATGGTCGACGAGGGGCACGACTTTCAGCCTGAATGGCTCAAGCTCGTCACCCAGATGGTGGACCCTGAGACCAACAGCCTGTTGATCCTGTACGACAGCGCCCAGAACATCTATGGCAAGAGCAAGGCGCGTGGGTTCAGCTTCAAAAGCGTGGGAATCCAGGCCTCTGGGCGCACGACCATTCTCAAGATCAACTACCGCAACACCAGGCAGATTCTGCAAATTGCCAACCGCGTCGCCGCCGAGTTCCTGCAACCCAATGCCCAGGATGAGGACGGTGTTCCGCTGGTGCAACCCATCAGCTGCGGCCGCGAAGGGCAGGAGCCGCTGATCGTGCGCCTGCCGAGCGTGCGGGACGAACCCGCCAAGATCGCCGAGCTGCTGGCTGCGGCGCATCAGGAAGGCCACGCCTGGGGTGACATGGCCATCCTGTGCCGCGATCACGACTCCATGAACCAGTGCGCCCTGGCACTTGGCCGCCGAAAACTGCCGCATCGCGTGCGACATCGGTCAGGTGACTTCGATCCACTGGCCGACACCATCAAAGTGATGACAATGCACGCCAGCAAGGGATTGGAGTTCCCGGTCGTGGCCGTTGCAGGAGTGGGGCAGATGCCGCGTGAAGGAGAAGATGCGGCGGACGAGGCCAAACTGTTCTATGTGGCTGCGACGCGGGCGACACAAAAACTGGTATTGACTGTGGCGGGAGAAGGGGCGTTTGCGAAGGCGCTGGTGGATGCGGGGTGAGGACGGGCACAAGTCCGTCGTGAGGTGGTCAGTGCTCCAGGCGTGGTCCCAGTAGCGTTGTGCCCGCAGCGCATTCTTGAGGATGGCGCTGCGATCCGAAAAGGATGTTGTGCCTATCACCCTTCCCACTCGGATGTGCACGCCATCTTGCCACTCGGCGCATTGCGCAGGCGGTTCAGGAAATCCAGTTGGCTTTTGGCCGTTTGATTCCCTGTTGCAACGGCTTGCCGCAGCCAGTGCACTGCTTCACAGCGATCCGCTTTCACCGCGGTGCCATACAGGGTTGGGCCTGCCAGAAGAATCCATGCCAGTGTTTCCTGGGCTTGTGGCTCGCCATCCCGGGCCGCCTGGCGCAGCAACGCGAGCATGGAGGCGTAGTCACCCGCAGTCTGCGCCTCCAGGGCCAGTTGAAACCGCTGCTCGGACGTGGTGGCCATGTCAAACGGCAGCGGTGCCGCCTGCGCCAGCGCGCCCGACAGGGCCGCTGCGATGAACAAGCCATGCCGTGCATGCCGGGCCAGCGTGGCAATTGGGGTGGCAATTGGGCGGAATTCGAATCGCATTTTTGTCTCCACTTGAACTGAGTGGCCCCATCGTCTTCGCAATCCCGATCCCTGAAAATTCGGAATTTTCAAAGGCGCCCTCAGGGCCACCCATAGGCTGATTCGAATCGGCGGTGCAGGCCCCTCGTGGAAGGCTTCAGCCCATGAACCCCAGACCGATGGGATACGCCGAGCCGCCGAAGTTGCCGATGTGCGGCAGCTGTGCGTTTGCACGGAGCAGCGTTGCCGAGGGGTATCTGTCGCCTGGCGTTCGCATGGCAAGGCTCCTGAACGCTGCACCCCGGCTCAGACGCACTAGGGATGCCAAGGCCAGGCAATCTTCTGATTGTCAGTGTGTGTATGGTGAAGTCATTCGTACACGTTACCTAAGGCTCAGGTGTTGCACTTCATATTTGAGACCGCCGTAAATCAACTGTGCAAAGACAATGACGAGAATCTTCTTTATTTTGGTGGGGATCATGATTTCTGGCTCCACGTCTGCTGGTGAGAAAAATTCGCCACCAATCCAAGATTTGCAAGAAATAAAGAGATCTGCAGATGAATTTTTGATGAAAGAAAAAAGGCAGAAGAGAACACAGTTAACTGCTGTTCGAATAAATCCAAAAATAATAGTCGAACAATGCGCTGTTCCACTTTAATCAGGTTGGGCGTCTTCAGACCGTGGAGTTTTAGAAAAAAGAGTTCAAGTTGTCTGCAAATCGACATTGCACGAAAAAAAGGGTTGGCGTGTTCTGGTGCCAATTGCAGCGTCAGCCACACACAAGAATTAGAGTGAAATTCTATGCGTCAGGAATGCTTGGCCACCGCGCAAACGAAGGGCCATTCCAAGAGACGCTGATGCCGCCCAGCAGCGCTGTCGTTTTAGAGCAGTGCCACTGGATAAGCTTTAGGTTGCTGCAACGACTGGTACGCACCACCATGCTCGTCGGTGGTTCAATGTCGGGACTTCACGCGGCTTTGGAGGCGTTTTCTGGGAAGCTGAGGTGGATGGAGCGAGTGATATAGGGCGTAGGAGGCGCATGATCACCGGTCTGTGCTTATTGCTCGCTGCTGGCAAGATCCCCATTTTAGATGTTCGAATTTGTTATTGAATCCGCATCCAAGTGCGATTTTGGTCATCTAGTTGCTATGGCCTTGAAATAAAGATTCTATCAATTCTTTGATTGGGAGAGTCGTCTAGACTTTCTTCTTCTGCATAGAAATAAATAAGATTGGCAATTTCCTCATCAACTGGGAAATGTATTTCTTCCACGCTGTCATATTCGATTTAAAAATGTTTTGACACAAAGCGTAGATCATCTCCCACTCTGATATCTTTGTTAAGAGACCCTTTGTAGCCTTTGCCGACTACGATGAGGTCAATAAGGCCGTTTTCATCGAAGTGAACTTTAACTGCACATTTCCCAAAATATAGCGAGCGGCGCTTTAAAGATATTTCTCTTTCATGCACTCCATATCTGGCGAACCTAGTTGAAAATCATCGACAAGCAACCACCCCTCTACAGTATCAACAGCCTGACCGAGCTGAATTATGGATCTATTCCAACGGCTGGCTTTGGCTATTACTTCATCGAACTGATTTGAACTCTGGTTGAGAAAAAATCCCGCAGCAGAGACTCCTGGAACAATGTCTGCAAAAAAGGTCTGGCATTAGTATGTGATTTACTTTTATATCAATGGTTTAAAATGATCTAAAGCTTGTGTGAGTCGTTATGTATTAAGGCGGGCTAAAATTGCCGATGCACGAAGCGGGGTTTTTCGATAGATCGTCACATAAAAACATAGAACTATTGAACACCGGGGTACGTCGCTAGCTCAACACCAGGCAAGCATTTTACATGCTCATCCAATAGACACCTCACAAACCGTGTGTAGCCTAATTTTGTCTTTTTAAAATCGATGCCTCGCAAATCACAATCAAAAAAGACTGTGCCTTGCAAATTTGCCTCTTCAAAGTAGACGTTTTTGAATACGGTGTTGAAAATCTCCGCGTTGGCGAAATTCGATTTATTTAAATTTGAATTAATTATTTCGCTGTCAGATATATTTGCCTTTACCAGTTCGGTGTTGATGAAATTGCATTCAATGAAAACGCAATTTTTTATCCAAGAACCACCAATATCGTAGCTCTCAAAATTACACCCTTGAAACATCACATCAAATGTCATGAACTCCATTACATTAAACTCAGGGAATTTAACATTGGAGACATTTGCATGTTTCAATTTCATTGAAACTATTTCAATCAGGCTGTTGTCGTTAATTTTATTAAAAAAATCAGCTATGCCGTCCTCAAGACAATGGCCTGGTTTTGGTTCAATGAATGGGGAGCTATTCTTTTGCATTGATTTTGCTTCTATAGCACTATTTTGATTAGAGCGTATTATGAATTTTCGTTTGCTGTGTTCAGCAGCTGGCGTGGAGTTCCGCGATGCCTCGCAGGCCTTACATAACAGGGGCACCTTGGCGATTGCTGCCAAATGACCTGAGCAGTCCTTCGTGCCCCCACCAGCAGTTTCAAACAGCTACTGCTCATCTGGTGAAACAATATTCAGAATGTGTTGTTCATAGATTTCAGAAATTCGCTCCAGGACAAGCGCCTTTCCTAAAATTTCCGCATCTATAACGGCATCCCGTAATAATTCTGGAGAGACCTGCTTCAGGGCCTTTGTTGACAACGGTGCGTAGCTAAGATGCCAAGGCTCAGGATACATCCCACCTTTAAAAAATTTGTAGGGTCGAAAAAATCCGTACTTGGCAATGTTCTCATCGAGCCAAAGATGCAGTGGGTGAAATACTCCACCTTTCACGGTCTCTTCTGGAAGTAGCTTAGGTTCATAGCCTACAGGCATCGCGGCGCCATCAACTACATCGATTTCTGTGCCCCACTGATGGCGGCTTCCTCCAGGTAGAGCAGACCAGTTGAGAATGCAGTCAATGATCTGAGCGTCATCTAAATTTGCCTTGTCGCGAGGAACACCATTGATGTCATACAGAGGTTTTTTCCCGGAAAATTTCCCGTTCCAAATTCTCAGTTGAGTCCGAAAATCTCTAAACGAACTAAAAGGTAGTAGATCTATTCCTGCTTTTTTTGCGTCGTTGCGCATTGCAAGAAATGCATGTCCGGCATCTAGTTGGGCCGCGAATCGGGGTTCATCAAACTGGGTGACATGAGTGCGTGATCTGCCAGTAAGCTCTAGGTCATTTAGCATATGTCTTTCAATTTATTTTGGAGTCATTTGGTCTTGTTTTGCCGTTAGCAGTGTATTTTGTGCGGCCGCTTCTGGCCGGCAGCAGTCCTTCACTAGGTACCACTTTCACGCTTTTCCACTCGCTTGTCCACTTCACCCACCGCATCCCCCGGCGCAACCCCCAACATCTTGCACTGCTTGAAGGCAGACCGAAGGCTTGGCCTCGTATCAGCTTCTGTCTTCCCTGCCTCTTTACAAAATTCCAACTACAGGTGGCAGACAGAGACTTGGTAAAGCCGGAAGCTTCGCTGTCCGGTTCTCTCGCTTCCACTGCGTGCAGTGGCTCTGGGACCGGGACCCTCTCGACAGGACTCCAATGCCCCAGCCAACCCCCGCCACCACATCCCCACCCAAACTCGAAGACCTCGCCATAGACGCCGTCCTGCACATGGGCGCTGCGCTGGATGTGCTGGACCTGCACGCTCGCCACAAGGTCACGGCCATCAATTGCGTGTGCCGGGATCTGCTGCGCATCTACTACGTGAAGGCCGATCAGGCGCAGTCGCTGGAGCCGGAAGATAGGGAACTGGTGGGCTTGCTGCACGACACGGCGGTGAATCTGGGCTATGCCATTGAGGTGGTGGAGCATCTCAATGGCGATGAGGCCGACGACCCCATTCTTTATGCCGTGAGCTATCTGCTCAGGGCTGCGAAGCGGTTTGCGGATGAGGGGGTGTCGGTAGCGTTGGCCTGAGGAGTGCTGCAGGCGCGGATGGCCTGCGGATATGGCGGGAGCGAGGCAAAAAATGGGCGAAAAAAAAGCGCGCCTCATGCTGAAGCGCACTGCCGGGTTGGGGCGGTGGATCAGTCCTTCTTGGCCCGGATGACTTCGCCGCCCACGGCGTCGATCTTGACTTCCATGAGCGTGCCGTTGGCCTGCAGCACTTCGACCTGGTAGCTGGTCTGGCCCCAGTGGGAGTCCAGTTCCGCGCTGACGGGCGTGCCCGGGGTGTGGCGGGTGGCGGCCTGGATGGCCTGCTCAATGGTGGACTTGGCCTTTTCCAGGCGCTGGCGGTCCTTGCGCTTGGCGGCGCCGTCGTTCTTGTGCTGGGCGGCCTGGCCGGTGATGGCGTTGACCCAGACTTCCACGCTGTCGCCGGCCGGGGTGATGACTTCGATTTCGTAGCGCGGGCCCATGCCGTCGCCGTCGTCCAGCTGGGCTTCGATGGCCTTGCCGGGCACGGCCTGGGTGGCGCGGGTGATGGCCTGTTCCAGCGGGATCTTGGCCTGGCTGGTGATGGTCTGCCATTCGGCCACTGATTTGGCGGCGACGGGCAGGGCAGCGGTGGCGCAGGTCAGGGCCAGGGCGATGGAGAGGGCGGCAGTGCGTGCGAACGGGGCAGGCTTCATGGGTGTGGGCTCCTTCCGGGAATGGGGTTGGACAAGACAACGGTCGGGGCCATTGTCTCCACCGTCCCGGAGAGCGGTTGTCGGAGAGGGCGCCCTTTGCCCCCTCCGGTGTGCTGCGGTTTGATCCAGCGCAAGCTCTGCGTTCAGAGGCCCAGCACCTTGGCCACGTAGTCGGCGTCCTTGTCGCCCCGGCCCGAGAGGTTGATGAGGATGTGCTGGTCCTTGGGCAGGCCGGGCGCCACGCGCATGGCCCAGGCCACGGCGTGGGCGCTTTCCAGCGCGGGGATGATGCCTTCCACGCGCGACAGCTGCATGAAGGCGTCCAGGCATTCCTTGTCGGTGACGGATTCGTACTGCACGCGGCCCAGGTCCTTGAGGTAGCTGTGCTGCGGGCCCACGCCGGGATAGTCCAGGCCCGAGGCAATGCTGTGCACGGCAGCGGGCGTGCCGTCCGCGTTTTCCAGCACGTAGCACTTCATGCCGTGGATTTCGCCGGGCTTGCCCATGCTGAGGGTGGCTGCGTGGCGGCCGGGCTTGTCCGTGCCTTCGCCCGAGGGCTCCACGCCGACGAGCTTGACCGAGGCATCGCCCAGGAAGGCCGTGAAGATGCCCATGGCGTTGGATCCACCGCCCACGCAGGCTGCCACATGGTCGGGCAGCTTGCCGTGCCTGGCCTGGAATTGCTCGCGCGCCTCGCGGCCGATGATGCTCTGGAAGTCGCGCACCATCATCGGGAACGGGTGGGGGCCGACCACGGAGCCGATGGCGTAGATGTAGTCGGTGGGGTTGGTGAGGTATTCCTCGAAGGCGCTGTCCACGGCTTCCTTGAGCGTGGCCGCGCCGCGCGTCACGGGCACGAGCTTGCAGCCCAGGATGCGCATCTTGGTGACGTTGGGGTGTTCCTTCTCGATGTCCACCTGGCCCATGTGGATCTCGCAGGGAATGCCCACCAGCGCGCAGGCCGTGGCCAGGGCCACGCCGTGCTGGCCGGCGCCGGTTTCTGCGATGACCTTCTTCTTGCCCATGAACTTGGCCAGCAGGGCCTCGCCCAGGCAGTGGTTGATCTTGTGGGCGCCGGTGTGGTTGAGGTCTTCGCGCTTGAGGTGGATCTGTGCGCCGCCCAGCTGCTCCGACAGGCGCCGCGCGTGGAAGATGGGGCTGGGGCGGCCCACGTAGTCGGCGAAGAGCTGGGCCAGTTCCTGCTGGAAGTCTTGGCGTTTGGTGATTTCGGCGTAGGCGGTGTTGATGTCGTCCATGGCCTGCTTGAGGTGGGGCGGGACCAACTGGCCGCCGTAGGGGCCGAAGTAGCCTTCTGCTGTGGGCATGGGGGCGAAGGTGGGGGGTGTAGTGGTCATGGTTGCTGGCGGGTGTTCTGTGGAATGGCTGATGGTGGCGGTGGCAGCTTACGTAGGGCTGCCATGGGTCTGAAGAGAGAAAACCCCGGTCGGGGTTTCTTGTTTTTGACCCTGCCGGGTGGTTGTTTTTCGAGGCCGGGTTTCGGCCCGGCGGCCGACCGACTTTCTTGCCGCGCGGCAAGAAAGTAGGCAAAGAAACGCGCCCGAATGCCCGCGACCCCTTCGCTGCGCTGCGGGGCAACCTGCGTCGGGCCGCCTGCGGGGTTCGCCGTGAAACTCGTTGCGCGCTGCGCGCTTCACTCAAACATCACGGCGAGTCAGATGACGAGGCAGTCCTGTCCTGCGGCAGGACTGCAACCCCGCAGGCGGCCCGACGCAGGCGCGGGCATACGGGATTCAGGGGTGCGGGCGCGGGGGCATCGGCCGCTGGCCTGAGCCTGGCGGTCAGCCGTTCTTTTGCAGGGAGCGGATGACGCTGGAGAAGTCCAGGGCGCCGTTGCCTGCGATGGAGTGCATGGCGTACATGGCGCGGGCCATGCCGCCCAGGGGCGTGGAGGCCTTGACGGCCATGGCGTTTTCCTGGGCCAGGCCCAGGTCCTTGAGCATGAGGTCGGTGCCGAAGCCGCCAGCGTAGTTCTTGGAGGCGGGGGCGTTTTCGTGGACGCCGGGGAAGGGGTTGTATTTTTCCAGGGCCCAGTTACCGCCCGAGCTGCGGCGCATGATTTCGCTGAGGACCTTGGGGTCCAGGCCGTTGGCCACGCCCAGGGCGATGGCTTCGCTGGTGCCGATCATGAGGATGCCCAGCAGCATGTTGTTGCAGATCTTGGCGGTCTGGCCCGCGCCCACGGCGCCGGCGTGGAAGATGTTGGCGCCCATTTTTTCGAGCAGGGGGCGGGCGCGTTCGAGGTCGGCGTCGCTGCCGCCGACCATGAAGGTGAGGGTGCCTGCAATGGCGCCGCCCGTGCCGCCGGAGACGGGGGCGTCGATGAAGGCAATGCCTGCGGCTTCGGCGGCCTTGGCGACCTTTTGGCTGGTGGCGGCGGCGATGGTGGAGCTGTCGATGATGAGCGCGCCCTTGGCAATGCGCTGCAGCAGGCCGGCCGCGCCGTCACGGCCGAGGAAGAGGCCTTCCACGTGTTGGCTGGCGGGCAGCATGGAGACCACGGCTTCGGCGCCCTGCACGGCGTCTTCGGCGCTGGGGGCAATGGTCACGCCTTCGGCGGCGACCTTGGCGCAGGCGTCCTTGGAGAGGTCGAAGGCCTTGACCGTGTGGCCGGCCTTGTGCAGGTTGATGGCCATGGGGCCGCCCATGTTGCCGAGTCCGATGAATGCGATCTGCATGTACTTGTCTCCTGTGTTGTGAAGCTTGTGGTGTGTCTCAGTGGACCGTGTCGCCGGTGTACTTTTCGCCGGGGTTCATGTCGCCGGTGTCCATGTCGCCGTCCGCAATGCCGCCGTTCGCAATGTCGGCGCCGCGTTCTTTGAGCAGGGAGCGCAGGATGCCGCGATGGCAGCGCGCCTCCTGCTCGCAGTAGCAGCCGATGGCGAAGGCGCTGTGCTGCGAGAGGGCGGCCAGCAGGTCCAGGGTGCGGCTGGCGGCGGGCTCGGCCATTTCCTTGCGGAATTTGCGCACGAACTGCTGCCAGAGCTTGTCTGCCTCGGCCTGCTGGCCGTGGTCCTGCAGCCGGTGCGATTCGAGCGCGGTGTGCATGGTGTCGGGCTGGGGCGAGAGTTCGGGGTACCAGACGTCGTAGTAGTCGCGGCTGGCGAATTCGGCCTTGGGCACGCCGCGCGGCGGGCGGCGCACGGTGCCTATGCGCAGGCCTTCATCGGCGTGGCGGGGGCTGCCTAGCTGGACGATGCGGATGGGCATGGGGCTCTCCTGCAAAGGGGGCTTATTCGGCGCCGAAGATGGGGTGCTTGCGTGTGCGGCGCCCGGCCGGGGCGGGCGGCGCTGGCGGCGTGTTTGCGTCGGCGGGCGCGGGTTCGCTGGCCTGGGTCTTGCGCTTTTTCGGGGGCGTGGCCTTGGCGTGGGGGTTGAAGGCCAGGGCCTGGGCAATCCAGTGCTGCCACTGCTGGCGCGTGGCGTAGGCGGCGGGGCCGATGAAGAAGTAGCCGTCCATCTGGCTCTTGGATGAGAGCGGGCGCAGGCCCGGCGTCTCGGCCACGGCGGCGTGCTGCGAAGGCGGCAGGCGCACCAGCAGTTCGTCGTCTTCCACGCCCAGGCACAGCTTGCCGTTGACCATGAAGACATGGCAGCCGAACATGCGCTTTTCCTGCACGTCGTCGCAGCCGGCCAGGGCTTCGCGCACGGCGTCTATGAGGTGCAGCGTGGTGTCGGAGAGCGGGCGGGCGGGCATGGCGTGGGCTGGATGTGGATGGATCAGCGGATCATGTCGGGCGCATCGCCTTCCAGCATGCGCCGCGCGATGATGACGCGCATGATTTCGTTCGTGCCTTCGAGGATCTGGTGCACGCGGGCATCGCGCATGAGGCGCTCCAGCGGGTATTCGCGGATGTAGCCGTAGCCGCCGTGCAGTTGCAGGGCTTCGTTGCAGACCATGAAGCCGGCGTCGGTGGCAAAGCGCTTGGCCATGGCGCAGTAGGTGGAGGCGTCGCGCGCGCCGGCATCGAGCTTGGAGGCGGCCAGGCGCACCATCTGGCGCGCGGCCACGAGTTCGGTGGCCATGTCGGCCAGCTTGAACTGCAGGGCCTGGAAGCTGGCAATGGGCTTGCCGAACTGCTTGCGCTCGTGCATGTACTGCTGGGCCTGGGTGAGCGCGCCCTGGGCGGCGCCCACGGAGCAGGTGGCGATGTTGATGCGTCCGCCGTCCAGGCCCTTCATGGCGATCTTGAAGCCTTCGCCCTCGCGGCCCAGCAGGTTGTGCGCGGGAATGCGCACGTTGTCGAAGCTGATGACGCGCGTGGGCTGGCTGTTCCAGCCCATCTTCTCTTCCTTCTTGCCGTAGCTGATCCCGGGCAGGTCGGCGGGCACGGCAAAGGCGGAGATGCCGCTGGCGCCAGAGCCGGCGTCGCCCGTTCTGGCCATCAGCACCAGCATGTCGGTGCTGCCCGCGCCGCTGATGAAGGCCTTGGCGCCGTTGATGATGTATTCATGCCCCGCCAGCTCGGCCCGGGTCTTGAGCGAGCCGGCGTCCGAGCCCGCGCCGGGCTCGGTCAGGCAGTAGCTGGCCAGCTTGCGGCCGCTGGTCAGGGCCTCGCCCCATTCGGCGCGCACGGCGTCGGTGGCCCAGGTGCCCAGCATCCAGGTGGCCATGTTGTGGATGGTGATGAAGGCGGTGGTGGAGGGATCGACGGCTGCCAGTTCCTCGAAGACCATGGTGGCGTCCAGGCGCGGCAGCTGCAGGCCGCCGGCGTTCTCGGGCGCGTACAGGCCGCAAAAGCCCAGTTCGCCCGCCTTGGCGATGGCCTCGCGCGGGAAGATGGATTCACGGTCCCAGTGCGCGGCATGGGGCGCGAGTTCGGCCTGGGCAAAGGCGCGGGCCGATTCGGCAAAGGCGCGCTGGTCGTCGTTGAGTTCGAAGTCCATGGCTGGCTTGTCTCCTGCGTTGGGCTCTGGGGCCCTTGTTGTTCTGGGGGGGCTTTCGGGGCCTGTGGGCGCCTGTCGATGCCTGTGGGGGCGTGCGGCGGTCAGTGCTGCAGCCAGCGCTCCAGCGCCTGCATGCGCTCCTGTGTCGCGGCCGTGAGGCATTCGTGGTACAGGCGCGGTCCCTCGGGCTGGGTTTCGCTGTCGCGCGTAGCGGCCTTGCAGCGTGCCGTGCGGCCCTTGATCCAGCCGTTCTGGTCGTGGCGCAGGCCCGTGCGCTTGCCCTGGGGCAGTTGCTGCATGACGTCCAGGTAGCGGATGTTGAGCGCGGTGTCGGCCTCCTGGAAGGCCTGGACCGCGCAGGCATTGCGGCTGGCAGCGGCGGTGGAGGCCGGGTCGCAGGCTGCACCGGCCTGCGCGTGAAGGGTCAGGGGCAGGGCGGCCAGGGTGGTCAGCAAGGCGGCACCCAGGCCCCGGGAGAGGAAGGCGGTCATTGGAAAACGCATGCCGCCATCATCCCAGAGCCGGGGCCTGCCCCGGATCAATCCAGGCCCGCCCACCCGTGCATCAGCGCAGGCTGATGGTGGTGTTCACGCCCTGGCTGGTGGTGCTGTCGTCGAACCAGCGCGCCGTGACGGTCTTGGTCTGCGTGTAGAACAGCACGACCTGCTTGCCGTAGGGGCCCAGGTCACCCAGCTTGGAGGCGCGGCTGCCCGTGAAGGAGAACAGCGGAACCGGCACGGGAATCGGCACGTTGATGCCGACCTGGCCCACGTCGATGTCTTCCTGGAACTTGCGCGCCGCGGCGCCCGACTGCGTGAAGATGGCCGTGCCGTTGCCGTTGGGGTTGGCGTTGATGAACTCGATGGCCTCGTCCAGGCTGTCGGCAGCCGCCAGGCACAGCACGGGGCCGAAGATTTCCTGGTCATACACGCTCATGCCGGGCTTGACGCCGCTGAACACGGTGGGGCCGACGAAGTTGCCTTTGTCGTAGCCAGCCACCTGGGGCTTGCGGCCGTCCAGTTCCAGCTTGGCGCCGTCGGCCAGGCCGCGTTCGATCAGGCTTTCCACGCGGGACAGCGCGGCGCAGGACACCAGCGGGCCCACGTCGGTGCCGGGCTCGGTGCCGCCGCTGACCTTGAGGGTCTTGGATTTTTCGACCAGCTCGGGAATCCACTTTTGCGCATCGCCCACCAGCACGGCCACCGACAGCGCCATGCAGCGCTGGCCTGCCGCGCCGAAGGCTGCGCCCAGCAGGGCGTTGAGCGTTTGCTCCTTGTTGGCGTCAGGCATGACGATGGCGTGGTTCTTGGCGCCCATCATGCATTGCACGCGCTTGCCGGCCAGGCTGGCACGGTTGTAGACATGGGTGCCGACCTTGGTGGAACCCACGAAGCTGATGGCCTTGATATCGGGGTGGTCGCAGATGGCGTTGACCACGTCCTCGCCGCCGTGGACCACGTTCAGCACGCCGGGCGGAATGCCGGCTTCCAGCGCCAGTTCGCACAGGCGCATGGTGACCATGGGGTCCTGCTCGGAGGGCTTGAGCACGAAGGTGTTGCCCGTGGCAATGGCCATGGGGAACATCCACAGCGGAATCATGGCCGGGAAGTTGAAGGGGGTGATGCCTGCGCACACGCCCAGGGGCTGCAGCACGGAATAGGTGTCCACGCCGTTGGCCACGTTGTTGGCCAGCTCGCCCAGCTGCAGCGAGCCGATGTTGGCCGCATGCTCCACCACTTCCAGGCCGCGGAAGACGTCGCCCTCCGCGTCAGGCAGGGTCTTGCCCTGTTCTGCGGTCAGCAGGGCGGCCAGCTCCTTCATGTTCTCGCGGATCAGCTGCTGCAGCTTCAGGAAGATGCGGGCGCGCTGGCCAATGGGGGTCTTGCGCCAGGTCTTGAAGGCTTCCTTGGCGTTGGCGACGGCGGCGTTGACCTCGTCGGGTGTGGCAAAGGGCACACGGGCCAGCACTTCCTGCGTGGCCGGGTTGACCACATCGCGCCATTGGGTGCTTTGGGATTCGACCAGCTTGCCGTTGATCAGCAGCTTGACCGTGGGCGCCAAAACCTTGGCGGACGTGGATGCATTCATGGCTTGTCTCCTGTTGCGGTGGTGTCAACCCGGCATGCGTGCGCCGGGCGTTCATCGCATGGTAGCTGTGCGGTTTTTCGCAAGCAATGGAGATGTTTGCAGTATGCATGTGCGTTTTTGCACAGGCTGGCACAAAAAAGAGCATGGCCTGCGGCAGGCGCAGGCCATGCTGGTTCAGGCGGTCAGCGGCTCAGTCCGTGCCGGTGGCCGGCAGGCGGGCGTCGTCGGCAGGCGCAGCCACAGGAGCAGGGGGCTGAACGGCGCGGGCGCCGGGCTTGCGCAGCGGCTCCAGCTTCACGCGGGCATTGGCGCCCAGGCCGGACTCCAGCTTGGCCAGCAGGCGCAGCAGTTCCTGCAGCTCGCCGTCTTCCAGCGGGGACACCAGGCGGTGGTAGGCCTGGTCCACCAGCGGCACGCTGGCAGCCAGAAGGGCGCGGCCCTTGTCGGTCAGCGTCAGTTCGTGCTGGCGGCGGTCACGCGTGCTCAGGGCGCGGTGCACGTATTCGCGCTCTTCCAGCCCGCGCACCAGGCGCAGCGTGGTCACCTTGTCAAAGCCCATGGCGCGCGCCAGGGAGCTTTGGTCGGAGCCGGGGGAGGCGTCGATCAGGACCAGGGCGCCGTACTGTGGCGGTGTCAGCCCCAGGGGGCGGCATTGCTCTTCAAAAATGCCGACCGAAATCTGGTGGGCGCGCCGCAGCAAAAAGCCAGGGCGCTGATATAGCGGCAGTGGTGCAGGCGTCATCGTGTCCATATGCGTCTAGTATTCTTGCAGAGGTGTCCAGTATTCATTCGATTTCCACCAATTGTGCCCATTCTGGTGCATGATTACCATGCGTTTGCATGCTAACTACAAAAGAGGTCTACATGCGAAATTTTGTTGGCAGACGGCAATTTTTGAAGACAAGCGGATTGGGAGTATTGGGTTTACCCGTAGCAGGCGCCATCGCCAGTACCGAGAGTGTGCCTCTGAAATTGATTGTGCCATTCACTCCGGGTACTGGAATCGACACGATTGCGCGAACGATCGGTCCTTTGCTCGCCAAGCGCCAGGGCCGGCCCGTGGTGGTGGAGAACAAGCCGGGCGCCTCTGGAAATATCGGCACCGAGGCCGTTGTGCGCTCGCCCGCCAATGGCCAGACGCTTTTGGTGACAGTGAATACCCTGGTGATGAATGCATCGCTGTATCCCAAATTGCCATTCAATCCGCTGACGGACCTCGAACCTGTAACGCTGACCAGCTGGGGACAGCTGATTTTGGTGACGCCCACGGCCTCCGCCTATCAGACGGCGGCCGATCTGGTGAAGGCCGCCAAGGCCTCGCCGGGCCGCATCAATTACGCATCGCCGGGAGTGGGCACTCCGCACCATATGGCGATGGAGCTTTTCAAGAGCACGGCGGGCGTATCGATCACGCACATCCCTTATCGCGGAACAGGGCCGGCGCTGACGGACCTGCTGGGCGGCCAGGTGGAATGCATGTTCCTGCCCATTCATGTGGCCTTGACGCATGTGAAGGCCGGCAAGCTGCGTGCGCTGGGCATTGGCAGCCAGCGGCGCCACCCGCTGCTGCCCGATGTGCCCACGCTCAAGGAGGCCAAGGCGGGCGATGTGAACGTGGATATGTGGTACGGCGTGTTTGCGCCGGCCGGCATGCCGGCGGACCAGGTCGATGCCCTCAATCGCGAGATCCGCGCGATTTTGGCGTCGGAGGAAGTCCGGCATGCCTTTGCGCCCCAGGGCATGGATCCGGCCGGCAGCACGCCGGCCGAGTTCAAGGCCCTGGTGCAAAAGGACGCCCGGCGCTGGGCCGATCTGGTCAAGGCGCGGGGGATTACCGCCGAGTAGGCGGGACGGGCGCCCAAGGCGCCCTGGAGAAAGCATGGAGAGTCAGCGGATGAAAGTAGCGATCGTGGGGGGCGGCATCGGAGGCCTGTGCCTGGCATTGGCCTTGCATCAAAGAGGCATTGCCTGCGAAGTCTTCGAGGCCGTGCCCGAGGTCCGCGAGATCGGCGCGGGCATTACCCTGCTGCCGCATGCCATGCGCGAACTCAGCGACCTGGGCCTGCAGCCGCAGCTGGAGGCCCAGGCGATTGAGAACCTGGAGAGCGTGTTCTTCAACCGCTATGGCCAGTTCGTCTACCGCGAGCCGCGCGGCCGCCATGCCGGCTATGAGCTGCCGGAGCTGGGCATCCACCGTGGCCGCCTGCACCGCGTTCTCTTCGAGGCCGCCGTGCAGCGCCTGGGCCCGGGTGCCGTGCACACGGGCCACCGCTGCGTGCGCGTGGACCAGTCGGCCCACGGCGCCACCGTGCATTTCGCGCCGGATGCCCAGGGCCATGTGCCGCCGTCCACCACGGCCGACATCGTCGTGGCCTGCGATGGCGTCAACTCCGCCGTGCGGCGCCAGTTCTATCCGCAGGAGGAGCTGGCCTTTGGTGGCATCAACACCTGGCGCGGCGTCTCGCGCTTCAAGCCCATCCTCACGGGCAAGAGCTACCTGCGCATCGGCTCGGTCGATACCGGCAAGATGGTGATCTATCCCATCGAGGACAACGTCGACGGCCAGGGCATGCAGCGCATCAACTGGGTGGCCGAGATCCGCGACCCGCAGATGCGCATGAACGACTGGAACCGCGCAGGCCGCATGGAGGATGTGCTGGAGATTTTCGGCGGCTGGACCTTCGACTGGCTGGATGTTCCGGCCCTGATCCGCTCGGCCGAGACCATCTTCGAGTACCCCATGGTGGACAAGGACCCCGTGGACCAGTGGAGCTTCGGCCGCGTGACCCTGCTGGGCGATGCCGCCCACCCCATGTATCCGCGCGGCTCCAACGGCTCGGCCCAGGCCATGCGCGATGCGCGGGTGCTGGCCGACCTGCTGGCCGCCGACCCGCAGGGCGACCCGCTGGCGCTGTTGGCCGCCTACGAGGCCAGCCGCCTGCCCGCCACCAGCCAGGTGGTGCTGACCAACCGCTCCACGCCGCCCGACTTCATCATCATGAAGGCGGACGAACTCAGTGGCGGCCAGCCCTTCGGCCATATCGACGAGCTGATCAGCCAGGATGAGCTGCGTGCCATTGCCCGCCATTACGAGCAGGTGGCGGGGTTTGCGAATCCGCAGTCGCAGGGTTGAAGTGGTTGGGCAATGAGCTGGCTTGGCAGGTACTCAGTATTGCATCCCGACTCTTTTTGGGTCCCTGCCGGGCGGTTGTTTTTTCGAGGCCGGGTTTCGGCCCGGCGGCCGACCTCCTTTCTTGTCGCGCGACAAGAAAGGAGGCAAAGAAACGCGCCCAAATGCCCGCGTCCCCTTCGCTTCGCTACGGGGCAACCTGCGTCGTGGCGGTTGCGGGGTTCGCCGTGAAACTCACTTCGCGCTGCGCGCTACGTTCAGACAATCACGGCGAGTCAGTTGACGAAGCAGTCCTGTCCTTCGGCAGGACTGCAACCCCGCAACCGCCACGTCGCAGGCACGGGCATATGGGGAGGAGGGGCCGGGGTGCGGGGGCGACAGGGCGCTACGCCCCGTTGCTTTGTCTATTCGGTGCTCTCAATCCAGGCTAATGTTCGCCTTCTGGATCAGCAGCTTGTACTGGTCCGCCTTGGTCTTGGCGAATTTCTCCATCTCCGGCACCTCCCAGGTGATGGGCTGGAAGGCGAAGGTGGCGAATTTCTCGCGCACCTGCGGGTCCTGCAGCACGGCGACCACGTCGGCATGGATCCTGTCGCGCAGGGCGGCGTCCACGCCCTTGGGCGCCAGCAGGGAGACGAAGGAGTTCACGATCAGGTCGGCGGGGCCGCCCGATTCGGCCACGGTGGGCACGTCGGGCATCTGGGCGATGCGCTGGGGCGCAGCCACGGCCAGGTAGCGGATCTTGCCGGATTTGTAGATGCCCTGGCTGGAGGGGAGGCTGGCAAAGCTCCAGGCCGGATCGCCATTGGCCACCGAGGTGTAGAGCTGGCTGACCTCGCGGTAGGGCACATGGGTCATCTTGCTGCCCGTCAGGAAGTCCAGCCATTCACCGCCCAGGTGGCCGGGGCTGCCCACGCCCCAGGAGCCGTAGCTGACCTTGCCGGGCTCGGACTTGGCCGCCTTGATCAGGTCGCCCATGCTCTTCCAGTGCGAGTTCGTGGGCACGGCCACGAAGAAGGGAGTGAGGAACAGCGGTGCCACCGGGTCGAAGTGCTGCAGCGGATGGAAGTTGCGCTGCTTGTAGAGGTAGGGCAGGGCGGAGACATGTTCGCTGTCGAGCTGCAGCAGGGTGTAGCCGTCGGGCTTGGCGCGGCGTGCGGCTTCGATGGCGACAAAGCCGCCGCCGCCTGGGCGGTTGTCCACGGTCACGCCCTGCTTCCAGCGGGCGGCAAGCTTTTCGCCCACGATGCGCAGCACGGCGTCAGGGCCGCTGCCCACGGCAAAGGCCGTTATCACGGTGACGGGGCGCGTGGGAAAGCTGGCGATGCTGCTGGAGCCTGCCTGCGCCCAGGCGCAATGCAGCGGGGCGATGGAGGCCAGCAGCAGGGCTGCGCCTGCAAGGGCCTTGCGGCGGGAGGGGGCGGCGCCGAGGCGGTTGGATGGGGATGCTTTCACAGTCTGTCTCCTGTTGGATCTGCTTTTTTCACTGCTTGCAATGCCCCGGTCCTTCTGGCGAGGACTCGGGGCGGGGTAGGGCTGCCGGCAAAAGGTGCGGCGAGGTTCAGCCGGCGTCAGGCTGGGCCAGGGGCGCAGCCTGTGCAAAGGCGGGCAGGGCCGCGCAGGCCCTGTCCACAGCGCTGATCAGCGGCCAGCGGTCCAGGTCCACGCCAAAGCGGCGTGCGCTTTCGATCTGGGGCACCAGGTAGACATCGGCCAGCGTGGGTGCGTGGCCGAAGCAGAAGTCGCCGCGCTGCGTGTCGCGTGCCAGCAGGGCCTCGATGGCGTCGAAGCCGTCGGCAATCCAGGTGGCACACCAGGCGTTGATGGCGGCCTCGTCCGCACCGAACTGGCGGCGCAGGGTCTGCAGGATGCGGCGGTTGTTGATGGGATGCACGTCGCAGCCCACGATGGCGGCCAGCGCGCGCACCTGGGCGCGGTCCTCGGGGTCGGCGGGCAGCAGCGGCGGCTCGGGGTGGCGCTCCTCCAGCCATTCGATGATGGCCGGCGACTGGATCAGCGTGCGGCCATCGTCCAGTGTCAGCGCCGGCACCAGGCCCTGCGGGTTGACCTGCTTGAACGGCGCCTGGGCCTGCTCGTCCATGCGCAGGTCCACGGGGAAGTAGTCAGGGCGCAGGCCCTTGAGGTGGAGCGCGATGCGCAGGCGGTGCGAGGTGCCGCTGCGGAAAAAACTGTAGAGCTTCATGGTGGTGGTCTCCCTGGCCTTATTCGGGCTGGCCCACGGTGAGCGCGATCTCGCCCACGCCCTGCACATGGCCGGTGATGCGGTCGCCCGGCAGCACGGCGCCCACGCCCTCGGGCGTGCCCGTGTAGATGAGGTCGCCGGGTTGCAGGTGATAGAACAGCGAGAGGTCGGCAATGATTTCGCGGATGTTCCAGATCAGCTTGTCCACGTCGGACTGCTGCCTGGTCTCGCCATTGACGGCCAGTGCAATGGCGCCGGATTCGATCACCTGGCCCGACATGGGCACGATCTCGCTGGCCACCGAGGACTGCTCCACATCCTTGCCCAGGTCCCAGGGCCGGCCCTTGTCGCGCGCCACCAGCTGCAGGTCGCGGCGCGTCATGTCCAGGCCGCAGGCGTAGCCGTAGATGTGTTCATGCGCCTGGTCCGCCGCAATGCGAAAACCCGCCTTGCCGATGGCCACCACCAGTTCCATCTCGAAGTGGTAGTTGTTCGTCTCGGGCGGGTAGGCCACGGTGGCACCCGATTCGGTCAGGGTGGAGGGCGCCTTGGTGAAGTAGAAGGGGCGCTCCACGCTCTTGTCCACCGGGCGGCCCATCTCGACGGCATGGGCGTGGTAGTTGCGGCCCACGAAGAACAGGCGGTTCACGGGCAGGCGCTGCGTGCTGCCGCGCACGGGCAGGGATTGGACGGGGGGCGGGGTCCAGAGGTATTGGGGGGCGGTCATGGTATTGGCGATGGGGGAGGAAAGAGACATCGGAGGATTCAAGGCCGGACTTCGTAGAGGCCCAGCTTTCGGTGCAAAGGCGCCTCGTCGGCCAGGAAGAGGAAGGCGGGCTCGCTGGCGCTGGCATTGGTCAGCGTGGCGGGCGCCCAGCCGGGCACGCAGCAGGTGTCGGCCGGTGCCAGGTCGAAATGGCGGTCCACGGCGGCCACGCTGGCGCCGCCCTCGATGACGTGGAACACGCAGGCCGGCGAACGCGCGGGCAGCTGCAGCGTCTGGCCCGGGCGCAGCATCAGCGCGTAAAAGCCCAGGATGTTTTCGCAGTCGGCCCCGGTTTCGGGGTTGGTGTAGGCCAGCTGCACGCAGTCCAGGTCCGGCCGGTCGGCGGCCAGCTCCAGCAGGGCGGCGCGCGCGTCCTTCCAGGGGTAGCGCAGCATGGGGTAGGCCTTGGCGCTGCGGGCGAACACCTGCGTGGGTGCCAGGCCGCCGCGCGCATACGCCCGGTCGCCACGGCCGGGCAGGGCGGGCTGGCGCGGGCCATCCACGTGGTAGGTAACTTCCAGGTAGTAGGCCAGGGGCAGGTCCAGCACATCGAGCCAGACCACGGGTTCGTTGCCGTCGTGGCCATGCTCGTGCCACAGGCCCGTGGGCGTGAGGATCAGGTCGCCGCGCTCCATGGGGCATTTCTCGCCGTCGACCAGGCTCCAGGCGCCCTGGCCCTCCACCACCATGCGCACGGCATTGGGTGTGTGGCGGTGCGAGGGCGCCCACTCGCCGGGCAGCAGCAGCTGCATGCCCAGGTAGATGGAGGAGCTGGCCTGCATCTTCTCCAGCCCATGGCCGGGATTGGCCAGCACCAGCACGCGGCGCTCGGCCTTTTCGATGGGCGTCAGCTCGCCGGCCTGCATGAGCAGTGGGCGGATGGTCTGGTAGGGCCAGGCAATCGGCTGGGTGCGCGGGCGCGGCGTGTGCGGCGGCATCACGTTGCGCAGGCTGGGCCACAGCGGCACCAGGTTGTTGCGCGTGAGTTCGTCGCGGTAGTCCTGGGGCAGGTCTTCCAGGCGGCCAAGTTCTTGCATGGCGGTCTCCTTGTGTTCAGTCTTCGGCAAGGCAGGTTTCGGCCTTCCAGCCGTACAGCCATTCCATGGCGTCGTAGAAACGCTGGGGCGTGCGGCCCTTCCAGAGGTCGTTGCGCACCAGGCGCTCCACGCCGCTGGCGTGGAAGATGCGGCCCATCTCGCGCGCGGACAGCACCACGCGCGCCGTGCGGGCGATGCGCGAGCGCTCGTACAGCCGCAGTGCCTGCGGCCAGTCGTTGCCGCAGCGCTTGAGCGCCTGGCCCAGCGTCACCGCGTCTTCCAGCGCCATGCAGGCGCCCTGGGCGATGTACTGCAGGGTGGGGTGGGCCGCATCGCCCAGCAGCGTGGCGCGGCCGAAGCTCCACTGGCCAATGGGCTCGCGGTCGGCCGTGGCCCAGCGCTTCCAGCTTTTGGGCAGGTCTATGAGCTGGCGGGCGCGCGGGCAGCAGTCGCGGTAGTAGCTTTGCACCTCTTGGCGGCTGCCTTCGCGCACGCCCCATTCCTCCTGCTCGCGGCTGTGGAAGGTGACGACCACGTTGTACTGCTCGCCGCCGCGCAGCGGGTAGTGCACCAGGTGGTAGTTGGGGCCGACCCAGATGCTGGCCGCGTTCCAGCGCAGGTCCTCGGGGAAGTCGTTCTTCTCCACCACGGCGCGGTACACCACGTGGCCGGAGACACGCGCCGCATCGCCCACGTACTGCTGGCGCACCACGGACTTCACGCCATCGGCGCCGATCAGGGCCTGGCCCACATGGACCTGGCCGTGCTGGTCGCGCACGGTGACGGTGTCGCCCTCCTGCTGCACGGCTTCGATGCGGGTGCCCGTCAGCGTCTCGATTTGGCCGTGGGTGCGCGCGCCTTCGAGCAGCGAGGTGTGGATGTCGGCGCGGTGGATCACCGCATACGGGTTGCCGAAGCGGGCGCGAAACGCCTCGCCCGTGGGAATGCGGCCGACCAGTCTTTCATCGAGCGCGTCGTGCATCACCATCTCGTCGGTATAGACCGCGCGGCCACGGGCCAGCTCGCCAATGCCGAGCGCGTCGAAGGCCGCGAATGCGTTGGGCCCCAGCTGTATGCCGGCGCCGATCTCGCCCAGCTGCGGCGACTGCTCCAGCACCTTGACGGCGAATCCCTGGCGCGCCAGGGCCAGCGCGGCCGCCACGCCGCCAATGCCGCCGCCTGCCACAAGAACGGGCAGCGCCCGGGAAGAAATGCTGGTGCTCATGGATGTCCTGTGCTTCGTGGTGCGTGTCGCCAGCCAGCGGGTCAGCTGCGTCGCGAGTAATTAAACAGTATGCTGATGATGAGTGTAGTGTTGATTTGCATCAGGCCAGCCTGGGGTTTCCCTGGATGCAGGCAAAACGACGGCGGACAGCGTGTCCGGGTGAATCACCTGTCCGCCAGCCAACGCCAACGGAGGGTGCGGTTCATGCGAACATCTGCGCTTGCCCGCAGGGACCCGGAAAAGAGCGCAATGGCCATGGACTACCAACCCGCAGAACTAGAAAACTACCCCGGCTACCACATCCGCCGCCTGCAGCAGATCGCGGTAGCCGTCTTCATGGAGGAGACCCAGGAGTTCGGCGTGACCCCCGTGCAGTACGCGGCGCTGTCGGCCGTGCTGCGCCAGCCCGGCGTGGACCAGCGCACGCTGGCGCGGATGATCGGCTTCGATACCTCGACCATTGGCAGCGTCATCGACCGGCTGGAGGCGCGCGGCCTCATGGTGCGCAACACCAGCCCGGCCGACAGGCGCGTGCGCCTGCTGTCGGTCACCGCAGAAGGCGCTGCGCTGCTGGCCGCTGCCGAACCCTCGGTACTGCGGGCCCAGCAGCGCATGCTGGAGCCGCTGCCGCAGGAGCAGCGGGGCCTGTTCATGGACATGATGGCCGTCCTGGTGCGGCAAAACGACGAGCTGGCGCGTGCGCCCAGCACGCTGGCCGCGCGCCGCGCCGCTGCCGACTGAGGCGGCCTCGACCCATGGACTGGGACCATCTGAGATTCTTTGGCGAGCTGGCGCGCAGCGGCAGCATGGCCGCCGCCGCGCGGCAACTGGGCGTGGAGCACACCACGGTGTCGCGCCGCATCCAGGCCCTGGAAAAACAGCTGGGGGCCGTACTCTTCGAGCGCGAAGCGGGCCAATGGCGGCCCACGGAGGCCGGCCGACAGCTGCTGGGTGTGGCAGACGCCATGCAGCGCGCCGCAGCCGGGCTGGAGCGCATGCCGCTGGCGGCCGAATCCACCAGCCAGGGACCGTCCGGCCTGGTGCGCGTGGGCGCCACCGAGGGCTTCGGCACCCAGCTGCTGGCCCCGCAGCTGGCCGCGCTGACGCAGCGCCATCCGCTGCTGAGCATCGACCTGCTGGCCCTGCCGCGCCTGCTGCACCTGTCGCGGCGCGAGGCCGACATCGTCATCTCGCTGGAGCGCCCCACGCGCGGCTCGGCCGTGGTCACCAAGCTCACCGACTACCGGCTCTTCCTCTACGGCCAGCGCGAATACCTTGCGCGCCGCCCCCTGGTGGCGCGCACCGAGGACCTGCGCCACCACAGCTTCATCCACTATGTGGACGACCTGCTGTTCACGCGCGAGCTGCAGCTGCTGTCCACCCTGTTCCAGCCCGAGCGATTTGCCTTTCGCAGCACCAGCATCACCGCCCAGTACGAGGCCGTGCGCGCCGGCGCTGGCCTGGCCGTGCTGCCCGCCTTCATTGCCGACCGCGACCCCGTGCTCAGCCGCGTGCTGCCCGCCGAGGCCTGCTTCACCCGCACCTTCTGGATGAGCATGCCCTCGGATGCCCGGCAGGTTCAGCGCATCGAGGCGGTCTGGGGGTTTTTGCGGGAGGCTGTGCAGGGCATGGGCGGCTTGCTGAAGCCCAGAGCCTGAGGGCCTGCGGCGGTCAGGCCCCTGCCGCTATACTGCCCGCCCCGAATCTCGTCATCCGACAGCAGGATCTTCCGGCATGCGCCTCCAAGCCCTTTTGCGTCCACTGGTGTACCTGAGCCTGGCGGGGCTGGCCGCTTGCGGCAGCAACCCGCCCAGCCCCTCGGCGGCCACGCCCGAGTCCACGCCCACCGCGCCGGGCACACCCGTGGCGCCCATCAGGATCGGTCTGGCCCTGGGCGGCGGAGCCGTGAAGGGCTTTGCCCATATCGGCGTCATCAAGATGCTGGAAGCCAATGGCCTTGCGCCCGCGGTGGTGTCCGGCACCAGCGCGGGCAGCGTGGTAGGGGCGCTGTATGCGAGCGGCATGAACGCCTTCGAGCTGCAGGAAAAGGCCGTTGCGCTGGATGAGACCAAGATCCGCGACCTGCAGCTGTCCTCGGGCGGCCTGCTGGTGGGCCAGAAGCTGGAAGACTATGTGAACGAACAGGTGGGCCGCAAGCCGCTGGAGCAGTTGGCCAAGCCCTTCGTGGCGGTGTCCACGCGGCTGGAAGACGGCGAGCGCACCGTGTTCGCGCGCGGCAATACGGGGCAGGCGGTGCGTGCCTCCAGCAGCATTCCGGGTGTGTTCCAGCCCGTGGCCATCGGCAAGTTCCACTTCGTCGATGGCGGCATCACCAGCCCCGTGCCCGTGGACGCCGCGCGCCAGCTGGGCGCCGATCTGGTGATCGCCGTGGACATCTCCAACAAGGCCCGTGGCAAGGCGCCCGAGAACATGCTGGGCGCCCTGGGCCAGTCCATTGCCATCATGGGCCAGAAGCTGGGCCAGGCCGAGCTGGCCCGCGCCGACATCACCATCCGCCCCAAGGTGCTGGACATCGGCCCGGCCGACTTCACCCAGCGCGCCAGCGCCATTCTTGAGGGCGAAAAAGCCGCCGTGGCCGCCATGCCCCAGATCCGCGAGCGCATCGCCCAGCTGCAGGCCGAGCGCGCCAAGGCCGCGAAGCTGGCCCAGCAAAAGGCGGCCGAAGCCCAGCACCAGGCCTGCCTGGACCAGCGCTCGCGCATGCAGAAGCTGGCGGAGATGGCGGGGATGGATGGCGCCTGCGCCAACCCCAACCCCTGATCCACCAAGGCTGCGCGCGGGCTATCCGTACACCGGATAGCGGGCGCAAAGCCCCGTCACCTGCTCCCTGACCTGCGCCGCCACCTTGGCAAAGCGGGCGCCTTCCTGCGCGTCCAGCGCATCGAGCACATCGCACAGCCAGCCGGCCAGCTGTTCGCACTGCGCCTGGCCGAAGCCGCGCGTGGTGACGGCGGGCGTGCCTATGCGCAGGCCCGAGGTCACGAAGGGCGAGCGCGGGTCGTTGGGCACGGTGTTCTTGTTGGTGGTGATGTGCGCCTCGCTGAGCGCGGCGTCGGCATCCTTGCCGGTGTAGCTGCGGTCGGACAGGTCGATCAGCATCAGGTGGTTGTCCGTGCCGCCCGAGACGATGCGGTAGCCGCGCTGCTGGATCACGGCGGCCATGGCGCGGGCGTTGGCCAGCACCTGGCGCTGGTAGGCCTTGAACCCGGGCTGCAGCGCCTCCTTGAAGGCGACGGCCTTGGCGGCGATCACATGCATGAGCGGCCCGCCCTGCACGCCGGGGAACACGGCCGAGCTCAGGCGGCGGTTGAAGGTTTCGTCCTGTCCCTTGGACAGGATCAGGCCGCCGCGCGGGCCGCGCAGCGTCTTGTGCGTGGTGCTGGTGACCACATGCGCGTGGGGCAGGGGGCTGGGGTATTCGCCCGCGGCCACCAGGCCTGCGACATGGGCCATGTCCACCCAGAACACGGCGCCCACCTTGTCGGCAATGGCGCGCATGCGGGCCCAGTCCTTGTGGCGCGAGTAGGCAGAGAAGCCGCCGATGAGCATGCGGGGCCGGTGCTCCAGGGCAGTGCGCTCCATCTCGTCGTAGTCGATCAGGCCCGTGGCGGGGTCCAGGCCGTAGGGGACGATGCGGTAGTGGCGGCCCGAGAAGTTGGACGGGTTGCCATGCGTCAGGTGGCCGCCCTGGGCCAGGTTCATGCCCATGACGGTGTCGCCGGGCTGGGCCAGCGCCAGGAACACGGCGGCATTGGCCTGGGCGCCGGCATGGGGCTGCACGTTGGCGTAGTCGCAGTCGAACAGCGCCATGGCGCGTTCCACGGCCAGGCGCTCGGCCACGTCCACGTTCTCGCAGCCGCTGTAGTAGCGCTTGCCGGGGTAGCCCTCGGCGTACTTGTTGGTGAAGACCGAGTTCTGCACCGCCATCACCAGCGGGCTGGCGTAGTTTTCGGAGGCGATGAGTTCCACATGGTCTTCCTGGCGGCGTTTCTCGCTCTGGATGGCCTTGGCCAGCTGCAGGTCGAAGTCGGCCAGGGTCAGGGATGCGTCGTACATGGATGAGTGGTTCCTGTGTCGGGGCAAGGGCTGGGGGAGTCGATGGTCATGCAGCCGCCAGCTGGCCTGCGGCGGGCGCGCCTGCCTGCGCGGCGCTGGCCGACTCCAGCAGGCAGGCCACGCGGGCGACGATGTCGTCGATCTGGCGCTCGTCGCATATCAGCGGCGGCAGCAGGCGGATGGTGGATTCGCGCGTCACCGTGATCAGCAGGCGCTGCTGGGCCAGCGCGCGGCCCACCAGGTCCTGGCAGTTGCGGTTCAGCTCGATGCCCACCATCAGGCCCTGGCCGCGCACGGCCAGCACGTCGGGGTGGCCGTGCAGCGCCTGCTGCAGGCCGTTGAGCAGGCGCCGGCCCAGTTGCCTGGCGCGGCCGGGGATGTCCTCGCTCTCCATGATGTCCAGCACCGTGCAGCCCACGCGGCAGGCCAGCGGGTTGCCGCCGAAGGTGGAGCCATGCTGGCCGGGCGAGATCAGGTCGGCCGCAGGCCCGCGCGCCAGGCAGGCGCCGATCGGAATGCCGTTGCCCAGGGCCTTGGCCAGGGTCATCACATCGGGGGCGATGCCCGCGTGCTGGTGGCCGAACCAGGCGCCGGTGCGTCCCAGGCCGGTCTGGATCTCGTCCAGCATCAGCAGCCAGCCATGCCGGTCGCACAGGCTGCGCAGCTGGCGCAGGTAGTCGGGGCTGGCCAGGCGGATGCCGCCTTCGCCCTGCACGGGCTCGATCAGCACGGCCACGATGTCGCCATGCTGGGCGGCGGCGTGGTGCACGGCCGCGATGTCGTCATAGGGCACGCGCACGAAGCCCGGCATCAGCGGCTCGAAGCCGCGCTGCTTGGCCGGGTTGCCGGTGGCCGACAGCGTGGCCAGCGTGCGGCCGTGAAAGCCGTTGTCCATCACCAGGATCTGCGGCCGCGCCACCTGCCTGCGGTGGCCATGCAGGCGCGCCAGCTTGAGCGCGGCCTCGTTGGCCTCGGCGCCGGAGTTGCAGAAAAAGGCCGTCTCCATGCCGGCCAGGGCGCACAGGCGCTGGCCCAGGCGTTCCTGCCAGTCGATGCGGAACACGTTGGAGGTGTGCAGCAGCAGGCCGGCCTGCTCGGCGATCACGGCGGCGATCTCCGGATGGGCGTGGCCCAGGGCGGTCACTGCCACGCCGGCAATGGCGTCCAGGTATTCGTTGCCGTGCTCGTCCCACAGCAGGGCTCCACGGCCACGGACGAAGGAGACGGGCTGGCGGGCATAGGCCTTCATCAGGCGGGAATCAAGGGGTTGCATGGCTTTTTGCATGTCAAGGTCCTCAAGCGGGGTCAGGGTTGAATCGAAAAGGGTGGCGAGGGGGCGCGTTCAGGGCAGTGCCAGGGCGGCGGGATCAGGGCCGCCGGCGGGCCAGTAAAAGCTGTCCGGCTGGGCGCGGGCGCCGAAGATGGCCTGGCCCACGCGCACCACGGTGGCGCCTTCCTCGATGGCGATCTCGAAGTCGCCGGACATGCCCATGGACAGCTCATCCAGCGAGATGCCCGCCGGCGCGCTCTGGCGCAGCTGGTCGCGCAGGCTGCGCAGCAGCACGAAGCACTGGCGCACGCGCTCGGCCTCGCTGGAGAACAGGGCCAGCGTCATCAGGCCGCGCACGCGCAGCGCACTGAAGGCGGGCAGGGCCTGGACAAATCCCTGCACCTCGTCGGGCGGCAGGCCGTACTTGCTGGCCTCGCCCGAGGTGTTGACCTGCACGAACACGTCCAGCGCCCGGCCTTCGGCCTGCAGGCGGCGGTCCAGCGCCTCGGCCACGCGCAGGTTGTCCAGCGCCTGGAACTCGCTGGCAAAGCGCGCCACCAGCCTGGCCTTGTTGGTCTGCAGGTGGCCGATGACGGACCACTGCAGATCGGCCAGGTCCTGCATGGCCTCCCACTTGCCGAAGGCTTCCTGCACCTTGTTCTCGCCCAGCATGCGGCAGCCCGCCGCGTGGGCCAGGCGCAGGCTGGATTCGGGCTTGGTCTTGCTCACGGGCAGCAGGCGCACGCTGGCCGGGTCGCGCCCCGCGCGGCGGCAGGCAGCGGCCATGCGCGCGTGCACGGTGGCCAGGTTGTGCCGGAAATCGTCCACCGTCTCGGCCTGGGGGTAGCGGCCGTGCTGGTCGTGGCGCGTCAGGGTGTCGGCGGCTTGGGCGGTGCCGTCGGTGGTGTCTTGTGTCGCAAGCATGGTTTCAGCTCCTTTTGATGGCGGCATCGGCGGCGGGCACGTTGCCGGTGCACGCCTCGCTGCGGGCGGCCCGGCGCGGCCACTGGCCGTTGAGCACGGCATGGGCCACCAGGCCGATGACCAGGCCCCAGAAGGCGCCGCCTATGCCCAGCATGGAAATGTTGGCGGCGGCGGCCAGGAAGGTGATCAGCGAGGCCTCGCGGGTTTGGGCGTCGGCCAGCGCATTGGCCAGGCTGCCGCCGATGGTGCCCAGCAGCGCCAGACCAGCCAGCGTGGTGATGAAGGTGGCCGGGAACGCCATGAACACGGCCGCCAGCGTGACGCCGAACACACCCACCAGGATGTAGAACACGCCCGCAGCGATGCCCGCGATCCAGCGCCTGGACGGCTCTTCATGCGCCTCCTTGCCCGTGCAGATGGCGGCCGTGATGGCGGCGATGTTGAAGGCGTGCGAGCCGAACGGCGCCATCAGCAGCGAGCCCAGGCCCGTGAGCGTGACGATGGGGTTGGCGCTGGTCTTGAAGCCGTCGTTACGCAGCACCAGCATGCCGGGCATGTACTGGCCGGTCAGCGTGATCAGGAACAGCGGCAGGGCCACGCTCAGCAGGGCGTTGAGCGTGAACTCGGGCCGAGTGAACACGGGCGCGGCAAAGCGCAGCTGCAGCCCGGACAGGTCCACACGGTCCTGCGCCAGCAGGAACGCCAGGCCCAGCGCCAGGATGCCGACCACCGCATAGCGCGCCGTCAGCCGCTTGAGCAGCACATAGGCCACGATCAGCAGGCCGGCCAGCACCGGGTCCACGCTCATGCCGCCAAAGGCCTTGATGCCGAACTGCAGCAGGATGCCCGCCAGCAGGCCCGAGGCCACGCCGGGCGGAATCAGCCGGATCACGCGCTCGAACCAGCCCGACAGTCCCAGCACCACGAAGGCCGCGGCCGACACCACATAGGCGCCCACGGCCTCGGCATACGGCGTAGTGGCCAGGGCCGTCACCAGGAAGGCGGCGGCCGGCGTGGACCAGGCTGTGATGATGGGCTCGCGCGAGAGCCAGCTCAGCACCAGCCCGGTGACGCCCACGCCAATCGAAATCGACCACACCCACGAAGCCGTGAGTTCCGGGCTCAGGCCGGCCACCTTGGCTGCCTGGAACACCAGGATGAAGGTGCCGCCGTAGTTGACGATGACCGAGATCAGCCCGGCCACAACGGGGTGGATGAGGTCGCTGAAGCGAAGGGGTGAGTGTGTGTCTGATGAAGGCATGGTCTTCTCGTTTTCCTTGGGGGTTGGATTCCTGGCTGTCTTGGGAAAGGGGTATTTGAGCGCCGAAGTGGACTGAGTGATCCATACACTTCGCTCTCTTGTTGCAGACCACTTTGCAATGGGCGTGCAGCATTTGCGTCAGTACAATGGCCTGCCCAAGAGGTGCAATGAGATGAAAGGCGGCAGACCGCATGAGCAAGACCTTCGAGCTTGAGACCCTGAAGATCCGCATGGGAGATGCCGACCTGCGCCAGTTGGACCTGCACCAGCGGGTGCAGCGCGCCATGCGTGCGCTGATCCTGGATGGGGCGCTGCTGCCCGGCCTGAAGCTGCCGGCCACGCGCTCGCTGGCCGACTCGCTGGGCATTGCCCGCGACACGGTGGAGAACGCCTACACCCAGTTGCACCGCGACGGCTTCATCGTGCGGCGCCAAGGATCGGGCAGCTATGTCTCCGAGACCATCGGCACGGAGCTGCGGGGCCGGGCGGCGCGGCGCGGCCGGTCGCCCGAGCACGAGCGCAGCGCCCAGGTGGGCGCAGCGGGCAGGGCCGGTGCCGGCCTGAGCCGGCGCGGCCAGGCCATTGTTGACGGCGGCGGCATCGCCGACCAGCAGACCATTCGGGCCTTTGCCACCGGCCTGCCCGAGACGCGAACCTTTCCCACCGATGTCTGGGAGCGGCTGCAGCGGCAGGCGCTCAAGGACTACCGCGCCAGCGTCCTGCTGCACGGCGACCCGCAGGGCGCCGAGCCGCTGCGCAAGGCCATTGCCACTTACCTCAACCTGGAGCGCGGCGCCAAGGTGGACGCCGGGCAGATCGTGGTGCTCAGCAGCACGCGGCAGGCGCTGTTCCTGTGCGCGCAGCTGCTGGTGGATGCCGGCCGGCCCATCCTGCTGGAGAACCCCGGCTACTTCGGCGCCCGCAAGGCCTTCGAGTCGGCCGAGGCCAAGGTCCTGCCCATCGACGTGGACGCGCAAGGCATACGCACGGACCTGCTGCATGCCGACCGCAGCGGCGCCACCTGCGTCTATGTCACGCCGTCGCACCAGTACCCCACGGGCGTCACCATGCAGCTGGAGCGGCGGCTGGACCTGATCCGCTGGGCGTTCGAGAGCGGGCGCTGGATCATCGAGGACGACTACGACAGCGAATTCCACTACGACGGCATGCCCACCGCCTGCGTGCAAGGCCTGGACAAGCACGCGCGCACCATCTACATCGGCACCTTCGGCAAGACCCTGTACCCGGGCCTGCGCATGGGCTACATGGCCTTGCCGCAGGAGCTGGTGCGCGCCTTTGTCCAGGCGCGCAGCATCATGGACGGGCACACGCCCCAGATCCAGCAGCTGACGCTGGCGCGCTTCATGGAAGACGGCCACTACAACTCCCACGTGCGGGCCATGCGCAAGCTGTACGCGGGGCGGCGCGAGGTCATCCTCGAATCCATAGGCAGGCACCTGGCCGGCATCGTCACCGCGCCACGGCCCCAGGGCGGCATGCAGGTGCCCTGCCTGCTGGAGCCCGGCTGGTCCGAGGAAGACACCATCCGCCGCGCCGCCGCGGCCGGCGTGCTGCTGCAGGGGCTCAGCCGCCTGTACGCGGGCGAGCAGCGGCAGCCGGGCTGGCTGCTGGGCTATGCCTCGCTCACGGCCTACGAGATCGAGGCCGCCGTGCTGCGCCTGGCCAACGCGCTGCGAAAACCCTGACAGGTTGGGAGAAGCCGGACGCTGCATGCCTCAATAGGGCAGGGGAAAGCGCCCGGTCAGGTCGGACACGCCTTCGTGGATGGACTTGAGCGTGCGCGCGTTCATGGTGCCGCTGCGTATGCCGCCCAGCGTGGCAAGAATCATGTCGCCGATCTCGCGGAACTCGTCGGCGCCCATGCCGCGCGTGGTGCAGGCCGCGCTGCCCACGCGGATGCCCGAGGTCACCAGCGGCCGCGCGCCGTCGCCGGGCACGGCGTTCTTGTTGACCGTGATGCCGATCTGCTCCAGCGCCGTTTCGGCGGCCTTGCCCGTCAGCTCCCAGGGGCGCAGGTCGATCACGCCCAGATGGCAGTCCGTGCCTGCGGAGACCACGGACAGTCCGCCCTGCGAAAGCCGGTCGCACAGCACGCGGGCGTTGTCCACCACGGCCCGCGCATAGGTGCGAAAGGCGGGCTTGAGCGCCTCGCCCAGCGCCACCGCCTTGGCCGCCACCACATGCATCAGCGGCCCGGACTGCAGGCCCGGAAACACGGCGGCGTCTATGCGCCTGGCGATCTCGGCGTCGGCCGAGAGGATCATGCCGCCGCGCGGCCCGCGCAGCGTCTTGTGCGTGGTGGTCGTGGTCACATGGGCGTGCTCCACGGGGGAAGGGAACACGCCCGCGGCCACCAGCCCCGCCACGTGCGCGATGTCGGCCATGAAGATGGCGCCCACCCGGTCGGCAATGCGCCGGAACTCGGCCCAGTCCATCTGCCGTGAATAGGCCGAGCCACCAGCAATGATGAGCCTGGGCCGCTCCTTCAGCGCAATGCGCCGCACCTGGTCCATGTCGATGCGCTGGGAGCGGGCGTCCACCTCGTAGCTGATGGACTGGAACCACTTGCCCGACACGCTCACGCGGGAGCCATGCGTCAGGTGCCCGCCCGAGCGCAGGTCCAGCCCCATGATCTTGTCGCCGGGCTCCAGGAACGCCAGGTACACACCCTGGTTGGCCTGGCTGCCCGAGTGCGGCTGCACGTTGGCGTGCGCGCAGCCGAACAGCGCCTTGGCACGCGCAATGGCCAGGTTCTCCACGGCATCGGCATTGGCGCAGCCGCCGTAGTAGCGCACGCCCGGGTAGCCCTCTGCGTATTTGTTGGTCAGCACCGAGCCCTGCGCCTCCATCACCGCGCGGCTCACGAAGTTTTCAGAGGCAATCAATTCAATCGAGCGCGACTGGCGAATCCGCTCGGCCGCGATGGCATCCCAGGCCTCGCTGTCTGCCTGTTGAAGATCCAGTGAATTGATTTTGGGGAGCGATAAATCGTCCATGTCGCATTGGCTGTCTTGGAGGCGCTGAAGCACGGGAATCGGCAGCGCCCGGGTTATGGAAGGATTTGGAAACCAGGACGCATCGGTAATGGGCAGTCTACAAAGTGCAGCTGCCTTGATTCCGACCATGTTTCAGCGGGTGAGCAGACCAATTAAGGTGGCATGCCAATGTAAACCGTTGAAAAAAGCGGTCTGGTTCATTGACGAAAATAGGTCTGTTTGAATCCACGCTCTCTCCATGGAATTCGCCGCCAGACGTTGAAAGTCATGAGATCCAATACCGCCACGAATCATCCGCAATCTGCAGTGGAGGAGATTGATTCAAGGCGGAATATGACAGAGTGAAGAAATCCATGACAACGTATCTGCCATCTGCAGCGACATTTGAAGCGCTATTTGCAGCGCCATTGGTGATTGCGGCAGATGGAGAAAGCGGGGGGAGGGAGTAGGCGATTTGACTCAGATCAATCAAGTTCAATTACACGGAGTTGAAAAATGAATCTCGATATCTCTCGGACAGATGACGCCGTGCGCGATGCGCTCAAAAAGCTGTCCCTGCTGTGGAAGTCAAGAGCTGCCGTGAATCAGGACCTGCCTGATTACTGCGGCTTGGCGTTCGACCCCGCCCGGCAGGACTTCACCGCCTCGCTGCTGCCGTTTCGCGACCACCAGGCATGGGTGGAGGCGCCACAGCACCTGCGCGACCAATGCCTTTCCTACGCCTGGGGCATCTACAACCTCAAGACCATCTACATCGAGTGCAACGTGGTCACGCCGGCCTGCGAGGACATCATCAAGACCCCGCCGCCCAGCGCCAACCGGGCGCTGCTGCAGGACGTCATGTCCCAGGCCCTGCTGGACGAGGCCCTGCACACCCGCATGTCCATCATGGCCTGCAACTACATCTACGAGATGCGCGGCCTGGCGCCGCTGGACTACGCGGACTTCAACCTCGTCGGCTGGCGCAACGGCGTGCTGGCGCAGTGCGGCGCGGAATGGGAGCGCCGCCTGGCCCGCTTCGCCATTGCCTGCGCCAGCGAGACCCTGATCACCGACTACCTCAAGACCATGGCCGAAGACCGCAGCATCCAGCCCATCTGCCACGAGGTCACGCGCACCCACGCCGTGGACGAATGGAGCCACTCCAGCGTCTTCAGCTCGGTGGCCACCGACATCGTCCAGGGCCTGAGCAACCGCGAGCGCAGCTACCTGCGCTCCATCATCCTCAAGACCGTGCAGATGTTCGCCAACAACGAACTGGGCGCCTGGTCCACCGTCTTCACCATGGTCGGCATGCCGCATGCGCGCGACATCCTGCACGACGTGGGCGACAGCAACGAGATCGGCGTCTACACCGACTCGGTGCAAAGCCTGATCGACCGCATCGGCCTGGCGGGCCGTAACCTGGGCGGCAGCGTGGCGCTGGTGTCCTCGGTCCTCGAGGAGATGCAGGCATGAGCGCCGCCCTCCAGGCAGGCAGCACGCTGGCGCGCTGCGCCGCGGCACGGGCAGAGGCGGGCGGCGTCATGGTCTACACCCTGCGCGTGCAGGGCGCCTCGGCGCAGTTCCTCGGTGGCCTGCGGCCCGGCCGGCATGTGGCCGTCGAGCATGCCGACGCCAGTGGCACCGTGCAGCAGCGGCTGTACTCCATCACCCGCTACGAGCCCTGCAGCGAGCACGACGGCGCCGGCCAGTTCGACATTGCCGTCAAAAGCTCGGGCCGGGGCAGCGTCTCCGACCACATGCATGCGGTGCTGCGCGCAGGCTCCACGCTGCCGCTCGGCCACGTGGCCGGTGACATCACGGCCGACCTGGTGCTGGGCCTGGACTCCCTGGTCATGCTGGCCGGCGGCATCGGCCTGACCCTGCCTCTGGCGCTGCTGCGCGAACTGGATCGGCTGCAGCAGCAGGGCCACCGCGTGCCGCGCACCACGCTGCTGCTGTGCTTTGCGCGCATGGCCGACATTCCGTTCCTGCAGGAGCTGCAGCAGCTGTGCGAAACGGCCCCCAGGTTCGACCTGCGTATCCACATCACGCGTGAAGACATTGCCGCCCACGGCCCCTTCGTGCCGGGCCGCCCCTCGCAGCAGTCCCTGCTGGCGCTGGGCCAGCCCCAGGCGGTGGTCATCTGCGGCGGCCACGCCTTTGCGCAGACCTTTCGCGAGCATGCGCGGGCCTGCTTTCCCGGTGCCATACAGCACATCGAGGCCTTCACGCCGCCTGCCGCATCCACGGCCCAGCCAGGCGAGACCGCGCAGGCATGCCAGCTGCAGATCGCGCACAGCGGGCAGATTGTCGAAGCCGCGTCCGGCAAAAGCCTGCTCGAAATCCTGGAGGGCGTGGGCATTGCCATCCGCAGCCAATGCCGGGCCGGCATCTGCGGCAGCTGCCGCATCCGCATCACGGGAGGCAGTTCACGGCTGGAGGCGGACTTTTGCCTCAGCGACAGGGAAAAGGAAGCCGGCTATGCCTTGGCCTGCTGCACCTTCCCCTCGGCAGGCCATATCCACGTCGATCTCAAGCCCGGCGCCTGACGGGCTCCGCACGTTCCAAGCCACCCTCCTGTATCCACCTGAGTTCCTCCCATGAAAAAAGCCATCGCGCTGCGCCACATCCACTTCGAAGACCTGGGCACCCTGCATGCCGAGTTCGCCAGCCGCGGCTACGAAGTGCAGTACGTCGATCCCAGCATCGGCGAGCTTGACACCCTGGACCTGGGCCGTGCCGACCTGCTCGTCGTGCTGGGCGGCCCCATAGGTGCCTATGACGAGGCGCTTTATCCCTTCGTCGCCCAGGAGCTGGCGGCCGTACGCCGCTGGCTGGACAGCGGCAAGCCGCTGCTGGGCATCTGCCTGGGCGCCCAGCTCATTGCGCGCGCGCTGGGCGCCAGGGTCTACCCGCTGGGCGTCAAGGAAATCGGCTTTTCGCCGCTCACGCTCACCGACGCCGGCCTGGCCTCGCCCCTCGCCAAACTGGACGGCGTGCCCGTGCTCCATTGGCATGGTGACCAGTTCGACATTCCCGAAGGCGCCGTGCACCTGGCCGGCACCGCCATCGGCGCCAACCAGGCCTTCGCCGTGGGCCCGCAGGTGCTGGGCCTGCAATTCCATCTGGAGGCCGACGCGGCCCGGCTGGAGCGCTGGCTTGTCGGCCATGCCTGCGAACTGGGCGTCGCCCAGGTGGACCCGCGCACCCTGCGCGCCGATGCCCAGAAATACGGCGGCATGCTGGCGCTGGCCGCGCGCGATGTGCTGGCCGCCTGGCTGACCAACCTGGAGCGCAGCCGCTGAACCTGCGGCGCCGCCCATTCACCCATTTCCCCCCACGCCGGAGCCGCGCTGCGCGGCGCCGGAATCTCTGTTCCCGAAAAAAAGGAGAGTTGAAGATGGTTGTCGTACTGTTCGAACTGCAGGCCTTGCCCGGCCAGAACCAGACCTATGTGGACCTGGTCAACAAGCTCACCCCCATGCTCAAGCCCATGGAGGGATTCATCTCCGTGGAGTGCTTCCAGAGCACGCTCAACCCCGAGAAAGTCATGTCCGTCACCACCTGGCGCGATGAGGAAGCCGTCGTCCAGTGGCGCAACGTGGAAGCCCACCTCAGCGCCCAGCGCGCCGGCCGCGACAAGATCTTCAAGGACTACCGCGTGCGCGTCACCCAGGTGCTGCGCGACTATGGTCTGAATGACCGCGCGCAGGCGCCTGCCGACAGCATCATGGGCAAGGCAAGCAGCTGCCCGGTCAGCCACGCCTGAGCGCTTGCGGTGCCGCAAAGGCCCGGCTGATCCCCCTGCCGGAGCGCGATGCACGCCCTCGAAAGATGCCGGCAGTGACTACGCTGCCGGCGCCAGGCCGGAAAAAAAGCCCGCTGAATGCTCAGAGGGCTTTTTTTTGGAAGGCACAGATTCCTTCGCATCGGAACTCCACCGCACCGCACGGCATCCTGCGTGCCGCCGTGTGCAGCGCTTTCAGTTGCGAGCTGCCGCTGCCGCCATTTCGGCGAGAAACGGACCTTGGGCCGCTTCGGGTTTGCTTTCGATGAGGAAGTCGTCGCGATCCTGGTCCTTGATCCAGTTCGGAGGCTTGCCTCGACCTGTCCACGTCGCTCCCGTGGCCGGATCGCGATACTTCGCCGGCGCACTGGTTTTTTCAGGGATGTAGGGGAACACTTGCTGTTGGGTGAACCCGAAATCGGTCACCAGCTTCTGGACCTTGGACAGGGCAGCGTCGGCCGCCGAGGTGCGGGCCTTGGCAATTTCCATGTCCAGCGCGGCCTTGGCCGCAAGGAGTTCTTTGAGGGACTGTGTCATTGGTGTCGTGAAATTTTGAAGCCAGATTATGGGGCTGTTCGGCCAGCCGCGTGGAGTCCGGATCATGCTGGCCGATGAAAGGAAGGCAGCCCGCCTGAGCCTGCTGCCGAGCCGGGTGACCGCAGGCCCGGGCAGGAAAGCCGGTCTTGCCCTCATCTGTGGTCGCGCGTACTACCCCGCACGGCCGCAGCGATCACGCCAGATGGAATATCCCGCGTTACACCGGCCTGGCAAGGCAGCCCTAAGCTTCCAAGCTGCGAACGAATTCGCTCCCCACCTCGACTCCTAGAAGAGAGTCCACGGCGGCCACCCGCTTCAGCGCTTCGTCGGCGCTGAAGCCATTTCCCGCCAGCACGGCCAATGCTTCGTTGTGCAGGGCATAGGCCAGGTGCGCTGCGATCCGTACGCTTGGATCTGCGTCCACGTTGCTTCCCAGATATCCGCTCAGGAGAAGACGGATCTCGTATACGGCTTTCGCCAGGATTTTCTCCTCAGTCAGCTGTTTCATCACGCCCCTTTGCCTTATCGCCCCCACAACTGCCTCCATCGCCTCAATCTGCGCATTGATAAAGGCAAGCAGCTCATTGGAATCGACAACCTCCATGGGATTGCTGGGGTAAGCGCCAATCAGCAAGCTTGAGATGAGTCCCCATTGTTCTCGCACGCGGTTCAGTTGGTTGAACTCATCTTCCGACATCTGAAAATACAACATGGCGACTCCTTAGCGAAATGGCTTGGAGCCGGGTGCGGAGAAAGGGTAAGAAGCGATGTACAGATCAGAGAGCTGTGGCGCAGTGGAAATTGAGATGGGGAAGGGCCTTGAAACGCCCGCAAAGAAAATAGCCATAAGGCCTCCAAGCATTTTTCCAACACTGCTTTCGGGAGCGGCTTACCGGCTAGCAAGAAGTGTGTTCAGCACTTTGCGCGAGATGATACTCCAGGCCTATGGCAGACTGCCCTGGTTCAGTTCTTCCTTGAACCGATCGCCGGCCCGCTTGGCGCTCAAGGCCCATCTCCGTCACTCACCACCGAGGATTTCTCATGATCATCACCACCACCCCCCAGATCGAAGGCCGCCGAATCACCCGCTACTGCGGCGTGGTCGCGGGCGAGGCAATTTTGGGCGCCAATGTGTTCAAGGATTTGTTTGCCGGGCTGCGCGACATCGTGGGCGGGCGGTCGGCCACATATGAGCGCGAGCTGCAGCGGGCGCGCGAGATTGCGCTCAAGGAGCTGGAGGAACGCGCCCAGGAACTGGGCGCGAATGCCGTGGTGGGGGTGGACCTGGATTACGAAGTGCTGGGCCAGGGCAACGGCATGTTGATGGTGTCTGCCAGCGGCACGGCCGTGGTGCTGGAGTAGGCAGAGCCATCGGCCAAGCGGGCCAAGCAGGCCAGCGAAGTCAACGAGGCGCCGTGCCCCGCATCTCCAGGCAGCGGGCCAGCGCCCGCGCCGCCTCGCCCAGGCGCGGGCCGGGGCGGGAGACCACGTCCGTCTCGACCAGGTCCAGCGCGCAGATGCGGCCGGAGCGCACGGCGGGCATGCGGCTCCAGCCGGGGCGGGTGGCAAAGCTGGCCGATGGCGTCTGTGGCGTGTGGATGATGAGTTCGGGCTGCTGGCGCAGCACGTACTCGGGCGTGATGCGGGGGAAGGGCCCCAGGTTCTGCGGCAGCACATTGCGCGCGCCCAGGCGCTGCAGCAACTGGCCTATGAAGGAGTCCGGCCCCGCCGCATAAGGCGTGGCGTCCACCTCGAAATACACCTTCTGCCCGGCGGGCGCGTGCGCCGCCAGCGCCTTGGCCTGCTGGTCCACCTCGGCCTGCATGCGCGCCAGCAGGGCGTTGGCGCGCTGCACCTGCAGCAGCTGGTCGAGCTTGTGCAGCACCTGCTCCAGCTGCGCCATGTCGTTGGCGTCCAGTGCCAGCACGGGAATGCCGAAGCGCTCCAGCTGCGCGATGACGGGTGCGGAATACGCCATCAGCACCACGTCGGGCCTGAGCCGCACGGTGGCCTCGACCAGCGGGGCAAAGGTGTGGCCCAGCTTGGGCAGGGCGGCCACGCGGGCCGGGTGGTTGGAGAACTCGTCCACGCCCACGATGCGCTCACAGGCCTCCAGCGCGCACAGCGATTCGGTCAGCGAGGGCAGCAGCGAGACGATGCGCTGCGGCACGCGCTCCAGGCGCACCTGCCGCCCGCGCATGTCGGTGACGGTGTAGGCGGTGGTTGCCCCGCCCGTTCCCGCATCCGCCGCCTTTTGCGCAAAGGCGTTGCCCGCGCCGCCCGCGCAGGCCAGGGCGGCGGTCAGCAGCAGGATGCGGGGCAGGCGCACAAGCAGGTGCATGGCGGTCAGGGCAGGGGAGTCCAGCGCACGCTGACGAACACGGTGCGGCCTGCGTTCGCATAGCCGCGCGTGGGGGCGTAGTCGCGGTCGGCGATGTTGTTGACCCGGGCCAGCAGCGTCCATTGTCTGGTCAGCTGCCGCTGGGCGTAGAGGTTGACCACGCCGTATCCACCCAGCTTGAAGGTATTCGCCTCGTCTGCGTAGCGGCCGCTGTAGAGCTGGGCTTCGCCGCCCAGCGTCCAGCCGGCCGCCTGGGTGTCGGCGTTGAGCTTGAGCATGCGCTTGGAGCGGTAGGGCAGCAGCTTGCCGGTCTCCAGGTTCTCGGGGTTCATGAAGTCCAGCGAGGCGCCCAGATTGGCGCTGCCCAGGCGCGTGCTGCCCGCCAGCGTCAGGCCGGTGATTTCCACGCTCTGCCAGTTGCGGTAGCAGTTGCAGGGAAGGGCGCTGTTCCAGTCGTAGGTGATGAGGTTCTTGAACTTGTTGCGGTAGACCACGGCCGAGAGGCGGTTGGCACCGGCCGCATAGTGCAGGCCCGTTTCCACGTTGGTGCTGCTTTCTGGCTTGAGGTCGGTCGCCGCCTGGCCCGTGAAGCGTTCGTACAGCGTGGGGGTTCTGAAGGCCGTGCCGGCCGATGCCACCCAGCGCCAGCGCTCGTCGATCTGCAGGCCGTAGCCCAGGCCGCCCGTGGTTTTGTTCTGCTGGTCGCGCACCTGGTCGTGGCGCAGGTTGGCGTCGAACTGGTGGCGGCCCTCGGTCAGGCGCCAGCCGGCCGACAGGGAGTTCTGCACGCGCCGGCTGTCGGTGTTCTGCGTCCAGGCGTATTGCGTGTCCAGCTTGTCCTCGCGGCGTTCCAGGTCGATGTTGAAACGGTGCTGGCCCAGCGTGAACAGGTTCTGCAGCAGGTAGTTGGTGGAGCGGCCCTTGGCGCTTTCCGGCGACTGGGTGTGGCGGTCGCTTTGGCTGTCGGTATGGGAGATCTGGACCACGCTTTTGTACATGGCGTTCCAGCCGGCCTGCCAGCGCAGGCTGCCGGTGGTGTTCTTGACCACGTCGTAGTCGTCGAACGGCGGCGGGCTCTGGTCGTAGTGGGTGCGCAGGCGGCTGTGCAGCAGGCTGGCATCGATCTGGTGGATGCCCGTTTTGTAGCCCGCGTTCAGGCCCAGCGAGGTGTTGCTGTAGCCATCCTTGTCCGGATTGGGTGAGAAGGTGTTGCCGGGGTAGACGTCGAAGCCGTCGCTGCGCTCGTCAGCCAGGTTCAGCCCGTAGGTGAAGCCGTTGGCACCGCCCTGAAATCCCGTGGCCAGCTTGCTGGTGCCCTGGTTGCCTATGCCGGCCTCGGCATAGGCGCGGGTCTGGCCGTCCGCCCGCTTGGTGAAGATCTGGATCACGCCGCCCATGGCGTCTGAGCCATAGATGGCGGCGGCCGGGCCGCGCAGCACCTCGATGCGGTCGATCTGCGCCAGCGGCAGGGTGGACCAGACCGCGCCGCCCTGCAGCTCTTGCGAGCTGTAGCGCACGCCGTCGATGAATACGGCAGTGTGCTGGTTGCTGGTGCCGCGCAGGTAGACCGAAGTGACCTGGCCCGGCCCGCCGTTGCGGTTGATCTGCACGCCCGGCACCTGCACCAGCAGGTCGGCCACGCCCGTGGCGCCGCTGCGGGCAATGGTCTCGGCGTCGATCACGGTCATGTCGGCCGTGACGGTGCGCAGGGGCTGCTCGCTGCGCGAGGCGGTGACGACCACCGTATCGAGCTGGGAGGTCTGTGCCCGCTGCGCCTGTTGTGCCTGCGCTTGGGCCTGGCAGGCCAGCAGCGAGGCCGCAGCCAGGGCGGACAACGTGCGCAGTACGGGGAACGCCGAGGGCGAGCGAAGAGCGGCACCAGGAGCGCGCGCGAGGGCGAGGGTGTGCATGGATGCGAGCCAGTTGCGCGCCAGCGACCCCGCCGGCACGGAAACCACAAAGACCGGCTGCGCTGCAAGCGCGGCCGGCCGCCTGTTGGCCGGTATCCAGACTGGTGACGCACTCGCCAAGGCCTTCCCGGGCTGTACGCCCAGTGGCACGGGTTTGGCGGGGGCCGGTGCCATGCACGCGGCGTTTCACTCACTGTTGCGGGGGCAGTACATGCGGGCGGCTTTATCTGGCCGCCCCATGTTTCCCGTTTAACCGCAGCCCCTGGGGCTGCTGGCACCAACGGCGGCGATTGTACGGCGGGGCGTTCAGTACCGATGTAAAGCTTGCTTGACATGCCCGCGGGTGGCATCGCACAATGTCAAGCGTCCTTTACACATTGCGAGAGACTTCCATGAATCAAACAACGGTCACCAACCGCCGCTACCAGAAGGAACTGGGATTTGCGCTGCTGCTCTACATGGCGCTGCTTGTGGGGGCGCTTTTGCTCAGCGCCGACATGCAGGCCGGGGCTCTGCGCACAGCGCTGCTGCTGAGCCCCATGCTGGCGTTTGCGCTGGCCGTGCGGGCCATCGTGCGGCTGGTGCGCGATACCGACGAGTTCCTGCGCAAGTCCATGCTGGAGCAATTGGCGATTGCGGCGGCGGGCACGGCCGGCCTCACCTTCACCTACGGATTCCTGGAAATGGCAGGTTTTCCCAAGCTCAGCATGTTCATGGTGTGGCCCTTGATGGGTGCGCTCTGGGTGGCTGCCTCGGTGGCCCACTGGCTGCGCAGCCGATGAGCTGTTCCGCCAAAGTGCCCCTGCGATGAAAAACACCATCCGTGAACTGCGCGCCGAGCGCGGCTGGAGCCAGGCTGCGCTGGCGGACCTGCTGGGCGTGTCGCGCCAGACCGTGAACGCGATCGAGACGGGCCGCTACGACCCCAGCCTGCCGCTGGCATTCGCCATTGCCCGGGTGTTCGAGACCCGGATCGAGGCGATCTTCCAGGAGGGTTGAGCGCAGCGCTCAGGCCACGATCATGACCAGCAGCACCAGGCCCAGCAGGGCCAGGTAGGCCTTGGCATGCAGGGCATCGGGAATGCGGCCGATCAGCGGGGCCGCCAGCCTGATGCCCGTCCACGATCCGGCCGTCAGCAGTGCAAAGGCCTGCAGGTCCACATAGCCCACATGCCAGGCGCCCAGCCCCGCGCTCTGCGATGCCAGCATGTAGGCGGCAGTGCCCGCCACGGCCATGGGCAGGGACAGCGGGCTGGCCATGGCCGTGGCCGCGGCCATGCTGGCGCCGCGCCGGCGCATCAGCGGCACGGTCATCACGCTGCCGCCCACGCCCAGGAAGGCCGCGATCGCACCAATGGCCAGGCCCGCCGTGGCCGCCGCCCGCCGGCCCATGGGCTGCAATTGGGCGGTGGTGCCGTGCACGAAGCCCGGGCGCAGCAGCGCGTCGGCGATGGTCAGGGCCAGGTAGGCGATGAAAGCCCAGCGCACCCAGTCGCCGTTGAGCCAGGTGGCGGCCGTGGCGCCCGCCACGGCGCCGACCGCAATGAAGCCAGCCAGCGGCCGCACCTGCTCCCACGGCAGGGCGCCCGCGCGGTGCTGGCGCAGCGTGGCCATGGAGGCGCCGAAAATCATCACGCAGGTGGAGGTGGCGACGGCAATGTGCATGGCAGCCTGGCCAACGGCGGAGTCCACACCGTGGATGGAGGTCAGCAGCGCATAAAGCAGCGGAACGGCCACGAAGCCGCCGCCAAAGCCGAAGAGCACGGTGGTCACGCCGGCAAGCACACCGAAAGCCAGCAGCAGGAGAGGGAACACAGACAGTCCTTTGGAAAAAACGAGCAAGGACTGAACCTTAGGATGCCGCGGTTTGGCCTGCTTTCGCGGATAGGTCAATAATCCTCGAATTCCTGCCAAAGCCTGTTGGCTGTTTTCCGGACATTCCCATGCTCAACATCCCGCTGCATTCCGTGGACGCCGTGGCGCGCGATGTGCTGGCCATCGGCACTGACTACACGCCTGGCACGCTGCTGCCCACGCACAGCCACCGGCGTGCGCAGTTTCTCTACGGGATGAGCGGGCTGATGGAAGTGGAAACCGACGACGGCGCCTGGACCATCCCGCCCTACAGCGGCGTGTGGATTCCGGCCAGCAAGCCGCACAGCGTGCGCATGCAGGGCGTGAGCACGCGCAGCCTGTACATCGAACCGGCTGCTGCGCCCCGCCCGGGTGTGCATTGCGAGGCCCTGGTCGTCACCCCGCTGCTGCACCAGTTGCTGCTGTCCTGCGCCGACCTGCCGGCGCTGTACGACGAAGCGGGCCGCGACGGCGCCCTGGTCACGCTGGTGCTGCACGAGCTGGCCTCGGCCCGCAGCCTGCCGCTGTTCGCGCCCATTCCCCGCGACGAAAAGCTGGCCGCCTTGTGCAAGCAGTTCCTGGCCCAGCCCAGCATCCGCGCCACGCCGCAGGACTGGGCACAGGCGCTGAACAAGAGCCTGCGCACCTTCAGCCGGTTTTTCCAGCAGCACACAGGCATGGCCTTTGGCGCCTGGCGCCAGCAGGCCTGCCTGCTGGCGGCGGTGTCGCGGCTGTCTGCGGGCGCCTCGGTCACCCAGGTGGCGCTGGATTTGGGCTATGACAGCCCCAGCGCGTTTTCCACCATGTTCCGCAAGGCATTGGGCCGGGTGCCTTCGGAGCTGGTGAGCCGGGTCTAGGCGGGAACGCTGGCCTGGGCTGCCGTCTCCCGCGTCATGGCCCAGAACACCAGGGCCGCCAGGCTGAACGCCGCCCCCGCAACGCAGACCCCTTGCCAGCCAAACCGCGCGTAGGCGTTGGTGGCAATCAGCGCCCCCAGCCCGCTGCCCACGGCATAGAACAGCATGTACAGGCCCACCAGCCGGCTGTGCGCCTGCGGGTTGCTGCGAAAGATAAGGCTCTGGTTGGTCACATGCAGGGCCTGGCCGCCCAGGTCCAGCAGCACGATGCCGGCGACCAGCGCCCACAGCGATTGCTCCAGCAGCGCAATCGGCGCCCAGGCCAGCAGCAGTATCGCCAGCGCGCCCAGGCTGGTGCGCTGCGCGAAACCCTGGTCGGCCCAGTGCCCGGCACGGGCTGCTGCCAGTGCGCCCACCACGCCGGCCAGGCCAAAGGCGCCGATGGCCGTGAGCGACAGGCTGTAGGGCGGCGCGCTCAGCGGCAGGACCAGGGCGCTCCAGAAGATGTTGAAGGTGGCAAACATCAGCAGGGCCAGCATGCCGCGTGTGCGCAGCATGCGGTCCTGGCGCAGCAGCTGGAGCATGGAGGCGAGCAGCTGCGTGTAGCTGGGTGCATGCAAGGGCACCGCCAGCCGGGGCAGTTGCCGCCACAGGGACCAGGCCAGGGCCAGCATCAGCAGGGCCGAGCAGGCATAGACGCCACGCCAGCCGGCCAGGTCACCCACGGCGCCGGCAAACACGCGCGCCAAAAGCAGGCCGATGAAAACCCCGCCCTGGGCCGCGCCCACCACGCGCCCGCGCTCATGTGCCTGGCTGGCGCTGGCCGCATAGGCGATCAGCCCCTGCGTCATGGCCGTGCCCAGCAGGCCCACGGCCAGCATGCCCGCCAGCAGCAGAACGGCCGAACGCGCGGTGCTGACGGCCGCCAGGGCCAGTACCAGGCCCAGCAACTGCAAAAGCATGAGCCGCCGCCGCTCCAGCCGGTCGCCCAGCGGTACCAGCAGCAGCAGCGCCAGCGCGCAGCCGGCCTGCGTGGCGGTGACCACGCCGCCCACGGCCGCATGGCTGATGCCGAAGTCGGCCGCCAGCGCCTCCAGCAGAGGCTGGGCGTAATAGACATTGGCCACGCTCAGGCCGCTGGCAGCGGCGAACAGCAGCACCAGGCTGCGCGGCATGCGGACCGTGTCCGAGGCTGGGAAGGCGTTCATGGGTTGAATTCGGTTGCAAAACAAAACTGGTTGGATGCTAGTTGAACCAGTTTTGAAATGCAACCACAATAACGCCATGAAAGAAGACACCCGTCCTGACGCACCGCAGCCCTGTCCGGTGGCCCGCTCCCTGGATGTGATCGGCGACCGCTGGTCGCTGCTCATCGTGCGCGATGCCTTCGACGGCATCAGCCGTTTTGGCGATTTCCAGCGCAGCCTGGGTGCGGCCCGCAATATCCTGGCCGACCGGCTGCGCCGGCTGGTGGAGGCCGGCATCCTTGAAACCCGCCCGGCCGCAGAAGGCTCGGCCTACCTGGAATACGTGCTCACGGCCCAGGGCCTTGAGCTGTTCCCGGTGATCGTGGCGTTGCGGCAATGGGGCGAAGGCCATCTGTTCGCGCCGGGTGAGGCGCATTCGCTGCTGCTGGATCGCCAGACCGGCCTGCCTGTCGCCCCCATGCTGCCGCGCGGTGGGGATGGCCGGGCGTTGCTGCCGGGCCAGACCGTGGTTCAGAAAATCGATTGATGGATGTCCATGCTCTCTGCCTTCGTATCACTCATCTACGTACAGATTTCTCCCGAGCGCCTGACGCTGAAGGATCCGAAGACCGGGCAGACCCTGTCGGAGGTTCCCGAGCTGGCCCTGAGTCCGCCGCCCCGGCGCCGGATTCTCGCGGCCGGCCCGCAGGCCAGGCTCGCGGCTGCATCGGAGCCTGCCGAAGTCGTCAATCCCTTCGCCCACCCGCGTTCGCTGATATCGGACTTCATCCTGGCCGAGCAGCTTCTGAAGTACCAGCTCAGGCGCATGCATCGGCGTGCCTGGCTGGCGGCCTCCCCGCACATCGTCATCCATCCGCTCGGCGACCCCGAGGGCGGATTCACCCAGGTGGAACTGAGGGCCTTGCGCGAGCTGGCCAACGCGGCCGGCGCCTCGAAGGTGAATGTCTGGACAGGCCGGCCCTTGACAGACGAGGAATTGCTGACGCGCAAGCCCCCTGCGCAGGGCGGTGTCTGGGAGTGAGGCTTTGCTCTTCGCCATGAAAAAAGCGCCCGTCACAACGGGCGCTTTGTCTGGGTCAGCGCAAGGGCCGGTAACGGGCCATCAGAACCGCGCCGTCATCCCCACGAAGTAGGTACGGCCGCCGTTGTCATAGTTGGCGCCGATGGTGCGGGTTTCCTTGTCGGCCAGGTTGATGATGCCGGCGCGCAGGGTCAGGGTGTCGGTCACGTTGTAGTTCATGGACACGTCAAAGGTCGTATAGGCCTTGGCGAAGGTGGTGGCCGTGCCCGTGGTCACGACTTCCTTGCCCACGTGGCGGGCGCTGAACATGGCGGACCAGCCCTGGCGGATCTGCCACTGCAGCGACGAGTAGATGGACAGCTCGGGCACGGCCAGCAGCGAGGCGCCCGTGCTCAGGTTCTTGGACTCGAACATCTTGGTGATGTTGGTGTTCCAGGTCAGGCCCTTGGCCAGGGGAACGTTCACGAAGCCTTCCAGGCCGCGCGTGCGGGCACGCTGGGCGTTGGCCATGCGGGTCCACCAGAAGCCGTTATAGAAGCCCAGCGGCTGGTAGTCGATCTTGTTCTTGAAGTTGGTGTGGAAGTAGGTGGCGCCCAGGGCCCAGCCATTGCGGTCCCAGCTGGTACCCAGCTCGAAGTTGGTGCTGGTCTCGGGCTGCAGGTCGGGGTTGCCGGCCATGTAGCAGCCGCGCGTGCCGTCGGCGTTGACGCTGGTGTTGGTCCAGCCCATGCCGGCCAGGCTGCGGCAGCCGTTGCCCCCAGATTGCGTGGCGGCGCTGGCCGAGTTTTCCTTCAGGTTGGGCGCACGGAAGCCGCGCGAGACGCCGCCGCGCACCGTCCACTCCGAGGCCGGGTGGTAGACCAGATAGGCGCGCGGACTCCAGTTGTTGCCGTATTTCTGGTGGTGGTCCATGCGCAGGCCCAGCGTCAGCGCCAGGTTGTCGCGCAGGAAGATCTGGTCCTCGCCGAACAGCGCCCAGGTGGTGGCGCTCAGGCCCGAGCCCGAGACCGGGCGCCCCGCGTAGTCGATGGGAGCCAGGCCGATGGTGTCGCGGTTGTCCAGCGACTCGCGGCGCCACTGCATGCCCAGCGTCATGGCCTGGTCCAGGCCCCACAGCTTCAACGGCTTGTCGATGCGGCCGTCCAGCGTGGTTTCCTTGGAGTTGTTGCCGATGGTGTCGCCCTTGTCCTCGTACTTGTTGTGCACGAGGTTGAGCTTGGAGGTCAGGTCGCCCCAGCGGCCGTCATGGCTGAGGCCGAACTTGGTCTGCTCCAGCTTGCTCAGGCCCCAGGGATAGACCACCTGGTCGCCCGACGCCGTGCGCGCGTCGGAGCCCGTGGCGCGCTGGATGCCTTGCGCGGCCTCGATGCCGATCACCTGGTCGGGCGTGAGCTGCCAGTTGAGCAGGGCGTTGAGGTTTTGCTTGCGCGAGCCGGCCGTGGACTGGTAGGTGCCCGGGAAGCCGCCCGTGCTCTCATCGGCAGCGCGGTCCGTGTAGTTGCCGCCCAGGCGCAGGCCGAACTTGTCGGACAGCGGGCCGCTGATGTTGAAGCCCAGCTGGCGCGTGTCGCCGCGGTCGCCGTCGGAGGGCTTGCTGTAGTTCAGCGTGGTCGAGCCGCTCCAGCGCTTGCCGATCTTGCGCGTGATGATGTTGATCACGCCGCCCATGGCGTCCGAGCCGTACAGCGAGGACATGGGACCGCGCACCACCTCGATGCGCTCGATCATCTCGGGCGAGATCCAGTCCAGATCCTGCGAGCCCAGGTCGTCGCGGTAGTTGATGCCGGCCGAGTTGCCCTGGCGCTTGCCGTCCACCAGGATCAGCGTGTACTTCTCGGGCAGGCCGCGCAGCTTGATCTTGGACTGGGCGCCCGTGCCGGACAGGCCGCCGGTCACGCCGGGAATGGTGGACAGCAGCTCGCCGATGCTGGTGACGGGCTTGCGCTCGATGTCCTCGCGGGTGATCACGCTGATGCTGGCCGGCGCTTCCTTGATGTCCACGGCTGTGCCCGAGGCGGTCACCACCACGGTGGACAGGGACGTGTCGGCCTTGTTGTCGGCTGACTGGGCATGGGCCATGGCTGTGCATGCCAGGGCGGCGCAAAGAGGAAGCGGGCGGAGCACCGAGATTCTGACCATCTTTGTAAAGTTCCGGTTTGGTTAAAAATCAAGGTGCGAATGATAACGATTTGTATCCACATCTTTTTGTTGGCGTAAAGACAGTTGTTTTTTTGTTCACTCGTTATCTAACTGCTGGACAGGCCAAAGATGCTGTGCACAAGTTTGGTGCGCAGCAAGAGGGGGCAGCGGAGGCGCAGAAGGTGGGCGCAGAAGGGGCCGCAGAGGGAGCGCGGGCGCCAAAAGCCCCCTGCAATGGCCGCCCCCATGCGCAGGGGGGCGGCCGGGAGAGGGTCAGCGCGGTTCGGCTGCCGTGCCTGCAAGGGCGGTGGAGCGCTCCGCCGACTGGCGCGAAGCCTGGCGGCGCACGAACTGGTAGGCGATGGCCAGCAGGGCAAACCAAGCCGGCGTCACCACCAGCGCCTGGCGCGTGTCGGCCTGCAGGGTGAGCAGGCCCAGGATGGCGGCAAAGAACACCAGGCAGGCCCAGCACATGGCCACGCCGCCGGGCATCTTGTAGCGCGAGGCCTCATGCAGGGCTGCGCGCTGGCGCCGGTAGGCCATGTACGACAGCAGGATCAGCGACCACACGAACATGAACAGAATGGCCGATACCGTGGTCACCAGCGTGAAGGCTTCCACCAGATCGGGCACCACCCACATCAGAAACGCGCCGGCCAGCAGGCAGGTGCAGGAAAACAGCAGCCCGCGCGAGGGCACGCTGCTGCGCGACAGCCGGTGGAAGGCCCGGGGCGCATCGCCCTTGAGTGCCAGGCCGTAGAGCATGCGGCTGGTGGAGAACACGCCGCTGTTGGCCGACGAGGCGGCCGAAGTCAGCACCACGAAATTGATCACGCCTGCGGCGGCCGGCAGGCCTGCGAGCACGAACAGCTCCACGAACGGGCTCTTGCCCGGCACCACGTCGCGCCAGGGGGTGACGGCCATGATGGCGATCAGGGCCAGCACGTAGAACACGATGATGCGCACGGGAATCGAATTGATGGCCCGCGGCAGCGTGCGCTCGGGGTCCTTGGCCTCGGCCGCCGTGGTGCCCACCAGCTCGATGCCCACGAAGGCGAACACCGCGATCTGGAAGCCCGCGAAGAAGCCCATCATCCCGTTGGGGAACATGCCGCCGTCATTCCAGAGGTTGGCGAGGCTGGCCGCACGCCCCGCAGGCGAGACGAAGGCGGCACCCACCATGTACAGCCCCGTGCCCACCAGGGCCACGATGGCCACGATCTTGATCATGGCGAACCAGAACTCGATCTCCCCGAACAGCTTTACCGTCAGCAGGTTCAGGCCCAGCAGCAGGCCCACGCAGGCGATGGCCGGTGCCCACTGCGGCAGGTCCGGGAACCAGAACTGCGAGTAGGCCGAGATGGCGATCACGTCGGCAATGCCCGTGACGATCCAGCAGAACCAGTACGTCCAGCCCGTGAAGAAGCCGGCCCAGGGCCCGAGCAGGTCGGACGAGAAGTCGATGAAGGAGCGGTACTGCAGGTTGGACAGCAGCAGCTCGCCCATGGCTCGCATCACGAAGAACAGCATCACGCCGATGATGGTGTAGACAAAGATGATGGACGGGCCGGCCAGGCTGATGGTCTTGCCCGAGCCCATAAACAGGCCCGTGCCTATGGCCCCGCCAATGGCGATGAGCTGGATATGGCGGTTGGTGAGATTGCGCTGCAGGTCGTCTTGACCGTGCAGGCCCTGGCCGGTTGGCGGGGCCTTGTGTGTCATCAGAGAACTCCGGGGAAGACTGGCAAAGCGATGGCAGAAAGGGGGAATCCGCCTGCCGCGGCTGTGTTTTCAGTCTCTGCATGGAGTCCATGCCTGGAAATGCGGCAGCGCAGCAAAACGGAACGAAGGCCGCGAGGATACCCGAACCTCGCCCCGCATCGGCCCTGCCGCGCCGTGCCGCTCCTGCCAATGGAGCGGGTTTGATATGGATGGATCAGCCGCGCGCCAGGCGCCTTGCGTTGGCCACTGCGGTGCGGTGCACGGGGGCCATGCCCTTGCCCACCACGCCCCACATGGCGTTGTTCCACTGCGAGGCCTGCGATGCCAGTGCGCCGCCGTTCCAGCTGGAAGCGCTCCAGGGCATCCACCACATGCGCATCCAGGTCTGCATCAGGGTCTGGCTGGCGACCATGGACTGCAGGCCCATGGCGGCCCAGGATTGGTGGAAGGCTGTCTGTTTCTCGGACACCATGCGCGTGAATTCGCGACGGTCACTTGCGGAGGGATTGGCCCCGGCCAGCGCCATGCGGGTGAGCCTGTGCGCCACCACCTGCGGTGCGGCAATGGCCAGATCGGTGGCCTGACGGGCCACCGAGGCGGCCTTGGATGATTTGCGGTTTGCCATGTGCGCTCCTGAAGCTCTGGATCCACTTGCCGGTTCCACTTTATCCAGATGGATGCCGGCCCGCGTAGGCCGATGACGCAATGCAGCAAAAACGGATTTATCGCGGCTGGGCCTGTGGCGCTGATGCGGCGGCATCCTGCACGGCATGGGGCACCAGGGCACGCCACCAGCGCTCGCCTGCGTGGGGGGCGGCCAGGTCCACGCGCTCGCCCATCATGGGGGTGGCCACGGCAATGCCGTGCTCGGCACCCAGGGCCAGCACGCGCTCGAAGGGGTCCCACCAGGCATGCATGGCCAGGCTGAAGGTGCCGTTGTGAATGGGCAGCAGCCAGCGTCCGCCCAGGTCGCGATGGGCCTGGACGGTCTGGGCCGGGTGCATGTGCACATAGGGCCAGTGCGGGTCGTAGGCGCCGGTTTCCATCAGCGTGAGGTCGAAGGGACCGAAGCGCCGGCCGATTTCCGCAAAGCCGTCGAAATAGCCGCCGTCGCCGCTGAAGAAGACACGCAGCGTGTCGGCGCTTGCCAGGTCCTCGATGACCCAGGACGCCCACAGCGTGCGGTTGCCGTCGCGCAGGCCCCGGCCCGAGAAATGCTGGGCCGGCGTGGCCGTGAAGCGCAGGCCGTCCACCTGCACGTCCTGCCACCAGTCGAACTGGCGCACCTTCTCGGGGGCCACGCCCCAGTCCATGAGCCGGTCGCCCACGCCCAGCGTGCACAGGAAGAAGTCGACCCGGGGCGCCAGGGCGCGGATGGTGGCACGGTCCAGATGGTCGTAGTGGTCGTGCGAGAGCACCACGCCGCGCAGCGCGGGCAGTTCATGCAGGGCGATGGGCGGCGCATGAAAGCGCTTGGGGCCGATGAAGGAAAAGGGCGAGGCGCGCTCGGCAAACACCGGGTCGGTGATCCACCAGCCGCCGCGCAGCTTCATCAGCAGCGTGGAGTGGCCCAGGCGGTACAGGCTGCGCTCAGGCGCGGCGGCCAGGTCGGCCGGGGTGAGCCGCTGCACGGGCAGGGGCGCCGCAGGCTCGGTGTCCTTGGGCTTGTTGAAGAAGAAGTCCCACATCACCTTGGCGTCGGGCTGGGGCGCGTTGGCGGGGCGGGGATGGACGTTGCGAAAGCGCCCGCCCACCGACTGGGGTGACTGGGCGTAGTCGGCAATCGGGGCGCGGAAGATGCGGGGTGTTTTCACGGTGCTCCGTCGGTGTTCAGGCCGCCGCCATCATGGAACCGGTGGCGCAGCCCTGTCGAGATGGTGGTCTTGGCGGCCCGATTCAAGGCGCCTTGCGTGTCGTCATGTAAACAAAAAAGGAGCTGCCCCTGCAGGCAGCTCCTTGTCGTGATGGCCGCAAGCTGGGCCTCAATGGGCGCCGGCCGCCTCGGCACCACCGGCATGGCCCGCAGGGCGCCTGGTCATCCAGATCAGCACGATCAGCACCAGGAACAGCACGGACGATGCCAGGAAGATGTCGTCCGCCGCCCGCGTGTAGGCCTGCTGGTCGATGAGCCGGTTGATCTGGGCCAGCGCCTGCGCCTGGCTCAGGCCTGCGGCCTGTAGCCCCTGCAGGGTGACGCCGAACACGCCCTGGCCCTGGATCAGCCCTTCGGTCAGATGGGCGTGGTGCAGCGCGGCGCGGTTTTCCCAGAGCGTGGTGGCGATGGAGGTGCCCATGGCCCCCGCCGTGATGCGCACGAAGTTGCTCAGGCCGGCGGCGGCCGGGATACGGTCCGGCGAGATGCCCGACAGCGTGATCGTCGTCAGCGGGATGAAGAAGAACGCCATGGCCCCGCCCTGGATCAGCGTGGGCACCAGGATGTGCATGAAGTCCGTCTCCACCGTGAAGCGCGAGCGCATCCACAGCACCAGGGCGAACACGACGAAGGCGCCCGTGGCCATCTTGCGCGGGTCCCACTGCGTGACCTTGCGGCCCACCAGCGGCGTCAGGATGATGGCGAAGATGCCCACCGGCGCCAGCGCCATGCCGGCCGTGGTGGAGGTATAGCCCATCCACTGCTGCAGCCACAGCGGCAGCAGCACCACGTTACCGAAGAACAGGCCGTAGGCAATCGACAGTGCCACCGAGCCCGCCGCGAAATTGCGGCGCATGAACAGGCGCAGGTCCACCACCGGGTGCGCATCCGTCAGCTCCCAGACCAGGAAGACCACGAAGCTCACGATGGCCAGCACGCACAGCGTGACGATCTCGCCCGAGGCGAACCAGTCCAACTCCTTGCCCTTGTCCAGCATCAGCTGCAGCGCGCCCACCCACAGCACCAGCAGGGCCAGGCCCACGGAGTCGATGGGCAGCTTGCGCGTAGGGGTCTCGCGGCTGCGGTAGATGCTCCAGGTCATCAGGGCCGACAGCAGGCCCACGGGCACGTTGATGTAGAAGATCCACGGCCAGGAGATGTTGTCCGTGATCCAGCCCCCCAGCAGCGGGCCGACCACGGGCGCCACCAGGGTGGTCATCCCCCACAGCGCCAGGGCCACCCCGGCCTTGGCCGGCGGGTAGCTGGACAGCAGCAGTGTCTGCGACAGCGGGATCATGGGTCCGGCGACCAGCCCCTGGAGCACGCGGAACAGCACCAGCATCTCCAGCGACGAGGCAAAGCCGCACAGCCAGGAGGTCAGCACGAACAGCAGCACGCTCATAGTGAACAGGCGCACGGCGCCGAAGCGCTGGGTGAGCCAGCCCGTGAGCGGCACCGAGATGGCATTGGCCACGCCAAAGCTGGTGATCACCCAGGTGCCCTGGCTGGGACTGACGCCCACGTCGCCCGAGATCGCCGGAATGGCGACGTTGGCAATGGACGAGTCCAGCACGTTCATGAAGGTGGCCAGCGACAGGGCCAGCGTGCCCAGGGCCAGCTGGGCGCCCTTGAGCGGTGCGGGCCGTGCGGGCATGGCAGGCGATGCAGAGGGTGGCGCGGCAGGCGGCACGGTCGGCCCACCCGGCTGCGCCGGCTCCGGCACGGCGGTGGTAGAGGAAGTCATAGGCAGTCCGCGTAGGTTCTGGGAAGGCGGGGAAGCGATGCCTGCTTACTTGGACTGCGTGGCCTGCGCGTCAACCGGCGCGGAGGCCACTGCGGCTGGCGCCTTGCCCTGTGACCTGTCTTGCGCATCGGCCATGGCAATGGGCGGCAGCTCGGGCAACTGCTTGAGCGGCGCCACGTTCTGGCCCGCCACGATGTGGGCGATGCGTTCCTCCGCCTGGGGCAACGCCATGTCGTAGATGGAGGTCTGGGCCACGGGGGCATTGCGCGTGGCGGTTGCCAGCACTTCACCCTGCTGGTCGCGCACGTCCACCTTGGCCTCCATCGACAGGCCCACGCGCAGCGGGTGCTGGGCCAGGTCTTCCGGCGCCAGCGCAATGCGCACGGGCACGCGCTGCACCACCTTGATCCAGTTGCCGGTGGCGTTTTGCGCGGGCAGCAGCGAGAAGGCCGCGCCGGTTCCTGCGCCCATGCCCACCACGGTGCCGTGGTAGCTGATCTTGTCGCCGTACACATCGGCCGTCAGCTCGGTCTTCTGGCCGATGCGCAGCTGGGCCAGCTGGCTTTCCTTGAAGTTGGCATCCACCCAGAGGTTGTGCAGGCCCACCACGGTCATCAGCGGCGCGCCCGAGGCCACGCGCTGGCCTAGTTGCACGCCGCGCTTGGCCACATAGCCTTCCACGGGAGAGACCAGGCGCGTGCGCTGCAGCGCCAGATAGGCCTCGCGCACCTTGGCGGAAGCGGCGATCACGCTGGGGTGCTCTTCGGCGCTGCTGCCCTTGGTCTGGGCTTCGGCAGCGGTCAGCTGCGCCTTGGCGGCGCGCACGGCGGCTTCTGCTGCAGAGGCGGCATTGCCTGCCGTGCGGGCCAGGGACTGGGCGTGGTCGAACTCTTCCTTGCCCACGGCGCCGGTGGCCAGCAGCGGGCGGCGGCGGTCCACATCCTCGCGGGCGCGGGCGGCATCGGCCTGCAGGCGGGCCAGGTCGGCCTCGCGCTGGGCCACCTGGGCCACCAGGGGCGCATTGTTGGCGTACAGGGTGCGCACCTGGCGCACGGTCTGGGCCAGTTGCGACTCCGCCTGGGACAGGGCGACCAGGGCATCGGCCGAGTCCAGCTGCACCAGCAGCTGGCCGGGCTTGACGTAGTCGGTGTCGTCGGCGCCGATGCTGATCACCGTGCCGCCGATCTGCGGCGTGATCTGGACCACGTTGCCCGCCACATAGGCGTTGTCCGTGGTCTGGTAGTTGCGGGCCACCATCCAGTGCCAGCCGCCCCAGGCGACGGCGGCCACCGCGACGGCTGCGGCGATGAGGGTCAGGCCCTTGCGGCGGCCCTGCGGATTGGCCACGGGCGAGGCTGCGGCCGGTGCGGCGGCAGGGCTGGGTGCTTGCTTGTTGGTTTCGGTCATGGTGTACGGCGCTTTGTTATCTGTGAATGTGGTTTTGCGGCCGGGGCAGGGAGCTGGCGGTCTGTCACGCTGGCTGGCGGTCTGCCCGGTGGAGGGTCAAGAGTGCGTTGGATTCCTGTGCGGGTTGCGATCTCAGTGCTGGCTGACCTGCACGGCAGCCGTGCCATCGGTCCAGCCGCCGCCCAGCGCCTTCATCAGCGACACGCGCGTGTCCAGCGCGCGGGCGCGCAGGTCCACGTCCAGGCGGCGCTGGGTGATCACCTGGGTTTCGGTGTTCAGCACCGTCACCTGGCTGGCCAGGCCGGCCTTGTAGCGCTGCACGGCAAAGTCGTAGGCGCGTTCGGCCTTCTCCAGCGACTCGGCCTGCAGCTGCTGTTGGCGCACCAGCGATTGCACGGAAGTGAGGGCGTCGCCCGCTTCCTTGACCGCATCGAGCACCACGCCGTTGTACTGGGCGATGGCGGTGTCCAGGTCGGCCTGCGTGCCACGCAACTGGGCGCGCAGGCGCTTGCCGTCGAACAGGGGCAGGCGCAGCGCGGGCGTGATGCCCATCTGGCGCGAGCTGCCCTTGAACAGGTTGTCCAGGCCGATGGCATTGAGGCCGATGAAGGCCGTCAGGTTGATATCGGGATAGAAATCCGCCCGCGCGCTCTCTATGCCCTGCGTTGCGGACTCCACGCGCCAGCGCGCGGCCACCACATCGGGGCGGCGGCCCAGCAGGTCGGCACCCAACTGGCCGGGCACAGCCTGGATCTGCAGCGCGGCCAGACGGGGCGCCAGCTGCAGCTGCGCCTCGGGCGCCTGCCCGCAGAGCACGGCGATGGTGCGGCGCGCCAGCGTGATCTGCTCGTCCAGCATTTCGATCTGGGTGCCGGCATCGGGCAGGCCGGCCTGGGCCTGGGTCAGCTCCACCTGGCTGTCCAGCCCGGCGCGCGTGCGCTGCTGGCTCAGGTCCAGCAGCGACTGGCGCTGGGTCAGCGTGCGGCCAGCCACATCCTTTTGGGCAATCAGGCGAGCCAGCGCCACATAGCTGCGCGCCACCTGGGCGGCGAGCTGGTTGGCGGCGGCGGCGCTGTCGGCCTGGGCGGCACGGGCCTGGCCCAGGGCGGCCTGCAGGTCGGCGGCATGGCGGCCAAAGAAATCCGGTGTCCAGCTCAGGCCGGCCTGCAGGTTGCCGGTGTTGTAGGTATGGCCGGCAATGGGTGCGGGCACCAGGCCGTTGGCGCTGTAGTGCTGGCGCGTGGCGTCGACGCCGAGCGTGCCGCGCACATCGGTGGCCGTGCTTGTGGCCGTGGCCAGGGCGGCCGCCTTGTCGAAGCGGGCGCGGCTCATGGCCAGGCTGGGGCTGCCCTGCAGTGCCTGGGCGATCAGCGCATCCAGCTGGGCATCGCCCAGGGACTTCCACCAATCGGCGGCGGGCAGGCTGGTACTGGCGCCTGTCTCGGACTGGGCCGTCAGCCCCAGGTCGGCGGCGCCCAGCCGGGCCAGCGGCTCATGGGCCGGGCCCTGGGAAGCACAACCGGCCAGGGCCAGCGCGGCGCACAGTGTGGCCGCTGCGGCGGCCACGCGGCGGGGCGCGGCGGACACGGAAACAAAGGATTTGGGCATGGTGGTCTGCCTGTTGGGGGTCAAGAATCAGGAAATCGGAAACCGGGGCGGAAAAAGGGGGCTGGCGCAGTCAGCCGATGGGCGTGGCAGGCGCAGGGGCCGGCGGCGCAGCGTCCGGCGCGCGCATCGCATCGCCGTTGGCCAGCAGCCGGCGCAGCATGTCCAGCAGCTGGCGGGACTCGTCATGGCTGAAGCCGGCCATATGGGCATTCATCACGCTGGACAGCACCTGCGGCACCTTGGCCGCCATGGCACGGCCTTCATCGGTCAGCACCAGCTTGACCACGCGCCGGTCCACCGTGGAGCGCTCGCGCCGCAGCATGCCCTTGGATTCGAGCCGGTCCAGCGCCCGCGTGATGGAGGCCGGATCCAGCCCCAGGTCACGCGCCATGCCGGCATTCGTGGCGTCGCTGCACAGCAGCAGCTTGTACAGCGGCAGCCACTGCACATAGGTCAGCTCATGCTCGGCCAACTGCGCATCGGCCTGCTGGAGGATGGAACTGAGCACCTTGCGCATGAGGAACCCCACGCTCTCGAAGGGCGTGTAGCTGCCTGGGCTGTAGAAGTCCGAGGGCTGCAGGCCGTTGGGCAGGGGAGGCTGGGTCATGGTGTCTGCGGGTGAAATAATTGACTGCGCAATGATTGTTGCGGCAATTATTGCAGAAACACCGGCTGACCGTGTGACGCGAGGGTGCCGGGGACGGGATCAGGGTTATCCAGACCTGCCGGTGGCTTTCAGCTCCTCAGATCCGCCACCGGCCTCCTTCAAGCTCACTTGTCCTGGGCCACGGCATGTCCCTTCTCCAGCCTTGCCACGGCCTCGCGGTAGGCGGGGCTGGCGCGCAGTTGCTGGTAGCGCTCCAGGCCTCGCTGGTATTCGGTGGAGCGGACGTCGATCTCGCGGTCGGAGAGATAGGTGAGTCCGGCGCGGTGCCACATTTCCAGGTCGGCCAGCACCTGGGCGCGGCTGAGGTCGGTGGGGGCAGCCGTGGAGGAGGGCGTGGTGTCCTGGGCGAGGGCGGTGCCGGCCAGGCCCAGGCTGAGGGCGGTCAGGGCGATGAAGCGGGTGAAGTCGGAGGTGCGCATGGGGAACCTTTCAGGTGAAGCGAAGTGATGAGGGCTTCATGGTCCCGCCGCCGCCCTGGCCGGCACAGCCGTTTGCGACGCACTGCAGCATGGCGGGAGCCAATGGCCGTTGGGTTTCGTGAAATGTCAGGAGGGCAGGCGCGGCCATCCGAGGAGCGCCGACAGCCATGGAAATGGGTTGAGCGGCGCTTGTGCAGCGCTTGTGCAGCAGATTATTTCTAGTTTCTCGAATAAATCGGCATGAACAGCCGTGAAATGGCTGGTGGAAGCATGAATCAGCAGCAAATTCCAGCGGCGCAGGCCGACAATCGCCGCTCTCCATGTCTTCATCCATTCCACTTTCCCCCGCTGCCGTTTCGGCAGATTCCGTCTCCCGCAGTTCCGAGGCCTTTCGCGGCTTCAGGGATGCGATTCCCGTGATGCTGGGTTTCGTGCCCTTTGCCCTGGTGCTGGGTGCCCAGGCCGTGCAAAAGGGGCTGGCACCGCTGGAGGTTCCTCTCATGACCGGGATGAACTTCGGCGGCGGCTCGGAGTTCACGGCCATACGGCTGTGGACCTCGCCGCCGCATGTGCTGCTGATCGTCGCCATGTCTTTCCTGGTCAATTGCCGGCACATCCTGATGGGTGCGGCGCTGGCGCCCTATTTGCGCCATCTGCCCAGGCGCCGGGCGCTGCCGGCCCTGTTCTTCATGTGTGACGAAAGCTGGGCGCTGGCCCTCGCAGACGCGCAGCGCAGTGCCGCCCGGCGCGTGAGCCTGCCTTACTACATGGGCGTGTCGGCGGGCCTGTACATGGCCTGGGTCTCGTGCACGGCAGCCGGTGCCTTTCTGGGGCCGCGCATTGGCGACCTGGAGCAGTACGGCTTCGACATGGCGTTCACCGCCGTGTTTCTGGTGCTGCTGCGCGGCATGTGGAAGGGCGTCAGGCCTTGCCGGCCCTGGCTGGTGAGCCTGGTGACAGCGGCCCTGGTCTACAAGCTGGTGCCTGGCGCCTGGTATGTGGCGGCGGGCGCCGTCTCTGGCCTGATCTGCGCGGCCTTGCTGGCGCCCAGGAGCTGAGCGATGGAAGCCACAACCTTGCTGACGCTGGTGCTCATGGCGTGCAGCACGTATTTCACGCGGGTGATCGGCTACCTGCTGCTGCGCGGGCGCACGCTGAGCCCGCGCATGCAGTACGTGATGGAAAGCCTGCCGGGCTGCGTGCTGATCTCGGTGATCGCCCCGGCGTTTGTGTCCGAGCGGCCGGCCGATCTGCTGGCCCTGGTGGTGACGATGGTGGCCGCGAGCCGGCTGCCCATTCTGCCGACGGTGCTGATCGGCATTGCATCGGCGGCAGCGCTGCGGTATGTGCTGGGGTGACTACTGGCAGGGCAGGCGTGTTTTCGGCCTTCAGTTTGTGCGGCGGTGGACGATGTATGAGGCATGCAAGTCTCATCCTCCACATCGGCTTCCGCCTCGGGAGCCGCTTCATCCTCCGGCGGCAATGACATCGTTGCGTTGCAGCGCAAGCTCAAGGAACTGCAGCAGGCGCTCAAGGAAGTGTCTTCCGAGAACATCGACGCCAAGGCCAAGCAGACGAAGGCCAAGCTGCTGCAGTCGCAGATCATGATGGTGCAAAGTCAGATCGAGGCGCTCATGCGCGCCAGGCAGCAGGCCCAGATCGACAAGCAGCGCGAGCAGCAGCAGGCGGCCGAAGCCAAGTCGCCGTCCCAGCCGAAGAGCAACAAGGCGCCCGGACTGGGTGGCGTGGTCGACGTCTACGTCTGAATGGAAATGGCTCGTGCTTTCACGGGCCATTTTTTGATCATCTTGATGTAACTTACATGAATGGATTTGCCGTGCCTTGGATGGGTTGGCCTGGCAACGGGGGTGAGGGCAGGGGCTGGGCATCCGCACTGTGGCGGGTGTCTTTACACATCTCGCGGAACTTATTGAGTTTTGTCTCTCAAGAAATCGGCCACCGCTACCGATAAGGCAGCTAATGTGACTGCCTGGATGCGATAGCGATGGCCTATACCGACGGCAGCACTGGGCCAGAGGTTCTGCGATGAAAAAACTCAGCGATGTGCGTATCGGTACCCGGCTTACAGCCGTCTTTCTTGTCCTGCTGGTCTGCCTGATGGCCGTAGGGGGCGTCGGCGCAAGGGCGCTGGGCCATGTGTTTTCGGGCACGGAGACCCTGTACCAGGACCGTGTGGTTCCACTCAAGCAGCTCAAGCAGATTGCGGATGCCTATGCCGTCAACGTCATAGACACGGTCAATAAAGCCAATGCGGGCCTGATCACGGCGCAGGAGGCATCGGCCAGCATCTCGGGCACGCTGCCCGTGATCGAGGCCGCCTGGCGCAGCTACTCGTCCACCCAGCTCACAGCGCAGGAGGCCATGCTGGCCAAGCAGGCCCAGGCACTGTTCGCGCCGGCCAACCAAAGCATCGACAAACTGCTGCAGCGCCTCAAGCAACTGGACGGCAAGAAGGCCGGCAGCCTGGATGAGTTCGACGGCTCGCTGTATTCCAGCATCGACCCCATCAGCGCCAAGATCGGCGAGCTGGTCGAGCTGCAGCTCAAGACGTCGGAGGATGTCTATGGGGACTCCAGGGAGGTTTTTGCACGGTCGCAGATGCTGATCTACGGTTTTGTGGCGGCTGCCGTCATCCTGGCCGTGGCCCTGGGCTACATGGTCACGCGCTCCATCACGGTGCCCTTGAAGTCGGCCGTGGAAGTGGCCCGGCACATCGAGCAGGGCGACTTGGCTTCGGAAATCCAGGCCACTGGGCGTGACGAGGTCGGCGACTTGCTGCGCTCCATGAGTGCCATGCGCGAGTCGCTGGCAAACATCGTTGGCGATGTGCGGCGCGGGGTGGAGTCGGTGACCACGGCGTCCAGCCAGATCGCTGCCGGCAACCAGGATTTGAGCAGCCGCACCGAGCACCAGGCCTCCAGCCTGCAGGAAACGGCGGCGTCCATGGAGCAGCTGGCCGGCAACGTGGGCCAGAGCTCAGAGAACGCGCGGCAGGCCAGCGCCCTGGCCGTGCGTGCCAAGGAGGTGGCCGGCGTGGGCGGCGGCGCGGTCGCCAGGGTCATCGGCACCATGGACGAAATCTCGGCCAGCAGCGGAAAGATTGCCGAGATCACGGGCGTGATCGACTCCATTGCCTTCCAGACCAATATCCTGGCGCTCAATGCAGCGGTGGAGGCCGCGCGGGCAGGCGAGCAGGGCAGGGGCTTTGCCGTGGTGGCCGGGGAAGTGCGCTCCCTGGCCCAGCGCAGCGCCGCAGCGGCGCGGGAGATCAAGGCACTGATCACGGCATCCACCGACAAGGTGCGAACGGGCGGCAACCAGGTCCGGGAAGCAGGCAAGGCCATGGATGCCATTGAAGCCCAGGTGAGCGAGGTGGCATCGCTGATCGAGGCCATCTCTGCCTCCAGCGTGGAGCAGAGCGGTGGCCTGGGGCAGATCACCCAGGCCGTCTCCCAGATGGACCAGGTCACGCAACAGAATGCCGCCTTGGTGGAAGAGTCAGCAGCCGCTGCGGCCAGCCTGGAACGGCAGGCGCGGGTGCTGGCACAGGCGGTGGCCACGTTCCAGATCAGCTCGGTGAAGGAGATCGGCATGGCGAGCCCCAGCCTGACACTGGCAGCTGCTTGACGCAGACCCAGGAAGAGCGTGCGCAGTGCGCTCTTCCTTTCTTTTGATCAATTCAATGTAACTTACATAAATTAAATTCGTATCAAAAATAGAAAAAGCCGCCGTTTTGAGCGGCGGCTGCTTGTCAGGAACAGGGGGTCAACCCGCGCTGTTGCGGCCTTGCCAGCGCTCGGCAGGCTTGCTGTACATGGCGGCAATCTGGGACTCGAACCGCGTCATGAGGTTGTTGCGCTTGAGCTTGAGGGTAGGTGTCATCAGCCCGTTTTCTATGGTCCAGGGCTCCAGCTCCAGATGCACGGCGCGTGGCACGGCATAGCGGGCAAAGCTGGCCACCTGCTTTTCGATGCGTGCCAGTGCCTCGCGTTCGGCGGCGGAGTGGTTCAGGCTCTTGGGGTCTTCGGGATCCAGGCCCAGGCGCTGGGCCATGGCCTGCCATTCGCCGCGTTCGATCACGGCCACGGCGGCGATGAAGGGGCGGTCTTCGCCCACGACAAAGACCTGGGTGAAGAACGGGTCGCCGGTAATGGCCAGCTCCAGGTCGGCCGGTGGAATCTTTTCGCCGGTGGAGGTGACGATGATTTCCTTGATGCGTCCCTGTATGCGCACGCGCCCGTCCTCGATCACCGCCTGGTCGCCCGTGCGCAGCCAGCCGTCGTCGGTGAAGGTCTTGGCGGTGTCTTCGGGGCGCTCCCAATAGCCGCGCATCACGCAGGGGCCACGCACCTGCAGCTCCCGGTTCTCGCCAATCCGCACCTCCACGCCGGGCAAGGCGCGGCCCACGGTGGCGGGGTGGTTGTCCTCCAGCGTGTTGGCACAGACCACGGGTGAGGTTTCCGTCATTCCATAGCCCTGGATCAGCGGCAGGCCCAAGCCCAGAAAACAGCGCGCAATCGTCGGCGACAGCGGGGCGCCGCCGCTCACGGCCACGCGCACGCGGCCACCGAACTGGGCCAGCAGCGGCTTGGCCACCAGGTGGTTGAGCACCGGCCAGGGCAGCCATTGCATCCAGCCCGGCACTTCGGGCTGGGGCGCTTGCGCATCGGCAATGCCTTGTGTTTCACAAAATCGCTGCCAGCCCCTGGCCTGGGCCAGCTCGAACAGCTGGGCCTTGAGCGGTGCGCGGGCCAGCGTCTCCATGACCTTGGCGTGCACGCGCTCGTAGATGCGTGGCACGGACACCAGCACCGTGGGGCGCTGGGTCTTGAGATCCTCGGCCAGCTGGGCCACAGAACGCGCATAGGCCACGCAGGCGCCCACGGCCAGCGCCAGGTAGTAGCCAGCCGTGCGCTCGAAGGTGTGCGACAGCGGCAGGAAGGAGAGGAAAACATCATCGCTGCGCGGCTGCAGCCGCTGCATCACGGCCTGCACGTTGGAGACCACGTTGCGGTGCGTGAGCATCACGCCCTTGGGCTTGCCCGTGGTGCCCGAGGTGTAGACCACGGCGGCCAGGTCCTCGGCAGAGGGAGGCGGGGGCAGGGGGACTGCGCCGCCTTCAGCCAGCCATTGGGCCAGCGGTTGCACGGGGATCTGGCGCAGGGCCTCCAGTGCGGCGGCATCGCCTTCGGCTTCAGGCTCTGCGGCCCGGGAAGCCGGCTTGGCCGATGCCACGACCACCTTGCGCAGCGCAGGCAGGGCCTGGCCCGTGGCGCAGATCTTGTCCCAAGTGGATTGCTGTGCCACGAACAGCATGGACACCTGGGCGTTGGCCAGGATGTAGGCAATGCTGCCCGCGTTGTCTATGGCGTGCAGCGGCACGGGCACATGGCCGCAGCGCAGGCTGGCCAGGTCGATGGACATGGCGTCCAGCCCGTTGGGCAGCAGGATGGCGATGCGCGATCCTGCCGGCAGCTCCTGTGCGGCCAGCGCCTGCGCCCAGAGGGCCACGCGCTCGCCGGCCTGTGCCCAGTTCAGCGTCTTCCAGCTGCGCACATCCTCGTCATAGGCCCGGTAGGCATCGCCTGCGGGCGTCTGCTGCACGCGCAGGGCCAGCATTTCCACCAGGGTGGAGGCCGTGGCCATGCTGGCATCGGCTGGCAGGCTCATGGCCAGGGAAGGGGCGCGGGCTGGGTCTTGGATGCTCATGCGAGGAGGGTGCGGGCCGAAGTGTATGTAGCCGCTGATGATAGCCGGGGCTTTCCGCAGGTCCTGGCGTCAGCTTCGGACATGAGAGGGTGCGGCGCACGCGTTTATGCTGCACTGCAGCGTTTTCGTGTGTCCACTCTGAAACCAACCAGGAGCCGCATGTCTGCCTACGTCGCCACCGTTGCACACCGGGCCCGATTCCAGACGGGGCGGCTGCCTGCGCGTTATGGCCGCGCCAGATGGTGCCGGCTGTGCAAGAGCGCCGAACGGCAGGCTTCAGGACGCCGCAGCCAGGCCGTTCTGGAAATGCTGACGCATGGCCTGGGCCGCTGCAGCGCCATCGCGGCGCAGCAGGGCCTGCATGACGGTCTCGTGCTCGGCCAGCGAATCCTCGATGCGGCCCTGCTTGAACAGCGACTTGTGGCGGTTGAGCTTCATCACCTTGCGCAGGTCGGCCACCAGCTGGTTGCGCCAGCGGTTGTCGGCAATCTGCAGCAGCTGCATGTGAAAACTTTCGTTGAGTTCGAAGAAGCGGTCTGCATCGCGCGTCTGCGCCTTGAGTTCCTCGTGGGTCTGCTGCAGGGCCGCAAGCTCTTCGTCGCTGCCCGATTCGGCCACCACCTGGACGGCATCGGATTCCAGCAGGCTCAGCAGGTGATAGACATCGGCAATGTCCTTGGACGACACCTCGGTCACATAGGCGCCACGGCGCACCTTCATGGTGACCAGGCCCTCGGCGGCCAGCACCTTCAGGGCCTCGCGCAGCGGGGTGCGGCTGATGCCGTATTCCTCGGCAATCTTCAGTTCGTCGATCCAGTCACCGGGCGCCAGCTCGTGCTCGAAGATGCGCAGGCGCAGCTTCTCTGCAACCTGTTCGTAGAGAGCGCGGGGAGTGAGGGTGTTTGTCGACATGTGGCCCGGATTGTATCGGCAAAGATATTTTGAATGAATAATTATGAATGATGTAAACTGCGGCAGCTCTGGGGCATGCCCTCAAGGGCACCTGTCATTCACGAGCCTGAGAACATGAGACAAGACCATCCGACAGCGCAGAACGGCCAGGAATTCGCAACTGCCGACCTGCAGAAATGGGCCCAGGCGGCCGCCAAGGCCGCTCCCGGGGGCGACATCCAGGCACTGCACTGGACCACGCCCGACGGCATCGACGTCAAGCCGCTGTACACGGCGGCAGACACGGCCAACCTGCCCCATACGGATAGCCTGCCAGGCTTCGAGCCCTACATCCGCGGCCCGCAGGCCACCATGTACGCGGGCCGGCCCTGGACCATTCGCCAGTACGCCGGCTTTTCCACGGCCGAGGAGTCCAACGCCTTCTACCGCAAGGCGCTGGCCGCCGGCGGGCAGGGCGTGTCGGTGGCTTTCGACCTGGCCACGCACCGGGGCTACGACAGCGACCATCCGCGTGTGACGGGCGACGTGGGCAAGGCCGGCGTGGCCATCGATTCGGTCGAAGACATGAAGGTGCTGTTCGACCAGATCCCGCTGGACAAGATCAGCGTGTCCATGACCATGAACGGCGCCGTGCTGCCCGTGCTGGCCGGCTACGTGGTGGCGGCCGAGGAGCAGGGCGTGGCCCAGGACCAGCTGTCGGGGACCATACAGAACGACATCCTCAAGGAGTTCATGGTCCGCAACACCTATATCTACCCGCCCCAGCCGTCGATGCGCATCATCGGCGACATCATCGAGTACACGAGCAAGAACATGCCCAAGTTCAACTCGATCTCGATCTCGGGCTACCACATGCAGGAGGCGGGCGCCAACCAGGCGCTGGAACTGGCCTTCACGCTGGCCGACGGCAAGGAGTACGTCAAGACCGCCACGGCCAAGGGCATGGATGTGGACGATTTCGCGGGCCGGCTGTCCTTCTTCTGGGCCATCGGCATGAATTTCTACCTGGAAATCGCCAAGATGCGCGCGGCCCGCCTGCTGTGGTGCCGCATCATGAAGGGCTTCGGCGCCAAGAAGGCCAAGAGCCTGATGCTGCGCACGCACTGCCAGACCTCCGGCTGGTCGCTGACCGAGCAGGACCCCTACAACAACGTGGTGCGCACCACCATCGAGGCCATGGCCGCCGTCTTCGGCGGCACGCAGAGCCTGCACACCAACAGCTTTGACGAAGCCATCGCGCTGCCCACCGAGTTCTCGGCCCGCATTGCGCGCAACACGCAGCTGATCATCCAGGAAGAGACCCACATCACCAATGTGATCGACCCCTGGGCCGGCAGCTACATGATGGAAAAGCTGACCCAGGACATGGCCGACGCCGCCTGGAAGATCATCGAGGAGGTCGAGGCCATGGGCGGCATGACGGCCGCCGTGGATTCGGGCTGGGCCAAGCTCAAGATCGAGGCCGCCGCCGCCGAGAAGCAGGCGCGCATCGACTCGGGCAAGGATGTCATCGTTGGCGTCAACAAGTACAAGCTGGCCAAGGAAGATCCCATCGACATCCTCGAGGTGGACAACGTCAAGGTGCGCGACAGCCAGATCGCACGCCTGAACCAGATCAAGGCCAGCCGCGATGCAGCCAAGGTCGAGGCCGCCCTGCAGGCGCTGACCCAGGCCGCCGAAAGCGGCGAGGGCAACCTGCTGGACCTGGCCATCCAGGCCGTGCGCCTGCGTGCCACGGTGGGCGAGGTCTCGGACGCACTGGAGAAGGTTTTCGGGCGCCACCGCGCCGATACGCAGAAGGTGACCGGCGTGTATGCAGCAGCCTACGACTCGGCCGAGGGCTGGGAAAAGCTCAAGGGCGAAATCGATGCATCGTCCGAGCAACTGGGCCGCCGCCCGCGCGTGATGATCGCCAAGCTCGGCCAGGACGGCCATGACCGCGGCGCCAAGGTGGTGGCCACGGCCTTTGCCGACCTGGGCTTCGACGTGGACATGGGACCGCTGTTCCAGACACCCGAGGAATGCGCGCGCCAGGCCATCGAGAACGACGTGCACGCGGTGGGCGTGTCCACGCTGGCGGCCGGCCACAAGACCCTGGTGCCGGCCATCATCGAGGAGCTGCGCCGCCAGGGCGCGGACGACATCATCGTCTTCGTGGGCGGCGTGATTCCCGCGCAGGACTACGACTTCCTCTACAACGCCGGCGTCAAGGGCGTCTATGGCCCGGGCACCCCCATACCGGCCAGCGCCAAGGATGTGCTCGAACAGATCCGCCAGGCCAACAGCCTCTGAGCCCGCCGCAGTGACTCCCGAGCAAATGCAAGACGGCATCCTGAACGGCAACCCCGCCGTTCAGCGCCGGGCCATGGCCAAGGCCATCACCCTGCTGGAATCCACGCGCGCCGACCACCGTGCGGCGGCCGATGTGCTGCTCACGGCCCTGCTGCCGCATACGGGCGGGTCTTTCCGCCTGGGCATCAGCGGCGTGCCGGGCGTGGGCAAGAGCACCTTCATCGAAACGCTGGGCCTGTTCCTCATCGCACGCGGCCTGCGGGTGGCGGTGCTGGCCATCGACCCCTCATCCACCGTGTCGGGCGGCTCCATCCTTGGCGACAAGACGCGCATGGAGCAGTTGTCCGTTCACCTGGACGCCTACATCCGCCCCAGCCCCAGCAGCGGCACCCTGGGCGGCGTGGCCGAGAAAACCCGCGAGGCCATGCTGGTCTGCGAGGCGGCTGGCTACGATGTGGTCATCGTCGAGACCGTGGGCGTGGGCCAGAGCGAGATCGCCGTGCAGGGCATGTGCGACATGTTCTGCCTGCTGCAACTGCCCAATGCGGGCGATGACCTGCAGGCCATCAAGAAGGGCGTGATGGAGCTGGCCGACCTGGTCGTCATCAACAAGGCCGACATCGATCCCCATGCCGCCACGCGCGCGCAGGCCCAGATCACCTCCAGCCTGCGCCTGCTGGGCATGCACGGCAACCCCGAGCATGCCCACCACGACGAGCGCCTTTGGCAGCCCCAGGTCATCACCATCAGCGCGCTCAAGAAGGAGGGCGTTGAAGGTTTCTGGGGTGCGGTGGAGGAATTCCGCCGCCTGCAGCAGGCCAACGGGCGCCTGGCGCTGCGCCGCGAACGCCAGGCGCTGTCCTGGATGTGGGAGCGTATCGACTCCGGCCTCAAGCAGGCCTTCCGGCAGCATCCGCAGGTGCGGGCGCTGCTGCCCCAGCTGCAGGCCGACGTGGCAGCAGGGCGCATCGCGGCCAGCACGGCCGCCAGAAATCTGCTGCAGGCGCAGGCAGGCCCCGTGGCGGCGCCGCAGTGACGGCCGACAAGACAAGACCAGACAAACCTTACCGTTAGACGTTAGAGGAATCGCAGCATGCAAGACATCCTGGATCAACTGGAGACAAAGCGCGAACAGGCCCGCCTGGGTGGCGGCCAAAAGCGCATAGATGCACAGCACAAGAAGGGCAAGCTCACGGCGCGCGAGCGCATCGAGCTGCTGCTGGACGACGGCACCTTCGAGGAATGGGACATGTTCGTCGAGCACCGCTGCACCGACTTCGGCATGGAAGACAGCAAGATCCCCGGCGACGGCGTGGTCACCGGCTACGGCATGATCAACGGCCGCCTGGTCTTCGTCTTCAGCCAGGACTTCACCGTCTTCGGCGGTGCGCTGTCCGAGACCCATGCCGAGAAGATCTGCAAGGTCATGGACCAGGCCATGAAGGTCGGCGCCCCCGTGATCGGCCTCAACGACTCGGGCGGCGCCCGCATCCAGGAAGGCGTGGCCTCGCTGGGCGGCTATGCCGACGTGTTCCAGAAGAACGTGCTGGCCAGCGGCGTGGTGCCGCAGATCTCCATGATCATGGGCCCCTGCGCGGGCGGCGCCGTGTATTCGCCGGCCATGACCGACTTCATCTTCATGGTCAAGGACAGCAGCTACATGTTCGTCACCGGCCCCGAAGTGGTGAAGACCGTGACGCACGAGGAGGTCACGGCCGAGGAGCTGGGCGGCGCCATCACCCACACCACGCGCAGCGGCGTGGCCGACATGGCCTTCGACAACGACGTGGAGGCGCTGATGATGCTGCGCCGCCTCTACAACTACCTGCCGCTGAACAACCGCGAGAAGGCGCCCGTGCGCTACACCTCGGACCCCGTGGACCGCGCCGACAAGTCGCTGGACACCCTGGTGCCCGACAACGCCAACAAGCCCTACGACATGAAGGAGCTGATCCTCAAGACCGTGGACGACGGCGACTTCTTCGAGTTGCAGCCCGACTACGCCAAGAACATCCTCACGGGCTTTGCACGCATGGACGGGCAGACCGTGGGCATCGTCGCCAACCAGCCTCTGGTGCTGGCCGGCTGCCTGGACATCAAGAGCTCCATCAAGGCCGCGCGCTTCGTGCGTTTCTGCGATGCCTTCAACATCCCCGTGGTCACCTTCGTGGACGTGCCCGGCTTCATGCCCGGCACCAGCCAGGAGTACGGCGGCATCATCAAGCACGGCGCCAAGCTGCTGTACGCCTATGCCGAGGCCACGGTGCCCAAGATCACCGTCATCACGCGCAAGGCCTACGGCGGCGCCTATGACGTGATGGCCTCCAAGCACCTGCGCGGCGACGTCAACCTGGCCTGGCCCCATGCCGAGATCGCCGTGATGGGCGCCAAGGGCGCCGTGGAGATCATCTTCCGCGAGGACAAGAACGACCCCGCCAAGCTGGCCGCGCGCGAGGCCGAGTACAAGGCCCGCTTCGCCAACCCCTTCGTGGCGGGCGCGCGCGGCTTCATCGACGACGTGATCCAGCCGCACGAGACGCGCAAGCGCATCTGCCGCTCGCTGCAGATGCTCAAGAACAAGCAGCTGGAAAATCCGTGGCGCAAGCATGGAAACATCCCCTTGTGAAGCACCCCCTGAGCGGCTCCGCCGCTTCCCCCTCTCTAACTCGCTTCGCGAGGGAGGGGGACGACACCCTCGGTGCGGGGCGGCCCTTCCTCGGTGTCCCTCGCGTTGGTCGCGCCGGTTACTGACAGTGCTGGCGAAGCGCAAAACAGGGACAGCGAAGCTGACGACAGCTCCGGTTCCCATGATTTAGTTCCAAGAATGGGCTAAGAAGATGTTCAAGAAGATCCTGATTGCCAACCGCGGCGAGATTGCCTGCCGCGTCATCGCCACCGCCCGCAAGATGGGCATACAGACCGTGGCGGTGTACTCCGATGCGGACCGCGAGGCACGCCACGTCAAGCTGGCCGACGAGGCCGTGCACATCGGTGCCGCTCCCAGCCGCGAGTCCTACCTGCAGGCCGACCGCATCATTGCCGCCTGCAAGCAGACCGGCGCGCAGGCCGTGCACCCGGGCTACGGCTTCCTGTCCGAGAACGAGGCCTTCGCCCGGCGCGTGGAGGAAGAGGGCATCGCCTTCATCGGCCCCAAGCACGCGGCCATCGCGGCCATGGGCGACAAGATCGCCTCCAAGAAGCTGGCCGACAAGGCGGGCGTGAGCACCATCCCCGGCTACAACGATCCCATCGCCGGCCCCGAGGCCGCCGTGGAAATCGCCAAGGGCATTGGCTACCCCGTGATGATCAAGGCCAGCGCCGGCGGCGGCGGCAAGGGCCTGCGCGTGGCCTACAACGACAAGGAAGCCTTCGAGGGCTTTGCCAGCTGCCAGAACGAGGCACGCAACAGCTTCGGCGACGACCGCATCTTCATCGAGAAGTTCGTGCAGGAGCCGCGCCACATCGAGATCCAGGTGCTGGGCGACGGCCACGGCAACGTGATCTACCTGAACGAGCGCGAATGCTCCATCCAGCGCCGGCACCAGAAGGTGATCGAAGAGGCGCCGTCCCCCTTCATCAGCGATGCCACGCGCCGCGCCATGGGAGAGCAGGCCGTGGCCCTGGCCAAGGCCGTGGGCTACCAGAGCGCGGGCACGGTGGAGTTCGTGGTCGGCAAGGACCAGGATTTCTACTTCCTGGAAATGAACACCCGCCTGCAGGTGGAGCATCCGGTGACCGAGTGCATCACCGGCCTGGATCTGGTCGAGCAGATGATCCGCGTGGCCGCTGGCGAGAAGCTGGCCATCGCGCAGGAAGACGTCAAGCGCGATGGCTGGGCCATCGAGTGCCGCATCAACGCCGAGGACCCGTTCCGCAACTTCCTGCCCTCCACGGGCCGCCTGGTGCGCTTTTCGCCGCCAGAGCAGACCATGTGGCAGGCCGACACCGGCCACCTGCACGGCGTGCGCGTGGATACGGGCGTGTATGAAGGCGGCGAAATTCCGATGTTCTACGACTCGATGATCGCCAAGCTCATCGTGCACGGCAGCGACCGCAACGACGCCATCGCCAAGATGCGCGAGGCGCTCAATGCCTTCGTGATCCGGGGCATCAGCTCCAACATCCCGTTCCAGGCCGCGCTGCTGGCCCATCCCAAGTTCAAGAGCGGCGACTTCAACACCGGCTTCATCGCCGAGCACTACTCCCACGGCTTCCACGCCGAGGACGTGCCCCACGGCGATCCGGACTTCCTGGTCGCCCTGGCCGGCCACATGAACCGTCGCTACCGCGCGCGCGCCGCCACCATCAGCGGCCAGATGCGGGGGCACGAGCTCAAGGTCTCGGCCGACTACTGCGTGGTCGTGCTGGGCGCCGAAGGCCAGCACCAGTACCGCGCCGTGCAGGTCTCGGACTTCGACGCTGAAAGCCGCGCCAGCACCGTCACGGTGGATGGCAAGCCCTACACCTTCCGCAGCGAAACCCCCATGCGTGCCATGTGCGTGCAGGGCAGCTGCAACGGCAAGCCCTTCACGGCCCAGGTCGAGCGCGGCACGGCCAGGAACCCGCTGGCCCTGCGCGTCATCCACAACGGCACGCAGATCGACGCCCTGGTGCTCTCGCCGCGCGGCGGCGAACTGCACCGGCTCATGCCCTACAAGGCACCGCCGGACCTGTCCAGGTTCCTGCTGTCGCCCATGCCGGGCCTGCTGGTGGACGTGGCCGTGCAGCCGGGCCAGAAGGTGCAGGCCGGCGAAAAGCTGGCCGTGATCGAGGCCATGAAGATGGAAAACATCCTGTTCGCGTCGCAGGACGGTGTGGTCAGCAAGATCAGCGCCGGCAAGGGCGACTCGCTGGCCGTGGACGATGTGATCCTGGAATTCGAGTGATTCCTGCGCCGCGGGGCGGGGCCGTGGCATGCATGAAGCATGTCGCCGGCCGCCCGGCGTTGCTGTTCCGACTCAGGTGCAATAAATTTTTGCTAAATCCGAGGCGCTCGCTTTAGAATTTGTAAAAATATGTGTCACTCTCCAGGACCGGCATGAACCTCAATTCCAAGGCAGCTCAAAGAGAGATCGACGAGCGCACCAATCTCACCAGCAACAACAAGTTCGAGCTGCTGCTGTTCCGGCTGGGCAGCGACTCCGGCCTGGGCCAGTCCGAGCTGTTCGGGATCAATGTGTTCAAGGTCCGCGAAATCGTGGCCATGCCGCACATCACGCCCATCGCGGGGGGCACGGCCCATTCGCTGGGTGTGGCAAACCTGCGCGGGCAGGTGATCCCGGTGCTGAATCTTCCCGCCATCATGGGCTGCAAGCCCCAGACCGGCCTGAACATCATGCTGGTCACCGAATATGCGCGCACCACCCAGGCATTCGCGGTGGAGTCCGTCGAGGACATCGTGCGCCTGGATTGGAAGCAGGTGCTGTCGGCCGAGGCCAGCGGCACCGGCGGCAAGCTGGTCACCAGCATCGCCCGCCTGGATGGCGACACCGACAACTCGCGCCTGGCCCAGGTGCTGGATGTGGAGGCCATCCTGCAATTGGTGTCTCCCACCGACGCCCAGGAAATCACGCCGGAAAAAGTGGGCGCCAGGCTCAAGCTCAAGCCCGGCGCCATCGTGCTGGCCGCCGATGATTCCTTCGTGGCGCGCTCGCTGATCGAGAAGGAGCTCAAGGTCCTGGAGGCACCGTATGAAATGCTCAAGTCCGGCAAGGAGGCCTGGGACCGCCTCAACGCCATCGCCGACAGTGCCCAGGCAGAGGGCCTGACGGTGGCCGACAAGGTCGCCCTGGTGCTGACCGACCTGGAGATGCCCGAGATGGACGGCTTCACGCTCACCCGCCACATCAAGCAGGACGCGCGCTTCCATTCCATTCCCGTGCTCATCCATTCCTCGCTGTCCGGATCGGCCAACGAAGACCATGTGCGCAGCGTTGGCGCGGACGGCTACGTGGCCAAGTTCGCGGCAGAGGATCTGGCCGAGACCCTGCGCCGCCTGCTGCCGGGCTGATGGCCACGGAGGAGGGCGCTCAAAACCCCTCTCCGCTTCAACTGCTCTGCCGCACCACCAGTTCGTAGCCCAGATCCACGCTGGGCGGCTCCACGGCCTCGCCACGCATCAGCTGCAGCAGCATGCGCGCACCTTCGGTGCCGATATGGCCGCGCGGCGTGCGGATGGTGGTCAGCGGCGGCACCATCTGGTCGCTGCCGGGCAGGTCGTTGAAGCCTGCGATGGCGATCTGCTCGGGCACGCGTATCCCCCGGCGCAGAGCCTCCAGCAGCGCACCCTGGGCAATGTCGTCGTTGCAGAAGAACAGGGCATCGACGGCAGGGTCCAGGCGCAGGGCGGCGTCCAGCAGCTCGGCGCCCAGCGCCATCGACGTGGGGCGGGGCCAGAGCAGTTCCAGGGCGGGGTCATGCAGGCCCGCCGCCTGCAGGGCATGGCGGTAGCCCGCGGCGCGCTGCATCACGCGGGCATCGAGCTGGCCTGCGCAAAAGGCAATGCGCCTGTGTCCGCGCTCCATCAAGTGCCGCGTGATGGCGGCCCCGGCCTCGGCCTGCGAAAAGCCCACGCTGGGCGCACCAGGCTCGCCGCCCAGTTCCATCAGGTGCACGCAGGGGACCTTGCTGGCCTGCACCAGTTCACGCGCAGCGGGGCTGCGGTCAAAACCCGTGAGCAGCAGGCCGGCCGGGCGCATGGGCAGGTAGGTGCGCAGCAGCTGCTCTTCTTCGGCCCGGTCGTAGTGGGTCACGCCGATCAGCGCGTGGTAGCCCGCAGAGAACAGCACCTTGTGGACCGCCTCGATCAGGTCCACGAATAGGGTGTTGGACAGCATGGGCACCAGCACCAGCACCTGGGCGCTTTTCTGCGAGGCCAGGGCGCGTGCGGCGGGGTCGGGCACATAGCCCATCTGTGCGGCGGCCGTGCGGATTTTCTCGACCAGGGCCGGGTCCACGCGGCGCTCGCCGCGCAGCGCGCGCGAGACCGTCATGGGGCTGACGCCAGCGGCCTGTGCCACATCGCTGAGCGTGATGCGCCCGCTGGCCCGCGAGGAGCGTGCGCGGCCCGTGGCGGGCAGGGCCGGGCCGGAAACATCGGCGGAGGGCGATTCTGGGGAGGCAGGCGGAATCTGACGGGCCAAGGGATTGTCCTAGGTCGGGGGCGGGAGGGTTGAAGATTATGATAGCGCTATCCCAATCATTCGAAGGCACTTGCTCCTGCGTGTAAACCCGGACGAAGGCCTCTGAAGCACACCGAAATCCAAGGCAGACCCTGGTCTGCCAATTTTTGCAAGAACATGGATAGCGCTATCCCAACAATCACCGCGGCCGCCCCCGCAGACACCCGCCCACGGGCGCTGGTCGTCATGGGCGTTTCCGGCTGCGGCAAGTCCAGCGTGGGGCAGGCCCTGGCCGATGCCCTGGGCTGGACCCTGCACGAGGGCGATGCCCACCATGCCGAGGAAAGCATCCGCAAGATGCAGGCCGGCATCCCCCTGACCGACGACGACCGCAGCGGCTGGCTGGACCGGCTGGCCCAGCTGCTGGCCCAGGCCATGCCGGGGCAGGGCGTGGTGCTGACCTGCTCGGCCCTCAAGCGCAAGTACCGCGACCGGCTGCGTGCCGCCGGCCCGGCCGGTGCCGTGGGCTTCGTGTTCCTGGACCTGAACTACGACACGGCGCTGCAGCGCGTGCAGGAGCGCGCCGGCCATTTCTTCTCGCCCGAGCTGGTGGCCAACCAGTTCTCCACGCTGGAACGCCCTGATGGCGAATGCGCCGTGCTGTCCGTGGACGCCACGCTGCCGCTGACCGACATCGTGCTCCGCGCCCAAAGCTGGCAGGTCCTGCCCGCGGCGCAGGCCGACACCTTCTCCCAAAACCCATAACGCCAGGAGACAAGCCCCATGCAATCCGATTCCCCCGCAGTCCGGCCCAAGCCGCGCCTGCAGCACTTTGCCGAGGTGCTGATGGTGCTGGCCCTGGCCGGCATGGTCATTGCCGTGTTCGTCAACGTGGTGCTGCGCTATGTGTTCCACACCAGCATCGTTTCCTATGAGGAAATCTCGCGCCTGCTCTTCGTCTGGCTGGTGGCCATTGGCGCCATCGTGGCCGCTTTCGAGGGCAGCCACCTGGGCTTCGACCTTGTGACATCCCGCGTGGGGCCTGGCGTGCGCAAGGCGCTGTTCTGGGTGTCGCAGGCGCTGGTCCTGGTCTGCATGGGCCTGCTGCTGTGGGGCTCCTGGGCCCAGGTGGAGGCCGGGCTGAACAGCTACAGCACCGTGCTGGGCTACCCGCTGGCCCTGGGCGCCGCGGCCACCCTGGTGCTGGCCGTGGGCCTGCTGGTGGTGACGCTGCGCGACCTGCGCCGCGGCGCGCCGGCAGAAAACCATGCCGAAACAACGGTCGAGTAAGGAGCACGCACCATGGTTGTGACCCTGATCTTTCTGGCCGTGCTGATTGGCGGCATGGTGATCGGCATGCCCATCGCCCAGGCGCTGGTGTTGACCGGCGTGGCGCTGATGTGGCACCTGGACTTCTTCGACTCGCAGCTGCTTGCGCAGAACCTGCAGGCCGGCTTCGACAACTTCCCGCTGCTGGCCGTGCCCTTCTTCATCCTGGCCGGCGAGCTGATGAATGCAGGCGGCCTGTCGCGCCGCATCATCGACCTGGCACGTGCCTATGTGGGCCATATCCGTGGCGGCCTGGGCTATGTGGCCATTGGCGCGGCGGTGCTGCTGGCGTCCATGAGCGGCTCGGCCATTGCCGATACCGCCGCCCTGGCCACCATCCTGCTGCCCATGATGCGCGACCAGAAGTATCCCGACAGCTACAGCGCGGGCCTGCTGGCCTCGGGCGGCATCATCGCGCCCATCATTCCGCCGTCCATGCCCTTCGTCATCTACGGCGTGACGACCAACACCTCGATCAGCAAGCTGTTCCTGTCGGGCGTGGTGCCGGGCCTGATCATGGGCGTGTTCCTGATATTTGCCTGGTGGTCCATCGCCCGCAAGTACGACCTGTCGCGCGGCGAGCGCATGGCCTGGGGCCCGCGTCTGAAGGCGCTGGCCAAGAGCTTCTGGGCCATGATGATGCCGGTCATCATCCTGGGCGGCCTCAAGGGCGGCGTGTTCACGCCCACCGAGGCGGCCGTGGTCGCAGCCGTCTACGCGCTGTTCGTGTCCATGGTGATCTACCGCGAGATGACATGGACCCGGCTCTACGCCGTGTTCCTGGCCGCCGCCAAGACCACGGCCGTGGTCATGTTCCTGTGCGGCGCCGCCACGGTGACGGCCTACATGATCACCCTGGCCGACCTGCCCAACATGCTGGCCGACAGCTTCTCGGGCCTGCTGGGCAGTCCCGTGCTGTTCATGGCCACGATGATGCTGTTCCTGCTGGTGGTGGGTACGGCCATGGACCTGACGCCGACCATCCTGATCTTCGGCCCCGTGTGCGCGCCGCTGGCCGTCAAGGCCGGCATCGATCCCATCTACTTCGGCTTCATGTTCATCTACGTGGGCTGCATCGGCCTGATCACGCCGCCCGTGGGCACGGTGCAGAACGTGGTCGCCGGCGTGGGCCGGCTGCGCATGGAGACCGTGATCAAGGGCACGAACCCGTTCCTGATGGTCTATGTGCTGCTTGCCGTGCTTTTCGTGATTTTTCCGCAAATCATCCTGGCCCCTCTGCGCTGGATGCATTGATCCCTCACTACAACCCAAGGAGATGAACATGCGTATTCCCTTTGCACTCGCCGGCCTGATGGCTGCCGTCACCACGCTGGCCGCCACGGGCCAGGCCATGGCCCAGGACTTCAAGCCGCGCATCGTGCGCTTCGGCTATGGCCTGGTCGATGAGTCCAACCAGGGCCGCGCGGCGCGCTTCTTTGCCAAGGAGGTCGAGAAGGCCACGGGCGGCAAGATGAAGGTGCGTGCCATCGGCAATGCCTCGCTGGGCTCGGACACGCAGATGCAGCAGGCGCTGATCGGCGGCGCCCAGGAGATGATGGTCGGCTCCACCGCCACCCTGGTGGGCCTGTCGCCCGAAATGGCCGTCTGGGACACCCCCTTCCTGTTCAGCAATGTCAAGGAAGCCGACGCCGTGCTGGACGGCCCCGTGGGCGAGAAGGTCAAGGCCACGCTGGAGCCCAAGGGCATGGTGGGCCTGGTCTATTGGGAAAACGGTTTCCGCAACCTCACCAACAACAAGCGCCCCATCGCCAAGATGGAAGACCTGGCCGACGTGAAGCTGCGCGTGATGCAGAACAACGTCTTCCTGGACAGTTTCAAGGCCCTGGGCGCCAATGCCGTGCCGCTGCCGTTCTCCGAGCTGTTCACGGCGCTGGAGACCCGTGCCGTCGATGGTCAGGAAAACCCCTTCAACACGGTGCTGTCCAGCAAGTTCTATGAAGTGCAGAAGTACCTCACGGTGTCCAACCACGTCTACAGCCCCTGGATCGTCACCGTCAGCAAGAAGTGGTGGGACACGCTGAGCCCGGCCGAGAAGAAGGTGCTGCAGGATGCCGCCGTCAAGAGCCGCGAGTTCGAACGCAAGGACACGCGCGAGGAAGCCGCCAAGGCCCTGGCCGACATCAAGGCCAAGGGCATGCAGGTCAACGAACTGCCCGCCGCAGAAGCCAGCCGCATGCGCGACAAGCTCGCGGCGGTGAATGCCGGCATTGCCAAGACCGTGGGCCAGGGCACATGGGACGAGGTGCAGGCCGCCGTCAAGCAGGCGCGCGCAGTGAAGTAAGCTTCGGTGCAGGGCCGGACGCACCTGGGAGGGATGCCCCGGCCGACATTTCCCATAAAGACAACGCGACAGAGAGAAAACGCGCACCAGCGCATCCGCAGGAACCCCGCATGAGCACCATCCACCCCATCGTCGAGCAGGTCACGCGCCGCATCCGCGAGCGCAGTGCCGAATCACGCGCCGCCTACCTGGAGCAGGTGGACGCCATGGCCGCGCGCCCGCCCGGCGCCCAGTCCATGGGCTGCGCCAATGTGGCCCATGCCTTTGCGGGCATTCCAGGCGGCGACCGCATACGCATCGTGGAAGAGAAGGCGCCCAACGTCGCCATCGTCACCGCGTACAACGACGTGCTCTCGGCCCATGCGCCGCTGGCACGCTATCCCGACATCCTCAAGGACGAGGCGCGCAAGCTCGGCGCCACGGCGCAGGTCGCCGGCGGCGTGCCGGCCATGTGCGACGGCGTGACCCAGGGTGCACCCGGCATGGAACTGAGCCTGTTCAGCCGGGACGCCATTGCCATGGGCACGGCCATCGCGCTGTCGCATGACGTGTTCGACGCCGCGCTGATGCTGGGCATTTGCGACAAGATCGTGCCGGGCCTGCTGATCGGGGCCCTGCATTTCGGCCATCTGCCCACGGTGTTCGTGCCGGCCGGCCCCATGACCTCAGGCCTGTCCAATGGCGACAAGGCCAAGGTGCGCGAGCAGGCCGCGCAGGGCCTGGTGGGCCGCAAGGAACTGCTGGCCGCCGAAACGGCTGCCTACCACGGCGAAGGCACCTGCACCTTCTACGGCACGGCCAACAGCAACCAGATGCTGCTGGAGGCCATGGGCCTGCACGTGCCGGGCACGGCCTTCATCAACCCGGCCGAAGGCGAACGCGAACTGCTCACGCGCGAGGCCATACGCAGCGTGCTTGCCATCACCAAGAACCGCCGCTTCACACCCATTGGCCATGTGGTGGACGAGCGCTGCATCGTCAACGCCATGGTCGCCCTGCTGGCCACGGGCGGATCGACCAACCACCTGATCCATTGGGTGGCCGTGGCGCGTGCGGCAGGCATCGTCATCGACTGGAATGATTTTTCGGAACTCTCGGGCGTGGTGCCGCTGCTGGCCCGCGTCTATCCCAACGGCAGCGCCGACGTGAACCAGTTCCAGGCCGCAGGCGGGCCGGGCTACGTGATCGGCCAGTTGCTGAAGGCCGGCCTCATGCATGGCGATGTGCTCACCGTGCGGCCCGAGGGCCTGCAGGAATTTGCGCGCATTCCCGCCGTGGAAGACGGCCATCTCGTCTGGCACGAGGCCGAAGTCTCCGGCGACCTGTCCGTGCTGCGCCCGGCCGATGCGCCTTTCAGCGCCACGGGCGGGCTCAAGCTGCTGTCCGGCAACCTGGGGCGCAGCGTGATCAAGGTCAGCGCCGTGCCCGAGGACCGCCATGTGGTCGAGGCACCCGCGCGCGTCTTCGACTCGCAGGAAGCGCTGCAGCAGGCCTTCAAGGCCGGCGAACTGGACCGCGATGTCATCTGCGTGGTGCGCTGGCAGGGTCCGCGCGCCAACGGCATGCCCGAACTGCACAAGCTCACCCCACCGCTGGCCGTGCTGCAGGGCAAGGGCTACAAGGTGGCCCTGGTCACGGACGGCCGCATGAGCGGCGCCTCAGGCAAGGTGCCCGCCGCCATCCATGTCTCGCCCGAGGCCTGCGTGGGCGGACCGCTGGCGCGCCTGCAAGACGGCGACCTGGTACGCCTGGACGCCGTGGCTGGCACCCTGGCCGTGCTGGTCGATGACACCGAATGGCAGCAGCGGCCCCTGGCCACCATGCCGCAGGCACTGCGCCAGGCCAACGGCCGGGGTTTTGGCCGCGAACTGTTTGCCGGATTCCGGCGCCACGCGCTCAGCGCAGAAGAGGGAGCTTGCACATGGATCAACGACTGACGGCACTGGCCATCATGCAGGACGCGCCGGTCATCCCGGTCATCGTCCTGAACAACGTCGCACATGCCGTGCCCATGGCCCAGGCCCTGGTCGCGGGCGGCATCCGCGTACTGGAAGTCACGCTGCGCACGCCCGAGGGCCTGGCCAGCATCGAAGCCATCGCACGTGCCGTGCCCGAGGCCATCGTGGGCGCCGGTACCGTGCGCAGCGCGGCCGATGCCCGTGCCGCCGCCAGCGCTGGTGCGCGCTTTGCCGTGAGCCCCGGCTACACCAGCGCACTGGGCCGGGCCTGCCAGGCCCTGCAGCTGCCGCTGCTGCCCGGCGTGGCCACCAGCGGCGAAATCATGGCCGCCCAGGACGACGGCTTCAACGAGCTGAAATTCTTCCCCGCCGTACAGGCGGGCGGCACGGCCATGCTCAAGGCCTGGCAAGGCCCGTTCGGCGACGTGCGGTTCTGCCCCACGGGCGGCGTGTCTGCGGACAATGCGGCGCAATTCCTGGCACTGTCCAACGTGGTCTGCGTGGGTGGCTCCTGGCTGGTGCCTGCCGATGCGCTGGAGCAGGGTGACTGGCAGCGGATCACCGCACTGGCCGGCGCAGCCAAAAGCTTGCGCAGCGCCTGAGTCGCCATTGCCCCAGAACCAGCGGCCCTCAAGGGGCCGCTTTTTTTGTCTGGGCCATCGATTGGGGATGGGGACTTGAATCCATTGAAAATTATGCGTATTGCGGCAATGTTTGCGCAAAATGCAAAGTCAAGGTGCGAGGAAAGGAGGGATTGATTTCATAACACAACGTTACAATCATTGCTTATCCTTCAAACAGCCTTTTGACAAGACGATATCAATAGGCTGTCTTGAAACATTCGCATATGCACAAGAATAATTTCCGCCTGAAGCTTCCACCGCAATCATTCTTTACCGACCAAGAAAAATGCAATTGCCGTTGCAGTGCCTGAAAATAAAAATTGGCACTGGCGCCTCGCGGCGCCAGTGCCAATTTTTATTGGTCGAGCATCGATAATAATCCACGTCTTTTTTAGAAGGTGTGGATTGTTTTTTCAAGTTCCCGATTTTCTACGGTCGAAGAATCCTGGTGTCATGGTAAATATTTCATCGTTGAAAATTATTCATTCTGCAATCAAGATGTTGAGCTTCAAAAAATCAAAAGTGATCACCAAACTGACCATGGGCTTTCTTGTGGTCTCATGCATTGGTGCATTCATCGGTATCAATGGAATACTGAAGGCAGGGGAAATCAATGATCTCGCAACGCAGATGTACGAGAAGGAACTGCTGGGCCTGTCACAAATATCCGAGGCCAATGTCCAGCTGATCGCGGCGGGCCGGGCCATCAGAAATGCCGTGCTTGCAAACGATGATGAAAGCAGAAACCGGCACACGGACGCCGTGCTGCAAAGGCTGCAACTGCTGAAAGAGGCACTGAACAACAGCAAGAGGCTTTTTGCCGAGGGCGATGGCAAGGAAAAGCTCAAGTCCATTGATGAAACCCTCGTCATCTATGAAAAGGGTCTGCTGCAGACGATTGAAAGAATCAAGTCAGAGCATCTTTCGGAATCCAGGGAATCGATTGATCTGATCAACAGATTCCGGGTGGAGTCCGACAAGATCGACAGTTTGATGACGGAGGTTGTCAATATCAAGAAGAAGAATGCCAGCTGGCTCAATGACGAGACCGACAGAATCTACGAAAAGATCCGGCTGATGCTCACCCTCCTGACCATCTCCGGCGTGATTGTGGGGGTGGCCATTGGCGTGATCATCACAATTTCCATCACACGCCAGCTGGGCGGAGAGCCGGCAGATGTGGCACACATTGCCGAAAACATCTCAAGAGGGGATCTGACCTCCAGGATCGACCTGTCCAGGGCACGCCCTGGCAGTGTGATCACGGCCATGCAGGAAATGCAGGAATCGCTGCAACGCGTCGTGGGCACCGTGCGCAGCAGCAGCGACAGCATTGCCACAGGCGCCACGCAGATTGATGCAGGCAATGCCAACCTGTCGAGCCGAACGGAAGAGCAGGCCAGCAACCTTGAAGAGACTGCCGCCTCCATGGAGGAACTGGCCAGCACGGTGAAAAGCAATTCCGATGCGGCGATCACTGCCACCATGCTCGCCCAGTCAGCGCGCGATGCCGCAGCGCACGGCGGGGGCATGGCCCGGCAGATGGTGGACGTGATGAATGAAATAAACACGTCCTCCAAGAAAATCGAGGACATCATCAACGTCATTGATTCAATCGCTTTTCAAACCAATATTCTTGCTTTGAATGCTGCTGTCGAAGCAGCCCGCGCCGGAGAGCAGGGCCGTGGTTTTGCGGTGGTTGCCGCCGAAGTTCGCAGCCTTGCAGTGAAAAGTGCAGAGGCCGCAAAAGAGATAAAGTCTCTTATCGAGGACAGTGTTTCCAAGGTCGGCAATGGCCACCAGCTGGCCCAGGCTGCGGGCAGCAGCATTGAGGATATCGTCACCCAGGTCCAGAAGGTATCCAACATGATCGAAGAGATCAGTGGGGCCACCAGGGAGCAAAGCCAGGGCATCGATCAGATCAATGATGCGATCATCCAGCTGGACCAGGTCACCCAGCAAAATGCCGCTCTGGTGGAAGAGTCGGCAGCGGCAGCCGGAAGTCTCAGCCAGCAGGCGCAGGCCCTGGTTTCGGCAGTTTCCATTTTCAAGCTGGACCCCGCGGAAAAGGAGGCCCCTGCCTTGAGGAAAATCCCCTCACCCATGAGGCCGCTGAGTCTTTCCGCGTCCTGACGGAAATTCAGACCAGTGCGTCACAGCCAACGGGAAGCTTTTCTCCTGGCAGGCTTGCCTGCCAGGAGAACGGTGCCTGTTCGCTGGTATTTTGACCAGATGAGCGTTGAATGATGCATGCAGAGAGAAGACCTCCAAGCTGGCAGCCCAGGCGCTGGTATGCCTGTATTTTCATCGCATGTTTGGTGATCATTGGCGTTGCAGGCGTTTCTCTGATCTCCAGCTACGAGACATCGCTGCATGAAGAGAAATCGAATCTCCTGCATGCGCTCTCTGCCTCTGCCGCTGAAACCAACAAGATCATTCTTGCCACCTCTTTGGCGGTAGAGAGAACAGAACAACTTTTGCTGGCACCGGGCCGCCAAGGCGAAATCACGGCAGACCCTGATTCCAGCACCGATATCCGCAATGCCTTGATCCAGGAGGTGGCGGCGCTGCCCGGCGTCATCAGCATGAGCGTGCTTGATCGACATGGGAAATGGTCCATTTCCTCACGTTTCAGCAAGCTGCCGCTGTCTCCCGTCAACCCCGAGCGCCCCATCTGGAATGCAGCGCTGCAGACAAAGCCTGGCGGCTTCTTCTTGCTGGATTCAAGCAGATCGCCGGCTTTCGATATACCGTCCCTGGTGCTGGGGCGTCCGGTACGTGACTCCAGAGGGGCGCTGACTGGCATTGTGGTGGCCTTCATTGCCGTGGATTCCATTCGCCAGGCATTCGGTTCACTGCTGCTGGATGGCCATCAGGTCATGGTCAGCCTGCCAAACGGCAAAGATCTGGTCAGAATTCCCCCGGAGCATCCGCACATTCTGGACGGGATGGATTCCGGGCTTGCAAAAATGATGGCTGCAGGCGAGGGCACATTGGACGCTGACGATGGCTTGGGACACCCCTGGATCGTCGCCATGCACCAGTCCAGCCAAGGCGGCATGGATCTCGTCTATGCCACGCTGGCCGCCAAGGCAAAGCTCGCGGCTCCATGGTGGAGGTTTGGAAAAACCATCATGGCATGGGCGGCCATCAGCCTGGCTTCATTTTTACTACTGGCGCAATTGTGGATGCGTGAGCGCAGAAGATCCTATTTTGAGGCGAGGGATCTGGTGCAGGTGCATTCACAGCTGAGGCACCATCTTTTCCATGATCCTGCTTCCGAGTTGTTTAATTTGGCCGGATTTGAGCAACTGCTGAACAGAACGCAAGCACAGCGGCGTCCTGTTGCCATCCATGTCATCGGTATCGAGCATTTGCAAGTGCTGGCAGATACGCTGGTTCCTGGAATGGACAACCCACTGATCTCGCAACTGGCAAAACAATTGCGCTCCTGTATTGGAAAGAATGACGTCGCCGCCCGCCTTGCCATCGAGGAGTTCTGTGTCGCCCAATATGAAGGAGACCCCGATTCCATGGCGAAAACACTCTCCATCCGACTGGGTAAAAAGCGCTACATGCTGGGTGAGCGCAGCATTTTGCTGTCTGTCTGCGTAGGGACGGCGGTTTGCAAGAACAACGAGGACTGGAATCAGCTGCTGCGCGACGGGCGCGCGGCAATGGAGCGGGCGCGATCCCAGGGACGGGGGCGCTTCGTGAAATTCGAGCCTTCCGCCGATGGCCCCATGCAGGAGCAACTGCTGCTGGAGCAGGATTTCCGGTCCGCCATCGGAACAAGCCAGTTGTTCATGGCGTACCAGCCGATCTGCCATGTGGCCACGGGAAAAATATCGGGGTTCGAGTCGCTGATGCGCTGGAACAGCCCGGCCAGAGGGTCTGTCCCGCCAGGAGTCTTTATTCCCACGGCAGAGCGGCGCGGCCTGCTGCTTCCCATCGACCAAATGGTGGAGCGCTCCCCGCTGCTGGTTGCCAACGGATGGCCGTCCGATATCTCGGTGTCCATCAACTGCCCGGCCTTTGAATTTCTCGATCCAGGCATGGCGGTGCAATTGAAGGAACATCTGGACCGCGCCGGCCTGAACCCCGAGCGCTGCTACATCGAGGTGACGGAATCGGCCCTGCTTCAAGATGATGAGCAGGTGCTGTCCGTCATGCGGCAAGTGAAGGCGCTGGGCGTGAATCTCGCCATCGATGACTTTGGCTCCGGCCATGCCAGTCTTTCCTACCTGCACCGCTTTCCCTTCAACCTGATCAAGATCGATCGCAGCTTCATACAGGCCATGGACAAGGACGCCGGGGCTGCCGCGATTGTCCATGCCACGCTGGCACTGAGCCGCAGATTGGGCCTTGAAGTCGTCGCGGAAGGCGTGGAAACCACGGAGCAGTTTCTGCACCTGCAGCAGCTCGGGTGCACGTATGTCCAGGGATTCCTGATCGCCCGCCCGATGAACGAGGAGCATGTCCTGCCGTTCCTGGAGAGCTTCAGGCTCAGCGACGTGCTGGAGTGTCCCGCGCACGCCTGAGCACAGTTCCAGCACTGGGGCACAATCGCGCCCTCAGCAGATGCCGCCTGCGCAAGAGGGCCTTGCCGCCATGATGAAGATCGACTCCACCACCGTGCAGCTTGTGCTTGCGATTGCCGAAGAGGGCAGCATTTCGCGCGCGGCCGACAGGCTTCAACTGGCGGTGGCGGCGGCCTCGCGGCGGCTCAGTGACCTGGAGCAGCAACTGGGCGCCAGGCTGTTCAAGCGGCAGCCCCATGGAGTACGCGCCACCGAGCCTGGCCTCAAGCTGCTGGCCCATATCCGCCAGATAGGCAACCTGGTGGAGCGGCTGGAAGCCGACGCCCAGGCGCTGGGCCGCGGGCGCGACGGCCGCATCATCATCGGCGCCCCCAAATCCGCCATCCTGCAGTTCCTGGCTGCCGACATCGCCGTCACCCAGCGCCGCTATCCCCACATCACGCTGCAGGTGATGGAGGAGAACAGCCGCATCGTCCAGCAACTGCTGCGCGACAAGGTCATCGACATCGGCATCTTCGAGAAGACCAGCGGCTTCGTGGATCTGCCACGCTCCGACTACCGCAAGGACAGCCTGGTGCTGGTCTACAGCAGCAGGCATTTCAGCTTTGCCGTCGAGCCAGTGGTACTGGACCAGTTGCTGGACTGCCCCATCGTCAGCCTGGGCCGGGGCTCGGCCATCCTGGCCGCTTTGCGACGCGCCCACCGCAGCCGGGGCAGGGTGTTTCGCAACGATTTCGCCGTCAGCGGCTTCGACACCATGCTGGCCCTGGTGCGCGAAGGATTGGGTGTGGGGCTGATGCCACCCGGTGTGCTGCGCAGCTTCCACCCTGAGCCCGACCTGGGTTGGGCCACCCTGGAAGGCGACTGGCACGAGCGCAGCTACGTGCTGTCCTTCATCGAAGGCCAGGCCCAGGAACAGGCGCTGCGCAACGTCGTCGCCGCCCTGCTGCAGGGCGAACGCGCGATCTGACCCTTCTGGTTTCGCAGATTGCGAAACCAGGCATGTGGCACACAGGCTTGCCGCGATATCGGTGCCCGGCGACAGTGACTGCACAACAACGATGTGCAGGAGACAGACATGAAACGCCGCGACTTCATCGCGGCCGGCGCCACCGCGCTGGCCGCACCCTGGGCAGGGGCCGCGCCCCCGGCCTCCGACCTGCCCAAGGGGCCCGTCAAGATCCTGGTGGGCTGGGCACCGGGCGGCGGCACCGACGTGTTCGCGCGCATCGTGGGCCAGAAGCTGTCCGAGGTCTGGGGCCGGCCCGTGATCGTGGAGAACAAGCCCGGCGCCACGGGCTCGCTGGCGGCCGAGTACTTTGCCAAGACCCGCTTCACAGAAGGCATCAACCTCCTGATGGCCCATGTGAACACGCACGCCATCTCGCCGCAGATCTTCAGATCCATCACCTATGACCCGCTCAAGGACTACGCGCCCATCGCCCTGATCGGCGCAACGCCCCACATCCTGGTGACCAGCAGCAGGAACGGCCATGCCTCGGTGCAGGAAGTGGTGGAACTGTGTCGCAAAAGCCCCGGCAAGGTCAGCTTCGGCTCTTCGGGCACAGGTTCGGTGCAGCACCTTGCGGCCGAGATGTTCAACATGGCGGCAGGTGTCAAGAGCATCCACGTTCCCTACAAAGGGTCCGGCCCCATGCAGACCGACCTGATCGGCGGTCAGATTGACTTCAGCTTCGACACCATGACGGCCGCCACTGCCCAGGTCCGCGCAGGAAAAATGCTGGGCATCGCCCAGACCCGCGTGAACCGTGCCAAGGGATTCCCGGCCATGCCCACCATGGACGAGCAGGGCTTCAAGGGCTTTGACGCATCGAGCTGGTACGGCGTCGTCGGCCCGCGCGACATGTCCAGGGAACTGGCCCAGCGCATCAATGCCGACATCAACCGCGTGCTGGCCATGCCCGACGTGGTCAGCCGCTTCGACGGATACGGCGTGGAGGACGGTGGCGGCTCCGTGGACAAGTTCGCGGCCTTCATGGCTGCCGAATACAAGAAGTGGGGCGACGTCGTTCGCGCCGCAAAAGTGACCGAAGAAAGCTGAGGACCCGGCATGAGCAATCCCCAATCCAACCCGCTGCAACTGCCCCTGCAAGGCATCCGCGTGCTCGACGTCAGCCAGGTCATGGCCGGCCCATTTGCCTGCATGCTGCTGGCCGACCTGGGCGCCGATGTCATCAAGGTCGAGCCTCCGGGCACCGGCGACCAGACGCGCGGCGCCATGGGCTTCAAGATGAAGGGCCCGGACAGCATGGGCTTTCTGAACATGAACCGCAACAAGCGGTCGCTGACGCTGGACCTCAAGAGCGAGGAGGGGCGTGAGGCCTTCTACCAACTGGCCACGACAGCCGATGTCATCGTCGAGAACTATCGGCCCGGCGTGGTCCAGCGCCTGAAGATCGACTATGAAAGCATTCGCCGCATCAATCCGCGCATCGTCTATGTCAGCATCTCGGGCTTCGGCCAGAGCGGGCCCTGGGCCCAGCGGCCGGGGTTCGACCTCATGGCCCAGGCCATGTCGGGCGTGATGAGCGTCACCGGCTACAAGGGAGAGAAACCCGTCAAGGCCGGCGTGCCCGTGGCCGACATCGGTTGCGCACTGTTCGCCACCTACGGACTGCTGGCCGCCTACATCGGCGCACAGAAGACAGGGCAGGGCCAGCACATAGACGCCTCGCTGTTCGACTCGGCCATGGCTTTCTCGATCTGGGACATGTCCGAATACTGGGGCACCGGCGTGCCGCCCGCGCCGCTGGGCACCAGCAACAAGATGAGCGCCCCCTACCAGGCCGTGAAGGCGCGCGACGGCTATTTCGTCATGGGCGCCACCAACCAGAAGCTCTGGGCCAGGCTGTGCGCGCTGATCGAGCGCGCGGACCTGGTCGAACATCCGGACTACGCCACCGTGGCGCTGCGCCTGAAGCACCGCGAGGCACTGATAGGCGAGCTGGAGGCGGAATTCGCCCACCACGACAGCGCCGACTGGGTGGACCGCATGCTGGAGGCAGGCATTCCCGCAGGCCCGCTGCTCACCTATCCGCAGGCCTTCGAGGGTGAACACGGCCAGCACCGCGGCATGTGCATGGAGATCGACCATCCCATCGAAGGCAAGGTCAAGAACATCGGCTTTCCCGTCAAGATGCTCGGCACGCCCCAGCAGGTGCGCCGCCATCCGCCGCTGCTGGGCGAGCACAACGCAGAAATCATGGCCGAGCTCCAGGCACTGAAGGCCGCCGCATGAGCACGGCCCTGCATGAATCCGTGGCGCTGACCCTTCACGACGGGGGCGCGGCCGAGATCCTCATCGACCGCCCCGAACGCCACAACGCCATGAGCATGCCCATGTACGAGGCACTGCTCACGGCCCTGGAGCGCTGCCAGGCCGACCCAGCCGTCCGCTGCGTGATGCTGCGCGGCGCGGGCGGCAAATCCTTCATCTCGGGCACGGACATCGCCTACTTCAAGGACTTCCATGACGGCCAGCAAGGCATTGCCTACGAAGCATTCGTGGAGCGCGTGATCGACGCCGTGGAGCGCATCGCCATCCCCACCATCGCCGTCATCGACGGCTGGGCCGTGGGCGGCGGCCTGGCCCTGGCCACGGCATGCGACTTTCGCATCTGCAGCACAGGCTCGCGCTTCGGTGCGCCGATTGCCAAGACGCTGTCCAACACCCTGTCATCGCGCAATATCGCCCGCCTGGTGGCCAGCCTGGGCGTGCCGCGCGTCAAGCGCATGCTGCTGCTGGCGGACTACCTGTCAGCCGGGCAGGCCGAGGCCTGCGGGTTCGTGCATGCGGTGGTGCCGGCAGATCAATTGCAAGCCCAGGCAAAGGCGCTGGCCGAGCGGCTCATGGCCTTGTCGGCAACCACCCAGTCAGCGGTCAAGGAAAGCCTGAGGCGCATCGTGGTGGAGCAGCGGCTGGATGATGAGGATCTGGTTTCTGCGGTTTATGGGAGTGGGGAGTTTCGCGCTGGGGTGGCGGGATTCAACAGGCAATGATTTGAGCCAGCCTTGCCAGAATCTGGCGCAATCCTACAAATTGCTTGGCTAAACTCCACAGCCTGGAAAGAGGCGGTGGCTGCATTCTTGGCCTGAAAGAAAAGGCCGGTTGCTGCGCGTAGCCGCCCCTCAGATCAACGCAGCCCGAGAAATCCCATGCAAATCAAGAAATGCATTTCCGTCCTGCTGGCCAGCAGCTTCATCCTGCCGGTTCTGCCTGCGCATGCAGGCGAAGAGACGGTGCAGCTCATGTCCAATGGCCGCTACCAGACCTACAGCCTGCCCGACGATGCGCAGCAGGTGCAACTGGTCGAGACCTTGGCTGGCAACTGCAGCTACAACCAGAACTGGGGCTATGACCTGGGCCGCCGGGAGATGTGGGTCAAGGGCGGCTGCGGCGGGCGTTTCCGCATCCTGACCGGCCTGCCCCAGGGCGCGCAGGGCCAGGAAGGCGGTAGCGACAACACGGGCGCATGGATCGCCGGTGCCGCCGTGGCAGCCATTGCCGGCGCCGCCATTTTGGCGAACAAGCGCGACAAGGACCGCGAGCGTGACCGCGACGAGCAATGGAACGATGACCGCTATCCGGGCCAGCAGCCCGGCTATCCCTCGTGGGGCGGGCGGGAGGTACGGGGCCAGAACGGCCTGTGCCTGGATATATCCGGAGGCCTTCGCCCAGGCAATGGGCTCATCGTCTACCACTGCAGCGGCGGTGAGAATCAGCGTTTCACGTTGACGCGTGATGGCGAGATGCGCGTGGGCGACCTGTGCCTGGACGTGGCCGATGGCAACACCCGCAATGGTGCGCGGGTGATTGCCTGGCAATGCCGCAACCAGCCCAACCAAAAATGGGACTGGAGCCGTGGCCAGATCCGCAGCCGTTTTGCCAACAAGTGCCTGGACATCGAAGGCGGCAATGCCCGGCCGGGCCAGCCCGTGATCGTGTGGTCCTGCGCCGGCGGCCCCAACCAGCGCTGGAACTGAAGGCGCTTGTTGCACAAGCTCTCTCCCGCGCCCGGGCCAGTGCCCGGACGCAACGCCGTCGCGGGCTTCCGGCGGCTGGGGCCCTTGCAGTGGCTGGGCCTGATCACTGGCGCCGTGCTGCTGGGCGATGCCGTGGTGCTGATGGCGCGCGGCATGTTCAATCTGGGCGTGACGCTGCCAGCGGTGCTGGGACTGCTGTTCATGGCCTGCAGCTTCTGGCGCTCGGCCATTGCGCGCAGGCTGCGCGCCAGTGCTTGGCTGCGGCGCGCCTGGTGGCTGGGCTGGGCGGCGTTGGCGATTTGGCTGGTCAGCCTGTTGGTGTTCTGGGCGCACCTGCTGTCCGCCTCGTCCGGGTTGCCACCGGACCAGCCGGTGCAGGCCATCGTGGTGCTGGGCAGCGCCACGCGTGACGGCCAGCCGTCGCTCACGCTGGCCCAGCGGCTGGACCGCGCTGCCGAGCTGGCCGCCCGCCAGCCCAAGGCGCTGGTGCTCACCAGCGGCGGGGTGGACTTTGGGGAAAGCGAGAGCGAGGGCGCCATCATGGCGCGCTATCTGCAGCAGCGCCACGGCCTGCCGCCCGAGCGCCTGCTGATGGAGGAGCGCAGCACCAGCACGGCGCTGAACCTGGCCTGGAGCCTGCCCCTGCTGCAGGCGCGCGGGGTGGAGCCGCAGGCGGCAATCGCCATCGTCACCAGCGACTTCCACACCCTGCGCGCCGGCTGGATAGCCGAGCGCAGCGGCTACGGCCAGGCCTTCACCGTGGGTGCGCCCACGCCCCTGACGATCCGCGCCAACGCCTGGCTGCGCGAGTACTTTGCGGTGATCAGCGGATGGGTGCTGGGGGAGTTCTGAGCCGCTGTGCGATGGGCTGCGGCCTTGCGGATTGGCTCCACAATGTGATTCTTCATAAATCAACAGGAGTGAGACAGTGGCAAGCGAACAGCGTCCTTTCCGGGTTCTGGGCATACAGCAGGTGGCCATCGGCGGCACCGACAAGCAGCGCATGAAGCGTCTGTGGGTGGACATGCTGGGCCTGACCCAGACCGGCACATTCCAGAGCGAGCGCGAGAACGTGGACGAAGACATCCTGGCCATGGGCCAGGGCGCGCACAAGGTCGAGGTGGACATCATGCAGCCGCTGGACATCGACAAGAAGCCCGCCGTCCACACCACGCCGCTGAACCATATCGGCCTGTGGATCGACGACCTGCCGCTGGCCGTGCAGTGGCTGACGGAGCAGGGCGTGCGCTTTGCGCCCGGCGGCATCCGCAAGGGCGCTGCCGGCTACGACATCTGCTTTCTGCACCCCAAGAGCAATGACGAGTTTCCGATCGCTGGCGAGGGCGTGCTGATCGAACTGGTACAGGCGCCGGCCGAGGTGATTGCCGCCTTGGGCTGAGACGTCTTCAGGCGAAAGGCTGGACGCGCCGCTCGGCATGCTCCAGCAGCCACAGCCTTTTTCGGGCGCGCGTCATGGCCACGTACAGGCGGTTGCGCTCCAGAAAGGCCAGCGCGTGCGGGGCCGAGGCCGGAAAGCGGCCAGGCTCCATGAAGGGCAGGGCGACATGCTCGTATTCCTTGCCCTTGGCTTCCTCGATGGTGCTCAGATGAAAGTCGAAGCCGCGCTCGGCCCGCACGGTTCGTTCAAAGCGCGTGGCCATGGCGGCCACCTGGGCCAGCATGTCGGGCACGGCCATGCCCGCCACCGAATCCATGAAAGCCTTCACGCGCTGACGCAAGGCCGCCGTCTGGGCCTGCGACAGGGCCACGCCGGCAAAAAGGCCCCAGACATCGGCCTGCTCCAGCAGGCTGCGCGCGTCTGACTGAAGCGCCAGAGGCAGCTGCAAGAAGCTGCCAAAGGCCTGGAAGTTGCGTTGCCCGCCCTGCAGGCTGGACTGGTTGCCCAGAAATCGCCAGATGATCTGCGGGTTGTGCAGCATCTCGCCCGCCATGCGCTGGGCCAGTGTATGGCGGCTTGACGGATCGGCCATGTCGGCACCATCCACGCTGCCCTTGCCGTAGAAAAGCGCACCTTCCACAAAGGCCGCCAGGATCTCGCTGCCCAGCACGCTGACCTCGGCCTTCCATGACAGCGCCTGCATGCCATGTGCATAGCAAAGGCCCAGCAGCAGGGCAATCTCGCGCTGCAGGTAAAAGCGCCTGAAGCCGTAGAAGCTGGCGGACTTGCCGGCGCGGTGGATGGCCCATTCCAGCGCGCAGGCATCTTGCTCATGGCGCAGGATCACGGTCAGCGAGGGATTGCGCGCGCCGGGCGACGGGGGCTCGCCCGGCGCCGCCGTTGGCGTGCCGCGCGCCAGACTGGCCTGGATCTGCAGCAGCTGGTCAATGCACTGGCTGTCATCGGTGTGCTGCAGTTGCTGCACGGTGCTGAAGCGCGTGGGCGCCGCAGTCAGACCAACGTTGAACAGCGCATTGACCGCCTTGGCGATCTGCGGGCCAAAGCGCCGCGACTGGGTCAGCGCCAGCGTGGCCGTGGCCTGGGGCAGGAAGTCATCGAGCTGGTGGAGCTTGTCGCGGAACACGGACCAGGCCTGTGCCTCGATGTGCTGGTTGAAGTCGCCTGCGCCCAGAAAGGCGCAGCCGCTGGTTCCGACCAGGGCGCGCAGCAGTTGCAGCGAGGCCGGGTCCAGGTCATGCATCTCGTCGAACACCACCAGGTCGTAGCGCGGCAGGTCCAGCGCCTGGCCCTGCAGGGCGTCGCTGGCCAGTGCATGGCTGCAGTCGCCTTCGGCGTAGTACAGCGGGTCGCCGCAGTGGTCGATGCGGCGACGCTCGTACTCGAAGAACAGGCCGGCCATGCGGTAGTCGAGCAAATACTCCTCGCAGAAACTGGCCAGCCCCATGCCTTCCTCGGCCAGGCGCTGGGGCAGCAACGACTTCTTGGCGCTGAGGTTGAAGTCCCAGAAGGCGTCCAGATCCAGATCGCCGGGCTGCTCGAACAAAGGGTCGGGCTGCCAGGCCAGCCGCTCGCACAGCGCGGCATGTGCCTCGCGTACACGGGCCTGCAGTGCCACGCGGTCGGCCAGAAAGCGGGCCGCAGGGTCGCGGCGGCGGATCTGCTGGGCCGCCCAGCGCTCCACCGTGGTGATCTGTACCTGCGGCGGCACTTCGCGCACCAGTTGCTTCAGCCGGTGATGAAAGGCCGCCACGCCGGAGCGCGAATAGGCCAGCACCAGGATGCGCTGGGCCTGGCCGCTGCGGCAGGCCTGAACCACCTTGCAGGCCAGCGTGGTCGTCTTGCCCACGCCTGCCAGCGCCGCCACGATGGCCGAACGTCCCTCATGCGCCAGGATGGCCTGCTGCTCGCGCGACAGCAGCAGCGGTTGGCCGTGATCGGTGGGAAATTCCAGGGAGCGCAGGGACATCGGAGCGAATCGGGGGAAAGTGGTGGAAAGCGGGCGGAAGCACGGGCCGTGGCAATGAAAACCGCCGTGGCGACGAAGGCGGGCACCCATTGTGGTCGTTTTGGAGAGGCATCTGGCAGGTATTGGGAATCAAGGCCTGCGCCCGCTTGCACATCTTTTTCGGCCTGCATCGGACAATTGAGCGATGTTGGCCGCCAATGGCTGCGCGCTTGCAGCATGAAGCATGCAGGCGGAAAAACTTCTGCCAAAATGCCGCGAACGGCGCTCAAAAATAAGCGAAGTTCGCTCTTTTTGCAGCCCCTGAAAATGCGGCAACTATTTTTGGCAGGGAGCCGGCTTTTTCATTCCCAGACGGTTTTTTGCTCAGCAGAATGAAAAAAGCAGACCCACAGAGGAGTTTTTGATGACCGCCTGCAGCACCACCCCGACGACTTCCGCCACCTCCGCACAGCCTGCGGCCGGCAGCCCCCTGCAATGGCATGCACGCCCCTCCAAAAGCGACACGCTGCCGTTTGAAGGCGCCTGGAGCGTGCAGGCCATCCAGGAACTGCTGGACAAGCCTTTCATGGACCTGATGTTCCAGGCCCAGAGCGTGCACCGCGAGCACTGGCCTGCGGGCGACATCGAGCTGGCCACGCTGCTGTCGGTCAAGACGGGCGGATGCCCGGAGAACTGCGGCTACTGCCCGCAGGCGGCCGAGTTCGATACCGGCGTCAAGGCGGAAAAGCTCATGAGCGTGGACGAAGTCACGCGGGCCGCCCAGGCCGCCAAGGACGCGGGCGCCACGCGCTTTTGCATGGGCGCGGCCTGGCGCGCGCCCAAGGACCGCGACATCGAGAAGATGAACGAGCTGATCGGCGCCGTGAAGGGCCTGGGAATGCAGACCTGCGCCACGCTGGGCATGCTCCAGCCGCACCAGGCGCAGTCGCTGCGCGAAGCGGGCCTGGACTACTACAACCACAACCTGGACACCGCGCCCGAGTACTACCAGGACGTGGTCAGCACGCGCCAGTACCAGGATCGCCTGGACACGCTCAAGGCCGTGCGCGGCGCGGGCATCAGCGTGTGCTGCGGCGGCATCATCGGCATGGGCGAGGCGCCTGTGCACCGCGCGGGCCTGATCGCCCAGCTGGCCAATCTCAACCCCCATCCCGAATCCGTGCCCATCAACAGCCTGGTGCGCGTGCCCGGCACGCCGCTGGCGGACAGCGAGCCTGTCGATCCGCTGGACTTCGTGCGCGTGATCGCGGTGGCGCGCATCACCATGCCCACGGCGCGCGTGCGCCTGTCGGCGGGCCGGCAGCAGCTGGGCGACGCCGTGCAGGCCCTGTGCTTCATGGCCGGCGCCAATTCCATCTTCTATGGCGACAAACTGCTGGTCACCGGCAACCCCGATGTGGAAGCCGACACCACGCTGCTGCGCAAGCTGGGCCTGAGCGGCACGCGGACCTCGGTACAGGAGTGAGCTTTTTGAGAGTTTGAGCTCTTTTGAGCCAGCGGCTCAGGACTGCGGCCGGCCGCCGCCTTGCGCGGCGGCGGCCGCATCGTCGTCGCCGGCATCGAGCAGCCGGGCTGCGCGGTTGCTCAACGCGGAATCCGCACGGAAATAGCCCAGCACCGTATTGACGCTGCTGTGCCCCGTCAGCGCCATGGTGTCGGGCAAGGGCACGTTCTGGCGCCCGGCCTCGGTCACAAAGCCCGAGCGCAGGGAATGCGCCGAGAAATCCCCCTCCACGCCCGCCAGCGCGCAGCGCTGCTTCACGATGTCGCGCACGGCCGCCGGCGACAGGGGCTCGCCCACATGGCCGCCTTTGCGAATGCGCCGGAAGATCGGCCCGTCCTCTATGGCGGCGGCACGCAGCCAATCGGCCAGCGCCTGGGCCGCGCGCCCGGTCACGGGCTTGTGGTTCTCGGGCACATCCCGCCCGGACTGGTTGGTCTTGGAGTGCGCCAGCGTGTAGATGAATTCCTGCGGCCCCACGGCGCGCAGGTGGCGCATGTCCGCCCCGGCCACCTCCGAGCGGCGGCGCCCGCCGCTGGACCAGGCGAACAGCAGCAGGGCGCGGTCACGGCGGCCGCGCAGGCTGTCATCGCAGGTCTGCAGCAATTGCTCCAGCAGGTCGCGCGTCAGCGCATCCTTTTTGGCGGGCTGCTCGCCGCGCCGCGCATAGGCCTTGCGCGTGCGCGACATCAGCTCGCGCACCGCGCCGTCCTGGCAGGGGTTGGCCAAACCGTGCACCTGATGGGCCTTGGACAGCACCGCCATGCGGTGCACCAGCGTGTTGTGCGACAGGGGGCCTTCGCGGGCCTTGTATCCGGCCTCGACCAGGGCGCGGTCCATGTGCGCCGGCATTTCACTGGCCAGGCCCGCGCCGGTCTGCCGCAGGGCATGGTCAATGATGAATTGCAGCACGCACGGCACATCCAGCGGCAGCTGCATCTGCCGCTCAAAGCGCAGCGCATGCCAAGCGGCCCAGTAGCGCATCGCACTCTGGTAGCTGTTTCTGGTGTTGGTGGATTCGCCCTCGCGCAGCAACTCGCGCACGGCCTGCTGGGCGGCAGGCTCCAGCCCTGCAGAGGGCAGGGTGCTGCCTTGCTTTGTGTCTTCCGGAGGCGGGGCTTGGGGAATCAGCGAAAAGGGGCCGTTGCGCATCCGTGGATTGTCGCCCGGCGCAGCATGGCTGCCCGCCGCGGAGCCTGCGGCCATGCAGGCCATGCAAAGTTCAGTTTCCAGGCTTTCCAGAGGTTGCAGCGGCCTTTTGCCTGGGCAAAGCCGTGTAATGTGCGTATCCATACTGTATGAAAATTTCATATGTAATATTTAATACATGGCACATATGATGTATTACGTAATATTAAAATAAGTCACGATAACAATCACTTATCGTTGGTAACCTGGAAAATAGTTCACGATATGCAGAAAACATCCACCCGCGGCGTGCAGGAAGCCGATGTCTGGGCCGCGGCAGACGCCTTGATCGCCCAGGGCCTGCGGCCGACCATCGAGCGCGTGCGCCAGCAAATCGGCCGAGGCTCGCCAAATACCGTCAGCCCGATGCTGGAGACCTGGTTTGCCACCCTGGGCCAGCGCCTGGGCGTGGCGGCAGGGCAGGGCGAGCTGCTGCCCTCGTCCGTGCCCGATCCCGTTCAGCGCCTGGCGCAGCAGCTTTGGGACGCTGCCCAGGAAGCCGCCATGGAGGCCGCCCGCGCCGCGCTGCAATCTCGCGAGGAAGCAGCGCAGGCCACGCAGGCCGAGCTGCAGGAGCAGCAAGAGCAAATGGCGCGGCGCGAGGCGTCCATGCAGGCGCAGAAAGAGGCCATGGACCAGGCCCTGCAAGTGGCCCAGGCGCAGTCGCAGGACTTGTCGCGCCGGCTGGATGAAATGCAGCAGCAGCTGCAGGACCGAGACGAGCGTCTGGAGGAAATGCGCGATGCGCTGGCCGAAGCCGCCCGCCAGCGCGAGGCGCTGCAGCAAAAGCATGGCGAGGAAATGCAGTCCGCCGCGCTGGAGCGCCAGCGCATGGCCGAGCAATACGCGGGCAATGAGCGCCACATGCTCAACGAAGTGGACCGTGCACGCCAGGAACTGGCGGCTGCGCGCAAGACAGCCACCGAGCAGGAGCGCAAGGCAGCGACCCGCCTTGCAGAACTGCAAGGCCGCTATGAAAAGAGCGAGGAGGAGCAGCTGAGCCTGCACTCCCAGCTGCAGACCGCCCAGAATGCGGCCGCCCTGGCGCAGGAGCGTGCGGCGGACCTGCGCAGCCTGCTGGAGGCGCAGCAGCGATTGGCCGCTGGCGGCGGTGCCTTGCCGGATGCCGGCGCGGGGCTTTCGCTGGGCCGGCGCGGCAGCCTGTCCGCGGCGCGCCGCTCCATGACGCGCCTCAAGGACAGGAGAGGCTAGGGCGTATCGCCCAGGCCAAGGTCAGGCCTTGGCGCGCGATTTGCCTTGGGGCGGCCGATGTCTGCGCATGGCCTGCGTGATGCTGTCTACCGTTCCACGCACATGCGCGCGCACTTCGCGCTCCATGCGATCCGGGTCACCGGCCTGCAGGCTGGCCACCAGTTGCTGGTGGTGCTCCTGCAACTTCGGCGAGGGCTCGTTGTTTTCCAGCCAGATCCGCATCAGCGGCTCGACCACCGAGTGCAGGGCCGAGATCTGCTCGCACAGGCGCGGGGCTGCGCTGATGCGGCAAAAGCGCTCGTGAAAGCGACGGTGCACCGTGATCCATTCCGACTGGTCACTCTCGCAACGCTTCATTTTCGAGAGCAGGTCCTGCAGGTCGTCCACATCCGCCTGGGTGCAGCGCTTGGCGGCCATGGCTGCGGCCAGGCCTTCGAGCACGGCACGCATCTCGAAAACCTCGATGACCTCGCTCTCGGAAAGCTCCCGAACGATCGCGCCCCGGTTCGGCGGCATGACCAACAGGCCTTCCGCAGTCAGCCGGCGCAAGGCCTCGCGGACCGGCATGCGGCTCATGCCGATGGAGTTGGCGATGTCATCGGCCACCAGCCTGTCGCCCGGCTTCAGCAGCCCCATGCGGATGCCATGAGAGAGGTGTTGGTAGGCCTCTTCGTGGGCGCTGGTCTGAGCCGCATCGGGCGAGGGGGTGGCAAGTGGCGGCATGTTGATGGTTCTTGGGTGGGCGGAGCCCGGTCGTCATTCTAGGTTTGGCTGTCAGGGTCCAGGGCGCACTCTGATGGTGCATTGTGTACGGCCAATCCAGGCATGGTGATTGCTTGGGTATCTTTGGAAAAATTGGATACAAAGATATTAGGATACGGTAATCTCGAGGCTGCCATCGCGCCCTGCGTCGATGGCGGTCCGCGGCAAGCAGCGTTGGCAGCCCCCCGGCCCCCCATTCATTGCCCGAAATCCAAGTCCCAGCAACACAAGGAAGAAGAACCGTTATGCGTAATTTCCAGAATCCTGGCCGTTCCGTCGTCATGTCCACGCACGGCATGGCGGCAACCTCGCACCCGGCCGCCACCCAGGCCGCTGTTCGCATCCTGGAGGCCGGTGGCACCGCCATGGATGCCGCCGTCGCGGCCTGTGCGGTCCAGTGCGTGGTGGAGCCTGGCTCCACCGGCATTGGAGGAGACTGCTTTGCGCTGTACAGCGAGAAGGGCTCCGACCAGATCACGGCCTACAACGGCGCTGGCTGGGCGCCCCAGGCCACCTCCCTGAAGGCCGTTCTTGCCTCGGGCGAGGAAAAGCAATTGCGCCGCCAGTCGCCCTACGTGGTCACGGTGCCTGGCGCCGTGGACGCCTGGGTCGCCCTGACGGACCGGTTCGGCCGGCTGCCCATGGGCCGCCTTCTGGAAGATGCCATCCGCTTCGCCGAGCAGGGCTATGCCGTGGCGCCGCGCGCCGGCACCGACTGGGCCATGCACACGCAACTGCTGGCCGCGACCACTGCGCGCGACATCATGCTGGTCGATGGCCGGGCACCGGCCATCGGATCGGTTCACCGCCAGCCGCAGTTGGGCGCCACCTTGCGCAAAATCGCCGAGCAGGGCCGCGCCGGCTTCTACGAGGGGGAGGTCGCGCAGGACATCGTCTCCTATCTGCGCGGCCTCGGTGGCGTGCACACGCTTGAGGACTTCTCCACCTATCGTGGCGAGTTCGTGCAGCCGGTCAAGAGCAGGTTCCGAGACCATGTGGTGCACGAGTGCCCCCCACCGGGGCAGGGCATCATTGCCCTGCTGCTGCTGAACATTCTGCAGGGACTGGAGCCGGGTGCGGACCCTCTCTCGGCAGAGCGGCTGAAGGCCGAGATCGATGCCACGCGCATGGCCTACCGCGTGCGGGATGCGCTGCTGGCCGATCCGCGCTTTGCCGATGTGGACATCGACTATCTGCTGTCGCAGGAGCTGGCCGGCCATCTGCGCAACGGCGAGTTCCCGGAGCATTTCAAGACCCAGGCGACCAATGCGGCAGCGGAGCACAAGGACACGGTCTACATCTCGGTGGTGGACAAGGATCGCAACTGCGCCAGCTTCATCAACTCGATCTTCCACCCCTTCGGCTCCGGCCTGATGGCGCCCAAATCAGGCGTGCTGCTGCACAACCGGGGCCAGAGCTTTGAACTGGCTGAGGGCCACCCCAATTGCATCGGGCCAGGCAAGCGGCCCCTGCACACCATCATCCCCGGCATGACCACGAAGGATGGCCGCGTGGAGCTGGTGTTCGGCGTGATGGGCGGCCACTACCAGGCCATGGGCCATGCGCACTTTCTGTCCAAGGTGATCGACTACGGCTGCGATATCCAGGCCGCCAGCGATCTGCCGCGGCTGTTCCCCATTCCCGGCACCGACAAGGTGGAGGTTGAAAGCACCTTGCCGCAGCATGTTGCGCAGGCGTTGGAGCAGCAGGGCTACCGGTTGGTGGCGCCTGGCTATCCTGCCATCGGCGGCGCCCAGGCCATTCGGGTGGATTGGGACAACGGTGTGCTGCACGGCGCATCCGACCACCGCAAGGACGGCTGCGCCATGGGCGCCAACCGTTCCTGACGAACGGCAGCCTGCGCGCTGGCTCCAGGCTGTCGTGACAGCGAAGGGGCCGGCGCGGCTTTCAGTGCGGCTTTCAGTGCGGCTTTCAGTGCGGATTTCAGTCGGCCTGGTTCGCCTGGAGGATGCCTGGAAGCGTGCGCAGGATGTGGGCGCGCATCAGGGCTTCCACCTTTGCGCCATCCCTGGCCTTCAATGCGCCTATCAGTTCTTCGTGCCTGTCGTGCACGTAGTCTGTCGATGGCTTGCCCTCCAGCCACACCCGCATCAGGGGCTCGGAGACCGAGTGCAGGGATGCGATCTGCCGCATCAGTTGGGGAGCGTCGGCAATGGTGCACAGGCGCTCGTGGAACTGGCGGTGCGCCGTGATCCATTCCGATGCATTCAGGCCGCTGCGGTGCATGCGCTGCAGCAATTGCTCCAGATCGTGGATGTCATTGGTGGTCACGTTCTCGGCTGCCAGGGTGGCCGCCAGGCCCTCCAGCACCGAACGCATGGCGAACACCTCGCGCACCTCTTTTTCGGTCAGCACCCGGACCACCGAGCCACGGTTGGGGCGGTTGACGATCAGCCCTTCCGTGGCAAGGCGGTTCAGCGCCTCGCGCACGGGCATGCGGCTGGTGCCAATTTCGGCCGCGATGTCATCCGGTGCCAGCCGCATGCCCGGGCGCAGTTCGCCCGTGCGTATGCCGCGCTTGATGTGTTGGTAGGCCTCTTCCTGTGCCGTGGCATGGACAGTGTCAAACGAGGCGCGTCGGTCGGTCAGCATGGTTTATCCGGTGTCTTTCGCCCAGGGCAGGGGCCCGCCGATTCTACGGGGACCTGCCTGCGCCTCCCGGGGACCCCGTTTGTGCCGGTTTTCACGCAGCCATGCCTGTCCAGGTAATGGCAAGAGGCGGTTTTCCCTAGAGCTGGTTCGATTATTGCTTGCTAGTCTTCCGCATGATTGGATACAAATATCTAAATATCTATGCATTTTCCCCATGGCAGCCGGAACCTGTTCCTTCGCCATGCCTGCTCTCCAACCTGATGAAGACCATGCCTCTCCAAACGCTCCGCACTCCCCTGGCCACGGCCCTGCTGTCTGCCCTGGCCCTTGTCGCATCCGCTCAAGCCTCTGCCCAGGGGGCCGGCGCCTGGCCCAGCAAGCCCATTCGCATCGTCGTCCCCTTTCAGGCCGGGTCCGCCACGGATCTTTTGAGCCGGCAAGTGGGGGCCGGGCTGAGCACTTCATTGGGCCAGCCAGTGCTGGTGGAAAACAAGCCGGGTGCCGCCGCCATGATCGGCAGCGACACCGCGGCCCGGGCCCCGGGCGACGGCTACACCCTGCTGATGAGCGGGCCGGCCTCCATGGTCACCAACCGTTTTCTGTACAAGAAGCTGAGCTACAACCCGGACGCCTTCGAGAAGGTGGCCATCGTGGCGGTCACGCCCAATGTGCTGCTGGCAAACCCGTCCCTGCCGTTCAGTACGCTGGCCGAGATGGTGGCCTATGCCAAGGCAAACCCCGGCAAGCTGACCTATGCCTCGTTCGGGGCCGGCACGACCTCGCACATGGCTGGCGAGTTCCTGCGCCAAGCCGCCGGCATCGACATAGTGCATGTGCCCTACAAGGGTGCGGCCGAGGCCATTCCGGCCTTGATATCGGGCCAGGTCTCCCTGTACTTCGACACCATCATGACCGCCTTGCCCCAGGTGAAGGCCGGCAAGCTGCGCGCCCTGGGCGTATCGACTGCAAGCCGCGCCGCCATGGCCCCGGATATCCCGACGATTGCCGAACAAGGCTATCCGGGCTTTGACATCGCCCCGTGGTACGGCATCGTGGCCAGCCACGGCACGCCGCCGGCCGTGGTCTCCCGGCTCAACACCGAGATCAACAAGCTGCTGAACACCCCTGAGTTCCGCGAGCGCCTGGTGGCCACCGGCGCCGAAGCCCGTGGCGGCAGCGTTGCCGACTTCGAGGCCTTCGTCAAAACCGAGGTCCCCCGCACGGAGAAGCTGGTGCGGCAGGCCGCAATCGCGCTGCAGTAACCGGACCGGCGCCGCCGGGGCAGGGCGGTGGGGCACGGCGGTGGGTTGCCTGCCGTGCGGCGCCGATTTCACCTATGCAGGGCGATGCTTCTGGACCGGGATGATTCGCTGTCCAGCCGAAAGCCTGCCACCACGTCCGCCAGTTGCGCGGCCTGCTGCTGCAGCGACTGCGCCGCGGCCGTGGCCTCTTCGACCAGGGCCGCGTTTTGCTGGGTGGATTGGTCCATCTGGCTGACGGCGGTCCCGATCTCGGCAATGCCCGTGCTCTGTTCCTGGCTGGCATTGCTGATCTCGGTGACGATGGCGGTCACGCGCTGCACGCTTTCCACCACCTTGCCCATGGTGGCGCCCGCGTCCTGCACCAGCCGGCTGCCGGCATCGACCTGACCCACGGAGTCATCGATCAGCGCCTTGATTTCCTTGGCAGCCGTGGCGCTGCGCTGGGCCAGGGTGCGCACCTCGGAGGCCACCACGGCAAAGCCCCGGCCCTGCTCACCGGCACGGGCCGCTTCCACGGCGGCGTTCAACGCCAGGATGTTGGTCTGGAAGGCAATGGAGTCGATCACGCCGATGATGTCGGCGATGCGGTGCGAGGACTGCTCGATGCCGCCCATGGTGCGAACCACCTGGTCCACCACGGTGCCGCCATGCGTGGCGATGTCCGAGGCGCTGCTGGCCAGTTGGCGCGCCTGGCGCGCATTCTCGGCGTTGTGCTGCACGGTGGCCGTGAGCTGCTCCATGGCGGCAGCCGTTTCCTCCAGCGAGCTGGCCTGCTGCTCGGTGCGTGCCGACAGATCCTGGTTGCCGCTGGCGATTTCGGTGGAGGCATGGCGCACGGTCTCGGACGATTCCCGGATGCGCACCAGCACCGAGGCGATCTTGTCGGTGAAGTGGTTGAACGCGCGTGCGATCTGCGTCAGTTCGTCATTGCCTTGCACCGACAGGCGGCGCGTGAGATCGCCGTCACCCGAGGCGATGTCTTCCAGCGCATCGCGCACCACGGCCAGCCGGCGCGTGACGCGGGCGATGACGGCGCCCAGCAGCGCAATCGCCAGGATCAGCGAAATGGCAACGATGGCGCCCGACACCTTGAGCAGCGAACCCAGCGCGGACAGCGCCTCGTCGCGCTGCACGGCCACCACCAGTTGCCAGTTCGTGCCGGGCACGCCCTGGCCGTAGAGCAGGAAGTCCTTGCCGCCGACGGCCGTGCGCATGCCGGAGTCCGCCTTGGGCAGGGCCTGGATGGCGTCGGCACGCAACTGGGGCGAGAGCGCGGAGACGGGCTTGAGCGTGAGTGCCGGATCGGGATGGGTGACGATGGCGCCCGCCTCATCCACCAAGAAGGCAAAGCTGCCCGGCGTGGGCCTGATGGCGCCCACGGTGCGCACCACCGTGGTCAGCAGCACATCGGTGCCGACCACGGCGACGGGATTGCCGGCCGGGCCCACGGGCTCGGCAAAGGTCACGCCCACTTCGGGTGGCGAGACAAACAGATAGGGCGCCGTCACGATGGGCCTGCCTTCCTTCAGCGCCTGCCTGAACCAGGGGCGGGCCGTCACGTCGTAGTCCGCAGCCATCTCGTTGAGGAAGAACATGCGCTTGTCGGTGTAGCCGAAGTAGGCATCCGAGAAGCCGCCGCCGTCGCGCAGCGCCTGGACCACGGCACGCGGGTCCGGCGTATCGACCGCCTGCGCCAGGGTATGGGTCAGCAGACGCTTGGTCGCCACCCATTCGCCCAGAACCTGGGCTTGGGCGTTCACGAGCTGGCGGCTCTGGTCGTCGAGGGTGGACAGCACATGGCGCTGCACCGTGAGGAAGTTGGCAATGGCCAGGGCCAGCATGGCCACGGTGACGATGGCCACGCTGAGCGCGATGAGTCGCGCACGCAGGGACTGGAACATAGAAGAATTACTTATTGCAAGAAGATGCTACATACGTTAGCAAATTTTCTTGACAATACGCGTCCTTGCAGGCGGTGCCCCCTGGCCGCCGAAGCCTATGCGGGAAATTCGCGCCCCTTCAGCGCCTCAGCGCTCCCCAGCCAGCAGCCTGCCCAGCGCCTCGTAGGCGGGCAGCGAGGTCGGGTCATTGGCCGCATTGCCAGCCACCGGGTGGGAAGCGAAGCGCGCAATCACCATCTGTGCCTTGGGATCGATGTAGACGGTCTGGCCATGCACGCCGCGCGCCGCGAAGGCGCCATGGGCGTTGTGCGTGACCCACCACATGTTGCGGTAGGTCCAGCCCGGCAGCAGCTTGTAGCCGGCCTTGGCAAAGGCCGCCGCATCGCCGCCCCGGCGGATATCGTCCACGGCGGCTGCGGGAACGATCTGCTGGCCGTTGAACTGGCCCCGGTTGCGCAGCATCTCGCCAAAGCGCGCCAGGTCCCGCAGGCCCAGGTTCAGGCCGCCGCCTGCAAAGGGCGTGCCCGTGGAGTCCACCGACATGTAGGCATCCTGCTCGGCGCCCAGGCGGCTCCAGATGCGCTCGGACAGCAGTTCGGCCACGGACTGGCCGCTCACGCGCGCCAGCACCCAGCCCAGCGCATCGGTGTTGGCCGTGCGATAGCCGAAGGCCTTGCCGTGCACGCCTTCGGGCTTCACGGTCTGCAGGAATTCGTAGTAGCTGCGCGGGCCGGTGTAGTCCTTGGCCTTGGGCAGCGGGTTGCCGGCCGCTGCATGCGCCCAGACCTCGGCCTGCGGGTCCGCATAGTCTTCGCTGAAGCGTATGCCCGTGGTCATGTCCATGAGTTGGCGCACCGTGGCATTGCCGAAGGCCGAGGCCGCCAGCTCGGGCACGTATTCCGACACGCGGCGCGAGGGGTCGAGCTGGCCCTCGGCAGCCAGCATGGCCGCCAGCGTGCCGACGAAGGACTTGGTCACCGACATGCCGCCGTGCTGGCCTTCGGGTTTGAGCACGCCGAAGTAGCGCTCATAGATCACGCGGCCCTTGTGCAGCACCACGATGCCATCGGTGTAGTTGGCCTTGAGCGAATCGCGCCAGGTCATGGGCTGGCTTGCCCCCAATGGCGTGAAGCGCAACTCGTCGATGTCTTCGCGCAGCGCCTGGGCCAGCGGCGCCGCAGGCGTCAGGCCGCGCGACACATTCACCGTGGGCATGAGCTGGCGAAAGTGCGAGACGCTCCAGCGCATGGCGGGAAACTGGAAATAGGAGCCGTCGTCGAAGCGCAGCATCCGGTCCGGCGGCGGCGGTGAGCCCACCATCCAGCCCAGCTTTGCGGGGTCGCTGGCATCGGCATCGGGATAGGAGGGGGTCTTGGCTGCGGTGACCCCTGCCGTGGCTGTGGCGAACACAAGGCTGCCAGCCAGGGCACCGGCGAAATGTTTGAGCTGCATGCCGGCAACCATACTACGGTTGCCGCGGCGCCAAGATCCGCTGCCAAAGGGCGGAGGCCAGCTTCTATCCCAGGCCCTGCGCCCAGTTGGCGCAAGCACGACAAATGGCTTTCTCGTTGGACTAAGCTTCAAATAGTTTTTGAAAATCAAAGCCTGGCGAATGCCCATGAAAAGCCTGCAAGACCTGGATATCTTCGTGCGCACCGCAGACAGCGGCAGCCTCTCGGCCACGGCGCGTGCCCTGGACCTGACCCCGGCTGCGGCCAGCGCAGCGCTCAAGCGGCTGGAGGCAGAGCTGGGCGTGACCCTGTTCGTGCGCTCCACGCGCAGCCTGCGGCTCACGCAGGAGGGCGAGCTGTTTCTGGAGCACTGCCGCCCCGCGCTGGCCGGCCTGCGCCAGGTGCGCGACCAGTTGGCTGGCGGCCAGGCCGCTTTGCGCGGCACGCTGCAACTGGCCGCCCCCTCCGACCTGGGCCGCAACGTGCTCATGCCCTGGCTGGACGAATTCCAGAGCCAGCACGCAGGCGTGGATCTGCGCCTGCACCTGTCCGACCGCGCGGCCAATGTCTACAGCGAGCCTGTGGACGCGGCTTTTCGCTATGGCAGGCCGCAGGATTCCAGCCTGGTGGCCCTGCCGCTGTCGGACACGCACCGCCGCGTGCTCTGCGCCGCGCCCTCCTATCTGCAGCAGCGCGGCGCCCCCGCCACCCCCCACGACCTGGCCGGCCATGACTGCCTGTGCTTCATGCTGGGCGAGGAAGTGCACGACCGCTGGAGCTTCTGGCCGGCAGGGCAGGGGACTGCCGTACCTGAGCCGGTCCATGTCCGGGTGCGCGGCCGCAATGTGGCCAATGACGGAGATGCCGTGCGGCGCTGGGCCGTGGCTGGGCGGGGGATTGCCTACAAGTCGTATTTCGACGTGGCCGAGGACCTGGCCCGGGGCCGCCTTCTTGCGCTGTGCACCGACTGGACGACCGAGTGCGTGCCGCTGTTCCTGGTCGCCCCCAGCCGCAGGCAGTTCACGCCGCTGGTGCGTGCGTTGCGGGATTTTGTGGCGGTGAGGCTGGCGGAGCTGGAGGCGGCACAGCCCTGAGACTTCACGAATCCCGCGTCCCCAGCTCCACAGGACCGTGCACATGGTGCTCCGCACAAACCTGCCGCGAGAGCACATGGGCCTCCACCACCTGGGCCGCATTCCCGGCTGTCAGCCGCCCGTACCAGACGCCGTCCGGATAGACGATGGCCAGCGGGCCATGGTTGCAGGGGTACTGGCAACTGGTCTGCAGCAGGCGCAGCCTGGCACGCAGTTCGCTGCTGGCCTGCACGGCCTCGCTCAGGCTTTGCCAGACGACCACGGCGCCCAGGGCGGTGCAGCGCGGACCCGTGCAGACCAGGGCGTGGTGCTGGTGGTCCGGCACCTGGGACCAGGCCTGGGGATCGTGCTGCCATTGGTCGCCTGCGGTTTCTGCAACATCCGGGGTCTGCAGGGCTTGCCTGATCTGCGGCAGCAGCAGCGCGGGCATGGCCGCTGCGCCCAGCAGATGGTCGGCAAACCGCACCTGCACGGTCTGGTCCGGCAGTTGCGAGCGCCAGCGCATGGCCAGCTTGTGCAGCCAGCGCAGCAGGGCAGGCTCGTCGGGCGCGAACAGGGGCAGCACGACGATGGAGCGCGCCGGCAGGCATTGCTGCAGCGCCTCGGGCAGCGAGGGTGCGGCCTTGTCCACGAAGGATGTGACGACCTTGCAGGCCGGCTCCAGCGTCGGGCGCAAGGCATCGGCCAGTTCGATCAGGCTTTGGCGCGAGGCGGCGCCCGTGCCGCCGCGGCCCAGCACGATCACGGCGTCGGTCCCGGGCGGGATGGATGTTTCAGAGGAGTTCATCGGGAATGAAGCTGATGCGCAGCCGGCCGGTGGCGGCATGGATGTCCACCTCGGCAGCCACGCCGTAGACCTGGCCGATGGTGGCCGGGGTAAGCACCTGGGCCGGTGTGCCATGGGCAACGATGCGGCCTTGTTCCATGAGATAGAGACGGTCGCAGTAGTGGGCGGCGATATTGAGGTCGTGCAGGGCGACGATGCTGCTGATCTGCAGGCGCCGGACCAGTGACATCAACTCCAGCTGATGGCGTATGTCCAGGTGGTTGGTCGGCTCGTCCAGCAGCATCAGCCGTGGCTGCTGGGCCAGCGCGCGGGCCACAAGCACGCGCTGCTTCTCGCCGCCGGACAGGCTGGAGAAACGCCGCTCCTCCAGCGCCAAGGCATTCACCTGGGCCAGCGCCTGGCGCATGCAGGCGAGGTCCTCGGCGCTGTCGCCCGCCCAGGGGGACTGGTGGGGGATGCGGCCCATCATCACCGCCTCGCGCACGGTGAAGTCAAAGCTCTGCGGCGCCTCCTGCGCCAGGACCGAGACCTGGGCCGCGAACTCGCGCGCCGTCATGTCTCGGATGTCGCGCTGGTCCAGCAGCACGCAGCCTGCGTCGGGCCGCAACACGCGGTAGAGCATGCGCAGCAGGGTGGATTTGCCGCTGCCGTTGGGGCCGATGAGCCCCACGCATTCGCCGCTGTGCAGGGCAAGGCTGGCCTGGTCCACGATGCGCCGGGCGTCGGCACGCCGGGCATCGGCACTCCAGCACAGGTCCTGGGCTTGCAGCTTCATGGGCCGCGCCCTCCCTGCACCGGCTGGCGCACCAGCATCCAGACGAAGAAGGGTCCGCCGATCAGCGAGGTGATCACGCCCACGGGCAGTTCCATGGGCGCAAAGGCCGTGCGCGCGACAAGATCCACCAGCACCAGCAGCAGGGCGCCGGCCAGGGCGGCCACGGGCAGCACGCGCCGGTGGTCCGTGCCCACCAGCATGCGCGCGGCGTGCGGCACGATCAGCCCCACAAAGCCGATGGCGCCGCTGACCGCCACCATGGTGCCCGTGAGCAGCGACACCGCCAGGAACAGTGCGCGCCGCAGCCGTGCCGTGTCCACGCCCAGCGTGGCGGCGGCCTCGTCACCGGCCAGCAGGGCGTTGAGCGGGCGCGTCTGCAGCCCCAGCCAGAGCATTCCCGCAGCCAGCACGGCGGCGGGAATGCCCAGTTCCTCCCACTGCGTGCCGGCCAGGCTGCCCAGCGTCCAGGTCAGCAGGGCATTGGCCAGGTCGCGCTGGCCCGATGACAGGGTGATCAGGCTGGTCACGCCCGCCAGCACATAGCCGATGGCCACACCACCCAGGATCAGCCGCGTGGCATGGATGCGGCCCTGGGAGCGCGCCAGCAGGTAGACGGCGACGGTGGCCGCCAGCGCCCCCACAAAGGCCCCGGCCGTGAGGGCGTACATGCCGGCCGAGGCCAGCGCACCGAAGGCCAGCACGGCCACGGCGCCCACCGACGCACCCGAGGACACGCCCAGCAGATAGGGATCGGCCAGCGGATTGCGCACCATGGCCTGCATGATGGTGCCCACCACGGCAAGCCCCGCGCCCACCAGGGCCGCCAGCAGCACGCGCGGCATGCGGATCAGCCAGACGATCTGCTGGTGCTGCGGCGTGATGCCCTCCAGCGGCGGCGGCTGCATGCCCAGCACCTGCAGCAGCCGGCTCCGGGCAATGCGCCAGACCGTGCCGGCCGGCATGTCCACGGGCCCCCAGGTGATGGCCAGCGTCATCACCAGCAACAGGGCCGCGAACAGCAGCAGGCACCAGAGGCGGGCGGCGCCAGGACGCCTGGGCCAGCGGGAGTCAGTTGACCGCATGGCTGGGCGCCGGCATGCGGTCGGGGTGCAGGGCCTGCGCCAGCGCGCGGGTCCGCGCAATATTGCGCGGGCCGGGCGTGGCCTCGGCATAGGTCATGACGAAGAACCGCTTTTCGCGGATGGCATCGACGCCCGCCAGCTCGGGCTTGGCCAGCAGGAAGTCGATCTTGCCCTGCGCATGGGGCTGGCCGTAGTCGATGATGACGATCCACTGCGGGTTGCGCTGCACCACGTCCTCCCAGTTGCCTGCAGGCCAGTTGCTGGGAATGTCGTCGAAGATGTTGCGCCCGCCCGCTTCCTCGATCATGGCCTGCGGCATGCCGTAGCGGCCCACGGTCACGGGGATGTCCTGGCCGCTGTCGTAGACGAAGACCGAAGGCCGCTGCCGCACGCCCTGCATGCGCTCGCGCAGGTCCTTGAGTTCGCGCTCCAGCCCCTGCGCCAGTTGCTCGGCATGGGCGTCGATGCGGAAGATGCGGCCCAGGTTGCGCAGGTCGGTCAGGCCGTCTTCCAGCGCCACCTGGCTGCGCGGCCCCACGCGGATGCACGATTCGGACAATACATATGAGGCAATGCCGTGGCGCTGCAGCACCTCGGGCGTGACCTGGCCCTGGCGAAAACCGTAGCTCCAGCCGCCGAAGACGAAGTCAGCCGAGGCGCCCAGAATGGCCTCCAGGTTCATCTCGCGCTCCGCCAGCCGCGGCACGCGGGCCAGCTGGGCCTGGAAGGCCGGGTCGATCTGCTTGGCCTGCGTGATACCGCTGTAGCCCACCAGCCGGTCGCCCAGGCCCAGAAAGAGAAACATCTCGGTGATGTTCACGTCATGGGTCACGGCGCGCAGCGGTGCGTTGGCGTAGGTCACGGGGCTGCCGCAGACATTGACGGTCACGGCCGCCTGCGGTGCGGCGGCCGGTGCCGGCAGTTCACTGGTGGTGCCGGAATCGCTGCGCGAGCAGCCGGCCAGCAGCAGGGTGGCCGCCAGGGCGCCAGCGCACAGGCCGTGGAGGCTGTGGAGACTTTTGCAGCGCGCCATGGCCATCAGAACCGGATATGGGCCGCGATCTCGAAGCGACGACCTTGCCCGACCAGGAACTGGCTGCCGTAGCTCGATCCCACATAGACCCTGTCGGCCAGGTTGCGGCCGATCAGGCTCAGGGTGGTGCGCGGGTCCACCTGCCAGCTCAGCGCGGCGTCGGCCACGGTGTAGGCGGGCAAACTCACGGTATTGGCGTTGTTGCCAAAGCGGTCACCCACGTAGCGCAGGCCCAGCGAGGCCTGCCAGGCGCCCACGCGGTAGTGGCCCCAAAGGTTGGCCGTGGTCTTGGCCACGTTCTGCGGACGGTTGCCTGCGCGGTTGCCGCCGGCCTCGATGAGCTTGTCGAACTGGGCGTCCACATAGGACAGGTTGCCCTCCAGGCGCAGGGCGGGCGTGGCCTGGAAGGTGGCGGTGGCTTCCGCCCCGCGCGAGGACTGGCTGCCGCCCTGAATGGAGATGGCCGGGCGGTCCGGGTCGCGCGTGATGATGTTGTCCTTCTTGATGTCGAACACGGCCAGCGTCCATTCGCCGCGCCCGCCAGCCACCTGCTGCTTGATGCCGATCTCGGCCTGGCGGCCCTTGCTCAGCTTGTAAGCCGTGTTGGCCAGGTTCAGCGACACCAGGCTGTTGACGGGATCGTGTCCCGAGCTGATCTGCCCATAGACATGGGTGTTGCGGGCCAGCTCATAGGTCAGGCCCAGGCGCCAGGAGGTGGCGGCCAGCGTCTTGTTGAAATCGGTGCCCCCCACCAGGGAATGGCTGGCAAAGCTGTAGACATCGCGGCGCAGGCCGGCCATGGCCAGCCAGCGGTTGCTGATGCGCCAGGCATCTTCCAGGTACAGGGCATGCTGGGTCACGCCGGTTTCTGTCTTGGCGGCGGTGAGATCGGGGCTGGCCCAGCTGCCATGCACGGGGTCCCAGGCCGAGACCGTGGACGAGCCGCCATAGGGCGAATTGTTGGACAGCCGCAGGTTGATGCGCGCGGCCTCCCAGCCCATGGCGATCTTGTGTGAGCCCCGGTCCACGTTCATGCCCAGGCGGTTGCCGGTCTGCTCCAGGTCGTGCAGGATTTCCAGGTAGTCGGAGCGGCCCACGGTCCAGGTGGCGGGGTTGAGCGCGTAGGCCTCGATGTTGCGCCAGTGGCGGTCGGACTTCACGTGGTACAGCTCGTTGCGCACCGTCAGCCAGTCATTGGCCTTCCATTGCACCTTGGCGCGCAGGCGCTCGTCGGCATAGCGCAGCACGCTGTCTTCGGCGTTGTAGTTGCGGTCGCGCAGGGACTCCACCACCTTGCCGTCCAGGCCCGGCGTGCCCCAGTAGCGGCTGGGCTTTTGCACGCTGCGGTCGGCAATCAGGTCAATCTGCAGGTCGCTCGTGGGCTCCAAGCGCAGCGTGCTCATGAACTTGCCGTTGCGCGACTGGTCCAGATCGCGCTCGCCCGCGCTGCGGGCGGTGTAGCTGTCGATACGGTAGCTGGCATAGGCGCCCAGGGCGCCGGTCACGCCCAGGCCCAGGCGCAGCGTGTCGTCCGTGCCCGCGCCCACCAGCACCTCGGCCGAGTTGGCGCGGCTGGGCTGCTTGCGGAGGGCGTTGACCGTGGCGCCCATGGTGCCGCTGCCGTACATCAGCGAGGCCGGGCCGCGCAACACGTCGATGCGCTCGTAGCCCCAGCTGTCACCCGGATAGGCCGTGGTGCCCGCAGCCACGCCCAGCACCATGCCGTCTTCGGCCACGCCCACGGAATTGACACCCGCAAAGCCACGGCTGCTGAAGGCCAGGCCGCCGTTGCCCGGCGTGCTGCTGGCCGTCAGGCCCACGGTGCGCGTGACGGCGTCCACCAGGGCGTAGTCGCCGCGCTCCTGCATCTGCTCGGCAGAAACACCATCCACGCTGGCCGGCACTTCCTGGTTGGAGACGCCGGTATGGCTGGCAGAGCGCGCAGGCTGGGCCAGTTGCTGGCCGATGCGTTCGGCCTGGCCGGTGACCTGGACCTCGGGCAGGGCTGTTGATGGCGGCGTTGGGGTGGGCGTTTGTGTTTGAGCCTGCGCCGGCAGGCAGATGAAGGCGCAGGCCAGGGCCAGCGGGCTCAGCCGCACGGAAAGGGACTGGGCAGCGCGAGCGCTGGAAACCCTGGAAAAGGAAGAATGCATTTCGAACATCGGTCTTCGACCGTCTGATGCGAAAGCAAGGCACTGCCACCTCTCCAGCCAGCGTGGGAGGAAGGGGCGCAGGACGTTGCCATCCGCACCCCGCAGACAGTCAAGAAAACGCCTGCACAGCAGGCGCGAAACGCAGCAGGCCGGTCTCCGGGCTCACAAGCGGCGCAAGGACATGCCTTCCGCCCAGCGCCCCGTCTTCCCAATCCACCCGCGAAAAGCTGCATGTTGCAGACCACGCCATGGACCAGTGACAGCCTGTCATCGCCCCTCCGCAGGGTTGCGGAGACTGGCGGGACAGGCATGGAGCACCTTGACTTGTTTACCGTTGCGGGGGCAGCCAAGGCCTGTGCCGGCAGCGCAAAAAGCATTTGCTGGCAGTCACCTTGTTCCCGTTTCATCCCCATGGCTGGCATGTGGACACCTGTTGCACGGATGCCTTTGCAGGCGCGGCATTATAGCCAGCGGTCTGTTTGCAGAGCCTTGGGCGCCTGGGGCACGTCGTGCAAAAGCAGCTCCAGACCCAGCCACTCGCCGCGGTGAACGCGGCTGATGGCATGCCGCAGGTGAACGCGGTAAAAGCCTGCCGAACCGCGCACCGGGCGCGGCCCCGTGGCGATGATGGCCGCATCCCCCAGGCCCAGCGGCAGCACCATGGGGCGCGATTGCATGCGCGGGCGATGCTCGGTCATCACGAATTCGCCGCCCTCGAAATCCTGGCCCGGCTGGGACAGCAGCACCACCAACTGCAGCGGAAACACCGCCGCACCTTCGCTGTATGACCGCAGCGGGGCATGACCCGCTTGCGGCACGCGCAGCAGATGTGGCTGTGGCTGAGGCTGCGTTTGGCCGGCTTGCCGGCCCTGACGCATGAAATCCTCGAAGCAGCCTGGCAACCCAGGCTGCATGCCCATGTGTTCGCGCCAGCGGTTGGCCAGGGCCAGCAGATGCCCGTACAGCACCGGGCGCCATGCCTGCACGCAGGGCGGCAGGCCAGACGCGGCTGCCGCCTCGCGGGCCAAGGCGCGGCTTTCATCCGCAGTCAGCAGCTGCGGCAGCAGGGCATGGCCTTCGGCATCGAGCTCAGCGGCAATCCGCGCCCAATCCAGGCGGGCGAAGCGATCCTGGCTGTTGAGCCTATCCATTTCAGACCGTCCAACCATTCAGCCCGCCTTGCGAAAAGTGAGATTGATGCGCCGCCCGCCCAGCAGCGGGTGAGGCTGGTCCTTGAGCGGCAACACGCCGTGGTGGCGCAGCCGATCCACGCCGCCCCAGACCACCACGTCGCCATGCTGCAGCGGCACCCTGGCCGTGCTGTCCGCCCGCGCCAGTCCTCCAAACAGAAACGTGGCCGGCATGCCCAGGGAGACCGAGACAATGGGCGCGCCCAGGTCGCGTTCGTCGCGGTCCTGGTGCAGGGAAAGCCGGGTGCCGGGCAGGTACTGGTTGATGAGGCAGGCATCGGGCACAAAGCCTTCGAACCCCGCCGCAGCGGCCGCCTCGCCCGCCAGCCGGACAAACACGGCCGGCATGGCCGGCCAGGGCTGGCCGCTGAGTGGGTCGATGGCGCTGTAGCGGTAGCCGCGCCTGTCGCTGGTCCAGCCCAGCGCGCCGCAGTTGGTCATGGCCACCGACATGGTGAAGCCACCCGGCGTGACCAGATGGCGCAGCGGCGCCTGCGCCGCAATGCCTTCGACCGCCTCCAGCAACTGCACGGCATGGGGCAGGGCATGGCCGCGCAGCACCACGGATTGCGGACCTATGGATTCGGCCCCGGCGGGCTGTTCATCGGCGAAAAGATCCAGCGTGCTCATACCGGCCATCCATCAAAGCGCGTCATGAAAGATCAGCCCCACGGTATGGCGATGGCCACTGTGGATGCGGCTGACCCCATGGCGCATGGCCACGCGGCGGTAGCCGGTGCGCCGCCCGGGCACGGGCCGGTGGCGCACGGCCAGGACCAGCGCATCGCCCTGGTCCAGTGCCATCACATCGGCCCGCTGCCGGTCGCCATCGGCCTGGGTGATGACGAACTCGCCACCCGTGAAGTCCCGCCCGGGCCGCGACAGCAGCAGCACCACCTGCAGCGGAAACACATGCTCTCCATAGACGTCCTGGTGCAGGCAGTTGTAGTCGCCCGCACCGTATTGAAGGATGAGCGGCGTGGGCCGCAACTGGCCCTGCGCGTGGCAGCGCGCCAGGAAGTCCTGCAGCCGGTCCGGATAGCGCACCTCCAGCCCCATGCGCTGGTTCCAGAGATTGGCCACCGGCGCCAGGCGCAGATACAGCTGCTCGCGCAGGCGTTGCAGCAGCGGTGGCAAGGGGTAGTCGAAATATTGGTACTCGCCGCGCCCGAAACCGTGGCGTGCCATGACGATGCGGGAGCGAAAGCCGTCCTCCCTTGCGTAAAGAGCGGCCAGGTCGCGGCACTGCTGCGCATCCAGCAGGCCGGGCAGGCGCGCGCAGCCTTGCTCATCGAGCTGGTGCTCCATCTGCGTCCAGTGGCAGTGCGGGGCGGATTCGCAAGCTTCGTTGTCGAAAAGACCGAGGTTGTGCATGGCGGGCGCGGTTGGCGGTATCGGCGCTGTGGGCAATTGCCGCAGTCTAGGGCGCCGCCGCAGCGCCTGCATCCCGCTTCTTGCAGTGGACAGAATGTCAACCGGTGGGAGCGCCTGCCAGCCGCATGCTGGACAGGCCTGGGAGGGCCGGCTGGCGGCTGCAATTGAACAATCGCGGCATTCCTGCAAACGCCTCAGGCCCGCCATGTCCAGCAACGTCCATCACCTCTATCTTTTCTTCGATACGCCCCTGCAGCTGCGCCGCGTGCAACTGATCTGCCAGTACCTGGCCCGGCAGTCCTGGGAGCAGGCCGAGCGCTGGATCCATGAGCTGGACCCCGCCCTGGACCGATCCGCGCTGTGGGATGACGACTGGGCCAATGCCAGCGCCCTGGGCCACCCCCAGCACCTGGAGCTGGGCTTTGACACCCGCACCACGGCCGGCATGCCCTGGCGATTGCTGGAGACGCTGTTCCAGCACGGCCTGCAGGCGGCGGTGCTGCATGTCTTCTACGACCAGGTGGGCGAGAGCGAGCGCTACCACTTCGATGCCGGCCAATGGGTCAGCCACCACGCCTGGCTGTCCCGTTACCCGGAGCGCCAGGTGCTGGTCGATACGGATGGCGAGGTCTATCCGCAGCCAGGCCAGGAAGAGGGCGCCGACGGCACAGCCCTCACCAATCCGGCCCAGCCCATGACCATCACCCGGCTGCGCGAGCGAGACCAGGAGCGTGACCGCCAGGCCCAGGAATCCGTGCAGGCCCTGCTGGACACCATGGCCAGCCTGCGCAAGAGCGGCGTATCGCCCGTGCAGGGCATCGTGGGGCTGTTCATGCTGCGGGCCGGCTTTCGCGGGCTGTGCGAGGCCGTGGCCTTCACCGTCATTGCGGCCCTGGCCTTCAGAGGCAAGGGACTGTGGCTCTGGCTGGCTTTGGGATTGGTGCTGGCGGTGGTGCTGCCGCTGTACCGCATGGCCGGCGCGCGGCGGGAGTTTGCGGGGCAGGGTGGCGGCGATGCCGCATCCTGAGACAATCCGCGCTCGGCAAAATGAAACAAATTGCACAACACCAGCTGAATTCCAGGAGAGGGTGAACAGGATGAGGACACGGACCATGGCCCCGGCAGGACGGATCTGCGCCAGCAGGCGCTGTTTTCCTGAGCGGAGCCGTCGCTGATGCAGCCCACCGCCATTGAACAGGGAGCTGCCGTGGCACCAGGCGTTCACGAGGATTTCGGCCATTTGCTGGGGCTGTACATGCGCCGCATCCGCGCCAGCGCCTCGGGCGTGGCCACCGAGATCGGGCTGAGCCGGGAAGCCGTCAACAACTGGAGGAATGGGGTTTCCCTGCCCAATCCGCGCTCGCGCGACCGGCTGGCCGCCTGCGCCCAGTACCTGCGTCTGACGGAGGCGGAGACCAATCGCCTGTTCTCCGCCGCTGGCTTTGCCACGGAGTTTCCGCTGCAGGCCGCCGCCGCTGGCGCCCAGCCTTTTGCAGGCTTCATGGACCGGCTTTTCGCCCAGCTGGCCCAGGCCCGGCCCTATGCCATCACCATGCTGCTGTCGCCCGCGCACTGGGGACAGCCCCCGTTTCGCCAGGAACTGCTGCTGCGCGCCCGCGCCCAGTATGGCGCCGAGGCGGTGTTGCACATCCAGCCGCCCTACAGCGTGAGCACGGCTGCGGCCGACTACTTTGCGGCCCTGGGCCGGCAATGCGGGCTGGGCGAAGTGGGCTCGGACTACGAATTCGAGGCCCTGCTGGAAAAGCGCCTGCTGGCCGGCGGCCGGCTGTTTTGCCTGGTCAGCCGCTTCGAGCAGGGCACGGCGCAGCTGCGCGAGACACTGGCCGGCATTCTGCGCAGCCTCAGCGAAATGCACAGCGGCCGCCTGCACCTGCTGCTGTGCGGCAGCGAGGCCCTGGCCGACCTCAAGTACCGCAGCGGTGACCTGTCGCTGCTCAACATCGGCCAGGTGGCCCACTGGCCCGATCCCACGCTGGAAGACCTGGCCCTGATGGCGCGCCAGCGCTGGCCCGGCACGGCCTGGCCGGCCGAGGTCATCGAGGCATTGCAGGCGCTGACGGGCGGGCATCCCGCGCTTTTCGAGGAAGCGTTGCAATGGCTGGTGGAGCAGGGCGTGGGCGTCGCTTCCGTGCACTCGCCCCTGCTGCGCGCCCATCTGGTGGCCAGCGCGCGCCTGTGGCAGACCTTGCTGCCCCTGGCGCAGGAGCCTGCCACGCGCGAGCAACTGCGCGGGCTGGTGGATGCGGCATCGCTGGGCCGTGCACGCCCCTATCTGCAGGATGCCGTGCTGCGGCGCCTGTTCTGGGGCAATCTGCTGCAGGTGCGCGGAGCAGGTGAGGGCGCCCATCTGCACTGGCGCTGCGACATTGCCCGCGAAGCCGCCGTGGCGGTGCTGCAGGCATGAGCGGCCTGGGCCGGCTTGTGCAACTGCCCAGATCCTGGTGGCGCGCCGCGCTGCTCGCCTTGGTCACGCTGTTCATCGGCACGGCCATCCTGCTGCCCCGCTACAACCCCGTCACCCGCAGCAGCCTGCAGGGCGCGGAAAGCTCGGGCCGGGTCTGGAACGAAATCATCCTGTGGCGCCTGGCCCTGATGGACTATGTGCGCCAGCATGAAAGCTGGCCGCAGGACCTGGCCAGCGTGGCGCCGGAGATTGCCGAACCGCGCGTGCGCATGAGCTCGCCCAGTCCATTCGTGCTGCAGGCGGACGTGGTGCGCGACAGCCAGATGGGCGTGCTCGCCGGAACCCAGGTCCTGCTGCAACTGGACAGGCAACGCTGGGACTGGAGCTGCCAGGGCGGCCTGCCTCCGACTCCGCCGCGCTACCTGCCGCTGAACTGCAGCCCCTCGCCGGGCCAGCCCGAGCATGAACCCTTTGGATGGCTGCGCAGCGTCATCTGGACCAGCGCACTGGTCTTTGGCTGCCTGGCCCTGCTGTGGATGGTGCGCCATCCGCTGATAGGCCCGGCACAGCTCAAGCCCGAGCGCCTGCGCCGCAAGCCCTACCAGCATCTGCCCCAGCTGGACCGGCTGCTGCGGCTCACCGGCCGCCGTTCCGCCGTCTTGCGCGCTGCAGGCATACGCCCGCCGGACTGGCAGCGCGCCCTGCGTCTTGCCGGCGCAAGCCCAGGCGCCCGCGTGCGGGCCCTGGCCGAACGCCTGTCCGCCGTCTGCAAACCGGCGCAAGGCGAGTGGCCCGTGCCCGGCGACATGTTCGAGTGGACGCTGCCGCCCGAGCTGCCCATCGCCCTGGGCCGCTGCCTGGTCTATGCGCCCCCGGCGGAGCTGGAAGAGGGCGAACTCGTGCGCCAGCTGCGCCTGCTGCAAACCGGCGGCGATGTGGTGCTCATCCTCAGTCCCCAGCATCCCCAGTCGCCCATGCCGCTGCTGCAGCGCCATACCCAGGATCGCGCCAACCTGCACGTGCTGCTGGACAGCCCAGGGCAGACCGAATGGCTGCTGGGCGGCGCTCCAGACCAGGTGCTGCTGCGGCTGCTGGCCACGCAGCTGCAGGTCACGCGCATATCGCCCTACCAGACGCGCCGTGGGAGGACGCCAGCTGGGCAAAAGCAGCCTGCTCAAGGCCGTGCAGCGGCGGCTGCAGGAGCATCCGGCCATCGCCTGCCACTACATCTCGCTGCGCGACCACCGCCTCACGCCGCGCCTGGCCACGCAGTTCGGCCTTCCCGTGGAAACACCGCTGGAGGCCATCATCGAACACCTGCAAAAGCAGTCGCAGGGCAGGCGGCTGTACCTGCTGATCGACGAGGCCGACCTGTTCTTCCGCGACGAAGCCCGCAATGGCTACCCTCAGCTCAGCGCCTTGCGCGCGCTGAGCGAGGAGGGCCGTTGCTGGTTCATGCTGGCGGGATTCTGGGATCTGTACGCGGCAGCGCTGCTCGACTACCAGTCGCCGCTGCGCAACTTCGGCGAAATCCTGGCCATTGGTGGATTGGAGCCAGCGGCATGCCAAGCCCTGGCCACCGAACCGCTGCGCAGGCTGCGCCTGGGCTTTGCCAACGACGCTCTGGCCGAGCGGCTGATAGAGGCCAGCGGCAGGCGCGCCAACCTGGTCGCCATCCTCTGCCAGGAATGCCTGGAAGCCCTGGGACCCGACGAACGCGTCATCGAAGAACGCCACCTGCGCCAGGCCATGGCATCCCAGCCCGTGCAGGACGCGCTGGTGGGATGGGGCCGCTTGAGCACCGACGAACAGGCCTGCCGCCTGGACCGCATCGCCGTCTATCACACGGCCCAGCAAGGACAGACCAGCCTGACCGCACTCGACGCCCTGGTCCAGTCCCACGGCGCCACCGGCCAGGCCCAGGCCTTGCGCCGGTCCCTGGCGCGCCTGCAACTGGCCTACGTCCTGCGCCGCGATGAAACCCACGGCGTGCACGATGCAAGCTACGTCTTCACCATCCCGCTGCTGCAGCGCCAGTTCGAGCCACAGGAAACCGCGCTTTTGCTGAAGCAGGAGCTTGAAGGCCTGGAAACCGTCTTGAGCAACTGAAAACGAAGCAGGCAAGGCACTGGAGGAGTGCTTTGCCGTGGTTTTCAGGTTGTTATCTGCATTTGTTATTTAACATAATATACATCGTATCCATCAAATGACGGCCAGAAAAGTGAGCTTTAAAGCGACTCATATCGGTGGCATTCACTAACTATGCGGACGTTATGTTCAGAAGTTTCTTCGTTGACTCCAGCGCTAAGCTTTCAGAACACCTGATGAGGATTGCGCAAACCATTCCAGACCAGGCTCCACCAGAACCACGCACGATCGACCAAGCCCTGCTGTACCCACCGCATGAAGTCCAACGCCAACTCGCTGGGCTCGTGCGCAGGCCTTTCCTGGCCTTCGATCTTGAGTCGTTGCTGCAAGAGCAGCACCGGCTGGGGCTCATCCGCGCGTGAAGCCTGCGGCTCCGTCCTGGAACGCACCACGACCGGTGGCAAGTCATCGAGTTCGTCGCTCAAGCTCCGAAACTCCGCAGCTACGCTCATATGGCGCTTCGTTGCCGCGGATACAGGCGTGCGTGTCATGGCCGCCTCAGTGGGTATTGCGGCAGTTTCGGATGAAAGAATTTGGGCGGTAGGCGGTGCTGGAGGCTCTGGCGAAGCCGGGGCCTCGTCCAGGCCTGCGGCAGCTTCCGATGATTGCTCGCGCATCGCACCGCCCTCCTCCCTGGCCCGCGCCGGCTTCGGCGGCCGCGGGCCTTTCTTCGGTCGCATCGCCGGTTCCGCGTTCGGATTTCGCCGCAGGCCGCTTTGCCGTACCAGGTGGCGCCCTGAATGCCGGTTCACGCATGACTGCCGCAAGCTTCAATTCCTGCTTGCTGGGCGCCTTGGGAGCAGCTGCAGGCGCGCGAGCACTGGCTGGTAGTGCTGCAACTTCGGGTGCATGGCCTGCCGCATCCTCCTTACCACCAGAACCTGCCGCAGGAATCTGCAGCTGCACGGCCTGCTGTGAGGCACCGCCCTCACCGGCCTCATCCTTGCGTTTTTGCCGCAGGACCAATCTGCCTTGCATGGGCGCCGGATACTTGCTCTCGTGCGAAAAGACCTTGGCCAAGGGAAATCGCAGCATGGCCAGGTCGTGCTCATAACCTCCTCGATCTGCCGCAGCTTCGGATGCCTCTCCTTGCACTGTCACATGCCAGATAGCCTGCCCGGTAGCCGGGTTCAGGTCGATGACGCCATGGTCCTGCCAGGTGTCGAATAGCCGATCGTTCTTCGAGTCCCCTGGTACAGCCTCATCGGACTCATTGCGCTTGATCCATTCGCGCACCGAATCCGCCAAGCGCTTGGCCACGACCAAGGTCGTAGCACTCACCTCGGTGCTCACATCTGAACTGCCCGCAGCTCAGTTCATTGTTCGAAGATGAAACGCTGCTCGTCCTTATCGCCTCTCGGCCGTCGCCACCCAAATCAAATATGTGGCTTGCACATGTCTGCCTTTCAATCGCCGAAAGCCGCAGTGATCGACTCCACTACGACACGCACCCTGGCCGTGCGCGCCAGGTCCTGGTGCAACACCAACCACGCCTCGTAGGGCTTGGCCCGCTGGCACTGCGGCCATATCCTGACCAGCGTGGGGTCGCGTCGGGCCACGTATTCGGGTAATTCGCCTAGGGCCAGGCCAGCGCGCACGAAGGTCGCAAGCATCAGGCTCGAATCCAGTTCGGCAACTATGCGACCCTGTGCCCTGGATTCACCTGCCAGCGTGTCGTCCTGCCGGCCGGTCACACCCTCCTGGTAGAGCGCGATGTCGTGGTCTGCAAAGCCTTTTCCGGGCTGCGGTTCCCCATTTTTTGCCAGATAGCCTTCGGTAGCGTACAAGCCCACTTCCCAGCAGCCGAGTTGGCGAACGATCAGGTCCGGTTGCTCCGGCCGCAGGGTGCGGACAGCAATGTCGGCTTCCCGTCGCGCTAGATCGAGCTGGCGCCTCGTGGTGCTCAGGATCACCCGCACCTCGGGATGGCGGGCACGCAGGTGTTCGAGGGCGGGAACCACGAAATCCACCGCCAAGGCGTCGGTGGTGGTCACACGCACCTCCCCGGCCACGCGCGCATCGGCACCTTCGCCGCGGCGCTCGAAGGAGACGGCCATGCGCTCCATGTCTTCGGCCATGCGCAGCACTTCCTGGCCGGTTCCGGCCAGCACCAGGCCGCCCGTGGTGCGCAGGAACAGCCGGCTGCCCAGCGACCGCTCCAGCCCGGCCAGGCGCCGGCCCACCGTGGTCTGGTCGATGGCCAGTTGCTGAGCCGCCCCACGCAGGGTGCCTGCACGGTGGATTGCCAGGAATATCCGCACGTCATCCCAATTCATCGCTGCCCCATTGCTCGTACTGCAAATATGCAGCTATAGGCTGCTATTTTGTGCATTTTCACATTGAAGGCAGCTCCGTAGCATGGCGCTCATCCCTTCTGAACCCTTGACGCGCAGCCCGTTCGCCTGGCTGCCAGGAACTGCCATGCCTCGCTTATCTTTCACCTTGACCGTCGCCATGCTCAGTGCCTTCGGCCTGATCGCGTCGGACGTCTATCTGCCCGCCATGCCGGGCATGGCCACGGAGTTTGGCGTTGCCGACTGGCAGATGCCACAGACCGTCTCGTTCTACCTGCTGGCACTGGCAATTGCCCAGCTGGCCTACGGCCCGCTGTCGGATCGCAATGGCCGCAAGCCCGTGCTGCTGGCTGGCATCGCTCTCTACATCGTCGGCTCGGTGGGCTGCGCCATCTCCGCCAGCTACAACGGTTTCCTGGCGTGGCGCATGCTGCAAGCGGTCGGCGCGGCTGCGGGCCTGGTCGTGGGCCGGGCACTGATCGCCGACACCTGCGACAAACGTACCTCTGCCAAGGTCTATGCGGTGATCTACCCGCTGGTGTCGCTGTCGCCCGCCCTGGCGCCTGCCATCGGCGGGCACCTGGCTGCGGCTTTCGGCTGGCGGTCTGACTTCCTGTTCGTCGCTGCGTTTGGCGTCGTGGCTCTGCTGATGGTGATGAAGTGGCTGCCGGAAACGCTTCCCTCTGCCGCCCGTACCCGCACCGCGCCCTTTGCTGGCTTCAGTCATGTTTTGCGGGACCGGATTTTTCGCCGCTATACGCTGGTGGTCTGCGCGATCTATTGCGCCTGGTTCGTCTACCTGACCCAGTCGCCGTTTCTTTTTGCGCGCCAAGGGCTGAGCGAGGAACAAAGCGGCTGGCTGTACCTGCCGCTGACGGCGGGCATCATCGGCGCGAACCTGCTTGCCAGGCAGCTGCTTGATCGCTGGCCCTACGACCGCATCCTCTTTGCAGGCGTCGTGTGCTTCGTGCTTGGCGGCGTGGCATTCGCGGCCGTGGTGGAATCGGGGCTGCAGGGCGCGGCAGCCGTGGTGCTGCCGATGTGCCTGGTCAGTCTCTCCAATGGCTCGTCGCTGTCGCTGGGCGTGTCCGGGGCCATCGCCAGCGAGCACGGGCATGCGGCCACTGCATCGGGGCTGGTCGGGTTCTGTCAGATCGGCAGCGCAGCGCTGGTGGCGATGGGCGTGAGCGCGGCCTTCGGTACGGGCCTCGGCGTGCTTGGAGGCGCGGTATTGGTGCTGGGCCTGATCGCGCTGTGCGCCTGCCTGCCATGGTCCGGACGCCGGCCCGGCATGGCCGATGCTTGGCAAGCAAAGAGGACATCATGAAAATCCTGGCTATTTCAGGCAGTACGCGCGAAGCATCCACGAATACGACGTTGTTGCAAACCATGAAAAACTTGGCGCCGCTGGGCATTGATGTCTCAGTTTTTCATGGTCTCCAGGCACTACCCGTTTTCTCGCCGGATGCGCAAGGGGAGAGAACGCCCATGGCCGTGCGTGAATTCCTGGAAATTGTTTGCGCACACGATTGCATCACCATCTCGAGCCCCGAATACATCCGTGCAATTCCCGGCGGCCTCAAGAATGCAATCGACTGGTTGGTTTCACGCGTCGAAGTGATCGGCAAGCCGATTGCCTTGGTACATGCATCGCACCGAGGTGACGATATGTTGGCTTCGCTGAGGCTGGTACTTTCGACCGTAAGCAGCAATTTTTTTGAACATCTGTTTTTGCGTATCCCGCTCATTGGGAAATCCCCGGAAGACGCGGTGAAGTTTCTATGCCTACCCGAGAACGAGTCACAAATCAGGTCATTTCTACTTGATCTTGAAGCGCTGGTTATAAGTGCTCGTGCTTGACCCGCTCAGTCACGTAAGACGTGAAGGCTAAGTTCACCGACGGTAACTGAACTGGCTGACCGTCGTGGCTGGCGAAGTTCTGCTAGCGCAGAGGGCGACCATGCAGACGTTACTCGACATAGCCCAGCGAAGCGAGCAGGCCAAATGTCGGTTGCCCGCCCAATTTCCACCACCACGGCCGGTCTGGAAAGAACTCAGAGTCCTGACACTCGCGGCAGCGATGTCGCTGGGCCTGTTTGCCCAGATCGGGCACATCGCTGAACTCTTCTCCTTAAGCCAAATCCTCTGAAACTTGGTGGAGGCATGATCTGGCAGGCGGACAAGGATAAAGAGCAGGTAGATGCTGTTTCCACTGCACTGTACGTTTTACTGAAGTAGTGCCCTATTGATCCGAGCATTGGTATAGAGGACGATCTCCTACGTAAGTGGGGGATCGTCTGACGTCGCCGGGCGTCGCGAAGTTAATAGTCCGCCCTGAGCTACACACCGACTGAGGTGAGTGCGAGCAATCGTTCTCTGTACCGGGCGGGTGCGGGCTGCCTTGCCGCGCCTGGTAGATTTTTCATCTTGCTTTGCCCTGCAGCAGGCTTGCGCATTGCCGCGCCCTGCAGGGCATTCCTGAAGCAGGAGTCCAGACGGAAAGGTCTTCCTCGGCATGGCCAAGAGCTAGGAACTGCAGGAATGTGTGCTCGATGGGGTCCCAGCGAATCCGAGGTCGCAATCCGTCAATGCTCCAGTCGCAGCACACATGCACGAAGGGCTGGGCCACGATGGTGTGGACGATGCTGTGCCAGGTCACATCTGCCAGGCCTTTCCGTTCCCCGGCGCCTCTCGGCTGATCAGCTACATGCCGCAGGAGAATCTGGCGCACACACAGCACCGGATCGCAGTCCTCTTCCAAATGGCGCTCCAGCCCTTCAAACCTGCCCAGCCAGCTCAGCAGCCGCGCCGTCCAGCTTTCCAAACCAAGCTGCTGCAGGGACTCTATGACGGTGAAGATCGCACAGCCATGGTCCAGCGGATCACGCCCTCAAAACGGGTGCTCCTGTGAAGGGCGAACTGGCATGTGCTGGCTGCGAAACGACGGTGTATCCATGGCCGCGCCTGGATGACGGTCAGGGGGCTCTATATGGCGGCAGGCACGCCTCCATCGGCAATACGCTACTGGTGCGACACCTTGCAAAAGGCGATGGGCCTTCCTGGCTATATGGCACTTTTGGAGAATTTCGACCTGTACCGCTACTCCCTGGTCGGCAGGCCGCTGCAGGAGTACCTGAAGCAGAAAATCCAGGAGTACCGGGAAGATGCCGAAAAAATGGGGGTGAGGATCTGGCGAAACCGTCCGTGATGTTGCTCCTGGTGCCGGTTTGGCCGGTTGGGCCGGCTGCGTCGGTTGGGCCAGATAATGCGCCATCCCTGACGCCCATTTCGTCCATCTGCCGGTACTTCCAATGACCACACCTACGATCCCGCGCCAGGCCGAGCCCCAGCAAATTGATGCAGCGCTGTCGATCGCCGCATCCTTCCTGGTCCTTACCGTTGCAAGAGACGCAGCGTCCCTCTCCACCGTGCGATCCGTGCTCGGCGATCTGGACGGCCTGATCAAGAACGTCCTTGTACGGGACGTGACCGGGACCTTTACCTGCAACGTGGGCATCGGTGCCGATGTGTGGGGTCCGCTCGTCGGTACCCCGCTTCCGGCCGAACTCCATCCATTCCGCGAAATCCGGGGCGCCACCCATGTGGCAGTCTCTACTTCGGGGGACCTGCTGTTCCACATCCGCGCCAGGTCCATGGATCTCATCGTGGCGTTCGAGCAGATGCTCCTGGAAGCCCTGGAAGGGACAGTCGCGGCCATGGATGAGGTCGCCGGATTCCGGTACTTCGACGGACGCGACCTGCTGGATTTTGTCGATGGCACGGCGAATCCGGTTGGCCTGGCGCTGCCGGCCTCAACGATAGTCGGCGAGGAAGATCCTGAACATGCGGGCGGAAGCTATGTCGTCGTACAGAAGTACCTCCACGACCTCCCGGCATGGAAAGGCCTGAGCACCGAAGCCCAGGAGCAGATCATTGGACGAAAGAAGTTCACCAACACCGAGCTTCCCGATGCCTCGGAGGCGGAACAGAAGTCACACAAGACGCTGTGCACCATCACGCAGGACGGCGTCGAGCACGACATCCTGCGAGACAACATGCCCTTCGCGAGGCCTGCACTCAAGGAGTACGGGACCTACTTCATCGGCTATTCCAGGCACCTTTGGGTGATCGAGCAGATGCTCGAACGGATGTTCATCGGAAGCCCGCCTCCGCTCCATGACCGCATCCTTGACTTCTCGGCGGCGGTGACAGGCATTGCCTTCTTCGTTCCGTCAAAGGACATGCTCGCCCACCTTTGAGATCGACTCGGGCATCGACGCCTGCCGCACGCAGGATCGCAACCTCAGGCCCTCCATCAATGATGGTTGGGAAGCAGGCGTCAAGTTCTCTCCCCTGCCCTGGCTCAACGGCCGCGTGGCCTACTGGGAGCAGCGCGCCTCGGGCGAGGTGGCCCGGGTGCTGCAGGTCAAGAATGTCACCAACCGCAGTCTGATGGAGTCTGGCGCCGGCATTTGTCGAAAATATTTTTGCATGGGGTGCATCCAAACGATGCGATGGCGGGTAGTACCAGCAGCAGCCCAAAAAATACGCTGCTCCAGTCCCCTTCACAAAACTGTTTGGAGAATTGCAATGTTGACCTCTCGTTCCGCATCCCGCACCGCCGCCGTTTCTTTCGCTGTAGCCACAGCGGCCCTGCTCGCTGCCTGTGGCTCGATGCACAAGCCGGCCAGCACTTTCTCCCAGGCATCGCTGCCCGCCTCCATCCAGGTTCCTGCAGGGAACAAGGTCGCGTGGGAAACCGTCGGCAGCGGTGACATCACCTACGAGTGCCGCGACAAGGCCAACGCGCCTGGCCAGACGGAATGGGTCTTTGTGGGACCCGATGCTGTGCTGAAGGACCGCATGGGCAAACAAGTGGGCCGCTACTACGGTCCCCCTGCAACCTGGGAGGCCAACGACGGCTCCAAACTCACCGCCACCCAGCTGGCTGTGGCGCCGTCCGGCGTAGGCAATCTGCCTTACCAGCTGGTGAAGGCAAACCCAGCCATGGGCAGCGGCGCGCTGGAGGGTGTGAGCTACATCCAGCGCGTGGCGCTCCAGGGCGGAGTGGCGCCGGCTGACAAGCCCTGCATGGCTGCCAACAAGGGCCAGAAGACCACCGTGAAGTACCAGGCCGACTACATCTTCTGGAAGCCCATGTAAGAGCCGGCAGCGGCGCGGATACACTGGACGAAGGATTTCCCGCAACGCCCCCCTTCGCTCCATTTCGTGCCGCCCGCTGCCTCCCAGAACAACGAAGCTTTCGACCATGACGCAGCATTGCATGCATGTGCACGCGGCGAACGCGATGCTTTGCAGCGCATTTATGAGGCCGAGGCGCGCTTTCTTCTCGGCGTGGCACTGCGCATCGTCCGCGAGCGCGCCGCTGCGGAAGACGTGCTGCACGATGCGTTTGTCTCCATCTGGAACCGCTCATCCACCTTCGACGGCAATCGCGGAAGTGGTCGAGGGTGGATCTACAGTGTGGTGCGGCACGCCGCCCTCAACCGTGTACGGGATGGTGCACGCGAAACCGTGCTGGATGAAACTGCCCATGAAGCGCATGACGCCCAGGCCGCACTTTCGGCATGGAAGGAAGGCGGCAGTGAATGGGAGCGGCAGGCGACGCTGGGTCGTCTTGGCGATTGCCTCGACCGGCTGGACCCCGAGCGCCGCGCCTGCCTGTTGCACGCCTACGTGGACGGCTGCAGCCACAGCGAAATTGCGGCGCGTGTGCAGGCGCCGCTTGGTACGGTCAAGGCCTGGGTTCAACGCGGACTGCGTGCCCTGAGAGAGTGCATGCAATGAGCGGCGACACCCACCCCAATCCCTCAGAGTCGACGGATGACGGCTCCCCAGACGATCTCCAGATGCAGGCCGGCGAGTACGTATTGGGCACCCTCAATGCAGCCCAGCGCCGCTCCATCGAATCCCGTCTGCCCTACGAGCCTGCGTTGCGCACTGCCGTGCAGGCGTGGGAGCAACGGCTCTTGCCGCTGGTTCAGCTGGCTCCCTCCATCGAGCCCTCCGCAACGCTGTGGCAGCGCATTGCGGCCAGCGTCAAGCCGGCCCGGCCAGCGGTCCGCGCACAGCGCGGTGCCTGGTGGCACTGGGATAGCCTCGCCCTTTGGCGCGGCTTGGCGGGTGGCGGCTTTGCAGCTGCAGCACTGCTCGCGGCTGTGCTGGTTGTGCGAGAGGCATCACCGCCGGCTGCCCCGCGCTATTTCGTCGTGCTGGCAGCGCCGCAGAATCAGGCCCCCGGGTGGGTGGTCCAAGCCCAGTCTGAAGGCCGTCTGCGCCTTGTGCCACTGGGCAAGGATGCCATTCCGGCGGAGAAATCCCTGCAGTTCTGGACCAAGGCGGACGGCTGGAAAGCGCCGGTGTCCCTGGGTCTGGTCAAACCGGGCGAAGCCATCGAAGTGCCGGTAGACCAGTTGCCGCCTCTGCAGCCGAATCAGCTTTTCGAGCTCACCCTGGAGCCAGAAGGCGGCTCCCCGAGCGGACGCCCGACAGGGCCCATTCAGTTCATCGGCCGCGCTGTACAGATCTAGAGCGTGGTGTGCACTTTCAAGTGCCCGCGTCGGCTCTTCGCGCTGGTGATCACACGCTCCAGGCGTCGCATTGGATGCGGCCGGCCTGGCCTTCGGTTTCAGAACGAGTGGCGCAGGCCCAGCATCAGGCCAGTCTGCGATGCGCCCGCCAGCGGGCTGCCGCCGGCTGCGGCCGAGCTGACCGAGATGGCCAGGCGCTGTCCGTTGTCAATGCGCGCGGCCTGGGCATAGACCGCCGTGCGCTTGGAGAACCTGTAGGTGGCGCGCAGGGCCAGCAGGGTGGAGCGGTCGCCGCCCTGGGCATAGCGCAGTTGCTGCAGCTGGCCATCGACCACGACGGCGGCGCTGGGGGACCAGGACAGGCCGCCCCAGGCCAGGGTGCTGCGCGGCGTGGCGCCGTTGCTTGCCGAGGCCGCCTGGGCCGCGTCGTTGTCGCGGCGCATGAGACCGGCGCCCAGTTTGATGGTGGGTGACAGCGCGGCATAGCCGTTGAGCATGATGCGGCGGTCCTTCAGGTCCGAGCGCGTCAGCCCTGCAAATGCGCCGGCGCCGCCGCGCATCTCGTCCACGGCCAGCGCAAAGCCCCAGGGCGCGGTGTCGTATTTCAGCATGGCGGACCACTGGCGGCAGGCCTGCCTGTCCGTGGCCGATTCGCCGGCGCAGTTGGTGCCGGCCGGGCTGGGGCCGGCGTTGACGGCATCGCGTCCCAGGCTGTAGGCCGCACCCAGGCTCCAGGCGCCGAAGCGCCCCCGGTAGGCCAGGGAGTTGTCGGTGCGCGTGTTGGGGATGTAGCTGTCCAGGCTGCTCAGACCGAAGGCGTTGGGACCCAGCAGGTCGGCGTCGAACAGCGCCCAGTACAGCATGGTGTAGTTGCGCCCCAGCGAGACGCTGCCCCAGCCGCCGGACAGTCCCACCCAGGCCTGGCGCCCGAAACCCCGCCCGCCCTGGTTGAAGGTGCCGGCATCCGGGCCAAAGCCTGACTCCAGCGCAAAGACGGCGCTCAGGCCGCCGCCCAGATCCTCGCTCCCGCGCAGCCCCCAGCGCGACGGTGCCGTTCCCGTGAGGCCGGGCATGCGCGTCAGCGATCCGCCGCCTTGCACATTCGTCAGGTGCTCGATGCCGGTGTCCAGATGACCGTACAGCGTCACCGATGAGCCGGCCTGGGCCTGGGCGCCGCCTGCTGCTGCCAGCATGGCGAGCGGGGCGAGGCGGGCCAGACAAGCCCGCAGTGGGCGCTTGGCTGGGGGTTGGGGAATGCTCTTGAGAGTGCGTTTCATGCTTTTGTCTCCTGTTGTTGTCGTTGCGGAATCGGCACGCCGCAACGCTGCGCCTTGGGAAGGCGAGAGTGGCGGGCGCGGGGAAATGGGAGAAAGCGGCTGGGCGCCCTGCGCTTCAGGCGCCCGGGACGTCCCGGTACATGACGAAGCGCGCCACGCGGCGCGTGATCAGCCAATGGCCTTCAGGACTGCGGCCGAAGGTGTCATCGAACTCGCCTACGAGCTGGCGCGGTTGCGCCGGGCGGCCGTGCGGCGTGATGGCATCGGCCTCATCGCAGGACCACAGCAGCACCTGGCTGCGCGCGCTGGCGCGGTCCGGGCCTTGCAGTTCCACCAGCGTGTTGGTGACCAGATGCCGGGTCATGCGGCCCGCGGGACGCCGGGAGTACGCAGCGGCGATGGCCGTGCGCCCGCCCAGTACCTCGCCGCCGGGCCGTTGCAGCTGGCCGTCTTCGGCAAACAGCTGCGCCAGGGCCTGGGCATCACCGGCATCCGCAAAGGCAGCAGCGCGCAGCACCAGATCCATGCAGGCCTGGCGTGCCAGCAGCCGGTCGATTTCATGGTTCATGTTTCTTGTCTCCCCGGAATTCGCAGCCTGCGATGGGCTGTCTTGATCCAGGCACCAAGCATTCCACGCTGGCTTCGATCCGGCCAATGCCGGAGCCCCGGCCATCAATGCGTTTTTCTTATGGGACAATCAAAACACGTTCTTCCAACGTACCGCGAAGCGCCTTTCAATGAACCTTTCTCTTGCCCCCTGGACCAGCAGCAATCCCTCGCGTTTTCCCGAGTTGGCAGGCCATTTGCGAGCCATGCGCGCCATGCTGGGCGTGGTGCGCCACGGCAGCACCACGCGGGCCGCCCAGGCTATGCATCTTTCTCAGCCGGCCGTGGCGCGTTCGGTACTGCAACTGGAAGAGGCCTGCGGCATGCCGCTGTTCATGCGCGGTGCGCGCGGCATGATGCCGACCCCGCTGGGCAGCCAGCTGGCCGCCCGCATCGAGGCCATGCTCCAGCATCTGGGCAGCGGCGCTGCCGACGCCCAGGCCGCCGCCACGCTGGCGGCCAGGCGCCCTCCCCTGCCCGAGCGTTTTGCCGAGACCGTGCCGGCAGGCCAGCTGCGCGCCCTCATGGCCATTGCCGACTGCGGCAGCGAATCCCTGGCCGCGCAGTGGCTGGGCCTGACGCAGCCCGCCGTGCATGCGGCGCTGCAGGGGCTGGAAACCAGTCTGGGCATGCAGCTGTTCTACAAGCTGGCCTTCGGCACGCGGCTGACGCCGTCCGGCGAAGCGCTGCTGCGCCGTGTCAAGCTGGCCCTGGCCGAGGTGCGCGGCATGGACAGCGATATTTCCGCCTGGCGCGGCGAGATCCGGGGGCGCGTGGTGGTCGGCGTGCTGCCGCTGTCGGTGGGAATCTTCCTGCCGCGCGCGATCGACAGCCTGGCCGCCAGCCACCCGGACATCGAGGTCAGCATCGTGGACGGCACCTACGAGAGCCTGGTGCAGCACCTGCTGAGCGCCGACATCGACGCCATCGCCGGCGCCCTGCGCGCCGACATGCCCTCCGATGAGGTACGCCAGCTGCACCTGTTCGACGATGACCTGGTCGTGGTGGCACCGTCCGGCCATGCCTGCCTGGGCTGCGGCCAGCTGGTTCTGGAGGACTTGCTGCAATGGCCCTGGGTGTCGCCCCTGCCCGGCACGCCGGCCGATCGCGCCATGGTCCAGCTGTTCCGCAGCCAGGGCCTGGAGCCGCCGCGCGCCAGCCTGCGCGCCAGCAGCCCGACCATGACGCTGGCCTTTGTGCTGCAGACGGGCCGGCTGGCCCTGGCCTCGCGCGGACAGGCCCTGCAGGATGACCACGGCGGGCAGTTGTCCATCGTGCCTGTGGACCTGCCTTCCACACGCAGGCGCATCGGGCTGGCCACGCGTGCGCTGAGCACGGCATCGCAGGACCTGGAGCTGTTCATGCAGGCCTGCCGGCGGGCCGTGGGCGATCCGCCGGCCTAGTCTGAGTGCAGCGCTCGCTCAGCGCCCCATCCAGTCGAGCAGTGCCCGCGACACCTGCTGCGGCTGCTCCATGGTGCTCATGTGGCCGCTGTCCTCGATCACCACCAGCTCGGCGCCCGGGCACAGGGCCTGCATGCGCTCATGGCGTGACAGCGGGCTCCAGGCATCCTGGCGACCGCAGGCCAGCAGGGTCGGGCAGCGCAGCTGCCTGAGCACATCGCCCGCATCGGGGCGGTTCAGCAAGGCATTGATCTGCGCGGCGAACACCTCGGGCGTGAAGCGCGCCACCATGTCGAGCACCTCACTGAACAGCGGCGTATCGAGCCGGTCCGGATGCACCATGCCGCGCGCCCATTGCAGGCCCATCTCGCGCATGCCGCTGTGCCGGGCGATCTGCAAGAGCGCCATGCGCTTGGCGCGTTCGCTCTCGCCGGCCTCGCCCGGGGCGATGGGGTCCATGCCGGTGTCCAGCAAGGCCAGCCGCTCCACACGCTGGGGCGCCATGCCGGCAATGGCCAAGGCCACGCGCCCGCCCATGGAATGGCCCGCCAGCGAAAACCGCTCGGCCGCCACGCCATCCAGCACCAGGCGCGCCATGTCTTCGATGGTGGCCGCCGCGCCATAGGACGGAACAATGCACTCGGCAACACCGGCAAAGGACAGGGCCGCATGCTGCTCGCGCCAGACCGTCTCGTCGCACAGCAGGCCCGGCAGAAGTACCACGCAAGGCCGGCTCATGCAGCGTTCTCCAGGATGAGGTGTCCCACGGCCGTATTGGACGCGGGCACATGGTAGAAGCGGTGGTTGACCCTGGGCAGCGGCGCGGGGCCGTCCACATCGACCATGGCGCCGCGCGCGATCAGCCACATCACCAGCTCGATGCCTTCGGAGCCGGCCTCGCGCACGTAGTCGATATGCGGCATCTTGGCCAGGCCGGCAGGGTTCTCGATCAGCAGGTCCAGGAAGCGGTTGTCCCACTCCTTGTTGATCAGGCCCGCACGCGCGCCCTGCAGCTGGTGGCTCATGCCGCCCGTGCCCCAGATCTGCACGTTCAGGTCTTCGTCGAAGCTTTCCACGGCGCGGCGGATGGCGCGGCCCAGGTTGAAGCAGCGCTGGCCCGACGGCACGGGGTACTGCACCACGTTGACGGCAAACGGAATCACCGGGCAGGGCCAGGCGCCCGTGCGCGCGTCCTGCTCGCCGCACATCAGCGACAGCGGCACGGTCAGGCCGTGGTCCACGTCCATCTTGTTGACGATGGTCAGGTCGAAGTCCTGCTGGATCACCGACTGCGCCATGTGGCTGGCCAGCTCCGGATGGCCGACGACCTTGGGCACGGGGCGCGGGCCCCAACCTTCGTCGGCGGGCTGGTATTCAGCGGCCGTGCCGATGGCAAACGTCGGGATGAAATCCAGGCTGAACGCGGTCGCGTGGTCGTTGTAGACCAGGAAGATCACGTCGGGCTTGTTGTCCTTGAGCCATTGGCGCGAGTGCTCGAAGCCCTTGAACAAAGGCTGCCAATAGGGGTCGCCCACCTTGCCCAGGTCCATGGCCGCGCCGATGGCGGGCACATGCGAGGTGTAGACGGATGCGGTGATGCGTGCCATCAGATGCCTTTTTCCTGTCGTTCCTGCTCATGCAGGTAGCGGTTTCCATTGATGCTGCGTCCGCCGCCCAGCATCATCTGGCGGTAGTCCTCCTCGTTCATGCCGCTCATGGTCGAGACCATGTTCTGCACGCTGACGCCGTCGGTGGCGCCGATCTTCACGAGGAAGTAGATGTTTCCGCCCAGCGCAATGCAGCGGTTCAGGTCGCGGTCCAGCACGGCCTCTCTTTGCTCGGCCGTCATGGCCCATTCGCCCAGATAGGCGCGCTCGTCAGCCCGAAAGCGCTCACGGTTCTCGGCCTTCATCAGCGACATGCAGAACTGGTTGAGCCAGTAGCCCTGGCGGGATTGCTCGGCGTCGAAGACCGTGGTTCCCGGTACGTCGAGATAGGGTTTGTCCAATGCCATGGAAGTGTTTCTCCTGCGCTTGAGCGCTTGGGCGCTTGGGCGCTCGGGCGCTCGGGCGCGTGCTCACGGATAGGGATTCAAGGATCAAGCACCAGCCGCTCGCAGCGCGCCATCCCCCGGCGCCAGGGTGCGGCCGGCGCCCGTGGCCCACACGGCCAGCGCAGCGGCAATCAGCGGCAAGGCAAAGACGTAGTACAGCGAGGCAGGCTGCCAGCCACCGTCCAGCAGCAGGCCGGCCATGGTGGGCGCCACGATGGCGCCTATGCGCCCAATGCCTATGGCCCAGCCCATGCCGGTGGCGCGCACCTGGGCCGGATAGGTGGCCGACACCAGCCCGTACAGCCCGGCCATGGAGGCGAACAGGAACACGCCCACGCCCACCGCTGCGGCAAACGCCCAGCCCAGGCTGGCCGAGGCCAGGCCGAACAGCGCGGTGAACAAGGCATTCAGCAGCAGGCTGCCCATGGCCAGATGCCGCAGCCTCACCTTCACTGCCAGCAGGCCGAACAGGCTGCCGCCGGCAATGCCTCCCAGGTTGAGCAGCACGCCGCCCGTCACGCCCTGCTGTGCCGACAGGCCGGCCTGCACCAGCAGCTTGGGCGTCCAGCTCAGCGAAAAATAGACGCTGAACATCAGCAGGAAGAAGCCGGCCCAGAGCATCAGCGTGGGGCGCGCCAGGCCGTTCCTGAACAGGGCAGCCACGGTGTTGCCCTGCCGGACTTCGCCGCCGGCCCGTGCAGGCAGCTGCAGCAAGGCAGGATGGCCCATCAGCGCCATCAGCCGGTTGAGCTTTTCCAGCGCACGTGCCGGGCGGCGGTCCAACAGAAAGTCCACCGACTCCGGCAGCCGCCACAGCACGATGGGCACCATCAGCGCCGTGGCCAGGCCGCCGAACACGAAGACCGAGCGCCAGCCATGGTGTGTCAGCAGCCAGGCGGCCATGAGCCCGCCCAGCGTGGCGCCAATCGGATAGCCCGTGGCCTGCAGCGCAATCGCCGTGCTGCGCCATTTGTTCGATGAATACTCAGAGGTGATCACCCCCACGCTGGCCAGCATGCCGCCAATGCCCACGCCCGTCATGGCGCGCAGGGCTGCCAGCTCGACATGGCTGCGCGCTGCCGCAGACAGCAGCATGCCCACGGACACCAGCACCAGGCACAGCACGATGATGGGTTGCCGGCCACGGCGGTCGGCCACGGGCGCCAGGAACAGCGAGCCCAGGGCCATGCCGATCAGACCGGCGCTGAACAGCACGCCCAACTGCGCCCCGTTGAGCTTCCATTCGGCAGCGACGGCCGAGGCGGTGAAGGCCATCACCAGCACATCGAAGCCGTCCAGCATGATGAGCAGGGTGCAGATGGCCACGGCCAGCCACTGGAACGGCGCCATGGCGCCCTCGTCCATCGTCTTGCGGATATCTTTCATACAAGTCCTTGTCGGAGCAGGTTGTCTCTTTGCCCTGGCAGGCGCTTTGCGCCCAGGCCAGGTTCTTTTGTGGGAAAACTGGGGGACAGCCTGCGTTCGGAGCGCACAGCGCCGACATTCCCCAGTGCAAAAAGTATCTCCACGCCAGCCTTTCCAGGCCAATGCCGACGGACGCGCAAGCTATGCGTTCTATTGATGACCACATGCAAAAAGGCCGGCCACCCAGAGGTGACCGGCCTTCGTTCATCAAGAATCCTGGGCCTGAGCGGGCTGCCTCAGGTGCAGTCCCCTCTCATGCCAGCCTCCCCAGTCCTGCCAGCAGCTTGTCCAGCGTGATCGGGTAGTCGCGCACCCGAACGCCGGTGGCGTTGTGGATGGCATTGGCAATGGCTGCGCTCACGCCGCAGATACCCAGCTCGCCCACGCCCTTGGCTTTCATGGGCGAGGCCATGGGATCGACCTCGTCCAGAAAGATCACTTCCTGGTGCGGGATGTCGGCATGCACGGGCACCTCGTAGCCTGCCAGGTCATGGTTGACGAAATAGCCCAGTCGCGTGTCCACGGCCAGCTCTTCCATCAGGGCCGCTCCCACGCCCATGGTCATGGCGCCTATCACCTGGCTGCGGGCCGTCTTGGGGTTGAGGATGCGGCCGGCCGCGCAAACGGCCAGCATGCGGCGCACGCGGACCTCGGCGGTGAATGCGTCCACGGCGACCTCCACGAAGTGCGCGCCAAAGGTGGACTGCTGCATCTTCTTGTCGAGCATGCCGAATTCGATGGCGTCCTCGGCCGTCAGGTCGGCGTCGCCGGCAGCGCTGGCCAGGGCCCGGCGCTTGCCGCCCGCCTGCACATGCCCATCCGAGAATTCGGCCGTCGCCGGGTCCATGCCCAGCTTGCGCGCCACGGCCTCGCGCAGCTTCACGCAGGCGGCATAGACGCCGGAGGTGGCACTGGCCGCACCCCATTGCCCGCCCGAGCCGGCCGACACGGGAAAGCCGGAGTCGCCCAGCCGCACGCGCACCTGCTGCAGCGGCAGGCCCAGCATCTCGGCCGCCGTCTGGGCAATGATGGTGTAGCTGCCCGTGCCGATGTCGGTCATGTCGGTTTCGACGGTGAGCATGCCCTGCCTGTCCAGGCGCACGCGGGCGGCGGACTTCATCACAGGGGCGCCTCGGTAGGCACCGGCCATGCCCAGGCCGATCAGCCAGCGCCCTTCGCGTCGTTGGGCCGGCTCGGGATTGCGCTGGCTCCATCCGAAACGCTCGGCGCCCGTGCGCAGGCACTGCACGAATTCACGGCGGGAAAACGGCTTGTGCTCCTGGGCAGGGGTGCCCTCCTTCGCCTTGGGTTGCGGCTTCTTGCCGCTGTCCGGCACCACCTGGGTGTCGTTGCGGATGCGCAGCTCCACGGGATCGATGCCGAGCTTTTCCGCCAGCTCGTCCATGGCAACCTCCAGGGCCATGTGCCCCGTGGCCTCGCCGGGGGCGCGCATGGCATTGGCCTCGGGCAGGTCCAGCACGGCCAGGCGGGTGGCGGTCATGCGATGGGTGCTGGCATACATGCGGCGGGTCTGGTCCACGGCACCGTCCGCCGATCCTCCGGGCTGGTCGCCCGACCAGCTTTCGTGGCCGATGGCGGTGATCCTGCCGTCCTGCCCTGCCGCGATGCGCACACGCTGGATGGTGGCGGGGCGGTGCGTGGTGTTGTTGGCCATCAGTGGGCGCTGCAGTGCAACCTTGACGGGCCGGCCTGCCGCGCGCGCCCCCAGTGCGGCCAGCAGGGCATCGGCCCGCAGGAACAGCTTGCCGCCAAAACCGCCGCCAATGAATGGCGAGACCAGGCGCACCTTGTCCTTGGGAATGCCCAGCGTCCTTGCCAGCTCGCCCTGGCCCCAGGCAATCATCTGGTTCGAGGTCCATACCGTGAGCTGGTCGCCCTTCCATGCGGCCAGCGTGGCATGGGGCTCCATCATGGCGTGCGACTGGTCGGGCGTGGTGTATGTGGCGTCCACCTTCACGGGGGCAGAGGCGAAGGCGCCGTCGAAATCGCCAATGGCCGTATCCGGCGCATCGCCATTGATGCTGTCGGGTGGCACGGCGGAGTCCTTGGCCTTGGCCAGGTCATAGGCGCCAGCCACGGGCTCGTAGTCCACACGGACCAGTTGCGCGGCAGCGCGCGCCTGCTCGAAGGTCTCCGCCACCACCAGGGCCACGGCCTGGTGGTAGTGGGCCACCTGGGGGCCTGCCAGCAGCGGCGCGGTATTCATCTTGCCCTGGCCCAGCTTCCCAGCGGTCTGCGCGGTGACGATGGCGAGCACGCCGGGCGCGCGGCTTGCCTGCGCCAGCCCGATGCTGCGTATGCGGCCCTTGGCGATGGCCGAGCCCACCACATAGCCATAGGCCGGGTGCTGGACCACGTCATGCCGTTCATAGGCATACGGCGCCGTGCCGGTGGTCTTGAGCAGGCCGTCGATGCGGTTCATCGGCTGGCCGATGATTTTGAGCTGGTCAATCGGGTTGAGGGTTGCGGGGGTGTCGAATTTCATGGCGTCAGCTCCTTGCCTGATGCAGCACGGCGGCGAGGGTGCGCTCGGCCAGCGGGAGTTTGAAGGCGTTGTCCTGCGTGGGCCGGGCGCCCGCCAGCAGGCGGTCGGTGACGGCCTTGGCTCCCTGCGGCATCTGTGCTTCGGCAGCCTCCAGACGCCAGGGCTTGTGCGCCACGCCGCCCAGGGCCACTCGCCCGCTGCCGTCGCGCTGCACGATGGCAGCCACCGACACCAGCGCAAAGGCATAGGAGGCCCGGTCACGCACCTTGTGATAGATGTGCGTGCCGCCCGGCGGGGGCGGCAGGGTGACGGAGGTGATCAGTTCGCCGGCCTGCAAGGCCGTCTCTACATGCGGCGTGCTGCCGGGCAGCCGGTGGAAGTCGGCAATGGGGATGACGCGGGCCTTGCCGTCGGCGTGGATGGTTTCCACCGTGGCGTCCAGCGCGCGCAGCGCCACGGCCATGTCGCTGGGATGGGTGGCAATGCAGGCCTCGCTGCCGCCTATCACCGCATGCTGGCGGCTCACGCCGGCAATGGCCGAACAGCCGCTGCCCGGCACACGCTTGTTGCACGGCATGTTGGTGTCGTAGAAATACGGGCAGCGTGTGCGCTGCAGCAGGTTGCCGCCTGTGGTCGCCATGTTGCGCAATTGGCCGGAGGCGCCGGCCACCAGGGCGCGGGTCAGCACGCCGTAGTCGCGCCGCACGCGCGCATGGGCGGCCAGGTCGCTGTTGCGCACCAGCGCGCCTATGCGCAAGCCGCCTTGTGCGGTGGGCTCCACGGTGTCCATGCCGGTGCCGTTCAAATCGACCAGATGCACGGGGGTTTCTATCTGCAGCTTCATCAGGTCCAGCAGATTCGTGCCCCCGGCAATGAAGCGGGCGCCCGGCCGGGCCGCCACGGCGGCGGCGGCCTGCGCGGGGGATTGGGCGCGTTCGTAGGTGAAGGCAATCATGTGCGCCCCTCCCCCGCCACTTCGGTGATGGCATCGACGATGTTGGAATACGCCCCGCAGCGGCACAGGTTGCCGCTCATGCGTTCACGCAGTTCATGGGCCGACACCAGGGGCTGGGCCACGATGTCTTCGCTGGCATGGCTGGGCATGCCGCGTTTGATTTCATCGAGCACGCCCACGGCAGAACAGATCTGCCCCGGCGTGCAGTAGCCGCACTGGAAACCGTCGTGCCGCACGAAGGCGGCCTGCATGGCGTGCGGGGATTGCGGTGTGCCAAGACCTTCGATGGTGGTCACGGCGGCGCCCTGGTTCATCACGGCCAGGCTCAGGCAGGACACCACGCGCCGGCCATTGACCAGCACCGTGCAGGCCCCGCACTGGCCATGGTCGCAGCCTTTCTTGGTGCCGGTCAGGTGCAGATGCTCGCGCAGGGCGTCGAGCAGCGTGGTGCGGGTGTCCAGGTCCAGGCGGTGTTCCTTGCCGTTCACCTGCAGGGTGACGGGCAGTTGGACCCCTTCGGGGATGGAGGGAGGCTGCACTTGCGCGCCGGCCGATCGAGGCACGGCCGTTGCCGCAGCCGTGGAGGCACCTGCAATCAGCAGGTCCCTGCGCGAAACGGAAAGCTGGGTGTTGTGTTCCATGGGGCGTCCATCGTGTTGGCTCGTTCGTGGGGCGTGCACACTGCTGCGAACCCGCCGCTCCAAGCATCGGTTCGGGACGCGTCTCGGGTTGTAGGTGATGGTCCAACGTCCGGGACATCGGGTTGTCCGATGACGGATCAGCGCATGCAGACGTGCGAGGGCCCCCGGCCCATGCAAAGGCAGCGCCAGCAAGGCGCCCCAGCCTTTGCCGATGTGCCCTGCCCCGGCTTTGTCCCGGCTTTGCCCCAGCGATGGGCCTAGGCCGCAGGCGGCACGTCGCCGCGCTGCATGCGCTCGAAGGCCTTGTCGATTTCCTCGGAGCGTATGGCGCCCGCAGCCGGCACGGGACGGCCCGCGCGCTGGGCGTCGATCTGCTCCTGCATGCGCGTGGCCACCTGCATCAGCACGCGGTGCAGGCCCAGCTGCTGGCGGCGGGCCTGGTCCAGGTGCGTGACCACGGGCTCCAGGGACTGGGTCAGCGACCGGGTCAGCAGTTGGCCCAGCATGTGGACCAGGGCCTGACGTTCCTGGGCGGCCTGTACCTCCGAAAGGGTGCTGGCCTGGGTGCCGACGGGCTCGCTGGCCGCCCTTTGCGCCATCAGCTCGCGTATGCCGTGCAGCGAGTCGCCTGCGGCGCTTTGCGTCTGCAGCAGCCGGGCCAGCAGTGCCTGCAGCGCTTGCAGGAGCTGGGACTGTTCGGCGGCGCCTTCCTGCATCGCCTGCTGCTGGGGCTGGGCCACCGACTGGGCCACCTCGCGCGTGGCGGCGACCAGGTCGACCAGCTGCGCCGTCACGCGCGTGGCAGCGTCGGCATTGGCGCCGCCTGCGGCCTGGCGGCGCAGGAACTGCTGGCGTATCTGCTGCCAGCGGGCGCTGTCCTCGTCGCTCATGTGGCCGCGCAGCTCGGCGAGCTTGAGCAGGTTCTCCTCGGCGCCCGTGGTCAGCATCTGCGCTTCGCCCTGGTAGTGGTCGGCCAGCATCTGCTGCATTTCCTGGTCGTTCATCACGGGCGTGATCTTCTCGGCCAGCTTGTTCATGTTGCGGTAGCTGCCCTGCAGCCGGAAGGCCGGCTCGGTGCGGTAGCCGTCGTCCTGCGCGGCGCTCTGGATGTACTGCTGGTTGACCTTGAACACCAGTTCACGCACCTGCACCATGCGGGCCAGCACGGCCTCGATCTCGCGCAGCTCGGCCGATGAATAGTCGTGCGACAGCGCATTGCCCGAGACCTCCCGGCCCTGCGCCTTGTCCAGCAGCAGGTACAGGTCCTGCAGGCTGCGCGTGGCCATCGGCGCCAGCACGGCGTTCGAGGTCATGCTGTTTTCGATGTAGCTGAGCTTGAACACCTCCTGCATGCCGCCCAGCACATCGCCCAGGTTGTAGATGTCGGCACGGTTGGCCAGCATGTCGGGGATCTTGAAGACCTCCCCCGACTCGGTGTACGGATTGCCCGACATGACCACGCAAAAGCGCTTGCCGCGCATGTCGTGGGTGCGGGTCTGGCCCTTCCACACGCCCTCGATGCGGCGCGTGCCGTCCGACAGCGAGATGAATTTCTGCAGGAACTCGGGGTGCGTGTGCTGTATGTCGTCGATGTACAGCATCACGTTGTTGGCCATCTCCAGCGCCAGGTTAAGCTTTTCCAGCTCCTTGGCCGCCGTGGCGTCCGGCGCCTGGGCCGGGTCCAGCGAGCGCACGGAGTGGCCCAGCGCCGGGCCGTTGATCTTCATGAAGATCAAGCCCAGCCGGTTGGCCACGTACTCCATCAGCGTGGTCTTGCCGTAGCCGGGCGGCGAGATCATCATCAGCAGGCCCATCTGGTCGGTGCGCTTGTTCTCTCCGGCCACGCCGATCTGCTTGGCCAGGTTGTCGCCGATCACGGGCAGGTAGATCTCGTTGATGAGCCGGTTGCGCACAAAGGACGACAGCGGCCGGGCCTTGAATTCCTCCACCCGCACGCGCGAGCGCCAGTCCTGCAGCAGCTGCTGGCGCAGCGCCTGGTAGCGGCCGAATTCGGGAACAAAGGTACGGAAATGGCGCGCAGCGCGCTGGCCCAGGTCGTCGATCTGCAGCCACATGCGGCCGTCCGCAATGCGCGGATGCTGGCCCAGCAGGCCCGGCACTTCGTGGCGCAGGTCCACGCTGCTGACCTTGCAGGGCAACTGGCCGGCACAGCACAGCCAGGCGGCGGCCTCGCCACAATAGGCCAGCCAGGCCTGCCCTTGCCCGCCGTCCAGCGCGCGGCAGGCGGTCTGCAGCCAGTGCAGCGCGCTGCGCCAGCGCTGGTCCAGCGGCGCCACGGCCTTGTCGCGCCGGTCCTCGCCCTGCCAGTAGGCCTGCATTTCTTCCCAGCGCTGCAGCGGCTGGGCCTGCTGCTGCACGGCGGCCTGCAGCGCGGCAATGGCCGACTGGCTGTAGCTGGAGAAGGAAAAGCGCACGGCCTTTTGCGCCAGCTCGGCCTGCAGGTAGTCGGCGGCGCCGTGGATCAGGCTGTCGATATCGCTGTCTGCGGGCGCCGCCTGTCCTGGCAGCAGGTCGCGCAGCAGGCCCCGTTCTTCGGCATAGGCGCGCAGGCGCTCGGAGATGTCGGTGCGCAGGCTCAGCTGTTCGGCCTCGCTGCCGAACATCTGCTGCATGGCCTGCGCCTGCTGGGCACGCAGCGGCCACTGCGCCATGGCGGCAACCAGCTGCGGCTGCTGCACCTGGGCCTGTGCGCTCCAGAACAGCAGGGCCAGCGCACGGGCGTCGGGCGCAAAGCGCAGCACGCCGGCGGCATCGCGCAGGGGCAGCAGCACCTGCAGGATGCGGGCCGCATCATGGTCGTGGATGCCGCGCTCATAGCCTTCGCGGTAGCGCGGCGCGGAGAATTCGCGGATGGCCTGGGTCAGCGCCGCCTCGTCGGGCAGCAACTGGGCCAGCCGGGCCTCGCTCCAGCCGTCACGGCGCTGGCGCGCGGCCAGCACCACTTCCAGGGCCAGGTATTCGCCCCGGTAGAACTGCGGCGATTCGGCCGGCGTGGAAGCATCCCAGTAGGCCTGCAGGGCGGCCAGTTCCGGGTTGTCCATGGGCTCGAAATACTCGGTGCCGACCAGGTGCAGGAACAGTTCGCCGTTGCGCGGCAGCAGGGTCAGGTCCAGCTCCTGGTTCCCCACGCTGAAGCGGTGGCGGCCCAGGCGGATGATGGCGCCGTCGCCTTCGTACAGTTCGGTGCGGTCCTGCAGCGCGCGAAACGCCTGGTCGCGCAGGTTCTTGACGCGGCCGTCGATGTCGTCGGCCTTGACCGGGTCATGCAGTTGCTCGCGCAGGCGCTGGGCCAGCTCCTTGAGCTTGCCGATCAGCGGATCGCCCGCAAAAAAAGCATGTAGGGCATCGGCGCTGGCCAGTTTTTCGGTGCGCTTGGGCAGGCTCTGCACGATGCGCAGCGCCGCGTCCAGCACGCCCTGCGCCTTGCGCTGGCGCTCGTCCTGCAGCGACTGGCGGCGCGCCTCGAAGCTCTCCAGCACCTCCTCGCGCTTGGCCATGATGTCGCCGAGGAACTGCTCGTGCTCGCCGAAGCGGCTTTCGATTTCCTCCAGCTGCACCAGCAGGCGCGCCAGCTGCTCGTCGCATTTCTCGGGCGTCTGCGCCAGGCCCAGGGCGCTGACGATGCTTTGCGAGAACAGCGCCAGCTGGGCTGCGAACTGGGCCACGTTCTCGGCGCCGCCCAGACCAGACCGGCGCTGCTCGGTGCGTGCACGCACCTGGTTCAGGCGCGCGTAGACGGCCGAGATGCGATCCACCACCTGGGTGCGCTGCGTGGCGTCGTCAATGGACAGGCTGCCCATGAGCTCGGACAGCATGTCCAGCGCAGCCGCCATGTCGGCCATGCGCGCCAGCGGCTCGTTGATCTGCGCCACCGTGGCTGCCGCCTGCGCGGCCTGGTCCAGTGCCTGCAGCTGGTCGGCATAGGGCTGCATGGCCTCGTCGGTGGCAATGAAGGCGGCCGTGCGCTGGGAGACTTCGGCCTGGGCCTCGTTGACGCCCCGCACCATGGTGTCGATGGCGGCCTGGTCCACATAACGCAGGTCGCGCGTGGCCATGAGCTGGCCGCGCAACTGGCCCAGCTGGGTGAGCGCGTCCACGTACTCGCCAATGCTTTTCCAGTCGGCCAGCCGCAGTGTCTTGAGCAACTGGCCGTGGCGGCCGGAAACCTCGCCCATGGCCTTGGCCGAGGCGTTGCGGATGCTCTCGACCTTTTCGTACTCGTCGATGACCGCATCACCCGTGGCGACGATGCCCAGCAGGGTCTCGTGCACGCCCTTGAGCTGCGGCGCGCCCAGCCAGTGGTAGCGCTCGAACAGGCGGCGCGCTGCGTCGATCAGGCGCTCGTAGCGCGGCAGCGAGACCTCGGTGGCCGCGATTTCCTTGCGCACGCTGTACAGGTCGGAGATGCCGCTGACCAGCTCGGCATTGCCGATGCGGCCCAGGAAGCTGTCGCGCTGCGGCTGGCGTGCCGCATAGTCGTCCGAGGCGAAGGGCGTGCGCCAGACCTGCATGGGGTGCACGCGCGAGGCCTCGTTGCTCTCGGCCGCGAAGATGACGACGCGCCCGTCGTCCATGCGCGCATAGCCGTGGCCGATGATGGGCGGCTGCAGCGCGCGCTCGATCAGGTTGTACTTGAACAGCGCCATGCGCCCGCTCTCGGGCTCGTAGAACACGTAGAGCACATCCTCGCCGTTGGGCGAGCGGATGCTGCGCCGGTAGCGCATGCCCTGCATGTTCTGCTCGAACGAGCGGTTCTCGCCGCTTTGCAGGTAGTAGCCGCCGGGGAAGATGATGCCGTGGTCCTGCGGCAGCTGGATGCAGGCCGCGCCGATGGCGTCCATGCGCAGCACCTGGCGCGACAGGGTGTTGAAGATCAGGTAGCGCCACTGCTCTTCGCGGTAGGGCAGGATCTTCAGCAGGATCAGGCTGCCGACGGCGGCGTACTCGAACACGGCGTCGTCCAGCGACTGGTTCTTCTCCTGCACGGGCTCGCTGTAGATGCCCAGTCCGTCGTTGGTGTTGTTCTCGACCTTGATGGTCAGCGTGCCGCCCAGCGTCTCGACGAAGACCTTGTCCAGCACGTTGATGTGCGGGTGGCGCCCCTGCACCAGTTGCTCGCGCCCGGCGCGCTGCCACTCGAAGTCATGCGGTGCGGGCAGCTCGATGTCGCGCTCGCCCCGGTTGTCTATGTAGCGGATGGGCTGGCCATCGACGGGCACGGACCAGCGGAATACGCGCACATCGGACAGGCGCTCGCCAATCTGAAAGCTCGCCAGCAGCTTGCCGTCGCGCACGGCCAGCTGCATCAGCCGGGTGTTCTTGTAGTAGGCGTACAGCTCCTGGAAGTCCTGCACGAAGCTCTGTATGCCCAGAAAGCTGTCCTTGAGATCGACCGGCGTGACCTCGTAGCCCTGCTCTCCCTCGTGCAGGCGGTACAGCACGAACACGTCTTCCACGCGCGTGGACTGCTTCAGGCCCATGAAGACGTTGTAGCCAAACAGCAGGTAGCCGCCGACCTGGGCGATGTCGCGGCCCAGGCAGTTGTTTTCGGTGCGCACGCGCATGCGCCCGATGACTTCCATCTGGCTGCGGCCGAATTCCTCCAGCCGCTCCTCGTTGAGCTGGCGTGCCAGCGTCTCCAGTGCCTGCCCCTGGCCGTCAAGGCGCTTGGCCAGCACTTCGTAGGAGCCGCCGCTGGCGACTGCCTGGTCCACGGCGGAGGCCGCGGTGTCGGGGGACAGGGACTGTGAGGACGATGGGGACGGTTGGGACATGGGCGTCACGGGCTTTCGCGTGTCAGGGACCATTCACGCCCTCCCCGGCCAGCTGACTGGCAGGCAGGCGGGCGGAGGAAGGCGGATGCGGGAGGCTGGGCAGCCGGTGGAGGGAGCGGCCGGGCGGCCGCCCCGTTCAGTCGACCCTCTGCGTGGGCGGCAGGCCCTTGCCGTCGCCCAGCGCGTTCAGCAGCGATGCGCCGCCCTTGCCGCTGAGGAACTTGCTGATCAGGTCCTGCACGATGGGGCTCTTGCCCGCCACGCCTTCCACGGCCTTGCCCACGGACAGCGCCTTGGCGAAGTTGTCGAAGAAGGCTCCCTCGCCACCCACGATGTCGATGTTGGCCTTGCTGAGCGCGGCCGACAGCACCTCGGACTGGTCCTTGGCCACGCTCTTGTTGGCCTCGATGGCGGCCAGCGCCTGCTCGAAGTTCTTCTCCAGCTGCATGCGGAACTCCTCATGCGAGCGCGCCTGGTCGGACAGCGAGGCCAATGCGGTGAACTTCTCGGTCAGGCCCTTGGCCTCGGCGAAGAGCTTGTCGCGCAGCACATCGGCCTCGGACATGCCAACGTCGCGGGTGACCGTGGCCTTGGTGGCGCCCACCTGGGCTTCGCCGCGCGCCTGGGCCAGCAGGCGTTCTTCCAGCACCTTGGCATCGGCCAGGCCCTGCTTTTCGTTGGCGTCGGCCGTGGCCTCGATGACGCGCGCCTCGGCCAGGCCCTTTTCCTGATGGCCCTTGGCTTCGGCCATCAGCTTCTCGGCAATCACGCGGGCCTGGGCCAGGCCTTCCTTTTCCAGGGCGGCGGCGGTGACTTCGCGCACCTTGGCATCGGCCAGGCCGGGCGCGGCGCGCTCGACCTCGATGGCCTCGGCCAGCTTCTTCTTGGCTTCGGCGGTCTTGCTGGCCGCTTCCAGCTCGGCCTGGGCCATGGTCGTGACTTCCACGGCCTTGTGGCGCGAGGAAGCCTCTTCGGCCTCGGCCTTCTTGACCTGGCGCACCATGTCTTCCTCGGCCTGGGCCTGGGCGGTCAGCACGGTGACCTGCTTCATGCGCTCGGCCTCGGAGACCACGCGCACTTCCTTGATGCGTTCCTCTTCCTGGGCCACGGACTTCTCCACCACCACGCGCTCGCGCACCACGTTGGCGATGTTGGCCTTCTCGACCTCGATGGCCTTTTCCTTCTCGATGCGCTGCAGCTCCACCTCGCGCTGGCGGGCCACGATCTCCAGCTCCTTGGCGCGCGTGACCTTCTCGACCTCGATCACCACGGCACGCTCACGGTTTTGCTGGGCCACGGCCACTTCGCGCTGGCGGTTTTCCTCGCGGATGTCCAGCTGCTCCTGGGTCTGGATGCGCGCCTGCTCGGCCTTCAAGCGCTCTTCTTCCTGCACCTTCTGGGTTTCGGCCTGCTCGCGGGCCTGGATGGTGGCGATCTCGCGCTTTTGGCGCGCCTCGGCATCGGCCTGCTGGCGCTCCAGCGCCAGCATGGCTTCCTTGGTCTCCACGTTCTTCTTGGTGATGGCCAGGTCGGAGTTGCGCTCCAGTTCGTTGGTGACGATGTTCTGGTTGGCCGTCAGCTCGGTGATCTTGCGGATGCCCTCGGCATCCAGAATGTTGTTGGGGTCCAGCGAGGACTTGGGCGTCTGCTCCAGGTAGTCGATGGCCACGTCTTCCAGCACATAGCCGTTGAGGTCGTTGCCGATGACATGGATGATCTGGTCGCGGAAATCCTGGCGGTTCTCGAACAGCTTGACGAACTCGATCTGCTTGCCCACGGTCTTGAGCGCTTCGGAGAACTTGGCGTTGAACAGCTCGTTGACGGCCGTCTTGTCCGAGGCCCGGTCCACGCCGATGGCCTTGGCCACCTTGAGCACGTCTTCCGCCGTTTCATTGACGCGCAGGTAGAAGGCCACGGTGATGTCGGCGCGCATGTTGTCGCGGCAGATCAGGCCTTCCTTGCCGCGCCGGTCTATCTCCAGCGTCAGCAGCGAGATCTGCATGAATTCCTTCTTGTGGATCACCGGCAGCACCAGGCCGCCCGTGAACTTGACCTTGGGCTGCGACGTGGTGTCGTTGATGATCAGCGCCGTGCCCTGCGGAACCTTGATGTAGAAGGCCTTGACCAGGGCGAACAGCCCGAGGATGACGACGAAGACGGAACCGATCACCACCCCGGCGACGATGTACCACTCCATGTTGCTCATGTTCATGCGAATCTCCCCTGTGAATTGCTATCTGTGAAAACGCTGAAAAAACGGAAAGGCCGCGCCCGCCGAACGGACGCTCGAGCCTTGTGGGAATACCGGAACTAGCGCGGCAGCTCGGTGCCGTCGAACTCGGCCTTGCTGACCACGCGCCAGGCGTTGTGCTCGGGCAGGTGCTCGATGAGCACGATCTCGGTGCCCCGGCCCAGTGCGCGCTCGGGCGAGCGCATCTGCACGTTCAGGCCTGCGCCGCCGTCCTCGACACTGCCGTAGCCCTGCGTGCCGTCCACCACGGCGCTGCGCACCAGGCCGGTGCGGCCCAGCAGCACCTTGGGCTCCTCTGCAGGCGCCACCTTGTTGACGATGCCCCGCAGCGGGCGCAGCAGCAGCACGGTGGCGGCAAAGCCCAGCACCATGGCTGCCGCTGCCACCAGGGAGCCGGTCAGCAGGTTCACCAGGGTCCAGCCCTGGGGCATGGGCACGAAATGGCACAGCACATACGAGGCCAGCCAGGACATCAGGAACAGCGCGGTGAGGATGACCGTGAGCGGAATGCCGCCCAGGCCCACCTTGAGCAGCAGCCCGGCCAGCGCGCTGACCGAATGCTCCACGCCGTGCGCATGGTCGCTGCCGTCGAACAGCACCCAGTGGTCCAGCGAGTCCACCTCCAGCAGGCCCAGCATGGCGATCAGCCAGTACAGCAGCATGAACAGCAGCAAGGCGCCAAAGATGAAAGTCGGAAAGCCAAACGCGTATTGCAGGAACGCAGACATGTTTTTCCCCTCCCCTCAAATCCGGCAGCCGAGGCGGCAGGCCTGGCAGTGCCTGCCTGGACAACGGCCGCGCATCAAGCGTTTTTTCCGCCAGTTGCGGCGCGCTGCGCCTTCAGGCGTTCCAGCACCGATTGCGCATTGCCCGCCTGGGGCGTGATGCCGGCAGCGCGCAGCTTGGCATCCAGCGCGTCTTCGCTGCTGTCGCGCGCCAGCTCGGCCGCGCTTTCCATGCGCGCACCGCGCTCGGCCTGCTTTTGCTTGATGCGCTCCAGAGAATCCAGCGCGCTTTGCACGCGCGTCTGCGAGCCTGCGTAGCGGCCGGCCACCGTGGCCTGGGCGCGCTGCACGCTTTCCGTGGCCTTGACCGTGTCGGCCTGCTGCTTGAGGCGCTTGATATGCGTTTGCGCCGTCTGTATGGCCACGCGCAGCTGCTCCACGCTTTGCGTGTAGGCGTCCAGCTGGGATTGCTCCTCGTCGCGCTGTGTCTCCAGCACGGAGACCTTGCCGGCAACTTCCAGCGCCAGCGCCTCGTCACTGGTGTCCAGCGCCTTGACGGCATAGCCCTCGTACTCGGCAATGCGTTCCTGGGTCTGCTTGAGCTTGCCGGCCGCCAGCTTTTGCTTGGCCATGATGTCGGCCAGCGCTTCCTTGGACTTGTTCAGGTCGCTGTCGGCATCGCGGATTTCCTGGTCCAGGATGCGCAGGGCCTGGCTGTCGGTCACCGCCTCGCCGGCCTCGTGGGCGGCGCCGCGCAACGCTGTCACCAGCTTGTTCCAGATGGTCATGATGATCTCCTAGGGGCTCAGTGTCTTCAACGGGCGGGGCTTCAGGCCTGCGCGGATGCGGGTGCGGGTGCGGATGTGGGTGCGGGCAACGGCGTCAGGTAGTGGGCCAGCGCCTCGGTGGCCTGGATGACGCTGTCGGCCAGGGTCAGGATCTCGGCAATGATGTCGCCCTCGCTGCTGCTGGCGTGCAGGGCGGCGAACATTACATAGCCCTCGCCGCCATGGGCTTGGGGTTCCAGCGCCATCGTGGTGAAGGGAAACAGTTTTTGCAGGCGCAGCATCTGCTCGTTGAGACCGGCGCGGTCGTGCACCTGGTCGGCGGGCCACAGAAAGGCCTCCACCACCAATTGGTCGCCCGAAAGCGCCACATGCACGGGCAGATCGCCGAATTCGGGCAGGCTGACCAGCAAACTTGCGTCTGCGCCTTCCAGCACCTCGATATGGAGCCGGCCGCCCTGCACCAGTGCCGATTGCTGCAGATCGCCCGCCAAGGCGTGAATATCCCGATATGCCTGTCTGCTGTTGTCCATGCCGCCCTCCTTGTGGATGAGAACCATTGATTCCGGTTGCAATCCCGGCATGCGCATTTGCTTTTCCAATTGCTGCAATGCCGCGCCGTACTCTGGAAGAATCCAGACCTCCTTTTTCACCAGCCCCTGTTCGCGCAGCCGTTGCCGGTGCAGGCGCTGGTAATGGGCTGATGTCTTTTGTTCCATGCGGATACCATAGCGGTCATTACATGTGATGTCTACATGTAATGGAGATCAATTTGTAAACGGATATGTAAACCGAGTGGCGCAATGGCCGGCTTTGCGCAGGCCCCGACCCGGCCTTTGCGTTCTGGTAAATCGCCATCAAGAATTCGTTTTTTCTACCGAAAACCATTTATCAACAAATTTCCCTATCAACCAAGGGAGCGCCCAGGCGCGGACTGCTTCGGCGGCGGTGCAGGGCTGCGAAGGCACTGCACAATGGCCGCTGTCGCAGGCAGATCCGGCCCTTGGCTGCCTGGCGCACGCTACGGAAACCTCTGCATGCCCGCCTTCAGGCTCTCACTTCGCACGGCAGTCACAGCCCCCTTCATAGCGGTGTTCGTGGTCACGGCCGGGCTATTGGCGGCATGGCAGCAGCGCCAGGTGGACCAACTCATCAACCGCGAAAGCCTGCGGCTGCTCGACTCCCTGTCCACCACCACGCGCCACCAATTGGCCGATTACCTGGAGACCCCGCTGCGCGTGCAGCAGGCCCTGGCCGAGACCGTGGCCCGGCAGGCGCTCTACACCCCCGGCGACCTGCGTCCCATCTATGGCTATCTGGCGCGCTCATTCACCGAGCTGTATGCCCAGCACCACCAGATCAGCCTGTTGAGCTTTGGCGGCGCACAAGGTGAATACACGGGGGTGCGGCTGGAGCCTGATGGCCGCTACCGCCTGATTCTTCAGGACCGCAGCACCCAGGGCGCCCTGCAGATCTTCGAGGGGCTGGAGCCCGGCCCGCCCATGTCCAGCCTTGCCGGCTACGACCCCCGCGTGCGCCCCTGGTACCAGCCTGCCATCCACAAAGACGGCCCGCACTGGTCGCCCATCTACACGGTGACTGGCGACCGGGGCGACACCACGATTTCCGCATCCACGTCCGTGCGGGTGTCCGGCCAGCTGGCCGGCGTGGTGGCCGCCGATGTGCGGCTGAGCAGCATGAACCGCTTTCTGCGCGACGAGCCCTTGCGTGGCAACGGCCATATCGCCGTGGTCGACGCACAGGGCTACATGGTGGCGCACTCGTCCGAGCTGTCGGTGCTGAAACGGCGCGAAGGCCCCTATGACCCACCCGTGCGCCTGCGGCTGTCCGAAAGTCCCGATCTTGCGCTGCGCAGCCTGGCCGCCCTGTTGCCTGCGCATCTGAGCGCGGATTCATCGGCGCCAGCGGGCCCCGAGAACACCATCAACCTGAGCTTCAAGGAACAGGGGCAGATCTACCACGGCCAGGTCACCGCATTCCACGATGGACGCGGCATCGACTGGCGGATCCTGGTGCTGCAGCCCGAATCCGATCTGGTCAGCAGCATGCGGGCGGACAGCCGACATGCGCTGGTCCTCGCTTTCGGCCTGGCCTTGCTGGGACTGGGGCTGGGCGTGTGGTGCCTGCGCCGGGCGCTGCGCCCCCTGGCGGTGACGGCCGATGCGGCCAACCGCCTGGCCAAGGGCGACTGGAGCGCGGTAGGGGCACTGCCGGATACGTCCCTGGTCGAGACATCGTCCCTGGTTTCGGCCTTCCACAACATGGCGCAGCGGCTGCAGGAATCCTTCGAGCACATGCGCACCCTGCTGCAGTACGACAGCCTGACGCAGCTGCTCACGCGCGCCGGCCTGATCGAGCAGGCCGATGCGGCGGCAGCCGCCAACACGCCCTGCCCTGCCGCGCTGTGCCTGCTGGAGCTGCAGAATTTCCGCAGCGTCCGCGACGATGTGGGCCACGGCACGGGCGAGCAGCTGCTGCGGGCCGTGGCCGAGCGGCTGCGCAACCACCATCTGCAGTTTCCTGCCCTGCTGGCGCGCACGGCCAGCAACGAGTTCGCCATGCTGTGGCTGCATGACTGCACGCCGCAGCAGATGCAGGACAAATGCCGCCATCTGCTGGAAATCTTCGACCAGCCATTTTCCGTGGGCAAGGACGACATCGTGCTGCGCGCCTGCGCGGGCGCCGTCAGCGGCGAGCTGCTGCCGGGCGCGCTGCCCGAGTGGCTGCGCAACGCCAGCATTGCGCTGGGTGAGGCGCAGCGCGGCTCGCACCCGTTCCTGCTGTTCGAGCCCAGCCTGGCGCAGAAGATGCTGGGCCGCACGCAGCTGGCCATGGAGCTGCGCCAGGCGCTGGAGCGCAACGAGCTGCGCGTGTTCTACCAGCCCGTGGTGGACCTGGCCACGGGCAGCATGGTCGGCGCCGAGGCCCTGGTGCGCTGGAACAGCCCGACGCGCGGCATGGTGCCGCCCGGCGTCTTCATTCCGGTGGCCGAGGAGTCGGACCTGATCCTGAGCGTGGGCGAATGGGTGCTGCGCACGGCGGCGCACGACATCGCCTCCCACCTGCCCCGGCTGCCCGCCGACTTCGAGCTGCACGTCAACATGTCGGCACGCGAGCTCATCCAGTCCGACTTCGCCTCCACGCTGGAGCAGGCACTGGCCACCAGCGGCCTGCCCGCCCGGTTGCTGACCCTGGAGCTGACGGAGTCCATGCTGCTGGACGACAGCGACGCCACGCTGCAGCGCATTGCCGCCATCCGCGCGCTGGGCGTGAAGATCGCCATTGACGACTTCGGCACCGGCTACTCCTCCCTTGCCTATCTCAGCCGCCTGCGCTTTGACTGCATCAAGATCGACCAGAGCTTCGTCGGCCAGTTGCCGGAGTCCGAATCCGACAAGTCCATCGTGACCGCCGTGCTGCGCATCGCCCAGGGCTTTGGCGTCAAGGTCGTGGCCGAAGGCGTGGAGGAGCAGGCCCAGGCCAGGCTGCTGCACGCGCTGGGCTGCGAGCATGCACAGGGCTATCTGTTCGAGCGGCCGGTGCCGCTGGCGCAGATGCTGGAGTACCGATCTCCCTGGCACGAGTGAACCACCAGTGAGACGCTGACGAGCCGCTGGTGATCCACTGCTGCCTTGTGGTGCCCTGCCTGTCGGCTTTGGCTGACGTGTGTCGCTTGCATGATCCGGTGCACATGCAGGTGCAATCCACGAAACAATCGGCGCCTGTTCCAGCCTCCCGCCTTCCATGACGCCCACCTATTCCGAGAGCCAGCCGCCCCCGCCCCGTCTGGACCCCGCCGGCCCCATCCACCTGATCGTGCCCCTGCGCCCAGGCGCCGACCTGGAACAGCTGCGCGCCCGCCTCACCAGCGTGCCCGCGCTGCAGCAGCGCAGCGTGCAGTGGCATGTGCCTGGCGCACGCGCCGACATCGTGCACCTGGCCGCCCGCGCCGTGGACAGGGCCAGCCAGGATGGCGGCCTGGTCGTGGCCGCCGGCGGTGACGGCACCATCAATGCGGTGGCCGCCGCAGCCTGGGCGCGGGGCGTGCCCATGGGCGTGGTTCCGCTGGGCACCTTCAACTACTTCGCCCGCGAGCAGGCGCTGTCGCTGGACCCCGCCCAGGCCGTGCAGGACATTCTTCAGGCATTGCAGGCCGGCCAGATGCGGCCCGTGAACGTGGGCCTGGTCAACGAACGGCTGTTTCTGGTGAACGCCAGCCTGGGCCTGTACCCGCGCCTGCTGGACGAACGCGAGCGCGCGTCCACACGCTTTGGCCGCACGCGGCTGGTGGCCATTGCGGCCTCCATCTGGAGCATTCTTCGCGGTGGCAGCGCGCGCCGCTGGCGCATCGCCCTGCGCTCTGACCGCCAGGCGCCGCTGCAGCAGCAGGAGCACCTGGCCAGCACACTGTTCGTGGGCAACAACCCGATGCAGCTGGAGCGCGTGGGCATTGCCGAAGCCCGCGCCGTGGCCGACGGCCAGCACCTGGCCGCCGTGCTGCTGCTGCCGCAGGCCAGCGAGGCCCCGGCGCGCGTGGTCTGGAATGCCGTGTTGGGACGGCTGGCGCAGGACGATGCGGTGGCCAGCCTGGCCTGCACCGAGCTGGTGGCAGAGCCCGCAGGTCGGCGCCCGCGGCGCCTGAAGGTGGCCTTTGATGGCGAGCGCGAATGGATGGCCCCGCCCATTCGTTTTCGCCTGGGCGATAAGCCGCTGTGGCTGGTCGTGCCGGGCGAGGCCGGGCCCTCCTCCTGATCATCAAGGGACAAGGAACGCCCATGGCTTTGCTCATGCATATGTCGGACCTGCATTTCGGCGCCCACGATCCGGCCGTGTGCGCCGCCGCGGCAAGACTGGCCGCACGTCTGCCCGTGGCGCTGCTGGTGGTCTCCGGCGACCTGACCCAGCGTGCCACGGCCGCGCAGTTTGCCCAGGCGCGCGAGTTTCTCGATGCCCTTCCCGTACCGCGCCGCCTGGTTGTGCCGGGCAACCACGATCTGCCGTTGCTTGCCTGGTGGGAGCGACTGGGCGGCCATGCCCATGATCGCTACGCCCGCTGGATCAGTGCCGAACTGCAGCCCTGGTGCGCAGAACAGGGCTTTTGCGTGATTGGCGTGGACACCACGCGCTGGTGGCGCCACCAGCGCGGCAGCCTGTCGGTCAGCCAGATTCGGCAGGTGGCCCAAAGGCTGGCGCAGGCCAGCCCTGGCGACTGGCGCATTGTGGTCGGCCACCACCCGCTGGCAGCCGCCCATGCGCAGGACCGCAGCCACCGCCCGCACCGCGCGGCAACGGCCCTGGCGGCCTGGCGCGACGCCGGAGCGCAGTTGGTGCTGTCAGGCCATGGACATGACCCCGGCCTGGTCCAGCCGCTACCGGGGCTGTGGGCGGCGCAGGCGGGCACTGCGGTATCGCTGCGGCTGCGCGCGCATGCGCCCAACAGCCTTTTCACGCTGGAGCAGCAGGAGGACTCGGCTGGACAGGGCCCGGCCTGGCGCCGAGAGCTCACGCGCTGGGACTATTCACGGCAGGCGGATGAATTCCTGCCCGTGCAAAAGCATGTTCTGGACCCGCCGCAGGCCTCCACCCGCTGAACGCGCGCAAGCCTTGCTCTGGCGTTCTTTGTTGTATTGCACAATCCACAACCTCGGCTCCACGCAGGCGGCGGCAGAAAAGTTTGCATGCTGTCCTACGCGATGGCCGCCCGAGGGTGTGGATGATCAGCCCTCGTCAATGCTGCTTTTTTGATAGCAGCATGATGCACTGCAACAAAGAGATATGCGAATCCTGTACGTTGAAGACAATGCCGACCTGCGCGAAACCATTGGCCTGCTGATGGAGAGCGAATCACGCTTCGTGACCAGTTGCGCCACCGCCGAGCAGGCCCTGGAACTGGATGCGGCCCAGCCTTTCGACGTGGTGGTTTCCGATGTCAGCCTGCCCGGCCTGTCAGGCACCGACCTGGCGCGGCAGCTGCTGGAGGCCGATGCGCAGCGCTGGATCATCCTGTGCTCCGGCTACGACCTGGGCCCCTACCCCACGGCCTGGGGCCCCCATGTGCGGACCCTGCTCAAGCCCTTCGAAATCGAGGACCTGGAGACGCTGCTGGACTCCATCCAGGAAGCGCTCGGCAACCCAGCCCACTGAAGCGTTCGCGCTTTCGCGCCCCCCGGCTCCCGCCGTCACAGCACGGCCTTGGAGCCTCCCACCGCCGCCTCGCGCGGCAACTCCACCCTGAAGCTGGTCACTCCGTCGGCGGAGCGCACATCGATGCGCCCGCCGTGCGAACGCACGATCTGGTGCGCAATGAACAGCCCCAGGCCCAGTCCCTGGTGCTGGCCGGGCCGGCGTTCACCACCGCGAAACGGGTTGAACAGCGTGGGCAGCAGTTCGGCGGGAATGGTGCCGCCGTTGCGCACCGTGATGGACACGCGATCGTCCTGGCGGCCATCGGCCGTCACCTGCACCGGCTGCGCGGGATCTCCGTGGTGCATGGCATTGCCCAGCAGGTTGGTCAGCACCTGGCACAGGCGTTCGCCATCCCAGATACCTTCCAGATTGCCCAGCATCTCGCTTTCCAGGCGCCGCTCCGGGAAGCCCGTCTCCACCTCCTGCAGCGTGCGCTGCAGCAGCGTCTGCAGGCTGGCCGGCTGAGGCGACAGCGGCAGGCCTTCTGCCTGGCGGATGCGGGTCACGTCCAGCAGATCCTCGATCATGCGCGACATGCGCTGGCTGCTGCTGAGCATGCGCTCGGCCATGTTGGCCACCTTGCCGGGATCGGGCTGGCGCGTGAGCACGGTGGCCGCCGCCTTGATGGACTGCAGCGGCGTACGCAGGTCGTGGCTGAGCACGGCCATGAACATCTCGTTGATGCGCAGCGCCTCGGTGCGCTCCTGCAGCTGCTGGGCCAGCGCCTGCTTGCGCTGGTGCAGCTCGAAGAACACGTTGGCCTTGGTGGTCAGCATGTGCGGGTCGATGGGCTTGTACAGAAAGTCCACGGCGCCGCTTTCGTAGCCGCGGAATTGCCAGTTGTGCTCGCGCGAGCCGGCCGTCATGAAGATGAGCGGGATGTGGCGCGTGCGCTCGCTGCCGCGTATCAACTCGGCCAGTTCGAAGCCGTTCATCTCGGGCATCTGCACGTCCAGCAGGGCCAGCGCCACATCGCCATGGTCGAGCAAAAGCTCCAGCGCCTCGGGGCCGGAATGCGCCTTGAGGAACTCGATGCCGTCGCGCTGCAGCAGCGCTTCGATGGCGATCAGATTCTCGGCAATGTCATCGACGATCAGGCATTTGACGCGATCTGTTTGGGACATGGATTCTCTCTCGGTATTTTGTCTGGTGGGAGCGCGCTGAATGGACATTCAAAGCCTCCCCTGGCCGTGCAGCGATGCGATGAGGGCGGCAATGCCCTGCGGCGCCAGCACCTGGGCCTGTGGCACGCGGGCCAGAGCCGCCCGCGGCATGGCCTGCATTGCGGCACTGTCTGGCGACTGCACCACCGCCAGGCCGCCGGCCGCGTGCACGCTGGCCATGCCCTGGGCTCCATCCTCGTTGGCGCCGGACAGCAGCACGGCCAGCAGGCGCTCGCCATAGCAGTCGGCAGCCGACTCGAACAGCACATCGATCGAGGGCCGCGAAAAATGCCAGGGCGCATCCAGCGACAGCGCCAGCCTGGGCCCGCTGTCCACCAGCAGGTGGTAGTCGGCCGGCGCAAAGTACAGGCAGCCCGGCTCCAGCCATTGCTGGTCCTGCACCTCGCGCACCGGCAGGGCGCAGCGCGGCCCGAAAAGCTGGCCCAGCAGGCTGCGCCGGTCGCGCGGCAGGTGCAGTACCACCAGCACCGAAGCGCGCAGGCTGGCGGGCAGCGTGGGCAGCACCACGGACAGCGCATCAAGCGCGCCGGCCGAGCCGCCGATCACGATGGCCTCGTAGGCTGTGGCGGCGTCGGAGGCGGGTGTGTTCGTGGTCGCGGGCATCACAGCCCGGCCCTCTTGCGGTAGATGCGGTCTTCGAGCACGAAGTCCTCGAAGGCCTCCGAATGTCCTGAAAACCGCAGCGACTCCTTGGAGCCCAACCCCAGGAACCCGCGATGGCACAGCGCATCGCGGAACAGGCCCAGCGCCCGGTCCTGCAGCTCGCGCTCGAAATAGATCAGCACGTTGCGGCAGGACACCAGGTGCATCTCGGCGAACACGCTGTCGGTGGCCAAGCTGTGGTCGGAGAACACCATGTGCTCGCGCAGCCCCTTGTCGAAGACCACACGGCCATAGCGCGCCGTGTAGTAGTGCGACAGCGAGCTGTGCCCGCCCGAGCGCGCATGGTTGTCGGTGAATGCCGCCACTCGCGCCATGTCGAACACGCCCTGCTCTGCCGCCTTCAGCGCATGGGGATTGATGTCGGTGGCGTAGATCAGGGTGCGGTCCAGCAGGCCCTCTTCATGCAGCAGGATGGCCAGCGAATACACCTCTTCGCCCGCGCTGCAGCCGGCCACCCAGACCTTGAGCGAGGGATAGGTGCGCAGCAGCGGCACGACCTCGGTGCGCAGCGAGCGGAAGTAGGTCGGGTCGCGGAACATGTCGCTGACCTGGACCGTGAGGTACTCGAGCAGGGCCGGGAACACGCTTGTATCGTGCAGCACACGGTCCTGCAGCTGCGACAGCGTCTTGCAGTCGAACTGCACCAGGGCCGACTGCAGGCGCCGCTTGAGCGAGGCCTGGGCGTAGCCCCGGAAGTCGTAGTGGTAGCGGTGGTAGATGGCATCGATCAGCAGGCGCTGCTCGATGTCGGCGGTGCGGGCTTTTTTCAGCTGAGGCATCGCGTCCTCCTTGCTACTTGGGCATCCACACCCGCACCAGCGACAGCAGCTTCTCCACGTCCAGCGGCTTGGCGATGTAGTCGTTGGCACCGGCGGCCAGGCATTTCTCCTGGTCGTCCTTCATGGCCTTGGCGGTCAGGGCGATGATGGGCAGGCGGCGCCATTGCGGGCGGTTGCGGATCTCGCGCATGGCGGTGTAGCCGTCCATCTCGGGCATCATGATGTCCATCAGGACCAGGTCGATGCCGGCCTGCGCCGTGCCCCGCGCTTCCAGGGTTTCCAACGCCTCGCGCCCGTTGCGCGCGATCTCCACGCGGATGCCCGTGGGCTCCAGGATGCTGGACAGCGCGAACACATTGCGCACATCGTCCTCCACCACCAGCACCGTGCGCCCTTCCAGCGCCGACTCGCGGCTGCGCGCCACCTGCAGCATCTGGCGGTGCTCGGCCGACAGCTCGGACTCCACCTGGTGCAGGAACAGCGTGACCTCGTCGAGCAGGCGCTCGGGCGAGCGCGCGTCCTTGATGATGATGGACTTGGAAAAGCGCCGCAGCTGCTGCTCTTCATCGCGCGAGAGCGCGCGGCCCGTGTAGACGATGACAGGCGGGAAGGAAACATCGTCCTGGTCCGTCATGCGCTGCAGCAGCTCGTAGCCGCTGATGTCGGGCAGGTTCAGGTCCATCACCATGCAGTCGAAGGTGGCGCCGCGCAGATGTTCCAGCGCCGCCGCCGCCGTGCCCGCGCAGACGATGTCCACGTCGCTGCGGCTGAGCAGGTGGCGCACGCTCTCGCGCTGGCGCTCGTCGTCCTCCACCACCAGCACGCGGCGCAGGTCCTGGGTGAACTTGGCCTCCAGCCGCTTCAGGGCATGGACCAGTTCCTCGCGCTTGACGGGCTTGAGCGCGTAGCCCACGGCGCCGCGTCCCATGGCCTCCTGCGAATAGTCGGCCACCGAGACCACGTGCACGGGAATGTGGCGCGTGACGGGGTTGCGCTTGAGCTGGTCCAGCACGCCCAGGCCCGAGAAATCGGGCAGGTTGATGTCCAGCACGATGGCGTTGGGCTGGTTGCTTGCCGCCATGGCCAGGCCGTCGGACGCGGTGTTGGCGACATCGCATTCGAAATCCATCTCGCGCGCGAGCTCGGAAAGAATGTCGGCAAAGCGCCGATCGTCCTCGATGACGAGGATGCGGCGCCCGCTCTGCCCGCTCTTTCGCAGGGCGTCCGCGGCGGACGAAGTAGGCGACAGCATCGGCGCAGACATGGCTGGCGACATGGCCGGCGCGAACGCGGGGGCAGCCGGCGCGACATGGGCCGAAGCGACGGCGGGCACGGACGCGGGCGATGACACCGGCACCTGCGTCTGCGCATTCGCCAGAGATTCCCGCGCCGGACGGGGCAGCGGCGCGGCAGCCAAGGCCTGGCCAGGCTCCACCAGCTCCAGGATCACAGGCACGGTCAGCGTGAACACGCTGCCCTGCCCCGGCATGCTGGAGACGGTCAGCGTGCCGCCCAGCAGCCCGGCAAGATCACGTGAGATCGACAGGCCCAGGCCCGTTCCGCCGAACTTGCGATGCGTGCTGCCGTCCGCCTGGCGGAAGGCATCGAAGATGAATTGCTGCTGTTGCTCGGCAATGCCGATGCCGGTATCGCGCACGGCAAACGCCAGCATGCCCCCAGGCACGCGGGACACCTGCAGGCCGACCGAGCCCTTGGCCGTGAACTTGAGCGCGTTGGACAGCAGGTTCTTGAGCACCTGGGCCAGCCGCATGGGGTCGGTCTGCATGGAGGCCGGCACGCCGGGGTCCACCGTCCATGTCAGCTCCAGGCCTTTTTCGCGGGCGATGGGGCGCAGCGGCTCCATCAGCGCCTGCAAGGCGGTGGCGATGGTCATGGGCTCCACCAGGACGCTGACCTGGCCGGCCTCGATCTTGGACAGGTCCAGGATGTCGTTGATCAGCGCCAGCAGGTCGCTGCCCGCCGCATGAATGGTCTGTGCGTACTTGACCTGATCGGCCTGCAGGTTGCCGGGCTTGTTGTCGGCCAGCAGCTTGGCGAGGATCAGCGTGGAATTCAGCGGCGTGCGCAGCTCGTGGCTCATGTTGGCCAGGAACTCGCTCTTGTACTGGCTGGCCAGCTCCAGCTCGTGCGCCTTGTCGGTCAGCGCACCCTGGGCGCGCAGCAGTTGCTCGCGCTGGTACTCCAGCTGCTGGGTCTGCTCCTCCAGATGGGCATTGGTCTGCTCCAGCTCGCTTTGCTGGTGCTCCATCTGCGTCTGCGACTCCTGCAGGATGCGGCTTTGCTGCTCCAGCTCCTCGTTGCTCACTCGCAGCTCTTCCTGCTGGGCCTGCAGCTCTTCCGACTGGCGGCGCGTTTCTTCCAGCAAGGTCTCGAGGCGCGAACGGTCCAGGCCCGAGCGGATGGCCACGGCCAGCATTTCGGACGCCCGCTCCAGCAGGCTGCGCTCTGCCTCGCTCACCCCGCGCAGAAAGCCCAGTTCGATGACGGCGAACACTTCGCCGTTCTCCAAGGCGGGCGCCACCATCAGCTGCAACGGGCTGGACTGGCCGGTGCCCGAGGAAATCGGCAGGTGCTGCGCGGGCACGTCCCTGACATGCAGCAGCTTGCGCGAGGCGACCGCCTGGCCCGCCAGTCCCTCGCCCGGCAGCAGCTTGTGCTGCAGGCGCTCGCGCGGCAAGGCATAGCCGCCGAACAGGCGCAGACCGCCGTCGGCGCAGTCCACCACATAGCCGGCGCCCACCTCGGCGCGCAGGTAGGTGGCCAGATATTCCAGTGCCTTTTGGCCCAGGTCTTCCAGCCGGCGGTCGCCCTGCAACTGCTGGCCCAGGCCGGACAGACCGGACGTCACCCACGACTGGCGCGCCTTGACGCGGTACTCGCGCACCGTCAGCGCGGCCGATGCCAGGATCAGGCCCAGCAAGATGAGGGAGCCGCCCCAGGAGTAGTACGTCGAGGTGGTGGATGCCTCCACCCACAGCTGGCGGCGCTGCTCCAGCTCACGGGTCTGGCGGGTGTAGAGATCATCGATCAGCTCGCGCAGCCGGTCCATGGCGTTCTTGCCCACGTCCAGGCGCACCAGGGCCATGGCGGCGTCCAGGTCGCCGGCCTTGCGCAAGTCTATGGTTTCCTGCAGCTCGCGCAGCTTCTGGGTCGAGATGTCCTCGATCTGGTCCAGCAGCCGGTGCTGGACGGAGTCGCTGGACGTGCGCTCCTTGAGCGCCTCCAGCTGCTTTTGCAGCACATCGCGCGCCTGCTGGTAGGGCTGCAGATAGGCTTGGTCACCCGTCAGCAGAAAGCCCCGCTGCCCGGTTTCGGCATCCTTGAGCGAGGCATTGAGCTGGCTGAGCTGGCGCATGGCCAGCGTCGTGCGGTCCATGGCATTCACGGCCTGGCCCCGCGCCTCGGACGCCCGGAAATTGACGAAGGCGATGACCAGGGTGGCCAGGGCCGCTGCACCAAAGCCTGCAACAAGCGTCCATGGAATGGCAAAGCGCTGGGTGGTCTGGTGGCTGGAAGATCGTGGCATGCAGTGGAATTTCTGGCGGAAATGGACGAAGGAATCCGCCAGGGACTGTAACGGTTTTGCGCAGCCCTCGGCAGCACTCGACCACACTCCGCCGCAGTCCGCGCTGGTTTCAGCGGTGCGCGACACACGGCGCCACCACGGCAGCCGTTAACATGGCCCGATACCGTCCTTCCGACATCCCGCTGCGGTCGTCGGCCCACACTCCAGGAACCATTGCATGAAAACCTTTGCCCTCACCGTCGCATCGCTGGCCGCCGCCGCCTCGCTGGTGTCCACCAGCGCCAATGCCGCAGCGTCGATCTTCCTCAACGACACCATTGCCGCACGCATTCCCGCCAGGGACCTGCCCGACGCAAAGGCCGCCGTGGCCAAGGTGCTCAACGAGGCCGCCGACGGCTCCGTGACCGAATGGACCAGCGGCCCGAACCGTACCAACCAGCGCGTGACGATGGCCTTGCAGCCGCAGCAGACCGTGCAGACCGGCTCGGCCGGAAGCTGCCGCCTGCTGTCGGCCGACGTGCGCCTGAAAAAGACCTCGGAAAACTGGCGTTTCTGGTTCTGCAAGCAGTCCGATGGATCGTGGAAGGCCAGCGGCAGCCAGCCCTGAGCAAGGATTGCGGTGGCCGGTCACCGGGAATCCGGCATGGACCTACGCCACCAGTCCTGGACACATGGGAGCATGTCGGCCGGAAGATCGACATCGGAGAACAACCATGCCCCATGAATTTGTGCAGGCCACGACACTCGCCAGACGGCTGGCCCTGGGCGTCGCCGCAACCTCTTTGCTGACGCTGGCCGCCTGCTCGGGCGAGACCTCGTCAACGCGCGCGGGATTTCCCATGGCCGAAGTGCCGCGCTTCAACCAGCCCCCGCCGGACAAGCCCCTGCTGGGACAGCCCGTGATCATGGCCGAGCAGGTCATGCCCCATGCCAAGGGGGATCCGCACGAGCCCTTGCCGCCAGCCGCGCCCCTGCCCGCCAAGGCATCGGAGCCCGCAAGCGGCGCAGGAGCCACGAACAAGGAAGATGCCGGCGGCGTGAACCCTGCCGCCGGCCAGGCCGCCGCCATCACCGATGGCCAGGGCGAGGGCTCCAAGTACCAACTGGGCGCCCCCAAGTAGCTGAACTCGGCCAAACCCGGCAGAACTCAACCGGAGCCGGACGGACTCAGAACGAAGTCCAGTCCCCGTCGTCATTGCCCTTGGCCGCCACGGCCTGCCTTGCGGCAGGCAGCTTTGCGGCGGGCGCTGGGGCGGCAGAGGCGCTGCGCGTGGCAGCAGCGGGTGCAGTGCCAGCAGCAGGGGCGGACGCGGCCAGCGGTCGGGCCGCAGGACGCATGGGCGCTGCCATAGACGGCGCGCGCGCGGCAGGTACTGAAGACGAAGCTGCTCCTGTCCCTGCACGGGCCGGCGCCACGCCGTCGATGCGGAACACGCTCACGGCGGCCGCCAGCTGATTCACCTGGGATTTGAGCGAGCCGGTCGCGGCAGCTGCCTCCTCGACCAGCGCGGCATTCTGCTGGGTCACCGTGTCCATCTGCGAAATCGCCTGGTGCACCTGGTTGATGCCGCTGCTTTGCTCCTGGCTGGCGGCCGTGATCTCGGCCACCAGGTCGCTGACCTGCTGCACGCTTTGCACGATGCCGTCCATGGTGCGACCGGCCTCGGCCACCTGGCGCGTGCCCGCGTCCACCTTGGACACGGAGTCTGCAATCAGGTCCTTGATGTCCTTGGCCGCCGAGGCGCTGCGCTGGGCCAGCGCACGCACCTCGCCCGCCACCACGGCAAAGCCACGGCCCTGCTCGCCGGCACGTGCCGCTTCCACGGCAGCGTTCAGCGCCAGGATGTTGGTCTGGAAGGCAATGGAGTCGATGACGCCGATGATGTCGGCAATCTTGCGGCTGGACTCGCTGATGCCGCCCATGGTGTCCACCACGCCCGCCACCACCTTGCCGCCCTGCACCGCGGTCTGAGACGCCGAAGCGGCCAGCTGATTGGCCTGGCGTGCGTTCTCGGCGTTCTGCTTGACCGTGCTGGTCAGCTCCTCCATGGCGGCAGCCGTCTGCTCCAGCGAGCTGGCCTGCTGCTCGGTGCGCGAGGACAGGTCCTGGTTGCCCGCATCGATCTCGCCCGAAGCCGTGGCGATGCTGTCCGCCCCCGAGCGCACCTGCCCCACGACCTGGGCCAGGTTGTCGTTCATCTGGCGCAGCGCCTGCAGCAACTGGCCGGTTTCGTCGCGCGAATCAACGGTGATGCGGCTGGTCAGGTCGTTGTTGGCCACGGTGCGCGCCACGCGCAGGGCTTCGGCCAGCGGCACGGTGATGCCGCGCGTGATCCACCACGCGGCCAGCGCGCCCAGCACCACGGCCAGGGACACCACGGCGATGATGGTGGCGCGGCTGGCAGAAAAGCGCACCTGCACTTCCCCGGCGGAGCTGTCTATGGCGGCGCGCTGCATGTCCAGCAGGCGCTGCACGATCTCTATATAGCGCTGCGTGGCGGGCTGGTACTCCTGGGTGAACAGGCGCTCGGCATCTTCTGCACGGCCTTCGGCCTTGGCCTTGGTCACCACGTCGCGGCCCGCCAGGTAGCCGGCGCGCGCCTTCTTGATCTCGACCCAGATGTCCTTTTCTTCCTGCGTCTGCAGCAGCGGCTCGATGCGGTCCTGCAGCTTGCCCGACTGGCGCGAGGACTCGGCCGCGTCTTCGGCAAAGAAAGTGGCCAGCGAAGGATCGCTGCTCTTGGCAATGGCCGTGGTCCGGCGCGAGCCCGAGTGGATGTTGCGGAACCAGTCGCTGATCATCCGCTCCTTGGCCAGGGCCACCTCGGTGATTTCCGTGGTCGCACGGGCCATGTGTCCCATGCTGACGATGCTGGTGACACTGATCAACAGCATGATCAGCAAAAGAATGGTGAAGCCGCCTCCGAGACGGAGGCCGATGCGCAGGTTTTTCATGTTTTCCGGGAGCAGGATGCAGGGCGGGGATGGTGCTGAAATCAGTTCTTGAGGTAGGCGTCCAGCACCATGCGGTTCCAGTTGGCCGAACCGACCAGGGAGTCGCCCAGCTTCTCGGCCGTGGCAACCACCGCACTTTGCTGCTGCTGCAGCGTCTTGACCCGGTCGCCCAGACTGGCCATGGACGAGCTGAGGCGGCTGCCAGTGGACAGCGCAGAGTTGGCGCTGTTCTCCACCGCCTTGCCAATGCCGGCCAGGGCCGAGGTCACGCCGGCGGCATCGGCGGCCATGGACTTTTCCAGGGCCTTGGCATCCACCGCCAGCGTGCCGTCCTGGCGCTGGACGATGCCGAGCTTGCCCAGGCTGGGCGCGGTCGCGCTGCCCGTGACACTCATGATGGCCGAGCGCAACTCGCGCAGGGCGCGGGTGGCACCCACATCGGTGGAAGAACCGGCCGCCGCGCTCACGCTGCCCTTGGCAACGCTGGAGTTATAGCGCGCCACCAGCTTTTCCAGCGCGCCTTGCACCGACTGGGTGGTGCTGGTGGCCGAGAGCGCGGCCACATCCTTGCCCGCCGAGGCCAGGTCCACCAGGGATGACTTGAACTGCCCCAACGCCGACAGCGAGGTCGATCCCGCCTGGGCCTGGGCCGCAATGCGCTCGTGCGCCTTGGTCAGCGACGGTGCCAGCTTGCGGACCTTCTCCGCTTCGGTGGTCTCCGTCTTGGTGCTGTCCGTCTTGGTGGCGCTGGTCTCCGCAGCGCTCTTCTTGCCGGCCGAATCCGAAGCCGCCTGCGTCGTGCTGCTGTTGAGCTTGGATTGGGCGCGGGCCAGCAGGCTTTGCACGTTCAGGTTGTCGGTTCTGATGCTCATGTTCTCTTCCCTGTGAGTTGGCAGATGGCGCGGGCGCGAGGCCCGTCCACGGTTTGGCAGGAAGACTACCGGGACGCCGCCGCAGCGATGCGGGGAAAAGCAGGCCCCTTGCCCACGACTTGCAGGCTTTGCTGCGCCGGAACGGATGTCCGCCGCCTTCCCGCAGCGGCCCGGCCATGAAAAAGGGCCTCCGAAGAGGCCCTCCACCAACACATTGCGGCCCTCAGGCCATCTGCGTCAGGGCGCCATAGCGCTCGCGCGCCGTTTGCAGCATGTAGAACGTGATGCGCTTGACCTCGGCCCGGCTGTCGGCGATGTGCTCTCTCAGGCAGGACTGGGCCCGCGCCGCATCGCCAGCCTCGATGGCCGCGAGGATGGCGGCATGGTCGTCATAGGTAGCCGAGACGCGCGGCAGCTTGATGACATCCAGGCGCCGGATGATGCGGATGCGTTCGGTGATGTCCAGGTGGATGCGCGCCATCTCCTGGTTGCCGGTCGCGGCCACCAGGCCGGTATGGAAAGCCTCGTCCAGCGAGGCCACCACGGCGGGGTCGGTCTCGCGCTGCTCCTCGGGCACGCACCAGACTTCGCGCAACGGCTGCAATGACTTCAGCGATTCGCCCACCAGGCTGGCCACGGCGCTGGTCTCCATCAGGGTTCGCACCTCATAGAGATCCTCGAAGTACTTGAAGTCGAAGGCCTTGATCTGCCACCCGCTCTTGAAATGCACATCGACATAGCCATCGCGCTGCAACCAGAACAGCGCCTGGCGCACGGGCGTGCGGCTGACCTGCATGCGCGTGGCGATTTCGCCCTCGCTGAAGCGGTCGCCGGGCAGCAGGCGGAAATCGAAGATGTCGTTCTTCAGGCAAGCGTAGATCTGCGCGGCCAGCGAGTGCGCGCTGCTTGCAGGCCCCTGGCGCGTCTCGCACACGGGCGGGGAGGCAACCGCGATGCTCATGCGACTGCCATGCCGGTTGGAGAACACCGCCCCTGCCGTTGGCGACAGCCAAGTCCAGCCAGGACCCGGCGCAAGGCGGTGGAAAAGAGCGAAGCCATGCCTGCGGCACCGGGCAGATTTGCGGGCGGTGACAGGGTATACGCCGATTGCTGCTGCAATCTCTCTGACGGGTTTGCACGCCGGCAATGGGCAATGGTCCATTCACGCATTTAGTACTCTTTCTTGTACACAAGTTGGCAGTGGAATTTATTAAAGAAACGAATTGCGTTTTAATAATTGGACCGGCAAAAATATTCTCGACAACGTCCGATGTTCGTGTATGCTCCGCCACTCGCCGCAGTACAGGCCAAACGCACCACAACGGTTCGCAGGCCCCGGCACCAGGCATTCAATGTGCCTGATCAATAGACACAGGAACCCACGCGCGGTAATCCTGCGCATATCCACGGCAATCCATTTTTATCAGAAATTTTCTGCACATTGATAGTGCAGCGAGCAAGTCGATTCCCCATGCCTGCAGCCATGGGTTTTCGTGTTTGTCAAAGATTGACAAGCCTAACGACATTCAGCTTTTGACAGGAATGGAAAGCTGGCCCACGTCAAAAAAATGACACAAAAACCAGCCAGGCACGCGGTTACCCACGCGGCCTCAAGGCACGTCTCTCCGATATTCCCCCAACAGCCTGATTTCGGCTTTCCATACTGAAAAGCCTCCATCGATAGATGGAGGCCATATTCCCGCACGTCCACGGCAACACCCGCGCCAGACGAGTCCGACGCGGGTTGCCGCAGCAGCACAGCTGCGGGAGGAAGCTCAGGCTTCGCGGTTTTCCTTGATGTTGAAGCCCATCTGGCTCTCGGCGCCCTTGCCGCCCTGGTTGGTCTGTTCCCAGTACTGGGTCTTGACCTTGGCAGCCTGGAACGAGTAGTTCACGGTCACGGTGTCAGAGGAGTTGGCGCCGCTGACGGTCACGTTCGTCACCATGACGTCGGTCAGGGTGATCTTGGTGAACTCGATCTGCGAGCCGCCGGCCTTGCACAGCGAGATGTCGACCTGGCCCAGGTGCTTGCCCGTGGCGCAGTGCTTGAGCACGGCGGGGTAGCACTTGTCCACCTTGGCGATGACGTTCAGGTCATGGAAGCTCACCTTGCCGGCGCCGGCACCACCGCCGCTGGACATGGTGTTGGGCTGGGTAGCACCCCAGGTGAAGGAGTCGATGTCGGTCCAGCCCTTGTGGTTGGAATCCTGGGACTCGCCACTGGCGCCCTCGACCTTCATGAACATATCAACGGACATTGCACACCTCTCGAACTAATGGATTAAACGTTCGCATGCAACCCAATAGCCTGATTGCATCGGATAGTTCACACGCGAACAAAGGGGAAACCACTCTCGGGTAGAGCGCACGAAACCGATTCACTTAACACGTGATTCAGATCAGTGCGGCGCATACCCTGGATGGTCAAGGAATGTATTGACAATCGCCTGCAATCCTCACTGTCGTGAACCGCCCTCCTTTGTTGGAGCCGCGATGATAGTGGATAAGGCCGGCAAAATACAAACAATTGAGCAGACTGAATTGTTACGGCGGATACATCTGAAAAAAAATGTATCCACCTCATATCCATTCGATTCGTGTCATGGCTTTTTGCGGAACTCAAGCTACACTCACGCCGCATTCGGAGTCCGATTGAAATACGATCTTGTATTCATGACGAATCCATGACGCTCGTCTTTGGCCCCTGGCTTCAGACAATAGGCTGATTGAGGAAAACCAACGGTTTACAGAGACAGATTGCCGGTGTGATGCCGGCTTTCTCCTTGTCCAATGGCCTCGAACAGGTTCGGCACCCTGGCTGCGCGACAGACGTCGCCCGCCAGGGTGTGAAACAACATCTTGGGTGGGATTGCATGGATAGCGAAGCAGCATGTTCGACCAACTGCCTTCCGGCAGGTGTCCAGATTGGCGAATACCGCGTGCTCGATGTCATCGGCGAAGGCGGTTTCGGCATCGTCTACAAGGCCCGTGACCTCTCGCTGGACCGCGAGGTCGCGATCAAGGAGTACATGCCTTCGGCCCTGGCCGGGCGGCAAAGCTCCCATCAGGTGCATGTGCGCTCGCAGCACCGTGGCGCGTTCGACGCCGGGCTGCGCAGCTTCATCAACGAGGCCCGCCTGCTGGCGCGCTTCTCGCACCCCACCCTGGTGCATGTCTACCGATTCTTCGAAGCCGGTGGCACGGCCTACATGGTGATGCGCCACTACGAGGGCCAGACGCTGGGCCGCGTGCTGCAGGCATCGTCGGGCCGCATCGACCAGGCCCAGCTCAGCACCCTGCTGGCACCGCTGCTCGATGTGCTCGAGGTCCTGCATGCACAGGACTGCTTCCACCGCGATATCGCGCCGGACAACATCTTCGTGCAGCGCGATGGCAGCCCCGTGCTGCTGGATTTCGGCGCCGCGCGCCGCATCATCGGCGACATGACCCAGGCGCTGACCATGGTGCTCAAGCCCGGTTTTGCGCCCATCGAGCAGTACGTGGACGACGGCGCCATGCCCCAGGGCGCGTGGACGGACATCTACCAGGTCGGCGCCCTCATTCACCAGGCCGCCACGGGCCGCACTCCTGCCACCTCGGTGGCGCGCATGGTCACGGACCCCATGCAGCCGCTGACTTCCGAGCAGGTTCCCGGCTACTCCGACGCCTTCCTGCAGGGCATGCAAAAAGCCCTGGCCGTGCGCCCGCAGGACCGGCCCCAGTCGATTGCCGAACTGCGCAGCTTGCTGGGCCTGTCTGCCGAAAACCGGGCGGCGCCTGCGCCTGTGGAGCCCAGCCCCATCTACATCCCGATCACGACGCCTGCGGCCGTTCAGGCCGCCATGGCCAGTGAGTCGGCATCCGCGCAGGCACCCCGGTTCCTGCCGATCACGGAAACCTACGTTCCCGCACCCACCCCACAGGTTGCGCCCGTGGCGACGGTCATGCCGGTGGCACCTGTGGCACCTGTGGCACCTGTGGCACCTGTGGCACCTGTGGCACCTGTGTCGCCTGTGTCGCCTGTTGCAACGGTTCCACCCGTGGCCCCGGCATCACCGGCTCCCAGCACACCTGCCGCCATGGCCACGCCTCAGATGGCACCCCCATCTGCGCCCCAGGCCTCTGCCGCCGACCCGATGGGCCTGGGCAACGGGCCGTTCATCGACATCGACCAGGCACTGCCAGGCATGCCGGCGCCTCAGGCTACGGGTCAGGCTCCGGCTCCGGCTGCACCACCTGCTCCCGTTCCCGAGCAGCCCGCCGCAGCGCCGGCCGTCCAGGCCAAGCCTGCGGCTGCCCGGCCTCCAGCTGCGGGGGCCCAGGCTGCGCCCAAGGCCAGGCGCAGCAGCATGGCCGTACCGTTGGCCATCGGCGCCCTGGTGCTGGCTGCCATCGCGGGCGGCGGCGTGCTGTGGTACGACCATTCCCAGGACCAGGCACGCGCCAAGACCCTGGCAGCACGCGACAGCCTGGCCTGGCAGCAGGCGCAAAGCCAGTCCAGCCTGGCCCGCCTGCAGGACTACCTGGACAGCTTCCCCGAAGGACAGCACCGCACCGAGGCCCAGGCGCTGCTCAAGCAATTGCTCAACGAGGCCTCGCTGGCCTCCACGGAGCAGGTGCAGCCGACGACCTCGCCCGAGCAGCAGGCCGCGTTGCCCGAGATTGCCCCTTCGCAGCCCGAGCAGAGCACGCCTGTCGTCCCCGTCACGGTGGCCACCGGGTCCGAGCCGTTGCCGACCGAGCCGCCCAAGACCGAAGCCCGCCCCGTCAAGCCCGCAGCGGCCACGGGCAAGGTGGTGTTCCGGGTCGTGCCCTGGGGCTATGTCTCCGTGAACCGCGCCCCGGCACGGACCAGCCCGCCGCTGACCCAGATGGAGCTTCCAGAGGGCGAGTACCGCATCGACATCAGCAACCCGGGTGCGGCCTCCACGGTGACCAAGACCATCACGGTCACCAAGGGCGAGTCGGTGACCGTGAACCATCTTTTCGAATGAGCGCGGCCCATGGCTCGACTGATGAACCACCGCTGGCGATGGATGCTGTGCACTGCAGTGCTCGGCCTGCCCTGCCTGGCGCATTCCCAGGCGGCATGCGAAGAGGCAGCGCCCGCCCAAACCGGCTCGGCAGGACGCCCGCAGCTGGCGCAGGGCATTGCGCTGTTCGAGGCGCGCGACCTGGCCCAGGCCGAGCGTGCGCTGCAGGCGGCGCTGTTTGGCGGGCTGGCCGATCCCATGGAGCGGGCCTCCGCCCACAAGTACCTGGCCTACACCTATTGCACGCACAAGGAATGGGCGCGCTGCGAGGCGGCCTTCGATTCCGCGTTCTCCGCACACCCGGGCTTTGCACTGCAGGCCTACGAAACCACGGGTACGCCGTGGCGGGACGCCTACAGCCGCGCCCAGGACCGCTGGATCCAGCGCTGCCCTTCCGCGCAGCGGCTGCGCACGGCGCCTGCGGCACCCACGGCCGGTGGCTTTGCACTGAACAGCCGCGTGATCACCTCGATCACCGCCCTGACACCCGGCCTTGCTCCAGCGCGCTCCGCAGCGCTGGCCGCACGGTCTGAGACGCCACGGACAGATCACAACCTGCGCCTGAGGGTCAGCCCCTGGGCGAATGTGCTGATCAACGGCAAGCCGTCCGGCGTCACCCCTCCCGTCGTGCTGCTCAAGCTGGCGCCAGGCTCCCACACGGTGGAGCTGCGCAATCCCGGCTTCGAGAGCTATCGGCAGGTGATCCGCATCACCGACGGCCAGTCGGTGACCCTTTCCCATGACTTTGATGCCCGCTGACCATGTCCATGACCCTGAATATTCCTCACTCCATCCAGCGCCTGACCCTTGCCCTGGCCGTTGCCTTCGGCCTGGCCGCGTGTGAAACCGCGCCCAAGCCCGTGGAGCCCGAGCCGGCCCCGACCGTGGTCCAGCCTCCGGAGCCCGTCAAGCCCGTGGACCCCGTGGTGATCAAGGAGCAGGAGCTGGTCGAAGCCATCCAGCTCTATGTGGACGGCCGCTATGAGGACGCCATCACGGCGCTGACGCCCCTGTCCACCGCACAGGAACTGCCCATGAGCAGCCAGGTCAAGGCGTTGAAGTACATCGCCTTCAGCCACTGCGTGGAAGGCCGCCGCAAGCCCTGCCGCCAGCACTTCGACATGGCCCTGGCCCTGGACCCCACCTTCCAGCTGACCGAGGCCGAAAAGGGCCATCCCATCTGGGGCCGGGAGTTCAACAACGCCCGTGCCGCGCTGCGCAACAAGCGCCCTGCGCCCGCGCGCAAAGCCTCCTGAGGCATCCCGACGCTTCCTGAAAACTGCCTAGCCTAAGACTCCATGGACAAAATCGAACTCAGGGTCGTGGACCACGATGGCGTTCCGGTCGATCGCCACTGGCATGCCGTATTCGGCATGGCCGGCGGCACGATCGGACGCAGTGGCCAGAACAAGCTCATCATCTCGGACCCGGACGCTTCCGTCGCGCGCGTGCACGCCATGGTCAGGCTGGATTCCGAGGGAGCCTTTGTTGCGAACCTGAGCGAGCGTGATCCCATCTGGGTGGCAGAGCAGCCCGTGCGTTCGGGCCAGGAAGTGGGCCTGCCCCTGGGTGCGCGCATCCGTATCGGCGCCTACACCCTGGCCGCCGTGGCGCCGGGCACGCCTTTCGAGGCACCGCCTTCGGCTGCAATGCAAAACGCGCAGGCCGCGCAAGCAACGCAGACAGCGGCCCCAGCCGCCACAGCCGCCCCGCAGCCCCAGATCGCCCCGCCTCCCGTCGCCGCCCAGCCCCCGCTGCCGGAAGCAGCGCCGCTGGCAGAGGCAGCGCCGCTGGCAGAGGCAGCGCCGCTGGCAGAGGCAGCGCCGCTGGCGGACGTATTGCCTGCCGCCGCCCCCGGCATCGCCGATCCCTGGGAAGGCCTGACGGCACTGAGCCTGGATGCCATCCAGACCCCTGCCGTGCCTTCGATCGAGAGCGCCATCCCGCCCGAGCAGGCTGCACTGGCCATGCCGCAGCCCGCCAAGCCGCAGCATCGCCCCTTGCTGATCCCCAATGATTTCGACCCCTTTGCTCCGCCGCCCCAGCAGGCTCGGCAGCAGGAGGAAGGCTGGGCCGGCCTGCCATCGCAAGGCACGGGCGAGCTGATACAGCAGCGCCATGACGGCATGGTCCACACGCTGCCGCTCAAGGGCCTGAGCACCGAGGCCTTGCATGATGCCTCCCATACCGGCCTGCCTTCGTGCTTCGAGCAATCCCAAAAGCTCGACCCGCTTGCGCTGTTCGACCAGGGCGGCCTGCCCCCCGATGCGCAGCCGCTGCAGCAGGCCTCGGGCCGGGGCTCCGAACTGGGCCAGGCCTTCAATCTGCCGCGCATGCAGTCGCATGCACAGCCCGCTGGGCCGGTGCCACCGCCGGAGGCGGCAGCACCGGCCCAGCCTGCACTCCCGCCTGTGATCGATACCGTGATTCCTGCTGTGCAGGAGCAGCTTCCTGTACAGGTGGAGGCACGGGCACAGGTACCGACGCAGGTACAGACGCAGGCACCGGCGCAGGCACAGGACATTCCGGTTGCCGCGCCTGCCCCGGCGCCCGTGCCCCAGATCCCCGCCGAGCCGGCCGCGCTGGACGGTCTGCTGCCCACCAATGGACTGGATCTGGACCTCTTCAAGTCCGGTCTTGCCCATGTTGCGCCCGTCGCCAGGGCTGCCGTTGCCCCTACCTCGGCCCCCCTTGACACAGGCATCAACGTCAATATCCCCGCGGCCTCCAGCATCCTCGGCCAGGGCGACGCCGCCATCCCCATCGGCGCCCTGCCCTCCACCGCCGCGCCCGTCGATATTCCCGTGCAGCCCCAGCCGGCCGCCAACGCCGATCTGCAGGCACTGGCCGCAGCCTTCATGGAGGGCGCAGGCCTGAACCCGGCCAAGACCCATTTCGAGGTCACACCGGAATTCATGCGCACTTTCGGCGAAGCCCTGCGCATTGCGGTGCAGGGAACCATCGACCTGCTGGCCGCGCGCTCCGAGATCAAGCGCGAGTTCCGCGCCGGCGTGACCATCATTGCCACGGGCGCCAACAACCCGCTCAAGTTCCTGCCCAATTCCGAGGGCGTGCTCATGCAGATGGTCCACCAGACCTTCCCGGGCTTCATGAAGCCGCTGCCTGCCATGCAGGACGCATTCCAGGACCTGCATGTGCACCAGCTGGCCCTGATGGCCGGCATCCGCGCCGCCTATGCCGAGGCCCTGACCCGGTTCGATCCGACCGAGCTGGAGCGCCGCACAGAAACCAACCCCGGCCTGCTGGACAAGCTGCTGACCAATGGCCGCAAGGCCGCGCTGTGGGACGACTACAAGCACAACTTCGACGTGCTGCGCCGCCATGCCGAGGACGACCTGATGGCCTTCTCGGGCCGCACCTTCGTCGAGGCCTACGAAAACGCCGAGCAGTCCGTGAAAGGCCAGCCGTGATCGCCTATCTCGACGGAGCCGGCCACCGCTACAGCATCCAGGTGGCCAGCGCCTCCCACAGCGGCAGGCGTTCCAGCAACGAAGACGCCATGGGCCTGATGGACCTGGGCGCCGGCGGCCTGTGCTGCACGCTGGCCGATGGCGCAGGCGGGCATGGGCACGGCGAGCTCGCCGCCCAGCTCACCGTGCAGGCCGTGGTGGATGGCTTCCGGCAGAACCCGCTGTTCGCCCCCGCCAGCCTGGCCTCCCTGATTTCCCAGGCGGAGCACCGCGTCAGCGGCCAGCAGTCCACCTCGGTCTCGCGCATGCACATGAGCGCCACCGTGGTGGTGCTGTGCATCGATCCCGAGCAGGGCCGGGCCCTGTGGGCGCACTGGGGCGACTCGCGCCTGTACTGGTTCCGCGCGGGCCGCATGCACCTGCGCACCGAAGACCACAGCCTGGTGCAGCAGCTGCTGCACGCCGGCCTGTACGAGGAGAACGACCCGCGCCGCCTGCCCAACCGCAACGTGCTGGCCGGCGCCATTGGCGCCGAGGGCCAGGTGCCGCCCAGCATCCGCGCCGACGCCGTGGCCCTGGAGGCCGGCGATGTCTTCCTGCTGTGCTCGGACGGCCTGTGGGAAGGCATGCACGAGTCGGAAATGGAGCAGTTGCTGGCCGCCAGCCAGCGCCCCGACGAATGGATACAGCGCATGGTCGGCCGCGTCGTATCCAGCGGCAACCCGCACCAGGACAACCTCAGTGCGCTGACGGTGTGGATCTGCCCGCGTGAAACCAATGACTGACATCGAGACAGGAGAAGCCATGTGGAGATCAGAGGAACCGCAGGGATCGCAGGGGCGCCGGCAGGCGCTGCAAACGCTGGGCGCCTTGGGCCTGGGCACGGCTGTGGTGACCGGCCTGGCCGGCTGCGGCTCCCTCAACCCCCTGAGCCGCGCGCCCGAAGTGGCGCCCACAGCCGTGCCAACCGCCATATTCGAAGTGGTGGCGGACATGGACATCAACCCAGACCGTGAAGGCATTCCCAAGCCCGTGCTGCTGCGCATCTACGAGCTGCGCGCCTCCGCCGCCTTTGACCGCGCCGGCTTCTTCGACCTGCAGGACAAGGACGACGGCCAGCTGGGCAGCGACTTCGTGCGGCGCGAGGAATTCCTGGTCGCGCCCGGCCAGCGCCAGGTCATAGAGCGCAAGGGCAACCCCGATGTGCGCGCCTTCGGCCTGTTCGCCGCCTACCGCGATCTGGAGCGCAGCACCTGGCGCGCCTCGGCCGTAGCGCCCAACTCAGTGGAGCTGCGCCGGCGCTGGTGGGGCATGGGCTCCACCGAAAAGCTGCAGCCCGTGCGCTACCAGGTGCACCTGACCCGCGAAGAGGTCACCGTCCGCATTCAACCCGCATCCCAATAAACGCACATCTATCCACCATGGTCTGGCAACGCAAAGTCATCTGGGCCGAGGGCATGTTCCTTCGGCCCCAGCACTTCCAGCAGCAGGAGCGCTTCCTGTTCCGGCAACTGCAGTCACGCAGCCTGCCGGGGCAGCCCTTTTTCTGGGGCTTCTCGGAACTGGAGCTGGACACCGATCTGCTGCGCATGGGCAAGCTGGGAATCCGTTCGGCCCACGGCGTGCTGCCCGACGGCACGCCGTTCCAGCTGCCGGGCGACGACGAGGCGCCCACCCCGCTGGACGTCGGCAAGGACGTCAAGGACGTGGTGGTCCACCTGGCGCTGCCGCTGCGCCGCTTCTCGGGCAGCGAAGTGACCTTTGGCGAAGGCTCCCAAAGCCCCGCGCGCTATCTCAGCGACGTGACCGAAGTGGCGGACAGCAACGACGTGGGTGCCCAGCCCGCCGAGGTGCAGCTGGGCCGGCTGCGCCTGAGCCTGCGCCCCGCCCACGAGCTGACCGAAGGCTGGGTCAGCCTGCCCGTGGCCCATGTGGTGGAGCGCCAGGCCAGCGGCGGCGTGCTGCTGGAGCCCGGCTTCATCCCCACCGTGGTCAACAACGGGCCCAGCTCGGTGCTCAACACCTTCTGCAAGGAAATCCACGGCCTGCTGCGCCAGCGCGGCGAAGTGCTGGCCCAGCGCATGATCCAGCCCGAGCGCGGCGGCATCGGCGAGGTAGGCGACTTCCTGCTGCTGCAGCTCATCAACCACTGGACGGGCGCGGCCCAGCACTGGGTGCGCACCGCCAGCATCCACCCCGAGCGCCTGTTCGAGGAACTGCTGCGCCTGGCCGCCGAGCTGACCACCTTCGACCACGAGCGCCGCCGCCCCGAGGTGCTGCCCGCCTACGACCATGACGACCTGCGGCGCAGCTTCCCGCCGCTGATGCTGGAGCTGCGGCGCAGCCTGTCCTCGGTGCTGGAGCAAAACGCCATCCAGATCCCGCTGCACGACCGCCAGTACGGCGTGCGCGTGGCGCTGATCCCGTCCACCGAACTGCTCACCACCTGCGACTTCGTGCTGGCCGCCCATGCCCAGACCACGCCGGAATTCCTGCGCACCCACTTCCCCACCCAGACCAAGCTGGGCCCCGTGGAGCGCATACGCGACCTGGTGAACCTGCACCTGCCCGGCGTCACGCTGCGGCCCCTGCCCATTGCCCCGCGCGAGATTCCCTACCACGCGGGCTACAACTATTTCGAGGTGGACACCACGCACGATCTGTGGAACCAGCTGCAAAGCTCCGGCGGCCTTGCCATGCACGTCTCCGGCGAATTCCCCGACCTGCAACTGGAGTTCTGGGCCATCCGCCGCTGACGGCGCGACGCATCTTCCGACATGAACAGTTCCAACATCAGCCACCAAATGCCCTGGGGCGGCGACGCCGACACGGGCCGTGCCGAAGGCGCGGCCAGCGCCGCGCCCGCGCCTGCCGGCCAGGAGCCGCTGCGCTCCAACCTGCCCGACGTGGTCAGCGGCGGCAACCCGCTGGTGGCCGCCGCCAACCGGCTGCTGAACCTCATCCCCCAGATCCGCGCCATGGTCACCAACGAAGACCCGCGCGCGCTGCAACAACTGCTGCTCGAGCACATCCGCGAATTCGAGCAGCGCGCAGGCGCCAGCGGCGTGCCCATGGAAACCATCATCGGTGCACGCTACTGCATCTGCACGGTGCTGGACGAAACCGCCGCCCAGACGCCCTGGGGCAGTGCCGGCGTCTGGCCCAAGCACAGCCTGCTGGTCGCCCTGCACAACGAAACCTGGGGCGGCGAGAAGTTCTTTCAGCTGCTGGCCCGCCTGGTGCAGACGCCGCACCAGCACATCGACCTGATCGAGCTGCTGTACTACTGCGTGATGCTGGGCTTTGAAGGCCGCTACCGCGTGATCGACAACGGCCGCGCCCAGCTGGAAACGCTGAAGGCGCGCCTGCTGCAGCTCATCGAATCCACGCGCGGCGACCGCAGCAGCCTGCTGTCCGTGCACTGGCGTGGCGTGCAGCGCCTGGCCTCGCCGCCCTGGGCCATGGTGCCGCTGTGGGTGGCGGCTGCCATCACCTTGCTGCTGGCGTTCTTCATCTACCTGTGGTTCAGCTACCGGCTGTCCAACAGTTCGGACGACCTGTTCGCCGCCATCAACGAGATCCGCTTCCCGCGCACCTCGGCGGCCGCCACCGTCGCCACGCTCAAGCCGCGGCTGCGCCAGTTCCTGGAGCCCGAGATCCGCGAAGGCCTGGTCAGCGTGCGCGACGAGGCCGACCGCAGCACCGTCATCCTGCGCGGCGACGGCCTGTTCGACCCGGCCGCCACCGTCGTGAAGCCCCGCTACGTGCAGGTCATCCACCGCGTGGCAGCGGCCCTGGACGAAGTGCCGGGCAAGGTCGTCGTCAACGGCTACACCGACAACCTGCCCATACGCACGGCGCGCTTCCCGTCCAACTGGAACCTGTCGCAGGAACGTGCCCAGGCCGTGTCCCAGATGCTGGGCGGCTCGCTGCGCGACCGCCAGCGCCTGCATGCCGAGGGCCGTGCCGACAGCGACCCCGTCGCCCCCAACAACACGGCAGAAGGCCGGGCGCTGAACCGGCGGGTGGAAATCGTCCTGCTGGTCGCGCCCCAGCAACGTGACCAGCAACTGCAGGCCCTGCCTGCCGCACCCGAGACCAGGAACTGATCCCATGATCCGTCGCATCGCCTCATGGCTGTTCAACCGCTACATGCTGGAGCTTCTGGGCCTGGTGGCCCTGAGCCTGCTCATCTGGTTCGTCGGCCCGCTCGTCTTCATCCAGCCCTACCAGCCGCTGGGCAGCCCCACCGTGCGCTGGTGGATCATCGCCGGCCTGTTCATCCTCTGGTTCCTGCGCCTGCTGCTGCGCTGGTGGCGCGCACAGCGCATGAACGAGCACCTCATGACCGGCCTGGCCCGCCTGACCTCGCCGCGCGAGGCGGACGGCACGCCCGCAGCAGGCTCCGAGGAAGTGGCCGAGCTGGAGTCGCGCTTCAAGGAAGCCCTGGACACGCTGAGCAAGACCCGCTTCGGCCAGACCGAAGGCGGCCTGTTCGGCCGCTGGAACAAGCGCTACATCTACCAGCTGCCCTGGTACCTGATCATCGGCTCGCCGGGTTCGGGCAAGACCACGGCCCTGATCAACTCGGGGCTGGACTTCCCGCTGGCGGCCCAGTTCGGCAAGCGCGCCATCCCCGGCATAGGCGGCACGCGCAACTGCGACTGGTGGTTCACCGACCAGGCCGTGCTGCTGGACACGGCCGGCCGCTACACCACCCAGGAAAGCGATGCGGAGCAGGACAAGGCAGCCTGGAAGGGCTTCATGCAGCTGCTCAAGCGCTTTCGCGGACGCCAGCCCGTCAACGGCGTGATCGTCACGCTCAGCGTGCAGGAGCTGCTCAGTGCCAGCGACGCCGAGCGTGCCCAGCTGGCCCAGCTGATCGGCCTGCGCCTGAGCGAGCTGTGCGAGGAGCTGACCATCCGCTTCCCCGTCTACGTGCTGGTCACCAAGAGCGACCTGCTGGCGGGCTTCAACGAGTTCTTCGGCGCCATGAGCCGCGAGGAGCGCGCCCAGGTCTGGGGCTTCACCTACCCCTATGACGAAAAGACCCAGCGCTCGCCCGCCAGCGACCCGCAGGCCGCCAGCGCCCTGTACATGGAGGAGTTCGACGCCCTGGTCGCCCAGATCGACCGCCTGCTGCCCCAGCGGCTGATGACCGAGCCCGACCTTGCGCGCCGCAGCCTGCTCTACGCCCTGCCCCAGCAGTTTGCCGGCCTCAAGGACGTGGTGCGCGACACGCTGGATGCGGCGTTCTCCGCCTCGCGCTTCAAGGAAAAGCCGCTGCTGCGCGGCGTCTACTTCACCAGCGGCACGCAGGAGGGCATGCCCTTCGACCGCGTGATGTCGGCCCTGTCGCGCCGCTTTGCGCTGCGTGGCCGCCTGCCGGCCGATGCCGTGCCGCAGCAGGGCCGCAGCTATTTCCTGGAGTCGCTGTTCAAGGACGTGATGTTCAACGAGTCCGGCTTGACCGGGCGCAACGCCAAGAAAGAGCGCCAGCTGCGCCTGATGCAGGCCGCCGGCCTGTGCGCGCTGCTGCTGGCCCTGGGCGGCGCGGCCCTGGCCTGGACGCTGAGCTACGAGAACAACCAGCGCTACCTGAACGAAGTGGCCGACAACGCCGGCACGCTGCGCCAGGCCGTGGAGGAATCCAAGGCCACCGATCCCGACAACGTGGTCGCCCTGGTGCCCATGCTCAACCACGCGGCGCGCGTGGCGCAGAGCAGCCGCTTCGAGGAATCGGCCCCGCTGGGCTGGCGCTGGGGCCTGCTGCAGGTGCCCAAGGTGCAGACGGCCGCCCACGCCACCTACCTGCGCCTGCTGGAAGACGCCTGGCTGCCGCGCCTGAGCAGCCATGTCGCGCGCTCGCTGCGCCAGGTCAGCACCGGCAGCCCCGAGGCCAGCTACGAAACGCTCAAGGCCTATCTCATGCTCTACGAGCCCGACCACTTCGACGCCACCTTCGTCAAGGCCTGGCTGCGCAGCGATTGGGAAAACACCCTGCCCCAGCATCTGGTGCAGGCCGGCCTGGTGGACCAGCTGTCCGAACACCTGGACCGCCTCATCGACGGCCGCGTGGTGGTCTCCGCCCAGCCCATCGACGCCAACCTGGTCGCCGAGGTGCGCCAGCGCCTGGCCCAGATGTCGCCCGCCCAGCGCGCCTACAGCCGCCTCAAGCAGCTGCTGAACACCGGCGACAAGCTGCCGCCCGACTTCAGCGTGGTGCGTGCCAGCGGTCCCGAGGCGCCCCAGGTCTTTGCGCGTGCCAGCGGCAAGCCGCTCACCCAGGGCATCAGCGGCCTGTTCACCTATGACGGCTACCACGGCCTCTTCCTGCACGAGCTGCCCAAGGTCACCACCTTGCTGGCCAAGGAGGAAACCTGGGTGCTGGGCCAGGCCGAAGGCCGGCGCAGCGTGGCCCAGGAAGTGCTCACGGGCCAGCTGGCCAACGAGGTCAAGCGCCTGTACCTGATGGAGTACGCGCGCCTGTGGGAAACCTTCCTGGCCGACATCCGCCCCATACGCACGGCCTCGCTGGAGCAGGCCGGCGAGCAGGCCCGCCTGTACTCGTCCGCCAACTCCAGCCTGGAGCAGTTCATCCGCGCCGTGGCCCGCGAGACCACGCTGGCCCGCCGCCCGGAACAGCAGGAAGGCGGCAGCTCCGGCAGCACCAGCAGCTGGCTGGGCGAGAAACTGCAGCGCATCCGCGAGGAACAGCACCAGCTCAGCCGCCTGACCGGCAAGCCGCTGAACGTGGGCGGCATGCTGGCCACCGGCACGCTGGAGGCCGACATCGTGGACTTCCGCTTCCGCGAGTACCGGCGCCTTGCCACCAGCAACGGCTCGGGCCCGGCGCCCATCACCGCCAGCCTGCAGGTGCTCAACGAAGCGGCGGCCGTCATCGCCTCGGCGCGCCAGCAGGTGATCCAGGGCGGCGGCGTGCCTCCCTCGCTGAGCGGCACGCTGGAGAAGGTGCGCTCGGAAGCCAAGCGCGTGCCGCCTCCGCTCAACAGCATGTACGAGGCCCTGGCCACGTCCACCTCGTCCTTCGTGGGAAGCAGCGTGCGCAGCACGCTGGGCGGCAACCTCAACGCCACCATCGGCGACTTCTGCCGCCGGGCCATCCTGGGCCGCTACCCCTTCACGCGCAGCGCCACGCGCGACGTGACCACGGACGACTTCGCCCGCCTGTTCGCCACCGGCGGCACCATGGACGAGTTCTTCCGCACCCAGCTGCAGACCATGGTGGACATCTCCACCGTGCCCTGGACCTTCAAGCAGGGTGTGGACGGCACGCCCGTGGGGGGCTCTGCCTCGCTGGCCGCCTTCCAGCGCGCGGCCTCCATCCGCGACGTGTTCTTCCGCGCAGGTGGCAACACGCCCGGCATTCGGCTGGAGATCAAGCCGCTGGACATGGACGCCTCCATCTCCCAGATGGTGCTGGACGTGGACGGCGAAATCGTGCGCTACCAGCACGGCCCGCAAATCCCCAAGGCCGTCTCCTGGCCGGGCACGCGCGGCACCGGCCAGGCCCGGCTGCAGATCACGGCCGCCGGCGCGCAGAACACCGGCATCGTGACCGAAGGCCCCTGGGCGCTGCACCGCCTGTTCGACCGTGCCCAGATCCTGCCGGGCAACTCGCCCGAGCGTTTCACGGCCATCTTCACCATCGACGGACGCAAGCTGCGCATGGAAGTCACCACCAGCAGCGTCCTCAACCCATTCCGGCTCAAGGCCATGGAGGAATTCGAATGTCCGGACCGGCTGTGAACGCCATGACCCTCCAGCGACCCTGCGCCGCCTGGTGGGGCAAGCTGCCAAGCCAGGGCGATTTCGTCGGCCGGCGCATGCCCCACGCACTGACCATGCGCTGGGACGAGTGGCTGCGCAACGGCATGGACCAGCTGCGCAGCGATGCGGCCGACAACTGGTCCACGCGCTTCGTGCACTCGCCGCTGTGGTTCTTCCTGTGCCCCGCCTCCATCCTGGGCCAGCCCATGGTGGGCGTGATCGGGCCCAGCTCCGACCGCATCGGCCGGCTCTTTCCACTGGCCATCATGGCCACGGTGGACGGCAGCTCCGGCACGCCGGCGTCGGACCAGGACATCGAACGCTTCCTGAGCGGCGCACGCGATGCGCTCATCGACGCACGGCGCCTGCCCCTGTCGGCCCAGCAGCTCGACGAGCGGCTGGCCACCCTGCAATGGCCGTTCCAGCAGGACGGCCGCACGCCGGACAGCGCCTCCATCCACAGCCTGCTGGCGGACCTTGACATGGGCGCCTCGCAGGGCAACGCCGCGCGCCTGCCGCGCATGGACTGGCGCGCCTGCATGCGCCCCGGTTCCACCACCTCCGTCTGGTGGATCTCGGCCACGCCGCGCCACGCCCCTGACGAAGTGGTCCAGCACGAAGTGCTGCACCGCCGCCTGTTCACCCGGCTGTTCAAGGGCGCCTGAGTTCGTCCAGATCGCACCGTCCACTCCACACCATACCCAAGCAACACCGACCCGCCCATGGCCAATATCCAGGACCTGCTGACCGAGACCGCCGCCGAGCCGCCCTGCGGCCCGGACCTTACCTATGACAACGATTTCCAGGCCATGGAAAGCGCTGCGCAGGGCAAGGTAGAACAGCAGTTCGGCGACACCGTCATCCCCGCCGAGCCACCGGACTGGCGCGACGTGGAGCGCCAGGCCTCGGCCCTGATGCAGCGCACCAAGGACCTACGCGTGGCCGTGCTGCTGTGCCGTGCCTGGACCATCCTGCACGGCCTGCCCGGCACGCTGCAGGGCCTGCAGCTGTGCGGCGCCCTGCTGGAGCGCCACTGGGAGCATGTCCATCCCCTGCCCGAGGATGGCGACGACTACTTCATGCGCATGAACGCCCTGGGCACCCTGTCGGACGTGACAGGCTTTGTGCGTGACCTGCGCAACGCCGACTTCCTGCGCGGCGCGCTGGGCCAGATCAGCGTGCGCGACGCCGAACTGATGGCCAAGGGCAACGTGCCCGAGGACCTGCCGCACCTGACCGCCGACGAATTGCGCATGGCCTCGGCCCGCGCGCATGCCGAGGGCCACGAAACCCTGCTGGCCGTCACCCCTGCGCTGCAGGAGCTCGACCAGATCCGCGCCTGCTGCGAACAGCACCTGCCCAGCCACCAGCAGCCCGAGCTCGACGGCCTGCGCCAGCTGCTGCTGGCCCTCAAGCAATGGCAGCCCCAGTCCACAGGCGATGCCGACACGGCCGCTGAAACCGAGCCGGCCGCACAGGCCGGTACTGGGGACGGCCTGGCAGCCCAGCCCGCGCCCGGCGCACCCCACACCCCGGCGCGCAACCGCGAACAGGCGATTGCCCAGTTGCTGGAAATCGCCGCCTTCGTGGAGCGCACCGAGCCCTCCAACCCCGCCCCCCTGCTCATCCGCCGCGCCGCCCGCTTCATGCGCATGGGCTTCATGGACATCCTGCGCGAGCTGTCGCCCGACAGCCTGGCCCAGGTGGAAGTGATCACGGGCGCCCACCTGCAGGAGCAGCAGACATGAGGGCCAAATGCTGTTTCATGGCCCTGGGCGTGGGTCTCTCGACGCCAGCCTTCGCAGATGCCGGTGCACGGCCTGCAAACGCCATCGAGCGCATCACGATCCGCGATGGCACCGCCAAAAGCGAAGACCCCCGCATCCATTGCGATTCACTGCGCATTGACGAAAAGCGCGCGCGCTACTTCCTGCGCCACGCCAAGCCCAGCAGCCAGTTCAATTACGCGCATGCCTATGAAACCGGTAGCTGCAGTGCCCGTGCCGTCGTGCGCTTCAAGGGAGGCCGCCAGGTCAACCTGACCATCGACAGCGGCACGGGCTGGGGGACGGCGGAGAACAAGCGATCCATCGCCTACCTCTACTGCGAGGAATGCACGGACCTGCTGGACCCGGACTTCGCTTTCAAGGAGCTGGCTGCCCCATGACACCCACACCGTCCCCCTGTTTCCACACGGCCTCTTGCGCCCTCAGCCCTTCGGTCCGCCGCAAGGCGGGACTCCAGGCTTTTTACTTCTGCGACCTATTTTTTTCTTGAAAGGAACACCCGCATGTCGCTCACCAAAACCGGCAAGAGTGGTCAGAAATTCATCGCGCGCAACCGTGCGCCGCGCGTGCAGATCGAGTACGACGTCGAGATCTACGGCTCGGAAAAGAAGGTGCAGATCCCCTTCGTGATGGGCGTGCTGGCCGATCTGTCGGGCAAGCCCGTCGATCCGCTGCCCGAAATCGCCGACCGCAAGTTCCTGGAAATCGACATCGACAACTTCGATGCGCGCATGAAGTCCATCAAGCCCCGCGTCGCCTTCCAGGTGGACAACACGCTGACGGGCGAGGGCAAGCTCAACATCGACCTGAGCTTCGAGAGCATGGAGGACTTCTCCCCCGCCGCCATCGCGCGGCGCGTGGGCGCGCTCAACTCGCTGCTGGAGGCACGCACCCAGTTGCACAACCTGCTGTCCTACATGGACGGCAAGCAGGGCGCCGAGGAGCTGATCGGCAAGGTGCTCAAGGACCCTGCGCTGCTCAAGTCGCTGGCCGCCGCGCCCAACATCACTGCCCCGCAGGCCTCGGGCCCTGCATCCGAGGCTTGAGGCAGCACATCAGGAAGGCAAGCACGTCATGAATACCGCAACCCAACTCGAACAATCGACCCAGGCGCTGGCCGGCAGCGAATTCGGCAGCCTGCTGCAAAAGGAATTCAAGCCCAAGACCGACCAGGCCCGCGAAGCCGTGGAAGCGGCCGTGCAGACGCTGGCCCAGCAGGCCCTGGGCTCGGCGATCACGCTGTCCAACGATGCCTACCAGACGGTGCAGGCCATCATTGCCGAGATCGACCGCAAGCTGTCCGAGCAGATCAACCGCATCATCCACCACGACGACTACCAGAAGCTCGAAGGCGCCTGGCGCGGTCTGCACCACCTGGTGACCAACACCGAGGTGGACGAGATGCTCAAGATCCGCGTCATGAACATCTCCAAGAAGGAGCTGCACCGCAACATGCGCCGCTTCAAGGGCGTGGGCTGGGACCAGAGCCCCGTCTTCAAGAAGGTGTACGAAGAGGAGTACGGCCAGTTCGGCGGCGAGCCCTTCGGCTGCCTGGTGGGCGACTACCACTTCGACCACAGCCCGCCGGACGTGGAGCTGCTCGGTGAAATGGCCAAGGTGGCCGCCGCGGCCCACTGCCCCTTCATCTCGGGCGCGGCGCCCGCCATCATGCAGATGGAATCCTGGCAGGAGCTGGCCAACCCGCGCGACCTGACCAAGATCTTCACCAACACCGAGTACGCCGCCTGGCGCAGCCTGCGCGAGTCCGATGACGCCAAGTACATCGGCCTGGCCATGCCCCGCTTCCTGGCACGCCTGCCCTACGGCGCGCGCACCAACCCGGTCGATGAATTCGACTTCGAGGAAGAGACCGACAGCGGCGACCACGGCAAGTACTGCTGGGCCAACTCGGCCTACGCCATGGCGGTCAACATCAACCGCTCGTTCAAGTACTACGGCTGGTGCACCTCCATCCGCGGCGTGGAATCGGGCGGCGCGGTGGACAACCTGCCGGCCCACACCTTCCCCACCGACGATGGCGGCGTGGACATGAAGTGCCCCACGGAAATCGCCATCAGCGACCGCCGCGAGGCCGAGCTCGCCAAGAACGGCTTCATGCCCCTGGTGCACCGCAAGAACTCGGACGTGGCCGCCTTCATCGGCGCCCAGTCGCTGGCCAAGCCCGCCGAGTACTACGACTCCGACGCCACGGCCAATGCCAACCTGTCGGCGCGCCTGCCCTACATGTTCGCCTGCTGCCGCTTCGCGCATTACCTCAAGTGCATCGTGCGCGACAAGATCGGCTCCTTCCGCGAGCGCACCGACATGGAGCGCTGGCTCAACGACTGGATCATGAACTACGTGGACGGCGACCCGGCCAACTCCTCGCAGGAGACCAAGGCCCGCAAGCCTCTGGCCGCCGCCGAGGTGCAGGTGCAGGAAGTCGAGGGCAACCCCGGCTACTACACCTCCAAGTTCTTCCTGCGCCCCCACTACCAGCTGGAAGGCCTGACGGTGTCGCTGCGCCTGGTGTCCAAGCTGCCTTCCGTGAAGCAGGGCGCGAAGTAAGACTGCCCGCCCACCTGGCTCCTGGTGCCGACACGCTCGCACCAGGGCCAGGCCCCATAACAAGAAACAGGCCTGGAGAAGCTTTCCCCTCCAGGACCCAATTCAGAGAGGCTTTTCATGCCCTGGAATGTAGACAACGCCGTCGCCACCCTGCAAACCAATGCCCGCGCCAGTTCGGCCGGCTACTGCGCGCGCTATGTGCGCGATGCGATCGGCGCTGGCGGCATCGCACTGCAGCGCACGCGCGATGCCAAGGACTACGGCACCAGCCTGGTGGCCGCCGGCTTCACACGCTACGACGCCATGCCTGAAGGTGGCTACAAGAAAGGCGATGTGGCCGTGATGCAGGGCTTCACCTCATCGCCCGCCGGCCACATGCAGATGTTCGACGGAAGCGTCTGGATCTCGGACTTCAAGCAGAACGGTTTCTGGGCAGGCCCCGGCTACCGCACCCACAAGCCCGCTTTCAAGATCTACCGCCATCCCTGATGCGCCCATTGAGCCACGCCATGAACGCCTTTTCCAAAGCCTTCTTCACCCTGCTGCTGGCCGGCACGGCCTGCGCCACGGTGCAGGCCGCCCCCGTCACGACAACAGCGACGGCAGCGGACATCACCACCCTGTTCACCGACGCCCTGCATTGCCGCATCGAGTTTCCCGATGGCCGCGACGAAGCGCTGGCCCAGCGCCTGCGCGCCCAGGGCGTGACCGTGGTGGACCGCGCGCCCGGCGAAAGCCTGGACCTGCTCTACCTGTTTGCCACGCCGCTGGAGATCGATGGCACGCAGGTGTCCTCCATCACCGTGCGCGGCGGCAGCGGCAGCATTGTCGCGGCGCGCGCCACGGGCAGCCTGCAGGCGCTGGTCCAGCGCACCAAAGCCCGGCCGCAGGCGCGCAGCAGCTGGAACCTGGAAGGTTTCGGCGAGCTGCCCGCCCAGTACGCACGCGCCATGCCGCTCAGAAAGGGCCTGGACGAGACGCCACCGCGCATCGTCATCGGCCATGTGGCCGGCGAGGCGCCCGACGCCGTGCGCTGGGGCTGCCGCTCCTACGACGACTGACCGGGGCGCAGCCGCACCCCGCCCCTCTCTTTTTCCTGCGTTTTCACCATGCCCCTGCCCAGCTTCACCTCACAGCTTTCCCTGGACGAGCAACTCAAGGCCCTGAAGGACCAGATCCGCCAGGCCCCGGCCTCGGCGCCCCTGCGCGTCTACTACTTCCAGCTGCTGTGCGTGCTGGGCGAATGGCAAAAGGCACTGGAGCAGCTGCAGCTGTGCGCCCAGCTCGACCCGTCGTGCGAGCCCATGGCGCGCGCCTACCGCGAGGCCATCCGCTGCGAAGTGCTGCGTGCCGAGGTCTTCGCCGGCAAGAAAAAGCCCTTTCTCATGGGCGAGCCCGCGCAATGGCTGGCCTGCCTGATCGACGCCCTGGCCCATGAAGGAGCGGCCGCCCAGGACCTGCGTGCCCGCGCCCTGGACGAGGCGCCCGCCACGGCCGGCCACATGGGCGAGCACCGCTTCGAATGGCTGGCCGACAGCGATACCCGCCTGGGCCCCGTCTGCGAGCTGCTGGCCCACGGCAGCTACTACTGGCTGCCCTTCGACGCCATTGCACAGATCGGCTTCGAGCCCGTGCAGGACCTGCGCGACCTGATCTGGCTGCCCTGCGAGGTCACGCTGCGCGAGGGCGGCGCACTGCAGGGCTTCATGCCCGCGCGCTATCCGCTGGTGCCCGGTGATGACGATGCCGTCCGCATGTCGCGCCGCACGCAGTGGAGCCCGCTGGACTCAGGCTCCTCCGATCCTGACGAATCCTCGGGCCACGTGGCCGGCCACGGCCAGCGCATCTGGGTCACCGACTCCGAGGACTTTCCCATGCTGCAGGTACGCCAGCTCACGCTGAGCACCGCTGCCTGATCCCCCTCCCCTTTTCACCACCCGCAAGACCAGACACCTGCCCACAATGTCCGCATCGATTGCCTTCACCCTCTTCCAAGTCAACTACGCCAAGTCCATCGCTGATGAGATGGAACGGCGCCAGCTGGATGTCCTGGTGCTCACGCCCCTGGAGTACCTGGGCATCCTCGCGGACAAGGCACGCATCGACCCGCGGCTCGCCTCCCGGCTGCACGCCATCCTGGCGCAGACGCCGCTGGGCGAGTACTGGACCAAGGTGATGAGCCCCAACGTGGGCGAGCCCTGGGTCGCGCCTGCGGCCCTGGGCTCCATGGATGCCTACATGATCGCCAGAACCCTGCAGGCCCTGGGCATGGCCGGCGTGGGCTCCTACGTCAAGACCACGTCCAGCGGCACCTACATCATCATCAGGGGCCATGCGGGCCTGCGCGGCCACCTGCTGCGCGGCACGCGCTACCTGGCCTCCAACCCGCGCATGGTGCAGATGGGCCTGGGCATGCGCGGGCTGCAGAACGTGGCCAGGGGCGGCTTCATCCTGGGCGTGGTGGTCTCCAGCCTCATCGAGTCGCTGGACTTCATGTTCAACGACGAAAAGACCATGCACGACCTGGTTGGCGGCATTGGCGTGGAGGCCGTCAAGGCCGGCCTGGCCACCATGGTGGGCCTTGGTATAGGCGCTGCCGTGGCTGGCGCCACCGCCGTGGCCGTGCTCCCGCTGGCCGCCATGGCCGTGGCCGTGCTGGTCACAGGCATGGCGCTGAATGCAGCCGACCAGAAATGGCAGATCAAGCAAAAGGTGATTTCCGCCCTGAAATCCCTGACCGATGACACGCCCCAAGGCCTGTACCGCGTCAACACCCAGTCGCCCGAATGGAAGAAGCTGAACCAGGACAACGGTCAGCAGCCCGACGGTGACATCGCCTGCGCGCCCGGCCCCGGCAGTACCGGCCTGCTGTGCAGCATCAACCGTCAGAAGTGACAGGGACCGAATACTCCATGCAAGACCGCGTCCGCCAGAACCGCAGGAACGCCATCTGGGCCATCCCCCTTGGCATGGCCCTGCTCGCGGCCAATGCGTACCTGGTGCTGGCGGAGATTGCGCCCGACATCCGGGGCCTGCTCGATCGCGCGCCTGCCGTCAGGATCACGCCGCTGTCGCCACTGGCCATCACAGCGCTGGCGTTCCCGCTGGTGATGGTTGCGGCCGTCATCGCCAATGCCATTCCCTGCAGCAAGACCGTGCTCAAGAAGGTGGAGTACGCACTGATGGGCGTCCTCGCCATCAATGTGCTTTCCATTGCCGTGTCCTTTCTGGTGGTTGCGCCACTGCAGCACTACGCCATGCCCCGGATGGGATACGAGCGCTGCAACATCCTCCAAGGCCATCCCAGCATGTACTTCACCGACTGGGTCAGCAACCCCGCATGGTGCGTGCGCGGCAAAAGCCGGGAATGGGTGAATGAGCAGGCGCTGCGGGGGAAAGAGTCCTCCAGCCTGCCCTCCCTTTCCAGCCACTTCAGCTCCTGAGGACCCTGCATGCGCCCCAGTCCCCTCAACCCCATGCCCACGCTGCGCACGCGCCAGAACCAGGCGACCGCAGCCAAGGACCGGCTGCAGCCCGCCCTACTGGACCGGCTGACCGACCATGAGCCCCATCTGCGCACCGAGCGGCCCGATGCGGTCTTCGTGAACGAATCCCGCCTGCGCGAGGCCCTGCTGCGCGATCTGGGCTGGCTGCTCAATGCGCGCGATGCCTGGGACCACGTGGAGATGGAGGGGCTGGAGCATGTGCAGCGTTCGGTCATCAACTACGGCATGCCGCCGCTGGCCGGCCAGCTGCTTTCCGAGCTGGACTGGAGCCATGTGGAGCGCAGCATCCGCGAAAGCATCCTGGCCTTCGAGCCGCGCATCCTGCCCAAGACGCTGGCCGTGACGCTGCTGGCCTCCACCGAGCAGCTCAACCACCACAACACGCTGCAGTTCGAGATCCGCTGCCAGTTCTGGTCCATGCCCTATCCGCTGGAGCTGCTGCTCAAGACCAGCCTGGACCTGGAGACCGGCCAGGTCTCGCTGCAAAACCTCAGGGCCTGAGCCCGGACGCCGCCACCCACACCATGAATCCCCGCCTCGTCGAGTACTACAACCGCGAACTGGCCTATCTGCGCGAGCTGGGCGCCGAGTTCGCCGCCGCCTTCCCCAAGGTGGCGGGCCGCCTTTCCCTGCACGACACCGATGTGGCCGACCCCTACGTGGAGCGCCTGCTGGAAGGCTTCAGCTTCCTGAGCGCGCGCATCCAGCTGAAGATGGATGCGGAGTTTCCGCGCCTGTCCCAGCGCATGATGGAGATGGTCTGCCCCCACTACCTGGCGCCCACGCCATCCATGGTGGTGGTCCAGCTCAAGCCCAGCGCCAAGGAAGGCAACCTCGTGGACGGCTTCACCCTGCCCTCTGGCAGCGTGCTGCGCACCCACAAGTCACAGGAAGAGCAGACCATCTGCGAATTCCGCACCGGCGGGCCGCTGACGCTGTGGCCGCTGGAGATACGCCAGGCGCGCCTGGGCGGCCCGGCGCTGGACCTGCCCCATGCGCTGGTGCCCCAGCTGGGCGAGGCCGGCGGCCACCTGCGCCTGCAGTTGGCCACGCTGGACGCCTCGCAGTGCATGCAGCTGGCGATGGACCAGCTGTGGGTCTACATCCATGCGGGCGATGTCGTCGCCTCCCACCTGCAGGAGCTCATCCACACGCAGACGCTGGCCATCGTGGTCCACCACCCGCAGGACCCGCGCCAGGTCTGGGACGTGCTGCAGCCCGATGCACTGCGCGCCGAAGGCCATGACAGCGAGCAGGCGCTGATTCCCTATTCGCACCGCGCCTTCCAGGGCCACCGTCTGCTGCACGAGTACTTTGCGTTTCCCGCGCGGCAGCGGTTTTTCTCGATCAACGGCCTGTCGCGCAGCATGCGCCGCATCGCCCATGACGGCGTGGGCATCACCGTGCTGCTGCGCCGCGCCGCGCCCACGCTGGAGCCGCAGATCGACGCGGCCAAGCTGCTGATGCACTGCATTCCGGCCATCAACCTGTTCGAGTACACGGCGGACCGCCTGCATGTGGCCTCCAACGTGCACGAGTACCACGTCATTCCCGACCGCACGCGGCCGCTGGACTTCGAGGTCTACGGCGTGCAGGCCGTCACCGGCCACCACGAAGGCAAGACCCAGGACCGCGAATTCGCGCCGCTGTACGCATCCACGCACGGCCTGCACTCCACCGAGCAGGCCTACTTCACCACGCGGCGCGAGCCCCGGCTGTTTTCCGAGCGCAGCCTGCGCAGCGGACCGCGCACGCAGTACCTGGGCTCGGAAGTCTTCATCTCCCTGGTGGACCAGCGCGAGGCCCCGTTCTCCGACGACCTCAAGCAGCTGTCCATGCACACCCTGTGCACCAACCGCGATCTGCCCCTGCTCATGCGCGTCAACCAGCCGGGCGGCGACTTTGCACTGCAGGAATCGGCACCCGTGGAATGGGCCCGCGCCATCGCCGGCCCCAGCGCGCCCATCCCCGCCGTGGCCGACGGAGGCCTGACCTGGCGATTGATCTCCCACCTGAGCCTGAACTACCTGGCCATGACCGATCTGTCCGACGAGGAAGGCGCGGCCACGCTGCAGGAGCTGCTGCGCCTGTACCTGGACCTGGGCAACCACCAACTGGCCGGGCAGATCGCCGCCATCCAGGGCATGCGCATCGAACCCATCACGCGCCGCCTGCCCCAGCACCGCCAACTGGTCTACGGCCGCGGCGTGGGCGTACACCTGAGCGTGGACGAGCCGGCCATGGCCGGCGTCAGCCCCTGGCCCCTGTCCAATGTGCTGGAGCGATTCTTCGCCCGCCATGTGGGCGTCAACAGCTTCACCGAGCTGCAGTTGCACTCGCGCCAGCGCGGCCCCGTCGCGCGCTGGACTCCGCGCCCCGGGCAAAGGCCTGGCATATGAGCAATGCTGCCCACGCCCCCCTGCCCGAACCGGAACACCTCCAGTCTGCGGCTCCGGCTCCAGTACCAGCGCCCGCGCGTGCGCCCGTGCAGGCCACCGGGCCCGAAGACGCCCGGGCGCGCCTGTTCTGGCAGCGCCTGAGCGCCAAGCCCTACCAGTTCGACCTGATGCACAGCCTGCGCTACCTGCAGGCACGCCATCCCGCGCTGCCGCGCCTGGGCCAGGCCACGCGCCCCAAGGACGAGCCGCTGCGCCTGGGCCAGGACCCGTCGCTGGCCTTCGCCCCCGCCACCATTGCCGAAATCCTGCCCTCGCGCGCCGGCGAGCCCGAGCGCATGACGGTCTGGAACTTCGGCCTCTACGGCCCCAACGGCCCGCTGCCCACGCACATTACCGAATACGTGCGCGAGCGCCTGCGCCAGCATGACGACGCCACGCTGGCACGCTTTTCCGACATCTTTCACCACCGCATGCTGCTGCTGCTGTTCCGCGCCTGGTCGGACGCACAGCCCACCGCATCGCTGGACCGCCCGGGCGAAGACCCCTTTGGCCGCTACATAGACAGTTTCATAGGCGCCGGCCTGCCCAGCCAGCGCGCGCGCGACGACGTGCCCGACCACGCCAAGCGCTTCATGGCCGGCCATCTGACCCGCTGGACGCGCAACCCCGAAGGCCTGTGCCAGGCCCTGTCGCACTACTTCCAGATTCCCGTGAAGCTGGAAGAAAACTGCCTGCACCACCTGGAGCTGGAGCCCGAGCAGCAGACCCGGCTGCAGGGCCGCCCCTGCAACTCGCGGCTGGGCGTGGACGCCGTCGTGGGCTCGCGCGTGCCCGATGCGCAAAGCAAGTTCCGCCTGGTGCTCGGCCCGCTGGGCCTGGCGCAATACCAGCAGCTGCTGCCCCAGGCCGCACTGTTCCAGACCCTGGTGGACTGGGTGCGCAACTACCTGGGCATCGAATTCGCCTGGGACTACGTGCTGGTGTTGCGCCGCCAGGAAGTGCCTGCCGCCCGGCTGGGCAGCAGCACCCAGCTGGGCTGGACCACCTGGCTCACCCACGCCGAGCCCGCACAGGACGCGCGCGACTTCCGCCTGGACCCCGAAGCCTGGCTGCGCCAGCGCCGCCAGCCCGTGCGGGGCCGACGCCCCGGCCCCAGTCCTCGAGCCACTGAATCACCGAACCACTGAATCACCACTTCCCTGCTTGCACACATGCCCACCGTACAGATCAAGTTCCCGCACAACGCCCCGGTCCCTTCCACGCTGACGCTGGTCGAAGGCAACCGCCTGCGCGTCAAGATCGAGGCCGTCGCCAAGACCTACAAGCTGGGCGCCAGGATCGAAGCGCCCAGCATTCTTGCGGCCCAGCCCCCGGCCCACAACGCCCGCGCCGACAGCTGGCAATTCGACTTCGTGGTGCAGCAGCCCGGGCTCACCAAGCTCAGCATCGTGGCTGTGCAGGGAGCCGGGCTCAGCGTCATGCCCGCAGCCATCACCGTGCAGGTGGAGAAAAGCATTTCGCTGCCAGCGGAGAGCACGACGGAGGGGATGCTGGCAAGGCTGTTCCTGGCGGAGAACACCTCGCCCGCACTCGGTGGCTCAAGCTGGCGAATTGAAGACATTCGGACTTCCATGCAATGGATGCGGCGCGTGATCGAAAACCGCCTCAAGAGCCCGAATCCCGGGGATTTCATGGCACGTGGCGCCACCAGCGAAAAAGACATCGTCATGGCAAACGACCGTGGATCGGTCCAGTTCCACGGGTTCAACCTGTATCCCACGCTGCCATCCGAAATGGCAGGAAACCTTCAAAAGTATCTCCAGAACGCCAACAACGGCCTTCACCCGCAGCGCAAGGCCTATCTGGATTTTGTGCAGGCCGCCATCGACATCGCCCAGGCGCCAGTGCCCCCGGACCCCACATCCACAGGGCTCTTCGGTTGGAAAACCAACGAAGCTCCCCAGCCAGGCCCCGAATTCCGCGAACACAAGACCCTGTCCGGCAACACGTTCTACACCCATACCCGCTTGCGCAAGAAGGACTGAAGCCCATGCCTGAACTTCAACAAGCCCTCCAGCGACTGGGCTCCCCCAGCCACCACGTCCATTGCGCAATGCCTGCCCTTGCCAAGCCGGCCAGCGCCTCGGTCGGTCTCGCACGGGCAGCGTGCCTGACCCTCCTCGCAATCGTAAGTTGGCACGCTGGCGCTGCAGCACCGGCAGACACAGCCGATGCCGCACCAAAACACGCCGCGGCCGCCGACTTCTCGCGCCCGGCCTCTCACTACGTGGCATCGGTTGCGGCCCTTCGCAACTATCTGCAAGCCAAGGACGAAGCCAACAACACCCAGAAAGCCCAGAGCAGGCAGAACTTTTGCTTCGTGCAGCAGCACAACCGCACCGTAACCCCTGCGCGCTCATCGGTCTGGATGGTCTGGCTGGAAGGCGGCCAGATCGCCAATCTGGGGCAGCGCCGCTTCGCCGGCAAACCATCGCCGGATGAAGCGCAATGGGACGGCGATGCCTTGGCCGAAGCCAAGGCCATCCACCTCGCGACCGACGTTCGTGAAACGGTGCAGGAAACGACCGGCAGCAGCATCCTCGTCGAGCGTGCCTGGGTGGACCTGCTGCTGGCGCAGTGCAAGGCCAAGGGCCGCACCATCAAAGTGGCTCCTGCCCGATAGCCGAATGCCGCATCTCCACCAATCCTGGTTGCCGCCCAGCCGGATGTGCCGGATGGCCTGTCTGGTGGCCGCGCTGGCCCTGCCCGCAACAGTCCTGGCTCAGGCCAATGCTGCGGCAGACAACGGCAGCCCTGCGCCAGCAGCCTCCCAGGGTCTCCCCCCTGACGACTTCTCACGTCCCGTCAAGGCCAGCATCCCTTCGCCTGCCGTACTGCGCGCCTACCTTCGACTCAAGCTGCAGTACGCAGACACCTCCTTGGCGGGAAGGCGTCAGCACTTTTGCTTTGTCCAGCAGCGCTCCGCGCCGCCCGAAGATCCAAGCCCCTTCGTCTGGATGATCTGGCAAGACGGCGGCGAGATTCTCAGCCTGGGCTCGCTGTTGGCCCCGGCACATGCCACGCCGCAGGAGGCCGAGGAGTACGGCGAAGGCATGGCGCGCAACAAATCCATCCGCCTGGCCACTGGCGTCCGTGAAACGGCAGAGGAAATCACCGGCAGCAGCTTCCTCGTCGAACGCGCCTGGGTCGACCGGCTGCTGGCGCAGTGCCAGGCCAAGGGCCGCAAGGTCGAAGTCCGCCCCCGCCGCTAGCCGGCATTCCCGGCCCCCATTCATCCACTCTTTTTCCGCACCCAAGACCCATGACAGAAATCAGCCGCCAATCCCTCTTCGGCAAGCTCAACCCGCTGCTGTTCAAGTCGCTGGAAGGCGCCACCGTGTTCTGCAAGCTGCGCGGCAATCCCTATGTGGAGCTGGTGCACTGGCTGCACCAGCTGCTGCAGGAAAACGATTGCGACCTGATCCGCATCCTGCGCCACTTCGACATCGCCTCCGACCGCCTGGCCGCCGATGTGCTGCGCCGTCTGGACCAGCTGCCCCGCGGCGCCACCTCGATCAGCGACTTCTCCGAGCACATAGAGACCGCCATCGAGCGCGGCTGGGTCTATGCCACGCTGATGTTCAACGACAGCCAGATCCGCAGCGCCTATCTGCTGTCGGGCATGGTGCGCACGCGCTCGCTGGCCAATGAGCTGCGCTCCATCTCGCGCGAATTCGACAAGATCTCCGAGCCCGCGCTCAGCGATGCCTTCGCCCGCCTGCTGCCCGACTCGCCCGAGGCACGCATGCGCGCGGCCGATGGCAGCGGGCTGGAAGGCACGCCGGGCGAAGCCAGCCAGGCCACCGGCACCGCGCCCGGCCAGGGCGGCGCGCTGCAGCAATACACCGTGGACCTGACGGCCCGCGCCAAGGCCGGCGAGCTGGACCCGGTCACGGGCCGCGACGACGAAGTGCGCCAGATGGTGGACATCCTGCTGCGCCGCCGCCAGAACAACCCCATCCTGGTGGGCGAGGCCGGCGTGGGCAAGACCGCCGTGGTCGAAGGCCTGGCCCTGCGCATCGCCCAGGGCGACGTGCCGCCGCCGCTGCAGGGCGTGGAGCTGCGCGTGCTGGACGTGGGCCTGCTGCAGGCAGGCGCCAGCATGAAGGGCGAGTTCGAGAACCGCCTGCGCGGCCTGCTGGACGCCGTGCAGTCCAGCACCACGCCCATCGTGCTCTTCATCGACGAAGTCCACACCCTGGTGGGCGCGGGCGGCCAGGCCGGCACGGGCGATGCCGCCAACCTGCTCAAGCCTGCCCTGGCGCGCGGCACGCTGCGCACCATCGGCGCCACCACCTGGGCCGAGTACAAGAAATACATTGAAAAAGACCCGGCCCTGACCCGCCGCTTCCAGCTCGTTCAGGTGCACGAGCCCGACGAGCCCCGCGCCGTGGACATGCTGCGCGGCGTGGCCGCCAAGCTGGAAAACCACCACCAGGTGCGCATTGCGGCCGACGCGGTGGCCGCGGCCGTCAGCCTGTCGCACCGCTACATTCCCTCGCGCCAGCTGCCTGACAAGGCCGTCAGCCTGCTGGACACGGCCTGCTCGCGCGTGGCCATGGCCCTGCATGCCACGCCCGCCCAGCTTGAAGCCGTGCAGCGCCGCATCGAGGCCCTGGGCGTGGAGCAGGAAGTGCTGCTGCGCGAGGCCGCCCTCGGCCTGCCCACGGCTGAGCGCCTGCAGGCGCTGGAAACCGACCTGGCCAGCCTGCGCGAGCGCCAGGCCACGCTGGCCGAGCGCTTCGGCCAGGAAAGCGCGCTGGCCCGCCGCATCCTGGAAACCGAGGCCGCCCTCATGGGCCTGAAGCCGCCCGTCTTCTCCACCGGCGCCGCCGCAGACCCGTCCGCTGCGGCACCGGAGACGGCCGCCGAAGCCACCGCAACCGAACCTGCCGAGCCCCCCAGCGTGGCCTCGCTGGAAGCGCTGCGCCGCCAGCTCGCCGAGCTGCAGGGTGATGCCCCGCTGCTGCAGCCCGTGGTCGATGCCGGCGTGGTCGCCGCCGTGGTGGCCGAGTGGACCGGCATTCCCGTGGGCCGCATGGTGCGCGACGAGGTGCAGTCCGTGCTCTCGCTGGCAGACACGCTGGAGAAGCGCGTCATCGGCCAGCGCCATGGCCTGGAGGCCATCACGCGCCGCATCCAGACCTCGCGCGCGCGTCTGGACGATCCGGGCAAGCCCATCGGCGTGTTCCTGCTGGCCGGTCCCTCGGGCGTGGGCAAGACCGAGACGGCGCTGTCCCTGGCCGAAGCCCTGTATGGCGGCGAGCAAAACCTCATCACCATCAACATGAGCGAGTTCCAGGAGGCGCACACCGTCTCCACCCTCAAGGGCGCGCCACCGGGCTACGTGGGCTACGGCGAAGGCGGCGTGCTCACCGAGGCCGTGCGCCGCCGCCCCTACAGCGTGGTTCTGCTCGACGAAATCGAAAAGGCCCACTCCGACGTGCACGAGATGTTCTTCCAGGTCTTCGACAAGGGCTGGATGGAGGACGGCGAGGGCCGCTACATCGACTTCAAGAACACCGTCATCATCCTGACCTCCAACGTGGGCTCGGACCTGATTGCCAACATGTGCCGCGACCCGGACCTGGCGCCCACGCCGGAAGGCCTGGCCCAGGCCGTGCGCCAGCCGCTGCTGCAGACCTTCCCTGCCGCGCTGCTGGGCCGCCTGACGGTGGTGCCCTACTACCCCATCTCCGACGCCATGCTGGAGCAGATCATCCGGCTGCAGATGCTGCGCATACAGCGGCGCATCGAGGAACGCCACGGCGCGCAGTTCAGCTTCGACGAAGCCGCCGTGGATCTGGTTCGCCGCCGCTGCAGCGAGGTCGAGTCCGGTGCGCGCATGGTGGACGGCATCCTCACCCAGAACCTGCTGCCGCGCATGGCCACCCACTTCCTGCAGGCCACCGTGGAAGGCCAGGAACTGCAAAGCCTGCACGCCGGCGCCAACGGCGACGACTTCACGCTGGACGTGCGCACCCGCGCTGCGGAGCCCGCATGAGCGGGCGCCGTCTTCCACGCGCCACCACGGCAGTGATTGCCGCCGCGCTGCTGGCCGCCCCGGCCGCGCAGGCGCTGGACCTGGGCGCCATCGGCCAGGCTGCCGACACCGTGCAGCGGGCCTCGGGCGCCGCCACGGCCGGCCAGCAGGCGCTGGAGGCCGGCCGCAGCGCGGCCAGCACGGCCACCAACGCGGCCACCGGCGCCGCCAGCGAGGCCCGTGCCTGGTGGGATCGCAACCAGGCCCAGCCCGAGGCGGCACAGTCGCCGCCCTCCGGCGCCGCCCCCGTGCAGGACGACCAGGGCGGCCCACGCCGCGTCATGGCCGTGCTGGGCGACGCCTGGACGGACAGCGCCCGGCGCGGCCAGGCCGTGGTCGCGCTCATGGACCAGGGCCCCTACCTCGTGCAGCGCCAGGCCGCCCATGTGGCGCCGGCCAAGTCGCAATGGCTGGCCCTGCCGCGCGGCGACAGCACCGGCGTGGCCATCGAACTGCCCAGCGACCCAGAAGGCACGACCTATGACCTGTCCACCGGCCGCGCGCGCCCCGGTGGCCGGGGCGTGCGCATCTTCGCCCTGTCCGTCCACGCCGACGTGCCCCAGCGCGCGGGCCGGCGCAGCCTCGACGCCATAGAGCAGCACGCCATGCTGCGCGCCAGCTCCGTGCGCACCGAATGGCCGCGCCAAAGCGGCGACATCCTGGAGCCCACGGGCGGCAAGCTGCTGGTCTGGGCCAGCGATGCCACGCAGCGCTTCCCTTCCGGCTTTGGCGCCGACGGGCGCCTGTTCACCGCCGACGACCCCATGGTCACCCTGCCGCGCGGCTACACCGTGGTCACGCTGGAGCCTCAGGGCCTGCGCTTCGACCGCGCCCGGGAAATCGCCCTGGCCTTCCATGCCGTCCAGCCCGCGCAGGACATCGACCTGTCCCGCCTGGGCGCAGGCGATGCGGCCCAGGCCCTCATCGGCCTCATTGCCGAGCGCCACCCGCTGGCCGCTGCCAGCGGCTTTGATGCCGGCAAGCTGCGTGCCGACTACGGCCAGCGCCTGCAAACCGCCGCCGAGCGCGGCGACAGCGCCGCACAGGCCCAGGCCCTGGCAGAAATGGGCCAGCGCCTGGGCGATGGCCAATACCGCGTTCTGCTGCCCGGCGGCCAGGCCTGGCCTGCCCGCTCAGACCGGGGCCTGTCCCCGCAGTTGCTGGCCCGCGGCAGCGTCAACATGCCCATGCCACGCACCTGGCTGCGCGAGGACGGCCGCATCGCCATCACCAGCGTGGCGCCAGGCTCTGCCGCCGCCAAGGCGGGCCTGCAGCCCGGCAGCGACATCCTCGCCATCGAAGGGGAAAGCCCGGCACGCTACCTGGACCGCATTGCCCCCGCCTCGCTGCGCGCCGGTGCCGACGCCCGCCGCGCCGACCTGCTCGCGCTGGACCTGGGCACGCCCGCCACGCTGAGCCTGCGCACCGCAGCGGGCACACCCAACAGCACATCCAACAGCACATCCAACAGCGCATCCAACAGCGCATCCGGCAACCAGGAACAGACCCTGCGCCTGGACGCCGCCCCCGCCGCCACCACGGCCCTGCCTGCGGCCGAGCCCGCCCTCGCCTCCTTCCTGCTGCGCAGCGCCCAGGGCGGCAACCTGGCCTACATCGCCCTCGACAGCTTTGCCGACGGCGCCACCGGCCAGCTCAACCGCTGGGAAAGCGCCCTGGCCGCCGCCACCCAGGCCAGGGTCACGGGCCTGGTCATCGACCTGCGCGCCCACCGGGGCGACGACGCCTACCAGCTGGTGCCCCACATGCTGGCCTCGCTCTACACGCGCGACAAGCCGCTGCGCATGCAGGACGCCGCCCAGCGCCTGTTCGACCCCGCCGCCCGCGTCTGGCGCAGCCGTGGCGGCCTGGGCCTGCCGGCCCAGCTGCCGCTGGCCGCCTCGGGCACGCCCTTCACGGCCCCCGTCGCCGTGCTCACCAGCCCCAGCTGCGCCGGCCCCTGCGAACTGTTCGCCGCCTGGCTGCAGCACAGCCAGCGTGCCGACATCGTCGCCACCAGTGCCACGGCCGGCGCCACCGGCCCCGCCACGCGCGTGCACCTGCCGGCCGGCTTCATCGTGCAAGTCCCCCTGCTCGCAGAAACCGGCCCCGCTGGCGGCAACAACACCGCAACACAAGCCCAAGGCGTGCCCCCGCGCCTGCGCGTGCCCGTGGACGCGGCCTTCACCGCCTCCATCCAGGCCGGCGGCGACCCGCTGCTGGACGCTGCCGTGCTCCACCTGGATCGCAGCCGCACCGCGCAGGCGTCGCGCTAGACCCACAAGCCCTTGCCGCCATGCCACCGCGCCTGAACCCCGCCCGTTTCGTGACTTGTGCAGTCATGGCTGCCAGCGCGCTGGCAGCGGGCTGCTCGTCCAGCACCGACCAGATCTGGACGCTGCAGCAAGCGCGCAATCTGGGCAGCTTCGATGCATTGCCCCGCCTGGCCCGCGCCGCTGACGGAACCCTGGCCGTGCAGCCCCGGGACAAGGAACCGGCCGCCGCCATGGCCGCGCAGGCCCGGGCCTGGGCGGCAGCGGATGCGATGGCCTGGACCAGCGCCCAGGCATGGTCGGCAGGCAATGTGCTGTTGATCTATGCCTTGCCCGGCCAGCGCGGCATGGGCGCTGCGCTGGCACTGGGCGCCGAGGCGCGCATTGTGCACCTGGCCGAGTTCCGCAGCGGTGGCAACGACATCCCGCCCGACCTGCACCTGGTGCCGGGCGGCCGGTTCGTGCTGGCCAGCCTGAAGCGCTCCGTCCCTCTGGGCGAGGGCCTGCGCAAGGTCGAAGCCACCGGGGAGCTACGGCTGTATGGCGCGGATGGCCGGCAGACCCGGGTGTTGAACCAGGCGAGCCTGGCCGGCAGCGTGCTGGCCCGGAGCCGGCCAGGCTCGCTGGACCCGGACCAGCCCAGAACCGACAACGACTGGTTCAACGTAGCCCTGACGCCGGGCGGCCTGGCGGTTTTCACCGACCGGCGCGGCAACTACCAGTTCATTGCGCTGGGCCAGCCCTTCGACAGCGACCCTGTCATGGATGACGCCCAAGATGACGCCAACGGCGCCCGTCCAGGGCTGGTGTACGCAGCCCGCTAGCAGCAGAGGACCTTCAAGCCACCCCATGCAAGCCCTTCATCGACCGGCGCACGCAGGCCCCGCCATCCAGGCCTGAAGCCCCGACCCCTCTTCCACCCCAAGCACCGCGAGATCCGACACCATGACACGCAGAGTCACCATCAACACCCCCCTGGCAGACCAGCTGCAGCTGCGCCGGCTGCAGGGTCGCGAGGAAATCAGCCATCTGTTCGCCCTGGAGATCGACCTGCTCAGCGAAAGCGACAGCATCGATCCCAAGTCCCTGCTGGGCAAGGGCGCCACCGTGGTGGTGGAGACCCAGGACGGCGGCAAACGCTACATCGATGGCCTGGTCACGGCCTTCGGCATGCGCGGCCAGGACGAGCACCGCAACTTCCTGTACCGCGCGCGCCTGTCGCCCTGGCTGTGGCTGGCCACACGCCGCAGCGACTTTCGCATCTTCCAGAACAAGACCGTGCCGGACATCATCAACGAGGTCCTGGGCATCTACGGCCACCCCATGCAGCAGCGCCTGACGCGCTCCTACCGCACCTGGGAGTACTGCGTGCAGTACAACGAGACGGACTTCCAGTTCGTCTCGCGCCTCATGGAGCACGAGGGCATCTGCTACTACCACCAGCACAGCGCGGGCCAGCATGTGCTGACATTGGGCGACGACATCGTCGCCTCGCACGACCCGCTGCAGGGCGGCGCCGTCATCCCCTTCCACCCGCCCGGCAAGGCCGCCGTGGCGCGCGAGGAATGCATACACGCCTGGGAACTGCACCAGCGCGTCAAGCCCGGCCGGCACTACAACGACGACTACGACTTCAAGAAACCCCGCGCCGAGCTGTCCAACATGCGCCGCAACCCGCCCGGCCATGCGCACGACGCCTACGAGATCTACGAATGGCCGGGCGGCTACACAGAAACCGGCGACGGCGAGGACTACATCCGCGTGCGCCTGCAGCAAAGTCTCACGCGCCAGAGCACGGTGCAGGGCAGCTCCAACCACCGCGCCATGGCGCCGGGCTACACCTTCACGCTGGACAACTACCCGCGCGGCGACCAGAACCAGGCCTACCTGGTCACGGCCGTGGACTACGCCTTCGAAGAAAACCCGCGCGTCAGCGACGGCGGCAGCGGCGAGGGCTCGACACAGAAATTCGTGCTCCAGGCCCAGCCCACCAGCCTGCCCTTCAAGCCCCAGCGCATCACCGCCAAACCGCGCACCACGGGCCCGCAGACCGCCGTCGTCGTCGGGCCCGCGGGCGAAGAGATCTGGTGCGACCAGTACGGCCGCGTCAAGGTGCAGTTCCACTGGGACCGCATCGGCGGCATGAACGAGAACTCCAGCTGCTGGATGCGCGTGGCCACCAGCTGGGCTGGGCCGGGCTTTGGCGCGGTGCACATCCCGCGCATCGGTATGGAAGTCATCGTGGACTTCCTCAACGGCGACCCGGACCACCCCATCGTCATGGGCTGCGTCTACAACGCCTCCAACATGCCGCCCTGGGCGCTGCCGGCCAACGCCACGCAATCGGGCATCAAGACCAGATCCAGCAAGGGCGGCGCACCGGGCGCGGGCATGAAGAACGGCCAGGGCGACGCCAACGCCATCCGCTTCGAGGACAAGGCAGGCGCCGAACAGCTGTGGCTGCATGCGCAAAAGGACCAGCTCACCGAAGTCGAGAACGACGAGGACAAATGGGTGGGCAACGACCGGCGCAAGACCGTGGACCGTGACGAGACCAACGTCATCCACCGCGACCGCACCGAGACCGTGGACCGCGACGAGACCATCACCGTGCACAACAACCGCACGGAGCGGGTGGACCACAACGAGAAGATCAGCATAGGCGACAACCGCAATGAAGACGTTGGCATCGACGAGAACATCTCCATCGGCAAGAACCGCAGCAAGACCATAGGCCGCAACGAGAAGGACAAGATCGGCAACAACTGGTCGATCAAGGTGGGCAGCTTCAAGACAGAGACCATCGGACTGGCCTATATGCAGAACGTGGGCCTGGCCAAGATGGTGAACATCGGCGCCGCCTACAACGTCAACGTGGGCGCGGCCATGGTGGTGAATGTGGGGCTGAACCAGAGCACGACGGTGCTCATGAACCGCAGTGTTTCAGTGGGTCAGAACCAGTCCACCAGCGTGGGCAAGAACCGCACCGACGACACGGCCGACAACCATACGGCGACGGTCGGCAAGAACTCCGCCACCACCGTGGGCGAGGTGCAGACGATCACGGTGGGCAAGGAAATGGCCATCACCGTGGGCGACGCCATCGAGATCAAGTGCGGCAAGGCCGTGTTGCGCATGACCAGCGACGGCACCGTGCAGGTCAACGGACAGACGATCTCCATCAGCGGCAGCTCCAAGGTGACCGTGTCGTCTCCGGACAGCCATATCAACCCCGCTTGAAGGAAATCCCATGGCAATCCCACAAGCACGCATTCCTGTCGAACCGTCCGATGACGGCAGCCTGCAGCACGCCGTGTCGAACGTACAGCTCCTGGCTGGACGAGTCATCGAAGCTCAGGAACAAGACCTGTATCTGGTGGCCCTTGCGCAAGACCCCGTGGTTTCGCTTCAGGCTCCCGCTGGCGTTCTGCTTCCGGAACTGGTTCCCGGAGACGAGGTCCTGCTCGCAGTCCTGCCCACCGGGCGGGCCACCATTACAGCCGTTCTCTCGCCTTCTCCTGCAGCGCCGTGGGCGCAGCGTGCCATCCGCCTGCAGTCGCAGGACTGCATCACGCTCAGTTGCGGGCAAGCCACGCTGAAGCTGACAGCCCAGGGCCTTGTCCGTCTGGTCGCACTGACGATTGAGCAGGACGCGCGGGACCTGCTGGATCTGGATGCGGCCGAAGTCCGCATCAACTGAAGGCTGGATCAGAGATGGACCTGAACGCTTTCGAGACCACGCAGGACATGCCCTGCAAGCGTGTGCCGCCATATGAGCACCAGATGCCCATGCTCGGGTTCAATGATCAGCGTATCGAATTCGGGACTTGCAGCGCCGCGCTCACCACGCATCACCCAACTGAGCTGCGGACGGATAGCAGGAATGATGGTCTCCCCCTCGCCCTCGGCGCTCAGGTGGACCCAGGCAACCCTCGTTCCCGCCCGTACCTGGTCCCGCCTGAATTGCATGCGCGGATGGGCGCAGTTCCATGCAGCCGGATCAAACGAGGCCGGCATTCGCGAGAGAAGGCCCGGCGACTGTTCCAGCTCCTGAGCCGCATAGCTGCCCCACAAGGCACGACGCGGCAACCAGCTGCGTCCTATGCAGCCAAAGCCGGCTGGCGAAATCCGGTCGGCTGGCGATCGGAGCGGGTCATCGACCCATTCGAGCTGATGCATCGGCGCTCCGTCCTGGGGAAGGCCTGCACTGAAGCCCGCCCCCACCGGATTGGGGCCGTGAAATATTTCGGGGTTTTCTGCATCCGCACCGCCAAAGGCGAGGTTGTAGGTCAGGGGAACCTTGAGCGCAGGCTCCAGCTCCTGCACCACAGGCACCAGCCCCATCTTGCGGCGCCAAACGCGCTTGCCAAAGACGCGGATGACGCGGTTTTCGCCGCCAATGGCCAGACCCGCGTCGAAACGTGCCACAGCCTTGCCGCCAGGTGCATGGGCATGGCCATTGAACAGAACATCCACGCGGGATTTCAGCGGGGCGATATCGGCCTCGTGGCGCACCACGTGCCCGCACCCATCAAAGGACTCATCACCGCGAAACACCGGCACCGCCTTGCCCTGTGCCACTGCGCGGCCCGCGAAATCCAGCGTGGCCTTGATCACCACGGTGGAGCACAGGCCGCCGTCGGCGCCATGTCCCGGCAGTATTTCCGCAGCAAAAGGCGTCAGATTGTCCAGCATCGCTTGGGTTCCTCCTGGGCGGCATTGTCCCTGATGCGATGCCGCTGCGACGTAGCGACCAGCCTCTTTTCATCATGACCGTTATTGAACTCCCCATTCCCCGGGCCATCGACATCCCCGTCATGGACGGGCAGGCGCCCCGCTTGGCACGCACACTGGTAACGCAGTACTGGCGCCGCGCCCAGTTGCTACAGCGCCCCGCGTCGCGCCCCGACGCATTTGCCGTGTTCGACGACAGCATCGTGCAGGCGCTGAGCGGCCTGAAGCAGCACCTGATGCACGCACCTGAGCTGGACCATGCCTGCCAGCAGGCCATCGAAACAGCTGGCGCTGAAATCCTGGATGAGCCCTCCCGCATCTTCGCGCTGGCCTGCCTGCAAGCCCTGCACCTGCAACGCAAGCACGTTCACGATGGGCTGGAGCGAACGCTGGGCGCCCATCTCCATGCCCAGCCGAACGCGGTCTTCAACGCCATGCGGTTTTGCTTTGACAACACCGTCGCCGAATACTTCACTTGGCTGCTCTCCCAGGAACAGCACAGGCAGAGCGCGCCATTGGCACAGTTGCTCCAGCGCCTCGCAATTTCCCGGCCAGCTGTCAGCGACGAATTCGCACAAGCCATCTCTGCATGGACATCCGGTCTTCCGGGCGGCGTAGCGGCCCTGTGTGATTGGCGATGCACAGGGCGTGGCGATGAAGCCAAGGCCATCGCAGCCACGCAACAAGACAGCGATGCGCAGGCCGCCTTGCTGGCGCTGGCGCTCATGGGGAGCCGGCAGGAAACGCCTGTGGCACGCACTCTTTTGGCCCGGATGCCGCATTCCACCGTGGCCTTGGCCCTGCTGGCCGCCAGGGATGGACATGCGCTGGCAAGCGCCTTGCGGCAAGGCCGGCATCCCCAAATGCCCTGGGACCTGCAGGTATATGCGGCCTCGCTTGTAGGAGACATTCCTCTGCTTCGCCAGCTTGCTGCCCATACGGCCTTGGAGGATGAAGAGGCCTGCCGCACCTTGGCTGACGCCACGGCCCTGCTTACAGGAGAGCCTGCCGATATCGCCTTCGACATGGGTAATGAGGCATCCGGCCGTGCCGCCTGCGTGGATGCTGCCCTGGCCGCGCTTCCTGTTTCAGGCCCTGCACTGCGTCTGGGCCGCCCTCGCACACAGGTGGTTCTGCAAGAGTCCTCGGCCATGGTGGGAGCGCCCTTGCGACGACTGCTCTATCTGGAACATCTCTCACGCGTGGGCGCAGCGCTGTGGATCGAGGCCGACGATCTGGCCGTCGTTCAGGCCCTGGCCTGCAGCACGGCCTCCGTGATCGAACGTGCGGCATTCAACATCGGCAGGGCACAACCATGAACCCTCTCGTCATCGCGGCCACTGGTGCATGCACCCCCATCGGGACACGGGCCTGGCAGACCGGCTGCGGCTTCACTGCACGCCAGTCGAGCTTTACCCGGCAGGCCATCACCGGTCAGGCCGAGCACCGTGCCACCGTATCCCGGGTGCAAGCCATTGATGCAGCCTGCAAAGGAACGGAACGCCTGATCCGGCTCGCAGCCCCTGCCCTGCACGAAGCGTTGCGCGGCCAGCCGGCGCCTGCCGCAGGCTGGCCGCTGCAGCGGCCCATCCCCCTCTTCGTGGCACTGCCCGACTCCTTGCCCGAGCTGCCCGGCTGGATAGACGCCGGCCGATTCGCACTGGAGCTTCCCCGCGCACTGGACCTCGCCGCAGAGTTCCTGCCCATCAAGGTCTACCCGGGCGGCGCAGTGGCAGGCGCCGATGCGCTGTCGCAGGCCTATCGTTTCATGCACGACAACCCCTCGGTGCCCGAAGTGATCATCGGCGGAGTGGACAGCTTCGTGGACACGGAGATCGCGGACGTGCTCTACCAGCGTCGCTGGGCCAAGGTCAACGGCGTGTGCGAAGGCTTCATTGCCTCGGAAGGCGCAGCCTTCGTACGACTGTCCCGCAAGCCGGCCACTGCAGATTTCGTCACGGTCTATCCACCATTCTTTGCAGACGAGCCACGCTCACGCATGGACAGCGACACCCTGCCCGATGGCCGCGCACTGATCGAGGCCAGCCACGGTGCGCTGAAGGCAGCGCACATGCCGGTCAACGCCCTGCACTCCTATTGGTCCGACATGGATGGCTCGGCATGGCGGGGCGCAGAGCTGGCCAGCCTCTCCGCGGCGCTGGCGTCACAGGGCGGCCTGCCGCAAGCCCAGGACCCGGCAGCACTGCTTGGTCAAATGGGCGCGGCCTGGGCGCCTCTCATGCTCAGCCTGTTCCATGAGATGCGCCAGTGGCTGACGCACCCCGTCATGCCGTCGCCCCTGGCAGGCCACGCAGGCCTGCTCACGGTCACCGGGCTGAACACCCGCGTGGCCGCCTGGAGCGCCACCTGGAATCGCCATGCCCGCACGGCAGGAAGATCTTCCGCAGCCGGGCGGCGCCAATCCTCCATTTCCCAAGAGTCCTGAGTCCATCCATGGCCACCTACGTCAACGACCGCCGCGCCATCCACGAAGGCCGCAATCCGGCCATGATTCCTGGCCCGATCAACCCCGTCTTTCCCAAGCCCCAGGGACCACCGGTTCCCATCCTCAACATGGCCCATGGCCCGGGCCTGAAGAACGGCACGGCCACGCTCAAGATCGATGGGCACCCCGTGGCCGTTGCCGGCAGCCGCTTCGAGTCCATACCCGCCACGCCCGACAAGCTCGGTGGTATCGCGGGCGTGCGTTCCGGCGTTGTCGGCGGCGCGGCCGAGCCCACCAGCTACAGCAGCGATACCAAGTTCGAGAGCCGGGGCAGCGTGCGGTCCTTCGACACGACCAAAAGCAACGCCATGGTCATCAATCCTGGCTGGGCCATGCGCCTTGCCATGAAGGCGCTGCCCGGTCCCTATGACCAATTGGCGCAGAAGGTGATCGAAAAGCTGCCGGGCGCCTTCTCCAGCCAGCTGTCGGCCCTTGGAGAAAGCCTGACCGATCCCAGCGCGCTGATCGGGCCCGCCCTCAAGCTCGTAGGCAAGCTCATTCCCGGCGTCAACCTCGTCGTCGGAGGGGCCGCCATGGCCCAGGCGGCCGAGCAAGTCGCCGAACTTGCCCAGGAAATCCAGGAGCTGCTGACACCGCCCCTGACCGACGAAAAAATCGACCAGATCGCCGAAGTGATCGCCGATGGCGTGGCCGCCATCACCATTGGCTTTGTCCTGGGCAAGATCGCCCAGCGCGCCAAGTCGCGCCGCAACCCCGTGGCACAGCGCACGGACAACAGCGTCAATCCCAACACGCAGGGCAACATCATCGACAACGCCTCCAAGGGAAGCATTGCCACGCCACCGACCTGCGAGCTGGGCACATGCCATCCCGTGATCTTTGCCACAGGCACCAAGATCCTGCGCGACACGGATTTCGAATTGCCCGGCCCCATGGCCCTGACCTGGCAGCGGTACTACCGCTCCAGCGACCGCCGCCCCGGCTGGCTTGGATGGGGATGGAGCACGCCCCTGTCCACCGAACTGGTGCTGGTCCACGATGCGGTGCACTACTACGACGCCCGCGGGCGCCGCATACAGCTGCCCGTGATTGCCGCCGGGACCAGCCACTTCGACCCGCGCGAAAAAATCACCGTCACCCACCACCAGCAAGGCGGCTGGAGCGTTGAAAGCGCCGATGGCACCCGGCACCTGTTCGCCCCCCCGGCCACCGGCCAATGGCGTCTGCCACTAGTGCACCTAGTGGACCGCAATGGCAACACCATCACCCTTCACTACCCGGCCTACACCGCCACAGGCATCGATGGCCGCGCGCCCCGCCCGCTGGGACTGACCGACAGTGCTGGCCGCAAGCTGCGCTTCACCTGGAGTGAAGACCAGGGACCCTCCGGCCCGCTCCTGCAGGAAATCCACCTGGAATCCCGTGTGATCGACGGTGTGGAACAGGTCGGCGGCCTGCTGGCACGCTATGCCTATGGGACGGATGGCAACGTCCCGGATGACGCCCATGCCAACCTCCAGTCCGCCACGGATGCCATGGGCGGCGCGGCGCACTATCGCTATCGCCAGCACCTGATGGTGGCCTACAGCAGCCGCACCGGCTTCACCTACCACCAGGAATGGAGCCGGCTTGACGCGGGCGGCCGCGTCGTGCGGACCTGGACCGACGAGCCCGGCACGCTGGACACTCGCTTCGACTACGACCTGGGCCGCCGCACAACGCATGTCACCGACGCCCTGGGCCGGCGCAGCAGCTACGAATACAACGCCCGGCATGAGGTCATCGCCATCGTCGAACCCGGGCCGGATGGCCAGCCCGTCCGATCCGAGACGCGCATGGACGCCGCCGGCAACCCGCAACAGGCGCGGGACGCCATGGGCCGCACCACCCGCTGGCAATTCGACGGCCAGGGCAACCTGCTGGCCGTCACGGACGCATCAGGTGCCACCACCCGCCTCAAGTACAACCAGCTCAACCTGCCCGAAGAAGTCACCGACGCGCTGGGCCATGTCTGGCGGCAGGCCTACGACGCCCAGGGCAATCTGGTCGAGCGCCTGGACCCGCTGGGCCACGCCACGCGCTGGAAGTACGACACGCGCGGCCTGCCCGTCGCCATAGAAGACGCGCTGGGCAAAACCCGCCATCTGCAGTGGGACGAAGCCGGACAGCTCGTGGCCTACACCGACTGCTCGGGCCAGGTCACGCGCTATGCGTGGGACATCCTGGGCAACCTCGTGGCCTCCACCGACGCCCTGGGCCAGACCACCCGCTACCTTCACGACGCGCTTGGACGCCTGCGCCGGATGTGGGGCGCTGATGGTTCCGAACATCACTATGCCTACGACCCCCAGAGCAACCTGCTTTCCTACACCGACCCGCAAGGCGCCATCACCCGCTACACCTACAACGGCCTGGACCAGCCCGTGGAGCGCCGCGATGCGCTGGGCGGCACGCTGCGCTACCGCTATGACGCCGTGGGCAGGCTCATCGCCCTGCAGAACGAAAACGGCGCCGTCACCAGCTTCACCTACGACGCCGCAGACAACCTGATCGAGGAAACCGGTTTTGACGGCCGCATACAGCGCTACCGCTACAACGCCGCCAGCGAACTGACCGAACTGCACGAGCGCGATGCCCACCTGCCCCCGGATACGCCCTACGATCCACGGCCCGACGCAGCCCTGCCCAAGCGCACCCTGTTTCGCAGGGATGTGCTGGGCCGCCTTGTCGCCAAGATCCACGTGGGCAGCGACGCGGCAGGTAATGGAGACGGAGGAACCACCACCTATGGCTACGACCTGCTGGGCCGCATGCTGCATGCCAGCAACCCCGATGCACATGTGCGCTTCGCCTACGACGCTCTATCGCGGCTGGTGGAAGAGACCCAGGTACACATGGCGCCCAGTGCAGACGAGCAGGCGCTGGCGACCTACAGCTATCGGCACGCCTACGACGCGCTGAGCAACCGCACGGACTGCTGGCTGCCCGGGGGCCGACACGTCCAATGGCTCTACTACGGCTCGGGCCACCTGCACCAGATCCTCGCCGACGGCCAGGTGGTCAGCGACATCGAACGCGACGCCCTGCACCAGGAAATCGAACGCACCCAAGGCACGCTGACCAGCCGCTATGGCTGGGACCCCATGGGCCGCCTCACCTCCCACAAGGTCAGCCAGCAAGGCGCGCTCCAGGGACAGCCCGGCAGGCCTTCACCCCAGGCCCTCTGGGACCGGGATACGCCCCTGCCCTCCGGCCAGCGCATCACCCGCCTGTACCAGTACGACCCCACAGGCAACCTCGTCGCCACGCGCGACGGCCTGCGCGGCGACAGCCAGTACCGTTACGACGCCCTGGGCCGCATCCTCGCCGCACAGAAAAATGCTGCCGGCGGATCGCCCACCTCGGGCCGGAACCTGGAAACCTTCGCATTCGACCCCGCAGGCAACCTGCTCAACCCCAACCGTGGTGGAGACCTCAGCAGCGGCGGCACCAGCAACGAACGTGAACAGGTGCCCACCAACCGGCTCGCTGTCTACCAAGACCTGCGTTTCCAGTACGACCTGCACGGCAACATCGTGGAGCGCCGCATCGGCTGGCACACCGTGCAGCGCTTTCGCTACAGCGCCGAGCACCAGATGCTCGAATCCACGGTCACGCGCTACCACGACAGGCCCGAACCGAAGATCGCCGGATCGAATGCGCAGCCAGAGCCTGCCGCCACCGTCCAGACCACGCGCTACCGCTACGACGCGCTGGGCCGGCGCATCGACAAGCACGATGCCTTCGGGCGCACCACCTTCCTCTACGACGGCGACCTGCTCGCCGGAGAAATCCGTGGCTCACGCCTGAGCGAATACCTCTACGAGCCCGACAGCTTCGTGCCCCTGGCCAAGCTGGAGTCGGAATGGAAGAGCGAGGAAAACCGCAACGCACAGGCAGAAGCGGACAAAGCCAGCTTTGCCACCTACTACTATCACTGCGACCAGATCGGCGCCCCCCAGGAACTCACTGACGAAACCGGCCGCATCGTCTGGGCCGCCAGCTACAAGGTCTGGGGCCAGACCCAGCAGCTGCAGTACCTGCGCACCGGCACGGACGATGCGGCGGTGTTCACCCACGACCAGCGCCCGCTGGCCCTGGCCGCCCAGGGTGAGGTACAAAGCCTGGCGCTGGTGGAGCAACCGCTACGGTTCCAGGGACAGTACTTTGACGGCGAGACGGGGCTGCACTACAACCGGTTCAGGTATTACGATCCTGTGGTGGGGAGGTTTGTGCATCAGGATCCGATTGGGTTGTTTGGTGGAAATAATTTATTTATTTATGCAAACAATCCTCTCGAATGGATAGATCCGTATGGCTTAGCAAAACGCAGTGGACCTGGTATTAGGGAAAAGCTGTATCCAACAAGAATCCGCAAACGCCGAAGAGATGCCCTGGAGAAACAACAGACAGACACCAACGGAAATATCCCTTGCGCTATTTGTGGGTGCTTATTAAACACAAGCAATACTTCTGTTCAACATGATCCAGCACTGGTTCAAACACATAATACACAAGGATATAATACGGATCAGAAAACCAGAAATGATCTATATAATACAACTGCAACGAGTCTGGTGTGCCTTCCTTGCCAAAAGTCTGAGGGAGGGACCATGAGTCACACCCAGCAATATCGCACAGATACAGGCCCAAACTTTAAACCAAGAAAATCAAGGAAGAAAAAAGATGATGGATGCGCAAATTAAAACTGAAGAAGCAAAAGAAGCGATATTATCCTTCGATATTAGAAGGAGCGTTATTTTGTGCGCTTATATTAAAGAATGGGGAATGCCGGAATACAGATTGAAGATGGGTAAAAACAACACCCATTCAGCAGTAGAATTATACTTTTTCCCAGCAAAAGATAAAAAATATCCAGCCAGATTCGCAACGGTAGGACTTTCAAATTTCACAAGAAAAAATGGAAAACGCATCTGCACAGAATTCATGTTGGCCTTGGAGAGTGGATTGGGAAATGAAAGCATTGACAGAGTCTTTACGTATTTTTGCGACATAATAGCGCACAACATTGAAAATGTAGAAAGCTCTGAGCCTCCACGGGTCATGAGTGAAAGCGCCTTGGCCCCCGAAAAATGGACAACCAAGGCCATACTAATTGATGAACTACGAGGAGAAAGCGAGGAGCTAGAAGAAATAATAATAGGATCCGAGAAAGTTAGCCTATTTTGGGTCGTTCCAATTAATGAAAATGAAGAAAAGATTATTCTCAACAAAGGCATCGACGCTTTCGATGAATATATAGAGAACCTCCCTTACTCCATAATAAATCCGGTTCGACCAAGCTAGCAACTCCAATATAATTCTCATTAATTCCGGCATGTGATATATATCAGAAATTCTCATAAAGTTTCTCTTGAAAAACAAGTGAATTTGTTAAATATTTATTTATATAAAATAGTATTCATATATAAATTCGGAAAACTCTAATTCCATTTAAATGGTCTCTTAAAAGCTAAAAATCATTAAACTAGCAACCCAGACGCACATGTGCGCTTCGCCTACGACGCGCTGAGCAACCGCACGGACTGCTGGCTGCCCGGGGGCCGCCACGTCCAATGGCTCTACTACGGCTCGGGTCACCTGCACCAGATCCTCGCCGACGGCCAGGTGGTCAGCGACATCAAACGCGACGCCCTGCCCCAGGAAATCCAACGCACCCAAGGCACGCTGACCAGCCGCTATTGCTGGAACCCAATAGGCAGCCTTACCACCCATAAGGTCAGCCAGCAAGGCGCACTCCAGGGTCAGCCCGGCAGGCCTTCACCCCAGGCCCTCTTGGAGTCGGAATGGCGGAGTGAAGAACACTGTAACGTGCAGGTAGAGACGGAAACAGCTCAGGCCAGCTTTGCCACCTACTATTACCAATGCGACCAGATCGGCGCCCCCAGGAGCTCACCGACGAAACCGGCCGCATCGTCTGGGCCGCCAGCTACAAGGTCTAGAGCCAGACCTATCAGTTGCAGTACCTGCGCATAGGCACTGACGATGCGGCAGTGTCTACTCACGACCAGTGCCTCCTGGCTTTGGTTTATAAGGAACATCATGGAAAACGCGGATTTCATAAAAGTCATCAAAGACGCAGCCTTGAAAGCATTTTCCAATTTAAGAAGTTCTCATCCAGAAGAGGATTTTTGTGCATTTGGCCTATACTCTGACGAGGGCGCTATGACTGTTTGCCCGTCAGCAAACACTACCTCGTTTTTAGAGAAGAAAATTAAAGAAGACCCAGAAGACACTCAATATTACAAATGGAGTACAGCCGAATGGAAATACGAATTCTCAGGACACGATTGGTTTACTGACGTTTCTGCCGAAATATCAAAATTTCATAGCACAAAACACAGCAATAAAGATTTTATAAAATTTCAGAAAAATCTTTTCGAATCATGTGTAGCTGCACTTGAGCAATTAAAATCCGAAAATTTTTTCGGCAACTGTATATTGGTTTTTTCTGTAACAGGCTATACCAATAATAAAAAGGAAATTTCATGGATCTCGCGCCTTAACAGCCCACAAGAAGCATCTAATTTCAAAAAATGGATTAATGAGCAAGACGAATAAATAAAATGCCCAACTTATTGATCTCGTAGAATGGATTTCTACAGAGTAAAAAACTTGAATATTTAGAGAATTCAGAAAAACACTAATGGAGTACACTCCATAAATACTCTATCTATTTTGGATGGGTATGTCTCCAGTCCACGCGTTACCGCCACGACGCTCTGGACCGGCACATAGACAAGCAGGATTCCTTCGGGCGCACCACCTTCCTCTACGGCGACCTGCTGGCCGGAGAGATTTGTGGCTTCCGCCTGATCGAATACCTCTATGAGCCCGACAGCTACGTGCTCCTGGCTAAGAGTAAATCAGAATGGAGGAACGACGAAAACCAGTTAAAGAAGCCTCAGAAAAATCTCTGCACCGCAGCTAACCCTGTTCTTGATTCTTTGATCGACTAGGTTGTGATTTTGGAATACCGGATTTTTAATATTATCAACAAATGTGAAATATCAAAATTTAATATTTTGAATAACTTCAGAAAATAAAAACCTATGACAACCATACCGGATTATCCAGCGGACGTGCAAGAGATTCTCATTTTCATGAGAGATGGAAAATTTCTCAACGGCATATACAAAAATAATGATAAACATACAGAAATCATCAAAAATATACATAAAGCCCTGGAAATATATACCGATCAAGATATAAAAGTTCCATATTACTTTCTGCCAGATATATTCAATTCCGTTCAGGGCGAAATTAAAATACCCACACCGCCAAATCAGTTAGAAAATTTCGCAATGCATCGTGATTCGGAAAACTATTACGAAAAAATAAAAACAAATAACAAGCATCTGATGATTGATTTAAATCTGGATGATGATGACTACAATTTTCTGACAAACATCTTCTACGAAGATCTTGTGGCTTGTGCAAAAGCCAGACTTTTCTCAGAAGAAAAAATCAATTTCTTCGAGAAATTATTCAAAATATATGAGTCATCAGGATTTCCCTGTGGTTGGAAAGGAGGCAATAATCCGAACAACGGTGATTTTGTAATTTTCTCTAAGACTGATCTCTAGCTATTTGAACAATCAATAACCATGGCCAGCACGATCGACACCATCATGACCTTGATGTCAGGCAGGTATCATCGTGACCCTCCTTTGGAAGAAGAAACAATCAAGGACACATCAAGAAGGATGAATCTGCCTGGCGACTACACCCAATGGATGCATTGGTCCAATGGAGGAGAGGGTGATTTCGGGGCTCTATATTTAGTTTTCTGGCCGCTGAACGACATTGATCAACTCAACAGAGAATTTTGCATTCAGAAGTATCTTGGCGCCAAGGCTTTGTGCTTTGCCACGGACGGCGGAGGAGTTGGCTATGTTTTCAGATCTCTCCCCAACGACAGTTCTGTTTGGTCCGTTCCCTTAGGAGATCTGGACTGGAACGCGGCAAGGAAATTAGGCGACAATCTTGGTTCGGCGTTGGTTGAATCCCTAAATTCCAAATAGTCCGAGATGGTCTAAAAAATCAAGCAAGTCAAAGCAATAGATTTCTTCAGCAGCCGCCGACCCGAATCAACGCAACCCAATAATATTCATGCCCCTCAATCTTCAACTTGCTGAGGAAACCATACAATTGCTGGCTGCCGCATTCTTTCATCACGATTGAAAAATCTCTTGAAAACCGCTTCAGCATCAGCCCGTTGCAGATGGATAAGGCGTGTGAAGCATTGAAAAATTATCTCGGAAAAAACGATTTCACTGCCTTATCCCCTCCTCCCACGGGAAGCAAGATCACTCAGGAGAATGATGATTTTTATGCCGAAGACGATCGTGTCTCCATCAGGATCTATCCATTGAATTCCGGAGACTGGGGCTATGAGATGGACGTTTACATCAGAGACAAAAAGTCTGATCTGACCATGCGTGGCGAGCTGCCTGAAGATTTCTGCAAGAATCCGCACGGCCTCAAATTTCATCTGTTTGAAGTCATGTGATTTTGTCCCGACCATGCACACCATCCCTGAACTCGCCAGCCCCAAATCCTGGCAATCCACCCTGCCCTCCCGCCGCGCAGAGATTTGCCAAGCCATTCTGGAGGGGCTGCCGCGCGGCTTCGAGTTCGCAAAACCGTTCCTCTCTACAGAACTTGCTGAGGTTGGCGGCACGGCATGGGAGGTTCCCTGCTTTTACGACGCGCAGCATGAGACCACGCTGACCCTGGTCCTGGGCGACGATTTCACCTACGGGGCAACGGCGCAGCGGTTGGATAAGCTGCGCGATTCGATTCCTGCGGAGGACTGGTCCTTGATTGCGCCGGTGGTCCATGCAGCGCAGGAGGCGGGTCCCGTGCATGTGCCCGCATTTCTGATGGGCCGCTTTCCCACGTTCGAGTGGGTGATTGAAGAGCATGTGGAGCTGTGCGATGGGCTGGAGCGGCCTGATTTCTACAGCGAGGACGGGCCGTTTCCCGCCTATGTCACGCAAGAGGAAGCGCAGCGCTTTTTGGCCGCCACGGGCTATCGCCTGCCTTGGGACCATGAGTGGGAGTACGTTGCGAAGGCAGGCATGGAGCGGCTGTATGTGTGCGGGGACGCAGTTCCCCAGCGCGATCTGTCCGGTGATGTGTGCCTGACCCAGTTTGGCGATGGGCAGCTTAACCGCGCGGCCGCCAATCCTTGGGGAATGGTGGCGTTGACGGTGGCCACGTTCACCCGTCTGCAGGCCAGCCCGCACGAGTGGCGCATCCGTGGCGGTGCGGCGGCGTTCTATCCGTTTCAGCATCGCATGCAGCAGGCCATGCTGCTGACGGAGCTTCAGCTGCCGCTGGCCAACATGCCAGGGCAGATGGCGGGTCTGCGTCTGTGCCTCGATGTGCCAGCCATATAAGGGCATATAGGGTCATATGGGGCCATATGGGGTAAATCCGTGCACAGCCGTTGTTGTGGCGCTCCTGGCACAGCAATGTTCTGGTGGCGTCATTTTTCGGCTTTAGGATGGCGGGCCATGCGCAATTCCCACTCCCTTTGGACGGCGGCAGCCCTGGGCCTGGCAGCCTGTCTCGGCACCAGCCCGGCCCATGCAGCCCGGCCCATGATCACGGACGATGCCCGCATCGTCGATGCCAAGTCCTGCCAGCTGGAAAGCTGGGTCAAGTCCAAAAAGGACAGCACGGAGTTCTGGGCGCAGCCGGCCTGCAATTTCACGGGCAATCTGGAGCTGACGCTGGGCGCGGCACGCACGCGAGAGGACGGCAGCAGCCGGACCACGGATGTGGTGATCCAGGGCAAGACCCTGTTCAAGGAACTGCAGCCCAATGGCTGGGGCTGGGGCCTGGCCGTGGGCAATGCCCGGCATCCGAATGACGAGGGCCAGGGCCGGGGAGATCTGTACGCCTATGTGCCCGTCACGTTCTCGCTGCGCGATGACCGGCTGTTCTTCCACACCAACGTGGGCTGGCTGCGCACGGCGCAGACGCATCGCAACCTCATGACGTGGGGCCTGGCCACCGAGGCCCAATTGAGCCAGAGCACCTGGCTGATTGCCGAGACATTCGGCCAGAACCAGGGCAAGCCCTTCTACCAGATGGGCCTGCGCTACTGGCTGGTGCCTGGACATGTGCAGATCGATGCCACCTACGGCAATCGCGCCGGCAGCAGCACGCAGGAGCGGTGGTTTTCCATCGGCTTGCGGCTGCTGTCTTCGCCGTTCCTGCCCTGAGTCCTTTCCAGCTTGCGCCCTGCCAGGCCCTCTCACAGCGCGCCAAGCCGCCTGAGCACCATGAAGGCCGCCATGGCCAGCACGCCCAGCATCAGAGAGAGTTGATTGGCGCAGGCCAGATTGCCATCCAATACGTTGTTGTAGATGGCCAGTGACAGGGGTTCCGTCCGGCCGATGATGTTGCCGCCCAGCATGAGCGACAGGCCGACCTCGCCCAGCGCACGACCCCCTGACAGGATCAGGCCGGCCGCAATGCCGCGCCGGGCCAGCGGCAGCTCGATGCGCCAGAACACCGACCAGGGGCGGTGCCCCAGCATGGCCGCCGCCTCCAGCAGGCGTGGCGAAGTGCCTGCAAAGGCGGCCTGCGTGGGCTTGACCATGAGCGGCAACCCGGCAATGAAGGCCGCAATGACCAGGCCCGTTTGCGAAAACACGATGTCGGGCCGCAGCACGGCCGGCAGCATCTGGGTGACAAGCCCTTGCCGGCCCAGCAGCACCAGCAGGCCATAGCCCAGCACGATGGGCGGAAACACCAACGGCAGGCTGACCAGTGCATCGACCAACTGGCGCCCCGCAAACCGGCGCCGTGCCAGCAGCCAGCCCAGGCCTGCGCCCACCAGCAATTGCAGCATCAGGCTCCAGGCAATGACCTGCGCGGTCAGGGCCAGTGGCGCCTGGGCGCAAACGGAGGCGGTCATGGACTGTCAGTTGCCAGCAGGGATTGGGTGGCCCATCAAAGGCCGTGCCGCTCCAGCACCTGGCGGGCCTGCGGCGTGGCGATGAAGTCCAGCAGCGCCTGCAGTTGCGGTGATGAGGCGCGGCCCTTGAGCACGGCCAGGCTCAGTTCGATGGGCGGATGGCAGCTGGCCGCCACCGGCACGCTGGCGCCCACGCGGTCTTTCAGGGCCAGGGCCTCGGTCTTGTTGACGAAGCCTGCGTCCACCTCGCCGGTGGTCACATAGGCGCTGACCTGGGGCACCGTGGCCACTTCGACCAGGCGTTCGCCCAGCGTCTGCGCCAGGCCCAGGCGCTCCAGGCAGATGCGCGCCGCGTTGCCGTACACGGCCTTGCTGCGGTCGGCGATGGCAATGCGCTTGAATTCGGGCCTGGCCAGGTCCTGCACGCTTTCCAGGCGCTGGCCGCGCGCGGCCACCAGCACCAGCTGGCCCTGGCCCAGCGTGATGTAGCGCTCGGCCAGTTGCATGGGCTCGACAAAGGCGCGGTCGCCAATCAGCACGGCGATCTCGGGGTTCTGGCGGGCCTGGGTCTCGATCTGCTTCATGTTGCCAAAGCTGGCCTCGGCGCGAATGCCCGTGGCCTGGCCGAAGGCCTGCAGCAGTTCCAGCACGGGCTTGCGGTAGCCGGCGCCAGCGGCCAGCAGCAGGCCTTCATCGGCATGGGCCAGGCTGGCCGAGCCGGCAAACAACAGCGCCAGGAGCGGCGCCAGGCCGCGGGACAGTATGCGTTTGAACATGGATTTCCTCCTCTAGGACGCGGCGTTGAAGCCCACGCCCCTCTCTTCACGAAATATTCAATCGTATACGACGAATCCCGCACCCACCCATGTGCTCCTACTGCAGCGCCCATAAAAAAGCCTCCATGCATGAGGCATGGAGGCCGGCAGGCATGGCTGCCTGCGTCTCGGGCCAAGGTGTCTGGCCGCAGCGCTTACTTGTTGGGCTTGGCCGCAGGGCCGGCAGCGATGGGCGCCACGCCTTCGGGCTTGACGTAGGTGACCGAGGTCACGTAGTGCACGCCGTCGTATTTTTCTGCGCCGTTCGGGCCGGTGCGCTCACCGCCGCTGCGCTCGTCGTGCGTGGCTTCGGCCACGTAGGTGCCCTTCCAGGGCATGTCGAACTGCACCAGGCCCTGCTCGTCGGCATGGGCTTCCTTGCTCCAGCCCGATTGCACGGTCAGCACGACCTTGGCCTTGGGCAGCGGCTGGCCCTTGTAGATGACCTTGAACTCGCCGGCCTTGCCCGAGGGCACCACATCCAGCGTGAGGCGCGGGGCCTGGGCGGCAAAGCCGGTGATCAGGCGCGCGGCCGGGTGGTACCAGTTGCGCAGTTCCTGCTCGCCCTTCTTGCTGGTGTACAGCGGGTAGCCGGCATCCTCGGCCACGATGCTGTCGCCCTGCCCGGCCTTGAAGGGCAGCGCAAAGCCGGTGCCGGTCTTGCGGCCATCGGCCGCCTTCTCGCCCTGGGCAGACACCAGGGTGGCCACGGGCTTGCCGAACTTGTCGAGCAGGCCCGGCGATGTCTCGCGCAGGTTGTCGCCAAACTCGCCAAAGCGGATCACGGCGGTTTCGCCGGCCGGCTGTTCCAGCCAGATCTGGTGGGCCTGGCTGGCGCCGCTGGCGGCCAGGAGTGCGGAGACAAGAATCCAGTGTTTCTTCATTGCAGCTTCCTCAAAGGACAAAAAAACAGCCATCGGCGCCACAACGGGCCGACGGCATGAACGTGCTTGGGGAGTGGGGTGCGGCCGCATGTCGCCGCATTGATTATTGAATGCGAATGGTTTGCATTCTATGCGCATTGCACACCGCCCCGGCGCAGTTCACCAGGTGGCTGCAATGGGGTCCGGCCCAGCGTTCAGGCGGCATCCTCGATGCGCACCGGCTCGCCCGTGAAGGCCAGCGCCTCAGCGGCCTGCTCCCAAGGGCTCCGGTCAGCCGCCCTGGCCGGGCGCAGCACAAAGCCCTCGCCTTCCGCATGCGTGGTGCTGGCCGCGGGCGGCAGCGGCAGGCCCATGCGCTCATGCGCCTGGGCCACCAGGGTGCGGGCGTAGATTTCCGCAGCCATGCTGCGCAGGCGCGGCTTGTAGACCTTGCCCACGTTGGTGGTGGGCAGCGCATCGATGATGTGCACATAGCGCGGGCGCGCAGGCGCTTCGTCCACGCCGGCTGCGGCAAAGGCCAGCAGTTCGGTCTCATCGGCCTGGGCGCCGGGCTGGAGCGCGACAAAGGCCACAGGCACCTCCCCCGCATAGGCATCGGGTGCGCCCACGGCGGCGCAGGCCTTGACGGCGGGATGGCGCTCCAGCGCCTGCTCTATCACCTGCGGATCGATGTTGTGGCCGCTGCGGATGATCACGTCCTTGGAGCGCCCGCGCAGCCGCAGCAGGCCATCGTCGCCGACCGAGCCCAGGTCCCCCGTGATCAGCCAGCCGTCATCGGTGAGGTAGCTGGACGACGCGATGCCGCCCAGGTAGCCGGAAAACAGGTTGGGCGACTGGAACACCACCATGCCGGTTTCGCCGGGCGCGGCTTCCTGCCCTGATGGCCGGCCGTCCGGCCCCATGCGGCGCACGGCCAGGCGCGCAAACGGCAGGCGCAGGCCCACATGGCCCGCCGCCGCGTGCAGGCCGGGCGGCGTGATGGTGGAGATGCCCGTCATCTCGGTCATGCCCAGGCTCTCGTGCACATGGAAACCGCTTTGCGCCTTGAAGCGCGCCGCCACCTCGGGCGACAGCGGCGCGGCGCCCGTGCGGAAGTAGCGGATGGAGGACACATCGGCCCCCTGCAGCGGCACCTCCACCAGCGCGGCCAGCACCGTGGGCACGGCCGACATCAGCGTGGGCTTCCACTGTGCCGCCATGCGCCAGAAGCCGGCAATCACGGCCTTGTTGCGAAACAGACCGGTGGTCGGAATGATGACGTGGGCCCCGGCCGAGAAGCAGGCCAGCGAGCCCGGCAGCACGCCCGCCACATGGAACAGCGGGTAGCCGTTGATGGTGCGGTCGGCCGTGTTCAGGCCCTGCATCTGCACGCTGGCCCAGGCGGTGTAGACCTGGGCACCATGCGTCTGCACGGCGATCTTGGGCGCACCCGTGGTGCCCCCGGTATGGAAGTAGGCCGCCACGTCGCCGGCCTGGGGCTGGCGCCCGCTCACCAGCCGGTCGGAGGGCTGGGCGGCCAGGGCGGCATGCAGATCGCTGGCGGGCCAGCGCTGTCCATCCCCCCGGGGAACCCGGCCTTCATGCGAAACCCAGAGCACATGCGCCAGATCCGCATCCAGCGCCGTGACTTTCTCGCGGATGCCGGCATCGTCCTCGTCCGCCCAGGCGATCAGAAAGCGCGCGCCCGTGGTCCGCATCAGGGCAGAGATCTTCTCGGCACTCAGCAAAGGATTGATGGGCTGCACGATGCCCGCCGCCTCGCCGCCCCACAGCGCAAAGTGGTACTCCATGCAGCCTGGCAGCAGGATGGCTACCGTGTCGCTGGCGCCCATGCCCAGCGCATGCAGGGCATTGGCCGTCTGGTGGATCTTGCCCAGCAGCTCGGCATAGCTCAGGTGCCGGGCGTCATGAACGCTGCCGGCCTGGGGCAGAAAGCTCAGCGCCCTGCCCTGGCCGTGCTCACGCGCGGAGTTGCAAAAGAGGTCGTAGACCGTTTGCGCCGTGATCAGCCCGGCCATGGGCTGGCTTTCGATGGCCTCCACATCGGCCAAGGAACGCACGGCCCGCAGGGGCCGGAACATGGATTGCGCAGGGATAGGACTCATGGCCATGGGCTCACTCCGCGCCCAGGCCGTTGGTGCGCACCACCTCGCCCCAGCGCGTGTAGTCGCTGCGGATCAGGGCCTCGGTGTCCTGAGGGTTGAGGTAGGCGGCCGTCACGCCGATCTTCTCGAAGCGGTCGCGCACCTCGTCGGTGGCCAGCAGCTGGCGCGAGGTGGCGCTGAGTTTGTCGATGATGGCGCGCGGCGTGTCCCTGGGTGCCACCAGGCCGCCCCAGGACGATGCCTCATAGCCGCCAAAGCCCTGCTCGGCCATGGTCTGCACGCCGTCCAGCGCCTTCACGCGCTGCGGCGTGCCCACCGCCAGCGCCTTCAGCCGGCCACTGCGGATATGGGGCAGCGCAGACACCATGTCCGCATAGATCACCGGCACCACGCCGCCCAGCGTGTCGTTCATGGCGGGCGCGCTGCCCTTGTAGGCCACGTGCTGCATGGTGTGCAACTTGGCGGATTTCATCAGTTCCATGCTCAGGTGGCCCGAGCTGCCCGCGCCGGAGCTGGTGTAGTCCAGCGTGGCGGGCTGCGCCTTGGCGTACTGGAACAGCGATTTGAGGTCGGTCACCTTGGGCAGCGACTGCGCATTGACCGCAATCACATTGGGCAGGTCGTAGATCTTGGTGACCGGGGCGAAATCCGTGGCCGGGTGGAACTTGACGTTCTTGAAGAAATGCGGCGCCATGATGGTGGGCGTGACCATCATCATCAGCGTATAGCCGTCAGGCGCTGCCGTGCGGAACTGGCCTGCCGCCACCGCGCCCGATGCGCCGGGCTTGTTCTCTATCACCACGGGCTGGCCCAGCTGGCGCGCCAGCGCCTCTGCGTACACGCGCGCCGCGCCATCGGTGGGCCCGCCCGGCGGGAAGGGAACGACCAGGCGAATCGGCCTGTCGGGCCAGGCGCCGGTATCGGTATTGGCCTGCGCCGCGCCGCACAGCGATGCGAACGCAGCCACGCCGATGGCGCCCAGCGCCATGCCCTTGGCCAACGCCTGTCTTTTTGTGATGCCTGCCATCTTGTCTCCTTGAATGTTTATGTGTTCTGGCTGGCCCATTCTGCCCAGCGCACCCTCTTTGACAATGGCGGCGGCGGTTGACATCATGTCAAACAATATTGACACCCCCTTGGACTGCAGCGCATGGATCTCCTGGCATTCAACATCCTTGTCCAGATCATCGAGCACGGAAACCTGAGCCAGGCGGCAAAGTTCTTGAACATGTCGCGGGCCAACGTGAGCTACCACCTGGCCCGGCTGGAGAAGTCCCTGGGCGCATCGCTGCTGCGCAGAACGCCCCAGGGCGTGGAGGCCACCGAGGTCGGCCAGCGCATCTATCGCCATGCGCGCAACATCCTCAACGAGACCGAGCTGGTGCGCGAGCTGGCCCAAAGCAGCACGGACGACATCTCGGGCAAGATCGGGCTGAGCGTGCCCACCGGCTACGGCCATCTGGTCATGGCGCCATGGCTGATCGAGTTCAAGCGCGCCCATCCGCAGGTGGTGCTGGACATCCGCCTGGAAAACTTCATAGACAACCTGCTCAAGGACAGCGTGGACATCGCCATCCGCGTCATGTCCGACCCGCCACCCATGCTGGTGGCGCGCGACATGGGGCCGGTGCGCTACAGCCTGTGCGCCTCCAGCGACTGGCTGCGCAGCCACCGCCTGCCGGAGACCCCGTCCGAGCTGTCGCGCACGCCGCTCATCACATCGGGCGGAGAAAGCGGCAAGGTGCGCCTGCAGATTGCGCGGAACGGCCAGCCGCTGGAGGAGCTGGACATCACGCCCACGCTGATGTCGCGCAGCTACCCTTTCCTGTGCGACTGCATCACTGGCGGCCTGGGCGTGGGGCTGGTGCCCGACTACATGGTGCGCCGCCAGGTGGAAGATGGCCGCGTCGTGCTGGCCATGCAGGACTACGACTTCAGCATCAACCAGGGCCGCATGTTCATGCTGTACATGCCCAACCGCTTCCAGTCCGGCGCCGCCCGCGCCTTGATCGACTTTCTGAGCGACAGGATGGGCCTTGCGCGCATCATCCGGCCGGGTGACTTGCCCGACACGGCGCAGGCCTTGCGACCGCCGGAATGACGCTGGAACAAAGTTTGTAGACGACTGGTCGGTTTTTACGTTAGACTTCGATCCCATGAAGAAACCCGCACAGGAAACACGCCAGCACATCCTTGATGTGGCGAAGGCGTTGATGACCCAGAAAGGCTATACGGCCGTCGGCCTGGCCGAGGTCGTCGCGGCTGCGGGCGTGCCCAAGGGCTCCTTCTACTACTACTTCAAGTCCAAGGAAGAGTTCGGCCAGGCCCTGCTGCAGGAGTACTTCGACGAGTACCTGGCCAAGATCGATGCGCTCATGGAAACGCCCGATCCGGCCATCTCCCGGCTGATGACCTACTTCCGCCATTGGACGCAGAACCAGTGCTCGGCCCATGCAGGAGGCCAGTGCCTCGTGGTCAAGCTGGGCCCCGAGGTCTGCGACCTGTCCGACGACATGCGCTCGGTGCTGCGCACCGGCACCGACGCCATCATCACCCGGCTGACCGACTGCGTGCGCGCCGGCCAGGCCGATGGCTCCATCACATCCGACCTGGACGCGCCTGCGCTGGCCGAATCGCTGTACCAGCTGTGGCTGGGCGCCTCCCTGCTGTCCAAGCTGGGCCGGCATGAGGAGCCATTTGCCGCAGCCCTTGTGTCCACGAAGCGGCTGCTGGGCTGAGCAGGCCTGGCCGCCGCTTTTTATTTGCCTTGTTTGTAGACGACTGGTCAACTTCAAACCCTTCACCTCTTACCCATCCCTCTTCCTCTTTGTTCAACCACCACCACTGCACACCATGACCGACCACAGCCTTCACACCGATCTGTTCTCCCCCACCCAACTGGGCGGCCTGTCGCTCGCCAACCGCTTCGTCATGGCCCCGCTGACCCGCAGCCGCGCCGGTAACGACGGCGTGCCCACCGAACTGCACGCCGCCTACTACGCCCAGCGCGCCAGCGCGGGCCTGTTGATCAGCGAAGCCGTCAACATCTCCGCACAGGGCCGGGGCTACAACCTCACGCCCGGCATCTGGACCGAGGAACAGGTCGCCGGCTGGAAGAAGGTCACCGACGCCGTGCACGCGGCCGGCGGCAAGATCGTGGCCCAGCTGTGGCACGTGGGCCGCTACTCGCACGTGGACCTGCAGCCCGGTGGCGTGGCCCCTGTCGCCCCCTCTGCCATCAAGGCCGAAGGCGTCACCTTCACGCCCAACGGCGTGGCCGAGGTATCCATGCCCCGCGCTCTGGAAACCAGCGAAATCCCCGGCATCGTCGAGCAATACCGCCATGCGGCCGAATGCGCCAAGCGTGCAGGCTTTGACGGCGTGGAAGTGCACTCGGCCAACGGCTACCTGCTCGACCAGTTCCTGCGCGACTCCACCAACCACCGCAGCGACGCCTATGGCGGCAGCATCGAAAACCGCGCCCGCCTGACGCTGGAAGTCACCGACACCGTGGCCAAGGTCTGGGGCGCCGACCGCGTGGGCATCCGCCTGTCGCCCGTCACGCCCAACGCCGGCAACACGCCGCTGGACAGCGATGTGATGGCGCTTTACGGCTACCTGATCCCCCAGCTCAACCGCTTTGGCCTGGCCTACCTGCACTTCGTGGAAGGCGCCACCGGCGGCTCGCGCGAACTGCCGCCCGGCGTGGACCTGGACGCGCTGCGCAAGCTCTTTGACGGCGCCTACATGGGCAACAACGGCTATGACCTGGAACTGGCCATGGACCGCCGCGCCAAGGGCCTGATCGACACCGTGGCCATCGGCCGCCCCTTCATCGCCAACCCCGACCTGGTGGCCCGCCTGCGCCATGGCAAGGAACTGGCCGTGGCCCCGCACGAGGCCTACTACGGCGGCGGTGCCCAAGGCTACACGGACTGGCCAGTGGCCGCCTGAGCCGGCCATCCACCCCACGATCTGCGGCACACTGGCTGACCTGCGTCCTCATCGAATGACCAATCGAAAGACCAAGCCATGCAACTGCTGATCGTGGGCGCCACGGGGCTGGTGGGCAGCCAGGTGCTGCAACAGGCCCTGGCCGACAGCCGCATTACCCACGTCGTGGCCCCGGTACGCCGGGCGCTGCCGGCGCATCCCAGGCTGCTCGCCCCCCTCGTCGATTTCGAGCACCTGCCTGAAGACGCCGACTGGTGGCGGGCCGATGCCCTGGTCTGCACCCTGGGCACCACCATCAAGACAGCCGGCAGCCAGCCGGCGTTTCGGCGTGTGGACCATGACTATCCGCTGCTGGCCGCACAGCTGGCGCGGCGCCATGGCACAGCCACCTATGTACTGAACTCGGCCATGGGCGCCGATGCCGGCTCACGCATCTTCTACAACCGCGTCAAGGGTGAGCTCGAGCGCGACCTGCAGGCTCAAGGCTTTGCCTCCCTCACCTTCGTGCGCCCCGGCCTGATCAGCGGCCCGCGCACCGAACACCGCGCGGGCGAACGCTTCATGGTCGGCGTTCTTGGCGCCCTGTGCCCGCTGCTGCCCCGGCGCTGGCGGCTCAACCCCGCGCACCGCATTGCGCAGGCCTTGATAGAGGCTGCTGTCAACGCCAGGCCCGGCGTCCATATCGTGGGTTCCGAGGCGCTGGCCGAGTGAACACCATGCACAGTAAAGAACCTCTCAGAAAGCTCGCATGAACCCGCATATCGCCCCGGTCGATCTCGCCAAGTCCTACCGGCTGATCAACCACGGCCCCACCGTCCTGGTCTCGGCCCGCCATGGCGGCGTGGACAACGTCATGGCCGCAGCCTGGTGCTGCGCGCTGGACTTTGCGCCCCCGAAGCTCACCGTGGTGCTGGACAAGGCCACGGCCACGCGCGCCCTGGTCGAGCAAAGCGGCATGTTCGTGATCCAGGTGCCCACGGCCGCCCAGTTGCAGCTCACGCACCAGGTCGGCACGCGCACCCTTTCCACCGATGCCGGCAAGCTCACCACCAGCGGCGTTCAGCTGTTCGGCATGGAAGGGTTCGACCTGCCCTTGGTGGACGGCTGCGCCGGCTGGCTGGCCTGCAGGCTGATCCCGGAACCCCACAACCAGCAGGCCTACGACCTGTTCATCGGCGAGATCGTGGGCGCCTGGTCCGACACCCGCGTGTTCCGCGACGGCCACTGGCACTTCGAGGACGCCGACCCCGCGCTGCGCAGCCTGCACTACGTGGCGGGTGGGCAGTTCTATGCGATTGGGGAGGCGTTGAACGTGCAGGACGGATCGCCCTGAAACTCGCCAATGGCGGCATGGCTGTATTGCACAATCCAGCCATGCTCTCGGCCACTGCCTCTTCCCTTGCATCTTCCCTTGCCTCTTCGCGCGCAGTCCCCACGCGCGAAACCTATTCCGAGTTGCAGCAGGCCTACGAGCACTTCAACCAGCGCCTGTTCGACGATGCCCTGCCCCATTGCCTGATCACGCTGCAGCGCGAGAAACGCACCTGCGGTTACTTCTCTGCGGCGCGCTTTGCGTCGCTGGATGGCAGCACCACGGACGAGATTGCGCTCAACCCCGCCTACTTCGCGGCCGTGCCCATCATCGAGACGCTGCAGACCCTGGTGCATGAGATGACGCACCTGTGGCAGCACCACTTCGGCAAGCCGGGCCGCGCGCGGTATCACAACGAGGAATGGGCGGACAAGCTGGAATCGCTGGGCCTCATGCCCTCGTCCACGGGCCGGCCCGGCGGGCGGCGCACGGGCGACATGATGGCCGACTACGCCATGGCGGGCGGCCCCTTCCTCGCGGCCTGCGAGCAGTTGCTGACCACGCGCTTCCAACTGAGCTGGTACGACCGCTTCCCGGCCATCGAGCATGTGGTCACGGGCCAGTGGAGCATGGCCACGCAGATCCAGGGCATGCAGGGCACGCAGCCGCCCATGTCCTCCGTGCCCGCCCTGGCCGAAGCCGTGCGGCCCGTGGGCACCTCGGTGGCTGTGCCAGGCTCCACCACCGGCGAGACCATGGTGCAGCCCGTCAACAAGTCCCTGCGCGTCAAGTACCGCTGCGGCGGTTGCGCCGCGCCCGTCAATGTCTGGGGCAAGCCGGGGCTGAACCTGATCTGCGGCGATTGCGGCAAAGGCTTCATGGCCCAGGATTGAGGGCCCGGCAAGCCAGAGCGCTGCACCTGCCCTGCCCCACCTCCCGGCACAAGCGCGTGTGCGAACTCAATGCAGCAGCGTGGCCGCCAAGGTCACCTCGGGCACGCCTGCCAGTGCCTTGGACAGCGGGCACTGGGACTTGGCCTCCTGGGCGATTTTCTGGAACTGCGCATCATCGATGCCGGGCACCTTGGCCTGCAGCGTGAGGGCAATGCGGTCGATCTTGAAGCCCTCGCCGTCCTTGGCAAGCCGGACCTTGGCTGTGGTGTCCAGCATCTCGGTGGCGATGCCCGCCTTCTCGCAGGCAAAAGCAAAGGCCATCGTGAAACACGCCGCATGCGCGGCGCCCACGATCTCCTCGGGGTTGGTTCCCTTGCGGTCATCCCCGAAGCGGCTGCCAAACCCGTAGGGATGGTCCTTGAGCGCGCCGGTCTCCGTGCTGATGCGGCCCTGGCCGGTCTTGCCTGCACCTTCCCAATGGACGGAAGCGGTTTTCTCGGACATGTGTTTCTCCTGTGCGTTGGTTGGACAAGCCGCCATCACAGCACAGGCGCCACAGGGCAAGGCGTGGTCCCCGGGCGCGCCAGCCCCTGCGCGCACGTCCTACAGAGCCAGGCTTAAACACTCATCCAGCGATCTTTGTGATGGCAAAGCCGGCCCCCTCACCCCACAAACACCTGCCGCGTATCCGTTCGCCCCACGATCACCGCCGCCAACACCGCCGCCGCCGCCGCAACCCCAAAATTCGCCAGATAGGCCGCCTGGGCCGAAGTCTCCAGCAAGGCCGCGAACAGCGATCCGCCAATGGCCAGGGTGGCCGCCACGGCAATGGCCTCGCACAGCTGCAGGGCCGAGCTGTTGGCACCCTGCTCGCCGGGCGCGGACATGGACAGCGTGAGCACCGACAGGCTTGCCGAGAGCAGGCCCATGCCCAGCCCCGACACGATCCAGCCCACCACCGCCACCCACACGGGCACGGCCGGCCAAGCCACCGATGCCGTCAGCAGCACGCCCGCCAGCACCGCGCTGGTGCCCACACGAAGGAAGCGGTGACGGCTCCAGCCGTTGCGGCTGTGTCCCTGGTACCAGGAAGCGGAGCACCAGCCCAGCGCACCCGCGCTCAGCACCAGCCCCGCCATGGGCGCTGACAGCCCGTGCTCGCGCGCCAGCCCCAGCGGCAGGAACGCCTCGGCCCCGAAGAATGCTGCAAACACCAGACCGCGCAAGGCGATCACGCTGGGCAGCCCGCGCCCGGCGCGCAGCGTGCCGGCCGGCAAGAGCTTCCAGGTGCAGACCAGCGACAAGGCCGCGGCCACCGCCACCGCCCCCAAGGCGCCCGCCGATTGCCTCTGCCCGCCCACATACAGAAGGCAGATGCCCGTGGCCGCGCCCAGGGCCCGCAGCCCGCGCCGCACACCGCCCTGCATGCCCTGGCCATGGCCGCCCAGGCCTTGGAGCGCCGGGCGCAGCATCGCCCCGGCCGGCAAGGCCAGCAGGGGCACGCCCAGGAACACCCAGCGCCAGCCCAGGTGCTCCACCACCAGGCCGCTCAACGCCGGCCCCACCAGCGCGGGCACCACCCAGGCCGTGGCAAACGCCGCAAAAATGCGCCGCCGCAGTGCCTCGGGATACCGCCGGCCCACCAGCACATACAGCGCCACCGACATGCCGCCCGCCCCCAGCCCCTGAACCAGCCGCCCCGCCAGAAACACCGGCATGGAAGGCGCAAAGCCCGCCAGCAGCAACCCCGCCACAAAACACGCCATGCCAGACCACAGCGGCGCCGCCGGCCCGCGCGCGTCGCACCAGCCGCCCGCCACCGTCATGCCCACCACGCTGGTGGCCAGGGTCACGCCAAAGGCAACCGCATACAGCGGCACCCCATCGAGCGCGCGGGCCACCGCCGGCATGGCGGTGGCCACGGCCAGGGCCTCAAAGGCAATCAAGGCCACCAGCGAGACGATGCCGATCGTCGTCAGGCGGTAGGGGGAGGACAGGATGGACCAGCTCTCGGTGGTCGTCGGCCGGACCTGATCGTCCAGCGTGAGGGAATCTTGATGGGGCATGGATGCTTCTTGGTTGCAAGGTCTGCGCCGGCCATGGCGCAGTGCCATGGCGACGAGAAGCCTGGAGCATGCAACCTCAAGTGCGGTTGAGATCAAGGGGGTCCTGCCCCCAAGTACCTCTTACCGCTCGATCACACGCCAATACTGGCCAGAGGAGCGGCTGGTGGCCGGCAGCATGACGGCAATACCATTGTCATTGGCCGTGTCCAGTACGACGGCATCCGACAGGAAGCGGTTGTAGAGATGGAACTGACCCGGCAGGTCACTGGGCGCACAGCGCCATTGCTGGCCGCTGAAGCGTGGGGAGTCTCCCGCTGACGCCGTCATCTTCAGCTCAAGATGCGATTTCCCCGCCACGCTGGTGACATCGAGCGCCATGGTGCCCGGTCCGAACGCCGCATTCTGGACAAGCCAGTAGCCCTTGCCGGTGCGCATGAACCTCCATCTGTCGGCGCCCAGAATCATGGCCGGGACGGAAATCTGCCATGGCTCGACGTTGAACAGACCGGGAGGAGACACAAGGCCCGTGCCCTGCAGCAGCGCTACCGCATTGCGCCTTTCACTCCAATACAGGTTCTGCAGCCCGACCCACTGGCGGTCCTTGAGCATGGGGCATTGGTCGTACAGGTAGTCGCCCGTCTCGTAGCGCCGAAAATCGGCATCGCTGAGCCGCTGGGCCGAGAGTGCGTGCGCCTCGGCGGAGATCCGTGCCAGTTCCCGCATGGCGGCCGTCATGGCGATCAAGGGCGCGGATGAACCACGCACCGGCCTCACCGGCAAGATGCGGCGAGCATTTGCAAGGTCGGAGGCCACGGCCCGCCAGCGCAATGCCAGGGTGCTGAATTCCGTTGCCATCGCCTGCGGCGCGGGCCCGAGGCGGACCACCGCGTTTGCCGGTGGCGGCTGCCTGGCATGGTGCGCGGCGGCCACGCGAAGCAGCGAGGCATGACTTTCCAGTTGCGCCACGACGGGTGCAGCCGCCGCAATGGCCGCATCCATCTCCGTCTCGACGGCTGCGACACCCGCATTCCATCGGGCCTCGTCCAGCGGCGCGTCGGGAGCCAGCGAAACGGCATCCAGCTGGTCGCACAGCTGCTGCAAACGCCCGACGGCCTGCCCCAGCTTTTGCACCGTATTGGCCAGCCCGTCGATACGCGCACGCAGCGTGCCCCAAGCGGCCGATGCCGCCTTCAGCGCAGGGAACGACTGCATGCTCTCCAGGCTCCTTACCAGCGTCATGCGGCCGCTGGCATCGTCCAGATCAAGCCCGGTCAGGAACGAGAACTCGGCGATATCGGTCCATACCTGCCGTGCGACTGGCTCACGCGCCGGCTCGGCTTCGACGCGGCAGCTCGCTGCCATGGCGCCACCGCAGCACAGCGCCGTGGCAGCGGCGGGCAGCCACAGAAGCCGGGTCATCTGGCTGCAGTGCCGGCCATCAGCAGGCGCAGGGCCCGAGGCGCTGCCGGCATCTGTCGGGGCTCCAGCACTTCGATCAGCCACGTCGTGAACGGCGTCGGGCAGACATCTCCCAGGTGCTGCGAGAACTCGATCTGGTCGCCGGCGTACGTGAAGTTGATCTTCAGGGGCGAGCAGAAAAGCCTCTCGTCCCCGTTGCCCGTGCTGTCATGAAAGTCGCTGCCAGTCACCATGTCGATATTGATGCGCTGGGCCGAGGCATCGGCAAACTCCAGCCAGGCCTGCACCGAAGAAAGGCGGATGCGGCGGTAGCTGGCCAGTGCCGGATGGCTGGTGGCAATGGACAGGCTGATGGGCTGCCCATGCGCCAGCTGCTGCAGCAGCGCGGCGTCAGTGACCCGCAATTCCCGCCGCAAATCCCCTTTGGCCCTCGCATTGGCGGCCTGCGCGCTGGCGTGGTCTGCCAGCAGGGTGGCGTGTGCATCTGCCATGGCGGCGGCCGTGCCCGGCATCGACAGACGGTGGCCGGGCTGCTTGCCGGTCTCGTAGGCCTGTGCGGCGCGGACCCCGAAGCAGTCCACGAAGAAGCCGCGGCGCGCACTTTCTGCCCTGAGGGTGATTTCTCCCTGCAGCCGCGCGCTGCGCTCCAGCTCTGTCAGCGCCTGCTGCTCCAGTGCCTGCAGGCGCTTGCGCTTGCCGATCACCGCAACGTATTCCAGCTTGAGCGTGGCAAGCTCAAGGGCAATGGCATTCTTGGATGCGCTTTGCTCTGCCAGCAGGCGGCCATAGACGGCCACCTTCTGCACCTGTGTCTTGAGGGTGTTGGCGGCGTTGCGCACGGCCGCCTCGGTGCCTTCCGTGGCAAGCACCAGATCCAGCCGGTTGACTGCATCGTTTTCCAGCACCGTCCAGGCGGCCTTGGCTTCATTGGCATCCGGCATGAGCGCCAATGCACGCATGGTGTCGCCCAACTCCCGGGAAATCCCCTCGACATCCAGCCCGCCCAGTGGCCCACGGATCACCGGCAGCACCGCATTCAATGCGCCCTTGGCGGGATCCACCAGATTCTTGAGCGTGCTGGAGTTGTGCCTGGCCCATTGCAGCGGAATGGCAAACGACTGGCCCAGGGCCTTCAGCGCCTTGAGCGGGCCGTCTATGCTGCCGCCAAGCGTCTTGGCCTGCCCGTACAAATCCCTCAGGCCGAGCACGCCTTTCTGACCGGTCTCGGTCAACGCCTTCGGGTCGGGCGGCACGCCCACGCACAGGGCGGCCACACTGCCCGCGACTGCGATGACGCCAAAGGCGATTTCCAGGCTCATCTTCACGGTGCGCACGATCTGGGCAACGTCGCTTTCAAGCTTGAGCCGCATGGCGGCAAGTTCCGCTTCAAGCTCCTCCTGGCGCACCGTGCGTGCGGCGCGGTCAAGGGCCTCGATCTGCTGAATCAACCGCTGCTCCAGCTCGGTGCAACGTGCCTCCAGCGTCTTGAGGTCCAAGGTGTCCCGGTCGGCAAACGCCTGCGCGACGCTGCCCACGGCACCTGCCAGCTCGCCGCTGGCGCGCAGGCTGCGCAGGTGGGCCTCCATGGCCGCCATCACCTCCTGCCGGGCCTTGGCCAGCGACAGATAGCTGCCTGCGCTCAGATCAGGAATCGGCCTGGCCAACCCGTCAACGCCCATGACAGGCAGCAGACGCTGCAGCGAACCCGCCGCCTGGATCAACTCGCCAAACCCGGACTCGACCCCCGACCAGCGCGTGATCCAGCCCAGCGCCTCATGGCACAACGCCAGCTCGGCCGCGCTGTGGCCGGGCCTGCCCGCCATGCCGGCGCTCAGGGCAAACAGCGCGGCCAGCACCCTGTGCATCGGCTCGCCATGCTCCAGCAGGCCGGGCGGCACGGGGGTGTGCTTCACCACAGCCCGGTTGTCCTGCCACAGGAAATTGCTGAACTGCGGCCTCGCCACCGTGTCCCAGGCCTCCTCCAGCGCATAAGGGGTGTCGCGCGTGGGGCCGCCGTACAGCGTGAACCGGCCCTCCACGGCTTCCACGAAAATGCGCACCCTGCTGAGCTCGTTGCCCGCGTCATGCAGCATGCGCAGCACCGTCGTGCCTTCGGAAACAATGCGGCGGGCAACCACCGTCAGCCGCCGCACCGAACCGTCAAGCCGCCTGTCGAACCCCTTGGGCACCACCACGGTATCGGCATGGATGTCCAGCGCCTGCAGGCCGGCCGCGTCGGCCTCGTCCAGCGACACCTTCAGGTCCACCACCAGATCGGCCACGGTGCCGAAGGGATTGAAGCTGCCGTCCGGCGCCCGGCCACCGCTGCAGACCAGCGGCCCTGGCGGCACCAGGCCCTCGGCACGGTAGCGATCGATCAGGGTTCGCAATTCAATGGGAGTCATCGCGACAGTGAGCGCGGGAGTCATTGCTGAAGTCATGGCGGGTGATTCCAGGTAAGGCACTGCACCTGTGCAGCGGTTGGACAAAGGCCGGAGCAGATCGCTCAGGCTGCCTTCTTGCTGGCAAGCTCCACCAGTTGGTCCACGCTCTGCGCCTTCTTGGGCGTGCCGCCAAAACGACGGAAATGGTCTGCCTGTCCGGCGACACGCGCCCAGCCCTTCTTGGCCGTGCAGCGCGGGAGTCATTGCTGAAGTCATGGCGGGTGATTCCAGGTAAGGCACTGCACCTGTGCAGCGGTTGGACAAAGG